>NZ_JBEPML010000004.1:0-348677 GCF_040545735.1 Aquamicrobium terrae
AAGTCCGCAAATCCGTCGAGGCGCGAGCCGCGCCGTCGCCCTTGCGGCCGCGGTGTCAACTCGCCGATCTTGGCCCGTGCGATCCACCGGATCGCACTCGATACCCCGACACCAAACCGGGCTGCTGCTTGCCGCGCCGACATGCCTTCATCCGACGCCTTCAAAACACGTAACCGAAGATCCTCACTGAGCGCTCTCGCCATCGTTCACCTCCATCAAGGTCAACGTTGAATCAGCAGGAAGCCAACGCGTCACATCACAATCGATTCATCAATCCCCGGATGCGCTCTAGCGGCTGCCAGTTCGTGGTGGTTTCGGCTGGCGGCGCCCGCCAATCCCCTGACCGCGGTGACTACGTGATCGCTTATGCGCTTCCAAAGGAATAGGGACCAGGACAGCTTCGGTCCCTGGCCAAAGTCTTTCCCTGTCCGCCAGATTGCGCTCGCCTGCTCGATGCCGGCGCCGTTGAAGGTCGTCGGCCGTGCGCATCCGGAGGATCTTTAGTCGCATCTTACGGGGGTCAATCCATTCTGAGCCTGTAGCCGATGCCCGTCTCCGTCAGGATATGGCGCGGCTGCTCGGGGTTGGCCTCGATCTTCTGACGAAGCTGGCGGACGTAGATGCGCAGATACTGCACATCCGTTTCGCCGCCCCAGATCTCGTTCATCAGCATGCGATGGGTGAGCACTTTGCCGGCATGGGCGACCAGCATGCGCAGGATATCGTACTCCTTCGGCGTGAGCTTCACCTCGTCGCCGCGCAGGCGCACGATGCGACGCACCAGATCCACCTCGAGATCGCCGCTGCGGAAGACCGGCTGTTCACCTTGCTGTTGCAGCCGGTGCCTCAGCGCTGCCCGGATGCGGGCGAAAAGCTCCGCCGTGCCGAACGGCTTCGTTACATAGTCGTCGGCACCCAGATCGAGGGCCTCGACCTTGCCCTTCTCGTCGGCGCGACTCGACAGCACCAGGATCGGCACGGCGTTGCCGCCATCCCGCAGGGCGCGGATCACCTCCAGCCCGTCCATATCGGGCAGGCCAAGATCGAGGATGACCAGGTCGGGGCGGGCGCGCTCCACGTCGGCGAGCGCGCTGCGTCCATCGCCAGCTTCAATCACCTGAAAGCCTTGCGAACCCACGCTGGTGCGCAACAGCCTGCGGATCGGCGGTTCGTCGTCGACGATCAGGATCGTGGGGGCATTCGCGTTCATGGCGCGGTCTCCGGTTTGACGGCGTCCGGCACCGGCAGGGTAACGGTGAAGACGGCGCCGTGACCGACAACCCTGTTGCCCGCCTCGATCGTCCCGCCCATGGCTTCGACGAAGCCGCGGCAGATGGCAAGGCCAAGCCCGGTGCCGGCGCGCTGGCTGTCCGATTTGCGCACGCGATAGAACTTGTCGAAGACGCGGCCCAGTTCCGGTTGCGGAATGCCGGGCCCTTCGTCCAGCACCTGGAGACGAACCGACATTCCCTCGCGCCTGCCCGCGACGCGGATCGCCGTTCCAGCCGGGGCGTATTTGGACGCATTGTCGAGAAGGTTGAACAGAACCTGCTCGAACAGGACAGGGTCGAGCCTCACCATGGGCAGGTCTGGCGCCAGCTCCGTCTCGACCCGGTGGTCGGCCAGAATTCGTTCCGCCCGCCGCAGCGTGCTGCCAACCACCTCGCTCACGTCCACCAACCCCATGTTGGGCATCAGCGCGCCCGATTCCAGCTTGGTCATGTCGAGCAGGTTGGCGATGAAGCGGTTCAGCCGCTCCGCCTCCTCCTGAATGGTGGAAAGCAGCGCCTTGCGATCATCCGGCGTCAGCTCTGGCAGCGCCGCCAGACCGTCCGCGGCCCCGAGGATGGAGGCGAGCGGTGTCCTCAGGTCATGCGAGATGGAGGTGAGCAACGCCGCCTGCAGGCGGTCGCGTTCGGCAGCCCGCTGCGCCTTGTCGAATTCCTCCGACAGATTGATGCGCTCGATGGCCAGGGCCGCCTGATCCGACAGGGCATCGAGCAAGCGCTGCTCGTCCGGCGTCAGGATCGGGCCCTGCTTGTCGCTGTCGATGCCGACAACCGCGACCGGGCCACGCCCCGTTCGCATCGGCAGGAACAGGCGTCGGGCTCCCGGCAGGGTGTCGGCGCCGCGTCCAGCCGGCCGGTTGCTTTCCCACGACCATTTCGCGGCCGCCAGGTCGGCCTCCTCGGCGACGTCTTCGGGTGGCCATGCGGTCTTCAATTCTAGAGATCCGTTCTCCGGCAGAAAGAGCACGACCCTGACCTTGAGCATGGAGGCCACCTGGGAGGAAATCGCCCACAGCAGGTCATCCATCGAAGCGATGCCGGCCAGCTTGCGGCTGAAGAGATACAGGTCCTCAGTGGTCCGGGCGCGCTGGCGGGCCACCATGGCCTGCGCGCGTACGCTGGCCGTCAGGTTGGAGGCGACCAGGGCCACAACCAGGAAGAAGAACAGCGCCACCACGTTCTCGGGGTCAGCGATGGTGACGCTGTAATAGGGAGGCAGGAAGAACAGGTTGAAGGCAAGCACGCTGAGCAGACTGGCGAACAACGCAGCACCCAGGCCGAAGACGACGGCGCTGATCAGCACGGCGGTGAGGAAGACCAGCGCGACGTTTTGCACGTCGAGGAAACGGTCGAGCACTTCACCGCAGCCGAGCGCGACGGCGACCAGCCCGGCGCTGACCAGATAGGGCCGCACCTCGAACGGTGCCGTGGCCGGGCGCGTATCGACACTCTTGGCCGTCGGCGTATCCCGTTCGTCGCCGGTGACGACATGAACGGCGACGTTGCCCGCCTGCCGCACGATCTCGTAGGTGATCGAGCCGAAAAGCAGTTCGTGCAGGCGCGAGCGTTCGCTGCGGCCGATGACGATGTGGCTGAAATTGTTCTTTGCCGCATAGTCGAGAATTTCTCCGGCGAGTTCGCGGCCGGGTACCGTCACCGCCTCGCCACCCAGCCGCTCGGTCATGCGCAGGGCCGCTGCGATGCGGTCGCGTGCCGCCTCGCCAAGCCGCAGCGCGCGCGGCGTCTCGACATAGAGCGCAGTCCAGGGCGCACGCAGCCGTTCCGCCATCCGCCGCGCATAGCGCACGAGCGCGGCCGCCTTGGGATGCTCGTTGACGACGACCAGAACGCGGTCGCCGGCCGACCACGGGCCGGAGATCGCGTGCGCCTGCATATGGGTGAGCAACTGCTGGTCGACCCGTTGCGCGGTGCGGCGCAGCGCCAGCTCCCGCAACGCCGTCAGATTGCCGGGCGAGAAATAGTGGGACAGCGCGCGCTCGGCCGTTTTCGGGACGTAAACCTTGCCCTCTCTCAGCCGCTGGATCAGGTCGGTTGGCGTAAGGTCGATGACCTCGATCTCGTCGGCGCGGTCGAGGAAGGCGTCGGGCACGGTCTCGCGCACGCGGATGCGGGTGATCTGCTGGACGACGTCGTTGAGGCTTTCCAGATGCTGGATGTTGACGGCCGTATAGACGTCGATGCCCGCGGCAAGCAGGTCCTCGACGTCCTGATAGCGCTTCGGATGCCGGCTTCCCGGCGCATTCGTATGCGCCAGCTCGTCGACCAGAACCAGCGCCGGCTTGCGCGCCAGTATGGCGTCGAGGTCCATTTCCTCCAGATGCCGGCCGTTATAGTGGACCTGCCTGAGCGGGACGATCTCGAAGCCGTGCACAAGTGCTTCGGTTTCGGCGCGCCCATGCGTTTCAATCAGGCCGATGACGACATCGACACCGGCGCGGCGCTGGGCGGCGGCACTCAGCAGCATCTCATATGTCTTGCCGACGCCAGGCGCGGCGCCAAGGAACACCTTCAGGTGGCCGCGTGTTTCCTTCGCCGCCTCCATGAGCAAGGCCACCGGATCGGGACGCCTGTCCTGGCCGTTCTGGTCTGGCATTTCGGGTCCGTTCACCGTCTCATCGTCCGGGCCAAAAGCGGCCATGCCGCGCCAGAATCCTCGCCGCTCCACGATTCGGCAAGATCGAGGGGCACGCTCCCCCCTTACTTAGTCCCTGTCGCGTCCAGTGCCAGATTGAGCTGAAGCACATTCACCACGGGTTCCCCGATCAGCCCGAGCCAGCGTGGCTCCGTGCCGGCCTCCACCACTGCGCGCACGGCGTCTTCGGGAAGCCCACGCGCCCTGGCGATCCGGGGCACCTGGAACAGCGCCGCCTGCGGCGTCAGGTGCGGGTCGAGCCCGCTGCCGGAGTTCGTCACGAGATCGACCGGTACCGGTGCGGCCGGATTTTGCCCCGCCAGTGTCTCGGCATCCGCCTTCACCCGTGCGATCAGCTTTGCGCTCGTCGGGCCGAGATTGGAACCGCCGGAAAGGGCCGCGTCGTAGCCGTCGCCGGCAGCCGAGGGGCGGGGGCGGAAGTAGCCCTCGCCGGAGAAGTTCTGGCCGATCAGCGTCGAGCCGACGATGCGGCCATCGCGCTCGATCAGGCTTCCGTCGGCCCGGGCGGGGAACACCGCCTGCGCCAGGCCGGTGACGGCGAGCGGATAGAGGAGGCCGGTGATCACGGTGAATGCCACGATCATGAACAGGGCGGGACGGATATGGGCAAGCATGTCGATTGTCCTTCAAACGAGGCCGGCGGCGTTCAGCGAAATGTCGATCGCCTTGATGCCGACGAAGGGAATCAAGACGCCGCCGAGGCCATAGACGAGGAGGTTGCGCCGCAGCAGCGCGCCGGCGCCGATGGCACGGTACTTGACGCCCCTCAGGGCCAACGGGATCAGCGCGACGATGATCAGCGCGTTGAAGATGATGGCCGACAGGATGGCGCTTTCAGGCGAGCCGAGGCGCGTGACGTTGAGCGCCTGGAGCTGCGGATAGAACGCCACGAACATCGCAGGGATGATGGCGAAGTATTTCGCGACGTCGTTGGCGATGGAGAAGGTGGTCAGCGAGCCGCGCGTCATCAAAAGCTGCTTGCCGATCTCCACCACCTCGATCAGCTTGGTCGGGTCGGAGTCCAGATCCACCATATTGCCTGCTTCACGCGCGGCCACGGTGCCGGTGTTCATCGCGACGCCGACATCGGCCTGGGCGAGCGCCGGGGCGTCGTTGGTGCCGTCGCCGCACATCGCCACCAGCTTGCCCTTGGCCTGCTCGGCGCGGATCAGGTCGAGCTTGTTTTCCGGTGTCGCCTGGGCGAGGAAGTCGTCGACGCCGGCTTCGGCGGCGATGGCGGCCGCGGTCATCGGATTGTCGCCGGTGATCATCACCGTGCGGATGCCCATCTGGCGCAAGGCGGCGAAGCGTTCGCGGATGCCGCCCTTGACGATATCCTTCAGGTGAACGATGCCGAGCAGCCGGCCGTCGCGCGCCACCGCCAGCGGCGTGCCGCCGGACTTGGCCACGCCTTCGGCGATCTTTTGGAGCTCGCGTGAGGAATCGCGTGCCTTGCCGGTCCGACCGCTCGCCGTATCGAGATGGGCGAGCATGGCATCGACCGCGCCCTTGCGGATGGAGCTGCCCTCGATGTCGACCCCGCTCATGCGCGTCTGCGCCGTGAACGGCACGAACTGGGCGTGCAACTGGCCCATGTCGCGCCCCCTGATGCCATATTTCTCCTTGGCGAGCACGACGATCGAGCGGCCTTCCGGCGTCTCGTCGGCCAGCGAGGAGAGCTGCGCGGCGTCGGCAAGCTCCTGCTCGCCAACGCCCGCCAGCGGCAGTAACTCCGTTGCCTGGCGGTTGCCGAGGGTGATGGTGCCGGTCTTGTCGAGCAGCAGCGTGTCGACGTCGCCGGCGGCCTCCACCGCGCGGCCCGACATGGCCAGTACATTGAAGCGCACCAGCCGGTCCATGCCGGCGATGCCGATCGCCGACAGCAGGGCCCCGATGGTGGTCGGGATCAGGGTCACGAACAGCGCCACCAGCGCCACGACCGGGATCGAGCCGCCGGCATAGGTGGCGAAACTCGGAATGGTCGCCACCGCCAGCACGAAGATGATGGTCATGCCGGCAAGCAGGATGTTGAGCGCGATCTCGTTGGGCGTCTTCTGGCGCTGCGCCCCTTCCACCAGCGCAATCATGCGGTCGAGGAAGGTGGAGCCGGCGGCGGCGGTGATGCGCACCTTGATCTGGTCGGACAGCACCTGGGTGCCGCCGGTGACGGCTGAGCGGTCGCCGCCGGATTCGCGGATGACGGGCGCCGACTCGCCGGTGATCGCCGCCTCGTTGACCGAAGCGACGCCCTCGATCACCTCACCGTCGGAGGGGATGATGTCGCCCGCTTCGACCACGACCACGTCGTCGACCTTGAGGCTGGTGGCCGGCACCAGCTCGTAGGTCGATTCATCGGGGGCGAGGCGCTTGGCGTCGGTCTGGGTGCGGGTTTGGCGCAGGGCGTCGGCCTGGGCCTTGCCACGGCCCTCGGCGACCGCTTCCGCGAAATTGGCGAACAGCAGCGTGAACCAGAGCCAGACGATGATCTGGAAGGAGAAGCCGAGCTGTGCGCCGCCGGTCAGGAAGTCGCGGACGAAGATCAGCGTGGTCAGCGCCGCCACCACCTCCACGACGAACATGACCGGGTTGCGGATCTGCGACCGGGGATGGAGCTTGGCGAAGGCCGAGCGCATGGCCGGCCAGATGATGTCGGGGTCGAAAACGCTGATGTCTGCGGGCTTTGCCATGATGGTCTCCTGTAGCGCCACGCCTAGAAGGACTGCCCGGCGAGCATGGCGAAATGCTCCACCACGGGGCCGACGGCGAGCGCCGGGAAATAGGTCAGGCCGCCGACGATCAGCACGACGCCGACAAGCAGGCCGACGAACAATCCGCCATCGGTGGGGAATGTGCCGATCGAGGCCGGCACGGTCTTCTTCGTCGCCAGCGAGCCGGCGATCGCCATCACCGGCACGATGACCAGGAAGCGGCCCATCAGCATCGCCAGGCCGATGGTCACGTTGTACCAGGGCGTGTTGGCGGACAGGCCGGCGAACGCGCTGCCATTGTTGGCCGCACCGGACGTGTAGGCGTAGAGGACCTCCGAATAGCCATGCGGGCCGGCATTGGCGAGCGAGGCGAGCCCGCTGGGTAGCACGATGGCGAGGGCGGTGAAGCCGAGAATGGCGAGCGGCAGCGACAGCACGGCCAGCATCGTCATCTTGACCTCCTTGGCCTCGATTTTCTTGCCGACATATTCGGGCGTGCGGCCCACCATCAGGCCGGCGATGAAGATGGCCAGGATGACGAACAAAAGCATGCCGTAGAGACCCGCCCCGACGCCGCCGATGATGACCTCGCCAAGCTGCATGTTGACCAGCGGGACGAGGCCGCCGAGGGGCATGAAGCTGTCCAGCATGGCGTTGACCGCGCCGCACGAGGCGGCGGTGGTCACGACCGCGAACAGGGCCGACATGGCGATGCCGAAGCGCACCTCCTTGCCCTCCATGTTGCCGCCTTCGATGCCGAGCGCGGCGAAGGCCGGATTGCCGTTGGCCTCGGCCCAGTAGGCCACTGCGACGCCAGCGAGGAACAGCACGCCCATGGCCGCGAAGATCGCCCAACCCTGCCGCTCGTCGCCGACCATACGGCCGAAGACGTTGGTGAGGGCGGCGCCGATGGCGAAGATCGACACCATCTGGACGAGGTTGGTGAGCGCCGTCGGGTTCTCGAAGGGATGCGCCGAATTGGCGTTGAAGAAGCCGCCGCCATTGGTGCCGAGCATCTTGATCGCCAGTTGCGAGGCGGTGGGGCCGACCGCGATGGTCTGCTTTGCGCCTTCCAGCGTGGTCGCCTCGATATAGGCGCCGAGCGTCTGGGTGACGCCCTGGCTGACGTAGAACAGGGCGCACAGGATGGACAGCGGCAGCAGAATGTAGAGCGTGGCGCGGGTCAGGTCGGCCCAGAAATTGCCGACCGTTTGCGCCGAGGCGCGCGAGAAGCCGCGGATCAGGGCCATGGCGACCGCGATGCCCGTGGCGGCAGAGACGAAGTTCTGCACCGTCAGGCCGGCCATCTGGATGAGGTAGCCCATGGTGCTTTCGCCGCCATAGCCCTGCCAGTTGGTGTTGGTGACGAAGCTGACGGCGGTGTTGAAGGCGGAATCGGGGGCGACGGCCCCCATCTGCATGGGGTTGCCCGGCAGCAGGCCCTGCACCCTTTGCAGCGCGAACAGAAACACGAAGCCAGCCGCGTTGAAGGCGAGCATCGCCACCGTATAGGCGAGCCAGTGCTGCTCGCGCCGCTGGTTCACGCCGGCACCCGCATAGAGAAGCCTTTCGACGGGCCCGAGCAGCGGTGCCAGCAAGGTGCGCTCGCCTTCCATCACCCGCGCGATATAGCCGCCGAGCGGCCGTGCCAGCGCCACCACGATGGCGCAGAAGAGTGCAATCTGGATCCAGCCATTGAAGGTCATGATGGCCTCAGAAACGTTCGGGGCGGATAAGGGCATAGACGAGGTAGGCGAGGATGAACGCGGCCACGAGGCCGCCCGTCGCATAGTCGAGGATCATGGTGTTTCCCCTCACAGCCGTTCACTGCCGACGCCGTAGAGGATCGACAGGACAAAGAAGCCGAGGCCGATGGCCAGCATGGTGATATCGAGCATTGAGCCGTTCTCCGGGGCTCATGCGCTGTCCCGGCAGGGCAACGTATGAGCTGTGTTCAGCCCCGGGAAATTGATGGGAACGGCATATATTTTCGAGAGAGGCCGCCGCCGGCCCTCATAGTATTTTCATATATGAACCGGCCGGTTGCGGCTGATTTGGGTCAGAGCCGTCGCGGGAACGGTACGTGTCGGAAGCTTCCGGCTTGCCGGCACAGTTCAATTTCTTCTGTCGCTGCGGCTGCCCGGAAAGAGCAACTCGACAAAGCTCTCGGCAGTCGGCTGCGGCTCATGGTTCGCCAGGCCCGGACGTTCGTTGGCCTCGATGAAGACATAGTCCGGCTGGGCCGGATCCCTGACCATGAGGTCTATGCCGACAACGGGGATGTCTATCGCGTTCGCGGCGGTGCAGGCGGCTTCCACGAGCGCCGGATGCACGCTGGCCGTAACGTCGTGGATCGATCCGCCGGTGTGAAGGTTGGCCGCTTTGCGCACGGTGATTTCGCGGCCTTCCTCCAGCACCGTGTCGAGGTCGAGTCCCTGCTCGGCAAGGCAACGGTCCGTTTCCGCATCGAGCGGAATGCGGCTTTCTCCACCGGTCGCCGCCGAACGCCGGCGCGATTGCAGCTTGATGAGGCCGCGAATGTCGGTGGCACCGTCGCCGATCACGCGGGGAGGGCAGCGCACGGCGGCGGCGACAAGCTTGTAGCCGATGATCACCAGCCGCAGATCGGTGCCGGTGAAGCAGGCTTCCAGCAGTACCCGCTCGCAGACCTGGCGAGCCGTGGCAATCGCTTCTTCCAGTGCCTCCATCGTCGTGATGCCGACCGAAATGCCGCGACCCTGCTCGCCGCGTGCCGGTTTGACCACAACCTTGCCATGCCTGGCGAGGAAGGTCGCAAGGGCCTTGCGGTCCTCGCCCGCCTCGATCTGGTCGGGAACGCTGAGGCCTGCCGCGGAAACGACCCGGCGGGTGATGGCCTTGTCGTCGCAGATCGACATGGCGACACCCGAGGTCAGTTCCGAAAGACTTTCGCGGCAATGGATCGACCGCCCCCCATAGGACAGGCGAAAGAAGCCGCCCTCGGCATCGGTGATCTCGACATGGATGCCGCGCCGCGTCGCTTCGTCGACGATCAGCCGCGCATAGGGGTTGAGCGCATCATAGGACTGGTGGGGTATCGCGAAGAACTTCTCGTTGATGGCGTTCTTTCGCTTGACCGCAAAAAGCGGCATACGGCGGAATTTGAGCTTTTCGTAGAGTTTGATCGCAAGCGCATTGTCGTGCAGGACCGACAGATCGATGTGCGAAAGGCCGCGCGCCTGGAAATGCTCGGCCAGCTTGCGCACCAGTTTCTCGCCAATACCGGGCTGGCGAGCCTGCGGATGCACGGCAAGGCACCAGAGCGAGGCGCCGCACTCCGGATCGCCGAACAGCCGCTGGTGATCGATCCCCGTGACCGTGCCAACGATTTCGCCCGTCGCGTCATCCTGAGCCAGAAAATAGGTGATGGACCGGTTGTCGCGCTCGGAAGAAAGGAAGTCCGACCGGATCTGTACCATGCCGCAGGCGGCATACACATGGTTGATGCCCTCGCCATCGGCCTCGCTGGCGAGCCGGCGAATGGTGATACCGCGTGTGCGGCGCGTTTGGGGCCGATAGGTCGAAAGGTCCAGCCGATAGGTATGCGAGGGGTCGAGGAAGATTTCCTGGGGTGCGTGAGTGAGCAGCACATGCGGATCGCGTACATAGAAGGCGATGTCGCGACTGGACGGCGCTTCCTTTCTCAATTCCGAAAGCAATGCCTCGTCGCCGGCAAAGGTCTGGGCGAAGAGGAGGCGGCCCCAGCCGCAATCCAGCACCACGTTCTTCCCCGGTTTGGCGGAAGGCTCGGGCCGGCCCGTCTGCCGTCCCGGCTGGGCGCGGGTTCTGAGCCGCGTCAGCCGGTGGGTGACGGCTTTCGTTCCCTTGTTGCGGTGGCTCGCCGCGGTCCTGTCTTTTGTCTTCGTCATCCTACACTCCCTGCTCCTGGAGCCACATTTCCAGAAGCCCGGCCTGCCACAGCTCCGAACCCCGCAAAGGCGTGATGTGGTCGGACGGATTTGCGAACAGGCGCTGGAGGTAGTCCTGCCGGAAGAGGCCACGATCCCGCGCTTTTCCCGAGTTGAGGACATCGCGGATCATATCGAGATAGGGGCCGGCGATGTATTTGAGCTGCGGCACCGGAAAATAGCCCTTCTTGCGGTCGATCACCTCGCTTGGCACGACCTTGCGCGCCACATCCTTGAGGATGCCCTTGCCCCCGTCGCGCAATTTCTCTTCCGGCGGGATGCGCGCGGCAAGCTCCACCAGCTCATGGTCGAGGAAGGGCACCCGTGCCTCCAGTCCCCAGGCCATGGTCATGTTGTCGACGCGCTTGACAGGATCGTCCACCAGCATAATCGTGCTGTCGAGGCGCAGCGCCTGGTCCACCGGTGTGTCGGCGCCATCGCGCAGCAGATGCTCGTTCAAAAGGTCCGCGCTGACATCATGCCCGACGATCCACTCGTCCGAGAGCTGCGTCGCCAGCGTCGCGTGCGAACGGTCGCGGAAGGCTTTGCCGTAGTCGGCAACGACATCGTTGGAGTTCATGAGCGGCGGGTACCAGTGGTAACCGCCGAAGACCTCGTCGGCGCCCTGACCCGACTGCACGACCTTGATGTGCTTCGAAACCTCCTTCGACAGCAGGTAGAAGCCGACATTGTCGTAGGAAACCATGGGTTCGGACATGGCGGCGATGGTGCCGGGCAGGGCATCCATCAAGCCGGCGGAGGGCACGAAAATCTTTTGGTGATCGGTGCCGAAATGACTGGCGATAAGATCGGAATAGACGAACTCGTCGCCCTTTTCACCGTTCGCCTCCTCGAAGCCGACGGAAAAGGTCATCAGGTCGTGCTGGCCGGCTTCGGCGAGCAGGCCGACGATCAGGCTGGAATCGACACCGCCGGACAGGAGCACGCCGACGGGTACGTCCGCAATCATGCGGCGCTTGACGGCGATACGCAGCGCGTCCAGCAGATGCTCCTGCCATTCCTCGCGCGTCATGGCGGCATCGCCGGGCCGGCGTGCATAGGGCGGGTCCCAATAGCGGCGATCCACGAAAGCGCCGTCGCGGTCATAGATGCGGATGGTTGCCGGTGGCAGCTTGCGCACACCGTTGAGGATGGTGCGCGGTGGCGGCACGACCGCGTGAAACGTCATGTAGTTGTGCAGGGCTGCGGGATCGATCGAAGTGTCGATTCCGCCGGTCTTTACGATCGCCGGCAAGGTCGACGCGAAACGCAGGCCGCCCTCGATGCCGGCCAGGTAAAGCGGTTTGATGCCGAAGCGATCGCGTGCCATCACCAGACGACCGGTATCACGCTCGTGGATGACGAAGGCGAACATGCCGTGGAAGCGCGAGACGCAATCCTCGCCCCAAGCATGCCAGGCCTTGAGGATCACCTCGGTATCGCCGTCCGAAAAGAAGCGGTAGCCCTCGCCCTCCAGCTCGGCCCGCAACTCGCGAAAGTTATAGATGCAGCCGTTGAAGACGAGCGACAAACCAAGGTCCGGATCGACCATCGGTTGTTGCGATTTGTCGGAGAGGTCGAGGATTTGCAATCGTCGATGGCCCAATCCCACATTCCCGCGCACTACCACTCCCGATGCATCGGGCCCGCGAGGCGCGAGCACGTCCGCCATGATCGAGACTGCCGCCACCGACGGCGAACCGCCGTCGAACCTGACTTCTCCACAAATTCCACACATAAACCGGGTCTAAACCTCCATCGTTGGTACCCTGTATGACGTCAGGGCCGTGGAGAGTTCCACGGCCCTGCGCCTATGAAATACAATGTCATACGCGCCGTTATGTTCCCTGGCGCTCATCAATCGGCCGTAGTGGCCCCTGCGATCGCCTCCGCGCGCGCCAGCATGTAGGCCTCGGCAAAGGCCATGTGCTCCGCGGCGATACGGCGGGCATCTTCCGCGCGGCCGTCCTTCAGGGCGGCCATGAGGCGATACTGGAAGGAAAGCCCTTCCTCACGCGAGACGGCCGATTCATCGGCATAGATCCGCCGCGCGGCAGGGAGTTCGCGCAGAAGATTGTGCATCAGGCCGCTGAGGAAACCGAGCAGCGGGTTGGGGCAGAATTGCGCGAGCTGCGAATGGAAATCGAGCTCGGCGACGCGCTGGCGGTACTGCTCCTCCAGATCGCCGGGCGGATGATCGTAGAGCCTGATCGTGCTTTCCAGCAATGCGAGTTGCTCACCCGTCACCCGGCCCGCCAGCAGGGCGGCGACTTCAGGCTCGAGGATCTTGCGGATGGCATAGATGTCCGAAAGGCTCGGCTGGTCGAAGAAGAAATGCGTCGACAACAGTTCCATCGCGTGCTGCGCGGAAGGCTTCGCCACGAAGGCACCGCCACCCGGTCCGCTGCGTGTGAAGACGAGGCCCTGTGTCTCAAGCGCCTTCATCGCCTCGCGCACCGTGCCTTTCGCCGCCTTGAAGCGGTCGATTAGGACGAGTTCCTGCGGCAGTCGGTCGCCGGGGGCGAGGCCTTCCGAACGGATGTATTCCTTCATCCGGTCGGCGATGGCCTCCGGCCGGCGTTTGGTCTTGCCGGCGGGCGTGAACAGGCGCTTGCTGTCCTCGCCCGCCAACTTTCTGGTTTCCCTTGAACCGGCCATGGTCGTCACTTCCTGCTGATGCGCGGAGCGCTTGCGACAAGCTGCCGGGTATAGGCATGTTCGGGATGGGCAAAAAGCCGGCTTGCCGGAGCCGTCTCCACCACTTCGCCGAGATACATCACGGCGACCCGGTCGGATATCGCCTCGACCACGGCGAGGTCGTGGCTGATGAAGAGATAGGACAGGTCGAAGCGCGCCTTCAGGTCCCGAAGCAGAAGCAGAACCTGCGCCTGGACGGAAACATCGAGCGCGCTGACGGGCTCGTCGAGCACCATGATTTCGGCTTCAGCCGCCAGTGCCCGAGCAATGGCGATGCGTTGCGCCTGGCCGCCGGAAAACTCGTGCGGATAGCGCGACAGCGTATCTTGGGACAGCTCGACCGCATCGAGCAGTTCCTGCATGCGGGCCCTGCGACGGGGGGCCTCGTAGCCGCACAGCAAGCGCATGGGCGCGTCGAGAATGTCGTGGATTGTCTTTCTCGGGTTGAGCGAGGCCACCGGATCCTGAAAGACATACTGGATCATTTTGCCGAAGGCGCGCGGACCTTCGCGGCGCAATTCCGAGGCGTCGCGCCCGCCGATCCGCATGGTGCCGGACGTCGGCGTTTCCAGGCCGACGAGCATGCGCGCGAGCGTGCTCTTGCCCGAACCGCTTTCGCCGACCACGGCAAGCGTTTCGCCGCGCGCGACGGCGAGCGAAACCGAACGGACGGCCTTCACCTCGTGCCGGGCCTGCCCGAACAGGCCTCTTCCACCGCCGAAGGTCTTGGTGAGGCCGAGGATTTCGATCGCAGCGGCGGTCATGGGACCACCTCCCGCCGGCCGGCGAAAATTCCGGCAACCCGGTCCAGAAAGCGTTCGCCTGTGCCGAGTTCAGGCACACAGGCGATCAGCCGCTTGGTATAGGGATGCTGCGGATCGGTGAGGATCTCACCGGTACTTCCCGTCTCGACGATCTCGCCGTCCTTCATCACTGCGACCCGGTCGCAGATTTCCGAAACCACCCCGAAGTCATGGGTAATGAAGAGCAGAGCCATCCCGCGCTCGCGCTGAAGATTGCGCAGCAGCTCCAGAATGCGCGCCTGGACAGTCACGTCGAGGGCGGTTGTCGGCTCGTCGGCGACGATGACGTCCGGATCATTGGCGAGTGCCATGGCGATGCCCACGCGCTGGCGCTGGCCACCGGAAAGCTGGTGGGGATAATGAGCCGCGCGCTCGCGCGCGTCGGGGATGCCGACCTTGTCCAGAAGCTCGACCGCCTTCTTGCGGCAGTCTGCGGCTCCAGTCCGTTGGTGTGCGGAAATCGCCTCCTCCACCTGCCTGCCGACCGGATACATCGGATGAAGCGTCGTCAGCGGGTCCTGGAAGACGTAGGCGACGCGACGACCGCGGCTGGCGATCAGCTTGGTCTGCGGCAGGGCGAGAACTTCCTCATTGCCGAGATAGATCGCGCCGTTCGTGATCACGCCCGGCGGTGAGGCCACGAGCCCCATGATCGAAAGAGCCGCAACGCTTTTACCCGAGCCGCTCTCGCCGATAAGGCCGAGGCATTCGCCGGGCTCGACATGGAGCGACACGCCCCTGACGGCCAATTCCGTCTTTCGCCCGCGCCGGAAGCCGGTTTCCAGCCCCTCGATCGAAAGCGAGGCTTCCGGTGTGTCGTTCGCCGGCCTTGAGCGGTCGCTTGCGACCTCGGTGACCGGGCCTGGCCGGGCGAGCGCGCCGGAGCGCAGGCGCGGGTCCAGCACGTCGCGGATGCCGTCGCCGAGGACGTTGAGGCTGATGACAATCAGGAAGATCATGACGCCGGGCACGATCGAAACATGCGGTGCGGTGAAGAGTTGCGCCCGTCCTTCGCCGAGCATCGAGCCGAGGTCGGCTTGCGGAGGCTGGGCGCCGAGGCCGAGGAAGCTCAGCCCCGCCGTTTCCAGGATCATCCACCCCGCTGTCGTCGACATGGTGATGACGATCACCGGCAGGACGTTCGGCAGAATCTCGCTCAGGAGGATGGACAGGTGCCCCTTGCCCGAAAGCCGCGCGGCATCGACGAATTCGCGGTGGGCATAACCGAGCGTCACGCCTCGCACATTGCGGGCGAAGAAGGGGATGTTGACGACAGCGATGGCATAGAGCGCATTCATCAGTCCCGGCCCCAGGGCCGCGACGATGGCAAGCGCCAGCAGGATGTAGGGAAAGGCCATCAGCATGTCGATGCCGCGCATCATGACGTTGTCGGTGCGTCCGCCGGCATAGCCCGCCACGATGCCGATCACCGAGCCGACGATGGCGGCGATCAGGGTCGCGGCAAATCCGACGGCAATGGAGACGCGGGTGCCCCACAGCAGGCGGCTCAGAATATCGCGGCCGAGTTGATCCGTTCCCAGCAGGTGGCCCGCCTCCAACACCGGCTTCAGGCGCATGGCCGGTGCGGTGGCATCGGGGTCGGGCAGGGGAAGCAGGGGTACAAACATGACAAGCAGGCCAATCAGCGCGAGCAGTACCAGGCCCGCCGTGGCCAGCCGGTTGTTCAGCAGAAGCTGCCATGAGGTGAGCCGAGCGCCTGCCTCGGCGGCCGTCGTTTCGGCAAGCGCGCTCATGTGCGGATCCTTGGATCGAGCAGGGATTGCACGATGTCGGCAAGCAGGTTGAAGAGCACGTAGCTCGCCGCCACGATCAGAACGCCACCCTGCACGAGAAGGATGTCACGCGTTGAAATCGCCTTCACCAGCATTGCGCCGATGCCGGGCCATTGGAATACCGTCTCGATATAGACGGCGCCGCCGAGCACGAAACCGGCCTGGATGCCGATGACGGGAATGACGCTGACCAGTGCGGCCCGGAAGGCGTGGCCGTAGATCACGCGCCGTTCGGGGAGGCCCTTGGCGCGGGCCGTCCTGACATAGTCCTGTCTCAGAACCTCCAGCATGGCCCCACGTGTCAGCCGTGCGATGACGCCGGCGGCGATGACGGCAAGCGTGGCGGCCGGCAGGATCAGGTGCAGGAGGAGGTCCTCGAAGGTGCCGCCGCCATAGACGGCATACATGCCCGAGGCGGGAAGCAGGCGCCAATGGACGGCGAAGAGATAGATGAGGAGGAGGCCCAGCCAGAAGGAAGGCACCGAGATGCCGGCCAGCACAAGGAAGGTGATGATGCGGTCGGCCCAGCCGAACTGCCGCACCGCCGAGACGATACCCGCCAAAAGGCCGATGACCGAGCACAGCAGCAAGGACACGCCGGCCAGCACCAGCGTTGCCTGGAACCGCTCGAGCACTTCATCCAGCACCGGTCGGTTCAGCGCGAAAGAACGGCCGAAGTCGCCGTGCAGCAGATTGCCAATCCAGATCAGATATTGGTGGACAAGGGGCTTGTCGAGCCCGAGATCGCGATTGATCCGCTCGACGTTTTCCGGCGTGGCATAGGCACCGAGGATGGCTGTCGCCGTGTCTCCGGGGATCAGTGCCATCACCAGGAAGACGATGACGGACAGGCCGAACATGACGGGCACGACAGCGATCAGGCGCTTGAGGATATAGGCCGGCATGGGGAGCCCGGGAGTTTCCTTGGCTGGCGCCGCCGGCAGTCGGGGGCCGGCGGCTGGTTGAGGGGGCGGCTCTACTGCTTGGCCACGCCACGCAGGTCGAGCAGGAACGAGGGTTGCAACTGAAAGTCCTGAACGCCCGCGGTCGTCACGGCGTTCTGCTTCCAGTTGGCGACGAACAGCCAGGGTGCATCCTCGTGCACGATCTGCTGGATCTCTCCGTAGAGCTTGCCCCGTTCGGCCTGGTCCGTCGCTTTACGCGCCTTTTCCAGCAGCTCGTCGACCTTCGGGTTGGAATAGTAGCCCGAGTTGAACCCGCCCTTGTCGGGCATGGCATCCGTGCGCAAGGTAAGATAGGGCACGGTGTCCGGATCGTTTGTCATCCAGGCCATCTCGGCCATGTCGGCCTTGCCCTCCAGCCCCGGATTGACGCGGCCGAGGAAGGTGTTCCACTCGTAGGTCTCGATCTTCACCGCGAAGCCGACGGCCTGCAGGTCCGCCTGGATCGCCGCGCCCATGGTGATCGGATCGAGCATGCCGGAACCGCCCTCGGTGACATAGAAGGTCAACTGCGGCTTCTCGGCGCCCGCTTCGGCCAACAGCGCCTTGGCCTTTTCCGGATCGTAAGGATAGGGTTCAACCGCGCTCTCCACCCAGTTGAAGGCCGGCGGGATAGGCCCCGCCGCAACCGTCGCCGTGCCCTGCAGCACGTCATTGACGAGCGTTTCCTTGTTCACCGCGTAGTTCGCGGCTTGCCGCACCCGCTTGTCGGCGAACGGCCCGCTCTTGGCATTGAGGATGGCGAACCAGACATGCGGGCCGGCCTGTTCGGCCACCGTGAAATTGGCGTCCTGCTTGAAGGTGGCGAGATTGTCCGGCGGAACCTCGACCATGACATCGATGCCGCCGGCCATCATTTCGGCAACGCGCGTATTGGCGTCGGTGATCGGGCGGAAGACGACGGCTTCCAGATTCGCCGCGCCGCCCCAGTAGTCAGGGTTGCGGTCGATCACGACACGCTGGTTCGACAACCATTCGACGAATTTGAACGGACCGGTGCCGGAGGGGTGGCGGCCATAGTCCTTGCCGTATTGCTCCACGGCGGCCGGCGAGACGATCAGCCCGGTCGGATAGGCAAGGTTGGAGAGGAATGGCGCGAAGGCTTCCTTCAGCTTGAACTCGACCGTGTGCGGATCGACTACGTTTACCGCCTCGATCGACGAAAAGTTGAAGGAGAGGGGAAATGGCCCGGTGTCGTAGAACGGGTGGTCCTCACGAAGCATGCGGTCGAAGTTGAATTTCACCGCGTCGGCATCGAAATCGGAGCCGTCATGGAACTTCACGCCCTGGCGCAGCTTGAACGTGTAGGTTCTGCCATCCTCGGAAATGTCCCAGCTCTCGGCAAGGGCCGGCTCGACTTCGAGCGTACCGTCCTTGAAGCGGACGAGGCCGTCATAGACATTGACGAGGATGCGGAAGTCGTTCGTCGCCGTCACCGTATGGGGATCGAGAGACTGCGGCTCGGCGATCTGCCCGACAACCAGAACGCCCGGGGGAGTCTGCGCGGCGACGGGGGAAATCATGCTGCCTGCAAGGGCGATTGCGACCGCTGCAACAGCGCTCCGAAACAGCCTCTTCATGGGGAAGATCCTTTCGATTTGGCATCTTTCGTATGGAATATTTATTCGTATAAATTATGTTGAGTCAATAATTTATCATTATAAAATTAGATGACAGCGGCTTTCCGCGCCTCTTGCCCCGATGGATGAGCTCGATTGTCCGAGCCTGCGGAGGCATCTCCAGTCAAAGCGCGCGGCCGTGCCGCGTCCGCGATTTCGGCGGACAAGAAGCCGGAGCGTTTTGCCATTCGAGGGAGAAGCGGAACGGCCCTAGGACCGGGCCTGTTCGTCGGCCTTGAGGTCCTGCTTGGCCTCGTGAACCTTCTGGTGCGTGAAGCCACGCAGGCCCGAGACTTCCTCGGCATCGCGCTCGATCTGCACTTCGCTTGCCACATAGTGGATCGTCAGGCGCGCGAGCGAGATCAGCGCCTGAAGGTGGATGCGTTCATAACCGTGCGACCCATCGACACCAAAGGTGAGGAGGGCGGTGCGCACGTCGTGCCCGGCCTCGACGGCGGAAGCGGCGTCGGAGCGATAATGGCGAAAGACATCCTTCTGAACCTGGATGGCGTGCTCGCCACAAAGCTCGTGAAGCTTTTTCGACAGATGATAGTCGAAGGGGCCGGTCTGGTCGGCCATGGCAAGCGTTACGCCAAACTCCTGCGAATTCTGGCCGGTTGCGGTCGTACCGTTATCGATGGCAACGAGCGAGGCGATCTCCGGCACCAGCACCGCCGAAGCCCCGACGCCGACCTCCTCGCCGATGGTGAAGAGCCAGTAGGTGTCGACGGGCGTTTCGATCTTCGCGCGCTGCATCGCTTCGAGTGCCGCCAGCATGACCGCGACGCCCGCCTTGTCGTCCAGGTGGCGGGAGACGATGAAGCCGTTGTCGAGAAATTCCGGCTGTGGATCGATGGCGACGATGTCGCCGACGTCGATGCCGAGCTGGAGGAGATCGTCACGCTGGTGCGTCAAGGCATCTACGCGCAATTCCACATGAGGCCAGCCCACCGGCTGCGTATCGACCTCTTCGTTGAACGTGTGCCCCGATGCCTTCAGCGGGAGGATGGTTCCGCGATAGGTGCCCCTGGAGGAAAAGATCGAGGCGCGGGCCCCCTCGGCAAAGCGCGCCGACCAGTGGCCGATGGAGACCAGCTCCAGCCGGCCGTTCTCCTTCAGTGCCTTGACCTGCGCGCCCAGCGTATCGAGATGGGAGACGATGCCGCGCGCTGGTCGCTGGGCAGCCCCTGGCCTCAATGCGCGGATTGCGCCGCGGCGGGTGAGCTTGACCTCGAGGCCGAGACGTTCGAGTTCGCGCGCCGTATAGCGCACCGCTTCGTCGGTGAAGCCGGTCGGGCTCGGGATGTCGAGCAGGGCTTTCAGGCGGCTGGTCAGATAATCGGGGTCGATCGTCCGCGGATTCTGCATGCGGGTCTTGTCGCAATCAGCGCCCCCGGCGTCAAGCAGCCGGAGGGAAAGGGCGGCATGCCCTGGTGAGCCGGCTTGGGTGACATTGTTTTTGTCACGCATTGCCACCGCAGCGATTCGGGATCGGTGCCACCGCTTTCAGTACGATCACCTGATCCATTCTTCAGCGTTTCCGCCGGTGGGCGATCAAAATCACCGCTGGCCTTTGCAGAGGCTTGCGATGCCACATCGGATGGAGGCCTCGTTCTCCGGATCGTGTTCAGTGGCGCCGGGCCATATGGGCGCTCTGCATATCTCTTGCACGGCGCGAATTTCATCAGAAAACCTGATCAATCTGAAAGATTAACTCGATTTTCTGGCAGCACGATATCGGTATTCTCCTGCGCAGGAGACACATGATGCTGAATGAAACCATGCTTTACAGGACTTCTGTCGCCGCCCCGCGGCAGAAGATTGCGCGAATCTCGATCCATGATCTGAAGGGCATCCCGATCACACCACCGCCCTTTCGCGATCGCCCCAGCACCGAGGGCGCGCTTCTTCTGGAAATGGAGACCAATGATGGCGTCATCGGCTGGTCAACGAGCGGTTACACCCATCCCGTGGCGATCGACCTGATCGAAAAATACCTTGCGCCTCGCATCATCGAGGAAGGCGTTGATCCTTTCCGCACCGATCGGATACCCCAGCTTTTCGACCGCCACACCTGGGAGCGCCCGCTGGGTCGCGTGCTGGTCTCGGCGATGGCGATGATCGATATCGCCTGCTGGGACATCAAGGGGAAGACGACCGGCCGCCCGGTGCATCACCTGATCGGCGGCGCTCGCGATCGCGTGCCGGTCTATATCACCCATGGGGCGGCCTATGACGGCGCGCCGGTCTACAGCCGCGAGGAGTTGGCGGCGGAAGCAGCCCACCTCGTTTCGCTGGGCTACACTCACCTGAAGAACACCGTCGGCAGGCAGGCGATCCCCGATCCCGTCGACGACTATTATCGCATGGCGGCGATGCGCGAGGCGGTCGGTCCCGATGTGAAGCTTTCCATGGATGGAAATCTGCGCATGTCGCTTCCCGATGCCGTACGCCTGTGCAAGCTCTGCGAGGAACTCGACATCACCTTCATCGAGGAGCCCGTGCATTATAACGAGCCGCGCAATCTGGCGCATCTGCGCAGCCAGACCCGCATCCGCGTGGCCGCGGCCGAAAACGAGCACTACAAGGCACGCGATTATCTGGAGGCAGGGGCCGTCGACTATCTGCAGCCCAACATCAACAATGACGGCGGGTTGACTGCAAGCCTCAGGATCGCCGCGCAGGCCCACGCCTACAATGTGCCGCTCAGCCACGGCAACGGCAATGGCCCTCACAACATCGCGCTGCATGCAGGCGTTCTGAACGGCGGCCTTGTGGAATACCACTTCCACAAGTGGATGACCTACAACGCGCTGTTCGAGGATGTTCCGCAGCCCGACAAAGGTTGGTTGAACGTCTCGCAGGAGCCCGGCTTCGGTCTGGAGCCGAAAGCCGGGCTCATCGAGGAGTACAAACGCAACAAGTAGTGTATTGAGCCAGCCGGTGGCGCGCAGGTTCCGCCGGCAGAAGCAATTTTTTGGGAGGTAAAGGATGCTGAAGCGCGTTTCCACATTTGCAGTCGCACTCGCCGCCTGTGGCGTCTTCGCCACGGCCGCTATCGCCGCCGATTATCCGGAGCGGGACGTCACGCTGATCGTGCAATCCTCGCCCGGCGGCGGTTCGGATATCATCGCCCGGACCATCGCGGGCATCGTCAACGACGGGAAGCTGAGCCCCACCCAGATGCTGGTGGAGAACAAGCCCGGGGGCGGCGGCGCCATCGCCTACAATTACGTGGCCCAGCGCAAGGGCGACGCCTACGTCATGGGCACCATCGCCACGAGCTTCTTCGTGGCACCTCTGATGGGTCAGTCACCCGCCAAGGTGGAGGACTTCCAGCCCATCGCCGTCATTGCCGGCGATCCCTTCATTCTCGTCGCGGAAGCCAAGTCGGGCATTGCGACGCTGGACGACGTCAAGGCAAGGAAAACGCTGCGTATCGGCAATACCGGCCCCGTGACCGATCCGGCACTTCTGGCGGTTTCGCTCGGCAACGAACTCGGCGTGGAAGTGCGTCCGGTTCCCTTCAATGGCGATGGCGAAGTGACCACCGCGCTCCTCGGCGGCCATATCGACCTGCAATTCGGCAATGCGTCGGAAGTCATGTCGCAGATCGAGGCCGGCCGTGTGAAACCGATCGCCGTGACCTCTCCGGAAAGGCTCGCATCGCTGCCGGACGTGCCGACCTTCAAGGAGCTTGGTTCGAATATCGAGCTGATGCTCTATCGCGGCGTGGTGATGCCGAAGGACGTGCCGGAAGAGGCGGTCGCGTTCTGGCAGGACGTGATGAAGAAAGTTTCCGAAAGCGATACCTGGAAAACCCAGTATGTGGAGCGGAACAACTCCGTGCCACTTTATTGGGATGCGGAGGAGTTCGCGGCGAAAATCCCCGAGATCAGCAAGCTTTACGCCGATTACCTCAAGACCATCGAAAAATAGCCCGTCCGGGCGTTCCGAAAAACCGACGGCTGGCCCTGCCGGTCGTCGGCTTCCGGAGCACATCGTCGTATCGTGAGAATTGGGAGGATGCGAATGCGGACGCCTACGGCCGAGAAACTGTTCACGTCGCTTTTTGCCGTTTTTGCCGTCTTCGTCGTCTGGCAATCCTGGCGCTACGAGATCTTTTCGAGCACCATTACCGGGCCGGGCTTCTTTCCGGCAATCGCGGGCGCACTCATGCTGGTCAGCACCGGCGCCTCGCTTTTTTCGCAGAAGAAGACCGCCAAAAGCGGGCATGATACGGAAGGAGCGGGGAATGCCACCGAACCCGAAATTCGCGTCGAAATGCTTCGCGTGGTCCTGCTTGTCGGGCTTACCGCGCTGTTCATCGTGGCTGCTCCCATCGTGGGCATGGTCGCGCTCACCCCCTTCTATGTCTTCGCCTGCTTCCTGTCGCTGACGCCCGATTTCAGGCCCGTGCGCCTTGCCATCGGCGTGGCGACGGCAATCACCTTCACGGTGCTGGCATGGGCGATCTTTGACAGAGCCCTCGGCGTTCCGATGCCGCGCGGGCTGTTCTGAGGAAACCGGGATGGAAATCTTCTCCGACCTCTTCCAGGGCCTGTCGGTCGCCCTGAGCGGGCCGATGCTGCTGGCGACCCTGCTGGGTGTCCTGCTCGGCCTTGCCATCGGCGTGTTGCCGGCAATGGGGCCGCCGGCCGCCCTTGCGATCCTGCTTCCCATCGTCGTGTCGTTCCCGCCGGCGGTGGCCGTCGCCGGGCTTGCCGGCGTCTATTACGGCGCGATGTATGGCGGCGCGGTCACCTCGATCCTGCTCGGCATTCCCGGCGAAAGCGCGGCCATGATGACCACGCTGGACGGCTATCCGATGGCGAAGAAGGGCGAGGCGGGGCGGGCGCTGGGCATCGCGACCTTCGCCTCCTTCGTTGGCGGTTTCGTCGCCATCTTCCTGTTCACCGCCATTGCCGCGCCCTTCGCGGAGTTCGCCCTGCGCTTCGGGCCCATCGAGATGACGGCCCTCATGGTCATGACACTGATCTTCTCCACCTCCTTGGGCGGGGAAGACAGGGCGAAGGGCTTTGCGGCCCTCGGCTTCGGCCTGTGGCTGGGCTGCATCGGGCTCGACATCGTCAGCGGATCGCCGCGCTTCAATTTCGGAACCTTCGAATTGCTGGAGGGCATCGAATTCACCGTCATCGCCATCGGCATGTACGGCGTGGGCGAAATCCTCGCGAGCGTCAATGAAACCGCGCCCAAGGTCGCGCGGACGCGCTATTCGCTGAGGGCGCTTCTTCCGCGCGCGAGCGATATGATCACGACATGGAAGGATCTGGGCGTCGGCTCGATCATCGGCTTCGTCGTCGGCGTTCTGCCCGGCGCTGGGGCGACGGCGGCCACCATCTTCTCCTATTCCTTCTCGAAGAAGATTTCGCGCCATCCTGAAAAATTCGGGCAGGGCACGCCGGAAGGCATCGCCTCTCCCGAGGCCGCCAACAATTCGGCTTCCTATGCCGCCATGATCCCTCTCTTCACCCTTGGCATACCGGGTTCGGGAACCACAGCGATCATGCTCGGCGGGCTGCTGATGCTGGGCCTCCAGCCCGGGCCGCTGCTGTTCGAGCAGAACCCCGATTTCGTCTGGCCAGTGATCGGCACCTTCTACACCGGCAATCTGATGCTGGTGGTGCTGACGATCCTGCTGACGCCGCTGCTCGCCTCGCTGGTCTTCATCCCCGCCGCCTATCTCTTTCCCATCGTGATGGGGATCGTCGTCTACGGCGTGTTCAGCGTGAACTATTCCTTCTTCGATCTTGGCATGGCGATGGGCTTCGGCGTGCTCGGGTATCTTTTCCGCAAGTTTGGTTACCCCTCCGTGCCGGTACTTCTCGGATTGGTGCTCGGACCTATTCTGGAACAGAATGTGCGGCGCTCCCTCATCATGTCGGATGGCGATGTCGGCATCTTCGCCAGCAGCGCAATCTCGATCGTCTTCCTGCTGCTTTCCGTCGGGCTTCTGCTCCTGCCGCTGTTCAAATGGGCCAAGGACCGGTTGAGGAAGGCTAGCGCCTGAGTGCGGGCATTTCCGGTGAAAGGCGCGCCCCGCTTGATGGCAGGGCGCGCCATGTCTATGAGGGGGTCGGCCAGGCAGTTCACGTCTGGCGGCGGCCAGACCACTCATCCGGAGCGACTATGATCAGACCCCGGACCGTTCAGGATCTCACCCACGTCAATCTCAAGCTGATCAACACCTTCGTCTGTGTTGCCGAGTTTGGCTCCTTTCACGCGGCCGCCAAGGCGCTCGGCCGCTCCCAGTCCGCAATATCGATGCAGGTTCGGGAACTCGAAGCGCAGCTTGGCGTCATGCTTTTCCTGCGCACGACACGCCATCTCGAACTGACGGCGGCCGGCAAGATGCTGCTGGATCAGGCGCGCGTGTCGATCTCGGCTCTTTCAACGACGTTTCGCCATATCCACGAGGACATCGACTTCAGGCGCGGCCATGTTCGCGTCGCCTGCTCACCGACCTATGCGGCGGCGCGCCTTCCCTATGTCATCAAGACCTTCAAGGACGCCTTCCCCGATGTGAAGGTTTCCATCGGGGAATATAAGTCAGCGGAAATCCTGAATGCGCTGAAGCAGGACAAGGCGGATTTCGGCGTCGGCCCCGCGCTTTCCGACCCCCAGATGAATTTCGAGCAAGGCCGCGCCGAGCCGCTGCTGGCTGTCGTTCCCGACGATTGGATCGACACCGGTGAGGATACGGAAACGATTGCGCTGGATGTTGTGCTAAGGCACCCCCTGGTGATGTTCTACCCGAATACGGTGGTTCACCAGATCATTTCCAAAGCGGCGGAAGAACGGGGATTGTCCTTTACCGTGGAATATTCCTGCATACAGGGCGAAACGCTGCTTGCCTTTGCAAATGCCGGTCTTGGCATCGCCGTTCTCACTGCCTCGATCGCCGATCTTTCCCGTGTCAGGAATTGCAGGATCCTGCAAATCGTCGAACCCGAATTGCACAGGCGTTTCACCATGATAACCCGCAAGGGGACCCTGTTGCCTCCGGCCGCGAAACATCTTTATGGCCTGATCGCGCAAGACATTACCGACCGGTTGGCGTGAACCGCCATCATACGTTTAACCGGATGTCCGCATCTTCGCGGCAGACACCTCGAAATAGGACAAACTCAGGGACGATCCCAGTCCGGCGAAAAGTCATAGTCGCAGATGCGGCGGTTCCGGGCCCGCAAAGCGCCGATCTCGTCCATCTCCGCCTCGGAAAGGGCGAAGTCGAAGATGGCGATGTTCTCGGCCAGCCGCTCCCGTCGCGTGGTGCGCGGTATGGCGCCGATACCCTTTTGCTGGACGTGCCAGCGCAGCACGATCTGCGCCGGCGTGCGCCCATGGCGGGCGGCGGCCTGCAGGACGGCCGGCTCCTCGAACAACGGCCCGCCGCGATAGATCGGGCAGTAGGACACCATGGCCATCCCGGCCGCCCGGCATGCAGCAAGAACCTTCTCTTGGTCGAGATAGGGGTGATATTCCACCTGGTTGCAGATGAGCGGGGCATCGGACAGGGCCACCGCCTCGGCCATCAGGGCCGTGGTGAAGTTGGCAAGGCCGATGTGGCGTGTGAGGCCTCTGTCGTGCACCCTGTTCAGGGCCTCGACGGTCTCCTTCATGGCGATTTTTGGATTGGGCCAGTGGATGAGCAGCAGGTCGACATGGTCGAGCCCCAGCCGGCGCAGGCTGGCCTCGGCCGAGCGCTCGAAATCGGCCGCCGCCAGGTCGGTCCACCACACCTTGGTGGCGACGAACATGTCCTCGCGGGCGACCGAGGAGGCACGCAACCCGGCGCCGACGGCTTCCTCATTGTCGTATTTCGCGGCGGTGTCGATATAGCGATAGCCCGCGGCCAAAGCCTGTTCGACCAGTTCGCTGCACTGGTCGTCCTTCAGCGTCCAGGTGCCAAAGCCAAGCGCCGGAATGACGGTGCCGTCGATCATCTGCATGGTGTTCCTCCGCCTATTGGCGCCTCAGATCCTGGGCAGCGTCAAGCACTGCATCCTCGCTTCGGGCCTGCTCGCCGGTCTGCTCCCATGCCAGCGCAGCTTCCCGAATGGCGGTAATGCGGGCCGGCGACGGCGGTGTCAATGCGGTCTGCCGCACCTTGAAATCGAGCGGAACCATGACGCGTTCTGCCGGTGCGTTGCGGTCGGCGATCCGGCGCAGCAGGAGCCTTACCGCCTCGCGGCCGATGTCCTCGCAGGAAATCCGTTGCGTGGTGAGCGCAGGGCGCCAGAGCCCGGCTTCGGCAACATCGTCGTAGCCGGTGATGGATACGTCCTGCCCAATCTTCAAACCCAGGTTCTGCACGGCGAGCATGGCGCCGAACGCGGTAACGTCATTGAAGCAGGCCGCCGCAGTCGGCGGGTCGGCCAGTTGCAACAGTCGGATCAGGCTGTTGTGGGCATCCACGCGCGTCGGCGGGCAGGGGATGATCAGTTGCGGATCGGGCGTGATACCGGCCTCGCGCAGCCCTGCCAGATATCCCTCCAGCCGCTCGCGGCCGGTCGAGATCATCTTGTTGGCTCCCACCAGCGCGATGCGGCGATGGCCGAGCGACAGCAGATAGCGGGTGTGATGAAGCATACCGGCGAAATTGTCGCCACCGACGTAGTCGACCTCGATCCCGGCCAGGTTTCTGGAAAACAGCACGCAAGGCAGCCGCCATTGCTGCAGGCGAGCGATCAGCTCGGGGTCGGTTCCTTGCGCCGGTGACATGATGATTCCGTCGACATTGTACTCACGCACCGTGTCGACGAAGTTGCGCTGCAGTTCCGGCGAATCGCGCGTATCGCCGAGGAAGGCGACGAGCCGGTGGTTGATCAGCTCGCGCTGGATCGCCGCGACGATTTCCGCAAAGTAGGGATTGGTAATGTCGTGCACGACCAGCCCCACGATATGGGTGCTGTCGGTGCGCAGGCTGGCAGCCCCGCGATTGTAGACATAGCCCAGAGCCTCGGCGTGCTGGAGCACATGCTGGCGGGTCCGCTCCGGTATTGTGGGGCTGTTGCGCAGCACCAGCGAAACAGTGGCGCGCGATACGCCGGCTGCCTGCGCTATGTCGCTCAGTGTGATGCGGCCCGTCGGGCGTGCGCCTTCCGATATGCTCATGGGATCCTGCGGTTTGCCATGTCGTCTTTCATTGCCCTTGTACGTCCTGTCTTGCAGCAGGCGCATCTGCGCATGATGCCCGGCGCGCGCACAAGAGGAAGGTTTCGCCTTCCTGCACGACGACGTCGTTCTGGTTGCATACCACGAAGCCCAGGGTGAGGATGCCCCGTTCGGGATTCCGGTGCGGCTTCATGGCGTTGACGGTGATGGTGGCCCGGATGCTGTCGCCGATGAGGATCGGCTGGCGGAAGCGCCAGTTCCAGCCCAGCGAGGCGATGCCGGCGATGCGCACCGGCGCGCGGTTCTTGAGGCCATCGACCATGGCCAGGCCCAGCAACCCGTGCGCGAGACGGCTTGGGAAACCGTGGGCCTGCGCGAAGGCGTCGTCCATATGGATGTCGAATAGGTCCCCCGACAGGCCGGCGAATCCGACGACGTGGCTTTCCGTGACCGTGATGCGGGAGGTGGCGAAATGGTCGCCCACCTCCAGGTCGTCGAGCCCGTAGAAACCGGGCGCCAATGCGCGGCCCTTCGCGTGCGTATCGGTTGCGGCCGTCATCACAGGCTGCTCACATGAAGGCCGCCGTCGACATGCAGCACCTCGCCAGTGGAGAAGGCCAGTGCGCCATCGGCCAGCATGGCGGCGGCTCGCCCGATATCCTCGGGCTTGCCCCAGCGGTTGATCGGCGTGAAGCCCTGTTCGTAGCGGGCGTCGTAGTTGTCGCGGGCGACGGCGGTCATCGCGCTTTCGATGACGCCGGGACGGATTTCATAGGCGTTGATGCCGAACTCGGCCAGGCGCAGGGCGAACAGCTTCACCATCATCGAAAGCCCGGTCTTGGAAATGCAGTATTCGCCGCGATTGGTGGAGGCCATGACGGCATTGGCGGAGGAAACGGTGATGATCGACCGGAAGCCGTCATTCCCGGCCGCCGTCATGCGCCGGGCCACCGCCTGGGTGAGGAAGAATGGGCCGCGCAGGTTGACCGTGACCAGCCGGTCGAAGCTTTCGGGCGTAGCTTCCAGAAGATCGCCACGCTTGGCCACCGAGATGCCGGCATTGTTGACCAGGCACTCCAGACCGCCGAAGGCCCCCCAGGCCGTGTCCACCAGCTTTTCGTGGGCGGCGACATCGGCGATGTCGCCGGGCAGGGGCATGGCCTTGCCGCCGCGCTCCCGGATCGAGGCGACGGTCCGGGCAAGGTCCTCGTTGTCGTTCAGGTCGTTGACCACGACGGCAAACCCCCTGTCGGCCAGCGCGAGGGCGATGCCTCGCCCGATGCCGCGGCCCGCGCCGGTTACCAGGGCGCGCTTGTCCATATCGCTCATCACCGGCCTCACTGCATGATGTTGCGCGCGATGATCATGCGCTGGATCTGGTTGGTGCCCTCGTAGATCTGCGCGATCTTGGCGTCGCGGTAGAGCCGTTCGACCTCGATGCCGCGGATGAAACCGATACCGCCATGGATCTGCACGGCATTGGCCACATGATCGACGGCGGCGTCGGCGGCGAAGCACTTGGCCATCGAGCAGTGCATGGTGGCGCGCTGCCCGGCATCAAGACGAGCGGCCGCGTCGCGCACCATCAGGCGCCCCGCATGAAGCGCCTTGGCCATATCGGCGATCATCCATTGCACGCCCTGGAACTCGCCGATCGGCTTGCCGAATTGCTGGCGGGTCCTGGCATAGTCCACGGAAGCCTCGAGAGCCGCCTGAAGCAGGCCGACCGCAAGGCCGGCAATGCCGATGCGCCCCTTGTCGAGCACGCTCATCATCATGTGGAAGCCCTTGCCCTCTTCGCCGAGCAGGGCGTCGGCCGGCAGTTCTATGCCGTCGAAGGTCAGCGCGCCAACCTGCGAGGCGCGCTGGCCCATCTTATGTTCCTTGGGGCCGATGATGTAGCCGGGCCGGTCGGCATCGACGATGAAGATGCTCATGCCGCGCTTGCCGGCGGCCGGGTCAGTGCGGGCGAGCACCATGGCGAAATCGGCGACCGGGGCATTGTGGATCCAGATCTTGCCGCCGTCGAGGCGCCATCCGTTGGCGGTGCGCACGGCGCGGGTCTGGATGCCGCCAACGTCGGAGCCGGCCTCGGGCTCGGTGATGGCATAGGCGCATTTGCGCTCGAAACGGACCAGCGGTTCGAGATAGCGCTTGCGCTGCTCGGGCGTGCCATGGGCGGCCAGCAGCGAGGAAACCAGCTCGACCAGGCCGCACTGGTCGGCAACCGAGGCATAGCCGCGCGACAGTTCCTCCATGACGATGGCGTAGGAAACGGTGTCCGCGCCGACGCCGCCCATCTCGGCCGGCACCGTTATGCCAAACAGCCCGAGCTGAGCCATGGTCCGGTAAAGGTCCTCCGGATAGGTTTCGCTCTCATCGAGCGACTGGGCGCGGTCGCGCACCTCCGCCTCGACGAACTCACGCACCGTTGCGGCAAACATGCGATGCCGTTCGAGGGCTTCCTCGTCGTGGCAGGCTGCAAACTGATCCATTCCGGTTTTTCCTTCCCTTGACCGATGTCGCCGGGAAAGGCGGCATCGGGCTCCAAAAAAGCGATAGACAATCGATAAATTCTTTACTACATCGATCTAGTAGATCGTTCTAGTGGCAATTTTGCGATATTCGCAATTTGCAGGGTTCAGGGAGGACCACATGAAATTCCGTAACTTGGCCGGGGTGCTTTCGGCCGCCATCCTGCTTGCCGGCACTTCCATCGCGCCGGCGCTCGAACTGACAGCGGCGCACGTCAATCCGCAAGGCGAGCCCTCCAATACCGCCTTTGCCGAACTGGCGGAGAGGCTCAAATCCTCGAAGACCGGCCTGTCGATGACGGTCTTCCCGCAAGGGCAGGTGGGCGACGAGAAGGATGCCATCGAGCAGGTGCGGCTAGGCGCCGTCACCATGACCACGGTGGCGACGTCCAACCTGTCGGCCTTTGCGCCGAGCGCTGGCGTTTTCGATCTGCCGTTCCTGTTCGAGAACGGCGACGTACAGCCCTGGGTCGTTTCCGATGGCCCCATCGGCGAGGAGATCGCCGCCAAGATCGAGCAGGAATCGGGACTGAAGGTGCTGGGCTGGTGGTCGGGCGGCGAGCGTCATGCCTTTACCCGGACGGTGGACGTCAAGACACCTGCCGACCTCGACGGCACCAAGATCCGGGTGATCGGCAGCCCCGTCTATCTCGACACCTTCAATGCCCTTGGCGCCAAGGCCACGCCGATGCCTTATGGCGAGGTGTATACTGCCCTTGCCACCGGCACGATCGATGCTGCCGAAAACGACAGCTCCGGCTATCGCAACATGCGCTTCTACGAGCAGGCGCCCCATCTTTCGCTGACCGGGCATTTCTTCCTCTACAAGGTCGTGGTCGCCAACGTCGATGCACTGGCACAGCTCACCCCCGATCAGCGGGCGGAATTCGATGAGATCTTTGCCGAGGTGACCAAGCACCAGCGCGAACTGTTTGCAACCAACATGACCGATGACCTCCAGTACCTGAAGGCGCAGGGCGTCACAGTTACCCAACCGGACAAGGCGCCGTTCATCGAGGCCACCAAACCGGTCATCGACAAATACGCGAAGATTTACGGCGAGGATCTCATCAAGCGCATCCAGGCCTCGCGCTAAACTTCGATCGCTCTCTCAACGACCAGCGAGATACTGTCATGCGGAAATATCTGTTGAGCGCCGAGCAATGGCTCGTGCGGGTGGAGGGGCTGTGCATCCTCCTGGCCTTCTCGGGCCTGATCGGGATCATGTTCCTGCAGGTCCTCTACCGGTTCGTGCTGTCCGACCCCTTGGCCTTCACCGAGGAAATCTCACGCATCTGCATGATCTGGCTGGTCTTCATCGGCGGGGCGCGGGCCCTCTACGAGGCTGAGCATTTCATCGTCGACTTTGTCGTCAACGCCATGCCGCCCGCCCTTTCCAATTCCGTCGGCTACCTGATCGATGCCGTGACTCTCATCTTCATGTCGGTCATGGCGTGGGTCGGGTTCCGCACCAGCTTCTTCGGCGCCAGCCAGATCATGCCGGCGCTCGGCATTTCGGTGATCGTGCAGACGATCGCCATGCCCCTCGGCTTCGCGATGATGCTGGTTCACGCCCTCGTATTCCTCGTCAAGCGTCGCCACATCGGCGTGCCCGATGCAGCCACCATCGCCCAGCGCGATGGCGTGGTCCATGAGCCTGTGGGGGTCTGAACATGCTCGCGATCGTTCTTCTCGGCATCTTCGTCCTGATTGCGCTGCGCGCGCCGATCTTCGTCGCGCTCGGTGCTCCGGCACTGGCCTACCTCTATGCCAAGGGCATTCCTTTCGGTCTTGCGCCGCAGCGCATCACCGGAACCGTCAACGACAGTATCCTGGCGGCGGTGCCGATGTTCCTGCTGGCCGGCCGGCTGATGAATTTCTGCGGCGCGACCGAGCGCATCTTCAACCTGGCCCAGGCGCTGGTTGGCCATATCCGCGGCGGCCTCGGCTATGTTGCGGTGCTGGCCAGCATGATCTTCTCGGCCATGTCGGGTTCGGCCGCAGCAGATGCCGTCGGCGTCGGGACGGTCACCGTCAAGGCCATGCGTGAACGCGGCTACGATCCTGCTTTCGCTGCCGGCGTGACGCTGTCGGCCTCGACGCTGGCACCGATCATTCCGCCCTCCATCATCATGATCATCTACGGCGCCACCGCCAACGTGTCGATCGGCAAGCTGTTCGTCGGCGGCCTTCTGCCCGGCCTGATGATCGTGTGCTTCCTGATGGCCACGGTCGGCTTCCTCAGCCACAAGCGCGGCTATCCCAAGGGTGAAAGCTTCTCCTTCGCGCGGCTATGGCGCGCGCTGTGGGACGCGTCGCTGGTGATCCTCACGCCGCTCTTCATCATCGGCAGCATATTCTCCGGCATCTGCACGCCGACCGAGGCGGGTGTGATCGCGGTCATCTACGTCATGCTGCTCGGCTTCTTCTACGGCACGCTGACCGTGCGCGACCTGTCGCGCGAGATCATCGGAGCCGGAACGGCGGTCGGCGCGCTGCTGCTGATCGTCAGCGTCTCAGGCCTGGACGGCTGGATGTTCTCGCGCGAGCAGCTTCCGGTTCTCCTGTCGGGACAGGTCACATCCCTGACCACGGACCCGACGCTCATCGTGATCCTGATCCTGCTGGTCGTGCTGGTGCTCGGCATGTTCATGGATGCCACGCCCATCATCCTCATGGTTGTTCCGGCTATCACCCCGTTGCTCAACGCCACCGGCATCGATCCCATCCATGTCGGCGTGCTGTTCTGCATCATGTGCGTGATCGGCCTGATCACGCCCCCGGTCGGTGTCGCCCTCTACGGGGTATCGATGGTGTCGCGCCTGCCGATCGAGCGCGTGTTCTGGGCAAGCCTGCCGTTCTTCCTCGCCCTGATGGTGTCGATCGGGGTGCTGGTGGCGTTTCCCCAGATCATCACCTTCCTGCCGTCCCTCATGTTCGGAAACTGACCCGTGCATAGCAAAGTACAGAGCCCCGAGGCGGTCGCTGCCGCCATCAAGGACGGTGCCGTCATCGCCGTCGCCTCTTCCGGCGGCGGCCTGCTGGAGCCGGACGATATCTTCGCCGCCATCGAGGCCCGTTTCCTCACCACCGGCCATCCGCGCGACCTCACGCTGGTCCATGCGCTCGGCTTCGGCGATCGCGGCCGGCGCGGGGCCAACCGGTTCGCCCATGAAGGCATGGTCAGGCGGGTCATCGGCGGGCACTGGACGTGGTCCAAGCCGATGCAGGACCTGGCCCGTGCCAACAAGATCGAGGCCTATTCGCTGCCGGGCGGCGTCATTTCCCTGCTGCTGCGTGAAAGCGGCGCCGGGCGCCCCGGCCTCATTACAAGGACGGGCCTCGACACCTTCGTCGATCCGCGCCGGCAGGGCGGGAAGGTGAACGCGGCCGCCAGCGAGGATATCGTCGAACTGATCGAGATCGGCGGCGAAACCTTTCTGCGCTACCTGCCGCTGAAGATTGACGTGGCGCTGCTCAAGGGCACCTATGCCGATACGCTCGGCAACCTCTCGCTGCGTGAGGAGCCGGCTGACCTCGACACCTATGCGGCCGCGCTGGCCGCGCACAACAATGGCGGACTGGTCGCGGTGCAGGTGCGGGCCTGTGTGCAGTCCGGCAGCCTCACCTCGCGCGAGGTCGCAGTGCCCGGCATCTTCGTCGACCATATCGTGGTCAGCCCGCAGCAGGAGCAGACCTACAGGGGTGGCTACGACCCGGCCTTGGCGGGCCTCCTGCGCACCACCGCACTGCCGGCCTCGGACGAGGCGTCTGAAGGGGTCAAGCGGGTGCTGGCCCTGCGGGCGGCAGAGGAATTGCGCGAGGGCGCAACCGTCAATTTCGGATTCGGCGCCTCCGCCGGCGTGGCGGCCATCATTTCCGAACGCGGGACGCAATCCAGCTACTGGACGACGATCGAGCAGGGCATCCATGGCGGGGCCATGCTGATCGGCAATCTGTTCGGCATGGCGGTCAACCCGCTCGCCATCATGGCCGCCACCCAGCAGTTCGACTTCTACCATGGCGGCGGCCTCGACATCGCTTTCCTCGGCATGGCCGAATGCGACCGTCACGGCAATGTCAATGTCAGCCATCTGGGCGGCGATTTCATCGGCCCCGGTGGCTTCATCGACATCACCCAGAACGCACGCAAGGTCGTGTTCTGCGGCACCTTCGACACCAAGGGGTCCCGGCTGGCGATCCGCGGCGGCGGCATCCGGGTCGAGGCGCCCGGACAGGTGCGCAAGTTCGTCCACGATGTCGGCGCCGTCACCTTCAGCGGCCAACAGGCGCTGGAGCGGGGCCAGGAGGTCGTCTACGTCACCGAGCGGGCGGTTTTCCAACTTGGGGCCAACGGCGTGGAACTGATCGAGGTCGCCGACGGGATCGACATTCGCAGCGACATCCTCGAACGAATGGATTTCGCGCCCGTCGTCCGCAACCCGGCTCGCATGAACGCGGAGTATTTCGGCACATGAGCGAACATCTCGAAATCAAGGATGAGGGGCCTGTCCGGCTGCTGACGATGACCGGCCGGCCGAAGCGCGGCAATCCGCTGTCGCAGCAGCTGGCGCGCGATCTGGTCGGCGCTCTGGTCGAGGCCGAACGCATGCCGGACATCCACGTCATCGTGCTGGCGGGAACGGCAACCCATTTCTCGGTCGGCGCGGACCTGACCGAAGTGCACGGCATGACGGCGGCGCAAGCCGTTCTCGACGACTGGCTGGAGGAGTTCGACCGTTTCGCCCATGCCCGCAAGCCGACCATCGCCGCCGTACGCGGCTATGCGGTGGGCGGCGGCTTCGAACTGGCGCTGTCCTGCGACATGATCGTATGCGCGGAAGATGCCCATCTGGCGCTGCCGGAAACCGGCATCGGCGTCATCGCCGGGCAGGGGGGCACCCAAAGACTGCTCCAGCTCGCGGGCCGGTCGATTGCCGCCGATCTCATCCTGACCGGCCGTTCGCTTACCGGCGTCGAGGCCGGCGCCTTCGGCATCGCCGCGCGCATATGCCCTGCCGACAATGTCGTCAACGAGGCAATGGCGGTGGCGCGCGGCATGGCCGAGCGCAGCCCTGCCGCGATCCGTTTCGCCCGCGAGGTGCTGCGCGAAGCCGCCGATCACCCTATCCGCCAGTCGCTGCGGCTGGAGCGGCTGCTTGCCTCGCTCGTTCTCGACACTGATGAATGCCGCGCCCGCGTGGGTGCGTTCCTCGACCGGAAGGCGGCTTCCCGATGAGCGATATGACGCAAGCAATTCCCGATATTCCCGGCCTGCCGCTGCCGCTTTCGGGAGAAACGCGGCTCCACGTCATCATCGGCGATCCGATCGCGCAGGCCGGCTCGCCGCGCCTGTTCAATCAGGCTTTCCGACGGCGCGGCGCCGGGGCCGTGCTGGTACCGTTGCATGTCAGGTCCGAACATCTGTCGCAGGCGCTGGCGGCATTGCGCCATTTCGGCAATGTCGACGGCATCGTCGTCACCGTACCGCACAAGATCGCCGTCATGGAGCTGATCGACGAGGTGCGCGACAGCGGTCGCCGCATCGGCGCGGTCAATGCCATCCGCAGGCTGCCGGACGGGCGCCTCGTCGGCGATAATTTCGACGGCAAGGGCTGTATCCGGGGTCTGTCGGCGGCCGGGCACGGCATACAAGGCAAGAGCGTGCTGATCGTGGGTGGCGGCGGTGCCGGCCGGGCGGTTGCCCATGCCATGGCCGACGAAGGCCCGTCACGCCTTCGCCTGTTCGACATCGATTCCACTCGGCAGGCGGAGCTGGTCGCCAGCCTTGCCCAGGCTCATCCCGGCCTTGTCGTCGAGGTCGGTGCCGCTGACCCGCAAGGCTTCGACGTGGTGGTCAACTGCACACCACTGGGCATGCAGGCGTCCGACCCGTACCCAGTCGATCCGGAGCGCATTTCGCCTTCCGCGCTCGTTGTCGACGTCATCCTGAAGCCGGCGATCTCGCCTCTGCTGGAGGCCGCCGCCAAGCGCGGCTGTGCGACCCAGCCGGGCATCCGCATGCTGGAAGGGCAGGTGGAGGCCATCTGCGATTTCTTCGGCGTCGGAATGCCGGCATGAGGCGGAAGGGAATTGCCCTCGTCGGCCTCGGGCTCGCGGTGCGCCCGCATGCGCTGAGTCTCATGGACCTGTCCGCCGAAGCCGAGGTGCTTTACGCCGTCAGCCAGTCGCAGGCGCGTTGCGCGGCGTTCGCCGCCGACTATCCGTTCCCGACCGCCACGGATCTCGAGAAGGCGCTGACCGACGAACGGGTCGAGGCGGTCATCCTGCTGACGCCGCCGTCCACACATCGCGATCTCGGCTCCCGCATTCTGGAGAGCGGCCGGCACCTCCTGATCGAGAAGCCGGTCGGCCTCGTCACCGCCGATGCCGAGGCGCTGCAAGCTCTTGCAGAGGCCAGAGGACTCAAGCTGGGCGTCGTTTTCCAGCATCGCTTCCGCCCGGCGTTCCTGCGGCTTGCCGAACTGGTCGCGGAAGGGAGCCTGGGCCCGCTTGCGGCCGGTCATTGCCGCGTACCCTGGTGGCGGCCGCAAAGCTATTATGATGAACCGGGCCGGGGCATGTTCGCGCGCGACGGCGGCGGGGTCCTGCTGACGCAGGCGATCCACACGCTCGATCTCCTGCGCGCGCTGGTCGGCAGGATCGATATCCATTCTTCCCTCGTCTCGACCACGGCGCTGCACGAGATGGAAGCCGAGGATCATGTGGCCGCGCTCGCCACTTTCGGCGGCCGGGCGCCGGGCACGATCATGGCCACCACGGCCTGCTATCCGGGTTTTCCGGAGACCATCGATCTCGTCTTCGCCACGGCCACCGCGCATCTGGAAGGCGGCGTCCTCAACCTGTTCCGGCATGATGGCTCCAGCGAAACCGTTGGCCGCTCGCAGGCCTTCGGCAGCGGTGCCGACCCGATGGCCTTCGCGCATGATGCCCACCGCGCCCTGATCACCGACTTCCTGCGGGCGATCGACGAGGATCGTGCGCCCGCGGTGAGCGGCGCGGACATCGTCGCGACGCGACGCCTGATCGACGCCATGTTTGCCCGCAGCATTTCAAAGGGGATTGCACCATGACCGCCCAAGTCATCCTGCCGCAAGCCGACGGCTCCCTGGAAACCTGGCGCCTGTCGGCGCCCCGCTCCTTTGCAAGGCCGGCCTCCATGCAGCGCACCCGCATCGCCTATTCGGCCGCGCATGTGGTGGCCGACCCGCTGGCCGACATCGATCCGTGGCTGGCATCGGCACCCGACTGGGAAGCGACCATGGCCTACCGTCGCTACCTGTGGAACCTCGGGCTCGGCGTCGCCGAGGCGATGGACACCGCGCAACGAGGGATGGGGCTGGACTGGCCCACGTCGCTGGAACTGATCCGCCGTTCTGTCGCCGAAGCGAGGTCGTTCGGACCCGGCTCGCTGATCGCATCCGGCGTCGGTACCGACCAGCTCGAGCCGCGCCCCGGCCTCACGCTCGATGAGGTGATCGCGGCCTATGAGCAGCAATGCGCCGCCGTCGAGGCCGCCGGCAGCCGCATCATCCTTATGGCCAGTCGGGCGCTGGCTGCCAGTGCCCGCGGACCGGAAGACTATGCGCATGTCTATGGCCGCATCCTGTCGGGCGTGCGCGAGCCCATCATCCTGCATTGGCTCGGCGAGATGTTCGATCCGGCGCTGGCCGGCTATTGGGGCCATGACGACCACTGGCAGGCCATGGATGTCTGCCTGGAAATCATCGCCGCCCATGCCGGGAAGGTGGACGGCATCAAGGTGTCGCTGCTCAGCGAGGACAAGGAAATCGCAATGCGCGCCCGCCTTCCCGAAGGCGTGCGCATGTATACGGGCGACGATTTCAACTATCCCGACCTGATCGCCGGCGCCGATGGCCGGTTCTCGCATGCCCTGCTTGGCATCTTCGATGCCATTGCCCCGGCCGCTGCCGCGGCGCTGGATGCGCTGGCTGCCGACGACATGGAAACCTATCGTGACCTCATGGTGCCAACCGTGCCGCTGTCGCGCCATATCTTCCGGGCGCCCACCCGTTTTTACAAGACCGGCATAGTGTTCCTGGCCTGGTTGAACGGCCATCAGACGCATTTCACCATGGTCGGCGGCCAGGAAAGCACGCGCTCCACATTGCATCTGGCCGAACTGTTCCGCCTTGCCGACAAGGCCGGCCTGCTGTCCGATCCCGAACAGGCGGCGGAACGCATGACGCTGGTAATGCGCCAGCGTGGCGTGGGGATCTGAGGCGATGGTTGAGCCGACTCGCCTGTCGCTCAACACTGCGACGGTCAGGGAGCGCTGGACGCTGCGGCAGTGCATCGAGGGCTGCGTCCGTCACGGTATCGGCGGCATCGCGCCGTGGCGCGATATGCTGGCGGCCTGCGGCGTGGATGAGGCCACACGTCTGATCGCCGGCCATGGCCTGACCGTGACCGGCCTTTGCCGGGGCGGGATGTTCCCGGCTGAGACGGCCGAAGGCCGCCGGCAGGCGATCGACGACAATTTGCGCGCCATCGACGAGGCCGCCGCCATCGGGGCGAAATGCCTGGTGCTCGTGGTGGGCAGCTTGCCGCAAGGATCGAGGGATATCGCTGGCGCCCGGGCCCAGGTGCGTGACGGCATCGCCGCCGTGCTCGACCATGCGCGGGCGGCCAGGGTGCCGCTGGCTATCGAGCCTTTGCATCCCATGTATGCGGGCGACCGCTCCTGCGTGAACACGATGGCCGAGGCGAATGCGCTCTGCGAGGAACTGGGGGAGGGCGTGGGCATCGCGCTCGACGTCTACCATGTGTGGTGGGACTCGGACTTGTCGGCGCAGATCACGCGTGCTGGCCGCAACCGGCTTCTGGCCTTCCATGTCTGCGACTGGCTGGTGCCGACACGCGACCTGCTCCTCGACCGAGGCATGATGGGCGACGGGGTAATTGATATCCCGGCCATCCGCGCGCAGGTCGAGGCGATCGGCTATGACGGGTTTGTGGAAGTAGAGATCTTCTCGCACGACCGCTGGTGGCGGGAAGACCCCGATCTCGTGCTGGGGACGATGGTCGAGAGGGCCCGCACCTGCGTTTGAGCCCTCGGTTCAGGCGGATTTTTCTTGACCATTATTCCTCTTCGCAGCCTGTCAGCTTGATCGGTGCGCCGGCTGTGTTGCCGAGGTCGATACATTGACCGGAAGCGCAGAGCCGCCAGCCGCCGCCGGTCAGGCCAGATGATGCCAGCATCACGGCCTCCTGCGCCGGCAATTTCGGCGTGTAGACCCACCAGCCGTCGATCAGCCTCGACCCTTCGGGCGGTTCCATGCCCGCGCCTGAGCCCTTCACCCGCGCTTGCGTCAGCACGAGACCGGCCGGTGTGACCTGCCATTCCTCGTGCCATTCCGATTTCTGCACCGAATGCGTCCAGGAGAGCGAGAAGACGGACGCCGCGATGACGGTCGTCTTGCCCGCGACAAGGACGCAGAGGGCGCTCATGGATCCGGAATCAGGTTGCCGGTGCGGCCACGCGGTGGCTGCGCCACCAGTGGGCCGCGACCACCGCGATGCCGAGCACCCAGCCGGCCTCGTCGGTCAGGGGCAGGGCCAGAACCAGAAGGGTCCCGGCGAGGAGACAGCCCAGACGCTCCCACCACAGCGCCCGCGCAAACAGGAAGCCGACGACCGCCGCACCCCAGAGTGCGATGCCGAAGCAGGCCTTCAGGAAGATGTAGGCCACTTCGCCCCAATAGCCGATATAGGCCGATAGGGGCCCAGGGTCCTGCAGCATCAGCGCCGGCGTATAGACCGCCATGAAGGGCACGACGAAGCCGGCCGTGGCGAGCTTGGTCGCCTGGACCGAAATCTTCAAGCCGGAGGTCTTGGCCATGGGCGCGGCTGCGAAGCAGGCGAGCGCGACCGGCGGCGTGAGATCCGCCATGATGCCGAAATAGAAGACGAACATGTGGCTGACCAGCAGCGGCACGCCGAGTTCCAGCAGGGCAGGTCCGGCCAGCGACGATGTGATGATGTAGTTCGGGATGGTGGGAATGCCCATGCCCAGCACCAGGCAGGTGATCATCGTGAGGATCAGCGACAGGAACAGATTGTTCTCGCCGATGGCAATGACCCAGCCGATGAAGGTGGAGGCGATGCCGGTCAGTGTCAGCGTGCCGATGACGATGCCGACAATGGCGCAGGCGATGCCGACAGGCAGCGCGTTCTTCGCGCCCTCGGCCATGGAATCGCGGCAGATGGCCAATGTCTCGCGGCCGCCCTTGAAGACCGCGCAGGCAGCGATCAGCAGGCCGATCACGAGGGCGAGGACGTTGATGCCGTATTTCATGAATGCCGCTGCCGCGAGCCCGAGCGCGACCCAGAACACCATGCGGAAGGCGAAGGGGCCGATCAGCGCGGCGAGCGGCGTGCCGAGGATCAGCACGACGATCAGCGCCAGGCCCATGGTTCCGGCGAAGATCGGGGTATAACCGGCGAACAGCAGGTAGACCAGCATGCCGAGCGGCAGCACCAGCGGCCAGTGCTGCCGCAGCGCTGCCCAGGGATCGGGCAGGGTCTTCTTGTCCATGCCGCCGAGGCCCGCCTTGCCGGCTTCCAGATGCACCATCCAGAAGCAGACGCCGAAATAGAGGACGGCGGGAATGAGCGCTGCCTTGACCACCTCGACGTAAGGAACGTTCAGTGTCTCGGCCATGATGAAGGCGACCGCGCCCATGACCGGGGGCATGATCTGGCCGCCCATGGACGAGGTGGCTTCGACGCCGCCGGCAAAGGCCGACCGGAAGCCGAAGCGTTTCATCAGCGGAATGGTGAACTGGCCGGAAGCCACGACGTTGGCGACGCCCGAGCCCGAGATGGTGCCCATCAGCGCCGAGGACATGACGCAGACCTGTGCCGGGCCGCCGCGCCAGCTGCCTACGAGGCCGAGGGCAAAGTCGTTGAACAGGGCCAGCATCCCGGCGCGTTCGAGGAAGGCGGCGAACACGACGAAGATGAAAATATAGGCCGCCGAGACATAGATCGGCGTACCGTAGATGCCTTCGGTGCCGAAGCCGAAATGCTCGATGATCTGGGCAAAGTCGTAGCCGCGATGGATGAAGGGTGGCGGCAGGTAATTGCCGAAGAAGCAATAGGCCAGGAACAGGCCGGCGATGATGGTGAGCGGCCAGCCCATCAGGCGGCGCGCGCCTTCGAAGACCAGGACGATGACCAGCGCGCCCACGACCAGATCCGGAACCGTGTGAAAACCGGAGCGCATGATCAGGTCCTTGTAGAAGACCCAGTTGTAGATGCCGGTCAGGAAGCCAAGGATGCCCAGCAGCCAGAACCATGCCCTGGTGACAGGCTTCTTCGCGACAAGATTGCCGATGAGGGCGAAGCCGAGCAGCAGCAGGAAGCCGACATGCATGGCCCGGACGATCTGGCTGGCCAGCGTTCCGTATGCGGCGGTCCATAGCTGGAACAACGAGAACGCAAAGGCGATCCAGAAGGCCGCCCGGCCGAGGATGCCGTCTCCGAAACCGGGCGGCAGGCCCTCAATGATCTCTTCCGCGCTATCTTGCGGAATGATCGGTCCTTCAACCTTGGCGGCTGTGCTCACGGTCGCCCTCCATGCAATGGGAAGCACAAGCCATTCTTGGCTGCGCCTGACCAATCTGTTTTTTCTCATGCATTTCCTGGCGCAAAGCCGGTTCACACTTTTGCTGGAAATGCTTCGGAATTGTCGATGGGCCATGGGGCGCCCGGTGCGGGCGCCCCGTCAGGCTTCAGGCGATTATTTCAGGATGCCGGCTTCGCGATAATAGCGTTCGGCGCCCGGATGCAGCGGAACGGGAATGCCGTCCAGCGCCTTGGCCGGGTCGATGGCCTTTGCCGCGGCGTGGGAGGCGACGAGCTGCGGCAGATTGTCGAAGAGCAGCTTGGTCATCTGATAGGCGGTTTCGTCGGAAACGCCGTCATGCGTGATCAGGAAATTGCCGACGGCGGCCGTTTCGACATCCTCGCTCTGGCCGTCATAGGTGCCCGCCGGAATGACGACCGAGATGTAGGGCGCGCCGATCTTCTCGACATCCGCCTTGGGCACCGCCACGACGTTGATCGGCAGCGAGGTCGCGAGGTCGCGGATCGAGGCGACGCCAAGCCCGGCCGACTGCAAGGTCGCGTCGAGCTGGCGGTTCTTGATCAGCTCGACCGATTCCGCGAAGGGCAGGTACTCGACCTTGCCGAGGTCCTCATACTTCATGCCGGCCGCGGCGAAGATGGCGCGGGCATTGAGTTCGGTGCCCGAAGCGGGCGCACCGACGGAAAGGCTCTTGCCCTTCAGGTCGGCCAGCGACTTGATGCCGGACTCCTGGCTGGCGACGATCTGGATGTAGTTCGGATAGATGGCGGCGATACCGCGCAGCTTGTCGAGGGGCTGCGGGAAGCCGGCTTCAGTGTTGCCCTTGACGGCTTCCTGCACCGAATCGCCCAGCGAGAAGCCGATCTCGCCCTTGCCCTGCTGCAACAGGTTCAGGTTCTCGACCGAAGCCTTGGTCGCCTGCACCTGCGTGCGCGAGCCTTCGATGCCCTTGGCGTAGATTTCCGACAGGGCGACGCCGAGCGGATAGTAGACGCCCGATGTGCCGCCGGTGAGCACGTTGATGAATTCCTGGGCCTGCGCGCTCGCGGCTGACAGGCCAAGTGACAAGGCTGCCGCCCCGCTGATCAAGGCGCGTCGTGTCAATGCGATCATACTCTTCCTCCCTGTATGTTCGGGCGAAGTTTAGACGCGTGAAACGAAATCTGAAAGACCGGAGCTCGGCGTTACGGCCAATCGGACAAGATGCGTTGCTGTCCGACCGCCCGTGACGCTTTATCGCCTTGCGGACAAAACGCCTGGGAGTTAACAGGGTACGCTGCTCGCCAGGGAAGAAGTCGGGTTCTTGCTGAGGCTGTCGATCGAGCGATACAAATATCTCCGGCCACCACGGCCCCTCATGCAGGCCTTGCCAAAATGCAGGCCGAGGTGCTGTCTGGAAACCATCGCGCTTTTGGCGCGTTGAGGTTATTCGACCCATTTTCCGACAACGCGCAAACGAAGGAATGACTGATCCTTGAACACCAAGCTTATTCTGGAAAGCCCCGGCATTTTTCCTCTGTTCCTGCTTCTGACACTGACGGTGGCCATTATGCCCAACAGCCGGCTGACGGCGCAGGGGTTAGATGCGGAAGGCGCGCTCGATACGATCATAGGCTCCGACGTGAACACCAAGGAAGAGCCTGTCGCCGCCGAAGAGGGTCGTATCGTCGCCGCCATCGAGCAGACCCCGAAAAACATCTCCGAGGTGCGCCGCCGCTTCACCATCGATCGTGTCGATATTGTCTTCCTGCCGGATTTCGGCGACGGGGATAGCACTGTCCAGGCCAAGCTGGCCGAGTTCGACGGCCAGATCGTCGAAATGCGCAAGGAAATCGAGGGCAGCGCGATCTTCTTCCACGCCCTGAACTCGCGCTCGGTGTTGCTGAGGGATGTTGTCGCCCTTGAGTTCGACGACGCCAACGGCGTCACGATATTCGTTGCCGGGGGCAAGCAGGGAACCAATGTCGACTGACTGTGACGAGCATCCATGAAGGCGCGGGCAGGGCGCGCTGACCGGCTCCGGCAAGCGCATCAATCGTTGTTGTCCGCCGGCCTGCCATACAGACGACGAAGCTCGTCCTTGGCCTTTTCCAGCACCTCCTTGCGCTCGGCCGGCAGGTTCTTGCCGGCTCGATTGATGTAGAAGGTCAGCATGGACATCGCGGAGCGAAATGGCTCGGCCTTGCGCTTTTTGCTCTCGTCGGCAGACCGTTTCAGGGAGGCTGCAATCGCCTTCGGGTCGGCCTTCTCGAAGGCATGCGGTTCGAGTGCGAGCGCGTCGCTGTGTTCCGTAACTTCTGCCGACCATTTCTTCGTTTTGTTAGACATGCGTGATCTCCATTAACCGGGAGGCTGTCCGGGCACGGCTTCCGGCGGGATCACAGGGGTGGTTCCGGTGTCGGGCGGCTGTTCCTCCATTTCCCCGTCGCCGGTCTTCGGTGGCGTGAGAACGCCGTTGCAGTCGTCCAGTTCGGGGCGCGGAGCGTTGTTGGCGTGCTGGTCGTCACGTTCGGCGTCCGCTTGTTTTTCACCGTCAGGCTGCGCCTGACACCGGTCCATCGGCTCCGTTACCTCTGGTTCCTTGTCCGATGCCTCTGGTTCGTTGTCCGATATCTGTGCGGCCGTGGGACTGATCGCCGCGACGCAACCCAGCAACACCACGACAAGGCCCCAGGCACGCATAGCGGTCGGCCCCGGAAATTCCGGCTGCGGCGGCACTTCGCTCGGTGTGTCGGGCGGAATCTGGACCGGCTCGTCGTTCGGCGAGGGAATGGGGTCTGGCGATGGTGGGGGAACGCTCGGCGGCTGGTCGGGTTGCGGAGTTTCAGGAGGTGTTGGGGGCCGTGCCGGCGCCGGATTCGGGTTGTCCGGCGTCGGTTGCGGGTCGTTCGGGTCTGGCATGAGCTTGGTCATCCTTGGCCTCTTCAATACCAATCCCTGCGAACCGGATGTGTTCCCGAGAAGATGGCCGGCGTTCGGATGTCGAGATTGGCGGGCACGTCGAAAGGGAGGTGCGGGCCTGCCAGCCGCAATTTCTGCGGGCGCGAACCTTATGCCCCTTTGCAGGAAGGAACACTGACTGCGTCCAAGCGGCCACCCCTTAGTGCATCACGCTACTCATGCCGGTAAACAACCTATCGACCGTCCGGCTCATGGCGCATGACCTCGGCGTGCGAGGCGACCCGGAACTCGCGCGCGTCGGTGACCCAGCCCCGGAACATGCCGTCGGTGTTGTAAGGGGCGGCGATCGCGCCGTCGGCGCCGACGGCGACCAGGCCGGCACCGATATTGTGCGGCTTCAGGTATTCCATGATGACCTTGGTCGCGGCTGCGTCCACGTCCTCGCCGAGATAGGCCATGCGCGCGGCGACCTCGTGGCCGACGACATGGCGGATGAAGAATTCGCCCTTGCCGGTGCCGGAAACCGCGCACACGCCGTCACGGGCATAGGTGCCGGCGCCGATGACGGGGCTGTCGCCCACCCGCCCGTCAGGCTTGTTATTGTAACCCCCGGTCGATGTCGCGGCGGCCAGATGGCCATGTCGGTCGAGCGCCACCGCGCCCACCGTGCCGTGCTTTTCCGACTCGCTGGCGGCGGCCTGCGTGCCGGCGGCGGCATGCGCCTTCATCGCGGCCAGCGCCTGCCGGCGCCGCTCGGTAGTGAAGTAGGCTTGTTCCTCGACCGCTAGCCCTTGCGCCTCGGCGAAGCGGTCGGCGGCGGGGCCGGCCAGCAGCACGGCATCGCCATGCTCCAGGACGGCACGGGCGGCCAGCACCGGATTGCGGATGTGCCGCGAGGCACAGACCGCGCCGGCCGCCAGCGTGGTTCCATCCATGATCGAGGCATCGAGTTCATGAATGCCGTTTTCGTTCAGCGCCGCGCCATGGCCGGCGTTGAAATGAGGGCTGTCCTCCATGACGACGACGGCGGCCTGCACCGCGTCGAGCGCCCGCCCGCCGCGTTCGAGAACGGCGTAGCCGGCTTCCAGCGCGCGCCCCAGATCGCGCCGCGCCGCGATCCATTCGGCCTCGCTGAGGTCCAGCTTGGCCATCACGCCGCAGCCGCCATGAATGGCAAGGGCGAATTTCGTCATGGGAGGTCTCCGTTGTTCATGGGAAAAGGGCACTGGCTAGTGCCGATGCCCTTCCGGTAGCTTGCCGGTCCTACTGCTTGGGGTGGACGTCCATCGCCAAGGTGTCCTCGTCCGACCGCGGATCGTAGGTCACCTTGTCGGCCTTGGCGCCCCAGGCTGACAGGTTGGTCGCCAGCGGCAGGTCGGGCCGGTCGGTCGCCACCAGCATGTTCGCCTCCTCCAGCAGGGCGCGGCGCTTGGCCTCGTCCATCTCGACGGCCGCGTCCTCGATCAGCTTGTCCATCTTCGGATCGGAATAGCCGCGCACGTTGAAGGCGCCGAGCGACTTCTCGGCATCGTTGGTGTGCATCAGCGACGACAGCATGTAGTTGGCCTCGCCCGTCAGCGTGCCCCAGGAGGCCATGTAGAGCGAATATTCGCCGCGCGTCTTGGCCGGGTTGAACACCGCCGCCGGGACGCCCTGCACCTCGACCGTGACGTTGATCGCGGCCAGAAGCTGGGCGACGGTCGGCCCCAGTTCGGTCGGCATGCGGTCGTTGGCGTAGCTCAACGCCACCTTGAAGCCGTCCGGATAGCCGGCGTCGGCCATCAGCTTGAGCGCCTTCTCGACATCGAAGGCCGGCGCGGCGATGTCCTTGTTGTAGCCGAAGATGTTGGGGCTGACGAGCTGGGTGGAGACGACGCCCATGCCTTCAAGCGCATATTCCACGATGGTTTCGCGGTCGAGCGCCAGATCGAAAGCCTCACGCACCTTCGGATCGAGGAAGGGGTTCTTGTCGAGCTTGTTGCCGGCATTGTCCCAGACCTGCGGCGAGTTCTCGCGGAAGTCGAATTCCAGATAGGGAATGTAGATCGATTCCGTCTTGATCACCTGCAAGGCGGAGTCGGATTCGATGCTGGCGAGGTCGGTCGCCGGCACCTTGGAGATCAGGTCGACCTGACCGGCCTTCAACTGCGCGACGCGGGCGGCATCGTTGGGGATTTCCTTGCGCACCACCTTGTTCCAGGGCTGTGCGCCAGCCCAGTAGCCGTCGAACTTCTCCAGAACCAGGTCCTGCGTCGGCGCCCAGCTTACGAATTTGTAGGGGCCGGTGCCGATGGTCGCCTTGCCCATGTTGAAGCCCTCGGCCGAGCTGTCCTTGGTCGAATAGTCGGCGGCGGCCGTGTGGGAAACGATGAACAGGCGCACGAAATCGTTGGGCAGGGTAGGCGCCGGGCCGTTGGTCTTCACGCGCACCGTGTAGTCGTCGACGATCTCGACGCTGGCAACGCGACGCACATAGATGGTCGAGGGGTTCGGGCCGGTGACGTTCGGGATGCGTTCGATGGAGAACTTGACGTCCTCGGCGGTGAAGTCGGAGCCGTCATGGAATTTCACGCCCTCGCGCAGCTTGAACTCCCAGGTGGTGTCGTCCAGCGCCTGCCAGCTCGTCGCCAGCGACGGCAGGATCTCCAGGTCGTTTCCCGAGCGCAGCAACGTGTCGAAGATGTGCTTGGTGGCCTCGGCATTGGCCGAGGTGGCGGTGAAATGCGGGTCCATCGAGGCCGGACCGGTCTTGGTGGCGATCACCAGATCGGCGGCCAGCGCGGCGACGGGCGAGACCAGCAGAGTTGCCACGAGGGCGGCGCGAAGCATGGATTTCAGGTACATGGGTTTCCTCTCATTTTAACAGGCTTGGTCGCAGGCTTGCCGCCGTCCGGTCGTGACCGGAAAAGCTGCGGCGGCGGATCACAGGGCTTCGTCCGGCTGCTCGCCATCGATCATCTGCGGCCATTGGCCCGATGCCGTGACGAGCTTGGTCATGATCTCGGAAAGGCTCAGCCGCTCGGCGGGGCTCAGGCATTCCAGCATCCGGCGTTCGTGCTCGATCATCATGCCCTTGGCGAACTCGACCGCCTGCCTGCCCTTGTCGAGCAGGCCGAGCGTGATGCGGCGCTGGTCGTCCTGGTTGGTCTGGCGGTCGATCATGCCCAGCCGGAACAACTTGTTGGCGGCGCGGCTGAGCGTGTTCTTCGGGAAGCCCGACGAGCGCACCACATCGGTCAGCGTCGAGCTGCCGCCGAGATAGAGCGACCACAGCACCACGAATTCGGGGCGCAGCAGGCCAAGGTGCTGCTGGATGTAGCCGTAGACCGGATTGTTGAAATGAAGGGCCAGATAGTTCAGCCGGAACGAGAACCAGCAGGGATTGTCCCACAGCTTCACATGCATGAGGGCGTCGATTTCCGTGCCGGGCGAAACCACGGGCTCTGCCCGGCCGGCTCGCCCCTCAAACAGTGCCTGGCACACCGCCTCGTCCATTCCCGCCATCTCGCTTAAAATGAATATTAATCCCAAATGGAACTTTATTGGGCGGAAGTATCTTGCGTCAACCGCAATTTCTGATCCATAAAGAACTAATTTTCAGGAGGCCGCCACCCGCGACAGGGCGAGGCGGCAAGGGGCGGACGATGCACGCAGGGCGCGTCGTCCGTGCAAGAGTAAGGACAGCAGATGCGCATTCAGGACATGCATTGGAGCCAGGTCGAGGAACGGGTGAGGGAGGACGATCGCTGCGTCCTGCCGGTCGGCTCCGTCGAGCAGCATGCCTATCTCAGCCTTGCCACCGACATGATCCTGGCCGAGCGCGTGTCCGTCGAGGCGGCCGAGCCGCTCGGGGTGCCGGTGTTTCCGTGCATGCCCTACGGCATGGCCTCCAGCTTCGCCGATTTCCCCGGCACGGTGAGCCTGTCGCTGCGCACCTATATCGGCGTGTTCGAGGATATCCTCGACAGCCTCCACCGCGCCGGGTTCCGGCGCATCCTGGTCGTCAACGGCCATGGCGGCAACACGCCGGTCAATCCGGTGATCAGCGAGTGGATGAACCGCAACCGCGACGCCTCGGTCAAGCTGCATGACTGGTGGCGCGCGCCGAAGACCATGGCCAAGGTGCTGGAGATCGACCCCGCCGCCTCGCATGCGAGCTGGATGGAGAACTTTCCCTGGACCCGCCTCGAAGGCGCACCGATCCCCAACTTTCAGAAGGAGCGGATCGATTTCGCTGCCGCCGCGCGCGTCGATGCCGGGCGCAAGCGCGAGCGCATCGGCGAAGGCAATTACCACGGCGTCTTCCAGCGGCCCGACGCGGACATGCTGGCGATCTGGCAGGTGGGGGTCGAGGAAACCCGCCACGAGATCGAGCACGGCTGGCACTGAACCCCGGGGGCGCTGCGGCGCCCCTGTCCTTCATGCACCCAAGGGGCAGACATGGCATCCTTCATTCTTCGCAGATTGGGACAGGCGCTCTTCGTGCTTCTGGTCATGTCCATGCTCGTCTTCATGGGCGTCTACGTCATCGGCAACCCCGTCGACGTGCTCATCTCGCCCGACGTGACCCAGGAGATGCGCCAGCAGGTCATCCAGCAATACGGGCTCGACCTGCCGCTCTGGGAGCAATATCTCCAGTTCCTGCAACGGCTGCTGACCGGCGATCTGGGGCGTTCCTTCGTCTTCAACATGCCGGTCGTCACGCTGATCGCCCAGCGCCTGCCGGCGACGCTGGAGCTGACGCTGACGGCCGTGCTGTTCGCCTCGCTGGTCGGCATCCCGCTTGGCGTCTATGCCGGCTACAAGCCCGACAGCCTCGCCGCCAAGGCGATCATGGCCGTGTCGATCCTCGGTTTCTCGGTGCCCACCTTCTGGATCGGCCTGATGCTGATCATGGTCTTCGCCGTGCAGCTCGGCGTCCTGCCGGCTGGCGGGCGCGGGCAGACAGCGGAACTGTTCGGCGTGCCGTTTTCCTTCCTCACCGCCGACGGCTGGTCGCATCTCCTCTTGCCGGCACTCAACCTGTCGCTGTTCAAACTGTCGATGATGTGCCGGCTGGCCGCCTCGGGCACGCGCGAGATCATGCTGACCGACACCATCAAATTCGCGCGCGCGGCCGGCATTTCCGAAAGCACCATCCTGCGCCGCCATGTGCTCAAGCTGATCTCGATCCCACTGGTGACGGTGTTCGGGCTGGAACTCGGCTCGACGCTGGCCTTCGCCCTGGTCACCGAGACGATCTTCAGCTGGCCGGGGCTCGGCAAGCTGATCGTCGATTCCATCACCTCGCTCGACCGTCCCGTCATGGTCGCCTATCTGATGCTGGTTTCGGCGCTGTTCGTGGTCATCAATCTGTGCGTGGATCTCGCCTATGCAGCGCTCGATCCGCGCCTGCGGCAGGGGAGGCGCTGAAATGTCGATGGAAGCCCGTGCGGTGAAATCCGTCTCGCCGCTGGCCGAGTTCTGGCACACCTTCCGCCGCAACAAGGTCGCGGTCGCCGCCCTCGCCGTGGTGATCGCCATCATCCTGATGGCGGTGTTTGCGCCGTTCCTGGTGCCGCAGGACCCCTATGACCTGAAGTCGCTGGTGCTGCGCGATGCGCGCCGCCCGCCGGGTTATGTCGGCTCGACCGGCATCGTCCATCTTCTGGGTACCGACAGCCAGGGCCGCGACCTGCTTTCGGCCATCGTCTACGGCCTGCGCATCTCGCTGCAAATGGGCCTCGTGGCGGGCGCCATCGCCTTTTCCATCGGCGCCGTGGTGGGCTGTTTCGCAGCTTATGTCGGCGGGCGCACCGAATCCGTCATCATGCGCATCGTCGACATCCAGCTGTCCTTTCCGGCGATCCTGCTGGCCTTCGTCGTGGCGGCGATCCTGGGGCAGGGCAAGTCGCAGCTCATCCTCGCGCTGGTCTTCGCTCAATATGCCTATTTCGTGCGCACCGCCCATGGCGCGGCCGCTGCCGAACGGCAGAAGGACTATGTACAGGCGGCCCTTTCGGTGCCGATGAACGGCTGGTTCGTCATCACCCGTCACATATTGCCCAACTCGCTGCCGCCGCTGATCGTCGTCGCCACGGTGCAGATCGCCTCCGCCATCTCGCTCGAAGCGACCCTTTCCTTCCTTGGCGTCGGCCTGCCGCCGACCGAGCCGTCGCTCGGCATGCTGATCGCCAACGGTTTCCAGTATCTGATGTCGGGCCGTTACTGGATCGCCATCTATCCGGGCGTGGCGCTGATCATCCTCATCATGGCGATCAACCTGGTCGGCGACCAGATCCGGGACCAGCTCAATCCGAGGCTGCGCAAATGAGCCATCTTCTGGATGTCCGCAACCTGCGGACATATTTCGCGACCGACAAGGGCACCGTCAAATCGGTGGATGACATCTCGTTTACGCTGGAACGCGGCGAGGTCATGGGGCTGGTCGGCGAATCCGGCTCGGGCAAGTCGATTACCGGCTTCTCGCTGATCGGCCTGCTGGACGAGAACGGTCACATCCAGCCGGGCAGCTCCATACGCTTCAACGGGCGCGAACTGGTCGGGCTCGGTGAAAAGGAACTGCGCAAGATCCGGGGCAGGGACATCTCCATGGTGTTCCAGGACCCGATGATGACGCTGAACCCGGTAGTCAGGATCATCGACCAGATCGGCATGGCGATCAGGGCGCATGAGCAGGTCTCCGACGCCGAGGTCAGGCGCCGCGCCGTCGGGGCACTGGCACGGGTCAGGATCGTCGACCCCGCGAACAAGGTCGACCAGTATCCGCACGAGTTTTCCGGCGGCATGCGCCAGCGCGTGGCCATCGCCATCGCGCTGCTGCACCGCCCCCAGCTCGTCATCGCCGACGAGCCCACCACCGCGCTCGACGTTTCGGTGCAGGCCGAGATACTGGACATGGTCAAGGCGCTGGTCGCCGAGATGGGCACCTCGCTCATCTGGGTGAGCCACGACCTCGCCACCGTCTCCTCCATCGCCGACACCATCGCGGTGATGCGGCGCGGCAAGATCGTCGAGGCAGGCCCCGCAAGGCAGGTGCTGCAGAGCCCGCAGCATCCCTACACGCAGGGGCTGCTGGATGCCCTGCCGTCACGGTCGAAGCCCGGCGAGCCACTGGCCTCCGCCGCCACCGAGGCCGCAGGCCCGATGGATTTGAGCGGGCTCGGCGGTGCCGCCATTGGCGCCGCACCCGACGCCGCCTTCGTCAAGGCGGAAGCGATCGACAAGGTCTTCGCCCCGCGCATCGGCTTCCTGCGCGCCCTCGCCATCCGCTGGGGCCTGATGCGCGAGCCCGGTCCCGTGCACGCGGTGAAATCCGCCAGCGTCACCATCGCCCGCGGCGAAATTCTCGGCCTCGTCGGCGAATCCGGTTCCGGCAAATCGACGCTCGGGCGCATCCTGTGCGGCATCTACCCGCCCACCTCCGGCACCGTCAGCGTCGGCGGCAAGCCGGTGCGCTCGGCGACGGGCAAGCTCGGCACCCATGTGCAGATGATCTTCCAGGATCCCTTCGCCTCGCTCGATCCGCGCCGCACCATCTTCCAGTCGGTGGCCGAGGGACCCATCGCCCACGGCTTCTGCACCCGCGCCGATGCGCGCGACTATGTCAACAGATGGCTGCGTGCCGTGGCCTTCGATCCGGCGCTGGCGGATCGCTACCCCCACCAGTTCTCGGGCGGACAGCGCCAGCGCATCGCCATTGCGCGGGCGCTCGCCATGCAGCCCGAGGTCATCATCTGCGACGAGCCGGTCGCTTCGCTCGATGTGTCGATCCAGGCGCAGGTCATCAACCTGCTGATGGAACTGCGCCGCAACCTCAACATCACCCTGCTGTTCATCAGCCACGACCTCTCGGTCGTCCACCACCTGTGCGACCGCGTCGTGGTCATGCGCCATGGCGAGATCGTCGAGCAAGGCGCGGCGACACAGGTCTTCAGCGCACCTCGGCATGCCTACACGCAGATGCTGCTCGACGCCGTGCCGAAGCTGGAAGCCTGAGCCTGGAGCAATTCCAGCAAAAGTGCGAAGCGGTTTTGCGTTCGGAATTACGTCAAAACAAAGGGTTAGAGCGCTTTTTTGCGATTCGGAGAAAAGCGGAAATACTCTAACGGTTCTCCAGCCGACCATCATTCATGTATCTGCGAACCGCGGCCAAGAACGCGCGGCCTGAGATGGCAAGATCGCCGCTGTTATCGATCTCGACCACGTCCGCACCTGTTTCGACGGCGGCCACCGTCCGCGCCAGCCGGGCCTGCTGGGTTTGCGGGTCCTCGCGGCTGCGGGCCGCAAGGCGGGCGGCGAGAATCTCGGGACGGCAGGTCACCTGGATCACCATGACCCGGCCGAAGGCCGTGCGGATCGCCGGTAGGGCCGCGCGTGAGCCGTTGACGACGGCGACGCCACCCGCCGCCAAATGACGATGAACGCTGGCGGGTATCGCATAGTGCAGCCCATGGGCCTGCCACGTCACCGCGAAGCTGCCGGCGGCTTGCCAAGCGAGGAAACTGTCGATCGGCAGCGTGTCGTGATCCTCGGCGGCCACTGTGGCTGGGCGGGTGATCACCCGCCGGACGAACAGCACCGCCGGGTCCCCGCCAAGCCTTTCGCGGGCGTAGGCCATCAGGCTGTCCTTGCCCGCGCCGCTCGGGCCGACGACGGCGATCAGCGTGCCGCGCTGGCCGGCCCCGTCGACCGGGCGTGCTGCGGCAGCTTCAGGCGACACGCCGGCCCTCGCGCCAGACGGAGCGGACGACGGGAATGCCGGCTGGCCGCCGGACGCGCACCAGATCGGCCCTGAGCCCGACGGCGATGCGGCCCCGGTCGCTCAGGCCCACCGCCTTGGCGGGATTGGCGGTGACCAGCCTGATGCTTTGGGGCAGGGACATGTCGCCCTCCTCATCAGCCAGCACGAAAGGCGCATGGATCAGGCTGAACGGCACATAGTCGGACGACAGCACGTCGAGCACGCCGGTATCGGCCAGCGTCCTGGCCGAGATATTGCCGGAATGGGATTTGCCGCGCACGATGTTGGGGGCGCCCATCAGCACTGCCATGCCGGCTTGGTGCGAGGCTGTGGCCGCTTCCATGCTGGTCGGGAACTCCGCCAGACGCACGCCGAAGGCTTTCGATTCCTCGACATGCTCGACGGTGGCGTCGTCGTGGCTTGCCACCGCGATGCCGCGTGCGGCGCAGGCATCGGCAATGGCGCGGCGGTGGGGAGCGGCGTAGCGCCCCGATTCCTCGATGCGGCGGGCGATGAAGCGCTCGAATTCGGTATCTGACAGGCCGCGCTTCTTCTTGTAGTAGACTATGTAGGCGTCGAGGCTCTGGAACTGGCGCTGGCCCGGCGCATGGTCCATCAGCGACGCCAGCCGGACCTGCGGATCGGCGGTGAAGTCCTCGAAATGATCGAGCACATCGGCGGAGGAGACCTCGCAGCGCAGGTGGATCAGGTGGTCGACCCTCAGCCGGTCCTCGCTTTGGGCCGTCTCGATGGCGTCGGCAATGGCGCGCATCTCGCCGCGCTTGAAGCCGGCATTCTCGTCCGAGCCGAGCCGCAGGCAGTCGAACACCGTGGTGATGCCGGATGCGGCGACCTGCGCATCATGCGCCTGCAAGGCGGCTATGCTGTCCCACACCACGCCGGGACGGGGGCTGTAATGCTGCTCGAGATGGTCGGTGTGGAGTTCGACCAGCCCGGGGATCAGGTAGTCGCCGTCCATGTCCTCGCCGCTGCCGGCCCTGCCGGTGTCGATGGCCGAGACAAGCCCGTCGCGGATGACGACGGAACCGGCGACGATCTCGTCTTCGAGAACGATATGCGCGTTGGTGAGGACGGTTTCCTGCGGCATGTCAGGCATACTTTCTCGTTTCGGCCGCGCCGAAGCGGTGGGTTGAACGGACGATGAAATCGGCACCGGGCTCGGGCTCGATGAACAGCGTGACCGCCGAGATCTGTACCGGGCATGGAAGCAGCGGGCCGAAGCGGTCGTGCAGCGCCGTTGCGACGCGTACGGCGGCCCGTGCCTCGACCGGGCCGGTCAGGGTCATGTGGAAGCGGAACTCTTCCTTCACATAGGGGTAGCCGTGGCGGTGGAGATAGAGGCGCTGGCGTTCCGACAGGCCCTCGGGCCTGCGGCGCGCGATTTCCGCATCGGTGAGTGGCGCGCGCAATCCGTCGAAATGGTCGACGGCCGCGGATGCCAGTGCCGAAACGCCGGCCGCATCGGCGGGGGTCAGCGCAAAGAAATCGCCGATCCTGGTGATGGCGAGGCCGGGGATCGCGAGCGGGGCAGCCTGCCGGGCGAAGGCGTCGGCGGCAACCGACAGATCCGCTTCGGTTCGCCCCGCGCGCAGGCGGAACGGCGCCACCAGCGTGGCGTGGAAGCCGTAGCGGCGCGGCGCGCGGGTCAGGTCGTCGAATTCTCCGGCCGTGAAACCGGCCGGCAGGGTCGTTGCGGCCGCTTCGCCGGTGAAGGCGTTGCGGCCCAGCCACAACTGGGCCGCCCGCGTCAGCGGATCGTCCGGCGCGGGGGTGAAGTAGAGGGCGTAGCGCATCACAGGAACAGCTTGCGCAGGCGCTGCGACAGGAGGTCGATCAGCGATACGGTGACCAGCATGATGATCAGCATGGCCGATGCCTGCGGGTAGTAGAACCCGCGGATTGCCTCGAACAGCACCTGGCCGATGCCGCCGGCGCCGATGACGCCGAGCACGGTGGCGGCGCGGACGTTCGATTCGAAACGGTAGAGCGCATAGGACATCCACAGCGGCATGACCTGGGGCACGACGCCGAAGATGATCTCCTGCAGCCGCGAGGCGCCAGTGGCGCGGATCGCTTCCACGGGGCGCGCGTCGATGGCTTCCACGGCTTCCGAAAAGAGCTTGGCAAGGATGCCGGTGGTGTGGACGAACAGCGCCATCACGCCGGCGAACGGGCCAAGGCCCACGGCGACGACGAAAAGCACGGCAAAGACCAGTTCATGGATCGAACGGCAGGCATCCATGACGCGGCGCACCGGCTGCACGATGTACCAGGGGGCGATGTTGCGGGCCGAGAGGATGCCGAAGGGCACGGCGAAGACCGTGGCGAGGAAGGTGCCCCACAACGCGATCTGGATGGTGACGAGCATTTCCGAGAAATAATAGCGCCACTGCGAGAAATCGGGCCGCAGGAAGCCGCCGGCATATTCCGCCATGTTGCCGGCATCGCTGAACAGGTAGGTCCAGCGGGACATTTCGGCCGGCGCCCAGCTCCAGACAAGCAGGAGAAGCAATGAAATCCACGAGGCCCAGGTCCACAGGCTGCGCGACCATTCGCGCTCCACTTCGGGGCGGGCGGGCGCGCGCGCGGGATCGGCGGACGCGATCTTGACGGTCTGGTCCATTGCGGTGTCCTGAAATTTGCGCCGGCCGCCACCTCATCGGGCAGCCGGCTGTTTTTCATGCTGGATCAGATCCGGGGCAATCAGCCCTGGACTTCCTTCAGCCTGGCTTCGAACTCGGCCTTCTGCGTCTCGAGCGGCTCGATCTTCGCCTTCTTGTCGGCGTCGGAGAGCGAGGCGTCGGCCTCGACCTGCGCGATCGTCTTGGTCAGTTCCATCACGCGGATCGGCAGAAGCTGGTCGTCGGAGGAGGCGCGGAACGGCGCCCATTCGAGACCGGCCAGCACCTCTTTCTCATGGGCGATGTCGCCCTTCGACTGATCGGTGCCGTAGGTCAGGAAGAAGTCCCTGATCTTGGCCTTGGCGTCGTCCGACAGGTCCTTGCGCCAGACCAGCGGGTCCGACGGGATCAGCGGCGACTTCCAGATCACCTTGATCTTCTCGAACGCGGCGGGCTGGTTCTTTTCGATCAGCTCCATGTTCTCGGTGTTGTTGGCCGCCGCGTCGATCTGGCCGTTGGCGACGGCCATGGCGTTGGTCTCGTGGTTGGCGTTGGTGACGTTCTTGAAGCATGTCTTCGGGTCGACCTTGTTGGCCGAGAAGACGAAGGTCATCGGCACCAGATAGCCCGAGGTGGAGTTGGGATCGCCGAGGCCGAAATTGAGCGTCTGGTCGCAGGTGAGCAGGTCTTCGACCGAATTCAGCTTGCTGTCCTTGGGCACGACGATCAGCGAGTAGTAGCCCGGCTCGCCGCTGGCGGGAACGGTCTGCGCGAACACCGCGCCCTCGGCACGGTCGACGGCCTCCATGGCCGACTTGTTGCCGTACCAGGCCAGTTGCACCTTGCCGAAGCGCATGCCCTCGATCACGCCGGCATAGTCGGAGGCGAAGAACGGCTTCACGTCCAGGCCGGTGGCCTTGGCGAAATCGGCCAGCAGCGGATCCCATTTCGGCTTCAGGTTCTGCTGCGATTCGGTGGAGATGATGCCGAAGTTGATCTCTTCGGCCATGGCGACGCCGGCCGACAGCATGAACGCCAGGGCGGCGGCGGTGCCCTTGAGGACTAGGTTCATATCAAGCTTCCCTGCTTGGTGGTTGGATTTATGCGAAGGCCGGAACGCGATCCGGTTCCGGCGCGCGCCTCGGTTTCGCCGGCTGCATGGGCGCGTCCGGCAAAATCAGTTCCTCGGAATTGTCTCCGTAAAGCTCGACGAGCATCTGGTTGGTCAGCGCCGAGGAAGGGCCGTCGAACACGATGCGGCCGTCGCGGAGGGCGATCGTGCGGGGGCAGTAACGGCGCGCATATTCGACCTGATGCAGCGAGACGACGCAGGTGATCTTTTCGTCGCGGTTCACCGCGGCGAGGATTTCCATGACGCGGCGCGCCGACGACGGATCGAGCGATGCGATCGGCTCGTCGGCGAGCAGGATATTGGAGCGCTGCACCAGCGTGCGGGCTATGGCCGCGCGCTGCTGCTGGCCGCCCGACAGGGTGGAGGCACGCTGCCACGCGACTTCCGGTATGCCGACGCGGGCCAGCGCCTCGCGCGCCTTTTGCTTCTCCCCCGCGGTGAACAGGCCAAGTGTCCCCCGCCAGCCGGGAATGTGCCCGAGATTGCCGAGCAGGACATTGGACAACACCGACATGCGGCCGACCAGATTGAACTGCTGGAAGACGACGCCGATGTTGCGGCGCATGTTCCTGGCCTTTGCCGCAAGGCGGCCGCCGTCCTGCATCGCGCCGCCCAGGACCTCGATCCGGCTCTGCCCCGCCCTGTCTTGCCCCGCCTGGCCGATTTCCAGTCCGCAGATGTGGCGGATCAGCGTGCTCTTGCCGGAACCGGACGCTCCGATCAGGGCAACCATTTCGCCCCGTTGAATTTCAAGGCTCACATTGTCCAATGCGCGTTTCTTGCCGAAGTGCTTGGACAGATTTCGGACGGAGATGGCCGTCATAGCATTGCTCCTTCCAGTGTTCTGAAAGTTCGAGGAAGCGGATTTTCGTTCACCCACGCCACATCGACCCGCAGGCGGGCGACGGCACTCATGGCTCTAGCGCCGGGACATGACGGCCGGTTGTCGCGGACATGTCAGTTCGATGACGGTTCACCGTTTCCACAGGCCATGCGGCGTGTTCGTGGCGCTCGAGGAATTCCTCGATGCCGAGATTACGGAAATCGTCGAGCGCGGCGCGCAGCCGTTGGTGCGGCCAGTCCCACCAGGCAAGCGCCTGGAGACGTTGCCCTACCGCCGCCGGAAACCGTTCGCGAACGAGGCGGGCCGGCACGCCGGCGACGATCGTGTAGGGCGCGACATCCTTGGTGACCACTGCGCCGGCACCGACGACCGCGCCGTCCCCGATGGTCACGCCGGGCAGGATGGTGACCCCGTGGCCGATCCAGGTGTCGTGGCCGATATGGACCCGCCTGGCGCGGCGGGCGGCGAAGAACTCGGCCTCGTGGCCGGCATCGTCGAAATAGTCGGAGGCGCGGTAGGTGAAATGGTGCAGCGTCGCCCGTGCCATCGGATGATGGGTGGCGTTGATGCGCACCGCAGCCGCGATGTTCGAGAACTTGCCGATGGTGACGCACCACGCCTGGCAGTTCTCCATCACGTAGGAATAGTCGCCGAGTTCCGTCTCGACGAGACGGCCGCCCTCCGCCACTTCGGTGTAGCGGCCGAGACGGCAGTTCTCGAGCCTGGCCGTCGGATGGACGACCGGCGTTTCGGACAGGCGCGTCATGGTCACGCCGCCTTCTTCGCCGGCGCGAAGCCGGTCACGTCGATGATGACATCGGCGACCGCGTTGCGGACCTCGGTGTCGTGGAAGATGCCGAGCAGGGCGACGCCAGCCCGCTTCTTCCCGGCGATCATCTCCACCACCACGTTGCGGTTGGCAGCGTCCAGCGAGGCGGTGGGCTCGTCGAGCAGGAGGATTGGATGATCGGTGATGAAGCCGCGCGCGATGTTGACGCGCTGCTGCTCGCCGCCCGAAAAGGTGGCCGGCGGCAGGACCCACAGGCGCTCCGGCAGGTTGAGGCGGCTCAGCAACTCCCCGGCGCGCCGCTTCGCTTCCACATGGTCCGTGCCGCGCTCGACCAGAGGTTCGGCGACGATGTCCAGGGCGCCGATGCGCGGCACCACGCGCAGGAATTGGCTGACATAGCCGATCGTCTCGCGGCGCAGTTCCAGTACGGTGCGCGGGTCGGCGGAGGCCAGGTCGACCTCGCGGCCACGGTGGTGGACGACGATCTTGCCGGCGCTCGCCCCGTAGTTTCCGTAGAGCATCTTGAGGATCGAGCTCTTGCCGGCGCCCGAGGGGCCGCCCAGCACCGCGCAGGTGCCCGAATGCAGGGAGAAGCGGGCATTGGCGACCACCGGCAGCTCGATGCCGCCGCGCAGATGCATGGTGAACGTCTTGCCAAGGCCGGTTGCGATGAGGGCGGGGGATTGCACGGCGTGGACCTCAGACCTGGAGGATGGAGGAGACGAGGAGTTGCGTGTAAGGCGCCTGCGGGTCGTCCAGCAGGCGATCCGTGAGGCCGTGCTCGATGACGCGGCCGTCCTTCATCACGATCATGCGATGCGACAAAAGACGCGCCACGGCGAGATCGTGGGTGACGATGATGACCGCCAGGCCAAGGTCGTTGACGAGGCCGCGCAGCAGGTCGAGCAGGCGCGCCTGCACCGAGACGTCGAGACCGCCGGTGGGTTCGTCCATGAAGATCAGGCGCGGCCCGGTCACCAGGTTGCGTGCGATCTGCAGGCGCTGGCGCATGCCGCCGGAGAAGGCGCGTGGCTGGTCGTCGATGCGGTCGGCGCTGATTTCGACGCGGCCCAGCCAGTCCGTGGCCGTGCCCCTGATCCTGCGATAGTGGCGCTCGCCGATCGCCATGAGACGTTCGCCGACATTGGCGCCGGCAGACACCGTCATGCGCAGCCCGTCGGCGGGGTTCTGGTGGACGAAGCCCCAGTCAGTGCGCAGCAGCAGACGGCGCTCCGCCTCCTGCAGACGGTAGAGATCGCGCATCTCGCCGTCGCGCATCCGGTAGGAGACCGTGCCCGACGTCGGCTCCAGCCGGGCCGAGATGCAGTTGAGCAGCGTCGACTTGCCGGACCCGGATTCGCCGACGATGGCCAGCACCTCGCCCGGCCACACGTCGAGGTCGACCCCAGCGCAGCCGATCCGTGTCCCGTAGGCTTTGGTGAGGGAGCGGACGGAGAGAAGAGGGAGATCCTCGGCGGCGTGGTCGAATACGTCGTCATTTCGAAGTGCGACCGTCATTTTGCATCTCCGCCCAACTCGCCACGATGGCCTTCGGCGCGGCGCGTCTCGCAATGATCGGTGTCGGAGCAGACGAACATCCGTCCGCCCCGGTCATCGAGCACGATCTCGTCCAGATAGACCTGCTCGGCCCCGCACAGCGCGCATGGCCGGTCGAAGCGCTGCACCTCGAACGGGTGATCCTCGAAATCGAGGCTCACCACCTCGGTATGCGGGGGCAGCGCATAGATGCGTTTCTCCCGGCCGGCACCGAACAGTTGCAGCGCCGCCGACATGTGCATTTTCGGATTGTCGAATTTCGGCGTCGGGGAGGGGTCCATCACGTAGCGTCTCTCGACCTTCACCGGATAGGCGTAGGTGGTGGCGATGTGGCCATTCTTCGCGATATCCTCATAGAGCTTCACATGCATCAGCCCGTATTCCTCGAGCGCGTGCATCTTGCGCGTCTCGGTCTCACGCGGTTCGAGGAAGCGCAGTGGCTCCGGGATCGGCACCTGGTAGACGAGCACCTGCCCTTCGGTGAGCGGGGCTTCCGGGATGCGGTGGCGCGTCTGGACGATGGTCGCCTCGGCCGTGTGGGTGGTCGTTTCGATGCCCGCCACGCGCTCGAAGAACTTGCGGATCGACACCGCGTTGGTGGTGTCGTCGGCGCCCTGGTCGATCACCTTCAGCACGTCATCCGGTCCGAGGATGGCGGCCGTCACCTGCACGCCGCCGGTGCCCCAGCCATAGGGCATCGGCATCTCGCGGCTGGCGAAGGGAACCTGATAGCCGGGAATGGCGATCGCCTTGAGGATGGCGCGCCGGATCATGCGCTTCGTCTGCTCGTCCAGATAGGCGAAGTTGTAGGTGGCGTTGCGGCTCTGCACGTTCATTCAGCTGCCTCCTGCAGGTCAGTCCGAAATGTGCTTTCGCGCTGCGCATATTCGGCGCGCATGGTGCGCACGAGGTCGAGTTCGGCCTGAAAGTCGACATAATGCGGCAGCTTCAGGTGTTCGACGAAGCCGGTCGCCTGCACGTTATCGCAATGGGAGATGACGAACTCCTGGTCCTGCGGCGGCGCGACGATATCCTCGCCCAGCTCCTCGGCGCGCAGCGCCCGGTCGCACAGCGACATCGCCATCGCCTTGCGCTCCGACTGGCCGAAGACCAATCCGTAGCCGCGCGTGAACTGCGGCGGCGCCTTGGCCGATCCCTTGAACTGGTTGACCATCTGGCATTCGGTCACCTGGATGCGGCCCAACGGCACGGCGAAGCCGAGCTCGGGAACGAGGAATTCCACCTCGACCTCGCCGATGCGGATTTCGCCGGCAAAGGGATGCGAGCGCGCATAGCCGCGCTGGGTGGAATAGCCGAGGGCGAGCAGGAAACCTTCGTCGCCACGCGATAGGCTTTGCAGGCGCATCGCCCGCGACATCGGGAATTCGACCGGCGTGTGGTTGATGTCGCCGGGCGCTGCTTGCCCGGCCAGCTCGACATCCTCTTCCACCAGGCCTTCCGAGCCGAGAATGTCGGCCACCCGCGTCGCCGCCTCTTTGGGAGCTTCGCGCCGGTCGCCGGCCGCCACCTGCGGATCGCCGTCGAGTTCCGCATCCAGCAGGCGATGCGTATAGTCGAAAGTGGGTCCGAGAAGCTGGCCGCCCGGCAGGTCCTTGAAGCAGGCGGAGATGCGCCGCTCGATCACCATCGCGTCGGTGTCGACGGGTTCGCTGTAGCCGAAGCGCGGCAATGTGGCGCGGTAGGCGCGCACGAGGAAGATCGCCTCGATCAGATCGCCCCGCGCCTGCTTGATCGCCAGCGCCGCCAGCCGCCGGTCGTAGAGCGAACCTTCGCTCATCACCCGGTCGACGCCGAGCGCGAGCTGCCCGGCGATCTGGTCGAGCGTGAGGGCCGGCACCGAGCGGTCGCCGCGGCGGCGATCGGCCAGCAGGCGGTGCGCATTGTCGATCGCGGCTTCGCCGCCCTTGACTGCGACATACATGGCTAGACCTCCATTTCGCGTGCAATCAGGCGCGCCGTGCGCGGCAGACAGGCGAGGGCATCGCCGGCGGCCAGCACAAGGTCGACCCCGCGCGGAAAGGCCCGGGTGTTTTCTTCCCATCGTGCGGCAAAGTCCTCGGGCAGGCCACGAGGCGCGATCGTTGCCGTGCCGGGGATGCCCGGCCCACGGAAGGCAAGCAGTGCGCCGCCGTCGAACGCCTCGATCGCGATGACCAAAGTTGCCGAGCGGTCGGGATATTCCTGCGTGCCCTGCGCAAAGCCGCCCAGATCGGGCAAGGCCGCGCCGTCGCCGATCAGGGCGAAGGCCGCTTCGGCGGGCTGGTCCGCAAACGCTGCGCCGGTGTGGAACACCAGCCATTCGCGCACCTGTGCGTTCTCGCCGAGCACAGGGTCCAGCCAGACCGGCGTGTCGGCGTCCAGCAACGTGGAGGCGACCGCGCCGACGACGGGCGGCAGCGGCGCCGGCGGTGCCGCGCACGGCCTGACGCCGACGATGGTCGCCGGCCGCGCCATTGCGTCCATCAGCGCCCGGAAGACGGCCTGCGCATCCTGCACGGGATCAGAAAATCCGCCGTCCAGCGCCATTACCTCGCTTCGCATCAGTCTTCTCCCCGCACCATGGTGAAAAAGTCGACGCGGGTGGCTGCCGTCTCCTGGCGCCGCGTCTCGTCTGCCGCGTCGAGTTCGCGTTGCAGCGGCGCGATCATTTGCGCGTCGACAAGCGTTGCCATATCCGGCCGGCGGCAGACCGCGTCGATCAGCGCGGCGATGCGGGCCTTGTCCATGTCCCGGCCGAGCGCAACGGCATGGCCAACGGAGCCATCGTCCAGACGGACGCTGGCCCGCGTCACCGTCGCCTCGCCGAAATTGAAGGGTTCTCCGCTGCCGCCGATGCGACCCCGCAAGGTGATCAGGCCGCATTCGGGGCCGCGCAGGACCCGGTAGGCGGGCGCAAGGTCGAGGGTCGCCCACAATTCCCGCAGCCGGCTAGTCCCGGCTCGCGCCAGAACCGACATCCGGTTCCTGCGCAGGGCGATCTCTTCGTGGCTATGCATGTTTGCTCCAGTTTGTCTATTAGTCTAGACAAATCGATGAATTGGAGCCACCATAGCCATGCCAGATGACGGGTACATGACAGGGATCGGGAACGGGGATGAAGCAATGACGGCGCAATTGCAGCGAGGCCTTGGCGTCGCCCTTTGGCGGCAGATCGCGGACGGCATACGGGCCGGGATCGCCAATGGGCTGGCGGACGAGACGGGCCGGCTGCCACCGGAAGCCGGGCTGGCGGAACGCTTCGGCGTCAACCGCCATACGGTGCGGGCGGCCATCGCCGCGCTCGCGCATGAAGGCGTGCTGGAATCGCAGCAGGGGCGTGGAACCTATGTGCGGCGCCGGCAGCGTCTCATCTATCCGATCGGCGAGCGGACCCGCTTCTCCGCCGGGCTCGGCGATCAGGCGCGCGATACGCGCAGCGACATGATCGGCTCAGCAAAAGAACAGGCCACCGCCTGGGTGGCGGCGGCGCTCGGCCTCGAAACGGGGAGAGACGTGATCCGCCTGGAAAGCCTCGGCCGGGCCGACGGCATTCCGGTGTCCCGCTCGACCTCCTGGTTCGCGGCGGATCGCTTCGAGGGCATCGCCGAATTGTTCGCCCGCACCGGCTCCGTGACGGCCGCGCTCGCCGGTTTCGGTATTTCCGACTACCGCCGCACCTCGACCTCGATCGAGGCGCGCCATGCCGAGGAAGCCGATACGCGCGAGCTGCAGCTGGCGCCGGGGGCCATCGTGATCGTCACGCGCGCCGTGAATGGCGATTTGTCCGGCGCGCCCGTCCAGTGCTCGGTGACGCGCTTCGCCGCCGACCGGGTGGAACTGCGGGTCGAGGCCGCAACCCCGGGGCCGGATGGCAGCTCCGCCGGTTAACAGGCCCTCATGGCCCCGATTCCAGATCCGGCGCATGGGTCCATGCGCCGGTCTTTGTGGGGGCCGCTCTTGCCCGCGTTGCCGTCAGGGCATGGGGTGGTGGATGGCGATGTTCTTGACCTGCTGGTAGGCCGCCAGCGCTTCCAGCCCCTTTTCGCGCCCGTAGCCTGAAAGCTTGTAGCCGCCGAACGGGAACTCCACGTCGAGCCCGACGCCGAAGGAATTGATCCACACCTGGCCGACGCGCAGCTTCTCGCCGACGCCGAGCGCCTTGTCGATATTGGTGGTGTGGATGCCGGCCACCAGCCCGAAGGGCGAGTCGTTGGCGCCAGCCACGGCCTCGGCCGCGGTGTCGAAGGGGATGACGGTCAGGATCGGCCCGAAAATCTCCTCGCGGGCGATACGGGTGGCGTTGTCGGCGCCGACGACCAGGCCCGGACGCACGAAGGCGCCATCGGCAAGAGCCGGTGCGGAAGGCAGTTCGGCGCCCAGCAGCAGCTCGCCTTCCTTGCGCGCCACGTCATAATAGGCCTCGACGTCCTGGCGGTGGCCCTTGTTGATCAGCGGGCCCATGTCGGGATCGTCGATGCCGGCGCCCAGCGTCATGGCGCTGATGCGCGCATGCAGCCTCTCCACCACCTTGTCATGGACCGAGCGCTCGACGAACAGGCGCGTGCCGGCGTTGCAGACCTGGCCGCAATGGGTGAGGAAGCCGCCGGCGACGAGCGGCAGCGCCCGGTCGAGATCGGCGTCGGCGAACAGGATTTGCGGCGACTTGCCGCCCAGCTCCATGTTGCAGGGCACGGCGTGCGAGGCGGCGGCGACCAGCACGCGCTCGCCGGTCGGCACCGAGCCGGTGAAGGTGATCTGGTCGACGCCCCTGTGGCGGGCGAGCAGGTCACCGGCCAGCGAACCGCGGCCGTTGACGAGGTTGACCAGCCCTTCCGGCAGGCCTGCTTCCTGGCAGATCTTGACGAATTCATAGGCGGTGACAGGCGTGTCGGCCGACGGCTTGATGATGACGGCGCAGCCGGCGGCAAGCGCGGGGGCGACGCCGCGGGCGATGAGCTGGAAAGGGTAGTTCCACGGAATGATGTGGAGGCTGACGCCGACGGGCTCCTTCACCGTCCAGTCGGACCAGTCCGGCCCGAGCGGAATGGAGTTGCCTTGCAGCTTGTCGGCCGCGCCGCCGTAGAATTCGAAGAAGCGGGCCGAGCAATCCACCTCCCAATAGGAATCGCGCAGCGGCTTGCCGCTGTCGGTGCTCTCCTTGCGCGCGATCTCGTCGCGGCGGGCCAGCATCAGCTCGCCGATGCGATGCAGGACGCGGCCACGCTCGAACGGACGCATACGCCGCCACGGGCCGTTGTCGAAGGCCTCGCGGGCGGCGGCGACCGCCATCTCCACCTCGGCCTCGCCGGCCCGCACATACTCGGCCACGACGGCGCCGGTGGCGGGGTCGAAGGACCGGCCGACCCCGTCGGAGGCTTCGTTCAAGATCCTGTTTCCGATGACGAGGGGGATCAGCGGCGTATCGGTCATGCGATGTCTCCTGGGCTTGGGCGCAATGCCCATTTCATTGCTTCTGCTCCAATTCATTTTGTATGCAAATAGAAAAAGATTGTCTACATGAATTGACATCGTGTTTACACGCTGGTAGCCAGAATCCAGGTGAGGATGCCGGAGAGAGGGCCAGATGGAGCTTGGGTTGAAGGGTAAGCGGGCGCTGGTCACGGCGGCATCCCGCGGCTTGGGACGAGCTTCGGCGCTCGCCCTCGCGGCCGAAGGTGCTTGCGTCGCGGTGGCCGGCCGCAACCCGGAGGCGATGGCCTCGCTGGTGGAGGAATTGCGCGCGGCCGGCGCAAGCGACGTCTGCCCGGTGCGCATGGACCTGACGGACAGGAGTTCCCTGAAACCGGGCGTCGATCAGGCAGTGGAGCGCTTCGGCGGCCTCGATATCTTCGTCGGCAACACCGGCGGGCCGGTCTCGGCGCCGTTCCTGGACGTGCCGCGCGAGGGCTGGGAGGCGGCGCTGAACGAGAGCCTGCTGCCGATGGTCGATCTGTGCCACGCGGTGCTGCCGCATATGCAGGCCAATCGCTGGGGCCGCATCATTTTCATCACCACCGTCGGCGTGAAGATCGTCCAGCCCAACATGGTGCTGTCGGACTCCGTGCGTCTGGCCGTGGTCGGGCTCGCCAAGTCGCTGTCGATCGAGTTCGCCCATGAGGGCATCATGGTCAACTGCCTGTGCCCGGGCCCATTCGCCACCGACCGCATGGAATATCTGGTCCGCTCGAGCATGGAGCGCGACGGGCTGGACCGGAAGGCGGCCGAGGCGCTGTGGCTGGAGGAGGTGCCGGTCGGCAAGTTCGGCAACCCGGAGGATTTCGGTGCAATCGTCGCCACACTGGCTTCGGAGCGTGCAGGCTTCATCACCGGCACGGCCATAGCCCTCGATGGAGGAAAATCCCGTGCTTACTAAGAACAACGCATCCGACACGGCCGTCACCGACGGCGGCGCGGCCATCGTCGCCTGGTTCAAGGCGGCGGGCGTGCGCAACGTCTTTTCGGTTTCAGGGGGGCCGATCAACGCGGTCTACCGGGCCTGTGCGAAACAGGGCCTGCCCCTCATCCACACCCGTCACGAGGCGGCGGCCTGCTTCATGGCCGAGGCGCAGGCGCGCGTCACCGGCGAGGCCGGGGCGGCGGTCGTCACCCTCGGTCCGGGCGTGACCAATGCAGTGACGCCGGGCATGGTCGCCATGCTCGCCGGTACGCCGGTGATCATCGTCGGGGCGCAGGCCGCGACCCGGTCGGCGGAGCGTGGTGCCGGCATGGCCTATGACGTGCTGCCGCTGATGAAGGGCGTGACCAAATGGGCCGCGCGCTGCACCGATGCGGACCGGCTGCAGGAATATCTCGACATCGCCTGGCGCAAAATGTGGGCGGGTCGCCCCGGCCCGGTGTTCATCGAAGTGCCGACCGACATTCTTTCGGCCCCGCTCACGGCGGCACCGCAGACCAGCCGCCCGCCCATGCCGGGCCGTCCGGGCCTTTGCGGCAAGGACACGGAGGCGGCCCGGGCCGTGCTTGCGGCCAGCCGCCGGCCTCTGCTCATCCTTGGCGACGAGCTGTTCTTCGACCGTTCGGACCGGCTTGCCGAGGCGGTGGAACGGCACGGCCTGCCCTTCGCCACCATGCGCCTGGCCCGCGGCATCGTCGACGAGCGCCACGACAACTGGATGGGTCCGGCCTACGCGCCGTGCAACCAGACGCTGCGCGCGGCCATGAAGAAGGCCGACTGCATCGTCCTGCTCGGCCATCATTTCGAGTTCGACCTTGAATTCGGCGATACGGTCGATGCCGACACCCGCATCGTCCAGGTCTGCTCGGACCAGGAACTGCTGCACCGAAACCGCCGCGCCGACGTGGCGCTGGCCGCTTCCCCGGCGGCTTTCGTCGAGCTGCTGGCCGGGCTTCCGCCGCTTGAGGTGGAAAGCGGCTGGACGAACGGGCTGGTCGGCGAATGGCGCAAGGAACACGACGCCCAGCTCGGCGAGGGCGATAACAAGGGCATTCATCCGATCGCCGCGGTCGATGCGGTGACCGGGGCGGCACCGGAAAACACCATCTATGTCACCTCGCACGGCAATGTGGACTTCTGGGCCGATGCCAGGCTGCGCATGCCGGCGCCCGGCCGCTACCTGCGCGCAGGCCAGTCCGGCGCGCTGGGGGCGGAGGTGCCCTACGGCGCCGGCGCCAGCTTCGCAGATCCCGATGCCCCGGTGGTCGTCTTCGTCGGCGACGGCGGTGTCGGCTTCCATGTCGCCGAACTGGATACGGCCGAGCGCTACGGGCGGGCCTTCATCATCGTCGTCCTCGACGACGAGCTGTGGGGCGCCATCGCCCTGCCGCAGGAGATGAGCTTCGGCGAGACCTATGAGATGGGCCTGCCGCGCCGCGACTGGGCCAAGGTTGCCGAGGGCTTGGGCGGCCGCGGCTATCTGGCCCGCGATGCCGAGGCCATCCAGGCTGCGGTCAGGGATGCCATCGCCAGCGGCAAGCCGGCCATCATCCAGGTTCCGGTGCGCAGCGTCATCAGCCCCTACATGGCCTACATCTCGTAGGCTTCGCAGAGATCGGAGAAGCAGACATGAACATCTGGAAAAACGGCGCGGCCGCCGGCATCACCCCGCCCGCCCATTTCGGCGGCCTCACCGTGCTCGACGTGGTGCCGTTCAAGGACAGCAACTTCTCGGTCCAGGTCTCGCGGGCGCCGAAGGGCGGCGGCGGCGAGATGCACCATCACGACGACTGGTCGCAGGTCTTCTACATGGTCAAGGGCCGCATGACCTTCGACAGCGGCAAGGAACGGTTCACGCTCAATGCCGGCGAGGCGGTCCTGTTCGAGCCGGGCGACCCCCATTACACCCTCAACGAAGGCGACGAGGAGGCCGAATATCTGGTCATCACCGTCCAGCAATAATGATAACGTCGACAATATCGGCGCTTGCAACGGGCTGGATGAACATGCATCTAGCAGATTGTATGCAAGATTGGAGATTTGCCGGTGAGCGAAGTCGTGCAGGATGAGCGGGAGACCAGATTGTCGGCCGACAATCTGGTGCGCCTGCTCGAGGATGACATTCTCAACAGTGTGCTGAAGCCCGGCGACAGGCTGGACGAGCAGTCGCTGGCGCGCCGCTTCGAGGTCTCGCGTACGCCCGTGCGCGAGGCCTTGCGCCATCTGGCATCGAGCGGCCTGGTCGACATCAGGAAGAACCAGGGCGCCACCGTGCGACGGCTGACGACCGCCGAGCTTATCGAGATGTTCCAGGTCATGGCCGAGTATGAGGGCCTGTCGGCGCGTCTTTCGGCCCGCCGCATGAGCCGCGACGAGATCGCCGAGATGCGCCAGTGGAACGAGGAATGCCAGGCGCACGCCGGGAAGGAAGATCTCGACAGGTTCTACGAGGCCAACAACCTCTTCCACGACACCATCTTCCGGGGCGCACGCAACGTTTTCCTGCAGGAGGAAAGCCGCAAGCTGCGCAACCGCCTGCACGTCTACCGCCGCCACATCACCAGCCCGCGCAAGATGGCCAAGTCGATCGCCGAGCACAGCCGCATCGCCGATGCGATCGTGGCCGGCGACGAGGACCTCGCCCACGCGTTGATGCGCCAGCACGTGGACCTGCTGGCCGGCACCGCCGCCGACGTGCTGCTGGCGCTGGAAAGCGACAGCATCGGCTGAAGCCGGACCCGATCTATCCCCAAACGCGAGGCGGTCTCGCGGCCGTTCTGACGAACGCCGCTCCGCTGCTCCAGCCCGGTTTTCCCTCTTCTGAACAGGAATGGCGGGACCTTGTTGTCCCGCCGGAAGCCGTCAGGCCTGCCCGCGGATATGCCGCGCGAGTTTCCACACCGCATCGGTGTTGAGCGGCGTGTTGGTCACGCCGATTTCCAGCGCGTTGGCAACGGCATTGGCGATGGCCGCCGCCGGCCCGATGGCACCGCCTTCGCCCAACCCCTTGGCGCCGAGCGGCGTCAGCGGCGTCGGCGTCTCGATATGGTGGACCTCGATGTCAGGGATTTCGGGCGCCAGCGGCATCAGATAGTCGGCGAAGCTGGTGGTCAGCGGCTGGCATTCGGAATCGTAGACGAAATGCTCGAACATGGCCGAGCCGATGCCCTGTACGACGCCGCCGCGCACCTGTCCGTCGACCACCAGCGGGTTGAGGATGGTGCCGCAATCCTCGACGACGACGAAGCGGCGCAGCTTCGTCTTGCCGGTTTCGACGTCGATCTCGACCACCGCCGCATGCACGGCATTGGCATAGGAGCCGTCGGCCGGCCCGTCGACGCTGGCATGGGCCTCCAGCCCCGGCGTCATGCCTTCGGGCAGTTGGTCGACATTGCGCTGGGCGATGCGGGCGAGCCGGCGGATCTCGATGAAGCTGCCGGGATTGTCCCGCACCGAGGCCTTGCCCTCGGCCAGCACGATCTGGTCGGGCTTGGCCTGCAAGAGGTGTCCGGCGATGGCGCGCAGCTTGTCGGCGATTTTGGTCGCGGCGACGTGGACGGCGCCGCCGCCCAGCGGCCCGCCGCGGCTGCCCCAAGTGCCGACCGAATAGGGGGTGGTCATGGTGTCGCCATGGCGCACGAAGACGTCCTTCGGCTCGATGCCGAGCGCGTCGGCGGCCACCTGCGCCATGGTCGTCTCCAGCCCCTGGCCGTGGTTCTGCAGGCCGAGGTCGATGGTCACCCCGGCATCGGGCGACATGTCGACGCGGGCGGCGATGTAGCCCGTCTCGATGGGAACGCGGCGCCGGGTGAAGTCCGGCGTGCCATGCGCCGTCTGCTCGATGAAGCAGGCAATGCCGACGCCGATGCGCCGGGTCTTCGAATTGCGGGAGGCGGCTGCCTCGGCGATGTCATCGGCCAGCAGCTCGCGGATCTTCTCCAGCGCCTCGGCATAGGAGCCGGGGTCGTAGGTGAAGCCCAGCACGTTGCGGTAGGGGAACTGGCGCACGACGTTCTTGAGGCGGAACTCGATCGGATCGAGACCGAGTTCGGCGGCGATGTCGTCCACCAGCCGCTCCTGCGAGAAGACGGCCGAGGGGCGGGCGACGCCGCGATAGGTGCCGATGGCGCATTTGTTGGTCGCCACGGCGCGGAAGGTCGCCTCATAGGCCTGGAAATCATAGGGGCCCGGCAGCACCTTGCCGACCATGCCCGGCTCGCCGGCCGAGGTGAAGGGGAAGGTGGAATAGGCACCGTTGTCGACGGTGATGTCGGCCTTGAGGCCGAGCAGGCGTCCATCCGCCGAGACATAGGCCTCCAGCGTGTGCTCGTGGTCGCGGGCGTGAATGGAGGCAATCAGGTGCTCGCGGCGGTCCTCGATCCATTTCACCGGGCGCCCGGTCTGCATGGCCAGCCACGCGACCAGCACCTCGTCGGCGAAGACCTGGCCCTTGACGCCGAAGCCGCCGCCGACATCCGGCGCGACGACACGGATGCGGGATTCGGGCAGGCCGAGTTCCTCGGAGATATAGGTGCGCACCAGATGCGGCATCTGGGTGGAGGACCACACCGTCAGCACCCGGCTGGCGGTGTCGAAGCTCGCCACCACGCCGCGGCATTCCATCGGCACGCCGGCCTGGCGCTGGGTGCGGTAGGTGCGGCGGATGACGTGCGCCGCCTGTGCCTTCGCCGCCTCGAGGTTGCCGCCCTTCATCTGGCGCTGGACGATGACATTGCCGTTCCAGCCTTCGAACAGCGGTGTGCTCTCGGGATCGCGCGCCTGCGCCATCGTGCCCACCACGGGAAGGGGGTCATAGTCGACGAAGACCAGCTCGGCCGCATCCTCGGCCTTGTAGGCGTCCTCGGCCAGAACCACGGCGACCGGCTCGCCGACGAAGCGCACCTTGCCCTCGGCCAGCAGCGGCTGCTCCGAATATTGCATCTCGGGATAGTCCTGATGCGCCTTCATCGACAGGCCCGCCGTGTCCTTGCCGGTGAACACCCAGGTTGGATAATCGAGGTCGGCGAGCCCGGAGGTGTCGACCTCCACAATATTGGCATGCGCCGTCTCGGCCCGCACGAAGTTCAGGTGCAGCATGTCCGGCAGGCGGATGTCGTCAATGTAGCGGGCGGAACCCGAAAGCAGACGGATGTCCTCGAAGCGCTGGATACGTGCGCCGATGTGCCGTGGCTGTTCCGCTTTCATGTCAGGCTCCCGCTTCCAGGCCGGTGCTGACGGCCTTGCGCACCGCCGCGACGATGCCGTGGTAGCCCGTGCAACGGCAGATGTTGCCGCTCATCGCCTCGCGGATTTCGGCGTCGTCGGGCATGCGCTTCTGCACGACCATCTCTTCCACGAAAGGCAGCAGCGTCATGATGAAACCCGGCGTGCAGTAGCCGCATTGCAGGCCGTGCTCGCTCTTGAAGGCCTGCTGCAGGGTATTTTCGGCATTGGGACCCCCGACGCTCTCGACAGTGCGGATGGAAGCGCCGTCGCACTGGGCGGCGAAGGTGAGGCAGGACAGGCGCGGCGTTCCGTCCAGATGCACCGTGCAGCAGCCGCAGGCGCCGTGCGCGCAGCCAATATGGACGCCGGAAAGGCGGAACTCCTCGCGCAGCACATCGGCCAGCAGCCGGCGCGGCTCAACCTGCAACGTCTTGCTGACGCCGTTCACTTCGAGCGTGATTTCGATCATCGTCCTTCCACAGCCTTGTTGCAGGCAGCCTCGATGGCGCGCCGGGTGAGTTCCTCGATCAGACCGCGCCGGTAGCCGGCGGAGGCGACATGGTCGTCGACCGGGTCGGTCGAGGCCGCGAACATGCGCGCCGCCTCGGCCGCGCGGGGAGCATCGAGCGGCTTCCCGCGCAGGAAATCCTCGATCTCCGGCGCGCGGATGGGAACGAGGTCCGCGCCGCAGCAGACCAGGGCGGCCCGGGCGATTCTGCCCGCGTCGAATTCGAGGGTGACGCCGATCGAGGCGGTGGCGAAGTCGCCGCTGCGTTCGGCCTGTTCGATGAAGCTGCCCCTGGAGTTGGCCGGCGGCACGGGGAATTCCACCGCCACCACCATTTCGCCCGGCTCAAGTGCCGTCACATAGGCGCTCAGGAAGAAGTCGGCGGCCTTGATGCGCCGTTCGCCGGCAGTGGAGCGCACCACGATCTCGGCATCGTGGAGCACGCAGACCGCCGGAAGCTCGGCGGTTGGGTCGGCATGCGAGATGCTGCCTCCGATGGAGCCGTTCCGGCGGATCGTGGGATGTCCGATATAGTGGACGGCCTCGAGAAAGGCCGGAAAATGCCGGGCGATGAGCGGGTGGGCGAAATAGGCGATATGGCGGGTCAGGGCGCCGATTCGCAACACCTGTCCGTCGCTCTCCATGGTGTCGAGCGGCAGCCGGTTGATGTCCACCAGATGGCCCGGCCGGGCGAGGCGGAAATTCATCATCGGCACCAGGCTCTGGCCACCGGCGATCGGCCGCCCGTCCTCGCCGAATTCGCCGAGCAGCTCCAGGGCATGTTCGAGCGATGTGGCGCGATGATATTCGAATGCTGCCGGTCTCATCACTTTCCTCTCGAAGTGCTGGTCACCGCGTTTCTTCCGCGAGCCTTCCTTATGGCCTTGATGTGGTGAAGGCAAACTAGGCGACGCACAGTTTGTATGCAATAGCAAAAAAATTGTAGACAAGCTGCAAAGCTGCGCATTATGGTGCAAGCGCGATCGGGAGGAAGCCGATGGCTGAAGTCGACAAGGCCGGCGCGGTCGGGCTGCGCGGCGATCCCATGGGGAGGAACAATGTCTATCAATTTTAGCTTTACGCGAGGCTGGAGTGCCGTGGCATTCGGCGTCGCCTTGCTCGGCAGCACGGTCGCCCACGCCCAGGACACCGTCACGCTGAAGATGGTCGGCGCCTGGGCGCCGGGGTTCTCGCCGACGGCCGAAGTGGGCAAGAACTTCATGGAGAACGTGAACAAGCTGGGAGAAGGCAAGGTCAAGGTGCAATATATCGGCGCCGACGATGTGCTGCCACCCTTCGACCAGCCCGAAGCGCTGGTCAACGGCGTGTTCGATGTCTGGTACGGCGCGCCCAACTACTGGGCCGGCATCGTTCCGGGCGGCGACATCACCGAGCTCTCGCCCATGACCGTTCCCGACGGCGGCCCGGGTTCGCCGCTTTATGACTATATGGCCAAGCTCTACGCCGCCAAGGGCGTGCGCTATCTCGGCCATGCCGCCGGCGATCCCGGCGAGGGCGCCCACTACATATCCTCCAACTTCGCGGTCAAGTCGGTGGACGACCTGAAGGGCAAGAAGCTGCGCGTGGCGCCGCTCACCCGTCATTTCGTCCAGGCCGCGGGTGCCGAATCCATCACCCTGCCGCCCTCCGAAATCTTCCTTGCCATGGATCGCGGCACGGTCGAGGGTTTCTCCTGGCCGGTGGCGGATGCCTTTACCCGCTATGGCTGGCAGAGCGTGACCAAATACATGATCAACCAGCCGATGTACCGCAGCGGCGGCAGCGTGGCGATGAACCTCGACAAGTGGGACAGCCTGTCGCCCGAGGTGCAGGAAATCCTGCTGAAGGCCATCGCCGAGACGCAGAACTTTGCCCTGGAATGGTTCGACAAGAACCAGAAGGAGCAGGAGGCGATCATGAAGGAGGCCGGCATGGAAATTGTCGAAATCTCCGATGAAGAAAAAAAGCGCTGGACCCAGGTCGCCAACGACTCCTTGTGGGCCTACTACGAAACGACGCTCGGCAAGGAGCGCGTTGACGAGGTCAAGGCCCTCTTCGCGGGCGAATAAGCCACGCGCCGGCAGGCACGACCTGCCGGCTTCCCCTTCAACCATTTGCATTGACGGACCCTATGAAACTGTTCGGACGGCTCCTGGACCGTATCGTCGATGCTGGCGCGTTGCTGGCCAGCATCATCCTTGTGGTAATGATGCTTGCAACGGTGTTGAAGGTCGTTCTGCGCGCCTTCTTCAACCACGGCATTCTGGGCATCGACCAGATAAGCGGCACGATGATGGTCTACATTACCTTCCTCGGCGCCGCCTGGGTGCTGCGGCGCGACGGCCACGTTTCGGTCGACATCATCACCAGCAATCTGCGTCCGGCCGCACAGCGCATCGTCATGGTCGCCAGTTCGCTGCTCGGCGCGGCGGTCTGTTTCGTGCTGACCTGGTTCGCGACCAAGGCGGTGATGCTGTCCCTGCAACGCGGCATCGTGGTTGCAGCGGAGCTGGAAATTCCGCGCGCCGTCAATCTTTGGGTCATTCCGCTCGGCTGCCTGCTGCTCGGCATCGAATTTCTGCGCCGCGCCCGCCGTTTCCACAGGGGCGAGGCCGCCCTTCCCGACACTCCTCGCCTGGAGGCCTGAAATCTCATGGAATGGTGGCAGTTCCTTCTTCTGTTCTTCGTCGGCCTGGGCGTTCTCATGGCCATTGGCCTGCCGGTGGCAATCGCCTTCCTGCTCGTCAATCTGGCCGGCGTTTTCTATCTGTGGGGCGGGGTTTCCGGTTTCAATCAGCTCATCCTGAGCATCGACAGCTCGATCTCGACATTCGTCCTCGTGCCGGTGCCGATGTTCATCCTGATGGGCTCGATCATGTTCTATTCGGGCATCGCCCAGCGCATGATCGAGGTTCTCGACCAATGGCTGGGCTTTGTCGCCGGCCGATTGTCGGTGCTTGCCATCGGCGCGGGAGCGCTGCTCGGCACCCTGACGGGCATGGCGATGGGTTCCGTCGCCATGCTGGGCTCCACCTTGACGCCCGAGATGGAACGGCGCGGCTATGCCAAATCCATGTCGCTAGGCCCTATCCTGGCCAGCGGCGGCCTCGCCATCCTGATTCCGCCAAGCACGCTTGCCATCGTGCTGGCCAGCCTGGGCGGCTTCTCCGTGGCCAAGATCCTGATCGGCATCATCGTGCCTGGCATTCTGCTGGCGATCCTGTGCATCGGCTACATAATCATCCGGGCGACGCTGCGGCCGCATGAGGCGCCGGCCTATGAGGCGCCGCGCGTGCCGATGGCGCAGCGTCTGCGCGATGCCGCGCTCTATCTGGTGCCGCCCCTATGCGTGGTGGTGATGATCATTGGCCTGATCTTCTTCGGTACGGCGACGCCGACCGAGGCGGCGGCCATCGGCACGTTCCTCACCTTCGTTTTGGCCTTCGTCTACCGCCGCTTGAACTGGCAGGTGCTGGTCAAGGGCGTCAGCCAGGCGATGCAGCTTTCGGTGATGATCCTCATCATCCTCACAGGTTCCGCCGCCTTCAGCCAGTTGCTGTCCTTCTCCGGCGTCACCGGCGCCATCACCAATCTGGCCGGCGACCTGCCCGTGCACCCGCTGGTGCTGCTCATCCTCATGCAGCTGATCGTCATGTTCCTCGGCATGTTCATCGAGCAGACCTCGATCGTGCTGGTGACCATCCCGATCTTCCTTCCCATCGTGCATCAGATGGGCTGGGATCCGATCTGGTTCGGCATCATCATGATGGTCAATCTGGAGATGGCCACCATCACTCCGCCCTTCGGCCTGTCGCTGTTCGTCATGAAGGGCATCGCCCCCCGCAACACGACGATGGGCGACATCTACCGGGCAGCCATTCCCTTCATCCTTATCAACATTCTGCTGATGGGCCTGATGATCGCCATGCCGGATCTCGTCCTCTGGCTTCCCAACCAGATGAAATGACGGCCGACCGTCCAGCCCAACATCATACCGGAGTATCCTGATGACCGACGCGACACGCCAGCGCATCCTCGACAAGATCGACGCCTCGAGGGAAAGCGCCGTCCAGTTCCTGCAGAAGATGGTCTCCATCCCCAGCGTCACCGGGGACGAGGCGGCGATCCAGGCCTTCCTCGGCGACTATCTGAACGGCATCGGCCTGGACGTCGACATGTGGGAGACGGACTGGGAGGAGCTGAAGAAGCACCCCGGCTATCGCCCGGTCGCCCGCGGCTATGAGGGCCGTCCCAACATCGTGGCCACCGCCAAGGGCACGGGCGGCGGCCGCTCGCTGCTGCTCAACGGCCACACCGACGTGATTCCCGTCGGCAATGGCGAGGGCTGGAGCGACAACCCCTGGTCGGCGGCGATCAGGGACGGGCGCATCTACGGGCGCGGCTCGTGCGACATGAAGAGCGGCGTGGCCAGCCACATCCTCGCCGTGCAGTATCTGAAGGAACTGGGCATCGAGCTGAAGGGCGACGTGCTCATCAATATCGTCATCGACGAGGAGGTGAGCGGCCACGGCACGCTGGACACGGTGATCCGTGGCTACACGGCCGATGCCGGCATCTCGGGCGAGACCAGCGACCTGCACGTGCAGCCGGCCTGCATCGGGCGCATCTGGTTCGAGATCGAGATCCAGGGCAAGCCGGCCGGCATCCAGCAGCGTTATCTGGGCGTGAGCGGCATCGCGCTCGGCCAGAAGATCGTCGAGGCCGTGCAGGAGCTGGAGGACGAGCGGGTGGCCACGGTGACGCATCCGCTCTATCCGAGCGCCATCGATTCGCTGCCCTGCATCATCGGCTCGTTCCAGGCCGGCAACTATCCGAGCGCGTTCCCGGCAACGGCGCTGCTGAAGGGCTCGATCGGCACGGTGCCGGGCGAGGACCACGAAGGCGTCAAGCAGAGCCTGGTGAAGAAGATCGCCGAGGCGGCGGCGAAGGACCCTTGGATGAAGGACCATCCGCCGGTGGTGCGCTTCGTCGGCTACGATGCCGAGGCCTCCGAGATTCCGCGCGACCACGCCATCGTGCATACGGTGGCGCGCAACTACACGGAGATCACCGGCAAGGAGCCCATCATCAGCGGCCGCCAGGGCGCCGCCGACACGCGCTTCCTCAACAGCTATGGCGAGACGCCGACGGTCATCTTCGGGCCCGGCTCCACCGCCGTCATGCACGCCAACGACGAATATGTGTCGATCGACGATTACCTCGCGGCCATCAAGGTCATGGCCCTGTCGATCTACGACTGGTGCAACGCCGAACCCCTCGCCAAAGGCTGAGCGCACCAGCACGCAGAAGGAGCAGTTGAAATGCCTGAGTTGAAGCAGAACTTCACCGTCAACCATCCGCGCGCCATGGTCTGGGCGCGCTTCCAGGATTTGCCGAACGTCGTGCAGTGCATACCCGGCGCGGCCCTGACCGAACAGTCTTCGCCGACCAAGGCGAAAGGACGCATGACGGTGAAGCTCGGCCCGGTGAAGGCCGATTTCGGCGGCGAGGTCGATATCGAGGCGGACGAGGCCTCCTATACCGGCAAGATCATCGGTGCCGGCATCGACAAGAGCCATGCCTCCCGCGCCAAGGGCAACGTGGTCTATACGCTGACCGAAGCCAATGGCGGGGCCGCCACCAACGTGGATGTGGCAGTGGACTACACGCTGTCGGGCTCGCTGGCGCAGTTCGCGCGCGGCGGCATCGTCGAGGCGGTGGCCGAGCAGATCTGCCGCGAGTTCGCCCGCAATCTCGAAGGCCAGCTCAATGCCGCCAGCCCCGTGGCGGATGCACAGGAGGCCGTCGTTGCCGTGGATGGCACGGACGGTCCCGCTGCCGTTCCGCCGCCGGTGCGGCAGCCCGCGCCGCCCAACGAGCTCAACATGGTCAAGATCATGATGGCGGTGATCCGCTCCAAGTTCCGCAAGCTGGCGGCCGCCGTCACGGGACGGTGATCCGATGACGGTCCCGGCGCAGCGCTTTCGGCAACGTGCCGGAGACTGCGCCGGCCGACTGTCGTCACGGGCGCGCCGGCGGCGTGCCGAACAGCCCTCCCGGGGCGAACGCTTCCTTCAGATAATCGGCAAACATCCGGGCCGCCGGGCGCATGGTCTGGCGGCGCAGGCTCAGGCTCATCACGTGGACGGGCGCCAGCCGGTCCTCGATCGGCAGCACCGCGATGCGCGAGCCGTCATAGCCGAATGTGGTGCCCGGCACGGCGTTGTGGATGGTGTAGCCATGACCGTGGCCGACGAGCCCGCGGATCAGCTCGTAGGAGCGGGTGCGGTAGACGATGCGAGGCTCGATCTTGCAGGCCAGGAACAGGCTGAAGAAATATTCGCGCGAATGCGGCAGGTCAAGCAGGATGAAGGGCTCGTCGGCCAGCTCCCGCAGCCTCACCGAGCTGCGCCCGGCCAGCGGATGATCGGCCGCCACCAGCACATAGGGCGGCAGTTCGGCCAGCACCTCGCCGACCACCTCGTCGGTCAGGGCGTAGGAATAGGCCAGCGCCGTCTCCATGCGCCCCGAAACCAGCCCGTCGAGAATTTCCTGCTGGTTGCCTTCCTCCAGATTGACAGAGATGCCGGGAACGCGCTGGGCGAACTCGGCAAGCAGACCGGGCATGAAGCGCGTGGCCAGCGTGACGAAGCTGCCGACCGTGATCTCGCCGGACAAGCCGTCGCCCAGCGACATGATGCTCTGTCCGAAATCACGTGCATGGTTGAGCAGAAGTCTGGCATCCTTGACGACGCGCCGGCCGGCCACGGTCAGGGTCACGCCGCGGGCATGATGGCGCACGAAGATCTGGGCCCCGAGCTGCTCCTCCATATGGCCGATCGCCGCCGAGATGGAGGGCTGGGAGACGTTGAGCCGACGCGCAGCCTCGGTCACGGAGCCGGTGTCGGCGGTGGTGACGATGTAGTTCAGCGTGCGCAGGGAGAGATGCATAGGCAAAACCTATCTTGATTATGGGGTAAAAGTATTTTTATTGATGCCGATCCTGTGATCAAGTCAATACAAGAAATCAATGAGGTGAATCGTCCAAAGATGATGATCTCCTCGAGGGTGAACGATGGCATGTCGCCGGCCACCAAAGGGGAAATGGCTGCGATATGGGCATTTCAGAAAGATTTAGGGCAACATCACTGCCGTAATTTCGGGCATCCGGCCTGATGATTAGGCAAAATCCGGGCGCTGCCTCTGGGGCGGCGTCGCGAATGACTGAATTCATATCTGGAGAAACGGGAGGAAAGACATGCTCGGAAAATACAAGCTTGCGGCGCTGGCCGCCATCGGCCTCGTCATCGGGTTCACCGCCGGGGCCGACGCCCAGACCCGGTTGCGCCTCGCGGTCGAGACCACGGGCCGCGACCCGACCAATGTCATGCTGGGCGCGTTCCGCGACGAACTTCAGGCCGCGGCGGGCGACGAGGTGGCGATCGAATATTTCGAGGGCGGCGCGCTCGGTGACGAGAACGCCCTGGCCGAGCTGATCCGCGCCGGCCAGGTCGAGGTTGTCTCGATGGGGTCCGACATCGTGGCGCTGGACAGCAAGTTCGCGGTCTTCGACATGCCGTTTCTGCTCAAGGACAAGGCTACTGCCCGCGCCGCCATGGATGGCGAACTGGGGACGTTGCTGGCCGAGTCGCTGCGCGAGACGGTCAACCTGGAAGTGCTCGGCTATGGTGAGCTGGGCTTTCGGGTGATCAGCAACAATGTCAAGCCGATCGCCAAACCGGAGGACCTGAAGGGCCTGAAGCTGCGCACGCCCAGCAACGAGGGACGCATCGTCGCCTTCAGTGCGCTTGGCGCGGCGCCGACGCCCATGCCGCTCGGCGAAGCCTATGTGGCGCTCCGGCAGGGCGCGCTGGACGGGCAGGAAAACCCACTATCGGTGATCAAGGAATTTTCGCTGTTCGAAGTGCAGAAGTACATTTCCATCACCAATCACGTCTACACGCCGATCATCCTGACCATGAACGGCAGCGCCTGGGACGCACTCAGCCCCGAATTGCAGGCCAAGCTGAAGGATGCCGCGCGCAAGGCAGGCGAGAAAACCCGCCAGCTTTCCGACGAGAGCGACACCAAGCTGATCGACGAGTTCAAGGCCGCCGGCGTTGAGATCAACACCATCGATCCCGCCGCGTTCCAGGCGGCGGCCGAGCCGGTTGCGGAAAAGCTCGCCAACATCGTCACGCCCGAATTCATGAACAAGGCGCTGGAGATCGTGAAGTGAACACCCAGTTGTTACAAAGGACCGCAAGCGGGCATCATCCCCGCTTCCGCTACGACGGCGATGGCTCGCTGGCCCGGATCGGACTGATCTTCATGGCCTCCAGCGTGGTCATGGAGGCCGAGATGTGGGCGATGGCGGCCGAGGGCGTCTCGGTCCACACCACGCGCATCAGGCTGCCCAAGGTGACCGTCGAGGGCATCGAGGAGATGATGAACGCGCCGGAACTGGAGCAGGCCGCGCGCCTGCTCGGCTCGGCCCCCATCGACGTGCTGTGCTTCGGCGGAACCAGCGCCTCCTTCCTGCATGGAACGGCCTATGACGTGGCGCTGACCCGGAAGCTGCAAACCTGGGCACCGGGGCCGCACATCACCACAGCCTCGACCGCCAGCCTTGCGGCGTTGGCGCAGGTGAAGGCCGGCCCGGTGGTGCTGGCCACGCCCTATGTGGACGGCGTGCATGCGCGCGCCATCCGCTTCCTGGAGGAAAACGGGCACACGGTGCTGCGTCACCGCAACCTCGGCATCGACAAGGATCAGGCGCTGGCCGAGGTGCCGCTGGAGCAGGTCTACGACATGGTCATGGACATCGATCATCCCGACGCCACAGCCGTGTTCATAAGCTGCACCAATTTCAGGTCGGTCGGCGCCATAGAGGCGCTGGAGACGGCACTTGGCAAGCCGGTGATCTCCGCCGTCCAGGCCTCGTTCTGGCACAGCCTGAAAGTGGCGGGCGTAAAGGGAGCGAAACCGGGCTACGGGCGGCTGTTCGCAGGGCTCGAAGCCGATGAGCCGGGAGGTGCCGGATGAGCGACATACAGGGAATTGGAATCGATATTCCAGGCGAGGCCGAAAAGGTGAAGCCGCGAGGGTTCGTCAATGCCTGCATGGAATGGCTGGCCGTCCTGCTTCTGGGCGTGACGACGCTGCTGGTCCTCGGCAACGCGCTCAGCCGCTATGTTCTCAACATGCCGCTGCCCTGGACGGAGGAGCTGGTCATCAACATGCTGGTATGGCTCGGCGCCGCAGGCATGGTGATCGCCACCATGCGCGGGGCCCTGATCTCGTGCGACATCCTCACGGGTCCGCTTCCGCCGCGGGCGGCGCGCATGCTGATGATTGGCTGCACGCTGTTCTCGATCGGGGTCATGGCCATTTTCAGCTGGCTGACCTGGCAATATCTCATGGTGTTCGGCAAGGACCTGACGCCCGTGCTGCGCATCCCCAAGGGGTGGGTGATCGGCGGCCTGTTGTTCACCACCGTGGGCGTGACCATCGCGCTTGCCGCAAACCTGCGCCGGCGCTGAGGAGAAACGGACATGTTATGGCTTGCAGTTGCAACGATCCTGACCCTGTGCGTGCTGGCGCTGGCCGGCGTGCCGGTGGTCATCGCGCTCGCCGCCTCTGTGCTGGTGTTTCTCGGCATCAGCGGCGGTTGGGCGCTGTCCTTCCCGCAGCAGACGATCTCCGGCATCAGTGACTATATCCTGATCACCCTGCCGCTGTTCATCCTTGCCGGCGGGCTGATGAACGCCGGCGGCATCGCCGACCGGCTGTTCGCCTTCGCCAGCGCCATGTTCGGCTGGCTGCGCGGCGGCCTTGCCCATGTCAACGTCGCCGTCAGCCTGATGTTCGGCGGCATGATCGGAACCTCGGTGGCCGACCTGGCCGGCGTCGGCTCCGTCGTCATTCCCAAGATGAAGGAGGAGGGCTATCCGGGCCCGTTCTCGGCGGCCCTGACCGCGACCGCGTCCGGCATCGGCATTCTCGTGCCGCCAAGCTCGCCGATGATCCTCTATTCGGCGGTCACCGGCACCTCGCTCGGAGCGCTGTTCCTGGCCGGGGTGGTGCCCGGTCTGGTGATGACGCTGGTGCTGATGCTGACGGTCGGCATTCTGGCGCGCCGCCACGGCTGGAAGCCGATGCAGGGCTTCGCCTGGCAGGAACTGGTGCGCACCTTCCGCCGCGCCGTGCTGCCGCTCGGCATGCCGACGCTGATCTTCGGCGGGCTGGTGCTGGGCATCTGCACTCCGTCCGAGGCGGGCGCGTTCGCCGTCGCCTATGCGCTGGTCCTGTCGATGCTCGTCTACAGGACATTGAGCCTGCGCCAGCTCAAGGAGGTCATGGTCGACGCGGCCATCCTCACCGGCGAGGTGCTGATCGTCGTCGGTTTCTCGACAGCACTCGGCTGGGCCCTGTCGCAGGCAAGGGTGCCGATCGCCCTGGCGGAAGGGTTGCAGTACCTGTTCCCCTTCGAGTCCACCATTCCGCAGATCCTCGTGCTGCTCGGGCTGGCAATCGTCGCCGGCATGGTGCTCGACCCGCTGATCCCGATGATCATGCCGATCCTTCTGCCGACGCTGCTGGCGCTGGATGTGGACCTTGTTCACTTCGGCATATTGATGGTCGTCACCGTCATCATCGGGCAGATCACGCCGCCGGTGGCCCTTGCCCTGCTCGTGGCGGCCCGAATAGGACAGGAGGACGTGCTGAAGGTGGTGCGGGCCAACACGCCCTTCCTGCTGGCGCTGTTCGGCTTCCTGCTGCTGCTGGTGTGTTTCCCGGCAATCTCCACGACGCTTCCCAACCTGCTGATGAAGTAACCCGGCCGCCCTTGCCAGCAAACCCTGCCGTCACGATGCCCGTGACGGCAGGGCAGGGGCCGCTCGCGCTTTTTTCGCGGCCTTGCCACGAAACACCGGCCTTTCGACAGGATGCATGACATGAACCAGACCAATGTTCTTTCCGGCGCCAAGCCGGCCCTCGATGCCCGCTCCGGCGCCCTGCTGTTCTACAGCGAATTCGACGATCCGCAGGAGTGGGAGGAGGCGCTGAAGGCGGAACTGCCGGACCTCGATTTCCGCGTCTATCCCGAGGTCGGCGACCCCGCGGACATCCGCTACGTGCTGGCCTGGAAGCCGTTTCCCGGCTTCTTCGCGCCGTTCGCCAACCTCGAGCTCGTCGTCAATCTGGGCGCCGGCATCGATTCCCTTGCCGGCCGGGCCGACCTGCCCGACGTGCCGATCGCGCGCCTGTCCGATCCCGGCATGGTAACGCTGATGCGCAGCTATGTGCTGTTTTCGGTCATCCGCTATGCGCGCGACATCCCAGCCTTCGAGGAGGCCAAGCGCCTGCGCCAATGGCGCTATATTCATCCGCGCCCGCTCCACCGCATCAAGGTCGGCGTCATGGGGCTCGGCCATCTCGGCGCGGCCGCTGCGGCGGCGCTGGCCGAAGCCGGCTTCGACGTGTCCGGCTGGGACCATGCGCCAAAGGAGATCGCCGGCGTGCGCTGCTATTCCAACTCGGAACGCGATAGTTTCCTTTCCGAGGTCGAGGTTCTGGTCAACATGCTGCCTTTGACGGCGGAGACGCGTGGCCTGATCGACGAATCCGTGTTTGCCGCCCTGCCGCAGGACGCCAAGTTCGTCAACGCCTCGCGCGGCCCCGTGGTGGACGAGCCGGCGCTGATCGAGGCCCTGCAGAGCGGTCACCTCGGCGGGGCGACGCTCGACGTGTTCTGGACCGAGCCGCTGCCGGCGGATCACCCATTCTGGGAGATGGACAATGTGCTGATCACGCCGCATCTGGCGAGCATCACAGTGCCGGAAACCGCCGCCCGCGACGTGGCCGAGAGCATCCGCCGGGTTGGGGCGGGCAGGGAACCGTTGCATCTGGTCAACCCTCGGCGCGGCTACTAGGGCGCGGGGGCGGAGTCCTTCCGGATGCAGGCGGTCCACGCGGAGAGTTCGCGAACCATTTGGCCATTGATGCGTTTCCTTCCTGTGACTGAAATCAAGGAGGCCAGACATGGATTGGAACCGCGTCGAAGGAAACTGGAAGCAGATCAAGGGCAAGGTCAAGGAACAGTGGGGCAAGCTCACAGACGACGATCTGGATGTCATTGCCGGCAAGCGCGACCAGCTCGAAGGCAAGATTCAGGAGCGCTACGGGCTGGAGAAGGATCGCGTGCGGCGCGATGTCGATGACTGGTACGGTCGTCAGACTTGGCTTGACTGATCCTGGAGCATGATCCCGAAAGTGCAGGCTTTTCGGGATCAGGCGTCAAAACAAAACCCGGAGCGGGATTGGCGATACAAGGAAAAGCAGAAACGCCTTAGGAAGCGGCACCCCTATCGGACCCGTCCGGCTTTGCCGGGCGGGTTTCTTTTTCATCCGGCTGCTTGTGCCGCTGGGCGATGTGCAGGAGGCCGAGCACGATCACCGCGAGCAGGGTGGCGAAGCTGGCGATCTGCCAAAACCCCAACCCGACGGCGAGGCCGATCGCACCGGCCAGCCACATGCCGGCGCCTGTTGTAAGGCCGTGAACCTCGCCTCTGGCGAAGAAGATCAGGCCGGCGGCGAGGAACGCCACCCCGGCGGTCGTCGCCTCGATCAGCCGGATGGGATCGATCCGGATTTCCTGTCCGTCGAAGTCCTCCACATGGGTGATCTCGATGGTGAGGATGGCGATGGCCGCCGTCGCGAGGCAGATCAGGATGTGGGTGCGCAGGCCGGCGGGCTGGTTCCGCCACTCCCGTTCCATGCCCACGACCGCACCGAAAACAGCCGCCAGAAGCAGCCGCGCCGCGATGACCGGAAAGGGAAGCCATGTGTCATGGCCGAACTCTTGCGCCAGCGTTTCCATCGAGGCCATGAACGGCCGAAGGCGAAAGCGGTTCCTTAGCTGGGCAACAAAACTGCGGGCCGGGCGGGACAGGCGCTCGTCTGCCGCTTCGTTGGCCAGCAGGGGAAATCGGGAAAACCCTGCCATTCACCTTACCGCCATGCCCGATTGACGCAGCCCGCAGTCGTCTTCCCAACGTACGGGTTGCCTGATGGTTGCCCTGAGCGACCACCCTCGCGCGAGGGTGCGCCTAACGTTTCCGCATCGTGTTCAGCGGTTCTTAAATTCCATCACCCGCCACGCGGTAGAAATTTCATCGGTCTGCCCAGGGCGCCTTGCGCCGGCGGGGCCCTGCATGATAGCTGCGGGTTTCCCCTTTTCCGAGGTTTTCCGGGAGCCTATTTGCATATGCAAACAGCCGGTGTCTCGTCGCGCGTCGCGTTGGACATGCGGCCTTCACGGTGTTTTACTTCGCGGCGAGGGGAGAGTGACGGGAGGAAAAGCTTATGCGCGTCGGGTGCCCCAAAGAGATCAAGAACCATGAATATCGCGTCGGGCTGACGCCGGCTTCGGCGCGCGAATATGTGGCGCACGGCCACGAGGTGCTGGTGGAAACCGGCGCCGGTATCGGCATCGGCGCAGACGACAATGCCTATCGCGCCGCCGGCGCCCATATCGCCGCGACCGCCGAGGAGGTCTATGCCCGCTCGGACATGATCGTGAAGGTCAAGGAGCCGCAGCCGGGCGAATGGGCGCAGTTGCACGAAGGCCAGATCCTCTACACCTATCTCCACCTCGCTCCCGATCCGGCGCAGGCCAAGGGCCTGCTGGCCTCCGGCGTCACCGCGGTGGCCTACGAGACGGTAACCGACGAGCGCGGCGGCCTGCCCTTGCTCGCGCCGATGTCGGAAGTGGCCGGCCGCCTCGCCATCCAGGCGGGCGCGACGGCCTTGCAGAAGCCCAATGGCGGCCGCGGCGTGCTGCTGGGCGGGGTGCCGGGCGTGGCACCCGGCAAGGTGACGGTGCTCGGCGGCGGCGTGGTCGGGCTCCAGGCCGCCCGAATAGCAGCCGGGCTCGGAGCGGACGTCACCATCATCGACCGCTCGATCCCGCGTCTGCGCCAGCTGGACGACCTCTTCAACGGCCGCGTGCACACCCGCTTCTCGACCGTCGAGGCTTTGGAGGAGGAGTGCTTCTCGGCCGACATGGTGGTCGGCGCGGTGCTGATCCCAGGCGCCGCGGCACCCAAGCTGGTCAGCCGCGAGATGCTGTCCGGCATGAAGAATGGCGCGGTGCTGGTCGATGTGGCGATCGACCAGGGCGGCTGCTTCGAGACCTCGCATCCCACGACCCATGCCGAGCCGACCTACGAGGTCGACGGCGTGATCCATTATTGTGTCGCCAACATGCCGGGGGCGGTGCCCGTCACCTCGACCCATGCGCTGAACAACGCCACGCTGCACCACGGGCTGCAACTGGCCGACAAGGGCCTGAAGGCGATTCTCGACGATCCGCATCTGCGCAACGGGCTCAACCTGCACAAGGGCCGCATCACAAATGCCGCCGTGGCGGAGGCGCTGGGCTACGAGATGGCCGAGCCGCAATCGGTGCTGCGGGTCGCCTGACAGCTATCTGGCGGTTAGAGCGTTCGACGCGCATCGGTCAGTCGTGCCGCCAGGTGCCGATCAGCATTTGCAGGAAGCGTTCGGCTGCCGGCGAAAGGATGGCGCCACGGCGGCGCACGATCCCGATCGTGCGTGAGACCTCGGGATTGCGGATCGGGCGGGTGACAAGGAAGGGGTGGTCCCCGAGCGGCGTGGCCGTCTTGGGCAGCACCGAGATCCCCAGTCCCGCCTCGACCAGCCCCAGCGACGTCGACAGGTGCGTCACCTCGTAGAACCAGCGCAGTTTGATGTTGGAGCGGGCAAGGGCGGCGTCGAGCAGGGTCCGGTTACCGCTGGAGCGGTGCACGGTAATCAGCCGGTGCGGCTCCAGTTCCGACCAGTCGACTTCCGCGCGCGCGGCCAGCGGATGGTCATTGCGCGCGGCCAGCACGAAGGGGTCCTCGACAAGCTTGTCGAAGATCAGGTCGGGGTCGGCCGTGCCCATGATGTTGATACCGAACTCGACCTCCCCGCGCGCCACCGCCTGCAAGCCGTCGGTGGCCGGCAGGTCGAGGATGCGGAAGCGGATGTTGGGATACTCGTTGTTGAACTGGCGAATGACGGTAGGCAGGAAATAGAAGGCCGCCGTCGGCAGGCAGGCGATGGTGACGAGCCCACCGCGATTGACGCCCGGATCACGAACCGCGAACAGCGAGCCGTCGAACTCCTCCAGCATGCGCCGCACCAGCGGCACCAGTTCGGCGCCGAGCGCCGTGGCCGCGACATGGCGGGTGGTGCGCTCCAGAAGCGGCGCTCCGATCGCCGCTTCCAGCTTCTGGATGCGGCGGCTCAGCGCCGGCTGGGAGATGTGCAGCGCCTCGGCGGCACGGTGGAAGCTCTCCAACTCCAGGACGGCCAGAAAGGCACGCAGATCCAGTATCTCACAATTGATGCTCATTGCGCATTAACTCCGCAAATCTCGGCATTTCTCATATCAATGTTTATCCGATAAATGGAATAAAAATCGTAACTGATAATAATATCACATAAATACTGCGGAACCCACGCATGAATGACCTGTTCTCCATTCCTTGTGTCATGATGAGGGGCGGCACCTCGAAAGGGGCATTCTTCCTGGCGTCCGACCTTCCAGAAGATCCGCAGGAGCGCGATCAGATTCTGCTGTCGGTGATGGGCAGCGGGCATCCCTTGCAGATTGACGGCATCGGCGGCGGTAATCCGGTGACCAGCAAGGTGGCCATCGTCGGTCCGTCGAGCGTGCCGGGTGCGGATGTCGACTATCTGTTCGCCCAGGTGCGCCCGGACCGGGGCGTCGTCGACACCTCGCCGAACTGCGGCAACATGCTGGCCGCCGTCGGGCCGTTTGCGGCCGAGGCCGGTCTTGTCCGCGTCCGGCAGGGCACGACCGTGATCCGCATTCACAATGTGAACACGCGCAAGATCATCGAGGCCGAAATCCCGACGCCCAACGGCCAGGTATCCTATCTCGGCGAGGCGGCGATCGACGGCGTGCCGGGCAGGGCGGCGCCCATCGCCCTGACCTTCATGGATGCGGCCGGCGCACGCACCGGCAAGCTTCTGCCCACCGGCCACCCCAGCGAGGTCATCGACGGTATCGAGGTCACCTGCATCGATTGCGCCATGCCGATGATGCTCCTGGAAGCGCAGGCGCTGGGCCTCACAGGTCACGAGACCCCCGCCGGACTGAACGCCGACGCGACGCTGATTGCCCGGCTGGACGCATTGCGGGTGGAGGCGGGCCGGCGCATGGGGCTGGGCGACGTGAGCGGTCAGGTCATCCCCAAGCCGGTCCTCATCGCCCCCCCGGCCAAAGGCGGAGATCTAGCCGTGCGCTATTTCATGCCGCAGGATTGCCACCCTGCGCTCGCCACCACCGGCGCCGTCGGCATCGCCACCGCCTGCGTGACAGAAGGAACCGTGGCGTCGCGCCTCATCGGCATGCGCGACCTGCCGGCGGTTTTGGCCCTCGAGCATCCGAGCGGCCAGATCGATGTCAGGCTACGGCTGCGGGACGGCAAGCTTCTGGCCGGTATCCTGCGCACCGCGCGCCGCCTGTTCGAGGGCAGGGTTCTCGCCCGCCCGCTCAACGAGGTCGGCCGGGCAGCGTGACATGTCCCTTTCAGATCGGATCGACTTTCGCTAAATCCTGGCGGCGGGCAGCAGCCGCATCAGCGGTGGGCGTAGGCTCCTCCAGGCCGGGAGGGCCGACACGGTGCGCGCCTGATGCCGGCTTTATGAACAGGGAACACTCCCGATGCAGATTCTCCTGACGCTGGCCGTCGCCTCGCTCGGCGGCTACGTTTTTTCCCTGTTGCATGTGCCGCTGGCCTGGACCATCGGGGCCATGGTGGCCGCTGCCATGCTGGTGTGGTCTAAGCCGGTGTCGCTGCCCGCGCATACAAGGCCGATGGCCATGGTGGTGCTGGGTGCCAGCTTCGGCGTCGGCTTCACGCCGCCGGTACTGGCCGCGGTGCTGTCTTCGCTGCCGACCATCGCTGGCGCCGGCGTCATCACCGTGATGTGCGGGCTGGCGCTGACCCCGCTGTTTGCCAGGATGGCCGGCCTCAGCCTGAACACCAGCTATTTCTGTGCCGTCCCGGGTGGCATCGCCGTCATGCCGGTGCTGGCCGAGCGGGCCGGTGCGGAAGTGCCGCCTGTCGCCTTCGCCCAGACCGTCCGCATGGTCGTCGTGGTACTGACCATCCCTCCGGCAGTGGCGTTACTCGGCAATCCGCAGGGCGCCAGCGCCTTTCATCCCGAGCCGCTGGCTGTCTACTGGCCGGGCATCGCCTTGCTGCTGGCGCTCGGCGTGGGCGTGGCGCTGGTCCTCGGCAGGCTCAAGGCCGCCAATCCATGGCTGATCGGCCCGCTGCTGTGCTCCATGGCGATCACCGTGCTATGGCATGCGCCGTCCGGCTTTCCGCAATGGATGACCAATGCCGCTCAGGTCGGCATGGGTGCCGGGCTCGGCGTCAAGCTGACACGGCAGTTCCTGCTCGGCAGCCGCCGGCTGGCGCTGGCCTCGCTCGCTTCATCCCTGCTGATGGTGGTGCTTCTGTCCGCCGTCGCGATGGGGCTCGCCGCCTTGTCGGGCCTGCCGGCGGAGGCCGTGGTCCTCGGGCTTGCGCCGGGCGGCACACCGGAAATGGTGATCACCGCAGCGACGCTGGAGGTCGCGGTGCCGCTGGTGCTGGGCTTTCACCTCGTGCGCATGCTCATCAACAATCTGGTGGTCGGGCCGTTCTGGGATCTGGCCAGCCATGTCGCGACCGCGATCCGCTCCTGAAAAAGTCAGGCATCCTTGATGTTGAGCAGCATGCGATGCTGGAGAGAGGAGCGCACATGCTGGCGCGCGGCGGCCTCGGCGGCGTCGCTGTCGCGGGCGAGAAGGGCCGTCACGATGGCCCGGTGCTCGGCGCTTGCCATCGCCGCGCGGTTGCCGCGCGACAGCAGGCTGGGCAGCAGCGACATCGTCACCGAAAGCTGGCCCAGACTGCGCAGAAGATAGCGGTTGTGGGCGGCAAGCACGATCATCTGGTGGAATTTCAGGTTGATCTCGCCAAGCTCGGCGAAATCGTTCTCGTGCGCGGCTTCGGATTCGGCGATTTCGGCGATGGTGCGCAGTTCGATGTCGCTGGCGCTCTGCGCCGCCAGTCGTGCCGCGGCCCCTTCCAGAACTTCGCGCATGAAATAGAGCTCGACCGTCTGCTGATGGCTGAGATCGGTGATGATGAGCCCGCGCCGCGGCTCGTTGGTGAGCAGCCCGTCCGCCTCGAGGCGTATGATGGCGTCACGCACCGGTGTGCGCGAGACACCGAAACGCGCCGCAAGCTCGGCCTCGGTGACGCGCTCGCCGATTGACAGAACACCCCTGCGGATGGCGTCGCGGACCTTGTGGTAGACTTCAGTGGTGAGATCGCCGGAGCTCATGGCATGGGGCTCGGACCTCGCCTCCGAAGCCTGGTCCTTCGGACGGTTACCTGTCCTGGTGCGCGGTGCCATCTTCCACAACCCTCCTCCAGCATTTTCATCCCCGCGGCGGCCGCCTTGGCGGATTGCCATGCCGGTCTTCTTGTCGGGTGCGAAAAATCCTGCCCCTTCAACCCTGATACAGAGATCGGAACCGACGGCCAAGTGCCGTTGCCGACATTTGCACAATGCGGCAGTGGCAATGCGGGAGAAGCGGGAAGCTAGGCAGCCACCCGCTCGCGTTCGGCCAGAAGCGCCGATATGGCGGCGATGGAGCCGTCTGCGGCGCCGAAGTTTCGGGCCAGCTCGAACAGTTGCGCGGCCGCGCTTTCGCCCAGCACGGGTTCGGTCAGGCCCTTGAACTTGTCATGGATGTCGTCCCAGCTCATCGGCTTATCGGGATGGCCGAGCACGATGTCGACATTGCCCTCCACCTGCTGGCCGTCGGACAGCTCGATCACCAGCCGGGCGGCGACTTCTGACTGACCCTTGACCGGGATGCACTCGATCTTCGGCAGCAGGTCGGCGACGACCGGGTTCGCCAGCATGTCGTCGGTGAAGTCGAAGGCGCTCAGCCGGTAGCCGGCCAGACCCATGGCGATGCAGCAATAGGTGCTGAAACGCGCCTCCAGGCCTGTCCTGGGCGCCGGGTTGCCGGCAGCGATCAGGGCGATCGGGTTCACATAGGCGGTGATTTTGGTGACGGTGCGGTTGCCGATCCTGTCCTTCACGCCCTGCGCGGCTTCAGCCGCCGCGTGGGTGGCGCGACAACTTGCGAAGCGCTTGTAGCCATTGCCCAGAACGTACCATTGACGGTCGAAATTCAGCTCCGGAAGTTCATAGCTGGCGTCACGCAAATACGAAGGCAGCAGGCCCTTGTCGACCTCGTAGAGGTCGGTGGCGGCGACGAAGCCGGCCTTCGCCATCTCCGCGGCCATGATGCCGTCCATTGCGGCCTTGCCGGCATGGAAGGGCTTGGAATGGGTGCCGAAGGAGCCCACCAGGCCGCCTGCGGTGGTGGCTGCCACGCCCAGCGCATAGGCGGCCTCCTGCCGGTTGAGGCCTAGAACCACGCCGGCGCTCGCCGCCGCGCCGGCCCGGCCGAACATGGAAGTGGGATGGAAGCCGAGATGCTGGAGCGTGCGGCCGACGCCGTTCTGTCCGCCGCCACCCAGCCGGGCCATGACCTCGTATCCGGTAACGAAGGCGGCAAGAGCGGTTTCCTCGGACGCGCCGTGATGTTCCGAAAGGCAAAGCGCCGCCGACCAGCAGGGGCCGCTCGGATGCCCGCCGCCGGCATAGTGCACGTCGTCGAGGTCCATGGCGTGCGTCATGGTGCCATTGATGAGCGCTGCCACCGCCGGCTGGGTGCGCGGCCCGAGGAAGACCCGGGCGCCGCCGTTCATGCCCCACCCCGCCGCCAGCTTGCGCAGCGCCTTGACGGCGCCGTCCTCATGGCCGGCCACCGAGACGGCAAGGTAATCCGCCAGCGCCTGGCGGGCGACCTCCTTCACGTCCGCAGGCAATGCCCGACGGCCGGCGGTGGAAATGAAATCTGCGAGCTTGTCGGAGCGGTGCTGCTCCCGGGCCTGTTCGGTCATGCGGGTGGACTCCAAAGTGATCGACCATCCCGGGCCGGCACTGCCAACGGCATGCCCGGCGCGGGAACGTGAAAAGCAGCTTTACCGCCTGCATTCGCCAATTCAAGAACTTTTGTACACAAATGTATATTTATGCTTGTAACGATTGGCGCCGCCCTTATCCCCGCCGCCCCAATGGCTTGAAAATGGGAATGGCGGGCATGGAAAGGCGCAGTGGGCGAGGCGTGAAAGCCCGGGGCAGGGAGGACGGCGGAGCCCCGTCGGCCCTTCAGCCGTTTGCGCGACCGTCGGACAGATGCGCAATGCGAACGCGATAGCCGTTCGCGATGTGGTTGCGCGCGGCCTTCTCGGCGCCATCGGCGTCTCGACGAGCAATGGCGGCGACGATCTCGGCATGCTCGGCCTGCGCCGTGCCGATGCGGTCGCCGGTGCGGTAGGTGGTGCCGCGCAAAAGGCTCTGGTGGATGCGCAGGTTCTCCAGCATCTCGACCAGATAGGCATTGTGCGAGGCACGGCAAATTTGGCGGTGGAAGACCTTGTTGCGGTCGCGCAGCACATCGCCCTCGGTGATTCCGGCATCATGCGCGACCATGCTCTGGAGCAGTTCAATCTCCGGCGGCAAGGCATTCAGCGCGGCGAAATAGGCTGCCATGCCTTCCAGCCGCTCGCGTACCGAAAAGAGCTGGCGCAACTGCTCGTAGTCGAGTTCGGCAATGATGAGGCCACGCCGCGCGCCCGGCACGGCCAGGCCCATGGCCTGCAAGCGGTGCAGCGCCTCGCGCACCGGCGTGCGGCTCATGCCGAACATCTCGGCCAGCTCCGTTTCGCGCAGACGTGAGCCCGGCGGCAGTTCGCCGCGCTCGATCGCGGACAGCAGCGTATCGAAGGGCGAATTGCCGGCCTCGAATGTGTCGAGCGTCAGCTTCATGGGCGGCCACCGATGCGTGGGCAAAGGACCATGGTTTCAACCCAGCCTGTCGAAGCCGGCCCTTATCTCGGCGATCAGATCCCTGGGGTCCTCCAGTCCGACATGGATGCGCACAGTCTGCCCGCTCGGTACCCAGCTGGTGACAGTGCGGTAGACTGAGGGGTTGGACGGCGTCATCAGGCTTTCGAAGCCGCCCCAGCTCGAGCCCATGCCGAACAGGCTGAAGCCGTCGAACATGCGGGCCAGCCGCTTGCGGTCGGTTTCGTGGATGATGAAGCCGAACAGGCCCGAGGCGCCGCCGAAATAGTTCTTCCACAGATTGTGGTATGGATTGTCGGGCAGGCCGGGATGCAGCACCTGCACAACCTCATCCTGTTGCTGGAGCCATTGTGCCACCTCCAGGCCGGCCACATGATGCTGGCGCATCCGCACGGCAAGGGTGCGCAGGCCACGCAGGGCCAGATAGGCGTCATCGGAGCCGATGCAGACGCCGAAGCGCAGATAGGTTTCGCGCAGCCGCTCATATTCGCTCGCCCGGCAGGCGATGGTGCCCAGCATCAGGTCGGAATGGCCGGAGATATATTTGGTGCCGGCCTGTATGGAAATGTCGACGCCATGGTCGAGGGGCTTGAAGAAGTAGCCGCCGCTCCAGGTGTTGTCGATCACGGTCACGATGCCGCGGCTGCGGGCGACGCGAGCGATGGTCGCCACATCTTGGATTTCGAAGGTCTGGGAACCGGGGGATTCCATCCAGATCAGCCGCGTCTCGGGCCGGATGAGGGCCTCGATATCCTCACCGGCGGCAGGGTCGTAATAGGTGGTGGTGACTCCCATCTTCCTGAGCACCGATTCGCAGAACTTGCGGGTAGGCCCATAGGCGCTGTCGGTGACCAGAACATGCGCGCCGGGCTCGGCATAGCTCATCAGGACGACACTGATGGCCATGACGCCGGACGGCGCCAGAAGCGCACGGTCGCTGTTTTCCAATGCGCAGATGGCGTCTTCGAGCGCATGCGTGGTCGGGGTTCCGCGCCGTCCGTAGCGCAGGCGCAGGCTCTCCTTGTTGTCGAGCGTTTCCAGCGTGGGCAACAGGATGGTGGAGGCCCTGTAGACGGGAACGCTGACCGCGCCGTGATGGGCGGCAGGTTCGCGCCCGGCATGGGTGACGATGGTGTCGGGCCGATATTCGCTCTTCATTCTTTGCCTTTCCGCTCCTGCTGCCGGGCGCGGCGGCTCCGGGCGTTTCGCCCGCCTGCCGCACTTTCCGCTACCGGTGTAATTTGATCCGTTGCATGCAAGTGAAAACATTGGTATACAAAAGCATTGCTACATGTCAATCTACATGTTTCCAATAGCTTGCGGGGAACCCGCTTCATCCAGCGGCAAAAAGAGCCAGAGGTAGGGAAGGAACGACGGAATGTTGAAGAAGCTGATTTTCTCGGGGAGCGTGCTGCTTGCCGGCCTGCTGCCCACAGTCGAGGCGACCCATGCCGCGAACGGCGATACGCTCAAGCAGATCCGTGAGCGCGGGGAGATCCTGTGTGGCGTGCATCCTGCCCGCCACGGCTTCGCCGCGCCGGACAGCAAGGGCACCTGGGCCGGCTTTGAGGTCGACTATTGCCACGCGCTGGCCTCCGCCGTGTTCGGCGATGCCGCCAAGGTGCGTTTCGTGGCCCTGTCGTCCCAGCAGCGTTTCCCCGCCATCCAGTCGGGCGAGGTCGATGTGCTGGCTCGTAACGTCACCGCGACGCTGACCCGCGACACCGCACTCGGCCTGAATTTCGCTCCGCCAATCTTCTACACCGGCACCGGTTTCATGGTGCGCAAGGATGCAGGCGTCGAGAAGATCGAGGACCTTGACGGCGCCACCATCTGCATGGCCCCCGGCAGCACCACCGAGCGTAACGTGGCGCAGATCTTCGCCGCCCGTAACCTCAGCTATACGCCGGTGGTCATCGAGAACAACAAGCAGCTCGTCGATGCCTATGTGACCGGCCGCTGCGACGTGCTGACCAAGGACAAGGCCGCACTGCCGGGTGTCCGCGCCTATGACACCCAGGACCCCGAGGCGCATATGCTGCTGCCGGGCATTTATTCCAAGGAGCCGCTGGCCATGGCCGTGCGCCAGGGCGATGACGAGTGGTACGACATCGTCAAGTGGGTGATCTACGCCACCTTCAACGCCGAGGAACTGGGCGTCGGCCAGGCCAATGTCGAGGAGCAGATGAAGTCGCAGGACCCGGACATCCAGTCGCTGCTCGGCGTCATCGGCGACTATGGCCAGAAGCTGGGTCTCGACGACAAGTGGGGCTACAACGTCATCAGCCAGGTCGGCAACTATGCCGACATCTATGACCGCCACTTCGGACCCAAGTCGCCGATCGCGCTTGACCGCGACCTGAACCGCCTGTGGAGCGACGGCGGCATCCTCTACGGTTTCCCGATCCAATAACCGTTCGACGGCGCGGCAAGGTCGCGCCAAGGGGTGGGTCTTGCCCATCGGACCCGCCCTCATTTTGCCTATGAACGTCCGTTCACTGGAGTGGCTGCATCGGCGGCCATCCGCCGGCGGCCGCGGGGAGCGGTGCCGCAGGAACGCACCGAGGGAGAGACCGTGACCAGCGTACCAACCACTACCGGCTCGCAGCGGCGGCCCGGCCGGTCCATGGCCGACCTGCTGAACAGCCAGGGCTTCAGGTCCCTGGCCTATCAGGTCCTGCTTGCGGGCTTCATCGGCCTGCTTGGCTACTATCTCTATTCCAACGTGGTCGCGAACCTGGCGGCGCAGAACATCGCCACCGGCTTCCGCTTCCTGGACCAGGTTTCCCAGTTCGAGATCGGCGAGCGGCTGATCGCCTATTCGGCGCGCGACACCTATGGCAGGGCGATTCTCGTCGGCCTGCTCAACACCCTCGTGGTCACGGCGGCCGGCATCGTGCTGGCAACAGTGCTGGGCTTCGCAATCGGCATTGCGCGCACCTCGCGCAACTGGCCCCTGGCCAAGCTCGCCACCGGCTATATCGAGGTGGTGCGCAATATTCCCGTCATCCTGCAGGTCATCTTCTGGTCGGTGGTCATCCGCAACCTGCCGAGCCCGCGCGGCGCCATCGAGATGGGTGGCGTGGCATTCCTTTCCAACCGCGGCCTCACCGTGCCGGTGCCGGTCGGCAATCCGGCCTATACGTGGATGTTTGCCGCCTTCGTCGTGGCGATCGTCTTCTCCATCGTCTTCTCCCGCTGGGCCCGCCGGCACCGTGAACGGACCGGCAAATATGTCGAGACGCTGTGGATCGGCCTCGCCGCGATGATTGGCCTTCCCCTGCTGGTCTGGCTCTTCGCCGGCATGCCGAGCGAGATGAACATCCCCCTGCGCAAGGGCTTCAACTTCACCGGCGGCATGAATGTCAGCCCCGAGTTCACGGCCCTGCTGCTCGGCATCTCCATGTATTCGTCGGGCTTCATCGCCGAGATCGTGCGGGCCGGCATCAAGTCGGTGCCGAGGGGGCAGACCGAGGCGGCGCGCTCGATCTCGCTCAGGCCGCGCTTCATCATGCGCTACATCGTCATGCCGCAGGCGCTGCGGGTGATCGTACCGCCGCTCACCAGCCAGTATGTCAGCCTGTCCAAGAACAGCTCGATCGCCGTGGTCGTCGGCTATCCCGACCTCGTCAATGTCGGCAACACGGTCATGAACCAGACCGGCCAGGCCGTCGAGGCCATCGCCATCATGATGGTCGTCTACCTGATCATCTCGGTGGTCACCTCGAGCCTGATGAATTTCTACAACCGCGCCGTCGCGATCAAGGAGCGCTAGATGTCGGCAATCCAGCAGATTTCGCCCCCCGTTTCACAACTGCCGTTCGACGGACGCCAGAGCTGGGCAAACTGGGCTCGCATCAACCTGTTCGGTGGCGTGGCGCAGACCCTGTGCACCCTCGTCATCGCGGTGCTCGTGCTCAAGGTCGGCAGCTTCCTGTTGCGTTGGGGCGTGCTCGACGCGGTCTGGTACACGACCGATCCGGAAGTGTGCAAGCAGGCGGCCGGCGCCTGCTGGGCCGTGATCGCGGAGAAACACCGCCCGATCCTGTTCGGCCTCTACCCCTATGACGAACATTGGCGGCTGGTGCTGTTCATCGCCATCTATCTGGTGACGGTGGTCGTCTCGCTGACGCCGGCCTTATGGAACCGCCGCTTGCTGATCCCCCTGTGGGTCGTATCGTTCGCCGCGATGACGGTGCTGATCTTCGGTGGCGTCTTCGGCCTGCGCTACGTGCCGACCTCGGAGTGGGGCGGCCTGCCGCTCACCATCATCCTGTTTTCCGGCACTGTGCTGTTCGGCATGCCGGTGGCCGTCATCCTCGCGCTCGGCCGCCGCTCGCATCTGCCGGTCGCCCGTGGCGCGTCGGTGATCTTCATCGAAACACTGCGCGGCGTGCCGCTCATCACCATCCTGTTCGTGGCGGTCAACATCTTCCCGCTGTTCCTGCCCGCCGGCATGGAGATCAACAAGCTGCTGCGCATCGTGGTCGGCATCGCCGTCTTCTTCGCCTGCTATCAGGCGGAGGTGATCCGCGGCGGCCTGCAGGCGATCCCGCGCGGCCAGTACGAGGCGGCCGCCTCGCTCAACCTCACCTATTGGCAGACGACACGCCGCATCATCCTGCCGCAGGCGATCCGCATCAGCCTGCCGGCCATCACCAACCATATCATCGCGGCGATGAAGAACACCTCCTTCGTCATCATCATCGGCCTGTTCGACATCCTCACCGCCACCACGGCCGTGATGCAGGACCCGTTGTGGCGCTCCTTCTACATCGAGGCCTATCTGTTCGTGGCCTTCATCTACTTCGCCTTCGGATATTCGCTCTCCCTTTATGCGCGTCGGGTCGAGAAATGGACCGATGCGGGGCGCGTCTGAGACCAGAAAAGGATCTTTCCCATGCATATCGACAGCCAGAGCGATCCGATCATCCAGATGCAGCAGGTCAGCAAGTGGTACGGCCAGTTCCATGTGCTGAAAGAAGTCGACCTCAATGTCGCCAAGGGTGAGCGGGTGGTCGTCTGTGGTCCATCGGGGTCGGGAAAATCGACCTTGATCCGCTGCATCAACCGGCTCGAGGAACATCAGCGCGGCCACATCTTCGTCAAGGGTGTGGAGATGAACAGCAATGTGAAGAACATCGACACCATCCGCCGCAATATCGGCATGGTGTTCCAGTCCTTCAACCTGTTCCCGCACCTGACGGTGATGGAGAATCTTACCATCGGCCCGACGCTGGTGCGTCAGATGAAGAAGGCCGAAGCCGAGAAACTGGCCATGCACTTCCTGGAGAAGGTGCGCATTCCCGAGCAGGCCCACAAATATCCGCTCCAGCTCTCCGGCGGCCAGCAGCAGCGCGTCGCCATCGCCCGCTCGCTGTGCATGCAGCCCGAGATCATGCTGTTCGACGAGCCGACCTCGGCGCTCGACCCGGAGATGATCAAGGAAGTGCTCGACGTCATGATCACGCTGGCCGAAAGCGGCATGACCATGATCGTGGTCACCCACGAAATGGGCTTCGCCCGCACCGTGGCCGACAATGTCGTGCTGATGGCGGACGGCTGCATCGTGGAGTCGGGCCCGCCCGGCGAGTTCTTCGGCAATCCGAGGCACGAGCGTACCAGGACCTTCCTCGACCAGATCCTGAAGCACTAGGAGTTCCAACGGAAGCGGGAACCGCGTTCCCGCACCGATCTGCCGAGACCCGAACAGACCCTCCTTATCCGCAGCGGAGCGCATGGCGGAGCCTTGCCGCCGTCCGCTACCGGGCTGGGGACCATTGCCGGAGTATGACCGACATGCCACTTGCGCTGGACATTGCCAAACGCGCTGTAGCGCTCGATTGCGCAGCCTTTGACCCGCAGGCCCTGAAATGGGCCAAGGATGCCATTGCCGACATGATTGGCTGTGCGTTGCTCGGTGCCGAAACCGAAACCACCGAGGCCGTGCTGTCGGCCGATGCCTTCGCTTCCGGTCCTTGCCTGGTGCTGGGCCGGCGTCGACGGCTGGGCCGCCTCGACGCGGCCTTCGTCAACGGCACCTCCGGCCATGCGCTGGATTATGACGACACCAGCAAATCGCTGTCGGGTCACCCCACCGTCATCATCGTGCCGGGGCTTCTGGCGCTGGCGGAAACCCTCGACGCCAGCGGGCGCAAATTCGTCGACGCCTATATCGTCGGCGTGGAGACGGCGACGCGCATCGCGCGTGGCGTCAACTTCCATCATTACGAGAAGGGCTGGCACCCGACCGCGACGCTCGGCATCTTCGGCGCGGCGGCCGCCGCCGGCCACATGCTGCGCCTCGATGAGGAGAAACTGGCACATGCGCTGGCCATGTGCACGTCGCTCGCTTCAGGTACCAAGGCGAATTTCGGCACCTCGACCAAGCCGATGCATGCCGGTCTCGCCGCCCGCAACGGCCTGTTCGCGGCGCTGATGGCAGGCGAGGGCGTGGAAGCCTCGCCCGTGGCCTTTGAACATGCGCAGGGCTTCCTCGACGTTTTCAACGGACCGGGCAACCACGATGCCGCCCGCATGCTGTCCGGCTGGGCCGAGCCGCTCGACCTGTTGCAGCCCGGCATCTCGATCAAGAAGTATCCGTGCGTCTACAGCGTGCACGGCGCCATTGACGCCGCCATCGCCCTCCACCGCGCGGGGGGCTTTGCCGCGGGTGATGTCAGCGCCGTGCTGGTGCGCATGCATCCGCGCCGGCTGCTGCCGCATGTGCGCAACCCGGCCACCAGCGCCCTCAACGCCAAGTTCTCGCTGCCCTATGCGGTCTCGCGCGGCCTGCTCGGCGGGGCCGTCACGCTCGACCATTTCGAAGAGGGGGCTCTGCACGATCCGGACGTCACCCGCGTGATGGGGCTGGTCGAGATGCAGCCGCATGACGACGACGCCAATGACTACGGTGCGGAAGTGCGCGTGACTCTGCGCGACGGCCGCATATTGGCCGAGACGGTGGCCGCGCCGCTGGGGCGAGGGCCGGAAGTGCCGCTGCCGGCCGAGATGCTGGAGCAGAAATTTGCCGATTGCGCACGCCGCGCCCTGACGGAAGCCGGTACGCGCTCCGTGTTCCACATGCTCATGAACCTCGACGGTCTCGCCTCCATGCGTCGGCTGACCGCCGAGATCGAAGCGACCACCGCCGCCTGACACTGCCTGACCGGGGAGATTGAAGCATGAGTTTCACAATGGATCTGGCGCGGCGCGCCAACGCAATCCGACTGGACGCTGTTCCCGGCGAGGCCGCCTATGTAGCCCGGCGCGCCATCGCCGATACGATCGGCGTGGCCATTGCCGGCAGCCGGACCTGTTTCATCGCCAGCCTGGCAAATGTGATCGGCGCCGATGGAGCGCAGGGCACGGCCAGTTGCATCGGTCGCAAGGGCGCCTTTTCGGTCCTGCATGCAGCGCTCATCAACGGCACCGCCGCCCATGCACTCGACTTCGACGATTGCAGCACGGCCATGGCCGGCCATCCGTCCGCTCCTGTGGTGCCGGCGGTGCTGGCGCTGGCCCAGGAGCGCAAGGCGACGGGCAGGGCGGTGATCGAGGCCTATCTGGCCGGTGTGGAAGTGGAGGTGCGACTGGCGCGCGCCATCATGCCCCACCACTACGACAAGGGCTGGCACCCGACCGCCACGCTCGGCGTGTTCGGCGCCGCCGCCGCCTCTGCCCGCCTGCTGGGCTTCGACGACGAGCGCATGGCCACCACGCTGGCGGTTGCCGTATCCATGGCCGGCGGCCTGAAAGCGAATTTCGGCACGCCGGTGAAACCGCTGCATGTCGGCCAGGCCGCCCATAATGGCATGCTGGCGGCCCTCACCGTCGCCAGGGGCATGAGCGCCAACCACGATGCCTTCGACCATAATTACGGTTTCTTCAACGTCTTCAACGGTGCCGGCACCTTCTCCCCTGAAAAGGCGCTGGAAGACGCTCCGCTCGCCGTGCTGGAACCGGGTCTTTCAGTCAAGCAGCACCCGTGCTGCGGCAGCGCCCATTCGGCCATCGATGCCGCGATCGCCCTCTTCAGGCGTCACGGTCCGCTGGACCCGCGCAGCATTGCCAGGATCGAGACCTGGACGCATGAGCGGCGGCTTGTCCATACGAACCGGCCGCAGCCATGCACCGGGCTCGACGCCAAGTTCAGCGTCCAGTATCTCACCGCCAGGGCATTGCTCGGCGGCCGCATCAGTCTTTCCGATTTCACCAAGGACCGGCTGAAGGACGGCGAAACCGCGGAAATGCTCGGGTTGGTAACCTCCGCCGCGCATCGGGAGCCAGATGAATATCTGGGCCGGGTGCGCGTGACCCTCAAGGACGGTACGGTTCTGGAGGAAGCCGCCTCCACCCGCTTCGGGCGCGGACCGGAAAACCCGATGTCGGACGCGGAGCTTGAAACCAAGTTCGTCGACTGCGCGCGGAACCTGCACGGCGAGGTGGCCGCACACAGCCTGTTCGCCAGCCTGATGGGGATCGACCATGCCGAAGACATTTGCGGCCTCATGACGGCAACGGCGGGACAACCATGAACGAAAGGGCACTGCAATGATGAAGGTCTATGGGCGTTCCGATTCCTCGAACTCGGCCAAAGTCTACTGGCTGCTCGACGAAATCGGCATGGAATATGAGCGCATCGACTGCGGCGGCAGGTTCGGCGGCAACGATGAACCCGCCTATTTGGCCATGAACCCGCACGGCAAGGTGCCGACCGTCGTGGACGGCGATCTGGTGGTGTGGGAATCCAATGCCGTGCTGCGCTACATCGCCAGCCAGTACCGCGCCGTCGAATTGTGGCCGGATACGCCGTCCGGACGCGCCACTGTCGACAAGTGGATGGACTGGAGCGCGACCGCGCTGGCCCCGCCACTCACCCGCCTGCGCAAGACGATGAAGGCCGACGGCGACGGCATCGATGCCATGACCGCGACGGTCATCGGCGCCTTCACCCAGCTTGACGCGAAACTCGGGCTTACGCAGCATATGGCCGGAAATGCATTCACCATTGCCGACATTGCCGCAGGCCCGGCCGTCCATCGCTGGTTCCTGCTGCCCGTCGACAAGCCGGACCTTACCAATCTGAACGCCTATTACGAACGGCTGCGCGCCCGCCCGGCATTCGCGAGCCGGATCGTTGGAGCCGTGAGCTAACGCATAGTCGTGAAATCACGAATCCATTTTAATATAATGACATACGTAAAAATTATAAACTGAAACGCAAAGATTAGGAAAAATCTCCATGCAGGACGGGCGGTGCCGAAAGGAGGGCCGTGCACCGCTGCTGGGCCGGACAAGCGTGGGATTCACCCAGTGGCGAGGATCATGTCGGACGCTTTTTCGGCGATCATAACGGTCGGCGCATGGGTGTTGCCCGAAACGATGGTCGGCATGATCGAAGCATCCACCACGCGCAGCCTCTCCAGCCCGCGCACCCTAAGCTGAGGATCCACCACGGCAGCATCATCGCTGCCCATGCGGGCGGTGCCGACCGGATGGAAGATGGTGGTGGCGATGTCGCCGGCGGCGCGCCACAACTCCTCCGGCGTGGAGATATGCGCGCCCGGCTTGAACTCCTGGGGCCGGAATTCGCTCATGCGCTTCGTCGCCATCAGCCGGCGGGCCTGCTGCACACATTGCACCGCCACCTCGCGGTCGCCGTCAGTGGAAAGGTAGTTCGGCGCGATCAGCGGTGCCTGGCGCGGGTCGGCCGACTGGATGCGCACATGGCCGCGCGATTCGGGGCGCAGATTGCACACCGAAACAGTGATCGCCGGAAAGGCATGCAGCGGCTCGCCGAACGCTTCCAGCGACAGCGGCTGGATGTGAAACTCGATATTGGGCGTGTCGAAGCGCGGATCGGAGCGCATGAAAATGCCGTACTGGCTTGGCGCCATGGCCATCGGCCCGGAGCGCTTCAGCGCATATTCGAGCGCGATGCCCGCCTTGCCCCACAGGCTCGCCTGCCGCTCGTTGAGCGTGCGCGCACCTTCGATGCGGAAGGCGGTGCGGATCTGGAGATGGTCCTGCAAATTCTCGCCGACGCCGGCAATTTCATGCCGCACCTCAATGCCATTGTCCCTGAGCAGCGTCGCCGGGCCGACGCCGGACAATTGCAGAAGCTGCGGCGAGTTGATCGCCCCGGCCGATAAAAGCAGCTCGCGCCCGATGCGGACGCTGGAAAGCCGCCCGTCCTCACCGCGATAAAGCAGCGCCTGCGCCCGCTTGCCGTCGAAGACGATGCGCTCGGCCGTCGCCTGGGTGACGATGCGCAGATTGGGCCGCGAACGCACCGGCTTAAGGAAGGCGCGGGCAGCGCTGAAGCGCACGCCGTTTTTCTGGTTCACCTCGAAATAGCCGGCGCCTTCGTTGTTGCCGCCGTTGAAATCATCGGTGGCCGGAACACCCAGCTCGGCCGCCGCCTCGGTGACGGCGTCAAGGATCGGCCAGCTCAGGCGCTGGCGCTCGACGCGCAGCGGCCCGCCCTGTCCATGGTTCTCGTTGTCGTGGAGGTAATGGTCCTCCGAGCGGCGAAACAGCGGCAGCACATCGTCCCAGCCCCAGCCGGGATTGCCCATCTGGCGCCAGCGGTCGTAGTCCCGCGCCTGGCCACGCATGTAGATCATGCCGTTGATGGAGGAGCAGCCGCCCAGCACCTTGCCGCGCGGGTAGAGCAGGGAGCGGCCGTTGAGGCCCTTTTCCTCCACCGTGCGATAACACCAGTCCGTGCGCGGATTGCCGATGCAGTAGAGATAGCCGACCGGGATGTGCACCCAATGGTAGTTGTCGGTGCCGCCGGCCTCCAGCAAGAGCACGCGGTTTTTCGGATCGGCGCTCAGCCGGTTGGCGAGCACGCAACCGGCCGAGCCGGCACCGACGATGATGTAATCCCATTCGCCCTGGTCGAGAGCCTTTTCGCCGCCGGTGCCGTGATCTTCCCGCATAACCGGGATTGTTGGGCAAGAAGCGGGCCGTGCGCAAGCTGGATGTGTAGAAAAAAGCGGGCAGATGGCGCGCCGCCAGCGGGGAAGGGCGGGCGGCATGGAGGATCTTTACGTGGGCGGCCGAACCACGCCTGCATTGTGTAGGCGTGCCTGGCGTATGGTCTCGGCGATTTCGCTTTTTGTCCGTGCGGCGTCCCAGCCGAGCACTTCTGCGGCGATCTGGGCCGTCGTCTCGATAACGCGGGTGGACAGTTTTCCACCAAGAGCGATGTCGGTGCGGCGAAAGAGCAGATCGCACAGCGTCACCACGGATTCGCTGTGGCACAGGAAAGCAAGCTCCGGACGGGAGTAGTCGGGCAAGCCCTCCAGCACCTCGCCATTTCCGGTTTCGCCGGCGATCGTGTGGGCATAGGTGCCGTAGCGTTCGAACAGGATCGTGGCGCGGCGCAAGTCCGTTCCGCCGCTCTTCGCGAGATCGGCCAGGAACTCGTGGCGCAGGCGGCCATCGGCGGGATAATTCCTGCCGCCGCCGATGCGCATGTTGCGGGTGTCCTGCCTGCGTTTCCTGCCCAACTGCTCAAGAATGCGATCGGCCGTCTGCTCGGAAAAGCCCCGGAACGTGGTCCACTTGCCGCCGATCAGCGCCAGCACGGGTATGGAGGTTCCCGGCAGGCGATCCTCGGCGATGTGATGATCGCGGCTTACCGCGCCGGGATCGAGGCCATCGGCGCGCGGCAGGGGGCGCACGCCCCAATAGGTGAAGACGATATCGTCTTTCGTCAGCCGGATACCCGGGAAAATCTCCGAAACAACGTCCAGCAGGTACTGCGTTTCGGTCTCGTCGCAGGCCGCTTCGTCAGGGTCGTCGACCGGGATATCGGTCGATCCGATAAGCACGTTGCCCATCAGCGGATAGAGCAGGTTGACGCGCCCGTCGCTTGTGCCGAAGTAAATCATCCGGCCTTGCAGGGCCTCAAGCAGGCGAGGGTGCCGCACCACCAGATGGGCGCCCTTGTTGCCGCCCATGTGCCGGCTGTCGATGCCAAGCGTGGCGTTCACCTTGTCGATCCAGGCGCCGCTGGCGTTGACGATGATGTCGGCGCCAACGGAATGTGTCTTGCCGGTCGTCTCCTCCCGCAGCAGGAGGGTGCCGCCTTCGCCGGTCCCGACGACCGGGGCGTAGTTGCGGGCGGTGCTGGCGGGGTTGAGTTCCAGGCCGTCGCGGACGAGCTCGAGGGCCAGCCGCTCGGCATGCGTGACGCGGCCTTCGTGATAGATGCCGGCGAAAGTGACCTGCGGGTCGAGATCCGGCATTTCGCGGCGCAGCGTGTCGCCGCGCAGAAAGCGATGCGACGGCATGGTCTGGAGATGACGGCCATAGAGGTCGTAAAGGGTCAGCCCGATCTTGGTTATGATCGCGCCACGGTCGTTCAGCCTGGATTTCAGGCGCAGGAAGCGCAACGTCGAGGCCCACAGGCCACCCCATGTCGAACGGATGGGCAGCACGGTTTCCAGCGGCTTCACGTAATGCGGCGCGTTGCACAGCAGCAGATTGCGCTCCAGCGCCGATTCCTTGACCAGACGGAATTCTCCAGTCTCGAGATATTTGATGCCGCCGTGGATGAGGCGAGACGGAGCGGCGCTGGCGCCCGAGCAAAAATCGCCCTTGTCTATCAGCAGGCAGTCCACGCCCTGGGCGCAAAGGTCGCGGAACAGGCCGGAGCCATTGATGCCGGCGCCCAGTATGACGACCGCATAGTGCTGGCGGATCGGGCGCGCGAAGGGGCGCGTCCCATCTGGGGCGCCGGCGGTTTCGGCCATGGTGCCTGCTTCAAGCATCGATGACCGCCACCTTGATCGCCGTTCCCTGTTCCGCCGTCGTCAGCGCCGCCGATATTTCCGCGAGGCCGAAGCGGTGCGTCAACATGGAATCCACCTCGAAGCGGCCGCCTGCGATGAGCTTGAGCGCATTTTCATATTGCAGGCGGCTGAGGCCGAACGCGCCCGTAAGACGGATTTCGTTGTAGTGAATGGCGTTGACGTCCAGTTCCGCCCTGTCTCCGGCCGAGAAGCCGGCGAACAGGCTGACCCGGCCGCGATGGCGCACAAGCCCCAGCGCATCATTGGCAAGCGCCGGCACGCCGATGGCGACGATGACCACGTCGGCACCCAGCCCGCCGGTGTGTGCCCGGACGAACTCCCCGAGGTTCTCGGCGGTGGGGTCGACGGTGAAATCCGCGCCCGCTGCCTGGGCCGCGGCGCGGCGCAACGGATTCGGTTCGCTGACGATGATCCGATGCGCCCCGGCATGGCGGGCAAGCTTGATGTGCAGGATACCGATCGGCCCCGACCCAAGGATGACCACGGTGTCGCCACGGTCGACGCCCACCTGCTCCTGGCCGTTCATGACACAGGCGAGCGGTTCGGCCAGGGAAGCCTTGTCGAAGGAAAGGCCTTCGGGCAGGGCGAACACATTGCCGCGCTCCACGCCGGCGGCGGGGATACGGATATATTCGGCGAAGGCGCCATCGATCTCGTAACCCACGGCCTGCAGGTTCTGGCACAGGTTCTCATAGCCGCGAATACAGTGCTGGCAGTGGCCGCAGGAAATGGCCGGGCAGACGCACACGGCCTGGCCGGATTTCCATCTGCCGTTGCCGCCCTCAACCACCTCGCCGGCGAACTCGTGCCCAAGTATCGACGGATACCTGATGCCCATCGTCTTGCGACCTCGGAATATGCGGATGTCGGTTCCGCAGACCGTAGCGGCCTTGACCCTTATGAGGAGGTCTCCGGCTTCCAGTTGCGGATCGGGCACCTCGTCCAGCACCAGTTCGTTCGGGCCCGTGAGCACGCCGGCCTTCATTTCATTCACTCCCGTTGGTCATCCTCAGGATGCACATTTGTCATTTTGAATGTCAAGATATTCATATTCAGGCAGGAAAAACCGATGTTACTCGGCCGGAATCGGGAAATTACAGGCCTTCTCGACGAAACGCAGCATGCATTTATGTGATTCAGATGAGATATATATGCACAAATCGCTTGACGGGTCGCCTCAGGCAATGCACAGTTAGGATGTGAGCCGTACAAAAGTTCACCTGTTTGGGAGGCGAGGCTGTGGCTGACTGGCGTTACGACTATGCGTCGATGGGCTTCTATACGTTCGACTGTCTGGGGTGGCCCTTTTCGACGGTGCCGGAAGGCGGCGGCACGGTGCTGCTGGATGAGATCGCCATGGCGGTCTCCGGCGCTGCCGGCGTGGCCGCCATCGCCGCCGCCAAGATGGGCCTGAACACGCTTGCCGTCGGCGGCGTCGGCAATGACCTGATGGGCGACTGGGTGCTGGACCGGATCGCCGGGTTCGGCGTCGACATCAGCACGCTCCAGCGCATCGAAGGCTCACGCACCTCCTCTTCCATAGTGCTCACGCGACAGGATGGATCACGGCCGGCTCTGCACATGAAGGGCGCAACGGGTGACTTTTTCGTCGAGCCCTCCGACTTCGACAAGGTGACGGACGCGCGCGTGTTCCACCTCGGCGGCGTCGGCCTGATGGACCGCATGGACGGCGCGCCCAACGCGGCGCTGATGAAGCATGCGAAGGCGCGCGGCTGCGTGACGACGGTGGATGTGTTCGCCGGCTCGCCCGCGGACCTGCCGGATATCGATGCGGTTCTGCCCTATACCGACTACTTCATGCCCTCCATCGAGGAGGCGCAGGCGCTGAGCGGTCTGGAAGCAATCGAGGATTGCGTGAAGTTCTTCCTGGATCGTGGTGCAAATGCATGCGTATTCACGCTGGGCGAGGGCGGCGCACATTACGGCGACGCGCAAGGAACCTCGTTCAGCATTCCTGCCTTTGACATCGATGTGAAATGCACCTGCGGCTGCGGCGATGCGTTCGATGCCGGCTATGCGGTTGCCCTCTGCCGCGATTTCGATCCCGAAACGGCGGTCAGGTTTGCGCAGGCGACGTCGGCCCTCAACGCCACGGGGCTGGGATCGCAGGCAGGTGTGCGCTCGTTCGAGCACACCTGGGAATTCATGCAGAAGACACCGACGAAGCGCCGTCTGGCGGCCGCGGAGTAGGCATCCACGCATATGGCAGACGGGTAGCCCGGACGCACTGTTCCGGGCCGGGAGAGCACGCCCTCATGCAGGCGGCACCGGATTTTTATGGAGTGAGGAGAAAACCATGAAACTGAAGACCTTGGCCGCCATGTGCGGTGTCGCGACAGCATGTCTTGCCGGCAGTGCGCTGGCCCAGAGCCAGGCCGATCTGATCAAGCCGATCGACAAGGAACTCACCTTCGTCTTCATTCCGAAGGTGATCCATCCCTGGTACGACGTGGTTGCCGAGGGCAGCAAGTTCGCCGCGGAAGAGATCGCCAAGGAAGGCATCAAGATCAACGTCATCTGGGACCAGCCTCCGCAGGCCGATGTCACCGACCAGAACCAGCGCATCGAGGCCAATATCGGCAAGAAGCCGGATGGTCTTGCCGTCGCCTGTCTCGATCAGGCCACCAATGTGCAGATGCTGACCGAGGCGAAGGACGCCGGTCTCAACGTCTATACCTTCAATTCCTTCTGCGACGAGAAGTTTCCCTTCGTCGGCCAGAAGAACAGCTATCAGGACGGCTATGACCTCGGCGAATACCTGGCCAAGCATCTCGACGGCAAGGGCAAGGTCGGCATTCTCTCCGGCAGCCTGACGGCGACGGACCATGTCGAGCGCATCCAGGGCTTCAAGAAGGCGCTGGAAAGCCACCCGGACATGCAGATCGTGTTCGAGCAGCCCGACAACGACGTTCTGGAGGAAGCCGTGACGCTGACCGAGAACGCGCTCCAGGCGCATCCCGACATCGCCGGCTTCTTCGGCTCCAATGCGTCGAACCCCATCGGCGCGGCGCGTGCCATCAAGAATGCGGGCCTGAGCGGCAAGGTCGCGGTGGTCGGCATGGACGACCTGCCCGAGGCGGTCGATTTCGTCTGCGAAGGCACGATCACCGCGCTCAAGGCACAGCGACAGTGGGACATCGGCTACTGGGCCGTGCGCTACATGCTGGCGATGAACCAGAACCACACCTATCCGTGGGACCACAACACCGGGTCGCGCTTCATCACCAAGGAAGAATGCAAATAGCCTCTGGTCGGCGGAGCGCCCGTGCATGCGCTCCGCCCCTTCGTGAGCGAGCCCATGTATCCGTTTGCCTTCGAAGCCCGTAATATCTCGCGCTCCTTCGGCGTCGTGCAGGCGCTGAAGGACGTCTCGGTCGGCATCCGGCCGGGCGAGATCCACGCCATCATCGGCGAGAACGGCGCCGGCAAGTCAACGCTGATGAACATCTTCTGCGGCAAGCTGCCTGCCTCAGAAGGGGAGCTTCTGCGAAACGGCGAGCATGTCGTCTTCCATTCGCCGATAGACGCCCAGCGGGCCGGCGTCGCCATCGCGCCCCAGGAGGTCAACCTCGTTCCAAACCTGTCGGTCTCGGAAAACATCATGCTCGGCGCGCACATCACGCGCGGCCTGACCATCGACTGGCGCGCAACCCGCAAGGCGGCCATCGAGCATCTGCACACGGTGGACGACACGATCGACCCGCGCATGCCGGTTTCCGCGCTGTCGAAGGCGCATCAGCAACTGGTGCAGATCGCCCGGGCGGCGGCGACCGATGCGAAGATCCTCATCTTCGACGAGCCCACGGCCGCGCTGACATACCGCGAGACGGAAAAGCTCTACGCCTATCTCAACGCCTTCCGCGCCGCCGGCGGCTCCGCCTTCTATATCTCGCACCGGCTGGACGAGATCATCGACCTGTCCGACCGCATAACCGTGCTGCGTGATGGCCGCTATGTCGGGGAACTCGAGCCGAAAGCCACGTCCAAGGACGAGATGGTGCGCATGATGGCCGGCCGCATCGTCGGCAAGGGCAATGCCGGCTCGCGTATCGTGCCCGAGGAGGCCGGAACCGCGCTGAAGGTTTCGGGGCTGACCCGACAGGGCGAATTCGAAGACATCAGCTTCACGCTCAGGCGAGGAGAAATCCTCGGCGTCTCCGGGCTGGTGGGCTCGGGCCGCACCGAGGTGGCCAAGTGCATATTCGGCCTGACGCGCCGCGATGCCGGAAACATCGAGATCGCCGGCCAGCCGACGGAAATAAACTCGCCCGCTGACGCCATCAGGCAAGGCCTGGTCTACCTGCCCGAGGAGCGCAAGCAGGAAGGCATATTTCCGCTTCTCAGCATCGCCGAGAACATGGCGCTGCCCAATCTCGACAGGTTCCGGGGTCTGGCGCATATGCGCAGCGCCGACATGTTCGACGAGGTGCAGCGCTTCGTCACCGACCTGAAGATCAAGATCGGCCACCCGAAGGACCCGATCACATCGCTGTCGGGCGGCAACCAGCAGAAGGTCATCATCGGCCGGTGGCTGATGAAGAACTCCCGCATCCTCATCATGGACGAGCCGACGCGGGGCATCGACGTGGCCGCGAAGTTCGAGATCCAGCGCCAGTTGCGCATGTTCACCGAGAAGGCCGGTCTCTCGGTCATCTTCATCTCCTCCGAGATGGAGGAGGTGCTCGACGTGTCGGATCGCATCCTGGTGATGCACGAGGGGCGGCTGAAGGGGATCTTCCCCGCACGCGATGCCACGCCGGAAACGCTGCTTCAGGCGGCCATGAGTTGAACGAGGAAATTGCAATGACTGCTGACAGCCACAGCGCAGCATCGGCGCCCCAGCTTCGCAAAAGTGCCGGGCTGCTTGCACGGTTCTGGCGATGGGAAGCGAGCGGCATTCTGGTCGCGCTGATCGTCCTGATCGCCGTCCTGTCGCTCGCCACCGACAATTTCCTGTCGACCTACAATATGTCGGTCGTCGCCCGCCAGGCCGCCTTCGTGGGGCTGGTCGCGCTCGGCCAGACGCTGGTGCTGCTGGTCGGCGGCATAGATCTCTCGGTGGGCGCGGCGGCGGGGCTTTCGGCCATCGTCGGCTCGCTGCTTCTGACGATGTTCGGCGTGCATCCTTACCTCGTCATTCCGCTTACCATGGTCTTCGGCCTCATACTCGGCCTGATCAACGGGGCGTTCGTCGCCGGACTGCGGCTCAACCCCTTCATCGTGACGCTGGCGACATGGGAAATCTTTGCCGGCATGACGCTGGTCATCACCAAGGGCTACCCGATCCGCCCGCTCGGCGAGACATTCGCAGTGTTCGGCAGGGGCGATATATTCGGCGTGCCGGTGCCGGTCCTCATCTTTATTGCCGCCGGCATCATCCTCATCTGGATGCTCACGCAAACGCGTTTCGGCCGCAACATCTTCGCCGTGGGCGGCAATCGCGATGCCGCGGTGCTCGCCGGCATCCGCGTCAAATATGTCGAACTGGTCGCCTTCGGCCTTGCCGGCATGTTCGCCGCGCTGGCCGGCATCCTGTTCGCCAGCCGCATGGACGCCGGCCAGCCTTCGGTGGGCGAGGGTTGGCTGATGGGCGCCATCACCGCTGCCATCCTCGGCGGCACGAGCCTGCGGGGCGGGCAGGGGTCCATCATCGGCACGATGCTGGGCGCACTCTTGCTGGCGGTTCTGGCAAATGGCACGGTGCTGCTCAACGTTTCGGGTTTCTGGCAGCGCGTGATCGTCGGCGGTGTCGTGCTGATTGCGGTCCTTGTCGACCTTTTCCGTCGGCGCGGTTGAACCGCGCCTGTGCGAAACTGGAGCGGCGTGGCTTTATCACCGTCGCCAAACAGGTAAGAAGGTGATGAGGCCGTGGCAGCACGGCGCTGGAGCGTTTCACTTTTCCCGGAATCGTGAAACGGTCCGGCTCTATATTTCTATGCAATTCCGGGCGCAAACACCGCGTCGCACTTTTTGCTGGAATTGCTCTGGTGCGGAAGGTCGATGAAACAGGGCGAGGCGGAACTGACGGAAGACCTCAAGGCGCGCGTGGCCTGGCTCTACTACATGGAGGGCATGACACAGGACCAGATCGCGCAGGAGGTCGGCATCCACCGCACGCGGGTCCTGCGCATGCTGTCCGCCTCACGTCAGGACGGCACCGTCCAGATCAGGGTGACGGCGAGGCTCAGCCGCTGCGTGGAACTGGAGCGCCGGATCGAGACCACGCACGGCATCGAGCGCGCCATCGTCATCCCGGATCCCCGCGAGGCGCAGCAGGTCTCACAGATCATCGGCTCGGTGCTCGGCGCCTACATTGCCGACAATCTGGCGGACCGCATGACCATTGGCCTCGGCTGGGGGCGGACGCTGAGTTCCAGCCTGCCGGCCATCGCCGGCAACGGCCATTCCGAGATGACCGTCGTTTCCCTGCTCGGCGGCCTGACCAAGGTCAGTTCGGTGAACCCCAGCGAATTCGCATGGCGTTTCGCCGATCGGCTCGCGGCAAGCTGCTACATGCTGGCCGCGCCGGTCTTCGCGCCCGATGTGCGCACCCGCGAGGCGCTGATGACGCATCCGGGCATACGCGAGATATTCCACCGCGCCACACAGCTCGACATGGCGATACTGAGCGTCGGCGATCTGTCGCCGCAATCGACCTTCGCCGAATACGGCCTGCTGGAGCGGGACGAACTGGCCTCGCTGCACCGTGCCGGAGCGGTCGGTGATATCCTGTGCCGCTTCATCAATGCCGAGGGCGAGGTGATCGACCACCCTGTCAACGACCGGGTGGTGGCGGTCGATCCCCGCGATCTGGTCAATGCCCGCAAGATCGTGCTGGCGTCAGGCGGATGGCATAAATACCAGGTGATCCAGGCATCGATCCGGCTGTTGCGCCCACATGTGCTGATTACCGACGAGGTCGTCGCCGAACGCCTCGTCGAAACACCGCCTTGACGTTTCCTCTACCCGGTCAATACCCCGCCTTCAGCCCGACGAAGAAACCGCGCCCATCGCCCGGCAGGAAGGCGGCCTGGTCGGGGCGGGCCTGATCGACGATCAGGGTGGAACCGGCATATTTCTCGTCGAACACATTGGTGATCTCGCCGAACAGAGAGAGATTGTCGCCGATCTTCACCTGGGTGCGCAGGTCCACCACCACATAGGGGTCGGCATAGAGCGTGTTCATGTTGTCGACGGGGGTCTTTTCGGGATTCCACCGCACCGCACCCTCGACAGACCAGTTCTCGTTGACATCGTAGCGGAGCATGGCGTTGACGACATGCCGCGGCGCGCCGGCAAGGCGGTTGTCGCCGCGCAGCAGATCGCCATGGAACCGGAAGTCCTGATAGGTGTAGGCCACACGGGCGTGCCAGTCGGCAGCGATCTGTGCCGACACACCCAGTTCGAGGCCGAGATGCCGGGTTTCATCGGCATTGACCGCGCCGAGCGGAGCTCCGGTGGCATCTCGCAGGCTGAGCAGTTCGTTGTCGATCCAGGAATAGTAGGCAACGCCATCCCAGGTGAATTGCCCGGCATCGCCGCGCCAGCCGCCCTCGATGGTCGTCGCAGTCTGGGCCTTCAGGTCCGGCGTGCGGAACACATCCGCCGGCGCGTTCGGAGCGCCCGGATTGGGGCGCCCGGCGCTGCTGTTGGGCGTGCCGTTGATGGTGGCCAGCAGATCGTCATGGGTCGGCGGCTCGAAGCTGCGGCTGACGGCGGCGAAGAAGGTGTTGGACTCGTTCGGCCGGTAGGTCAGACCGAGGCTGGGGCTCCAGCCATTGTAGCTGCGGTCGTAGCTCGTGTCCTGCGACGGGACGGCCCCGTCCGGCACGCGCTGGGTAGGGTTGGCCGGATTGAAGGCAAGCGTCGGCCGCGTCGGCAGACCGTAACGGTCGCGGCTGTCGCGCGTGGCGTGGGCGTAGGCGATCGCCGGCGAAAGTGTAAAGGACTGACCCAGGGGGATGTTGAAGCCGACATGCGCCGACAGGGTCGAGGCGTCGAGATCGTTCGAGCCGAACAGGGCGCCCTTTTCACTGGCGGCGTTCAGATAGTGGTCGCGCGTCGCCGACCCGAGCGAATACTGCGCTGTGGTCTCGAACAGCGGCAGCGGCGCACCCTCGTCGGCACCATAGGCATAGCGCACCACGCCGGTGAAGTCGCCGCCGCTGGTCTCGCGGATGCCCGACGAGACGGGGAAGCGGAACATGTCGTCGGTGAAGGTGTAGCCGAGCGCCACGTCGATCAGGTGCCGGTCAAACTCCGCCGTGGTGCGCGAACCGATGAGGAACTGGCTGGCTTCGCGGCGTGGCTTGTCGCGCCACACGTTCGGGCCGGGATTGATCGCTCCGTTGGGCGTCAGTGTCGGCCCGGTGTGGACCTGGCGCGGGTCGGTCTCCAACTGGCTCCTGGTCAGCGGGCCGGCCACGTCGAAGCCGAGATCGGTATAGCCGGCGAAGATGCGCGTCCTGACCGTGTCGGAGAGCTCAAAGCCGATATTGCCGCCGAGGCTGGCGCGCTCGGAGGTGTTGTAGTCGCGGAAACCATCACGACGGGTGACGTCGACCTGGAACAGGCCGTCGAGCGTGCCGGTCTGGAAGCCGGCCTGCCCGGCAATGCCGGCCTGCCCGAACGAGCCGCCGCTGACCCCAAGGCGCAGGCCCGGGTGCTGCGAGCCGGTGGGCGAGACGAAGTTGAGCGCACCGCCGAGTACCGTGGCCCCAAGCCGGTTTGCCATGTAGCCGCGATAGACCTCGATGGAGTCGGCCTTGCCCGGATTGGCGAAGCCGACCGCGTAGGAGCCATCTGCCCGGTTGAGCGGCAGGCCGTCCTGAAGCACCAGCACGCCGCGCTCCACCGGGTTCTGCTGGAGGCCGGAGCCGCGGATCTGGACGCGCGGCTGGTCGTTGCCGCCGAAGAAATCCTGCACGACCACGCCAGGAACCCAGCGCAATGTGCTGGAAACGGTCTGGTTGGCGGTGGCCGGCCTGTCGCTTTGGTTCACCAGCGCGACGCCACCGGGCAGGGCCCCGAAACGTTCCGCAACCGGCTCTGCCGCCAGGCCATCGACGACGATGGGTTCGAGCAGGATGGACGAACCCGGCGTTGCCGACTGGGCCAGCGCGCATGTGCCGGTGGCGGCCAGTGCAAGGCCGGTCGCGGCTGAGAGCCGCAGCGCAAACCCGCCAACAGCACGACGTGGCCTTGCGTGCGCGTAGCCTGAGTTCGCTTCGATCCGCCAATCGCGCATACATGCCCCCTCGCACGCCGGCCCAGCGGCGTGACATCCTGAAACCAACCATTCATGGGTACGTCCCGCCGGTCAGCCCAAGCGGCGGGCAGGCCCCTCGACCCAACCCCATCCGGGCGCAGATAATGCCGATCGACAAGCGCTTCTTTGCGCTGGAACAAACTGGAGAAAGATTCTCCAGTTTAATCTGCAGCACCCAGCCTGCGCTTCAGCCTTCCGCTTTCATGGTACGGGCAATTTCCAGGAGCTTTTTCCGGTCGCGGCCATGCTTTTCGATCAGCTCGCGGGCTTGCAACGGGGAAAGGTCGGTGTGTTCGGCGAGATAGCGCACATCCGGGTCGTCGTCATAGGGCAGGTTCTTTCGGGGATCGGTCATGAGGCAAACTCCTTCATGTGCGAACGGCGCATGGCCTGGCCGGCGGCCCGCACCGCCGGCCAGCCAGAACGGTCTATTCCGCGGCCTGCAGGTTGATCCGCGACTCGGCCATCTCGGTCAGTTTCTTGTCCGTGGCCTTCTCTTCCTGGAGGTTCTGCTCCAGAACCGCGGCGCAGTCGGAGCGGCCCAGTTCCTTGGCCCAGGCGATCAGGGTGCCATACCGGGTGATCTCATAATGCTCGACGGCCTGCGCCGAAGCGATGAGCGCGGCATCCAGCACCTGCTTGTCATCCACGTCCCCGGTAACTTCGTCGGCCTCCTCAAGGATGCCGTCGATGGCGGGGCAATTCACGGCCTTGGCTTTGACGTCGTGCATCTCGAAAACCTGCTCGACCCGCTCGATGTGCCCCTTCGTCTCCTGCAAATGCTTCTCGAATCCGGCTTTGAGGGCTGGATTGGTGGCCTTGTCGATCATCTTCGGAAGCGCTTTCTCGATCTGCTTTTCCGCATAGTAGATGTCGCGCAAGGTGTGGACGAAGAGATCGTCGAGCGACTTGATGTCTTTCGAAAAGAAACCCATTGCGTTGGTCCTCCGCTTTCTCGGGTTCAGGGGGATTTGTCGCCTTCGACACGGGCCCAACGCGGCCTTGGGAGGATTGTTCCGCAAGCTTTCAGGGCAGGGCGAATTGTGAACAGGGCGCCCGAATATGAACTCGCGCCGGTTTCGGGCGTTGACCCTTCATTCTCGACACGTGGAGGTTAAAATGGCCAGCACCGGTTCGAATGACACGCGCACGGCGGCCGCCAGGCAAAGGCGCATCCAGAAGAAAATCGACCGCAAGCCCGCCCGAAAGCCGGCCGCCAGACCCATGCAGGCCGGCGCCCGCAAATATCCCGTGCCGCCGTTCCCCCGGCAGCATTACCCCAAACCAGGCCTGGAGCGGGTGCTCGAGCCCGCGCCTCTCTATGACGCCCCCTTCTACAAGGGTTCGCAAAAGCTGGAGGGCAAGGTCGCTCTCATAACAGGCGGGGATTCGGGCATCGGGCGGGCGGTGGCGGTGCTGTTCGCCCGTGAGGGGGCGGATGTCGCCATCCACCATCTTGCTGAAAAAGGCGACGCGGAAGTCACCCGCAAGGCGGTCGAGAAGGAAGGCAGGCGTTGTCTGGTGCTGAGTGGCGATGTGTCGAAGCGCAGCGTCTGCGAAAAAGCGGTGGCGCGGGTCGTCGATGCGTTCGGCCGGCTCGACATACTGGTCAACAATGCCGCCTTCCAGATCCATGCCGACAGGTTCGAGGACCTGACGGAAGAGCATTTCGACACCACGGTGAAGACCAATCTCTATGGCTACTTCCACATGGCCAAGGCGGCCGTTCCGCATATGAAGAGCGGTTCGGCGATCATCAATACCGGTTCCGTCACCGGCATCGACGGTTCGAAGGCGCTGGTCGACTACTCCATGACCAAGGGCGGCATCCACGCCTTCACCCGCGCGCTGGCAGGCAATCTGATCGGCAAGGGGATCAGGGTCAATGCGGTGGCGCCGGGCCCGGTCTGGACACCGCTGAACCCCTCGGACAAGGACGCAGCCGATGTTTCGCAGTTCGGCGCAAAGACGCCGATGAAACGCCCGGCCCAACCGGAGGAGATCGCCCCGGCCTATGTGTTCCTCGCCTCACCCCAGTGCTCCAGCTACATCACCGGCGAGATACTGCCGATCATCGGCGGCTACTAACCGGTTGTGTCGAGCATCGGATCGGGATGATGCCTTCTGTCGACACCCACGATGCAGAAACGCGGATCGGCACGCTCGCACAGCTTGAGCAGGCCGAAGCCGGTTGCACGCGCTGCCCTCTTTATAAGCACGCCACCCAGGTCGTCCCGGGCGAAGGGAGGCGGCGGGCACGGCTGATGCTTGTCGGTGAACAGCCGGGAGACAAGGAGGACATTGCGGGACGCCCCTTCGTCGGGCCGGCCGGCCGGCTTCTCGATGCGGCTTTGGCCGAGGCCGGGATTCCGCGCGCTTCGGTGTTCCTCACCAATGCGGTCAAGCACTTCAAGTTCGAGCCGCGCGGCAAGCGGCGCCTCCACAAGCGCCCCAATGCGGGCGAGATCGAGCAATGCCGGTGGTGGCTGGAACAGGAACGCAGGCTGGTGGCGCCGGCAGTGCTGGTGGCGCTGGGTGCGACGGCGGTGCGCACGCTTCTGGGGCGCCCGCTGACGATTTCCGCGCTGAGGGGCCGCGCCCGCGAAACGGAAGACGGCACCACGCTGATCGTGACGGTCCATCCGTCCTATCTGTTACGCATCCGCGATGCCGACAGCCGGGCGCGGGAACACGAGGGCTTCATCGCCGACCTTCGACGTGCCTGGCAGCTTGCCGGCGAATGACAGCGGCGGTTGCGTGATTTGTCAGAACCCGACCTTCAGCTTTGCCCCCGGCACGTGACTGCTCTCCGAACGTCGTCGCTTCCTTGGGCTCGGCTCCATGAAGGTTCTTGCCGCCCGATCAGGCCCTTTCCCAATGCCGCGCCAGCGTTCGCGGCGTGTGCATGTGGCCGTAGAGAAACGCCCAGAAATCCCGGCGGCGCTCCGTCTCGACGCTGGTCCAGATTTCATTCACCGCGGTGTAGCCGCACCAATAGGCATGGACGAAGGGAGCGCGCAGGTCGTGCGCGAGGAAAGCGAGGCGCGAACGCGTCGTGGTAAGGTCCTGCAAGGACGCCGCGGCGATCTCGGGCACGATCTCGTCGAGCGGTCGGCCCTCGCCATGGTGCATCCATGCCGCCGTGCAGCGCAGCGCGCTGCGCAGCTTCTGCAATGCCAATCCCAGCCGGTCCTCCGGTCCCTCGATCCAGTCGAGAAAGTGCAGGCCGTTGTCGGCTATGCCTTCGTACAGGGCGGAACTAGCGGAACTGGTAACAACCTGTGCAGCTTCGAGCGGCATGCGTTCCTCGGCAACCGCGATCTCGCGCAGCTTCATGTGCACCAGATGGCCGGGGAAGGCTTCGTGCGTGGCCAGATGCTTCAGGCTGAAGGCCGTGTAGGGGAAATCGAGATTCAGCAGCATCTGCCGGCTGGGATAGTCGCAATAGGCGGAGAAGGGGGCTGCATTGCAACCCACCGGCATCATCCATTCGTCGTCGAAAGCGAACATGCGCGCCGCACAGCGGGCACGGGCCTCGGCCTGATAATCGGCGATGACCGCCAGCACCGTGTCGGTGGGAATGACGGCGCCTTCGGCCCAGCGTGCATGATCCTCGGCCAGGGATCCGCCCCGGAAACCGAGTTCGTCCAGTGCCGAACGGATTTCCGAATGCAGGCCGTCGATGATCGGCTGCGGCACGGCCTTGAGCGGAACCCTGATCTGGCGCTCCAGCCGCTCGCCGAAGCTGATCGGGTCGCCGCGAAAGGTTGCGACCAGCGCCAGAAGGGAATCCGACATCTCGTCGAGCCAGTCACGGCGCAGCGCCGTCTCGGCATCGCCAAGCCGTGAGCGGAAGTCGATGAGTGCCTCCTCCGCTTCGTCATAGTCACGAAGCGGCTGCGGTGCGATCCCTGCGGCCATGGCCACCGGGATCAATCCTTCCGCATTGAGGAACCCCGCGCCACGGTTGGCGGCGCGATAGAGGCCGTCGATACCCGCCGTCAACCGGGCAAGCTGGCGTCCCAGTTCCATCACACATGCCCCGCGACGGGTTTCGGCTGGTAGGGAGCTTCCATGAGAGCGACATCCTCATCGGAGAGCTTCACCTCGAGCGCGGCAATGGCATCGTCGAACTGGTGAAGCTTGGAGATGCCGACGATGGGCGCGGTGATGCCGGGGCGGCTTGCCACCCAGGCATAGGCGATCTGCGCCATCGGGCGGCCATGGCGTTCCGCCACCTGGCGCACCGCGGCGGCCACGGCCTCGTCCTGCTCCTGGCTGCGGTCATAGAGGGCGCTGGCGGTACGGTCCGTATCGGTCCGCGTGGTCCCGCTGCGCCCGGCCAGCCGGCCGCGCGCCAGCGGGCTCCACGGGATGACGCCGATGCCCTCGCTGCGGCACATGGGCAGCATCTCGCGCTCTTCCTCGCGGTAGATCAGGTTGTAGTGGGGTTGCATGGAGACGAACGGCGCCCAGCCGTTGGCGCGTTGCAGACCGAGCGCCTTCATGAACTGCCAGGCAAACATGGACGAGGCGCCGAGATAGCGCACCTTGCCGGCGCGCACCACGTCGTTGAGCGCATCCAGCGTTTCCTCCAGCGGGGTCCCGTAGTCGAAGCGATGCAACTGGTATAGGTCGATATAGTCGGTGCCGAGCCGCTTGAGGCTGGCATCGACCGCTTCGAACACATGCTTGCGCGACAGGCCGCGGTCGTTGGGGTCGTCGCTCATGGCATTGTAAAGCTTGGAAGCGATCACAAGCCGATGGCGGGGCACGTCGGCCAGCGCCTCGCGCAGCACCTCCTCGCTGGCACCCAGCGAGTACATGTCGGCCGTGTCGAAGAAATTGATGCCAAGCTCCAGCGCCTTGAAGATGATCGGCCGCGCATCGTGCGGGCCCAGAACCCAGGGAGCCCAGGAAGGGGAACCGAATGTCATGCAGCCCAATGCCAGGCGTGACACTTTCAGACCAGTTAGACCAAGATTGATATATTCCATTAGTACACACCTCCTCCTGAGGATTGGGATTCTGCCCGAGATTCGGGCCGGGTTTATGCCTGCGTCATAGGGGCAGGTTTTGCGAAAAATCCTTAATTCCGGATCGATTTCCAGCGTTTTTGGTACGGTTTTCCCGCGGCTCATGTGCATTCAAGAAAATCGCTTGCCAAAGGTCAACTGTTCTATTTAACTATCACACATGTTCACTCTCGACGCCAACTGCATCGACAAGAGCCTGCCGGTTCCCGTGGGCACCCAGCTCCACGGGCTGCTCAGCTACATGCTGGCGTTCGGCGGCTACAGCTATGGCGACCGGCTGCCGTCCATCCGACAGCTCGCGGCCGATATCGGTGTCGCGCCGATGACGGTGGCGCAGGTCTACAGGCAGTTGCGCGACGACGGGCTGATCGAGACGCATCAGGGGCAGGGCGCCTTCGTGATCGTGCCGGCCGCGTCTGCCGATGTGACGCCTTCCAATGTCTCTTTGCTGCGCGACGATATCGACAGGCTGCTGGTACGGGCCTCGGAACTCGGCGTCTCGACCATGTCGCTGATATCGATGCTGAACGCGCAATCCATGATGCGCGATGCGCGGCGGCGACTGAACGTGGTGTTCGTGTGCATCTTCGAGGAGGCCGGGCGCGACTACGTGCGCCAGATCCAACCCTGCATGGAGGCGGGGGAGGAGATCACGCTGGTTACCTTCGACCAGATATCGCAGCCGGGGCCGGAGCTGGATGCCTGTCGCGCCGCCCATCTGGTGCTGACCTTCGTCCACCGCGAGGCGGACGCCCGCCGCCTCATCGGCTCCGACAAGGTGCTGGGGCTGCGCTTCATTCCCTCGCAGCAGACCCGGCAGAACCTGGCTTCGCTGGAGCCGCAGACGCCGGTTCTGGGGGTCACCCATCTCAAGGACTACATCGCCATAATGCGGCCGACCATCCGGGAGTTCGCGCCGCATCTGGCGGAGATCAACGTTACCTGGTCCTCGGCGGAAAACCTGGCCGAGGAAATCGACCGCTCCGGCGCGGTGATCTTCGCCACCGGCGCGGATCGCATCGCCGCCCTGGTGGCGCCGGGCGTGGCCTGCTTCGAGTTTCGTCACGCGCCGGACCCGAGCTTTCTGCGCTCGGTGCTGGTCCCCCGCCTCGCGCAGTTGCGGCAGGGAGACATTCGCGTCGCATAGGTTTTGCGTTCGTGCCGGGAGGTTCGCGCGCGAGCAGAAGACAAAAGGGAAGAGAATGAAAAAGCTGCTTCTTTCGGCCGGCCTGGCCGTGTTCCTGGCCATGTCGCACAATTCGGCCGCCGTGGCCGACACGAAGATCACCATCGGCGTCGATGTCGATGCCGGCACGCTCGATCCGCGGCTGGCGCGTGACTCGACCGCAATGCGCATCGGCGACCTGCTGTTTTCCGGTCTCGTCCATCTCACCCCCTCGCTGGAGGCGGTGCCGGACCTGGCCGAAAGCTGGGAAACGCCCGATCCCACCACCTTCATCTTTCATCTGCGCGAGGGGTTGACCTTCTCGGACGGCTCGCCGCTCACGGCCGACGATGTGGTCTACACCTATCAGGCATTGACCGATCCACAATTCGGCGCGCCCCAGCAGGCGCTCTACACGCCGATCAAGGCGGTCGAGGCGGTCGATCCGCGCACCGTCAAGTTCACCCTGAGCGCACCCTATGCGCCGCTGCTGAGCTATCTCGACATGGGCATTGTGCCGAAAGCGCTGGCCGGGAACGGGGCGGACTTCGCGCTAAAGCCGGTCGGAGCAGGGCCTATGAAGCTGGTGCGCTGGACCCGCGGCAGCGAAATGGTGCTGGCCGCCAACGAACACTACTGGGGCAAGGCGCCGACCGTCACCGAAATGACGGTGAAGATCATCGGTGACAACTCGGCCCGCGCGCAGGCCTTCGAGGCCGGCAACCTGGACGTCATCCAGTCGCCGCTTTCCCCCCAGGACGTCAAGCGCCTGAGCGCCGACGACCGCTTCGGCCATGCGATCATGGCAGGCCTCGGCGTCACCTACCTGAATTTCGGCGTCAAGGATCCGCTGCTCTCCGACCCGGCGATGCGACGCGCCTTCGCCATGCTGGTCGACCAGGAAACACTGGTGCGCGACATCTATCAGGGCGTGGACGAGGTGACGCATTCCGTGCTCCTGCCTTCGTCCTGGGCCTATGACGCGTCGATCTCGCAGCCGAAGTTCGATCCGGCTGCCGCAGTCGCCGCCTTCAACCAGCTCGGCTGGACCGACACCAATGGTGATGGCATCCTCGACAAGGGCGGCAAGCCGCTGACGGTCACCATCGCCACCCATACCGAGGATCCCAACCGTGTCCAGGCGGTGGAATATCTACAGGCCATCTTCGAGATGGCGGGGATCAAGGCCGAGACCCGCATCAGCGACTGGGCGTCCTTCTCGACCAACTATGTCCAGAAAGGCGAGCACCAGATCGCGTTGCTCGGCTGGCTGGGGATCGTCGATCCCGACCGGCTGCTCTACTCGCAGCTCACCACTGGCGGCGGCAACAACTGGGCCGGCTACTCGAACCCCAAGGTCGACGAGCAGCTGAACCGCGGCCGCACCGAGACGGACCGTGCCGAGCGCGCCAAGGCCTATCAGGAAGCCGCCCGCATCATTGCCGAGGACGTGCCCTACTACATCATCTCGGCGCAGGGCTACCAGATGTTCTACGCCAAGGACCTGCCGGTGGAAAAGGTCCAGGCGAACCCGCGCGGTAACCTGCGCGGCGTCATAGGCCTGAACGACTAGGGGCCTGAACGACGAGGATCCTGAAGGGCTGAAGCCAGAAAGTCGTCCGTCGCGGTGCGGTATCCTGTTCCATACAGGAGCCGCATGACCGGAGCCGGCTGCCGCAACAGTCCTTCTTGCCCTGCTGTCCCATGGATCATCGGAACGAAATCCCATGTTGAGCTATATCCTGCGGCGACTGCTGCTGCTGATACCGATGGCGATCGGTATGGTGGTGGTGACATTCTGCCTGCTGCTGATCATTCCGGGAGACCCGGCGGCCATACTGCTTGGCCAGGATGCCACCCCGGAGGCCATCGCCACCATGCGCCAGCAGCTTGGACTGGAAAACCCGTGGTATCTGCGGCTATGGGATTATTCCATCGCCCTCCTGCAGGGCGACATGGGCCGCTCCTGGTTCCAGAACCAGTCGGTCGCCTCGATCATCTACGAGCGGCTCGGCGCCACGATCGAGCTGGCCGTCGTGGCCCTGATCATCGCTACCATGGTGGGCATGTTCCTGGGCGTCGTCGCCGCCGTGCGGCAGGGTGGGCTTGTCGACACGCTGGCCATGCTGGTGGCGCAGCTTGGCGTGTCGATGCCGGTATATTGGCTCGGCCTGCTGCTCATGCTGGCCTTTGCCGTCAATCTCGGCTGGCTGCCGGCCATCGGCCGCGGAGCGCCGCTCAGTCAGGGCCTGCTCGACCTCATGTCGGGGCGACCGCAGACCTTGTGGGATTCGCTGTCCCACATGGCGTTGCCGGCGCTGGCGCTGGCCGCCAATTCGGCGGCGATCATATCGCGGCTGGTGCGCAGCTCGATGCTGGAAGTGCTGCGCGAGGATTTCGTGCGCACCGCCCTGGCCAAGGGCGTCGCGCCGCGGCGGGTGGTCTATCGTCATGCCTTGCGCAACGCGCTGCTGCCGGTCCTGTCGGTGATCGGCCTGCGCTTCGGCGCGCTGCTCGGCGGCGCGGTGCTGACCGAAAGCATCTTCGCCTGGCCGGGCCTCGGCCAGTTGACCGTCGCCGCCATCTCGCAGCGCGACTTCCCGCTGATACAGGGCATCGTGCTGACCTTCGCGATCATCTTCGCGCTGGTGAACCTCGTCGTCGACCTGCTCTATGCCGTCGTCGATCCGCGCGTGAGGCTGAGCTGAACCATGGCCATTTCCCTGCGTGTTCCCAAGAAACTGCGTAACGTCTCGCTGATCCTCGGCGCCGTGATCACGCTGACGATTTTCCTTCTGGCCGTCTTCGCGCCACAGGTGGCGACCCATGCGGTCGAGCAGATCGACATGGCCAACCGCTTCTCCGGTCCCACCTGGGAGCATTGGCTGGGCACCGACAATTTCGGACGGGATCTGTGGTCGCGCATGGTCTACGGCGCCCGCATCTCGCTGAGCATCGCGCTGACCGCAGTCGCCGTTTCTGCCCTCGTCGGCACCGTGGTCGGGCTGGTCTCCGGCTATTTCGGCGGCTGGGTCGACATGCTGCTGATGCGCATCGCCGACATCTTCCTCGGCTTTCCGGCCATCGTCCTGGCGCTGGCCATCGTGGCGGCGCTGGGGCCGGGCGTGATCAACGTCGCCGTCGCCATTGCCGTGGTCGCATGGGCCGAATATGCGCGCGTGGTGCGCGCCGCGACGCTGGTGCTGCGCGAGCAGGTCTATGTGCAGGCGGCACGGTCGCTCGGCGCCAGCCACACGCGCGTCATCTTCCGCGAGATCCTGCCCAATGCGCTCGGCCCCATCATCGTGCTGTCGTCGCTGGGACTGGGCACCGCCATCCTCGCGGAATCCGCGCTCAGTTTCCTCGGATTCGGACTGCCCCCACCGCAGCCGACCTGGGGCTGGACGCTTTCCTACGGCACCCGCTTCCTGCGGGATGAACCGTGGCTTTCCATCGTCTCGGGCGCCGCGATCATGATCACGGTGCTGGGCTTCAACCTGCTTGGCGATGGGCTGCGCGACGTGCTCGATCCGCGCCAGCTTTCGCGTGGCGGCGCAAAATCAAAGTAAGGAACTGGTAAATGGTAAAATCGATCAACGTGCTGCGGCCGAAATTCACCACCATGGCCGATGGCAACGACGCCGTGCTCGTCATGCATGAGCTGGTGGGCGAACAGGATGGCCCGACCATCGGTATCTCCGCCTCCATTCACGGCAACGAGAACACTGGCAGCCAGGTAATCCTCGACCTTTACCGCGTGCTCAAGGACATGCCGCTCAAGGGCCGTGTCCTGCTCCTGCCGGTGGTCAATCCCTATGCGTTCGCGGTCAACCACCGCTTCTCGACGATTGACGAACTCGACCTCAACCGACAGTTCCCCGGCAATCCCAACGGCACCTACAGCCAGCAGCTCGCCCATGCGCTGGTGCGCGAGTTCTTCCAGAAGATCGACGTGCATATCGACCTGCATTCGGGCACCGACCGGCCGACCGTCGATTATGTCTATATCGAGAACGACGAAGAGCTGTCGCGTGCCTTCGGTTCCAGGGTTCTGTACCGCCCGGTGCAGGGCAAGCAGGGCACGACCTTTGCCGGCACCACCAAGGCCGTCACCATCGAGACGCTTGGCATCTCCTCGGTGGTGATCGAGCTTGGCGGCGGCATTGTCGATCAGGGCCCCTATTGCAAGCGCACTCTGGACGGCATTCTCAACATGCTGCGCGTGCGTGGCACCATCTCCGGCGAGGCAGCACCCAATCCCAAGCAGATCGTGGTCACCGAGCTGGCCGGCATTCGACCTGTCCATGGCGGCTGGCTGGAGCCGCTGTGCCCGGCAAATGGCGAGTTCATCTCCGGCGACCAACTTCTGGGCCGGGTTGTCTCGCCCTACACCTTCGAGACGCTGGAGGAGATTCGGACGCCTTTCAGGAACGGCGTGATGATCATGCAGCACCTGACCCGCAATCTGGTCAATGCCGGCGACTACGGCTTCATGGTGGGCAACATGGAAGGCGCGAGCGACTGATGCCGGACACACTCTTCACCAACGGCCGCGTGCTGGACGCGGAAGCGGGACGGCTGATCGAGGCCGAGGTCCTGGTCAGCGGCGACCGCATCGTCGCTGTGGGCGCCGGCCTCGAGCGTCCACGGGATGTGGTGGAGCTGGACCTTCGCGGCCACACGCTGATGCCGGGACTGATAGACTGCCATGTCCATGTCACGGCCGAAAGCCTCGACCTGTGGAGCAACGTCACGGCGCCATCCTCGCTCGCCGCGCTGCGCTCGGCAAGGGTGATGGAAGAGGCGCTGTCGCGCGGCTTCACCACGCTGCGCGATCTCGGCGGGGCCGATCTCGGCCTCGTGCTGGCACTGGAGGAGGGGCTGATCAAGGGCCCCCGCCTCATCATCTGCGGCAAGGCGCTGACCACCACCGGCGGCCATTCCGACCTGCGCGGGCGTACCGACGGGCGCCCCGACATGATGTCCGACCGGCTGGGTTCGATGGGCGTCGTCACCGACGGCGTCGACAATGTGCGCGCCGAATGCCGCAAGCAGATCAAGGAAGGCGCCAAGTTCATCAAGGTCATGGCCAATGGCGGTGTCTCTTCGCCCAATGACCCGATCCACTCGATCCAGTATTCGCGCGACGAGATCGCGGCCATGGTGGAGGAAGCGGAGAACGCCGGCCTCTATGTCTCGGCCCATGTCTATACCGACCGGGCGATCCGGCGTTGCGTCGAGCTGGGCGTGCACTCGCTCGAACACTGCAACCTGATCGAGCCCGAGACAGCGGCGCTTGCCGCAGAGCGCGGCTGCATCGCCGTGCCGACACTCGTCGCCTATGACGCGCTTGCCATCGAGGGCAAAGCGCTGGGGCTGGGGGCGGCCGAATTCGCCAAGATCGAGGTGGTGCAGAAGGGCGGCCTGCGCTCGCTCGAGATCATGCGCGAGGCCGGCCTGCCAATGGCTTTCGGCTCCGACCTTCTCGGCGCTCTGCGTCGCTATCACTGCATGGAGTTCGAGATATTGGCGCGCGTGCTGACGCCGGCCGAGATCGTCCGTTCTGCCACCGTCATCGGCGCGAAGCTGTGCCGGCTCGAAGGTGAGATCGGCATTATCGCGCCGGGCGCCTGCGCCGACCTTCTCATCGTTGCAGGCAATCCGCTGGAGGATATCTCGCTGCTTGCCGGAGACGGCGCCCACATGCCCGCGATCATGGCGCGCGGGCAGTTCGTCAAGTCCGAGTTGCATCAGGCGTAAAACGCCCAGCCCGTGCCGGAGATCAAGATGCCGATACTCAGCGTGGAGAACCTGACCACCTCCTTCCGCACCGAAGACGGATGGAAGACCGTGGTGCGCGACGTGAGCTTCACCATCGATTCCGGGGAAACCCTGGCCGTGGTGGGGGAATCGGGCTCGGGCAAGAGCGTGACTGCACTGTCGATCATGCGCCTTCTCCAGCCGGGTCTCGCCCGGCACGAGGGCCGCATCCTGTTTGAGGGGCAGGATCTCCTGACCCTTTCGGCCACCCGGATGCAGGCGATACGCGGCAACCGCATTGCCATGATCTTCCAGGAGCCGATGACCTCGCTCAATCCCGTAATGACGGTGGGCGACCAGATCGCCGAAGCGCTGTCCATCCATCGCGGCCTCAAGGGGCGCGAGGCGCTGAAGGAGGCGGTGCGTCTGCTGGAGCGGGTGCGCATTCCCGCGGCCGCGCAGCGCGCATCGGAATATCCGCATCTCCTGTCCGGCGGCATGCGCCAGCGGGTGATGATCGCCATGGCGCTGGCCTGCCGGCCGCGCCTGCTGATCGCCGACGAGCCGACCACCGCGCTCGATGTGACCATCCAGGCCCAGATCCTCGAACTGATCCGCGAGTTGCAGCGCGAGGAAGAGATGGGCGTTCTGTTCATCACCCACGACATGGGCGTGGTCGCGGAGATCGCCAACCGGGTCACGGTCATGTATCGCGGCGACGTGGTGGAGACGGAAGAGACAGCCTCCCTGTTCGCCGCACCCCGCCACCCTTATACGCGCGCGCTGCTTTCGGCCGTGCCGGCGCTGGGGCAGATGCAGGCAAGCACCCGCCCGAAGCGCTTTGATCTGGTCGATCCGGTGACCGGCGTCGCCAGGCCGGCGCCGAAAACCCTCGACACGGTTCGCGATGAGCCGCTTCTGGAGGTGAAGAACCTCGTTGTGCGCTATCCGCTGCATTCGGGCGTGTTCCGCCGCCTTTCGGCTCGGGTCCACGCCATCGAGAATGTCAGCTTCGACCTGAAGCAGGGCGAGACGCTGGCGCTGGTCGGGGAATCGGGTTGCGGCAAGTCCACCATGGGGCGCGCGCTGATGCGCATGACGCATGCCGAATCCGGCTCGGTCAAACTGCTCGGCAAGGACATATTGGGCACCGATGCCGATATCGACGAACTGCGACGCTCGGTCCAGATGGTGTTCCAGGACCCCTTCGCTAGCCTCAACCCGCGCCGTCGGATCGGCCGGGCGATCGCCGAGCCGCTCTTCATCCACAAGGTCTGCGGCGAGGCCGAGGCAAAGGAGAGGGTCGGTCGCCTGCTGGAGCAGGTCGGCCTTTCCCGCGACATGGCCGGCCGCTATCCGCACGAGTTCTCAGGCGGCCAGCGTCAGCGCATCTGCATCGCGCGGGCTCTGGCGCTGGAGCCGAAGCTGATCATCGCCGACGAATCCGTCTCGGCGCTGGATGTGTCGATCAAGGCACAGACCATCAACCTGATGCTCGACCTGCAGGAGCGGCTGGGCCTTTCCTATCTGTTCATCAGCCATGACATGGCGGTGGTGGAACGTGTGAGCCATCGCATCGCGGTGATGTATCTGGGCGAGATCGTCGAGATCGGACCCCGCGCCGAGGTGCTGGGCAATCCCCGCCATCCCTATACCAGGCGCCTGATCGAGGCGGTTCCGGTGCCCGATCCCACCCGCCGCCATGGCGAGCGCAGGCTCGACGTCACCGAGATTGCCAGCCCCGTACGCGGCCTCGATTATCGCCCGCCCGCCCGTCTCTATGACCAGGTTTCGCCCGGCCATCTGGTCATGCAGGAGGCGGGCGCATGAGCCTGCCCTACGATCCGCAGGAAATTTCACGTCTCGTTGCCGGGCCGAAGCCAGCCGTCATGGTGTTCGACTATCTGCGCGCAGGGCTGAAGCGGGACGCGGCCTGCGGCCTGCTGACGGCACTGGTCTACGATATGCCGTCGATGCGCTCCTGCCGGGTGTTTTCCGACGATCTCGATGCCTATCCGGTGGGCAATTACAAGCGGCTGGTGGCAGGCCCCTATTTCGAGAAGGTGGTGATGGGCAAGGCGCCTTTTGCCACGACCGACATCGAGGGCGTGGCGGAGCTGTTCTTCGACTGGCGCAAGATCCAGGAACTCGGCTTCGAATCGAGCCTGAACATTCCCGCTGTGGTCGGCGGGGAACTGATCGGCACCGCCAATCTCCTGGCGCCCAAGGGCACCTACACGCCAATGACGGCGGCCCGGGCCCTGCTGTGGCAACCGGTGATCACGCTGGCCTTCCTGCTTCTCACCCGCCCCGGCGCTGAAGGCGAAACCTTCCATGATGGTTTGCTAATTGCAGGCGAGGGGAAGGTGGAAGGCTGACCGGCAGGCCGCCTTCCGGACAAATCGCTGCGCTTGAACCGGGTTCAGCCCAGCGGCGGCAGTTCCAGCAGGGCGTGAGCGGCCGCCTCGTCGGTGATCAGGACCTTGGCGTTGGTGGCGGCAATGCCGGCACGGATGGCGTGGATCTTGCGCACGCCGCCGGAAGAAATGATGACCTTCGGCACCTTGCGGATGTCAGCCGGGTTGATCGACATCGCCCGCCGGTTGATCTGATGGTCGATGACCGTACCTTCCGTGTTGACGAAGCGGCCGAGCACGTCGCCGACACCGCCCGCGTCCTTCAGGCTCTGGCCTTCCTCCCATGACAGGATGCCGCGCCGGAAGATCGATGCCTGCTTGCTGATGTCGCTGACGCTGAGCAGGGCCATGTCGACCTGGCGCGCGCGTTCCTGAAGCTGCTTGAGGTCTTCGAGCTGCCACAGCGCCGTGGCCAGTTCCTCATGCGGTACGAAGATCGGCGCGGTGATCTGGAACAGCTCTGTCTTGTAGAACTCCGCCAGCCGCCAGGCGACGGCCGAGGGGTTGTGGGCCGCGGCATGGGTGAGCCCGCCCAGCAGCGACACCACCGTCATGTTCTCGACCTCGCGCCAACTCAGCGAATTCATGCAGGCCTGGAGGGTCGCGCCCCAGCCGACGCCGATCGTCAGCCCGTCGCTGACGCGCTCGGAAATGTAGCGGCCGGTGGCATGGCCGACCACGGCGGCGATGCTCGCCTCCGTCTGGTCCTGCGCCGGCGCGACGATCGCTTCGAACAGGCCGAAATGCCGCTCCAGCGCCCGCTGCAGCTTGAGCAAGGGCTCTGCCTGCGCATTGATCGAAATCTGCACCGTGCCGTCCTCGCGCGTGGCGGCCAGCAGGCGCAATGCCTTGATACGGCTGATGCCCAGATGCTGGGCGACCTGCTCCTGCGTCAGGCCCTCGATGAAATAGAGCCATGCCGCGCGCAGCTTCAGTTCGTCCTGGTCGGATTGGAACTTGGTCTTTTTCTGGCGGGTGGCGGTGCGGGCCATGGTCGTCTCCTCCTCGGAGGGCAGATAGCCGAATTCAACGCAAAGTGGAATCGGGTGTGGCACATCGGTGCACGATTTATGTGGTCTTGTAAGTTCTAATATTGAACAATTATTCCTATTTTGCAATAAATGTTCTATTGCGGTGCGAAAGGCCCTGCGCAATGCGGTGTGCAATGCGGCCAGGCAGGGCAGGGCCGCGGCTGAAACAGGGACAGGATTTCATGCGCATTTTGATTTCGAACGACGACGGGATCGAGGCTCCCGGCATCAAGGTTCTTGAGGAGGCCGCGCTGCGCCTGAGCGATGACGTCTGGGTCATTGCGCCGGACGGCAATCGCAGCGGCTTCGGTCATTGCATCAGCCTGCGCAAGGGATTTTCCGTCAGCCGTGTCGCTGAGCAGCGTTATGCCTGCACCGGCACCCCGGCCGATTGCGTCATCGCCGGCCTGAACTGGGTGTTCCGCGACGGCAGACGTCCGGACATGGTGCTGTCGGGTATCAATGAGGGGCGCAACGTGGCCGAGGACGTGTCTTACTCCGGCACCATGGCGGTGGCGCGCGAGGCGGCGCTGAACGGCATTCCGGGCATCGCCTTCTCGGCTCCGCGCGACAGTGAAACTTTTTCCAATGCCAGCTTCGACTGGCTGTCGGCACGCATCCGATCCTTCTGGGAAACACGCGGCGAATGGGCCACCGAAGGTCACTGGCTGAACGTCAACCTGCCGCGCCGCGTGCCCGCACCCATGCGGGCTGCCCGTATCGGCCGCGACAAGGTGGCGACCCGCGTCCTCATCCATGAGGAGGACGCGGTTTCGGCCCGCATCGAGCCGCTGGCCGACCGCAACTATTTCACCACGGGGGAAGACGAGAACGGTCTGATCGACAGCGGTTTTGCCGCCGTCACCTGCCTGAACTGGTTCGGCAATGCGCAGGTGCCGGCCGGCGCCCTGCACGATCTGGAGACCGCTTAAACATCATCGGGATTGGTCTCCACCCCCTGTTTCGAAAAGGGGCGGAGACCTTTTCATCTCAATATTTTGGGTAGACCGTCTCAAGTACGTCATCAAGATAGTTGTTGGTGAAGCTGTCCAGCGTGCGCACCGCCGTCTCGATGCGGCCGTCGGGGTGGAAGCTGTGCTCCAGATAGCCGACGAGGCGCGTGCCGCCCATCTCCGGCACCAGCTCCTCGCGGGTAGTGAAGGCGATCGAGGAGCACCATTCCAGCCGGATCTGGCCATAGGCGCGCGAGCGCTGCTGATGCAGGTGGCCGCTGCCGATGAACTTGAGAGACGGGTGGTCGATGAGCCTGCGCAGCCGTTCGGTGCCACTGGGGTCCACGGTCCAGTAGGTGAGCTCGGTCACTTCCGGCACGTCGATGAACAGCGGCTGATGGGTGAACACCGCAAGATGCAGGTCGCCAAGGGTGTCGAGTTGCTCGTCCAGCCAGGCGAACTGTTCCTGCTCTTCCGGAAGGCCGGAGCCGATCAGCATGGAGTTGACGCCGACGATGCGCCAGCCGTCACGGTCGAAGGACCAGCGGTCCTTGTCGTAATAGCGCTTGTAGCGGGCAAGGCGGCCGGCATTGATTCGGCTGCCCTTCTCCTCTTCCGGCTTCGACAGGTTCGGATTGTCGCCGATGTCGTGATTACCGGGAATATAGAGGATCTCCTTGCCGGCCCGGGCGAGAAAATCGCGGCAAAAGGCGTAGTCTTCCTCGAAACGGATGCCGTCCAGCGTGATGTCGCCGGTGTGCACGATGTAATCGTGATCGGAAGCCTTGAGCGGAGCGATCATCTCCTCGTTGTTCTGGCGGAAGTGCTCGGTGCGCGGCGAAAGGTGGGTATCGGATATGTGCAGGATGCGGAACGGACTCATCGGGTTCTCCATGGAAGGCATTGCGCCGCCGTGCTTTTCGCATATTTTACGGATTTGTACAAATGTATTGACCTTGATAGAATAGTTCAATATTTTCGATTTCAGAGATCGCGATGCGGGCACTTCTTGTGTGCTGGGCCATCAGCATCTGTAGCCGCATCCCATGGAGGAAAACCGGAATGTCGGGGATCGAGATTGCCAGCCTGAACAAGAGCTGGGCCACCTTCAATGCGGTGCAGGACGTTTCCTTCACGGTCGAGGCAGGTGCGCTGACCGTGCTTCTGGGCCCCTCCGGTTGCGGCAAGTCGACGACGCTGCGGCTCATCGCCGGCCTTGAAAGCGCCACGTCCGGCGCGATCCGCATCGGCGGCCGCGACGTCACCAACGAGCCGCCGGCAAAACGCGACCTTGCCATGGTGTTCCAATCCTATGCGCTGTTCCCGCATCTGAGCGTGGCGGAGAACATCGTGTTCGGTCTCAAGGTGCGCAAGGTGCCCGCGGCCGAGCGGGCCCGCCGCCTGCAGCGCGCCGTGGATATTCTCGGCCTTTCCCATCTTCTCGATCGCAAACCTTCGCAATTGTCGGGTGGTCAGCAGCAGCGTGTCGCGCTCGGCCGGGCCATCGTCGCCGAGGCTCCCGTCTGCCTGATGGATGAGCCGCTTTCCAATCTCGATGCCCAGCTTCGTCACGAGATGCGCAAGGAGATCCGCTCCATCCAGAAGTCGCTCGGCATGACCATGGTCTATGTCACCCATGACCAGATCGAGGCGATGAGCCTGGCCGACCAGGTCATTCTCATGCGCAACGGCAGGATCGAGCAGAAGGCGACGCCTTCCGAGCTCTATCTGCGCCCCGCCACCTCGTTCGCCGCACGCTTCATCGGCACGCCGCCGATGAACCTGGTCGAACTGGAGGACAGCGCCGGCGGTGCCGTCGTCAAGGGCACCAATGGCCCTGCTCTGGTTGAGGGCGAGGGCGCCGGCCTGCTGCTTGGCGTGCGCCCGGAGGAGATCCGGATCGCTTCCACCGGCATCGTACCCGCCATCGTGCAGTCGATCGACTATCACGGCGCCGACAGCATTCTGGAGTGTCTGGTGGGCGACCAGCTTCTTCAGGTGCGGGTGGAAGGTGTGCGCCGCCACGCAGTGGGCGACTCGATCGGCCTCAACTGGAAGCCGGAGGCCATGCATGTCTTCGACAAGGAAACGACCCAGCGCGTCGAGCGCAAGGTGCTGGTGACTGCCGATGGTTCCGGCGAGGTGCCGGCTCTGCGGGCAGTCAAGTAGTCGGGCAAGTAATCGGGCAAAGCCGCCTTCTGCCGGCGGTCAGCCACATCGAAATCTGGATTTTTTTACGGGAGGAAAGACAATGAATTCCTGGACTGGATGGATAAAGGGCGCGCTGGCAGGCGTTGCCATGCTGGGTGCAGGCGCCGCACAGGCGGCGCCCGTCGAGATCAATTTCTACTATCCCGTTGCCATAGGCGGGCCGGTGGCCAAGATCGTAGAGGACCTGATCACCCGTTTCGAGGCTGATCATCCCGACATCAAGGTGAAGCCGGTCTATTCGGGCACCTATCCCGAGACGATCAGCAAGGCGCTCACCGCCTACCGCGCTGGCCAGCCGCCGGAAGTCGCGGTCATGCTGTCGACCGACATGTACACGCTGATCGACGAGGACGCGATCGTCCCCTTCGACGACTTCGTCAAGACCGACGAGGACAAGGCGTGGCTGGAAGGGTTTTTCCCGGTGTTCATGGTCAACAGCGAGCATGACAGCAAGACATGGGGCGTTCCGTTCCAGCGCGGCACCACGCTGTTCTTCTGGAACAAGGATGCGTTCAAGGAAGTCGGCCTCGACCCGGAAAAGGGTCCGCAGAACTGGGACGAGGTGGTCGAGTTCGCCACGAAGCTGACCAAACGCGAAGCCGACGGCAATGTCAGCCGCTGGGGCATGCAGGTTCCGTCCTCGCTGACCTCCTACTGGCTGCTGCAAGGCTATGTTGCCCAGAATGACGGCAAGATCGCCGATGAGACCGGCACGCAGACCCACTTCGATTCTCCCGAAGTGGTCGAGGCGCTGCAGTACTGGGTCGATCTCGCCCACAAGCACAAGGTCATGAAGCCGGGCGTCATCGAATGGGCGACCAACCCGAAGGACTTTTTCGAGGGCCGTGCCGCGATGATCACCACCACCAGCGGCAACCTCACCAACATCAAGACCAACGCGCCGTTCCCCTTCGGCGTGCAGATTCTGCCCGAGCACAAGAAGCGCGGCGCGCCGACCAGCGGCGGCAACGCCTATATCTTCAACGGCGTGGCACCGGAGAAGCAGGAGGCCGCCTTCCAGTTCGTCAAGTGGTTGTCCTCGCCCGAGCAGGCGGCCGAATGGAGCATCAAGACCGGCTATATCGCCGCGCGCGAGGATGCATGGGCAACCGAGGCCATGAAGGCCTATGTCGCCGAGTTCCCCGGTGCGCTCGTGCCGCATGAACAGATCCCGTACATGGTGCCGGAGCTGTCCACGCATGAGAACCAGCGCATCTCGCGTGTCATCGACGACGCCATAGAGGCGTCCCTGACGGCCAAGAAGCAGCCCGCGCAGGCGCTTTCCGATGCCCAGAAGGAAGCGGACCGCATCCTCGAGGACTACCGCGACTGATCGTATCTGCGGCCACGGGGCGTCAGTTGCGCTCCGTGGCGCACGCATTGGATTGCAGGGTCGAAAATCACAGCCGGGAAAGGTTGGCAGGTGAAGAAGACGAATAACATGGTGGTGCCCTGGCTGCTGCTTTTGCCGGCCACGGTCCTGCTTGCCGCCTTTACCCACATTCCGGCGGTGATGACCTTCATCAACAGCTTCTACCGCACGCCGCGCGGCAACCGGCCGGCGCGGTTCGTCGGCATGGATCACTATGCGGACATGCTGGGCGATCCAGTGTTCATGGCGGCGCTGAAGAACAACGCCATCTATGCGCTCGGCACGGTCCCGGCGGCGATCGCGCTGTCCATGCTGATGGCCATCATCGTCAACTCCGCCATTCGCGGGCGGGCGCTGATGCGCATGTCGTTCTTTCTGCCGACCGTGCTCCCGATGATCGCGGTCGCCAACATCTGGCTGTTCTTCTACACGCCGGGCTACGGCCTCATCGACCAGTTCCTCGGCCTGTTCGGCTTTCATGAGCGCAACTGGCTGGGCGATCCCGACACGGTGCTCGGCAGCCTGATGGTGCTGGCGATCTGGAAGGAAGCCGGCTTCTTCATGATCTTCTATCTGGCCGCCTTGCAGCAGATCAGCCCCACGCTTTCCGAGGCTGCCGCGCTGGAAGGCACCAGCCGCTGGTATTTCTTCCGCCGCGTGACCTTCCCGCTTCTGATGCCGACCACGCTGTTCGTGATGATCAACGCCATCATCAACTCGTTCCGGTTGATCGACCATGTCATCGTCATGACCCGCGGTGGGCCGGACAATGCGAGCACCTTGCTGCTCTACTACGTCTACAACGTCGCATTCCGTTTCTGGGACACGGCCTATGCCTCGGCGCTGACCGTCGTCCTGCTCGCGGTACTTGCCCTGCTGGCCTTCGTCCAGTTCGGTGTTCTCGATCGCAAGGTGCACTACAAATGAGCGCCATGACCCTTTCCCACCATGCCCGCGAAGCCTCCTTCTGGCGGGTTCTGGAAACCGGGGCCTGCTATCTGCTGGGGTTTCTGTGGATCCTGCCGCTGTTCTACGCGGTGTGGATGGCGGTGCATCCGCCGGCCTATGAGGTGCGCTTCGACCTGCTCGCACCCCTGACGCTGCAGAATTTCGTCGACGCCTGGAACGCAGCGCCCTTCGCGCGCTACTTCCTCAACACCTTTGCGCTGATCACCACCATTCTGGTGTGCCAGTTCGTTGTCTGCACGCTGGCGGCATATGCCTTCGCCCGTTACGAGTTCCGCGGCAAGACGGTGGTGTTCATGCTGGTGCTGATCCAGCTCATGATCATGCCGGAAGTGCTGATGGTGGAGAACTACCGCACCATCTCCAAGCTCGGGCTGGTGGATACGGTGCTGGCCATGGGGCTACCCTATATGGCGTCGGCTTTCGGCATCTTCCTGCTGCGCCAGACCTTTCTCACCGTGCCGAAGGAACTGGATGACGCCGCGCGCGTCGAGGGCGCGGGGCCGCTCGCCGTGCTGCTCAAGGTCTATGTGCCGCTCGCGCGCCCCGTCTATGTCGCCTACGGGCTGGTTTCGGTCAGCTATCACTGGAACAACCTGTTGTGGCCGCTGGTCATCACCAATTCGGTGACCACGCGCCCGCTCACCGTCGGCCTTCAGGTGTTCGCCTCGCCGGACCAGGGCGTGCAGTGGAGCGTGATCTCGGCCGCGACGCTGATGACCTCGGCGCCGCTGCTGGTCGGCTTCCTGCTCTTCCAGCGCCAGTTCGTGCAGAGCTTCATGCGCGCCGGCATCAAGTAGCTCGCCCGGTTCGCGATTTCGCAGCGGCGGACGGCTCAGGCTTTCCGCCCGGTCAGGTTGCGGGCCAGGGCGTGCAGCATGCCGAGGAAGGTGATGCTCCAGGCCGCCAATGCGATGTAGAAGAAGGTGCGCGGCAAGGGGGTGAGGAAGCCGAACTCCATGGCGTGGTCCAACTGCCATGTGCAGGCGGCGTACATGCCGAGCGGGAACACCGCGCCCCAGTAGAGCGGATCGTAGCGGAACGGAAAGCGCTGGTAGCCGTAGCGCCATACCCCGAGCACCAGCAGCATGGGGATCCACCATGTGCCGGTCGCCCAGTAGAAGACCGTGAACCCCTTCAGGAAAGGCAACAGCGAGGTCAGATAAGGCGCGTGCGGGGCGTTGAGGATCAGCAGGGAACCGGCGAGGGTGGAGATGGCCATGGCGCCCATATTGATCCAATAGGGTGGCGCCAGGTCGCCAGGCGAAAAGCGGAAGAAGGCATAGCGATAAAAGATCAGCGACATCATCCAGATGTAGAGCATGCCGCCCCACAGCCACATCGACAGGGCCACCAGGTTGAGTTCCAGCCGATAGGGCTGGCCGATGCGCGCCGCCAGAAGCGCGCTGGATACCGACAGGGCCTGCGTGGCCACAACCGCCAGCAGCCAACCGCCATTGATGCCCTTGTCGAGGGTCGGCTTGTCGCGCCGGACCGTCAGGGCGGTGAAGATCGTATAGGTGAGGCACACCCACAAGACGACGGCCGCCAGCCACAGAATCTTGCCGGCGGCGAGATTCTCGCGCAGCACCATGAACTGGCTGGCGAGGATGCCGGTGCCGGCCACAGTGGTGAAGTAGCCCGGCCCGGCCAGGTGGGTGACCATGTCGCCGAAGAAGCGCCGCGGATGGAACCAGGCCCGCAAGGCGTAGAGAACAGTGAGGACGGCATATTGTCCCACATTGAGGTAGAACAGGGCCTGCGCGAGCGTGCGAAACTCCATCATGAAGGCCGCCAGCGAGACGATGCCGGTGGCCATCACCAGCCCGAAATAGGCAGGCGACATATCGGCAAGGCCCGAGAATTTCCCCTGTCGCGGCTCGTCGTCGCTGTGGATCGGCATCGCTTCTTCGTTCGCCCCCCGGGACGCCATGCGCAGATGCAGCCAGGGGCGGGCCGGCGCCTGCCCGTGCCCCGACAGCGGATCGTCTATAGCGGAGAAGGAATGCCCGGCGCAAATGCGCCGTGGGAGTCGTGCGCAAATGCGCCGTGGGCGCCCTGCGCTTTATGCGATGCGCAGAGGCAGCGCCGAAAATCCGCTGGCCGGATAGATGGCAAGCACCGGTTGCCGCCCGGAAGCCGGGACGATCTCGCTTGTGCCTTTCAGCAGTTCCTCCATGACGACACGCAATTCCAGCCTGGCCAGTTGCGCGCCGGGGCAGACATGGATGCCGCGGCCATAGAGCAGGTTCTCGTCCGGATCCCGGTCGAGCCGGAATTCGTCGGGGTCGCCGAAGACCGCCTCGTCGCGGTTGGCGGAGGCCCATATCAGCATGACGCGTTCGCCGGCGGCGATCCTGCGTCCGCCAATCTCGACAGGTCCGGTCGTCACCCGCCGGTTGGCGATGAGCGGGGCATGCAGCCGCAATATCTCGTCGATGGCAGCCGGCAGCATGCCGGGATCTTCGCGAAGCCGGCGTTGCAGTTGCCCGTTCTGTGCCAGATAGTGGACGAGGATGCCGACGCAGGCCGTGATGGTGCCCAGCTCGCCGACGGTCCAGTTGCGCAGGATGCTGACGATCTCCTCATGGTCCAGCGGCCGCTCGCCGATCCGTTCGCGCAGGAGATCGGTGGTGATGTCGTCCGGCGCGGCCGCGCCAGCCTTGCGCCGCGCTTCCAACAGATCGCGGATATAGCCGTCGAATTCGAGTGCGATCGCCGCCATGGCGGCGGTGTCGCGCGCCAGCGTGGCTTCGTGGTTCTTGCCGACCCAGGCAAGCAGCGGCGCATGCAAGGCGTCGGGCCACCCGAGAAAGGCGCACTGGATGCGCACGGCGAAGCGTTGGGCAAGCTGCGTCACCAGATCGATCTCCACGTTCCGTTGAAGGGTGGACACCAGCTCCGCCGAGATCGTGCGACAAAGCGGCTCGAAGGCCCCGACCCTCCCGGGCTCGAAATGGCGCTCGATCAGCCGCCGGTAGGCCGTGTGCCGGGGCGGGTCCATACCACTCGGCACCGACAGATGGCTTGATACCACGCTGCTGAATGTGTTGTGGTCGTCCAACGCGCGCACCACATCCTCATGCCTGAACAGCGACCAGCCCAGATAGCCGCTATAAGCCACCGGGCAGCGCTGGCGCATCGCATCATAGGCCTTGATCTGGTCGGAAAGCACCGCTTCGGACCGGGGGTCCCAGTCCGATTGCGGCTTGTCTGGCGTCGGGTGCATCGAAATCCTCTGGCAACAGTTCCGATGCCCGGCAAGGGCAACGGCATTGCAGCATCCCTAGTGCAGCGTGCACGCACCCGTCTTTGTGCAAGCGCAAACGGCGACCGCGCGATTGAGGACTATCGGAATCGGCCGCGGATAGTCCGGCAGCTGCCAGCATATGGCTTACGCCACCGCAGGAGCGCCGTTTAGGCTTGCAGTATCTGAAGATTCTGCAAGAAGTCTTGCAAAAAGTGCTTGACATCAAGATGACTTGCAATAATTGTTAGTCTTGCAAGATAATTTGCAGGGCGCACATGACCATTCTGGAACGGATTAAATCGAACTCGGCCAAGCTGACGGATTCCGACCAGAAGCTGCTGACCGCTTTGCTCGAGAACCGCGCGGAAGCGGCCTATCTGTCGGGCTCGCAGCTTGCCGAACGCGCGCAGGTCCATGAGGCGTCGGCGACACGGCTGGCACAGAAGCTCGGCTACAAGGGCTACCCTGACTTGCGCGCCCAGCTCCAGCGTGAGGTCATCGAAGGGCAAGACGCGGCAAATCGCATGCGCCGCTCCGTCGCCAAGGTAGAGCATGGCGACTTCCTGGCCGACCTGGTGGCCGCGGAAATCACGGCACTGGAAAGTCTGGCGCGCTGCATTTCCCAGGGCGAGATCGACGATGCCGCCGACCGCATTTTCCAGGCAAGGCGGGTTTTCATATTCGGCCAGGGCCATGCCCAGTCGGTGGCGGCATTTCTGCAACGCCGGCTCGACCGCTTCGGCATGACCACCATCGCCCTGACCGGGCGTGGCCGCGACATAGCCGAGCGCGTGGTGGGCATGGCCAGGGGCGACCTCGTGCTGGCGCTTGCCTTTCGCAAGCAGCCGAAAAGCTATGCCCCGCTCTTGCGCCACGCGGCCGATGTTGGGGCTGGCAGCATCCTGATCTCCGATCTTGCCGGGCCCATGATGGAGCCGAAGGCCGATCTTCTCCTGGCCGCGCCGCGGGGGCGGTCAGGCAGCGAATTCCAGACCCCGACGATCCCCCTGGCCATCGTCAACGCGATCCTGATGACGATAGCCGGACGGCATGAGGAGCCGATCATCGGAAAGCTGGAAAAACTGTCGGGGCTGTTCTCCGACTTCGATTGAATCGGGAGGAAAGACTGTGGTGGACATATCCATGATATTTCGCGCCGCCTGGCTGGCGTGCACGATCGCAATGCCCGGTGCTGCGCTCGGGCAGGACCTCGACAAGCTCACGGCGGAGGAACTGGTTCCGCTCGCCGTCAAGGAAGGCAGCGTGACCGTCTTTTCCCTGTCGAGCCGCATCGCGCGCGTCGAGGCTGCTTTCGAGGCCGCCTATCCCGGCATCGACCTGATCGGCGTCGACATGAGCTCGGTCAAGCAGATCGCCCGCGTCGAGGCGGAGCAGCAGGCCGGCGTCCATGCCGTCGACGTGCTCTATCTGGCCGATACGCCGGTCGTCTATGACAAGCTCCTGGCTGCCGGGCGCATCTCCAACTACGTGCCGCCGCGCATGGCCGGCGAACTGGAAGATCGCTTCAAGGAGCCGCTGCTCATCCACCGTCTCTCGACCAAGGTTCTCATGTACAACGAGGCCGCCTACCCGGACGGGGCGCCCGTCTCCAATCTGTGGCAACTGACGAAGCCGGAATGGAAGGGTAAGGTGCTGATGGTCGACCCCAGCCAGCGCGGGGAGCTGCTCGATCTGCTGACCGAGATAGCGCTCCATCCCGATGAGATGGCCGAGGCCTACAAAGCTGAGTTCGGCAAGGATATCGAGGTCGATTCCGATCTGCAGGGCGCGGGCGAGCAGTATGTACGCGATCTGTTCGAGAACGATCTGATCCTCGTTGCCAACAGCGATGTGGTCAACAAGGCGGTCGGCGACAAGACCGCGAAAAACCCGCCCGTCGGTTTCACCACCTATTCGGACCGTCGCGACAACGAAAAGGAGGGCTGGGCGCTCCAGGTGGCCAACGACGTCGTGCCCGCCAACGGCATTCTGTTCCCGGCGGTGCTGGCGATTGCCGACAACGCCCCGCATCCCGCGGCCGCGCGGCTGCTCATCGACTTCATGTTCGGCGACGACTCGCCCAGCGGCGGCCCCGCCTTCGAACCGTTCAACGTCCCGGGCGACTACGCAACCCGCAAGACAATCACCGACGATCCCGATTCGGTGCCGCTGGAAAAGCTCAATGCCTGGACCATCGACGCGGCCAGGACAGCCGCCGCCCGCAGCCGCATCAGCGACCTGATCATTGCCCTTCAGTAGGTGGCATGACGCCGGCGCGTCGCGGACGCGCCGGCCGCCACCCGAGGTTCCGGACCCATGACATCGTTGTCTCCTTCGCTTCTGTCGGGCGGCAGGTTTGCCCGATCGAGATACCTCATGCCTGCAATTCTCATTGCCATCGTGGCGATCCTGGTCGTCGCGCCGCTGGTGCGAATCTTCGTCTCGACCCTTACGCCCGACGGCCTGGATGCCTGGCGCACGGTGCTGGCGAGCCCGCTTTCCAACAATCTGTGGTGGCGCCCGCTGCTCAACACCTTGCTGCTCGGTTTCGGGGTGGCCACGGGGTGCCTGCTGCTCGGTGGCTTCCTCGCCTGGCTGGTGGTGCTGACCGACGTGCCGGCACGCAATTTCATCGGCACCCTGTCTACCCTGCCGTTCATGATCCCGAGCTTTGCCGGAGCGCTGGCCTGGGGCACGCTGTTCCGCAACGACAGGCTGGGTGGGTCGCCCGGCTTTTTCCAGGCCAATGGATTCGCCATTCCCGACTGGCTTGCCTGGGGCCTTGTTCCGACGCTGATCGTGCTCGTCGCCCACTATTTCTCGCTCGCCTACACCATCATCGCCGCCGCCCTGAGTTCCGTTGGCGCGGACATGATCGAGGCGGGCCAGATGGCGGGCGCGCGTCGTTCGCGCATCTTTTTCGGCATCATCCTGCCCGTCGTCACGCCGGCATTGATCGCGGCCTCCTCTCTGACCTTCGCCGGTGCCGTCTCCAACTTTGCCGCACCCGCCCTGCTTGGCCTGCCGGTGCGCATGCAGACGCTGTCGACGCGCCTCTTCGGCATGATCGAGACCGGACAGAACGAGCGCGGCTTCGTGCTGGCCCTGCTGCTGATCGCGGTATCGGCGACACTGCTGTTTTTCAGCGACCGGCTGGTGTCGGGCCGCAAGGCTTTCACCACCGTCACCGGCAAGGGCGGCCGCACCAAGCGCTTTGCGCTCGGTGTCTGGCGCTGGCCGCTCTTTGCGCTGGCGGCGGCGATCGGGATGATGACCTCGGTGGTGCCGGTCCTCGTCCTGGCCGCGTCGAGCTTCGCCCCACAAAGCGGCGCGCTGTTCTCCAACTGGACCCTGCATTTCTGGGTCGGTGAAGGGGGTGGCGAGATCGCCCAGGGGCAGGCCGGCCTGTTCCGCAACCCGGTGCTGATCGATGCCCTGTTCGCCACGCTGAAACTCGGCATCGTGGTGGCCATGACCACCATGGTGCTCGGCCTGTGCCTTGCCTACACCATCGTGCGCCACAAGGGCAGTTTGCTGGCCAATGCCCTCAGCCAGCTCGCCTTCCTGCCGCTGCTGGTTCCCAGCATCGCTTTCGCGGCAGCCTATATCGCGCTGTTCGGCGCGCCGATCGGGCCGTTTCCCTCGCTCTATGGCACATTTGCGCTGCTGGTCCTTGCCGCTACCGCCCACAACCTGCCATATGCGGTGCAGGCGGGGCGATCGGTGCTGGGCCAGATCTCGGCCGACATCGAGGAAAGCGCGCGGCTGACGGGCGCGAGTTTCCTGACGCGCATGATCTTCATCATCTGCCCGCTCGCCATCCGCGGCCTGCTGGCCGGCGCCATCCTGGTCTTCGTCAAGATGGTGCGCGATCTGTCGCTGGTGGTGCTCCTGTTCACCGCGACGTCGCCGGTGCTCAGCATGGTCGCCTATCGCTATGCATCCGAAGGCTTCATGCAGTTCGCCAACGCGATCACCCTCGTCATCCTCGTAATCTGTCTGGCGGCATCGCTCCTTGCCCATGTCCTCCAGAACCGCGTGCAGAAGTGGAAGCAATGATGAACGCCCCGCATGTCCAGGCGCAGGACGCCATCCGCATCAGCAATCTCGTCAAGCGTTTCGGCGAATTCACCGCCGTCAGGGACGTCAACATCTCGGTGCCCAGAGGAGCCTTCCTTGTGCTAGTGGGTCCGTCGGGCTGCGGGAAATCCACGCTGCTGCGCATGCTGGCCGGACTGGAGGCGCCGAGTTCGGGCTCCATCTCCTTTGAAGGGCGCGTCGTCTCCAGCGGCGAGGCCGGGGTGGTCGCCGATGCCGGGGCCCGGGACGCCGGGCTGGTCTTCCAAAGCTATGCGCTGTGGCCGCACATGACCGTCTCTGGCAACATCGCATGGCCGCTGAAGGTTGCCGGATGGTCGAAGGCGAAGCGTGAGGATCGCATCGAGGAGGTGCTGAACTTCCTCGGCATCTTTGCCTTGCGCGATCGCTATCCGGCCGAGATTTCAGGCGGCCAGCAGCAGCGCGTGGCGATTGCCCGGACCATCGCGCCGCGGCCCCGCATTCTTCTCTTCGACGAGCCCTTGTCCAATCTCGACGCAAAGCTGCGCATCGAAATGCGCAGCGAGCTGATGCGCATCCACCGCGCCACCGGCGCGACCTCGGTCTACGTCACCCATGACCAAGTGGAAGCCATGACGATGGCATCGCATGTGGCGGTGCTCAACAACGGGGCCGTCGAACAGTTCGGCAGCCCGATCGACCTTTTGCGCTATCCGCACACCACCTTCGTCGCTTCCTTTCTTGGCACGCCGCCGGCCAACCTTTTGCCGGTGTCGCGCAAGGGCGACATGCTCGCCTTCGGCGACCTGCCCCTGGCGCCCGCCGCACTGGCCGGCGCTCATGGTGAAGCCCAGTTGCTCTACCGCGCGCAGGACATCGCCGTCGGCGCGGTCGAAGGCAAGCCGAAGCTGGTGGCCAGCTTCGCGGAAGCAGCCCCCATCGCGGGGCAGACGATGGTCACCGCCACGGTGGGAGATCTGCGGATCACCGCCATGGCCGAAGGTTATTTCACCGCCGCGCCGGGCGACAGGATCGAACTCGCCTTCGTACGGGAGCCGGATGCTGTCTTCACCGCCGAGGGCCAAAGGATCGATTGATGAGACTGATAATGTTGCGGCACGGCGAAACCGTGTGGAATGTCGAACAGCGTCTGCAGGGACAGGACAATTCCGACCTTTCCGAGCGAGGCATATGGCAGGCGCGCAAGTTCCTGCCCTATGCCCGAGCGCTGGTGCCCGCGCAGGTCATATCCTCCGATCTCGGCCGCACGCGTCAGACGGCACGGCTCATCGGCTATCCGGACGCCCCTTCCGATGCCCGCCTGCGGGAACTGGACATGGGCGAATGGACGGGACGCACCAAGCTGGATCTCATCCGTGACCATCCCGAGGACTATTCGGCCTGGCGGGCGGGATCGTTCACGCCGCCGCGCGGCGAGACATGGCAGATGTTCCGGGCCAGGGTGGCGGAGAGCATCCGTGACTGGCTGCGAAGGACCGAAGGGGACCTGCTGGCCATCGTGCATGGCGGCGTCATCCGGGCGGCCTGTCACGAATTCCTCGGGCTACCGCCCTCCCGCGTCGTTCCGGTGACGCCGGGCACGGCGACGATCCTCAATTTCGCCTCTGCCGACGAAGGCGTCGCCTTGCTGGAAGGTTACAACATCGGCTCGGTCGTGCCCGACCTGTCGGTTGCCGATTGAGGCCGGCCGTCCTTCGCGGCGACGGGTTCGCTAGACACGCACCCGCTTCGGCGTGACGCCATAGGCCTTGCGGAAAGCGGTGGTGAAGCTCGACACGTTGTTGTAGCCGGCGAGATGGGCGGCGTGGGATACGGGCACGCCGTCATTGGCCAGGGCGGTGCGGGCGGCCTCCAGCCGCTTTTGCCTGATGAAGTCGAAGATGGTGATCCCGAAATGCTCCTTGAACCGTCGCTGGACGGTCGACGTGCTCGATCCTGCTTCCTTCGCGATCAGGTCGATGGTCAGCTCGCTGGTGAGGTTGGCCATGATGAAATCCCTGACGCGCTCGCAACAGCGCAGGCTCATCAGCGACGGTGAGTGCTGGTGCTCCTCCTGCTCGGCCACCATCGTCAGGCACGATTGCCACATGATGTCGAGCCCCTGCGCTTTCAGGTAGAGGGAGCTCAACTCGCCCTCGAGGATAGAGGGCGGGTTCATGATCTTGTGCGCAAGCTGGATAATGTTCTGGCCCGGCTCGAACGAAAAATGGGCGAGGTGCTCGCCGAAAAAACGCCGCAGGGCCGACGCGCTGATGCCGTCCTGCGTCTCGAACAGGCGGGTCAGCCAGGGCAGGGGGGCCGAAATCATCACCTTGCGAAGCGGAACGTCGCTTTCGTCGAAGAAGCGCAGCTTGCTGTGGCGGGCGACATTCAGCATGAACACGACCGGCGAACAGGCGTCCTCGCGGCCCGCATCCAGCCGGAACGGCCGGCCGTCGATGACGAAACCCTGCGCGCCCTGCAGGAACACCATCAGCATGAATTTCGGCCAGATTTCCTGCTCGCCGATGTCGTCGGTACAGTTCGTGACGTTTTCGAGAGCGCCCACGAACAGCTCATGTGGCGTGTATTGCATGAGACGATCCTAGCGCCGGCCGCGGCGCGATGCCGTCCGCGCGTAAAACTTTGCCATTCCTGCCAAACTCTTTCGCCTCGACAGACCTATCGAGCCAAGCCTATATCTGACTGACTTTATCAAGTTTAAGCTCTGCCTGGGCGGGTGGCAAGTCTTGTCACTGCCGGCCGTCAGTCGTGGCCGCGCGCCGGGGCAGGGCGCCTAGTAGGGGCCAAATACATGAACTCCAGGCTGCTGGCAGCAAGAAGGCGCTCATGCCGCCTGCCCGATGTCCGATGTGACGCCATGACCTACCGCCGCCTCTGAACGCCTTCCTCCCCAACCCGATCCCGTAGCCAAATGCGAAGCCGGCGGCCTCGCAACTCAGAACCTTCTGGAACAGTCTCATGAAATTCAATCGGATATTGTCGCTTGCCGGTGTCTCCCTGCTGGCCACGGCCGTCGCGTTGCAGGCGCAGGAGGCGGACACGGCGAATGAGACGGTTCTCGACCTCATCACGGTCGTCAGCAAAGGCAAGGACAATGTCGAGGCCACCGGCGGCACCGTCGTCACGCACGAAGACCTGGAGAAGCTGCAGCCGGCCGACGTGTCGGGTCTGTTCTCGCGCGAATCCTCGATTTCCGTTTCGGGCGGTGGCGGGCCTTCGAAACGCATCCATGTTCTGGGCATGGAACAGTCGAACCTGGCCGTCACCGTGGATGGCGTGCCGCAGACCGCGACGAGCTGGCATCACACCGGCTCGAACGTCATCGATCCGGCCTTCCTGAAGCGCGTCGAGGTGGAAGCGGGCGCGGCCGCCGCCGATTCGGGCTTCGCCGCCGCGGCCGGCGCGATACGCTACGAAACGGTGGGCGCGCTCGACCTGCTGGAGGACGGCAAGAACCTCGGCGCCCGCATCGGCCTGTCCTACGGCACCAACGGGCGTGGCTTCTCGGGCAGCGCCGCCGGCTATGGCCGCCACGAAGGGTTCGACTGGTTCCTGATGACCCACGGTGCGACCGGCGACAACTACAAGAACGGTAATGGCGTCGAGATCCTCGGCACCGAGCCTGCCGCCCGCAACATTCTCGGCAAGCTAGGCTATGAATTCGACGGCCACCGTGTCGAACTCGGCTATGAGCGCAGTCGCGACAAGGCTGACCGCCTGATCAAGATGAACATGGGACTGGCGGGCGACGAACTGCATCCCCTCGAGGTCGCTCGCGACGCCGTCAACATCAAATACACCTCGACGGCAGCGACGGACATGTGGGACCCCGAGGTGCACGTCTACTACAGCCAGAACGACTACTGGCGGACCGACTATCAGGCCAGGACGAACGGCAACATGATCCTCAACGAGGATCTCTATGGGGGCAAGGTGCAGAACACCCTCACCGTCGACTACGGCAAGATCACCGCCGGTGTCGACTTCGGCCGGCACGATTACCACACCGACAATTACGGCCATAATGACCGTCGCTATCGCGATTTCCATACCACGCAGGTGGGCGTCTTCACGCAGGGACGATTCGAGTTCGACAACGGCTTCGGCATTTCGACCGGCGCGCGCTATGACGGGCACCGCTTCTCGGACTGGGACGACAACACCTTTTCGGATAGCGGCGCGAGCGTGAACGGCACGGTATCCTACCGGTTCAACGATCATGTCGAAGTGTTCGCCGGCGCCTCGCGCACCTGGCTGGGCTATCAGCTGCGCGACTACGCCTATCTCCATGCCCGCAACGACGCCTTTTTCACCGATCCGGACTTCGAGGCCGCGAGAGCACAGAACTACAAGGTCGGCGCCAATTTCGGCGGCGGGGACTGGAATGCCGGCGTCACCCTGTTCGATACGCGTATCCGGGGGTTGCCGCTCTACGGGACAGGCGCAAACAACAAATTGTACAATGACCCGGACGAGTATCGTTCTCGTGGCGTCACGCTCAACGCCGGTTACCGCTGGAACGAGACCACCATCGGCGCCACCTTCACCAAGGCCAAGGTGACGGGCGGAGGCCAGACGCTGCTCCCCAACAGCGGAACCTTCATGCCGATCGGCGACATGGCCACGCTCTACGTCGATCACGAGATTCCGGATTACAATCTGAAGCTCGGCGCCAGTCTGGCATGGGCAGGCAAGGTCGCGGCCATCGGCGATTTCCACGAGCAGCCGGCCTACACGGTGATCAACGCCTATGCCGAATGGTCTCCGGTTTCCTACGAGAACGTGTCGCTACGCATCGGCGTCGAGAACCTGTTCAACGAAACCTATTTCGAACGCACGAGCTATGCCACGAGCGACGCTCGCGGCGGCATCGAGCCGGTCTATGCGCCGGGGCGCACCTTCACGTTCCAGTCGTCGATCAAGTTCTGAACCTTGCCGGGAAGGCCCGGGCTTGCCTTGAAGAAGAACATGAGTAAGTAGGTCATGATTTTACCGAAGGCAGGACAATCATGCGAAATGCCCTTTTGACGTTAACCATGGGATTGGCGCTGGGCTGTACCGCGGCCTTGGCGGATCCCATGGTCATCAAGCATGCGCAGGGCGAGACGGTCCTCGATGCGCCGCCACGGAAGGTTTTGGTCCTCGACGTCAACGCCCTGGATATCATGGACGCACTAGGGGCCGAGCCCGTCGGCGTTCCTGGCTCCCACCTGCCGGGCTATCTGTCGAAATATAATTCCGATTCCTACCTGAAGGCCGGCACCCTGTTCGAGCCGGACTACGAGGCCATCAATGCGGCCGAACCCGATCTGGTGGTGGTCGGCGGGCGCTCGCGCGCGAAGTTCGGGGACCTGTCGGAAATCGCGCCAACGGTAGATCTTACAGCCAATACAGAGCCCTACACCGACGGCATCAAGCAGAACATCACCTTGTTGGGCGAGATTTTCGGCAAGAAGGACAGGGCCGCCGAGATGATCGCCACCCTCGATGCGAAGCTCGATGCCCTGAAGTCGCCCGCCCGGAAGGCGGGCACCGCACTGATCCTCGTCACCAATGCAGGCAAGGTCGGCGCCTATGGGCCGGGCAGCCGTGTCGGCTGGCTGCACAAGGAAGTCGGCTTCGCGACCGTCGAGGAGAGCATCGACGACCGCTTCGACGGCGGCGATGTCGTGTCTTTCGAATACATCCTCGAAAAGGACCCCGACTGGCTGTTCGTGATTGACCGCGATGCGGGTGTCGGCAATGCCGGACACAATGCAAGGGCGACCCTGGACAACGATCTCATCGCGCGCACCAGGGCGGCGAAGAACGGCCATATCGTCTATCTCGATCCACAGGCGGCCTACATCGCTTCGGCCGGCTACACGTCGGTCAGCAAGCTGATCGACGAAGTGCAGGATGCCGTCTCGAAGCAGTGACGGTGTGTCGTGGCCAGACGGGATCGGGCACCGGCGAGGTTCGGCCGGCGGCCCATGAAAGCGCGGCAGATGGAATGAAGATCCTGGCCCTCGCCATCCTGGCCGTCGCCCTGCTCGCCCTGGCAAGCCTCTTCATCGGCGTCAGCGACGTGTCGTGGAGCACCCTGCGCTCCGGCGGCGATGACGGGCACGCCTTGCAGGTCCTGCTCGTCAGCCGCGTTCCACGCACGGCAGCGCTGATCCTTTCCGGTTCGGCAATGGCCGTTGCCGGCCTGATCATGCAGATGATGCTACGCAACCGTTTCGTCGAGCCGACGACGGCGGGAACCGTGGAATCGGCCAGTCTGGGGCTGCTGCTCGTCACGCTTCTGGCCCCCTCCATGCCGGTGTTCGGCAAGATGCTGGTCGGTGCCGCCTTCGCTGCCATTGGCACCATGCTGTTCCTGCGGCTGCTACGTTTCGTGCCGCTGCGTGACGTGCTGATGGTTCCGTTGATCGGTATCATGCTGAGCGGCGTGATCGCCGCCCTGACGACGTTCCTCGCCTACCGGTTCGACCTGCTCCAGACCTTGCTGTCCTGGACGACCGGCGATTTCTCGGGCGTGCTGCGCGGGCGATATGAATTGCTGTGGGTCGCCTTCCTGCTCGCGATCGCCGCTTATGTCACCGCCGACCGCTTCACCGTCGCCGGCATGGGGCGGGACTTCGCAACCAATCTCGGGCTGAACTACCGCGCCATCCTGGCGCTGGGCCTGACCATTGTGTCGCTGGTTACATCCGTCGTTGTCGTGACGGTGGGAATGATCCCCATCCTGGGGCTGGTGGTGCCGAATATCGTCAGCCTCACCGTCGGCGACAACATGCGGCGTTCCGTTCCCTGGGTCGCCGTGCTCGGCGCCTTGAGCGTGCTGGCCTGCGACATCGTCGGACGAACCATCCGTGCGCCCTACGAAATCCCGATCGGAACGGTGGTCGGTGTGGTCGGCAGCGCTGTTTTCCTCCACCTGATCCTGCGCCGGGGCCGCCATGTCGCGTGAAGGCATGACCGCCGGGGCGGCCGAAGCACGGGGAGGCTTGCACATGGCGGCCATCCTCCACCCGCAGGTGCGGCCGCGCGTGGTGCTGATCGCGCTTGGCGTGCTGGCGCTTGTCGCGGTCGGTTGCTTCATGGTGGTGGGGGCGAAAGGAAGCTGGGCCTTCGTGCTGAAATTCCGCGGCCTGAAGCTCGCCGGCCTGATCCTCGTGGCCTACGCCATCGCCACTTCCACGGTGCTGTTCCAGACCGTGACCGGGAACCGCATCCTGACGCCGTCGATCATGGGCTTCGACGCGTTGTATGTGCTCATCCAGACGGGGCTGGTCTTCTTCATCGGCGCGGCAGCCGCCACGACGCTCGATGCGAACCTGCTGTTCATGGGCCAGATCGCCGCCATGGTGGTGTTTTCCGGCCTGCTGTTCCGCTGGCTGTTCGCCGGCGAGGAACGCAGCCTGCATCTGCTGGCCCTTGCGGGTATCATCTTCGGCGTGTTCTTCCGCAGCCTGGCAGGTTTCATGCAGCGGGTTCTGGACCCCAATGAGTTCCAGGCGCTGCAAGATGCGCTGTTTGCCAGCTTCAACACCGTCGACAGGACGCTGCTGTCGGTGTCCGCCCTCATCATGGTGGCCAGCCTGGTCGTGCTCACCCGCATGACCAACCGCCTCGACGTGCTTGCGCTGGGACGGCCGATGGCGGTGAATCTCGGACTGGACTACAGGCGTACCGTCTCGGCAGTGCTGGCCATGGTGGCGGTTCTGGTGTCGGTGTCGACGGCGCTCGTCGGCCCGGTGACGTTCTTCGGCCTCCTGGTGGCCAACCTCGCGCATGTGCTGGTGGGCTCTTCAAGGCATCGCCACCTGCTGCCAGCCGCCGTGCTTCTGGCTGTCATTTGCCTCGTCGGCGGCCAGGCAATCCTGGAGCGGGTCTTCGCGTTCGACACGGCACTCAGCGTCATCATCGAATTCGTCGGCGGCATCGCCTTCATCCTGTTCGTCATCCGCCGAGGTGCCCGGTGATCGTCGCGTCGAATGTCAGCAAGTCCTATGGCGAAACGTTTGTCGTCAACGATGTATCGGTGACCATTCCGGCCCGCGGCATCACCTCGATCATCGGCCCCAACGGCGCCGGAAAATCCACCTTCCTGTCGCTGGTCAGCCGGCTTCTGGCCATGGACAAGGGCACGGTCACCGTCGACGGGCTCGATGTGACGACGACGCCGTCGGAGCAACTGGCCCGGCGGCTGTCGATCCTGCGCCAGGACAACCATTTGACCTCGCGGCTGACCGTCCGGGACCTGGTGACCTTCGGTCGCTACCCTTATTCGAAGGGCCGTCCCACGCTCGAGGACAAGGCGCATATCGACCGCGCCATCGACTATCTCGACCTCGCGACCCTGGCGGATCGCTATCTGGACGAGCTTTCCGGCGGCCAGCGCCAGCGCGCCTTCGTGGCGACGGTGCTGTGCCAGGACACGGACTATGTGCTTCTCGACGAGCCCCTGAACAACCTCGACATGAAAAACGCCCGGGCGATGATGAAGATATTACGCTCGGCCGCTGCCGATCTCGGCAAGACGGTCGTGCTTGTCCTGCACGACATCAACTTCGCCGCCTGCTACTCGGATGCGCTGGTGGCGCTGCGGGCCGGCAAGCTGCTCGTCGCCGGCACCGTGGACCATGTGCTGCGCCCGCAGGTGCTGCGCGACATCTACGACACCGACATCGAGGTGCACGAAATCAACGGCCGCCGCATCTGCCTGTTCTATGAATGACGGGGCCGCCGCGGAGTGTCATTCCGCTGTCATCGCATCGTGTTGAAAGCGGGCATGACAAAGCAGCATCAGGGCGATTCTTCAGCCATGCAGCAGCCACGACGCTTCCGCACCCTGTTCATCTCGGACCTGCACCTCGGCACCAAGGGCGCGCAGGCCGAAGCGCTTCTGGAATTCCTGAAGCAGCATGAAGCCGACACCATTTATCTGGTCGGCGATATCGTCGACGGCTGGCGGTTGCGGTCTTCATGGTATTGGCCCCAGACCCACAACGACGTTGTGCAGAAGCTGCTGCGCCAGGGGCGCAAGGGCGCGCGCATCGTCTATGTGCCGGGCAACCATGACGAGTTCCTGCGCGAGTTCTGCGGCATCCATTTCGGCGGTATCGAGGTACGCGACAGCATCGTCCACGACGCTGCCGACGGCCGGCGCTATCTGGTCATCCATGGCGACGCCTTCGACATGGTGGTGCGTCATGCCAGATGGCTCGCCTTCCTCGGCGACTGGGCCTATGTGATCGCGCTGGCGCTTTCCACCCGCATCAACATTATCCGCCGCAAGCTCGGCTTCACCTACTGGTCGCTGTCGGCATGGGCCAAGGCCAAGGTCAAGAACGCCGTCAACTATATCGGCAATTTCGAGGAGACGCTGGCCACAGAGGCCGAGCGCCACAATGTCGATGGCGTGATCTGCGGCCATATCCACAGCGCCGCGATCCGCGACTTCGACGGCTTCACCTACATCAACACCGGCGACTGGGTGGAAAGCTGCACGGCCGTCGTCGAGCACGAGGACGGCCGCATGGAGCTGATCCACTGGGCGCATTTCAGTGCCGTGCTCAATGCCGGCCGGGTGCCGGCGGTGCGCCTGCCCTCGCGCCACGCCGCCTGATCAGAGACCCGTGTGAGCACCGACATGCGCATCCTCATCGTCACCGATGCCTGGCGGCCACAGGTCAACGGCGTGGTGATGACGCTGGAGCGGCTGGCGCAGTCGCTCGACGGCATGGGGGTGGAGACCGTGTTCCTCACACCCGAGGGCTTCCGCACGGTGCCGATGCCCGGCTACGCCGAGATCCGCATGGCGCTGGCCACGCCCGCGAAGGTCGCGCAGCGCATCGAGGCGGCACGGGCCGACCGCATCCACATCGCCACCGAAGGTCCGCTCGGCATTCTGGCCCGGCGGGTGTGCCTCGCCCGGGGGCTGCCCTTCACCACCAGCTATCACACGCGCTTCCCCGAGTTCCTGAGCGCCCGCCTGCCGGTGCCGGAAGAGTGGACCTATCGCTGGCTGCGCCGTTTCCACAATGCCGGCAACGCCATGATGGTGGCAACACCGTCGCTGGGCGCGGAACTGGCGCAGCGCGGCTTTGCCAATATCCGGCTGTGGTCGCGCGGAGTGGATCTCGACCGCTTCCACCCGGATCGCCGGATCGACCTCGGCCTGAACGGCCCGGTCTTCCTGTGCGTCGGTCGGGTGGCGGTGGAGAAGAACCTGCCGGCCTTCCTCGACCTCGACCTGCCCGGCACCAAGCTCGTGGTGGGCGACGGGCCGGCCCTGCCGGAACTCAAGGCGCGCTATCCTGATGCCGTGTTCATGGGCGTGAAGCGCGGCGAGGAGCTTGCCGCCATCTACGCCTCGGCCAATGTCTTCGTCTTCCCCAGCCGCACCGACACCTTCGGCAACGTCATCGTCGAGGCGCTGGCTTCCGGCACGCCGGTCGCGGCCTATCCGGTCACCGGTCCGCTCGACATCTTGGCCGGGGGCGGCGGCGTGCTGGATGAGGACCTGCGCCAGGCAGCGCTTGCCGCGCTCGCCGTTCCGCGCCAGGCGGCGCGGGCGCGGGCCGGCGCCTATGACTGGGATGAATGCGCCGGCCAGTTCCTCACCCATATCACCACGGCGATCCCCGACCATGGCCCCAGATGGAGCGCGGCATGAGCACCGTACTGGCACGCAACGAAAACCCGGCCCCAAAAAATCCGAGAAGACGGTTGCGCGAGGCGGTGCGCCGCAACGCGCCGCTGACCCGCGAAGGGCTTGCCGAATATATCTTTGCCGGGCTGTTCCAGAAGCTGGTCTATGCCCAGATCTGGGAAGACCCGGAGATCGACATGGAAGCGCTGGCGATCGGGCCGGGGCACACCGTCGTCGCCATCGCCTCGGGCGGCTGCAACGCGCTGTCCTATCTGCTGGCCGATCCCGGCCGCGTCGAGGCCGTGGACCTCAACCCGGCCCATGTCGCCTTCAACCGGCTGAAGCTGGCCGCGTTGCAGACGCTGCCTTCCTACGAGAGCTTTCACCGCTTCTATGCGATGGCCGACGATCCGCAGAACGTCGCGGACTACCGGCGTTTCATCCGCCCGGCGCTGGACGAGGCCAGCCGCGCCTATTGGGAGGGCCGCACGCTCACCGGGCGCCGGCGCATCTCCATGTTTCGTCGCCATCTCTACCGCCACGGGTTGCTCGGTCACTTCATCGGCTGGGGGCATCGCGTGGCGCGGCTCTACGGCGTCGATCCGCGCATCCTGCTCGAGGCGCGCAGCCGTGACGAGCAGCGCCTTGTCTTCGACACCAGGATCGCGCCGCTGTTCGACAAGCGCCTCGTGCGCTGGATGACCAGCCGAAAGTCGTCGCTGTTCGGACTTGGCATTCCCCCGCAGCAATATGAGGTGCTTGCCGGTGGCGCCGGCATGGCCGGGGTGCTGCGCCAGCGGCTGGAACGGCTGGCCTGCGACTTCCCGCTGTCGGAGAACTATTTCGCCTGGCAGGCCTTCGGGCGTGGCTATGGCAGGGGCGAGCAGGCGCCGCTGCCGCCCTATTTGCGGCGCGATAACTTCGAGGCCCTGCGCGTCCGCGCCGCCCGCTTCAGCGTCGAGAACGTCTCGATCACCGAATTGCTGGCGGCGAAACCTTCTGCATCGGTCGACCGCGTCGTACTGCTCGACGCGCAGGACTGGATGAGCGATGCACAGCTCGACGCCCTGTGGCGCGAGATCACCCGCACCGCAGCACCCGGCGCGCGCGTCATCTTTCGCACCGCCGCCGAAGCCAACCTTCTGGAAGGCCGGCTCGCACCGTCGCTGCTGGCGCGCTGGCACTACCGGCGCGAGCAGTCGCTGGCGCTGCATGCGCGCGACCGCTCCTCCATCTATGGCGGCTTCCATCTGCTGGTTCTGAAGGATTGAGCGATGACGGCAAGCCTCGACCACGGCGCGTTGATGGACCGCGTCTACCGCCTGCAACGGCGGTTCGGCTTCTATGACGCGACCCGCAAATATTATCTGCTGGGGCGCGATCCCATGCTGGCCGGGCTTGCCCCGCCGCCCGGCGGCACGGTTCTGGAGATCGGCTGCGGCACCGGCCGCAATCTGGTGAAGGCCGCGCGGGCCTGGCCGCAGGTACGGTTCCACGGCATCGACATTTCCGGCGAGATGCTGGCCGCGGCCGGCGGCGCCGTGGCGCGCGCCGGCTTGCAGGACAAAGTCCGTCTCGCCCTTGCCGACGCTATCGCCTTCGATCCGCACCGCAGCTTCGGCGGCTGGAACGGCCATGGCTACGACCGCATCTTCATTTCCTACGCGGTGTCGATGATCCCGCAATGGCGGCGGGCGATGGAAGGGGCCGCGCAGCTTCTGTCGCCCGGCGGCGAGCTTCACATCGCCGATTTCGGCAACATGGCCGCCCTGCCGGCATGGACGAGAAAGGCCATGCAGGGCTGGCTGCGCTGGTATCATGTCACGCCGCGCCCCGACCTGTTCGAAGCCGCCGCCGGCATCGCCGCCACCCTTGGCGGATCGAGCGAGGCGCTAAGCCTGCATCGCGGCTTTTCCTGGCTCGCGATCATCCGCAAGCCGCTGGCGAAAGGTGCCGGTCCCCACCCATGAACTCAGCTTATAGCGCTGCACTTATTCTCATTTTTCAACGATGAGCGCGGCCGCTAGTTTCCTCGGACAGCAATGAATTCCGAGGTTGGCGCATGTTTGAGGTGGTCGATTGGGGTCTGCCCAGGAACAAGGGACCGGTTTCCAACGCGGTCAGGGCGGGCGGCAAAGTCTACACCGTCCAGATCCCGCGCGATCCCGCATCGGGAGAGGTTCTCGCGCAGGGCGATATCCGCGAGCAGACGCGCCAGTGCCTGTCCAACCTCGTCAAGGTGATGAAGGCCGCCGGCGGCTCGCTGGCCGACGTGGTCCAGGTGCTCGTCTATCTGGTCGAGGGCACCGATGCCGAGGGCATGAACGAGGTCTACAAGGAGTTCTTCAAGGACCCTTATCCGAACCGCGCCACCGTGGTGGTGAAGGAGCTTCTGGTGTCGGGCATGCGCGTCGAGATGGTCGTGCATGGGCATGTCGGTCCGGCGGCCTGAGGCCATGGCGCGCTCCCTGGTCCCCGACGCGGAAGGAGCCGGCGTAGCGGTTATCGGCGCCGGCATCATCGGCCTGTGCAGCGCGCTTCATCTTCGGCGCGCGGGGCTCGATGTCACCGTCTACGACGCGGGCGGGGCCGCCGCCGGCGCGTCCTTCGGCAATGCGGGCCTCATCAGCATCGACAGCTGCGTGCCGGGGCCGATGCCCGGCATGGTCGTCAACGTGCCGCGCTGGCTCGCCGATCCGCTCGGCCCGCTGACAATCGATCCGTCCTATCTGCCGCGCATGTTCCCATGGCTGTATCGCTTCCTGCGGGCCGGCACACCCGGCCGGGCGCTGCTGGCCGCACAGGCGCTCAACGCCATGCATCGCGATTCCTTCGACCATTATCTCGATCTGCTTGGCAGCGAACGCTTCAACGATCTTTTCCGCCTGTCCGGCCAGGTGCAGCTCTGGAACGGCGGCCCCGACACCGAGGCCGGCCGCACCGTCCGCAAGATCTGGGAACAGAACAAGGTGAAGGTGGAGGAGCTGCAGCAGCATGAGCTGCGCCAGCTCGTTCCCGACATCTCGCCCGAGGCCAAGGGCGGGCTGTTCTTCCCGCGCAACGGCTATACGGTGAGCCCGCGCCGGCTGGTGGATACGCTGCTGCAATGCTTTCTGGAGGAGGGCGGCCGCTTCCGCCAGGAGCGGGTGATGCGGATCGCGCCAGAGGGCGGCGGCCGCGTCAGGCTGGTCACCAACCTGGACGACGATGTCTTCAGCAAGGTGGTGGTCTCGGCCGGCGCATGGTCGCGCGCGCTGCTGGCGCCGCTTGGCGTGAAGCTGGCGCTCGACACCGAACGCGGCTACCACGTGATGGTGCACGGCCCGTCCGTCGACCTGCGCGTGCCGGTGCTCGACAAGAGCCGCGGCTTCGGCGCGACGCCGCTGGAAAACGGCATAAGGATCGCCGGCACCGTCGAGCTTGCCGGTCTGGACAAGCCGCCGAACCTGAAGCGCGCCGATATTCTTCTGGAACATGCCAGGCGGCTGTTTCCGTCGCTGAAGGGCGAACGCTATACGATGTGGATGGGGTTCCGTCCCTCGACGCCCGACAGCCTGCCGATCATCGACACGGTGCCCGGCCAGCCCGGCATCTGCATTGCCTGCGGGCACGGCCATTTCGGCATGACGGCGGCCTCGACGACCGGCCTCGTCGTCGCCCAGAAGGTGCTCGGCAACAAGACGGCGATCGACGCCGACCCCTACCGGCTTGGGAGATTCTAGCTCTCAGGTCCGCAAATCAGACGACAGTCATCAATGGGAGGAACATCGATGTCTTCGAAACGCAGAACCACAGGCCTGGACCGCAGGCATTTCCTGACCGCCGCCGGCGCGACGCTGGCCGCGCCCTATCTGTTCATACCGCGCGCCCTTGCCGCCCAGCAGGTCATCGTGCGCACACCGGGCGGCGCCTATGACGACATCCGCCGTGAGGTGATCTACGGTCCCTTCGAGAAGATGACCGGCATCAAGGTGGTGCCCGTGGCGGCGACCACCGCGAAGCTGCTGGCCATGTTCCGGTCGGGCAATGTCGAACTCGACGTCATCGACACCGGCGACGACCCGCTGGTTCAGTTGCACAAGCTCGGCGCGCTGCTGGACATTCCCTATGGCGATTTCCAGTTCACGAACCCCGACGACCTGAAGCCGGAATTCAAGCGCGACTATCTCGTCGGCAACTTCATCTATGCATCCGTGCTCGGCTACAGCACCAAGGCGTTTCCGACCGGCAAGGAGCCCCAGTCGTGGAACGACTTCTGGGACATCGAGAAGTTCCCCGGCGACAGGATGCTGGCCGACATCGCCAGCGGAACGGCGAACCTCGAATTCGCACTGATCGCGGATGGCGTGCCGATGGACAAGCTCTATCCGCTCGACATCGACCGGGCCTTCGCCTCCCTCTCGCGCGTGCGCCCGGCAATCAGGAAGTTCTGGGATACGGGCGCCCTGTCCAGCCAGATGCTGGCCGACGGCGAGGTCGATCTCGGCTCGGTCTGGCACACGCGCATCGCCAATATTATTCAGGACGGCGCGCCGCTGGCCATCCAGTGGAACCAGCATATGATGATGGTGCAGGCCTATTCGATCTTCAAGGATGCCCGCAATCGCGAAGCAGCCGTCAAGTTCGTGGACTTCTGCGTCAGTCCCGAGGTGCAGGCGGAGTTCTGCAAGCGCTGGAATGCGGGTCCTGTCCATCAAAAGGCCTACGACCAGTTGCCGAAGGAGATGCTGTCGCGCACGCCGGGCTCGCCCGAGCTTGCCGACAAGGGCTTCGTCCTCGATGCCGAATGGTGGGCGGACAACCGCCAGGCCGTCAGCCAGAAGTGGTCCACCTGGGTCCTGGGAGGTTGAGCATGCAGGGAGGATCGATCCGGCTGGAAGGGCTGCGCAAGGACTATGGCCGGCAGACCGTCGTCTCGGACGTGTCGCTGAACATCGGTTCGGGCGAGTTCGTATCCCTGCTCGGGCCCAGCGGCTCGGGCAAGACGACGACGCTGATGATGATCGCCGGTTTCGTCGAGGCGACCGCCGGGTCGATCCTGATCAATGGGCAGGATGTCGTCGGCCTGCCGGCGCAGCATCGCAACCTTGGCGTGGTGTTCCAGAACTACGCGCTGTTCCCGCATCTTTCCGTTGCCGAGAACATCGCATTTCCGCTCAGGGTCAGGAAACTGCCTGCGGCGGAGATCGCCGAACGCGTCGCCTGGGCGCTCGATGTCGTACGCCTGTCCGGTTTCGAGAAACGCCTGCCGGGGGCGCTGTCCGGCGGCCAGCAGCAGCGCGTGGCGCTGGCCCGCGCCGTCGTTTTCCACCCGCCCGTGGTGCTGATGGACGAGCCGCTGGGCGCGCTCGACAAGAACCTGCGCTACCAGATGCAGGTCGAGATCAAGGAGATCCAGCAGCGGCTCGGCATGACGGTGGTCTACGTCACCCACGACCAGGAGGAGGCGATGAACATGTCGGATGTCATCGTCATCATGAACGGCGGCAGGATCGAACAGCTCGGCGAACCGAAGCGGGTCTACGAGGAGCCGGGCTCGATCTTCGCCGGCAATTTCCTCGGCGAGGCGAACCTCATCGGCGGCCGCCTACATGACGGCGCGGAAGGTATGCTGGAGACCTCGACGGGCCGGCGCCTGCGCGCCTCCAGAACGTTCAGCGACAGCTCCATCCGCGAGCCGGCTGGCCATTTCGTGCGGCCCGAGAAGATATCCCTGCTGCGCGAACGGAACGATCCCGCCGAGGTGGAGAACGTCCTTCCCGGAACCGTCTCGCGCATCTCGTTCCTCGGCAATGTCGTGCGCTACAATGTCGATATCGGCGACGGCGCTTCGCTGACCGTGGACCTTCAGAACAGCGCCGGGCAGGAGCTTTTCCGCCGGGGCGAGGCGGTGGTCGCGGCCTGGAACGCCGCCGACAGCCTGATGTTCCGCCATGGTTGACGCTGCCGTGATGTCCCGGGGCCGGAAAGTCGGAGCAAAACGGCGAAAGGCCGTCGATCCCGGCTTCCTGCTGCTGCCTTTGCTGGTGCTGCTGCTCCTCGTCTTCGTGGCGCCGACGCTCTGGTTCTTCTTCAATTCGCTGCGCGAGACGGGACAGAGCCTGCCGGAGGTGATGCGGGCCATCCAGTCGGTGCTGTTTTCCTCCACCATCCGCGACGCCATCATCAAGACCAACTGGATCTCGCTGGTCGTGACCCTGGTTGCGCTGGTGATCGCCTATCCGATCGCCTACGCCATGTCGCGCTCGCGCGGCCTTGCCTTGACCTTGATGGTCATCTGCATCGTGCTGCCCTATTTCACCTCCATCATCGTGCGGACCTATTCGTGGATGGTGATCCTCGGCCGCAACGGCCTCGTCAACGAGGTGCTGCTGCAACTGGGCCTGATCTCGTCCCCGCTGCAATTGATGTACAACACCAGCGGCGTCGTCATCGGCATGACCTATGTGCTGCTGCCCTATCTGGTGCTGACCCTCTACGCCTCGATGAAGAGCATCGACGACCGGCTGCTGCACGCGGCCCGCAGCCTCGGCGCCAGCGGCTTCTATACGTTCCGGCGCATCTACCTGCCGCTGACCCTGCACGGCGTGTTCTCGGGCTGCCTGATCGTCTTCATCCTGTCCATCGGCTTCTTCATCACCCCGGCCCTGATGGGCGGACCGCAGGACATGATGATCGCCATGCTGATCGAGCGCGAGGTGGAGCTGACGCTGAACTGGCCGCTGGCCTCGATCATGTCGCTGTTCCTGCTGGCGATCACGCTGGTGCTCTATGCGGTCTATTACCGGTTTTCCAACCTGCAGAAGATGATGGGGTAGGCCGCCATGCGCGCAGACACAATCGTCAAGGGCATCGCCGGCGTGCTGTGCGCCGCTTTGGTGGCGCCCATCGTCATCGTGGTGATCCTGTCCTTCTCGGGGGACCGCTTCCTGTCCTTCCCGCCTTCGTCGGTGTCGCTGCAATGGTACGCCAAGTTCTTCGGCGATGACGGCTGGCGCTCCGCCCTGTTCGCCAGCCTCACCATCGCGGGTGCGACCTGCGCCATCTCCACGGTGCTCGGCTTCCTCGGCGCCTACGCCTTCGTGCGCGGCCGCATCCCGGCCAAGCAGCTCATGCTGTCCTTCGTGCTGCTGCCGCTGATCGTGCCGCACATCATCACGGCGATCGCGCTCTACTTCGCCTCGGTGCCGCTCGGGCTGGTGGGCGTGCGGCTGTGGATCGCCGTCGGCCATTCCGTGGTGGCGGTTCCCATCGTGGTGCTGATCCTGATGTCCGCCCTGCAGGGCGTCGACATCAATCTGGAAAGGGCCGCGCTCAGCCTCGGCGCCGACCGGCTCACCGTCTTCCGCAGGATCGTGCTGCCGCTGGTCCTGCCGGCCCTGATGTCGTCGGCGCTGTTCAGCTTCCTCGCCTCCTTCGACGAGCTGGTCATCGCGCTGTTCCTGTCAGGCGTCGCTTCCGAGACCCTGCCGGTGCGCATCTGGAACAGCCTGCGCATGGAGGTGGAGCCGACCATCGCCGCCGTCAGCGCCTTCCTGATCGGCATCACCGTTCTGGTGCTGCTGGCGGATGCAGCGGTGAAGAGGCTGGTCGCGCGCCGCTCGGCCGGCTGACGGCGTCCGCCGTTCAGCCGGCAGCCGGAACCCTTGCCAGGGTCCGGCCGACCGCATCGGCGGTAAAGTCCCGCGCCAGGGCGATTACCTTGTCCAGATCGAAGCTCATGGGCTTCGAGGTCGACCAGTAGATCCTGTGGTCGAATGGGATGTTCTCGGAGAACTGGCGCAGCACCACACGGTCGGAACGGAATACGGAGGCCGTCATCGGATCGAGCAGCGTGTAGCCGATCCCGGCCTCGACCAGCGCCAGGACGGTGATCGCCGCCGGGCATTCCACCACCGCCTCGCCATGATCGGGTATCCGCGACGCGATCGACTGCGCGATGCCTTCCATGCGTGACAGGGTGATCATCGGCAGCCCTGCCAGATCCTGCGGCGTGATCACCGTCTTTTCGCCGAGCGGGTGGCCCGGCGGCAGGTAACAGAGCGCCCGCGAGTTGTGGACGGTGGCGCATTCCACGCCCGGCACGGGGTCGAGGTTCACCCCGAACGCCAGGTCGGACGAATTGTAGCGCACCGACGCAATACCCATCTCGGTGTTGGCCGACTTGATGAGGAAGAAGTCGGGGCCGATCTCGTCCCGATAGGTCCTGATGATCTGCGGCAGCACCGCGGCGGCAAAGCTCGGGATCGTTGAGATCACCACCTGCCGATGCTCCGACTGCTTGAGCTGGGCGCAATAGTCGTTGAGTGCCTCCAGCCCCGACAGGGAGCGCTCGAACATTTCCAGGATCAGTTCGGCCTTCCGGGTGGGCGAGAGGCGCCCCAGCTCCCGGTTGAACAGCGCGAAGCCCAGCCGTTCCTCCGCGTCGCGGATCAGGTGGCTCACGGCCGGTTGCGTGACGTTCAGCCGGGTGGCCGCGCCGGTGACCGAACCGGACAGGATGAGGGCGCGTATCGCCTCCAGATGTCGAAAATTGATGGCCGCCAATGATGTCCTCGCCTCTGCCGGGTCCCCTGCCATCGGTATAGAGGCTTCGGCGGGGAAAGGAAAACAGGCTTGCCGTGCGGACTGACCCGCAGCGGCTACGGTCCGCCGGCCGGTCTCCCGCCCGCCATCTCCGCCATGATCCCGCAGAGCTGATCGACCATGATCCGCGCCGCAGGCGACAGCGTCCGGCTCGCCAGCTTGACGATGCCCCAGTCGCCGTAGGCCGGCGCGAGATTGGGGATCGGCAGCCGAACCATGTCACCGGCCGCGATCTCGCGCGCGACAAGCATGTTGGCGCAGATCAGCACGATGTCGGCGCCGGGCACAAGTTGCTTGAGCAACGTGATGTCATCGCATTCGACGGGGAGGGCTCGGCTGTCGGCGATGAAGCTGCGCGGCTGCCTGGAATGGGCAAGGCCGTCCTGGATCCCTCCCGAGCCGCTGCGGCGCATCGGCGTCGCCTTGGCGATGCGCAAGCATGTTCGCGAGGTCGCCAAACCCCGCCCGCACGGGTGAACGGATCGGGCGACGCCGGTTTCAGCCAGCGATTGCCGCAAGCGGCCGGGAGGCGGCCTGCGGCGGCACGCCAGTTTCACTGACCAGATGGCAGGCGACCAGCCTGCCCTGCGGCCCGATGCTGCGCAGGGGTGGTTCCTCTTGCCGGCATCGAGCCTCGGCAAACGGGCACCGCGCGGAAAAGCGGCAGCCCGCCGGCGGATTGGCGGGATCGGGCGGATCGCCCTGCAACACCACTGTGCGCTTTTCCGGCGCCGGCTCGTGGGAAACGCGCGGCACCGCAGACATCAGCGCCCAGCTATAAGGGTGAAGAGGCTGCGCGAAGAAGGCCTCGGCCGGGGCCTGTTCGACGATCTTGCCCATGTACATGACGGCAATGTCGTCGCACATATATTCGACGACGGCCATGTCGTGCGAGATGAACAGGTATGTCAGCTCCATCTGGTCCTGCAGGCGCCGCAGGAGATTGAGCGTCTGCGCGCGCACGGCAACGTCGAGGGCCGAGACCGGCTCGTCGCATACGACCAGCTTGGGCCCGCTGGCAAGCGCTCTGGCGATGTTGATGCGCTGGCGCTGTCCACCCGAAAACTGATGGGGAAACAATTGCCTCTGGTCGGTCCTTAAACCAACTCCTTTGAGGAGTTCGGACACTTTTTCCTCACGCTCGGTGGCCGTGCCGCGTCCGATCCGGTCGAGCGGCGCGCGCACGATGTCGCCCATGCGCATACGCGGGTTGAGCGAGGAATAGGGGTCCTGGAAGATGATCTGATAGTCTGCCCGGCTCCTGCGCAGTGCGGCGCCGCCGAGCGAGGTGAGGTCACGCCCGTCGAGCCGGATCGAGCCGGAGGTGGCTTGCACCAGCCGCATCACCGCGAGCGCGGTGGTCGACTTGCCCGATCCGCTTTCGCCGACGAGGCCCAGCGTGCGGCCGCGCCTTATGTCGAAGGAAACCCCATCCACGGCATGCACCTTCGAGGGCGGGGCGAAGGGATTGAGCCGCCTGCGCGTGAAATGGACATTGAGGTCCCGGACCTGCAGCAACGTGCTCATGCGGCCGCCTCCTCCGTCGAATAGAGCCAGCAGGCGACTTCGTGGGCCTCGCCGAGGCTGACCGTCGGCGGTGTGCGGGTAAAGCAATGCGGCATGGCGGCAGCACAACGCGCGGCGAAGGGGCAGCCTGCGCCTAGCTCGTGCAGCGGCGGCACCACGCCGGCGATTTCCGGCAAGGTCACCCCCGACTGCCGGGAGGTGCGGCCCAGCTCCGGAAGGCAGGCGATGAGGCCCTGCGTGTAGGGGTGGGCAGGCCGGCGCATGATCTCGGCCGTATCGCCCGCTTCGATCGACATCCCGCCATACATGACCACCACGCGCTGGGTCATCTCGCTGATGACGCCCATGTCGTGGGTGACCAGCACCATCGAGGCTTCCAGCCGCTGCTGCAACTCCCGGAGCTGATCGAAGATCTGGGCCTGCACAGTGACGTCCAGCGCCGTGGTGGGCTCGTCGGCAAGAATGAGGTCCGGCTCGCAGGCGACGGCCATGGCGATGACGACGCGCTGGCGCATGCCGCCCGAGAACTGGTGCGGATATTCGCCGACACGGCGCTCGGGCGCGGGAATGCGGACGGCCTGCAACAGTTCCACGGCACGATCCCACGCGGCCTTGCGGGAAATGTCGAGATGCAGGCGCAACGCCTCGCTGATTTGCTCGCCCACCGTAAGGACGGGATTGAGCGCTGTCATGGGCTCCTGGAAGATCATGGAGATACGGTCGCCGCGAAGCTGCCGCATGCGTCGCTCGGAAACCTCGGCCAGGTTGTCGCCGCCGAACCGGATCGCGCCTGACGAGATCGAGGCCTGCCCCGGCAAGAGGCGCATGACGGCCAAAAGGGTCATGCTCTTGCCGCATCCGGATTCGCCGACCACGCCCAGCGTCTGGCCCTTGCCGACCGAGAAACTGACGTCGTTGAGCACTCTTATGGTGCCGTAGCGTCCCTTCAGCGCGACATTCAGGTTGCGCACGTCGAGTGTCGGATCGGCTTGCTGGCCGGCGGGCATCCGCTTCGAAAGGGTCTCCATGGCGCTTCACCTTTCCCTGAGTTTTGGGTTGAGCGCATCGTTGAGGCCGTCGCCGATCAGGCTGATGGCCAGTACGGTCAGGAAGATTGCCGCGCCGGGAATGGTCACCGCCCACCAGGCGTCGAGGATGTAGTCGCGGCTGGTGCCGATCATCAGGCCCCAGGTCATGGTGTTGGCATCGCCGAGACCGAGGAAGTTGAGGCCCGCCGAGAGCAGGATGGCAATGCCGATGCTCAACGCCGCCGAGACGATCAGCGGCGGCATGGCGTTGGGCAGCACCACCAGCCAGATCAGCCGGCTGTCGGTGGCGCCGATGGCCCGGTCGGCGGTTACGTAGTCCAGCTTCCTGATGCGCTTGAATTCGGCGCGGGTGAGGCGCGCGACCGAGGGCCAGCTTGCCAGGCCGATGGCGAAGGCGACGGTCCACAGCGACGAGGAGAACAGCGTGACCAGCACCATGGCGAAGAGCAGTGCCGGCAGTACCTGGAAGAACTCGGTAAGCTTCATGAGCATCTGGTCGACGAGACCGCCGAAATAGCCGGCGAGCGCCCCGATGCCGATGCCGATGACGAGGCTGAGACCGGCGGCGATGGCGCCCACGGCCAAGGTAGGGCGCCCGCCATAGACGATGCCGGTCAGCACGTCGCGGCCCAGATAATCGGTGCCCAGCGGGTAGTCGCCGAACAGTTCGGGCGGCGTCATCGGCGCCCCTGCCATGGCGAAGGGATCGGCATCCATCACCGCCGGGCCGATCAGCGAAACGGCGAGGATGAACGCCAGGATCACCGTCCCGGCCAGTGCGGCGGGGTTCGAGGCGAAAAGGATCAGCGTCTCGCGCGCCGGGTGCACGGCCTTGGCCGGTCGCGGCCGGGTCGTGTCCACGGGATCGGTGGTTGTGGCTGGCTGTCGGAGCGCATCGGTCATTGGGAATCCTTCATGCGTGGGTCGACGCGCTGGTAGACGAGGTCGGTGAGGGTATTGGCGACGATCGTCATGGCGGCCGAGCAGGCGAGGATCGCCAGGATGGTCGGGTAGTCGCGGCGCAGGATGGAATCGAAGGCGAGCCGACCGAGGCCGGGCCAGTTGAACACCGTCTCCACCAGCACGGCGCCGGCGATCATGTTGCCGAACTGCATGCCGATCATGGTGATGACCGGCAGCATGGCATTGCGCAGGCCGTGCTTGACCAGCAGCGTGATCTCGCCGACGCCCTTGGCCCGGGCGGTGCGGATATAGTCGGCGCCCAGCACCTCCAGCATGCTGGCACGTGTCAGGCGGCTGTACTGGGCCAGATAGACGATGCCGAGCGTGGAGGCCGGCAACACCAGATGCCACAGCACGTCGAGCGTCGAGGCCACCAGCCCGCCGCCCGCGCTGGCATTGCGCATGCCCGAGATCGGGAAGATCGGAAAGGTGGACGCAAACAGGATGGTCAGCACGATGCCGGTCCAGAACACCGGGGCGGCATAGCCCACCAGGGACAGGAACGTGACCGACTGGCTGAGCAACCCGTTCGGCTTGCGCGCCGCCAGCACGCCGAACAGCACGCCGAGACCGACCGAGATGACCAGCGCGCTCAGCACCAGCAGCATGGTCGCCGGCAGGCGTTGCAGGATCAGCTTCGACACCGGCTGGTTGAAGTAGTAGGAATAGCCAAGATTGCCGGAGAATATCTGCTTCAGATAGGCCAGCAATTGCTCGAGGAAGCTCCGATCGAGCCCGTAGGTGGCACGGATCTGGGCCCGCAGTTCCTCGCTCATGCCGCCGGCCGCGCCGGCGATGGCTTCCACCGGGTCGCCGGGCGCAAGCTGGATGAGGGCGAAATTGAGCGTCACCACGGCCAGGATCAGCAGGCCGGCGCCTGCGATCCTGCCGCCTGCCGCGATCAATGTTCTCGACATGAGCAGTTCCTCCCTGCCACCGCGTCTCCGTTCCGGAAGCTCAGCCTCCCAGGCCGGCGAGGCAGATATACTTGACCTCCAGATAGTCCTCGACGCCGTATTTCGAGCCTTCGCGGCCGAGGCCGGATTCCTTTATGCCGCCGAAGGGTGCGACGTCGGTCGAGATGATGCCGGTGTTGACGCCGACGATCCCCGATTCCAGCGCCTCGGCGACCCGCCAGACGCGGCCGATGTCGCGTCCGTAGAAATAGGAGCACAGGCCGAAGGGGGTGGCGTTGGCCCGTGCGATCACCTCGGCCTCGTCCTCGAACGAGAACAGCGGCGCCACCGGGCCGAACGTCTCCTCCGAAGCGATCAGCATGTCGTCGCTCACACCGGTCAGCACCGTAGGTTCGAAGAAGGTGCCGCCCAGCGCATGCCGGCTGCCGCCGGCGGCCACCGCAGCGCCCTTGGCGCGGGCGTCGCCGAGATGCGTCTCCACCTTGCGCATCGCCGCCTCGTCGATCAGCGGCCCCTGGTCGACCTCGGGATCGGTGCCAGCGCCGACCCGCATCGCCTTGACCCGTACGGCTAGCCGCGCGGCAAAATCAGCGTAGATGCCGCTTTGTACATAGATACGGTTGGCACACACGCAGGTCTGGCCGGCATTGCGGAATTTCGAGGCGATCAGCCCCTCGACGGCGGCATCGAGATCGGCGTCGTCGAACACGATGAAGGGGGCGTTGCCGCCCAGCTCCAGCGAGACGCGCTTCACTGTGTCGGCGCATTGCCGCATCAGGATCTTGCCGACCGCGGTGGAGCCGGTGAACGAGACCTTGCGCACGATCGAATTGCCGGTGAGTTCGGCGCCGACCTCCTGCGGGCTGGACGAGGTGACGACGCTGAACAGGCCGGCAGGCAGGCCGGCGCGCTCCGCCAACACGGCGAGGGCCAGCGCCGAAAGCGGTGTCTGCTCGGCCGGCTTGACCACCATGGGGCTGCCTGCGGCCAGCGCGGCGCCGGCTTTGCGGGTGATCATGGCAGATGGGAAGTTCCACGGCGTGATGGCGGCGCTGACGCCGATCGGCTGCTTGATGACGACGATGCGCTGGTCGCCATGCGGGGCGGGAATGGTGTCGCCGTAGATGCGCTTGGCTTCCTCGGAAAACCATTCAAGAAATGACATCGCATAGTCGATCTCGCCGCGTGCCTCCTTCAGCGGCTTGCCCTGCTCGGCGGTGAGCAGGCGCGCGAGATCCTCGCGATGCGCCGCCATCAGATCGGCCCATTTCCTCAGGATCGCGGCACGCTGCTTGCCGGTGCTGGCCCGCCATTGCGGCCAGGCCGCGTTGGCCGCCTCGATCGCCCGGCGAACCTCGGCGCGACCGAGATCCGGCACCGTGGCGACGAGCGATCCGTCGGCCGGGTTGCGGATCTCGAAGCGGCGGCCGTCGTCGGCCTCCATCCAGTGACCGCCGACGAAGCAGCGGTCGCGCAGCAGCGCGGCATCCTCGAGGCCGAGTCCGGCGGCGGTCAGGTCGGGGGCGTTTGTTTCGGCGGTGGCGCTTTTCATGGCTTCCTCGAATGCGCTGGCGGTGCCGTTCAGGAGAACTGGTCCAGCATGCGATAACAGGTGATCATGGCGTGCACGCCAACCCGGTGGAAGGCGTGGAAGGGGATGGGGTGAAGCTCCGAAACCGGATAGGGCAGCACTTGCCGTTCCGCGCCCATGGAGGCGGCGGCGAGGATCTTGCCCATCATCGTTCCCATGCCGACGCCACGGCCGTTGCAGCCAAGCGCGGCGAACACGCCGGGGGCGAGCTGGTGCAGATGCGGGATCTGGTCGGTCGTCATGGCCACGCGTCCGGCCCAGCGATAGGGGAAAGCAGTGTCGCGCAGCGCCGGGAACAGCTTGCACGCCGCCTCGACCAGGGTGCGGGCATCGCTTTCGCTGGGCCGCGCCTTGAACGGCCCGCGCGAGCCGATGACGAAGCGGTGGTCGCGGTCCTTGCGGAAATACCACACCAGGCGGCGGGTATCGGCCATCGCCTCGACGACGGGCAGCACCTGCCGGCTCAGCTCCGGCGGCAGCGGCGGGGATGCGATCTGCATGGAATAGAGCGGCACCACGGATTCGCGCAGCCCCGGCCAGATGGGCGTGTTGTAGCCATTGGTGGCGATGATGACCCGCGCGGCGGTGACCGAGCCGTCGGCGGTGCTCACCCGCCAGCCCGATGCATCCGGCTCGATGGCCCGAACCAACGAATACGCAAGAATCCGGGCACCGATCGACGCGGCGGCGATCGCCATGCCGCGCGCATAGCTGAGCGGCTGCACCGTACCGCCGTTGCGGAACAGGACGCCCAGCGGGTAGAGGCCGGTGCCGGTCTGGCGCGCGAGTTCATCCCGCTCCAGAAGCTCGACCGGCGCGCCGCGTTGCTGCCACTGCCGGTGGCGCGACTTTACCTTGTCGATGCCGCTCGAACCATAGGCGGCCTGTATCCAGCCCGTCTGCCGCGGATCGCAGGCAATGTCGAAGCGGCGCACCAGGTCGAAGACCACGTCGGCCGTCTTCGAAACCATGTCCAGGACGGCCTCGCCCAGCTCCTCGCCATAGACCTTGGCGATGCCGTCGGGATCGTATTTGAAGGCGGGAATGACCTGCCCGCCATTGCGACCGGAGGCGCCGAAGCCCGGCTCGCGCGCGTCGAGCACGACCACGTCCTTGCCCTGCGCGGCAAGGTCGATGGCGGCGGAAAGACCCGTATAGCCGCTGCCGATGACGACGACTTCGGCTTTCTGCCGACCCGACAGCTTCGGATAGCGGGGCACGGCGATGGCCGTTTCGTGCCAGAGGGAGGTTTCGAAACTGTCTCTGGCGGGGTCCTCGAAGACCGGCGGGTTGAAGCTCAACGTCGTATCCTCGCTAGGCGTAACGTTCGGCCGCGTCGAGCGCGGCCAGCCCCGCGTCGCGGTTGGCTGCGATGCCCCAGCCGCCGCCGCCCGCGCTTTCGAGACGCACCACGTCTCCCGCGCTCAGCGGCAGGCCGATCTCCTTGGACGACAGTTTGCGGCCGCCGTCCTTGTCGGGGTTGAGGATGGCGCCGGCGGGACGGCCATGCTCGCCGCCTTCCGAGCCCCAGGGCGCCGTCCTGCCGTCGCCCTGCTGGAAGAACACGCTGACCATAAGATTGTCGGCAAGCAGTTCGTAGTCGCGGCGCATGGCGAGGCCGCCGCGATGGGTGCCGGCGCCGCCCGATCCCTCGATCAGCTCCGAGCGCCGGATGCGCACCGGGCTGGTGGTCTCGAAAACCTCGGCCGACAACACACCGCAATTGCCGCCATGGGTGTCGACGGCTTGCAAGCCGTCGCCCCGGGCGTGGCCGCCCATGCCGCCGCCGATGATGTCATGGACGATGAAGTAGCGGGCTTCCCCGTAGCGCTCGGCGGTCTGCGGACGGGTGTCGAACCCCCCGGCCCGGAAGGAGGGGAAGGAGATGTGGCAGCCTGCCGACGAGCGTTCGGGCACCAGATCGGCCAGCGCCTTGAGCACGACGTCGGCAACCGCCTGCTGGGCGTAGTGCCGGTTTCCGACCGCCGCCGGCCGGTGCGGGTTGAGGAAGCTGCCTGCCGGCACCTTGATCGCGATCGGCCGGTTGCAGCCGCCATTGCTCAACGTTTCCATGCCGATGACACAGCGAATGGCGTAGAGGGTCATCGAATAGGTCGAGGCGACCGGGCAGTTCAAGGCGTTGCGGCGCTGCATGTCCGTACCGGAGAAATCGACCTCGATCTCGTCGCCATGGATGGAGACGGTGACCGACAGCCGGATCGGCTCCTTGCTGGACACATCGTCCTCGATCCAGATTTCGGCGGATCGGGTGACGTCGGGTATCGCGGCGATCGCGTTGCGCATGAAGCGCTCGCCATAGTTGAGGCACTCGCCCACCAGGGCCTTGAAGCGCTCGACGCCATAGCGCTCCAGCAGCTTGGCGACGCGGCGCTCGCCGGTGCGGCAGCCGGCGATCTGGGCGCGGATGTCGCCGGTGCAGGCGCGCGGATTGCGCACGTTCGCGGCGATGAACCTGAAGGCCGTCTCGTTCTGGACACCCTCGCGCACCAGATGCATGGGCGGGAAGATCAGCCCCTCGGCGAAGACCTCGAGATTGTCGGGCGCGGTGGTGCTGGGCAGCTTGCCGCCGATATCGACATGGTGGGCCACCGTCGCGGCGATGGCGATGATCTCGTCGCCATGGAACACCGGGCTCAGCAGCACGATGTCGGGCGTGTGGGTGCAGCCCTTATAGGGGTCGTTGCAGACCAGCACGTCGCCGGGCCGCCAGGTCTCCAGCGGAATTTCCTTGACGATGCCCTGCAGCGCATAGGTCAGGATGCCGAGCTGGGCCGGGATGGTGTCGGCTTGCGCCAGCATTTCGCCATGCGGCGCGATCAGCGCACAGGAATAGTCCAGCATGTCCCAGATGATCGGGGAGAAGGCCGAGCGCCGCAGCGCTGCCGACATTTCCTCGGCGATGGCCGCCAACTGATACCGGAAGACGTCGCGGTCGATGATATCGGCAATTGCGGACATCTCAATTCTCCCCACTGACCGCTTTGATCCGCAGCACGCCGTTCAGGCCCACTTCGGCTTCCTGTCCGAGCAACACGAAAATTGTGGTGTCGGGCTGGTTGATGATGGCCGGGCCGGGCAGCCGGGTGCCCTCGCGCAGGCTGTCACGGCGGTGCACCGTGGCTTCGCGATAGCCGAGCTTGGGACCCAGATAGACGCTGCGCTTGCCGTTTTGCGCCGGGGCGGCGCTTGCCTCGGCCAGCGCGTTCTCAGTCTTCGGTTTCTGCACCTTGCCGATGCCTTCCAGCCTGAGGTTCACGACCTCGCATGGAATGGAGACGTCGGCGAAACCATAGGCCCTCTCATGTGCCTGGCTGAATTGCGCCGCCAGTTGCTCGACGTTCCAGCGGATGGTCCCGTCATCGTCCTCGAGCGGCAGGGTCAACTCATGCACCTGGCCGACATAGCGCATGTCGGCATAGTACCGGACCTGCCGGTCCTTCAGGGCAACGCCGTCACGGTCGAAAGCCTGCCGGGCCAGTTCGCGCATGCCGTCGGCGGCGTCGTTCAGGCCGCGCTCCTCGACGGTGTCGATTTGCGCCAGGAACGGAATCTGGAACGTGTAGCGGATGTCGCTCAAGAGAAGGCCGGAGGCCGAGAACACGCCGGGCCGGGCGGGGATGACGATGTCGCGCATCTCAAGGTCGGCCGCCAGGAAGGGTGCGAAGACCGATCCGGCGCCGCCGAAAGCAAGCAGCGAGAACTCGCGCAGGTCGTGGCCGCGTTCGACCGAGAGACTGCGGATGGCCTGCGCCATCTGCGCATTGGCGATGGTGACCATCGCATAGGCGGCATCCTCCACCGTGATCGACAGCCGGTCGGCGATCGCCGATCTGATGGCCTCCCGTGCCTTGTCGGGATCCAGCCGCATCTCGCCGCCGAGATATTCGTCGGCATCGAGCAGGCCGAGCACCAGTGCCGCGTCAGTCAGGGTCGGCAAGGTGCCGCCGCGCCCGTAGCAGGCGGGACCCGGCACCGACCCCGCCGAAGCCGGGCCGACACGGATGGCGCCGCCCAGGTCCACCGAGCCTATGGAGCCGCCGCCGGCCGAGATGGTGGGAATGTCGAGCGTCGTCAGCCGCAGCACCTCGCCGTTGATCAGGCGTTCATTGGCGGTCACGGCCGCACCGTCGGCAATCAGCGAGAAATCGGCCGAGGTGCCGCCCATGTCGAAGGTGATGATGTTGGGGATACCGTGCTCGCGGCTGATGGCGCAGCCGGCCACGACGCCACCCGCCGGCCCCGACAGCAGCATGGTGGCCGGGTTGTCGCGCGCCGCCTTGATGGTCGAGACGCCCCCGTCGCTGCGCATCAGCAGGACCGGCGCGTCCATGCCGATGGCGGGCAGGGCGGTCTCCAGCTTGCGGATGTACTCGTCCACGGCCGGGCCGACATAGGCCGCGGTGACCGTGGTGTTGGTGCGCGGATACTCCTCGATCTGCGGGTTGATGACCGAGCTGCGGTAGACCGGCAGGTCGGGTGCGCACTTGTGCAGGGCCTCTGCCAGCATGTCCTCATGGGCGGGGTCGAGATGGCTGAACAGGAGGCTAATCGCCACCGCTTCCGGCTTCAGCGCCAGTATCGCATCGGCGGCGCGGGCGGCCTCTTGTTCGGACAAAGGCACCACCGCCGCGCCGAAAGCATCCATGCGCTCGTCCACCTCGACCACGCGCGAGCGTGGCGCCAGCGGCGTGGTTCGCGTCTGCGTCAGCGAATAGGGCAGGCTGCGGCGCTGGGTGGCAATCTCCAGCACGTCGCGAAAGCCGCGGGTAACGGCCAGCACCACACGCGCGCCGCTGCGCGTCAGCCAGGCATTGGTGGCGATGGTAAAACCGTGCACGAAGATGTCGATGTCAGAAGGCTTCACGCCGGCGCGCGCGCTGAGCCGCAATATACCGCTGACGATGGCGTCGCTGGTGCCCGGCGTGGTGAGGACCTTGTCGGCATAGGTCCTGCCGCTGGCGCTGTCGGCAAGCACGACGTCCGTGAATGTGCCGCCGACATCTGCGGAAAGAGAAATCATTGTCAGCTCGCTCCGGGTCTTGGGATCGATGGTTCATAGGCCCCGCCGCCCATCGGGCGAGGCGGCAGGATCGTGCTGCGTCGTGGCTGTCCCTCAGGCGAGACGGATCTCGTCGAAGGGAGCGAGGGCGCCGAACACGCTCGCCGGCACGTTGGCGAGCTTCTTGTTGTACACGGTGGTGTAGATGCCCTCGTTCGTCCAGATGAAGGCCAGGTCCTCGCTGACGATCTTCTGGAACTGCGCATACATTTCCTTGCGCCGGGCCGGATCGTTTTCGATGGCCGCCTCGGCCAGCAGCTCATCCACCTTCGGGTTGGCATAGCCTTCGGTGTTGGTCCAGATCTGCTTCTTGATGTTGGACGACAGGAAGGAGCGGTTGACCCCGACCACCGGGTCCGACCAGTTCCAGGTGGAGTTCATGGTCATCTGGTAGTCCCACTGGCTGACCTTGCTCGACCAGTCGGCGAGGTCGGTGCTCTTGCGGATCTGCACGTCGATGCCGACCCGCCGAAGCTGCGACTTCAGGTAGTCGGCCACCAGTTGCATGCTGTCGGGCTCGAAGGTGGGCACGTCGAGGGTGAGCTGGATGCGGATGTCGCCGCTTGTACGGGCGAGCCCGGCCTCGTCCAGAAGCTGGTTGGCCTTGTCGAGATCGAAGGGATAGCGGGCGAGCGCATCGCCGGCGAAGTAGGCATTGCCGCTGTGGAGCGGGCCGTCGAGCGGCCGCGACAGGCCATTGTGCAGCGTGTTGGAGATGAATTCCTTGTCGATGGCGTGGGCGATTGCCTGGCGCACGCGGATGTCGTTGAAGGGAGCCTCGCGCAGGTTCAGTTCGAGATAGTTGACCGGCCCCAGCGCCTCGTAGCCCTTGTTGGTCACGACCAGGGATTCGTTCTCCGACAGCCGCTTCAGGTCGTTCACGCGCAGGAACGAGAAGGGCAGATAGTCGATGTCGCCCTTCTCCATGGACAGTGCCTTGGTCAGGGAATCCTCGATCAGCTTGAAGACCAGCCGGTCGAAATAGGGCGCCTCGGGACGGAAATAATCGGCATGGCGGTCGAGGATCACATGCTCGCCCTGGCGCCATTCCACGAATTTGTAGGGTCCCGACCCCACCGGCGCATTGTTGGCAGGGTTGGTCTGGATCGGCCCGCCGGCGCCGCCATAGACATGTTCGGGAAGGATGGGGGTGAGCGCCGGCGTCAACAGGCCGAACAGGCCGACGAACGGCTTCTTGACGCGGATCGAGACGGTGCGGTCGTCCAGCGCCTTTGCGCCTTCCAGGATCGCGCCGTAGGTGACCGACATCAGCGGATGCGAAGCCTTCACCGTCTCGATCGAGAACACCACGTCGCTGGCCTTGATCGGCCGCCCGTCATGGAAGACGGCGTTGTCGACCAGTTCGAACCGGTATTCCATGCCGTCCGTCGACACTTCCCAGCTCTTCGCCAGATAAGGCACCGGCGCGAAGGCGGCGTCGAGCTGCACCAGCCCGGCGAATATCTGCGTTCCGGGCACGCCGGTGGCGTTGCCGGGCTGGATCGCCGGGTTCAGCGTGCGCATGCTTTGGCTGCCGATCGTCAGCACCTTGTCGGCACCCTGGGCGCCGGCCGCTTTGGGCAGGGCGAGAACAGCGGCGAGGCTGGCGGCCTGCCCCAGAAAACTTCTCCGCGAACAGTACATTGTATCCTCCCTCATACTGTGCTTTTTCAGCTTATCTGTATCGCATAGCGATTTATCTAAATCGCATAATAGAATGGTTAGATCGTTGACAGCGCGATGTCAAGCTCGTTAGATGAATCGGAAGGGGCCGGGGAAACGGGTGCTTAGGAGGGAATTGTCCTGTCCTTTCAGCGCGACGGGACCGATCCTCCAGCCTGACCTGCGGCATTTTCGAGGATGACATGGATAGCAAGGTGATGTTGCAAGAAGAGGAGCCGGCGAACCGGCTCTATATCCAGTCGTTTGCCAAGGGACTGGCGGTCATCCTTGCCTTCGGACCCGGCCGGAGGGAAATGAACCTTCCGGAACTGGCGGCGGAGACCGGCATGAGCAAAAGTGCCGTGCAACGGTTCGCCTTTACCCTGGAGACACTGGGTTATCTTCGCAAGAATCCGGAAACGAAGCGCTATGCGCTGACGCCCAAGGTCATCGAACTCGGCTATCGCTATCTTCTGATCGATCCGGTTCTCGAACGCGCCAGTCCCTATCTGCTGGAACTCAACCGCAAATGCGGCGAGAACATCAACATTTCCGAGCCGGACGGCACGGACATGGTCTATGTCGGCCGCTTCCCCGGCTTCCATTACATGCCGGTCTACATGCCCATCGGCCGCCGCCTGCCGATGTTCTGCACATCCGCCGGCCGCGCCTATCTGGCGGCGCTGTCGCAGGACGAGGCCGCCGACATCATCGACCGCTCGTCGCTGGAGAAATTCACCCCGACCACGGTCACCGACCGGCAGGAACTGCTTGATCTGGTGGAGAAGGCCCGCCAGCAGGGATATGCCACGGCCAATGGCGAATACTACCAGGGCGATCTGGGCATAGGCATCGTCATCCGCGGCCACAATAGCGAACCGGTCGCCGTCATCAACATGTCAGCGCCGAGCAGCCGCTGGAGCCTCCAGCGGATGGAGGAGGAATTGGCGCCGCAGCTCCTTGAGGTTTCGCGCCTGATCTCCTCGGCTGCGCCGGAACCGCGCAAGGCCGCTCCGTTCAAGCGCGGCATCGAGGAAGTGCGGGCCCATCGCTGACCGGGCTGCTGATCGTGGCCGTCTATCCCATTCCGGCTGCGCATAGTCCGCCAAAGCCGCTATATGCATGGCCATGGACGCCATTGCCCGTGACATTGCCTTCGACACCCTCCTCGACGACATCCAGTTCCGGTCGTTCGCCTATTTCCTGGGCGCGACCAATGTAGGGAACGGCCTTGTCGCCGACAGTTCGCGGCCCGGTTCGCCGGCCAGCATCGCGGCCGTGGGGCTGGCGCTGAGCATCTGGCCGGTGGGCGTTGAGCGCAACTGGATGGCCCGTGCGGCGGCGGGCGCGCGAACGCTGACGGCCCTGCGCTTCCTGTGGCGGGCGCCGCAGGGGCCGGAACCGGACGCGAGCGGCTACAAGGGGTTCTTCTACCATTTCCTCGACATGGAAACCGGCCGGCGCGCCTGGAAGAGCGAGCTGTCAACCATCGACACCGCCCTTTTGATGGCCGGCGTGCTGGCGGCCGCGCGCTATTTCGACCGCGACGACGAGGCCGAAGCCGAAATCCGCAACCTTGCCGATGCACTCTACCGCCGCGTCGACTGGCGCTGGGCGCTGGATGGCGGCGCCACCGTCAGCCATGGCTGGCGGCCGGAACGCGGCTTCCTGCGCTATCGCTGGGAGGGCTATAACGAAGCGCTGATCCTCTACATTCTTGGCCTCGGCTCGCCCAGCTTTCCGCTGCCGCCGGAAAGCTATCGCGCATGGCTGTCGACACTGCGCTGGCGGCGCGTCTACGGGCAGGAGCTTCTCTATGCCGGGCCGCTTTTCGTGCACCAGCTTTCGCATCTGTGGATCGATTTTCGCGGCATAGCCGACGAATTCATGCGCGCGCGCCGCTTCGACTATTTCGAGAACAGCCGCGCCGCCGTCTACCTCCAGCGTGACTATGCGATCCGCAACCCGAAAGGTTTTAGGGGCTATCATGCAGAGGGCTGGGGCTTTTCCGCCGGCGACGGGCCGGGACCGTCGCGCCGGACCGTCGCCGGCGTCAGGCAGCGCTTCTACGGCTATGCCGCGCGCGGCGTGCCCTATGGGCCGGACGACGGCACGCTGTCGCCCTGGGCGGCTGTCGCCTCGCTGCCCTTCGCGCCGCAGATCGTGGAGCCGCTGGTGCGCCACTATCATCGTTCCGGGACCGGCGAGGGTGAGCGCTGCCGTTTCACCGCCAGCTTCAACCCGACATGGGCCGGCATGGACGATGCCGACCCCGGTTGGGTTTCGCCCGCCCTTGTCAGCGTGAATCAGGGGCCGGTGGTGCTGATGATCGAGAACCACCGCAGCGGTTTCCCGTGGCGGCTGATGCGCGAGGCGCCGGCCATCGTCGCCGGCCTGCGCCAGGCCGGCTTCACCGGCGGCTGGCTCTAGAACCTTTCATACCTCGCTCCAGCCACCCCCAGGGAGGCCCCCTGTTGCCACGGCGGCTGCGGCTCATGGCATGGAGAAACCGGCAATTGATGAGTCGATCAAAACTATAGTGTCAATTTTTTGGATTGTTTTATCAGTCGATTGGTTTTGTGATGCAGCCAACAAAGGGGTTCGGGCACGACTTGCAAAATCGGTGTCCACGATAATGAAAGCAGCGTAGCAGAAGATGCAATCGCCGTGGCCAGCCTTTCGGGTGGGCCTCGACGCGGTTCGTCGCCGGCGATGGTGCACCAGCCTGGAGGGTTCAGTTGAAGACGCCGCAAATCTCCATGCGTTTCGATGGCTTTCAGCTATTCAGCGACATAGGCATCTTCGTCCTGTCGCTGCTGGCGGCCATGCTGCTCGTGGCCGGCCTTGTCGAACTGATCGGCGGCGACGCGCTGGCGGCGCTTTCCGCCATGGTGGAGGGTGTGGTCGGCAGCCGGCAGGCGATCGTCGAGACGGTGATCGAGGCGACGCCGACGGCGCTGTGCGGGCTGGCCTTCCTCATTCCCTTCAAGGCCGGCTTCTTCAACATCGGCGCGCAGGGCCACCTGCAACTGGGCGCGCTCGCCGCGGTCTTCGTCACCACCACCTTCACCTTGCCGGCACCCCTGATGATCCCGCTGGCGCTGGTTGTGTCGGCGCTGGCCGGCATGCTGCTGATCGCACCGTCGCTGGTGCTCAAGGTCAAGCGCGGGGCCAATGAGGTGACGACGACGGTGATGCTGAATTTCGTCGCGATCGAGTTCGTGCTTGCCATGGTCACCGGCCCGATGCAGCAGCCGGACTCCTTCTTCGCCGAATCCAACCTGATCCCGGCCGACTATCGCCTGCCCGTCATGGTCGTGCATGTCGGCGTGTTCCTTGCCGTGGCGATCATCGTCGCGGCCGGCTGGATCCTGAAGCACACCGTTTTCGGCTTCCGCCTCGACGCTCTGGGCGGCAATCCGAGCGCGGCCGGGGCGCTCGGCATGCGCACCGGCGCCACGCTGGCCAAGGCGGTGCTGGTGGCCGGCGCCATCGGCGGCATTGCCGGGGGCATCCAGGCGCTTGGCGTGGTCTTCCAGGTAGCCGAGCACTGGGCCAAGCCGTGGGGCTTCCTCGGCATATTGGCGGCGCTCATGGGCCGCAACCCGGTCGGCGTGATCTTCGCGGCGCTGCTGCTGGCCGGCCTCGAGATCGGCGGCCGCAACATGCAGGCTATGACCGGCGTGCCGGCCGCGCTCGTCTTCCTGCTGCAATCGGTTCCGGTGCTGCTGCTGCTGGCCGTGCGCTCGACCCACTTCTTCAAGATGATGTCCTTGCCGGGAGCAAGCCGTTGATATTCGATCCCGAATTCCTTCTGTCCGCCCTGCGCATCGCCACCCCGCTTATGATCGTCGCCCTCGGCGTGCTGATCGCGGAACGCGCCGGCGTGCTGTTCCTGGGGGTCGAGGGCGTGATGCTGTGCGGTGCGCTGTTCGGCATACTGGGCGCGGTCTACACCGGCGACCCATGGATGGGCATGATGTGCGGGCTTGCCGCCGGCGTGGTCGCGGGTCTCGTCTCGGCCGCCCTCATCGTCTGGATACCCACCGATCAGGTGGTCATGGGGCTGGCGATGAACATCGCCGCGATCGGCGTCACCAGCTTCATCTTCCGCGTCACCGCCGACGATCTCCAGCAGATGAGCCCGACCATCGACTGGACCGTGCCCGCCTGGGCGACGGACAATGCAGTGGCCACCTTCCTGTTCTCCGTCCCGCCGCTGGCCTGGCTTGCGATCATCCTCTACGCGGTCGTCTGGTATGTGCTGTTCCACAGCGCGCCGGGCCTCTTGCTGCGCTCGGTGGGGCAGAGCGTCAAGGCTGCCAATTCGGCGGGTCTCAACGTGCCGTGGGTCCGCACCGTGGCGCTGGCGATCGCCGGCGGCCTGTCGGGGCTGGGGGGTGCCGCGCTGACCGTGGGCTGGGTGCGCTCCTTCTCCGACGACATCACCGCAGGCCGCGGCTTCATCGCGCTGGCGGCGGTGTATTTCGGGCGCTGGTATCCGCGCTGGACGCTGTTCGGCTGCCTGCTGTTCGGCATCGGCGAGGCGCTGGCCCTGCGCACCCAGGTGCTCGGCGGCAACCCGCATCTTTATCTGATGATCCCCTATGTGCTGACCGTCTGCGTGCTTGCATTCGCGGAAAGCGGCCGGGCGCCGCGCGAGGTCGGCAAACCCTATGAAGGGCGCTGAACGAAACGGCCCGATATCCATACAAAAAGGGAGAGAGAAGATGGGTACATTCCTGAAAAACATGGGCAAACGCCTCTGGCACATAGCTGCCGGACTGGTGCTTGCCGGCGCGCTGGCCGCCACGCCGGCGGCAGCGCAGGACAAGATCAAGGCAGCGGTCATCTTCGGCGTCAGCAACCCGGCTTCCGTCAACGGCTGGGACCGCGGCCACTACCAGGGCGTGCGTAAGCTGATCGACGGCTATGGCTGGGACGTGACCATCGCCGAGAACGTGCCGTTCCCGCTGATCGCCGGCACCGCCGAGAACTACGCCAAGGCCGGCTACCAGGTCGTGGTCTTCACCTCCAGCGGCCAGTACAAGGCCTGGGACCAGGTGGCGCCAAACTATCCCGACACCATCTTCGCCATGCTGTCCACGACCAGCACGCTGCCCGAGTCCCAGAACGTCGTCGCCTATGAGCCGGACTTCTTCGCCTATGGCATCATCAACGGCCTGATCGCGGCGCAGTCGACCCAAAGCAACAAGATCGCCGGTGTCGCCGGCCTGCCGGTCAAGGCGGTCGAGGACATGTTCAGCGGCATCATCGAGGGGGCAAAGGCTGCCAACCCGGACGTCGAATTCCTGCATGCCATTTCCGGTGACTGGACCAACATTCCCCGCGCCCGCGAGGTGACCGCATTGCAGATCCAGCGCGGCGCCGATGTCGTGCTCGGCAATGCCGGCGTGGGCACCCGCGGCATCCTCGACGCCTCGCAGAGCCGCAAGGCCAAGTTCATCGGCTATGCCACCGACTGGGCTGAGGATGCGCCCGACATCGTGCTGACCAGCGTCATCCTCGGCATAGACGGCTGGTACGACGCCCTGGCCAAGGATGTGGTGGCCGGCAAGGTCGAGCCGAAGATCCACACCTTCGGCGCGGAGACCTTCAAGGTCATGCCGCTGAACGACAAGCTGCTGAGCGCGGAACAGATCGCCAAGATCGAGGACAGCGTGCGCCGCTATCAGGCGGGCGAGACCACCGTGCCGGTCGTCCCGCACAAGTTCAAGTAGCAGGGGGCGCAACGATGAATGCAGCGATCGCCGGAAGCGAAGCGGTACGGCTGGAAGGCATCACCAAGGAGTTCGGCCCGCTCAAGGCACTGGACGACGTCAGCCTGACCCTCAGGTTCGGCGAGATCCATGCGCTGGTGGGAGAAAACGGTGCCGGCAAGTCCACGCTGATGAACGTGCTCTACGGCATTCTTCAGCCCACCTTCGGACGGATCCTGTTCGGGGGGGCGGATGTCACGCCCCACTGGACGACGCGGAAGGCGATCGCGCATCAGGTCGGAATGGTCCATCAGCACTTTTCGCTGGTGATGGAGCATTCGGTCCTCGACAACGTCATCATGCCCACCTTCCGGTGGACCGACCTGGCGCCCAAATGGAACGACTGCCGCAAGGCGCTGGGCGAACTGACGGAAAGGTTCGGCTTCGACCTGTCTCCCGACAAGCTGGTCGAGAAGCTCTCCGTCGGCCAGCGCCAGCAGGTCGAGATCCTCAAGATGCTCTATCAGGGCGCCAAGATCCTGATCCTCGACGAGCCGACGGCGGTGCTGACCCCGCAGCAGAGCGAGCGCCTACTCGCCATGCTGGTGCAATTGCGCGACCAGGGCTATGCGGTGGTCATCATCACCCACAAGCTCGAACATGCGCTCGAGCTTGCCGACCACATCACCGTGCTGCGCGGCGGCCGCCATATCGCCACCGTCGCCAAGGGCGAATCCAGCGTTGCCGAAATCGCGCGCATGATGGTGTCGCAAGAGGTCAAGGCCGCGCACCGGCCCAGCGCCGCCGCGCTCGGCAAGGTCGTGCTCGGCATGCGGGACGTCTCGCTCAACCCCGCCGGAGTGCCGCTGCTCGACGGCATCGACCTCGAAGTGCGCGAAGGCGAGATCCTCGGCGTCGCCGGTGTCGCCGGCAATGGCCAGTCGGAACTGGCCGACGTCATCATCGGCCTCAGGCAGGTGACCTCCGGCACCATCGGCATCTATGGCAAGGAACTGGGCAGCAGCTCGGTTGAACAGCGCCGCAGGAGCGGCATCGCCATCATCCCCGAGGATCGCCACACCCATGCGGTGGTAGGCGAGATGGACATCGCCTCCAACTTCATCCTCGGCCGCGAGGGTGCGCCGCAATTCTCGCGGCGCGGCGTGCTGAACCGCAAGGCCATCGCCGAATTCGCCCAGCGCTGCCTTGGAGAGTTCGACGTGCGGGCGCGCTCCGTGACCACGAAGATCGAATATCTTTCCGGCGGCAACCAGCAGAAGGTGGTCATCGGCCGCGAACTGTCGGCCGCGCCCAGGCTGATCATTGCCCATGAGCCGTCGCGCGGGCTGGATTTCGCCGCCACCGCCTATATCCGTCGCCGCCTCGTCGAGGCGGCCGAGGCCGGGGCGGGCGTCCTGCTCATCTCCAGCGATCTGGACGAGCTGATGGAACTGTCGACCAGCGTGGTGGTGCTTTACAGCGGCCGGATCGTTGGCAAGGTGAACGCCGGTGCCTATGATCCCGAGCATTTCGGGCTGCTCATGGCCGGTGCCCATGTGGCGGCCAGTACTGCGGCCGACGTCGATATCGGGGGTGCCGCGGCATGATGGACCCATGCATAAGGAACCGGAAGGGGCGGGGGCTGTGAGCGGTTCGCCTGCGCTGCTGCTGCGCAACGCCCGCATACCGGCCGGCGTGCGCGGCACCGACCCGGCCGAGATCCTGATCTCCGACGAAGGGCGCATCCTTGAGATCGATGTGAGCATCGGCGCTGCCGAAATCCCGTCCGCCGATCTCGACGGACGGCTGGTCACGCCCGGCTTCATCGACATGCACCAGCATCTCGACAAAAGCTTCACGCTCGCCGAGGCGCCCAATCCCGACGGCACGCTGATCGGCGCCATCGAGGCGTTCAGAGCCTATTCCAAGGGCCTGACCCGGCAGAATTTGCTGGCCCGCGCCCAGGCGACGCTGGACCGGTGCGTGGCCATGGGCACCACGGCCATCCGTACCCATGCCAATCTCGACTACGAGATGGAACTGCGCAGCGTCGAGGCGATGTGCGAGTTGCGCGCCGCCAGCAGCGACCGCATCCGCCTGCAGGTCGTGGCCTTCGCCACGTCGAGCGCCGCGCGCGGCGATCCCGAGACGGCGCGGGCCCTGCTCGAACGGGCCATCGCTGCGGGCGCCGACTGCATCGGCGGCACACCCAATCTGGCGCCCGACCCGAAGCGCTACATCGACATGCTGCTCGACGTGGCCGAAAAGCACGATCTTCCCGTCGATCTCCACATCGATGAGACGCTGAACCCGCAGGCGCGCTGGTTCGACTATCTGGTCGACTGCACGGCAAGGCGCGGCATGGGCGGCCGGGTCGTCGGCAGCCACGTGTCGTCGCTGTCGGCCTTTCCCGACGACGAGGCCCGGCGTTCAATCGAGGCGGCCGCCGCTGCCGGGGTCGCGGTGTGCACGCTGCCGGCCGCCAACCTGTTCCTGCAGGGCAGGGACCGGAACGGGCTGGTGCCGCGCGGGCTCACCCGCGTCAACGAATTGCTGGCCGCAGGCGTGCCGGTCGCCACGGCCTCGGACAACATTCAGGATGCGTTCGTGCCGGTCGGTTCCGGCGATCTTCTGGAGATGGCACGCTGGACGATCCTGTCCGCGCATCTGCTCGAGGACGCCGCCGGCCGCGCCTTCCGCATGATCACCGACACGCCCGCCGCCATCATGGGGCTGGAGCATGGCCTGCGCGTCGGCGCCCATGCCGATCTGGTCGCCAGCCGCTGCGAGAGCATCGAGCATCTGGTGGCCGGTGGCGCGAGCGAACGCGTGGTCCTGCACCGGGGACGGCTGGTCGCCGGCACGCTGGGCAAGTCCTGATCTTCATGGCGATCCCCCGGGGGCTACCGCACGCGGGGCGATCGTCGTAGATGTCAGCTACCCAGCGCTTCGAGCCAGCCAGGCCATGCACAACATCCCGGACCGTTTCCGGGACGGAAATGAAGGACGTTCAAACCATGCTCATCATGCGCGCTTCGAAGGTGGCTGCGGTCGCCGCCATCGCCTTCTTTGCAAGTCTGGTCGCTTTCGGCAACATCACCGACTACCAGACCAATTTCAATTTCGTCTTCCACGTGTTCGAGATGGACACGATCTTCCCCGACGCCACGATCAAGTACCGCGCCATCACCAACCCGGCGCTGCAGCATGCGGCCTATATGCTGATCATCGCCGCCGAGACCGCCACCGCCATCTTGTGCTGGATCGGCGCCGTCAGGCTGGCCCGGCGGCTGCGGGCCGACGCCGCGACCTTCAACCGCTCCAAGGGCGTTGCGGTGGCGGGCCTCACGCTCGGCTTCCTCGTCTGGCAGGTCGGCTTCATGTCGGTCGGCGGCGAATGGTTCGGCATGTGGATGTCGCAGCAATGGAACGGCGTGCCCGATGCCTTCCGCTTCTTCGTCACTATCCTTGCCGTTCTGATCTACCTGTCCCTGAAGGACGACGAACTCGCCTGACCGACAGGGCCGGCCCGCTGTGCTCAGGCGCGCGGGTCCGCCGTCAGGTGCTGGAAGAAGCTGCGCGCGGCCGGGCTCAGCGTGCGTTCGCGCAGCGTCAGCGCCACCACGGCGCGTGGCACCATCTGATCGGTGATCGGGCGCATGACGATGTTGGCCATCGGCGACAGGCCCTTCGATCCCGCCGGCAGGATGCCGATGCCGAGCCCCTCGTTGACCAGTGCCAGAAGCGTGGTCGAGAAGCGCACCGCGAACTGGCGCTTGGTGGTGACGCCGTTCACCTCCAGAAGCTCGTCGATGCGCCGCTGCAACGGGTTCTCCGGCGTCAGCGCGATGAACGGCCGGTTGTTGAAGTCCGTCCATGAGATGAACTTCTTATGCGCCAGCTTGTCGTCCGCCGGGCAGAACAGGGCGAGGTGGTCGACGAACAGCTCCTTCTCGTTGATCTCCTGCTCCAGGAAGCGGCTGGTGCCGACGCCGATGTCGGCTTCGCCGTTGATCAACAATTCGCGGATCTCGTCCTCCGACACGTCCCTGAGATCGATGCGGATGTCTGGGTGCTTGCGCATGAAGGAGGCGATGCGGCTGGGCAGATAGGTGGCAGCCAGCACGGTCGCCGATGCGACGGTGACGCGGCCGGATTTAAGCGTCGAGATGTCGACCATGGAATCGACCGCACCGTCGACGCGCTCCAGAATGTCCATGGCCAGCGGCAACAGCCGCTTGCCTGCCTCGGTGAGGCCGACGAAGCGCGTGTGGCGGTCGAACAGGATGACGCCAAGCTGGCCCTCCAGTTCCTTGATGAGGATGCTGACCGCTGACTGGGTGAGGTTGACCGTTTCCGCCGCCAGCCGGAAGCGCCCCGATTCCGCCACGGCGACGAAGGTGCGAAGCTGTTTCAGGGTGATGTTGACCATGGTCTCCTCCCTCCGCGAAGCGGCTTAGCGTGTTTCGAGATTTTTATCAATCGATGGGATTTTTGAATTTGCATCATCGGTGGCCAATTCGGATAGTGCCACCATCCCCTTCCGGTTTCGGCGGGCGTCCAGACATTCAAGGACAGGATAATGGAAGCGTATATTGCCGAATGGTTGCATCTCGGTCTGCGGTGGCTGCATGTCATCACCGCCATTACCTGGGTTGGTTCATCCTTTTATTTCAATCGTATAGACCGCTCCTTCCGACCGCCGGTGCCGCCCGTAGACCGTGTCAGCGGCCAGCTCTGGTCGATCCATGGCGGCGCCATCTACAACTACAGCCGCTATCCCGTCGGACCGGGCTACGTGCCCGAAAAGCTGAAATGGTCGAAGTGGGAATCCCTGAGCACTTGGGTCTCGGGCGCATGCCTGCTGGCCGTCGTCTACTGGTGGGGCGCCAGCATCAATCTGGTGTCGGGCCGCCCCGGCGGGCTCGATCCGGTTTCGGCCGTGTTCGCCTCGATCACCACGATCATCGCCGGCTGGGTGATCTATGACGTGCTGTGCCGCTCCATCCCCAGCGACAAGGTGCTGTCGGTGGTGATCGCGCTGTTCATCTCCGTCTCCATCTGGGCCTTCACCCACATCTTCAGCGGCAAGGCGGCCTACCTGCATGCCGGCATCGTCATGGCGACGATCATGGCCGGCAATGTCTGGTTCGTCATCCTGCCCGGCCAGAAGAAGATGCTGAAGGCCATGCAGGACGGCAGCATCGACAAGTTCGACGTCGGGGCCGATGCCAAGCGGCGCAATTACCACAACAACTATCTCACGCTGCCGGTGGTGTTCGCCATGATCGCCGCCCACTTCCCGATTACCTACGGCAACGCCTATGGCTGGCTCGGCTTCATCCTCATCAGCGGGGCGGGGGTCGCGATCCGCCACTTCTTCAACACCATGCATGCCGGCAATGCCCAGCCGCGCTGGATCGGCGCCGGCGCTGTGCTGGCGCTCGCCGCGATGGTGCTTTTGGCACCGCGCGATCTGCTCAGCGCAAACGGCGGCGCCCAGGCCGCTGCGGTGGATGTCGGCCGCGTGACCTCGATCATCGACATGCGCTGCGCCGCCTGCCATGCCGCCAAGCCAACCATGGAGGGGTTCGAGGAACCGCCGAAGGGCGTGGTGATCGATACCATCGAGAGAGCCGCGACCCACGCCCAGCAGATCAGGCAGGTGGCGATTTCCACCGACGTGATGCCGCCGGCCAACATGACCGAGATGACCGACGAGGAGCGTAAGCTGCTCGCCGACTGGATCGCCGCCGGCGCTCCCACCCATTGATGCAAGAGGCAGGAGACGCACCATGATAGATCATCCGTCGAATGCCGGTCCGCAACGGGATTTCGTCGGCTATGGCGAGAGCCCGCCGCATCCCCGCTGGCCGGGCGAGGCGCGCATCGCCGTCAATTTCGCGCTGAACATCGAGGAAGGCTCCGAATACTCGCCGCTCGACGGGGATCCCAAGACCGACACCGCGCTGACCGAAGGCGAGGGCATGGACACCGGCATTGGCGGGCGCGACCTTGCCGCCGAATCCATGTACGAATATGGCAGCCGCGTCGGTGTGTGGCGCATCACGCGCCTGTTCGAGGAGCGCAAGCTCCCCTTCACCGCCTTCGCCTGCGCGGTGGCGCTGGAGCGTCATGAAGGACTGGCCGCCCGGCTGCGCGAGAACGGTGCCGACATCTGCTGCCACGGCCACCGCTGGGAAAAGCACTGGCTGCTGAGCCGCGAGGAAGAGCGCAACCATATCCGCCTCGCCGTCGAAAGCCTGAAGCGCACGGTCGGCCGCGCGCCCGAGGGCTGGTGCTGCCGCTATGGGCCGAGCGTCAACACCCGCGAATTGCTGGTGGAGGAAGGAATCTCCTACGATTCAGATGCTTATAACGATGAGCTCCCCTATTGGGCGAAAGTCGGCGAACGCCTCCAACTAATCGTGCCCTATTCGCTGGTCACCAACGATTGCAAGCTGGTTCCGCGCGGCATCCAGACCGCCGACGAGTTCTTCGCCCTGCTGGCGGATGCCTTCGACCAGCTCTACGAGGAAGGCGAGACCGCACCGAAGCTGCTCAATATCGGCCTGCATCCGCGCATGGTGGGGCATCCGGGCCGCGCCCGGGGGCTGGCCCGCTTCCTCGACCATATCCGCAAGCATGAGCGCGTATGGGTGGCACGGCGCGCCGACATCGCCGCGCATTGGCGCAGACATTTTCCGCCGGAATTCAACGGTTAGAACCATGAACCTGCCCGGTCTTCCTTGTGTCCGGCCGCTGTCCGGACTGCCTTCCGCGCGCCCGGTCCTCGCCTTTGCGAGCGCCGGACAGGACGCGGCCTTCGGACTTGCCTGGCTGGACGAGGCGGTGCGGCGGCTGCGCGCCGCCGGCCTTGCGAGCGCCGGGGCGGGGCCAGTGCCGGCGACCGTCGCCGGCGATGGCGGGGAGCATCCGCTTGTGGTCGCCGGGCTGGGAGATGCCGATGTGCAGATTTTGCGTCAGCGCGCGGCGGAAGCCGTCGCCCTGATGCGGGCGCATGGCCATGCGGCCTGCACCATCGTCCTGCCCGCCCTCGATGGATCCGCTGCACAGGCGATCGCGGAAGGGGTGTTCTCGGCCAACCACCGGTTCCGCTCGGCAGGCTCGGCCCGTGACGTGCGCCCGCACATCGAGGACATCGACTTCGCCGCAACAGATCCCGATGGTCCGGTTGCGGACGGGCTGCGCGCCGGCTGGCTGACCAGCCTGGCAGCACTTTCGGCGCGTGACCTCGCCACCGAACCGGCCAACATCCTGACCCCGCCCGTTTTCGTCGAACTCTGCCGGGTGCTCGCGGAAAAAGCCGGCTTCGGCCTCACGGTCATGGGACGTAAGGAACTGGAAGCCGCCGGCATGGCCGGTCTCATGACGGTCGCCGCCGGCAGCCGCCACGCACCGTTCCTGATCCGCATGGACTGGCATCCGGCCGGCATGGCCGGTGCGGCGAAGCCGCTGGTGCTGGTCGGCAAGACGGTGACCTTCGACAGCGGCGGCATTTCGCTGAAGAAGGCAGAGGACATGGACCACATGAAGGCCGACATGGGCGGCGGGGCGGCGGTGTTCGGCGCCATGGCCATGATCGCTGAATTGCAGCCACGCTTTCCCGTCACGGCCGTCTTCGCCGTGGTCGAGAACATGCCCGGTCCCGACGCCATGCGCCCCAGCGACGTGATCCGCATGGCCAGCGGGACCACGGTCGAGATCATCAACACCGACGCCGAGGGACGGCTGATCCTGGCCGATGCGCTGCACTATGCCGCCGGGTTGCAGCCGGCTGCCGTCATCGACCTTGCCACGCTCACCGGAGCCTCGCTCGGCATCTTCGGGCCGCTCGGCATCGGCACCTTCGCCAATGACGACCGCTGGTTCGGCCGGCTGGAACAGGCCGACCGACAGGCGGGCGAAAAGGTTTGGCGGCTGCCGCTATGGCCTGAGTACCGAACCTTCCTGAAAAGCCCGGTCGCCGACCTGCGCAACTTCTCCACCACCGGGCAGAACGGCAGCACGCCGGTGGCGGCCGCCTTCCTCTCCCATTTCGTGGGCGAGCATCCCTGGCTGCATCTCGACCTCTACAACACCTGCTGGAACCGGCAGGACGGCGCGCTGATGCCGCAAGGACCGACAGGCAGCGGTTCGCGGGTTCTCGCCCAGCTCATCCTCGACCTCGAAGCCGAGGCGGTCTCCCAACAACCAAATCCGGAATCGTAACCACGAAAGGAATTCGATATGGGCAAGCAAATCGTCTATTCGCCCAAGGTACTCACCTCGCCGAACCCGCATTCGCAGGCCACCCTTGCCGGCAATCATTTCTACACCGCCACCGTCGCGCTCGACGTGGAAGGCAAGGTGGTGGGCGTGGGCGACATCGAGGCCCAGACGGTGCAGGCGCTGACCAACCTCACCCACCTTCTGGAAGCCGCCGGCGGCACCATCGACGATGTCGCGCGCGTCATGATCTACCTGTCCGACATGCGCTACTTCCAGGGCATGAACAACGCCTACAAGAAGTTCTTCTTCGGCGATTGCCTGCCTTCGCGCGCCACCGTCACCGGCACCTTCGGCATTCCCGAACTGCTCGTCGAGTTCGACGTCATCGCCTATATCGACAATCCGAAAGTGAGCTGAGATGCATCTGTGGCGCCTGGGCATCGCGGAAACGGTCGCGGGATACCGCAAGGGGTTGTTCACGCCTGAAGACGTGCTCGACAGCACCCTGGTGCGGATCGCGGCGGTCAATCCGGCCCTTAACGCGATCGTCACCGAAAACGAGGAGGAAGCGCGCCAGGTTGCCCGCCAGAGCACGCAAAGGTGGAAGGACCGGACCCCGCGCAGCGCCCTCGACGGCGTGTTCATCACCGTCAAGGACAACATCCCCGTCCGCGGCCTGCGCTGCACCTGGGGCAGCCGCACCCATGCCGATTACGTGCCCGAGCGTGACGAGTCGCCGATCGCCCATCTGCGCGGCGCAGGCATCGGCATCCTGGGCAAGACCAACGTGCCGGAATTCACCTTGCAGGGCTTCACCGACAATCTCGTCTTCGGCGCCACCGGCAATCCGTGGGCTCCGCGCCTGACGCCCGGCGGTTCGAGCGGCGGCGCGGTGGCGGCGGTCGCCAGCGGCATGGGCGTGGCCGCCATGGCCACCGACGGCGGCGGCTCCATCCGCCGTCCCTGCGCCCATACCGGCCTTTACGGGCTGAAGCCCAGCCCCGGCTTCGTCGGCCGCGCCGACGGTCTGCCGCCCCTGCTGGGCGATTTCGAGACGATGGGTGTCATCGCCCGTTCGGCCGGCGACATGCGCGCCGTGCTGTCGCTGGCGGCGCACCGCCACCCGGCCGACCGCGCCTCCTTCGCCTTCTCCGACGAGGAGCGCAGCGCCGCCCCGAAGAACGGGCATCGGTGCCGCATCCTCTACGTGCCGGCCTTCGGCGATTTCCCCGTCGATCCCGACATCCGGGAGAGCGTCGCCGGCGCGGCAAAGCTGCTCGAAGGCATGGGGCACAACATCGAGATGGGCGAGGTGCCCTTCGACGTTGACCGGCTGAACGCGATCTGGAACCTGATCGGCCCGGCCGGACTGGCCTGGCTGGTGGACAGCCGCTCGCTCGACACCGGCCTCCTGACCCCCTCGCTGCTGCCGATGGTGGAGGCCGGGCGCAAGGCGGGGGCGGGCGCCTATCTCCAGCTTCTGGCCGACGTGCAGGAGTTCCGCAACGACCTCAGACTCCTGTTCGAGCGCTACGATTTCATCCTCACGCCCTCGGTCGCCGCGCTGCCCTGGCCGAAGGCCGAAAGCCATCCGCAAACCATCGACGGCGTCGCCGCCGGGCCGCGCGGCCATGCCGTGTTCACGCCCTTCGTCAATGCCGGCGGCCTGCCGGCGATCAACCTGCCCACGGCGCCGTCCGTCTCCGGCCTGCCCATCGGCTGCCAGCTCGTCGGCCCCTTCCGGTCCGACCTTTTGCTGGTCTCCATGGCCGAGGCCTATGAGAAGGCGTTCGAACCCTATGCATGGCCGGAGTTGTGACATGAACGCGTTTTCCGCCGATGCCGCCGCCGACCTTCTGGTCGCACAGTTCCGGCAAGGAACGAAAACGCAGCCGGCCATGTCCGGTCCCGGCACGCGTGCCGAAGCCTATCAGGTGCAGGACCGGATGATTGCGGCGCTGGGCGGCGCCTGCGGCTGGAAGGTGGGGCGGGCGAAGACCGACCCCGAGCCCTATTGCGCCCCGGTCCCGGCCAGCCGGCTTCTGAACAGCGGCGGCGACTATGCCTGCTTCCACGGCGTGGCGCAGGTGGAGGCCGAGCTGGGCTATCGGCTCGGGCGCGACGTGCCGCCTTCGGCTGCCGTCCTAGACAGGGCCGAATGCGCGGCGCTTGTCGATGCCATCGTGCCGGCGCTGGAAATCCTCGAGACCCGGCTTGAGCCGCTTGCGGCGCAGGACCCACTGTGGAAGCTGGCGGATTTGCAGGCCAATGGCGCCCTGGTGGTTGGCAAACCGGTGCCGTGGGCCGGACAGGACCCCGGCCAGGTGCGCCTCGCCATCGGCTCCGGGCAAGACGGGGCCTTCGAGGAGGTCGCCCATCCGTTCGGGGCGCCGTTCGACTTGTTCTGCTGGACCGTCAACCACGTCGCGCGCCAGCGCGGCGGGCTGAAACGCGGCAATGTGATCATTACCGGAAGCTATTGCGGCATCGTCGAAATCCGCGATCCGCAGCGCTTCGTGGCAACTTTCGCGGATTATGGCGACGTTTGCCTGACCGTCCTCTGATAATTTCGAATTCGATAATAGTTACCAAGATTAATTCAATGGATTTGTCAATCCGATGCCGGAATAGTGCCGGTATCCACTATGTCCGTCGGGAGAGAAAAGTGACGAAAGCTGGCCGCCATTTCCTGCAGATCCCCGGGCCCTCGCCGGTGCCCGAACCTGTTCTGGCCGCGACCGCGCAACAGGTCATCGACCACCGCAGTCCGGAATTCGGCGAGTTGGGAGCCAAGGTGCTGTCGAAGGTCAAGCAGATCTTCAAGACCCGGTACGACGTCATCATCTACCCGTCGTCGGGCACCGGCGCCTGGGAGGCGGCGCTCTGCAACGCGCTGTCGCCGGGCGACAAGATCATGACCTACGAGACCGGCCATTTTGCCTCGCTCTGGTCCAAGCTCGCCACCCGCATCGGGCTGGTGCCGATCACCGTCGGTGAAAACTGGCGCGGCGGCGTCGACCCCAACGTCATCGAGGCGGAGCTGCGCAAGGACACCGGCCACGAGATCAAGGCGGTGTGCGTGGTCCACAACGAGACCTCAACCGGCTCGACCACGCGCATCAAGGAAGTGCGCGACGCCATCGACGCCGCCGGCCATCCGGCGCTGCTCATGGTCGATACGATTTCCGGGCTGGGCTCCGCCGACCTGCGCATGGACGAATGGGGCATCGACGTCGTGGTGGCCGGTTCCCAGAAGGGCCTGATGCTGCCGCCCGGCCTGTCGTTCAACGCCGTGGGGCCGAAGGCGCTGGCTGCTTCCAAGACATCCAGCATCCGCCGTTCCTACTGGGACTGGGCCGAGATGATCGCCATCAACAAGACCGGCTATTTTCCCTACACGCCGGCGACCAATCTCCTGTTCGGCCTCGACAAGGCGATCGACATGCTGCTGACCGAGGGCCTCGACAATGTCTTCGCCCGCCATGAGCGGCTGGCCGAGGCCACCCGCCGGGCGGTCCAGTCCTGGGGCATGGAGAATCTGTGCCAGTCGCCGCGCCATTTCTCGCCAGTGCTGACCACCGTGGTGATGCCCGAGGGCCACAGCGCCGACGCCTACCGGCGCAAGGTGCTGAAGAACTTCAACATGTCGCTGGGCTCTGGCCTGTCCAAGGTCGCCGACAAGGTGTTCCGCATCGGCCATCTGGGCGACATCAACGAGTTGACCTTGATGGGCACGCTGGCCGGGTGTGAAATGGGCTTCGAGCTTGCCGGCGTCCCACACCAGAAGGGGGGCGTCGACACCGCCATGCGCTATCTTGCGGAAACCAGTGCGGCCTAGGCGATGAATTCTCCCGTTTCTTCCCCGGCTCTGCCCACCTATGCCGACGTCGTCGCGGCGCATGAACGGATCGCCCCGTTCGTGCATCGCACGCCGGTTCTCACCAGCGCCTATCTGGACGCGCTTACCGGCGCCAGCCTGTTCTTCAAATGCGAGAACTTCCAGAAGGCCGGGGCGTTCAAGGCGCGCGGGGCCTCCAATGCGGTGTTCGGTCTCTCCGCCGAACAGGCAGGGAAGGGCGTCGCCACCCATTCCTCCGGCAATCACGGCCTGTCGCTTTCCTATGCAGCAGGCCGGCGCGGCATTCCCTGCACCGTGGTCATGCCGCGCACCGCGCCGCAGGCCAAGAAGGATGCGGTGAAGGGCTATGGCGGCCGCGTGGTCGAATGCGAGGCCTCGACCTCCAGCCGCGAGGCGGTGTTTGCCGAGGTCGTGGCCGAGACCGGGGCGGAATTCGTCCACCCCTACAACGATCCGCGCGTCATCGCCGGGCAGGGCACCTGTTCGCGCGAGCTGGTCGAGCAGGTCGAGGGGCTGGATGCGGTGATCGCGCCCATCGGCGGCGGTGGCATGGTGTCGGGCACCTGCCTGACTCTGTCCCCCATAGCGCCCGGCATCCGCATCTATGCCGGCGAGCCGGAGCAGGCCGACGATGCCGCGCGCTCCTTCCGCGCCGGCCACATCATTGCCGACGACTCGCCCGAGACGGTGGCCGACGGGCTCAAGGTTCCGCTCAAGGAGCTGACCTGGCATTTCGTGAAGAACCACGTCACCGATATCCTCACCGCCGGCGAGGACGAGATCGTCGCCGCCATGCAGCTCGTGTGGAAGCGCATGAAGATCGTCATCGAGCCATCGAGCGCGGTGCCGCTCGCCGCTATTCTCAGGAACCCCGACATATTCCGCGGCAAGCGGGTCGGGGTGATCGTAACCGGAGGCAATGTCGACCTCGAAAGACTGCCCTGGGGCAGGTCCTGACGAACGGCATCGCCGCAGTTTCAAGCTGGAGCCTTCAATGAACGCACATGTGGACTTCGCCACTCTCGACGTCGGCTACGACATCCCCGCCGTTCCGGGCATGGACGAGGCCGATATCCAGACCCCGTGCCTGATCCTCGATCTCGATGCGCTGGAGCGCAACATCGTCAAGATGGGGGACATCGCAAGGGAAATGGGCGTGCGCCACCGCGTCCACGGTAAGATGCACAAGTCCGTCGATGTGGCGAAACTTCAGGAGAAGCTGGGCGGCGCCTGCGGCGTCTGCTGCCAGAAGGTGTCGGAGGCGGAGGTCTTCGCCCGCGGCGGCATCAAGGACATCCTCGTTTCCAACGAGGTCACCGACCCGGCCAAGATCGACCGGCTGGCGCGGCTGCCGAACCTCGGCGCGCGCACCATCGTGTGCGTCGACCATCTGCCGAATGTCGCCGACCTGTCGGCGGCGGCCGTGAAGCACGGCACCACCATCGAATGCATCGTCGAGGTCGATTGCGGCGCGGGGCGTTGCGGCGTCACCACACCGCAGGCGGTGGTGGAGATCGCGCGCGCCATCGACGCCGCGCCCGGCCTGAAATTCTCCGGCTTGCAGGCCTATCAGGGCGCCATGCAGCACATGGACAAATACGAGGACCGCAAGGCCAAGATCGACGTCGCCATCGCCCTGGTGAAGGATGTTATCGCCGCGCTGAAGGCGGCCGGCCTCGATTGCGACATCGTCGGCGGGGCCGGCACCGGTTCCTATTATTTCGAGGGAACCTCGGGCGTCTACAATGAGCTCCAGTGCGGCTCCTACGCCTTCATGGACGCCGACTACGGCCGCATCCTCGACAAGGACGGCCGCCGCATCGACCAGGGCGAGTGGGAAAACGCGCTGTTCATCCTCACCACCGTCATGAGCCACGCGAAGCCCGGCAAGGCGGTATGCGACGCCGGCCTGAAGTCGCAGTCGGTCGACAGCGGCCTGCCGCTAGTCTTCGGCCGTGACGACGTGACCTATGTGAAGTGCTCCGACGAACACGGCGTCATCGACGATCCGGATGGCGTACTGAAGGTCAACGACAGGCTGCGGCTGGTGCCCGGCCACTGCGACCCGACCTGCAACATCTACGACTGGTATGTCGGCGTGCGCGGCGGCAAGGTCGAGCTGGTGTGGCCGGTCAGCGCGCGCGGCAAGGCCTATTGAGCGGGCCGATGCTGTATCTTTCGGAACAGGATGCCCGCGCCCTCGTCGGCCATGAGAACGCCTTCGGCGCGGTGCGCGAGGTGTTCGCCTCGATCGCGCGCGGCGAGGCCCGCAATTTTCCGGTGGTGCGCGAGGACCTCGGCCATGCCGGCGCGGTCTATGGCATCAAGTCGGGCTTCGACCGGCTGGGCAAGATCCTCGGCCTGAAATCCGGGGGCTACTGGCCCGGAAACGAAGAACGCGGCCTGACCAACCACCAGTCGACCATCACCCTGTTCGATGCGGACACCGGCCAGCCGCTGGCGGCGGTGGCCGCCAACTGGCTGACCGCCGTGCGCACGGCCGCCGCCAGCGCGTTGTCCATCGACCTGCTGGCAAGGCAGGACACCGAGGTCCTCGGCATCGTCGGGGCCGGCTTCCAATCCCGCTTCCAGCTCGAGGCCGCGGTGCGCCGGAGGAAATTCCGTGAGATCGTCGGCTGGAATTTTCACGCCGACATGCTGCCCAACCTGGAGCGCACCGCCGCCGATCTCGGCCTGCCGTTCCGGGCGGTAACACCGCAGGAACTGTGCGCCAGCGCCGATGTCATCATCACCATCACCTCGGCCGCCAGCGCGCATCTGGAGGCCGGATGGATCAGGCCCGGCACGCATATCGCCTGCATGGGCACAGATACCCGTGGAAAGCAGGAACTCGATCCGGAAATCCTTGCGCTCGGCTCGGTTTTCACCGACGAGGTGGAGCAGTCGATCAGCATTGGCGAAGCACAGCATGCCTTCGCTGCCGGCCGGCTCCGACGCGATGCCATCTGCCAAATCGGCAGGGTCATCGTCGGGGAGCGGTTGGGCCGCGCCTCGGATGACGAGGTGACGGTCTTCGACGGAACCGGCGTGGCCTTGCAGGATCTCGCGGTCGCCAAAATCGCGCTGGAGGCCGCCGCCGCACAGGAACTGGGAAAAAGCCTGACGGCTTGAAGCGAACGATATGGAGGATATGAAATGATCGAAACCAAGCAGCTCGAACTGGCAGATGCGCGCGCCGTGGTCGAGGCCGCCCAGAAGGAGGCGGCAGCCAATGGCTGGAAGATAAGCGTGTCAGTGGTCGATGCCGGCGGTCATCCGATCCTCTACGAGCGCATGGACGGCGCCTCGCCGGCGACCGCCCGCATCGCGTACGAGAAAGCGCGCACCGCCGCGATGTTCCGTGGCCCGACCGGACCCATGGAGGACCGCATCGCCGAGCGTCTGGCGATGCTGGCGCTGCCCGGCGCCACGCCGGTCAAGGGCGGCGTGCCGCTGGTGGCCGGCGGCCAGGTGGTGGGCGCAGTCGGCATTTCCGGCGTGCTGCCGCAGCAGGACCATCAGGTGGCCGAAGCCGGGGCGGCAACCGTCAGGTAAACGGACGGACGGGCGGCGCGCGGGAGAACGACATGGAACTCATTCAAACGGATCGCGCGCCACACCCCTTCGGCCACTATTCCCAGGCGGTGAAGGCCAACGGCATGGTCTTCGTTTCCGGCATTCTGGGTGTGCGCCACGACGATCACGAGATCGTCGTGCGCGACCTCGCCGCCCAGACCGAAATCGTGCTCGCCAACCTGAAGGCGGTGCTGGAAGCCGCCGGCTCGGCGCTGGACCAGGTCGTCAAGGTGACGATCTATGCCGAGAGCGTGTCGAACTGGGACAAGGTCAACGAAATCTACCGCAGCTATTTCGGCGAACACCGGCCCGCCCGGGTCTTCGTGCCCACCGGCAAGCTGCATCACGGCTTCCAGATCGAGATCGACGCGGTGGCGATGGCCTGAGCGGTTGGCCTCGGGCCGACCTGTATGGGGCCACCGGCCCGTCACGTTTGGGGAAAAGAAGATGAAGGCACTGTTTCTGACGAACCGGGCTCCGCGCCATCAGAAGATCGCCATGCAGGCGGCACCGGATTTCCTCGACATGACCATGCTGGAGGCGCCGAGCCGCGACAGCATCCTGGCCAACATCGCGGATGCCGAGGTGCTGATCACGGAACGCAGCGGCGTCATCGACGCCGGCATCGTCGAGGCGGGCCGCAAGCTGCGCCTCGTCCAGCGGCTCGGCCGCTTCACGCACGACATCGACGTCGCGGCGGTCGAGCGCGCGGGAGCGGCGCTGTGCTTTTCTCCCCTGCTGGTCAGCACGCTGGTTTCCGAGCATGTGGTGATGCAGGTCCTGGCGCTCGCCAAGACCTATCGCGAGGCCGCCCATGCCATGCTCCAGCCCGGCGATTGGCCTCAGCCGCGCAAATGCGACGAGAATTATTTCGCCTATAACTGGACCGGGCGCACCGGCATGCGCACGCTGGCCGACTCCACGGTCGGCATCGTCGGCCTCGGCGAGATCGGCGCCGACGTGGCCCGCCGCCTGCAAGGGTTCGGCTGCGAGGTGCTCTACTACAAGCGGAACCGCCTGCCCGAGGCGGTGGAAGCCGAGCTAGGTATCGCCTATGCCGATCTCGACGCCATCCGCGCTCGCAGCGATTTCCTGTGTCTGCTGACGCCGCACAGCCCGGGGGCAGGGGAGTCCATCGACCGCGCCTACATAGACAGGATGAAGCCCGGCGCCTTCCTCGTCTCGACCGGCGCCTCGACGGTGCTGAAGGAGGCGGACGTGGCCGAGGCGGTGCTGGACGGCCGCCTTGCCGGCGTCGCCTCGGACGGGTTCGTCTATGAACCTGCGCCGCTCGATAGCCCGCTGCTCAGCCTTGCCCGCGAGCACCCGCAGGCGAACGTCATCCTCAGCCCGCACATTGCCGGCGGTGTCGCCTCGAACGACGTTGCGGCACGGGCGCGCGAATTCGAAAACATCCGCCGCCTCAAGGACGGCCGGCCGCTGCTCTACCGTCTCGTCTGAGCCCGGCCGTACCCGAACCAAAATCCGCTTTTACTGCCGCGACCATGCGTGGGACCTTCCCGCGCCTGCCCGCCGCCGCCCTGTTTCGACACGAAAGGCCAGTCCATGAACGATCAGTTGCGGCAGGATGCGCTCGCCTATCACGCGGCGCTGCCGAGGGGGAAGTTCCAGATATCGGTGACCAAGCCGATGACCACGCAGCGCGATCTGGCGCTTGCCTACAGCCCCGGCGTCGCCATTCCCTGCGAGGAGATCGCGGCTGACCCCGGTCAGGCACACGCCTATACGATGCGCGGCAACCTCGTCGCGGTGATCACCAACGGCACGGCGGTTCTGGGGCTCGGAAATATCGGGCCGCTGGCCTCCAAGCCGGTGATGGAGGGCAAGGCGGCGCTGTTCAAGCGCTTCGCCGGCATCGACGTGTTCGACATCGAGGTTTCGCCCACCGAGATCGACGCCTTCTGCAACGTGGTCGAGGCGCTGGAGCCGACCTTCGGCGGCATCAACCTGGAAGACATCAAGGCTCCTGAATGCTTCGAGATCGAACAGCGGCTGCGCCGGCGCATGGCGATCCCGGTCTTCCATGACGACCAGCACGGCACGGCCATCGTGTGCATGGCGGCAGTGCTCAACGCGCTGGAGGTGGTGGGCAAGGCGATCGGCGAAGTGCGCATCGTCGTCAACGGTGCCGGCGCCGCGGCCCTGGCCTGCCTCGACCTGCTCGTCGGCTTCGGCGCCGACAAGCGCAACATCGTCGCCTGCGACCGCAAGGGCGTCATCTACAAGGGCCGCGACGCCAACCCCGATCGCTACAAGCAGGCCCATGCCTGCAATACCGGCGCGCGCACCCTTGCCGATGCGCTGAAAGGAGCCGACATCTTCATCGGCCTGTCCTCGGCAGGGGCGGTCACGCCCGAAATGATCGCCACCATGGCGCCGCGCCCGCTGATCATGGCCATGGCCAATCCCGAGCCCGAAATCCGGCCGGAGGCGGTGCATGCGGTGCGCGGCGACGCCATCGTCGCCACCGGCCGCTCCGACTATCCCAATCAGGTGAACAACGTCCTGTGCTTCCCCTTCATTTTTCGCGGCGCGCTCGATGTCGGGGCAACCGAGATCAACGAGCCGATGAAGCGGGCCTGCGCCGAGGCCATCGCCGCACTCGCCAAGGCGCAGCCGCTGGACTGCGTTCTGGCGGCCTATGGCGCCAGCGGCATGAGCTTCGGGCCGGATTACATCCTGCCCAAGCCTTTCGACCCACGCCTCATCGTGGACGTGTCGTCGGCGGTGGCGCAGGCGGCGATGGACACCGGCGTCGCCACCCGGCCAATTGCCGACATGGCGGCCTATCGCGCATCGCTGGCGAGCTACGGCGCCTCGCTCACCGGTGCCGGCGGCTGAGATCTCCGCTTCCCGGAACCGATATGCTGGGTCCCTGGCCCACCGTGCCGGAAAGGTAGGGTGGGTTTTTCGGTTGACCTTGAGTCAACAGGATCGATAACGCAGGGGCTGTCTTTTGCGGCTATAACGTGATTGAACTTCGGCAATGGCACTTGTTACAGTTTCAAGTGCCTCGACTTGCATCGGGTTCCAAGAAGAAAGCTCGTCAGAAACGGGGAAGCTGGAATGAATATGGGAAGAATCAACACGCGTTTTCGTCCGCTGTTCGCAGGCGCGGCCATGTCGCTGCTGCTCGTCGCCGGCGGTTTTGCGCCCGCATCGGCAGCGACACCGGCCGACACGCTGGTCCAGGCCTGGGCCATCGACGACACCATCACGCTCGACCCGGCCGAATCCTTCGAGCTGTCGCCGGCCGAGTTCATCGGCAACACCTATAACATGCTGGTGCGCCTCGACATCGACGACACCACCAAGGTCAAGCCCGGCATCGCCGAGAGCTGGGAAATCTCCGACGACGGCTTGACTTACACCTTCAAGCTAAAGCCGGGCATCAAGTTCGCCTCCGGCAATCCGATCACCGCCGAGGACGTCGCCTGGTCGTTCGAGCGCGTCGTCAAGCTCGACAAGAGCCCGGCCTTCATCCTCACCCAGTTCGGGCTGACCGGCGACAATGTCGCCGAAAAGGCCAAGGCGGTGGACGATACCACCTTCGTCTTCACCGTCGACAAGCCCTATGCGCCGAGCTTCGTGCTCAACTGCCTCACCGCCACGGTGGGCGCCGTGCTCGACAAGAAGCTGGTGATGGAGCATGCGCAGGCCACCACGCCGAGCGACGACTACAAATACGACACCGACTTCGGCTATGCATGGATGAAGACCAACTATGCCGGCTCGGGTCCGTTCAAGATCCGCGACTGGCGCGCCAACGAACTCGTCGTGCTGGAGCGCAACGACAACTACTATGGCGAGAAGCCGGCGCTCGCCCGCGTCATCTACCGCCACGTCAAGGAAAGCGCCACGCAGCGCCTGATGCTCGAGGCCGGCGACGTCGATGTCGCCCGCAATCTGGAGCCCGGCGACCTGGAGGCCGTGCAGAAGAACACCGAGCTTGCCTCGACCAGCGCGCCGAAGGGCACGGTCTATTACATCAGCCTCAACCAGAAGAACGAGAACCTTGCCAAGCCAGAGGTCCGCGAGGCGTTCAAATATCTGGTCGATTACGACGCCATCGGTGCTACCCTGCTCAAGGGCATCGGCGAGATCCACCAGACCTATCAGGTCAAGGGCGTGCTCGGCGCACTGGAGTCCAACCCCTACACCTTCGACGTGGCCAAGGCCAAGGAACTGCTGGAGAAGGCAGGGCTGAAGGACGGCTTCTCCGTCACCTTCGACGTGCGCAACACGCAGCCGGTGACTGGCATCGCCGAATCCTTCCAGCAAACCGCCGCACAGGCCGGCGTGAAGATCGAGATCATCCCCGGCGACGGCAAGCAGACGCTGACCAAGTACCGTGCCCGCAACCACGACATGTATATCGGCCAGTGGGGCATGGATTACTGGGACCCGAACACCAACGCCGACGCCTTCACCTCCAATCCGGACAACAGCGACGATGCGGCGGTGAAGTCGCTGGCATGGCGCAATGCCTGGGACATTCCGGAGCTGACCAAGCAGGTGCAGGCCGCACTTCTGGAGCGCGACAACGACAAGCGCGCGGAACTGTACCAGAAGCTGCAGCAGGAGGCGCTGGAGACCAGCCCCTTCGTCATGATCTTCCAGCAGATCGAGGTCGCCGGGGTGCGCGGCAACGTCAAGGGCTACAGGCTGGGGCCGAGCTTCGACTCCAACCCCCTCGCGCCCGTCTCCAAGGAATGATCCGGCAGGGTCAGCCCGGTGAGCAGCACTGAGACACCAATGCCGGCCAGGCGCGCCAACCGGCGCGCCTGGGCCCTCTTCAAATCGGTCGCCGGCTTCCTGGTGATCGTCGCCACCACCTATCTCGGCCTTCTCGCGGTGACCTTCTTCATCGGCCGAGTGGTGCCGATCGATCCGGTGCTGGCCATCGTCGGCGACCGCGCGCCTGCCCATGTGGTGGAGCGGGTGCGGCAGGAAATGGGCCTCAACCTGCCCTATTACCAACAGTTCATCCTCTACGCGAAAGGCGTTCTGCAGGGCGATTTCGGCACCTCGGTGCTAACCACCAATCCAGTGATGACCGACATCCGCCGCGTGTTCCCGGCGACCATGGAACTGGCCACCGTCGGCACCATCATCGGCGCCGCCTTCGGCATACCGCTCGGCGTGCTGGCGGCGGTCAAGCGCGGCAGCCTCGCCGACCAGATCGTGCGCATCCTCGGCCTCATCGGCTATTCGGTGCCGATCTTCTGGCTGGGACTTCTGGCGCTGCTGGTGTTCTATGCAAGGCTCGGCTGGACCTCGGGCCCCGGCCGCATCGACGTGGTCTATGAATACACCTTCACCCCGGTCACCGGCTTCTACCTGATCGACGCGGTCATCACCCGCGACTGGGCCGCCTTTCGCGATATCTTCTCGCACATCATCCTGCCGGGCTCCCTGCTCGGCTATTTCTCGCTCGCCTATATCAGCCGCATGACGCGCTCCTTCATGCTGAACGAGTTGCAGCAGGAATATATCGTCGCCGCCCGCGCCAAGGGCCTGTCGGAAACGCGCATCATCTGGGGTCACGCGCTACGCAACGCCGCCGTGCCGCTGGTGACGGTGATCGCGCTCTCCTATGCCGGCCTGCTCGAAGGCTCGGTGCTGACCGAGACCGTCTTCGCCTGGCCGGGGCTCGGCCTCTACATCACCAATTCGCTCCAGAACGCCGACATGAACGCAGTGCTCGGCGGCACCATCGTCATCGGTTCGGTGTTCATCGCCATCAACCTCCTGTCCGACGTGCTCTACCGCATGCTCGATCCCCGCACGAGGAGCTGACGCGGATGAGCGAGACCGCAATGACCCGCCGCGAATGGCTTTTGACCGACCGGCCGCAGTCGCGCCTGCAGGCGAGGCTCGGCCGCGCCTACGTCACCTGGCGGCGCTTCACCGCCAACCGGCTCGCCGTCGTCGGCATGCTGATCATCGTGGCGCTGGTGCTGGTGGCGATCTTCGCCCCGCTGCTGGCGCCGCATTCGCCCTATGTCGGCGACCTGGCCGGCAAGCGCCTGCTGCCGCCGGGTGACGACCATTGGCTGGGCACCGACGACCAGGGCCGCGACATCCTCTCGCGTCTCATCTACGGTTCGCGCCTCACCTTGCAGGTGGTAGTGCTGGTGGCGATCATCGCCGCGCCCATCGGCCTGCTGGTCGGCACCGTCGCCGGCTACGCGGGCGGCTGGGTGGATGCGGTGCTGATGCGCATCACCGATATCTTCCTCGCCTTTCCGAAGCTGGTTCTGGCGCTGGCCTTCGTCGCCGCGCTCGGCCCCGGCATCGGCAACGCCATCATCGCCATCGCCATTACCTCGTGGCCGCCCTATGCGCGCATTGCGCGGGCCGAGACGCTGACGGTGCGCAATTCCGACTATATTTCGGCGGTGCGGCTGATGGGCGCTTCGCCATGGCGCATCGTGCTGCGCCACATCATGCCCTTGTGCATCTCCTCGCTCATCGTGCGGGTGACGCTGGACATGGCCGGCATCATCCTCACCGCCGCCGGGCTCGGCTTCCTTGGCCTCGGTGCGCAGCCGCCGCTGCCCGAATGGGGCGCGATGATCGCCTCGGGCCGTCGCTTCATCCTCGACCAGTGGTGGGTGGCGGCGATGCCCGGCTTCGCCATCCTCATCGTCAGCCTCGGCTTCAACCTGCTGGGTGACGGCCTGCGCGATGCGCTCGACCCGCGGGGAAGCGGCCAATGAGCACGCTTCTCGAAGTCGAGGACCTGCGCGTTTCCTTCCCCACGCGCACCGGCGTGGTGGAGGCGGTGCGCGGCGTCTCGTTCACGCTGGGACGCGAGCGGCTGGGCATCGTGGGTGAGAGCGGTTCTGGCAAGTCGCAGACCGGCCGCGCCATCATGGGGCTGACGCCCGAGCATGGGCAGATCACGGCGAAGAAGCTGGAATTCAGCGGCATCGACCTGCTCAAGGCATCAAAGGCCCAACGGCGGGCGCTGCGCGGCAACCGCATCGCCATGGTCCTGCAGGACCCCAAATATTCGCTGAACCCGGTGATGACCATCGGCCGCCAGATCGTCGAGACATTGCGCGCGCATGAGAAGGTCTCCGGCGCCGAAGCGCGCAAGCGGGCGCTCGACATGCTGGCCGCCGTGCAGATCCGCGACCCCGAGCGCGTCTTCGATCTCTATCCGCACGAGGTGTCCGGCGGCATGGGCCAGCGCGCCATGATCGCCATGATGCTGGTGGCGGACCCCGAACTTCTGATCGCCGACGAGCCGACCTCGGCGCTCGACGTGACCGTGCAACTCGAGGTGTTGGGCATCCTCAACCGGCTGGTCGCGGAGCGCGGCATGGGGCTGATCTTCATTTCGCACGATCTCAGGCTGGTGTCGTCCTTCTGCGACCGCGTCATCGTCATGTATGCGGGCCGGATCGTGGAGGAACTGCCGGCCGGCGAACTGGCGCACGCGAAACACCCCTACACGCAGGGCCTGCTCAACTGCATGCCGCGCATCGGCGCCGACCGCCATCCGCTTCCCGTTCTCGACCGCAAGCCGGAGTGGGCGCTATGACCCCGGCACTCGCCATCGACACGCTGCGCGTCACCTTCGAGGATTTCGTCGCGCTGAACGATGTAAGCCTCACCGTGGCGCCGGGGGAATCCTTCGGACTGGTGGGCGAGTCCGGCTCCGGCAAGTCGACACTGCTGCGCGCCGTCGCCGGCCTTGCGCCGATTGCCGGCGGCACCATCGAGGTCAACGGCCAGCGGCTCGACACCAGGCGCAGCAAGGCGTTCTACCGGCAGGTGCAGATGGTGTTCCAGGATCCTTACGGTTCGCTGCATCCGCGCCAGACGGTCGATCGCCTGCTGCTCGAACCGCTGGCCATCCACGGCTTTGCCGACACCGAGCGCCGCATCGTACGGGCGCTGGACGAGGTAGGGCTGGGGTCCGGCTTCCGCTTCCGCTATTCGCACCAGCTTTCCGGCGGCCAGCGCCAGCGCGTCGCCATTGCCCGCGCGCTGATCCTCGAACCATCGATCCTGCTGCTCGATGAGCCGACCTCGGCGCTCGACGCCTCGGTGCAGGCCGAGGTGCTGAACCTGCTGGAGGAGGTGCGCGCCGCCCGCAAGCTCACCTTCGTCATGGTCAGCCACGATCTCGCCGTCGTCACCCATATGTGCGACCGCCTGATGGTGATGCAAAACGGAAGCGAAGTTGAGCTTCTGACCAGTGCCGACCTTGCCGGCCGCAATGTCGGGCAGGACTATACGCGCAACCTGCTCATAGCCAGCGAAGGTTTCCGCCGCAGCGCCTGAAACAGGTCGCCAGAAAGCGGGAACCGGTTTCCAGCAACATATGTAAAATCAATAAAGCGCGAGGAGCGAAGCTGAAAGATCATAGCGCACCTTAGAGCTTTGCGCGTCCTGCAAATAGGCATGCAGGCGGTGCGGTGACGCCGGGTAATGTTGTTGCTGCCGCTGTCGAGAGGATCGGACTGCAGGCGCGCGAACTTCATTCAAAACTATTGTGTCTCACCATCGTTAACCTGATTTTCGTTGATTTATGTTCGTCTGCAAATTGAGCATCTGTTGACTCCATATTTGAGGTCATTGATGCTGTGAAAGATTTCTGAACCCGTGGAGCATCTAATGGACGACCCTCAGGACACTGAATCAGTGCAGATCGCCGCCGTCGACGCCTCTCCAGCGCCGGCACCTTCTCCGGCCAAGAAGAGAGCCCCCCGCAAGAGGGCTGCTCCCAAGGCCCAGAAATCGCAACCTGCGGTAAAGCGCGCCGCCAAGAAAGCGGCACCGGCGCCGGCCGTGGAGCCCGCGAAGGCGCGCAAGACCCGCAAGGTCTATTCTGACAAGGAGCGCACCCAGAAGCTCGGCGAGATCGATAAATCGATCAGCCGTGGCACGAGCACCCGCAATGCGGTCAAGGAAGCCGGCATTTCGGAGCAGACCTATTACCAGTGGAAGAGGTCGGCAGCAGCACCGGCTGCCGCCACAGGCGGTCACCTGAAGGACCTGTTGGCGCTGGAGCAGGAAAACGAGCGGCTGAAGAAGCAGCTTGCCGAGCGTCTTCGCAAGGAAAATGCGGAGCTGAAAAAGAAGCTGGGGCTCGCCTGATCGGGTTGACCTGATCGATCCAGCTCGATCGGATCAGCATCCGGCCGCTGCCCAACCGGGCACGGCCGGATTGAGCTATTGGTTTCGGCCCGGTAAGCGGGAAATGTCGTCCGCAATGCCGGCACCCTGTTCCTGCCGGCGGGGCAGGGGCCGTTTCCGGCAGAACCAGAAACGCGCTACCGCGACAGCCGGTTCTCGTCGTCGACCAGAGTAAGACGGCAGGGTGCTGCGTCGCCCCATTTCCACAGGACGAGGTTGAGGTCGTCGGTGCTCGCGCCGGGGGCGAAGCTGCGCACCAGCAGGCCGTGATAGCCCGCCGCGGCGAGCCAGCGGGCGAAAGTCTGCGTTCCGGCGTCCCCGGTCGCCTTCATCTGGTCGCGCCAGGTCGCATCGGCGAGCGCGGCGGCATCCATGTCTTGCCCGCGCAGGGCCTTCTCGTCGCGGCTGTCGAAGACGCGCTCGATGTCCGCGTCATAGGACACCAGCGTCGTCGGTTGCAGGCTGCCGACCTGATTGGCTTCCCTGAGTGCCGTCATGATCGCCAGCGAGGTGTAGAGCGCCGGCGTTCCCTTGCGGTTGAAGCGGCCGCCGTAAAGCTCCGTGCCACGACCCGACAGCGGCTGTCGGGCATGGACCGGGCTGAGCGCCCGATACAGTGGACCCTGAAAATGCATGCGGTGTCAGGTGTGCACGCCGGCGTCGACCGCGTCGATATAGTCAAGCACCTCTTCGGCGCGACCGTCGCGGACCAGTTGCATGGCTGTCATGCCGGAAAAGCCGGGCAGGGGCTCGGAGCGATACCAGGCATAGGCCATCAGTGCCGAGCCGAAGCGCGGCTCGACCTTGTTGACGATCTCCGCCATCTCGCGCAGCCGGCGCTGGGTCTTGGCGGAGCGGATGCGGTTCTTGCGCTGGATCGCATCCTTGCCGAGCCCGGCGGTGCGCGCGATCTCCTCGCTCGTCGTGCGCAGCGCATTAGCGATCTTGCGCGGCGAAAAGAGTCCGCCCTCGGCATATTGGGCGATGCCCATGGATCTGACCTCCAATGCTGAATGCCAATTATTATGACGCATAATAGCGTCATAATTTGCGGTGTCCAATCCGATTATGGGAAAAGAATGCCGCCGGCCAAGCGGGCGGAATCAGGCGTTTGCGGTTGTCGGGGCGACGGGCGATACTGAAACCATGACGGACGACCCCTACGAACTGGAGCGGTTCGTGGCCGCGCAGGCCCCGGTCTTCGACACGGCGGTGGCGGAACTGCGCGCCGGGCGAAAGCGGACGCACTGGATGTGGTTCGTCTTTCCGCAACTTCGCGGGCTCGGACAGTCGTCGACGGCCCGGTTCTACGGCATCGCCTCGCTGGACGAGGCGCGCGCCTATCTCGCCCATGCCGTGCTGGGGCCGCGGCTCGACCTTGCCACCAGCGCCGTGCTGTCGACCAGCGGCCGCTCGGTAGCGAGATCTTCGGCACGCCGGACGATCTCAAGTTCCACTTGTCGATGACGCTGTTCGCCCTTGCCGGGGGCAGGGCGGAAAATCCCTTCAGCGAAGCGCTCGGGCGGTGGTGGCAGGGCCGAATGGACGAGCCGACGCTGTCGCTCCTCGACCGCGACGGTCCGGCCTGAGCTTTCGCCCTCTCAGCCCTTGGCGTGGATGCGCCGGCGCTCCGGGAAATACCATTGCAGGACCTTGCGGAACTTGTCCGAGCTTTCCCTTGCCCAGTTGCGCATCAGTTCGCTGCCGAAGGAGATGGCGGTGACGGGGTGCGCGCCCGCCTGGATCATGCGGTCGAAGGCGCGCTCATGGCTGACCGGCGAGATGCCGCCCACCGCGTCGGCGACCGGATAGACCTCGTAGCCCTCGGCCAGCATGTCGAGCACGGGGAAGGCGAGGCAGACCTCCGTCCACAAGCCGCCGATCACCACCTTGCGCCGGCCCGTCGCCTCCACCGCCTTGCGGAAATCCTCGTCCTCCCACGAATTGACGCCGGTCCGGTCGATCTCCGCCACATCGGGCAGCACCTGGCGGATGGCGTCGATCGTGCCCTTGTTGACGCCCATGTCGACGCCCACGGTCGAGAGCACCACGGGGATGTCGTAGGCGACGGCCAGCTTGCAGACGGCCACGGCGTTCAGGGTGATCTCGTCATGGGAGCCGGAGGTGATCGTCGAATATTGCTCGGGCTGGTAGTCGATCAGCACCACCACGCAGTTTTCCGGCGTCAGCAAATGGTCGGTCTTCGGGTCGCGGACCGGTTCGGGTCGGGTCTTGGCCATCGCAAAGTCTCCTTCCTCGGTTGAGGGTTAAGTCCCGTCTCAGGGGCTTTCGCCGGGCGCGGTGGTGAATGCGTCCGACCATTCGGCATGCTTGGCATATTGGGCCCGCACATAGGGGCATATCGGAATGATGCGGAAGCCGTTCCGGCGCGCATCCTCGACCATGAAGGAAACCAGCGCGGCGGCAGCGCCGGTGCCGCGCATGGTTTCGGGCGCGCCGGTGTGGTCGGCACTGATGCGGTCCGGCCCGCGCCTGGTGAAGGTGATCTCGGCCTCGCCCTCGACACCCTCGATGCGGGCGACATAGCGTCCGTGCCGCCCCTCGCCCTCTTCCTTCTCAATCCTGATGTCCGCCATCGTGCTCTCCCTGTTTTACGGCAAGCCATTGCCCTGCAAGTTCCGCGTCCTGCGGGGTGATCTCGTGGCCTGCCTCGATGCGATGCGCATCGAGATCCACGCCGGCCCGGCGCAGCCAGGCTTCCAGCTCTGGCGCGGTGCGGGCGAAGGGATCGCGCGCACCGGTGACCAACAGCACCTCGGCGCCGGCCAGATCGACCGGCGGCGGCGCCTCCAGAACCGGTATCGCCCGCAGCAGGATGGCCCGGCGGATCAGGCCCGGATGCAACCCCATCACGGCGGCCAGGAAGTTGGCGCCGTTGGAAAGGCCCAGAAAGCTGGTGCGCGCCGGATCGAGGCCGTAGCCGGTCACCGCGCCCTCGACGAAGGCGGCGAAGGCTTCCGCCTCCGAGCGGATGTCGGCCTGGTCGAAGCTGGTGGGGGTGAGGCGACGGAACCAGCGCGCCACCCCTTCCTCATGGGCACGGCCGCGCACTCCCAGAAGCGTGGCATGCGGCGCGGCGCGGTGCGCCAGCGGCATCAGGTCGGCCTCGTCGCCGCCAGTGCCGTGCAAGAGAACGATGGTGCTGCCGTCCGGCGCCTCGGGCGTGTGGAAGCGATGCACGAAGGGCAGGTCGCGCCATGGCAGGCGCGGCGCGCCGGGCATGGCAAACTGTGGCAGCATCACCTTGAGGTCTTCGGCGCGCTCGCGGTCATGCGGCGGTATCAGCAGCGTCTCGCCGAGCCGGTCTTCGGCCTCGTCCACGGTGAAACCGGGACCATCGGTGGCCAGCTCGAACAGCGTGCCGCCCGGCTCGCGCACATAGAGCGAGGTGAAATATTTGCGGTCGTGGAAGCTGGTCGGTGACGAGTTGAGCCGCGAAAACGCCTCCTGCGCGGCGCGCACGGCCGCCACGTCCGCAGCGCGGAAGGCGACATGGTCGGCGGTGCCGGTTCCGGGGATGCCGGGCACGTAGCCGGATGCGTCGCGGATATCGATGGCGTCGGTGTCCGACAGCATGCGCTGGATGGCCCCGGCGCGCGGACCCGGCCGGTAGCCGAAGCGCGTGACGAAGGCCGCCGTCTCGTCCGGCGTTTCGGTCAGAATGGTGGCGGCGCGCAGCCGCCGCACGGCCGTCGCCGCATCACCCCAAAGGTGGGCGGCGGGAAGGTCCGCTCCCACCAGCTTGACGATGATGCCGTCGGGGTCCTTCAGGCGCAGCACCGGCTCGCCGAACTCGCGCGAAGGTCCCTCGACCGGCACGCCGTGGGCGAGCGCGCGCGTCATCCACTCACCGATGGCCGATACCGGCACGGCGAAGGCGATTTCGGAGACCTGGCCGTTGCCGACGCGGCCGGACGCGCCGTCCTCCCAGACCAGGAAGGTGACGAGCGAGCCGGGGGAGCCCAGCCGGTCGCCATAGAACAGATGTAGCTGCTCGCCGTCCTCATAGCCGCCCGTGCGCTTGGCCAGCCGCAGGCCGAGGAAGCCGGCATAGAAATCGACATTGGCCTGCACGCGCCGGGTGATGAGCGTGAGGTGGTGGATGCCGCTGGAAAAACTCGTCGTCATGCCGCTCCTGAAGCAGGCCGCCTGAAAGGGGAACCCGGTTTCAACGCCTATGAAGGCTCTCGAACCCAAGTTACAGTTTCAATCGCGGCAGGCACAAGCGGTTCCCTGAACGGCGATCGCACCTGCGGCCTTGACTCATTCATATCCCAACGGTTATGAATTAAACTAATAACCAGAGAGTTATGCATCCGATGCCGAACGCCCCCACGGACCTGCTGTTCAGAACCCTCGCCGATCCGACGCGGCGGGCCATCTTCGAGCGGCTGTGTCTGGAAGGGGAGCAGACGGTGGGGGCGCTGACGGCGCGGGCGGGGGTCTCGCAGCCGGCCGTGTCCAAGCATCTTGGCGTGCTGAAGCAGGCCGGGCTGGTGCTCGACCGCCATGAAGGCCGCCAGACGCATTACAGCGCGCAGCTTGCCGCGCTTGCCCCGCTGGTCGACTGGACGAGCCGGATGAGCGGCTTCTGGGAAGGACGGTTCGACAATCTTGAAAACCTGCTGAACAGGATGGACCAATGAACGCCACATCGGCCGAAACGCGCTCCGTCGTCGTCGAACGTGAGATCGCTCACCCGCCGCAAAAAATCTGGCGCGCGCTCACCCAGCCGCATCTGATGGCGGAGTGGCTGATGGCGAACGATTTCAGCCCCGTCGTAGGCCACCGTTTCAACCTGCGCGGCGAGTGGGGCGGGGTGCTGGATTGCGAGGTCCTTGTGGTCGAACCCGACAGGAAACTCGCCTACACATGGAATTTCGCGCATGACGACCCCGCCTACAACCTTGAGAGCGTGGTGACCTTCACGCTCACCCCGACGCCCGCCGGCACGCTTCTGCGCATGGAGCAGGCGGGTTTCCGCCCCGACCAGAAGCAGGCTTTTGGCGGTGCCAATGCCGGCTGGCGGGAATTCTTCGGCAAACTGGAGCAGGTGCTGGCGCGGATGGGCTGAAGGCGCCGGCAACGAACGGGAAATGGTCATGAACATTGTTTTGTGGGTCCTGCAAATCCTGCTGGCGGTGCACACCGCCATCGGCGCGGTGTGGAAGTTTTCCAACCCCGCGCAGACGATGCCGTCCCTGAGCGCGATTCCGCCGGGCGTCTGGCTGGGCATGAGCGTGGTGGAACTGCTATGCAGCCTGGGCCTCGTCCTGCCCGCCTTCCACAGGCCGCTGGCCTATCTGGTGCCGGTCGCGGCACTCTTCGTGGCCGCGGAAATGCTGGTGTTTTGCGCCTTGCACATCGCTTCCGGTGACGGAACCTATGGTCCGCTTATCTATTGGGTGGTCGTAGCGGCCCTGTGCGCCTTCATTGCCTATGGCAGGCTGACGCTCAGGCCCCTTTGACGGAAATGCAAACCTGACGGAAACGCGAACGATGTGCCGGAGGTGACCGCCATGGCCGACAGGAAAACGCCGAAGACAGACCGCCCGAAGACCGCCCGAAAGACGGACGCCGGGCAGGACGATGCGAAGCCCGTACTGCTTTCCGGCGGCAATCCCCAGATCGCCAAGGGCTATGGCGATGAGCCGGTGCAGGCCTATATCGCCGCCATGCCGGGCTGGAAAAGCGAGATCGGGCGCCGCATCGACGCCGTGGTCGAGCGCGTCGTTCCGGGTGTCAGCAAGGCCGTGAAGTGGAACTCGCCACTCTACGGCGTCGAGGGGGAGGGGTGGTTCCTCAGTTTCCATTGCTTCACCAGATACGTCAAAGTCACCTTCTTCCGCGGCGCCTCGCTGGATCCGGTCCCGCCCGGCGCGTCCAAGCACAAAGACGTGCGCTACCTCGATATTTACGAGGACCAGTTCGACGAGGCCCGGTTTGCGGATTGGGTCGGGCAGGCGAGCCGGCTGCCCGGCGAAAGGATGTGACACGCGGTCCGGCCGATGAGACGAAACAGGGAGTTGCGAAATGACGAGGCGATTCAAGATCGGCGATCACGTGAGCTGGAATTCCGAGGCGGGCCGGGTGTCGGGAACCATCATCGCCGTCCACACCAGCGACTTCGATTACAAGGGCCACACGCATCACGCGACAGAAGACGATCCTCAATATGAGATCAAGAGCGACAAGACCGATCATGTCGCCGCGCATAAAGGCAGCACCCTCGACCATGCGAAATGATGGAAACGCAAGCTGCCTTCTTCCGCATGGGCAGGCGGGCCGACACCAAGGCACGGCCCAAACATGATCGGCGCGCTTGGGAAGAAACCATTCTTCCGGCGAATATCGCTCAGAACTTCATGCGCAAGGAGGCCTCTATGCTGCGGCCGACGCCCGGTATCTCCTCCAGGGAGGGCCGATATTCCTTGTTGAGGATGTTGTTGAAGGAAACGGCGTAACTGTATTTATCCTCATCGCCAAACGAACCGCCGAAGGCGAAGTTGAGCGTCGCCCAGCCGGGAAGGGAGTTGGTAACGAACCCGCTGACCCCTGGCGCCCGTCGTATCACCCAGTTCGTCTGTTCCACGCCGGTCGCCGCGCGCACGAAAAGGTCGGCCCATGTAGCATGATTGGCGACCTCGCCCTCCCAGCGTACGCCGAAGCGGCCGGAAAGCGCCGGCGTGTTGGTATTGTAGGTCGACATCGTGCCGAAGCTGCCGGTGAGTTCCATCTGCCGGCGCATCCAGGTAGCGGAAACGTAGGGTGTGAAGGCGGTGCCGGGCACGGCGTATTCGGCGGCCAGTTCGATGCCGTAAGAGGTTGCCGAATCCGCGTTGATATAGATTCTTTCATTATCCAGTGAACCGACCGGGCATCCGGCACCGGCGGTGCAGGGAACGCTGGTGATGTAGTTGCGGGCCTTGGTGTAGAAGCCGGCCACGTCGAAGGTGAAGTCGCCGGCATTATAGCGCGCGCCGATCTCGACATTGCGCGAGGTCTCGGGGGCGAGGTTCGCGTTCGCATGGGTGGTTTCGCCGCTGCCGGCCGAGGTGTCGGTGAAAAGCTGAAGCAGCGTCGGCGTGATATAGCCTTCGGAATAGAGCGTGCGCAGTGTCGTGTTCTCGATCCCCGTGTAGGTCAGCCCGGCGGAGGTGACGAACCTGCCATCACTGCCGTTCGGACGGGTCGGCACGGCCACCGAATTCACCTCCGAATAATCATGCACGGTTCTCGAATAATAGTAGCGGGCGCCCGTGGTCAGCTTGAAATCGTCGGCGAAGGACCACTCGTTCTGGGCAAAGCCCGAAACCGTATGGATCGAGGCATCGTCGAAACCCCATGACGGTGTGACCATGGCAACGGGCGGCGGCGGCAGGTGGAGGGTCGTGGTCATCGTGCTCGTCTTCGCCGCCTGCAGATTGTCCGTGAGATATTGCACGCCGAAGATCGTGTAGTGGTCGGGGTGGAGTTGCAGGTCCACCTGGGCCGTGCCACCATAATTGATGATGCGGTCATCGGAAGTCGAGGCAACGCCCACCGATACACGGGGCGAGGGCTGCATGAGCACCTCGTTCCTGAACTCCCGGTCGACCGTCTGGTAATAGGCATCGAGATGAACCTTGCGGACGACGTCATTGATATCGGTGCCGTCGTAATAGACTCCGACCTTGCGCAGATCGCGCTGCGGCAGGTCGATGTTGAAGTCCGTCACCGGGTACTCCAGCGTCGAATGGTCGATCCAGCTCTCCGTCGACAGCCGGTGCTGCTCGGCCTTCAACGCAATGTAGTGGTTGCCTTCCTCGCCGAAGGTATATCCCAGATGCGCCGACAGGTTGTCATTGTTGAACGAGGTGTTATCGAGCCGGCCGGTCGAGGTATAGCGTCCCTCCGGCACCCGGCGGTCGCCATGGTCGTCGAGGCTTCCCGAGAAGCGGTAGTCGAAATTGTCGACCGTGCCGGAGACCGCCGCCCAGCCCTGCCAGCCGGCGGTGCCGGAATAATAGCTGCCGCCAAGCTCGGCCTGGATCGGCTTGTCGGCGCCACGCTTGGTGACGATGTTGATAACGCCGCCTATGGCCTTGGCACCGTGCAGCACGGAGGATGGGCCACGCACCACCTCGATGCGTTCGACATTCGAGGGATCGACCAGGATCGGGGTGCCGTAGGTCGAATGGTCGGTGATCTCCTGCCCGTCGACGAGGATGGTGACGCGGCGCGAGGATTCACCGCGGATCGACAGCCGCTTCATGCCGGGGGCGGAGGAATCCACCACCTGCACGCCGGGCACGTCGCGCAGCATCTCGGCGATGCTTTCAGGCGCTTTCTTCTCCATCTCCTCCTGGTCCACCACCGTCACGGAGGCTGGGTTGTCCTGCACCGAGGTCTCGGTACGGGTGCCGACCACGGTGATGGTGTCGAGCCAGGTCACACCGTCCTTTTCGAGGGCCTGGGCATGGACGGTTCCGATGGCTGCGGGGGCCGACGAGATCAGCAGCGCCAGCGCCGCCGCCTTGAGGATTGCCTGGCCTGAGGGGCATCGCGCCTTGCGGCCGACAGGGATGGTCGTGTCGTTCATGGGTCCCAACTCTCCGGACTGGAAATTTCTGCCGCGGCGTGGCGTGTCATTCGCCATCGATGACGATCTTCTGCGTCGAGGTGGCACAGAACTGGCCGGCTTGCACAGTTGCGGCCTCGCAGGATTCCACCCTTTCCACCGTTGCCTTCGTGTCGTCGAATGAGATCAGGTAGGCTTGGCGGTCCGCCGGTTCCTCCATGCCGTGGACGAACGGCTCGAATTCGACCTCCGCCGCCCGGCAGACCATCTCCTCGATGGGATAGGCGCCTTTCTCCAGGATGCCTCGGACCACGGCGGCGCGCTGCTCGCACGCTTCCATCGTGTCGGTGTTGACGAAGGCGGCGGAAAGCTGGCCGTTGTCGACCAGCGTGAGGATGATCATCAGGAAGCCGAGCTTCATGTCATGTCCCTTTCGCGTTTCGAATTCGTCATCTGGCTAGGGGAAATGGCTCGATGGTGTTGACGGAATGTGCCTGGTCGGCATCGACGGCGGCGAAGGCGCGGCCTTGCGTCGCCGGGTCGCGCAGCGCGCGGGCGACGAGGTCGGCAACGTCCTCGCGGTGGATGAAACCGTGCATCTGCGCATCCTCCGACAGGATGCCGCGGCCGGTGGCCGGCTCGGAGCGCAGGCCGCCCGGCCGGATGAAGGTGGCAAAGGGGAGGACGCGCCACGCATGGTCCTCGGCCCGTGTCTTGGCGTCGACCGCCGCACCGAAGGCGGCAATGGCGCGCTCTGAACGGTAAGGCGCCATCTCGCCGCAACCGATCGAGGTGACGAGCACGAAGCGCCCGACACCGCGCGCCGCCGTGGCGTCGGCAATATTGATGTTGCCGTCCTCGTCGGCGAAGCGGCCGTCTTCATGGCGGCCGCCGACGGTGGAAACCACGTCGAAGCCGTCTGCGCCGGCCCCGCCTTCACCGGCAAGATCGAGCGTCGCCTCGATATCATCGCGCACGAAAGCGTCACCGCGGGTGATGCCCACGCCCATCGCCTCCAGCGCGGCGGCGTCGGTACCCGGCCGCAACATGGCGATCACCGGCACGCGCGCCTGCAGCAGCAGCCGCGCGAGATGGAGGCCGACGCCGCTTCGAGCGCCGAAGATCACCGTGCAGGCAGCCATGTCAGGCGGCTTCCGCCTTCCGCGTCAGGCGCGCCTTGAGCTGCTCGAAGCGCTCGACCTGATCGGGCTTGAGCGCGCGGTTCTCGTCGCGGCCGACGAACACCTTGAACATCGAGCCACCTTCTTCGTTGAAGAACTGCACCGAGACCGATTCCTTGCCCATGAACGGCCGGCGCAGGAACAGGATCGCCTTGCAGTTGCCGGCGCGCAGATGGCCGCCGATGGGGCTGTCGCCGTGCAGATTGTAGAAGCCATGGCCGAGCTTGCCGGGCGGCACCGGGCCCTCGACCTCGAGGATAATGTCCTTGGTATGGGCAATGACGGTGACCGAGCCCCATGCGGACAGGTCCTCCATCACCTCGACGAACAGATCGCCGGGGACCCGCGCCCACATCTCCTGCGGCAGGCATTCCACCACCGTCTGCAGCGGCAGGTCGTGCTGGGCAGCGGTCGCCTCCAGCACCCCGCCGGGATTTTCGGCGAGTTCGCGGCGGATGGCGTCGAGGTCGGCGGTTGCGGCTTGCTTGCTCATGAAAGCTCTCTTTTCCTGTGCTGGATGGAAGGAAGACCGGTGCGGGGAAGGGGGCCTCTGGGCGGCGCGGCGCTGGCGCACAGCAGCGCGTCGAAGGCGAAGACCAGGTTGGAGTACCAGAAGCGGCCGGCGGTGGTGAGTGCCATGACATCGCCGTCAAGCTCGACCAGCCCCGCGTCGTGCCATTGCCGCAGCAGCGGCGCAAGCGCGCCCGCCACATCCGCGCCCGGCGCCAGCGGGGCGAGGGCGGCGATGTCGAGCAGCCCTTTCTCGATACCGGCGGTGACGGCGTTGCGCAGCGGCTGCAGCGTATCCGATACCCGCATGCCCTCGATCGGCTTGCGGCCGGCGCGCACGCCATCGGCATAGCTTTGCAGGTCGGGTGCCACGGCATAGCTGCAACCGCCCAGCAACCCGCCGCCGCCGGAGCCATAGGCGAGGCATTCCACCCCTTCCTTGATACGCAGGTTGTAGACGTTGCGCTCGCGCGCGGTGCGCCGCCAGTGGCTGTTGCTGATCTGCTGCCAGCCCCGTTCGGCAAGGAAATCGGACCCCATGCGGTACATGCCACCAAGATCGGCCAGCGTCGGCGCGTCGGGAAATTTTCCGGCAGCGGCGGCGCGCTGCAAGGGGGTACCTGGAATGAGGTTGAGGCCGTAGAGATCGATCCCGTCGGGAGCAAGGTCGGCAGCTATAGCCAGGTCCTCGCGCCACACCGCCTCGCTCTGGCCCGGCAGGCCGAACAGAAGGTCGATGACGACGGCGGCACGGTCGCGATCACGCAGTGCCTCGATGAAGGCGATGGCCTCCTGCTTGCCGGCGCGGCGACCTTGCCTGCGTCGCACGGCGGTGTCGAAGCTCTGCACGCCAATGGAGATGCGGTTGGCGCCAGCCTCCAGGCAGGCGTCGACCTTCTCGGCGTCGAAATGGATGATCCGGCCCTCGATGGTGATCTCGCAATCGGACGCCAGCGGCAGGCAGCGACGGATGGCGGCGATGAGGCGCGCCAGTTCCGAAGCGGACAAAGCGCTCGGCGTGCCGCCGCCGAGATAGACCGCCTCGACCGGCTGCGCCCCGACGGCGGGAGCGTCCGCCTCCCGCTCGATCTCGGCGATAACCAGATCGGTATAGGCGGTCGCCGCCTGCGGCGTGTAGGCGTTGCGGTAGAAACCGCAGAACAGGCAATGGTTGGCGCAGAAAGGCACGTGGACATAGGCGAGGCGGGGGCCGGCGGGGCGGCTGTCGGCCAGAAGCCGCGCCCAGGCGGTTTCGACCTCCTCGGCAGCCAGCGGCCGCCGGCTGCGCCAAGGCATCACCGCCCGGCGCGCGGCGAACGCATCGCGCACGGGATCGCCGCCCATCCGGGCAAAATGCGGCACAAGTCCTTCCGCCGTCATTGCCTTCCCCTCAAAACCCCATCCGGCATGCCGCCGGCCCCTGCGCCAGACCCACTCGTGCCCCACTCCCGATCCGGTTGTCCCGGTCGCGGTGGCGGCGACCAATCAAGACGCTGGAACGGGTAGGGTCTTTGCGCTATGTCAAATAGTGGATAGGAAAAGTCCACTTTGCAATCAAGAGCAATTCAGCGGGCACTTCCGCACCGGGTCCATCGATCCCATTCGGTCCCGGCATGCAGCCGCGGCAAAGCGTTGCAAGGTCGATCCGGTGACACCCCGATGCTTTGGAAGCACCGTGGTCAAGGTTGCTGCATCACAAGGCCCTTGACGCAATCGGCACGGAAGGCATGGTTTCGCAAGGGTGGTCCATGCCTCAACCCGATGGAGTGACGTCATGCAGTGGTCTTATCCGATCATCAGTGTCGGCGGCACCGAAATTCGCATCCACCTGACCTTCCTGCTGCTGCTTGCATGGATCGGTATCGTCTATTTCCAGCAGGGCGGCCCCTCGGCCGCGATCGAAGGTGTCGGTTTCATCGGCGCCGTGTTCGCCTGCGTCTTGCTGCATGAGTTCGGCCACGCCACCGCCGCGCGCCGCTATGGCATCCGTACCCCGAAGATCACGCTCCTGCCGATAGGCGGCGTGGCGGAACTGGAGCGTCTGCCGGAGAAACCGTCGGAAGAAATCTTCGTGGCACTGGCCGGGCCGCTGGTCAATGTCGTCATCGCCTTATTCCTCGTCGTCGTGCTTGGAGCCGCCGTTGGGCCCGAGGCGCTGACCTCGATGGAGGATCCGCGGGTTGCCTTCATTGCGCGCCTTGCCGCGGTCAATATATGGCTTGTCCTGTTCAACCTCATTCCGGCGTTTCCGATGGATGGCGGCCGCGTGCTGCGGGCCCTGCTCGCCACGCGATACAACCGTGTGCGCGCTACGCGGATCGCCGGAACGATCGGCCAGTTTGCCGCCTTCGCCTTCGGCTTCATCGGCCTGGTCGGGGGCAATGTGCTGCTCGTGTTCATCTCCATCTTCGTCTACCTCGCCGCCACTGCGGAAATGCAGGCCACCGGGCTGCAGGATGCGGCGCGCGCGGTCAGCGTCCGCGATGCCATGACCAGCCGGTTCGAAAGCCTGTTGACGACCGCGAGTCTCGATGAAGCGGCGCAGGCGCTGCTGCGCACGACGCAGCATGAGTTTCCGGTCGTCGATGGCGCCGGCAAGTTGCGCGGCATGCTGACGCGCGCCGGGCTGGTTGCCGGGCTACAGCAGCAGGGCAACCAGGCTTCCGTGATGGAAGCAGTGGTTGCGGATATCCCCGTCATCCGGGACGATGAAAAGCTCAGCACGGCGCTCGACCACCTGCAAGAGAGAACGACCCCTGCCGTCGGCGTCGTCGATGCCGAGGGGCAACTCGTCGGTTATGTCACCGTTGAGAATATCGGCGAACTCATGATGCTGCGCGATGCCGTCGCGCGCTGACGCGCCGACCGCTCGCACTCCCAAGGCGCCAGCATCTTGCCATATGGCAAAATCATCCCTATTTTATGCCGAAAGGAGATTTGCCATGTTGCAGGAAATCCCGCGCACGGAAGCCGTACCGAACACCCCGCAGATCACCGCCCGCGAGGCGGAGGCAATGGCGCGGGCGGTGATCCGGCTTTTCGAGAAGTGGCAACTGTCCGATGCGGAGGCCCGCGAAATCCTCGGCGGGCTCGCCGCCCGCACCTATGCCCGGTGGAAGGCCGGCGAACCTGGGCGCATCGACCGCGATCTCGCCACCCGTCTTTCGCTGCTCATGGGCATTCACAAGGGGCTGCGCTATCTGTTTTCCGATCCGGAGCGGGGATATGCCTGGGTGAAGAAGCCGAACCGGGCCTTTGGCGAGCGCACCCCGGCCGAGATCATGGCGCAAGGGGACATTTTCTCGCTGGCGCGGGTGCGGTCCTGGCTCGATGCGGAGCGTGGCGGCTGGTGAGCGACGGCCTTTCGCCTGTACGGGTGCAATGGCCGAAGGCCTATCGCATCATCCGCTCCATCCACCCGCCCATCGATCTCTTCGAGGACATTGCCGATCCGCAGGACTGGGAGGCGCTCGTCTCGGCGGAATCGAAGACCAATCCGCGCATCTGGGATCATATCGGCAGGCTCGACCTCGTGCCGCCGGAACGGCGCGTCAGCGGACCCGGCGCCAGCTACCTCATGGCCCCTTTCGTCCACATCAGCACCGACCGGCCCGGGCGCTTCACCGATGGCACCTACGGCGTCTACAGCGCCGGAGATGCGGAGGAGGTGGCCATTCGGGAAGTCGCCCATCATCATGGAAACGCCATGGCCAGCAGCGGCGAGGACGCGGGGTGGACTTCGCAGTTTCGCATGCTGGTCAACCGGCTCGATCTCGACCTGCACGATGCGAGGCCCCATGCCCGCTATCATGACCTGGATGACTACAAGGCTTCACAGGCCTTGGGGCAGAGCCTCAGGGCCGCGGGCGCCAACGGCATCGTCTATCGCAGCGTTCGCTGCGCGGACGGGGAATGCGCGGCGATCTTCTGGCCCGATCTCATGGATGTCCCGGTGCAAGCGGACCATTTCGATTTCCATTGGGATGGAAGGCGGGTCGACAAGGTCCGCAATTGCCGAACCAGCGCGATCTTCGCGCTGTAGCCATCCGCGCCGATCCCGGATCGAGGTCTACGGCGAGCCCATCGCGGCGCGCAGGTCCGCCAGACCGCGCAAACCGTCGCGACTGCCGGTTCCCGCCGCCGCCTCGAAGACTCGCCGTGCATCCTCGAACCTGCGCATCTTCAGATAGGCGTAGCCGCGCAGCACCATCAGGTCGATGCGTTCGGGCGCGAGTTGCGCACGCTGCTCGAGCGCGATCAAGGCTTCCGTGTAGCGGCCGCGCTCAAAAGCGCCGAGCGCCCGTTCCGCCAATATGGCGGTCTGCAATTCCGCCGCGCGCTGTCCATTTTGCGGCGCCCTGGCAGCGGCCACGGCCGCGTCGTCGACGAGGCCGGATCGCAAATAGGCAAGGCTCTGGCCATAGGACGCATCGCGACGCACCCGCTCGGCCGGAGCCCGCAGGGCAATTTCGAACGCCTGCGCGGCTTCCAGCGGCCGGTTGGCATCCATGAGACACCAGCCCCGCTCGAGAGCGGCCTGCGGCGACAAGGTTTCGGGATGGATATGGGCCGGGCAGTTTCGCCTTCCGGATGCCACCGTGCGCGGCGTTGAACGAGGCATCGCCTTACGAGGGAGGGGCGCTGCCGAGGTTTCGGAAGCGACGGGACGGGGCGCAGCAGACGGAGTGTCCACACCTGGCGCTGGCGCCGCTTCGGTTGCCCCCGTGCCCACCTGCCGGATACGGTCGGAGCGGCCTGCCCACCTGCGCTTGATCTCGGCGCGGCCAGCTGCATCCCCGAGCAGGTGCCGCGTCAGCGCCAGTCCGTAAGCGGAAGGCTCGTCGTCCGGGTTCCAGCGCAACGCCGTTTCGAACCATTGCCGCGCCGTCTGGTGCTGTTCCCAGGCCCTGGCGTACCAGCCGAGCTGGCGGGCCGCGGGAACGTCGCGCGCGGCTGCGACTTCCGCCACGATCCGCTGCAGCACTTCGCCCGACAGCTTCACGCGGGGCTCGACACCCAGAAGGTTGGCCACCGTCGCAAGATAGGTGGCGCGTGTCTCGTCGGTCTCGCCGCGCCAGCGGTAGAGGGTCGCTTCGGCCTCGGCATAGGCATGGCGGGCGGAAAGGGCCAGCGCCAGACCCTGCGCCGCATCGGCGGTGTCCTCGCGCTCGCGGGCCATGGAAAACCATTCCTCGGCCTGCCGGAAGCGCTCGCGCCTGATATCGTACCAGCCGAGCAGCCGCGCGTCGGACGCGGAGCCTTTTTCGCGCGCCAGCTTCTCGACACGGGCAAGCTGGTCTTCGGCAACGGTGATCGCGGCATCGCTGCCGCCGCGCGCCACCGCGTTGCGCGCGAGATCGTCGCGCACGGATGCGAATTCGCCCGTGCCCGCTTCTTCGGTGCCAGTTTCACCGGGACGCTCAAGGGCCAGCAGTTCGTTCACCAGCGGCGGCGACAGCAGCCTGGCGGCATTCTGCATCGTCGCAAGCCGCTCCTGCGGGTTGTCGCAATTGGAAAGAATGTAGCGATAGGTGTCCTGCGCCCGCGCTTCGCGATCGGTCCGGACGAATGCCTCGGCGACACGCCACAAAACGTCGACCTCGCTGCATGTCAAAAGCTGCGGGTTGCCGGAAGCGACGTTGATGACAGTACCGTACTGGCCGATCTGCGACGCATTGAGCAGCCTCTCGCGCGCCTCGGCAAGTGCCAGACGGTCGAGAAGATCGGCGGGCGGTTGCCAGTTCGGCTCGTCGGTCTGCCGCCTTGCAATGGCCTGCCGCGCCTCGGCCAGCTTTCCTTCGGAATAGAGGCGCCAGATCGCCTCCAGCCGCTCGTCGATATTGGCGGGCGCCGCCAGCGGATCGGCGGGCGGTGTCCAGTTCGGGTAAAGCGCCCGCAGCCGCGCAATCTCCCGCTCGAGCCTTTGCTTGTCTCCTTGCTGGGCGAAATAACGCAGAGCGGATTCGTCCACCTGTGGTGGCGCGGCGGGTGCTGGAGATCCTGTCTCCGGCCCTGCCTGAGCGAGCAGCGGCGCTGCGCGGTTTCCAGGCGACGGCACCTGCACCGCCGGGGCGGGGGCGGCGCGCGCGCCCTTGCCGTCATCGGAAGCGGGAAGGACGTCGCCCATCCATCGGTTCTGGAACTGCCCGCCGCCGGCGGCTGCCAGCAAAGCGAGCAGGCCGCCTGTGCCGGCCGCGATCACCCATGCGCGGATCACAGGCATTCGGGCCGTTCCTTCCGGGCAAATGAAAGCGACAGCAGATGCAGTGTTGAGGGGTAGTAGTTGGTCGGCGTGAAGCGCGTGAGGTCGTCCGCAAGCGGCTGCCTGTCCAGTATGCAGGAGGCCAGCGCCGGGATGATGCGATAGCCGGGGTCCGTCAGTTCCTCGATGACCCTGCCTGCGTCCAGATCGACGCGGGCGACACCTCCGCTCGGTCCCGTCATTCCGTCCCGCATCCGCTTCAGCAGTTCCATGTCCGGATCATGCGCACGCATGAGATAAAGGGGGATTCGCAACGCATTATAGCCGAATTCGGCCGGAAAGCCTTCGGCCGGCACCGGCTTTGCCGCCATCGACAGCCAGTCCGGCGGCAAGCGCCTGTCGCCGAATCCGGCGCTGGCGATCTTCCTTCCGCTGCGCGCAACGGCCTGCCAGTCGGTTTCCGGGGCAAGGGTTTCGAGAACCGGAAACGCCTCGAACACCCAGTAGGACGGGTTGACGACCGGGCCGTCGGGACGTTCGCCGGCGGCGAAGCCGGCCACGCCCGGGCGCAGCAGCATCTCGCCATGATGCTCGAACACCGATGTGCGGGCGAGCGCTTGCGCGATCTGCCGCGCGCTTTCGCCAAAGCCGTCCTCGCTCCAGAGCGCGTCCGCCTGTGCCAGGGCATAGGCGATGAGGATGTCGCCGTCGGACGCGTTGTTCGCATCCATGATATGGGGTGTCGTGGCAGGGTCCCATTTCCAGGCGGCAAGTCCGTCGTCGCGCAGCATCAGTTCCCTTTGCGTGAACGACCAGATGCGCTCGAAACCTGGACGGTCCCCGGCAAGGACGGCAAGCAGCAGGCCGTAACCCTGTCCCTCGCTGTGCGAAATGCCGCCGTTGCCGTCGTCGACCACACGGCCGTCCTCGGCCACGAAACGCTCCTGATAGGTGGTCCATTCCTCGGGCAGGATCTGGGGCCGGGCAGTGTTCGGCATCAGGCCGGCAACGAGCAGGGCGAGGGCAAGCACATGGAAGGTCATCGCCGCCTCCCCAGACGCGACAGCAGCGCGGAAGTGACGATGCCCAGCGCCACACAGGCCACGACCAGCAGCAGCGAATAGGAAAGGATGTTCGCCGACAGCCAGTTGGCGGTGATGAGGCGGATATTGGAAAAGGAGCGTGGCTGCGTTTCGATCAGCGACAGCGAGGAAGCAGGCAGTGCATTCACGGTTTTCAGGTCGCCGTCCAGCGTCGTTATGCGGCCGGACAGCCGGTTCCACAGGGGCAGCCGGGCAAGCGTCCCGACTCCCTGCTTCAACATGTCGTTGTCCGGGGCCGTGACCACGGTCCATGTGCCGGTGCCGGCCGGGTTCGATCCCTGTGCCAGCAGGAGCGTTGCCGGACGCGAGGGCGTAAAGTCGGTTTCCGCTGCCGGGGTGAAGCGCAGCATGTCACGCGAGAGATCGAAGGTCTCGGCAAACCATTCCTGCACCGCGTGGGACCAGCCCCGCTCCTGCATCTGCCGGCGCCATTCCTCGGCGTCGGCCTGATCGGTGCCTGCGCCCGCCGGTACGCGCCCGTGCGAGGTCGCCCATGAGGTGCGGCTTTCGTCGGAGACGCCCACCTGGGCCAGAACGCCTCCCGGTATTCCGGTGATTCCGCCGATGAAGACGGCGTCGTGCGTTCGGGCGGCGTCCACCGAACTCGTGAAGGCGACCGGAATGGAACGGCCCGCGCTCAGGGCCATGCGGGCGAACAGGTCCGCGGCGGCGGAAAGGCTGTCCGCATCGCCGCGTTCCATGAACACGGGCACCGCCTCCCGCCCGGGGCCGTAGGGGTAGCCGGTGCCGCCCATCGCCGCGAGGTCGGGCCGCTGCGCGATGCGGCCGAAATCGGGAACCACGAAACGCGACGTGCCGAAGATGGCAAAGCGCGGACTGTCTTGCGCCGTGGCGCCCGGCAGACAGGCCGCATCCCGTTCGGTCAGGAGATTGGCCTCGATCACCACATCGTTGAGGCCCGGCTTGAAATGGCGCATGGTCAGCTTGATGGGCAGCCGGTTGAGGACCATGCCGTGTTGCGAGGTGAGCGGCACGGAAGCGGCGATGGTGCCGTTCACATAGACGTTGATCTGGCTGCCCGGCAGCACCGCATCCGAATAGCCCGCATCGAGCAGGATGCGCGCCTCGCCATATGCGTCGGCGTAAAAGTCGGCGGGGATGGCGAACTGGAAGCCGGTCGAATAGCGCCGGCCGGAAAACTGTTCGGACCGGATGCCGAGATCTGTGAAGGAGAGATCGCGCCGGCCGTAGATCATCGGTGCATTCGGCGTGCGCCAGGCTTCCGTGATGAGCGCGTCGCGCGCGCCGCCGGCGGGCCGGTCTACGGCTCCCAAGATACGGTCGATCGCACCCAACCAGTCCTCGCGGTTGCGCCCGCTGATCACCAGTGTCGGCGCATCGTTGCCGTCGCGCTGGGCATGGAACGCCGCAACCGGCCCGTTGGCGGCCCCGGCCGGCAAGGCCCATCCCTGTTCGGCCAGTTCCTGGTTCGAACCCAGCAGGACCCTGAGCGCCAGCGCATCCTGGGAAGACGAGGCATCGGCCCCGACGCTGAACCTGATGTCCGGCAGGGCCGCATAAAGCGCGATTGCCTGGGCAAGGCGTATGACGTCTGCGCCGATGTCGCCCTGCGTCATGGCGGGCGCGACGATGCTTACATGGGCGCGGCCCTGGGCATCGGCGGCAAGGGCGCGCAGGTCGTCGACGGCGGCCGGCTTACCCGCGGCCGGATCGGCGAAGGACAGGAAAGTGGCGGCGGAATCGATCTCGGTCCACAGTTCATAGGTGGAGGCGATCGTGCAATCGGTGCGATGGCGCTGGCGGACCCGCACTGTGATTTCGTTGCGGCCGGCGCGCAGCAGGGCGGCGGGCAGGTCCGCGGCGATTTCCGACAGGCCGCCGGCGGAGCTGATCGGCGTATCCATGACGGCCACATCGTTGAGCAGCACCTGCAGCCGGGAGCTTTCCGGTGCGACCACGATGGCGTTCCGGTAGCCGAGATGGAGCCGCGCCGGCCCGGTGGCCTGTACCGGCGTGAGGTGCAGGCTCCAGCTCCTTGCGGCAACCTCGCCGGGAAGCGTGAGATTGCCGCCCGGCAGCAGGAGCCGGCGGACATCGCTTGCCGGCCGTGCCCGTTCCAGGGGGAGAGGTGCCGGCGCTTCCGGCTCCGTGGCCGGCTGCCGTGGAGCCGGATCTTCAGGGGCGGGCCGCTCCGGCGTCATGTCGAACGGCGCGGGCTGCGCCTGCAGGGCGCCCACAGCCGACAGCAGGACGAACAGCGATGCCGCCGCGAGCCTCATGTCCTTGCCCCGCCGGCGACGGGTCGCCGCTCCTCGGATGCACGCACGCCGCGCAGCAGATAGACGAGGCCGCGCCAGGTCTGGTAAAGCGCCAGCCGCAGGAACCAGAGCGTGCCGATCACCACGCCGGGGTTGCGCCGCCGCGACTTCTGGAACTGGGTCCACTGATCGGCATTGGCGAAGATCAGGTCGGCCACAAGGCGATGATGGTCGGGGAGCGAGCGCACATATTGGCACCCGACCGCCAGGGTGTCTCCTTCTTTCTCGCTATTGCGGATCACCACCGGCAGGGCAGCGGGGTCACCGCCCGACAGCGGCGTGAACCGGATGTTCGCCTGGCCCTCGGCAACCGCGCCCTGCGCGTTCTTGCCATGGATGCGCACGCGCGCGCCGTTGACCGAAACATCCTCTATCATGGCCGGCAGCCAGAGACCCTCGCGGCCGAACTCGCAGCGGCGGTTGACCTTGACGCGGCGCGTTGCGGCCCGCTCGCGCCGCTCCGACACCACGCCCAGCGCACAGCCGGCCATGATCAGGTTGAGCAGGTTCCAGCCGCCGACGACCAGCGTGACATCGGCCTTCCACGGCTCGGCATAGACGCGCCATGCGGTGACGCCGACCCCGACCAGCAGCAAGGCGAAGATCAGGAAGAACGGCCGGCTGAGTTCCGAAAGCCGGCTGGTGGAGATGGATTCGTCCTTGGCCGTGACCTTGAAGGTCGGCTTGCGCGGATTGAGCATGACCGAGATCACCGCCGGCAGGAGATGCACCGACTGGATGTATTCGTACAGCTCCGAAATCCACGGCCAGCGGAACCTGCCGTAGAGATAGTTCTGCATCATCAGGTTCACGACCATGTAGCTGAGCGTGTAGGCGAGGAACTCCCCGCCCGAAGCGGTGAAGATCTGCAGGTCGAAGAACAGGTAGAACAGCGGCGCGAGCAGGAAGATGGTGCGCGGGAAAGGAAACAGCCAGAACAGCGTCGAGGACATGTAGCACAGACGCTGCGGCAGGCTGAGCCCGCGCTTCAGCGGGGGGAAGCGGAAACGCAAGATCTGCATCATGCCCTGCGCCCAGCGGCTGCGCTGGCCGATGAAGCTGGCGAAGGTGGCGGGCTGGAGTCCGGCGATCAGCGGCTTGTCGACATAGACGCTGTTCCAGCCGCGCGAATGCAGCTCGACCGCCGTCTCGCAATCCTCGGTGATCGAGATGCCGGCGAAGCCGTCCGTCTCCTCCAGTGCCTCCCGCCGCAGAACCGCGGCCGAGCCGCAGAAGAAGGAGGCATTCCATTTGTCGAGACCGCGCTGGATGATGCCGTAGAACATCTCGTTCTCCGACGGCATCTTCTCGAAGGTTCTGAGGTTCCGCTCCAGCGGATCGGGATTGAGGAAGAAGTGCGGTGTCTGGACAAGGAAAAGCCGGGGGTCTTCGTTGAAATAGCCGACCGTTTCCCGCAGGAAGCTGCGTGCTGGCGCATGATCGGCATCGAAAACGGCAATGAGATCGCCGCTGGAATGGGCGAGCCCGTTGTTGAGGTTGCCGGCCTTGGCGTGCTCGTTGCGCTCGCGCGTCAGGTAGTGCGCGCCGAGATCGGCGCAGAGCTGCTGCAACTCGAGGTGCCGCTCCTGCGCGGCCTGCGCTGTGGCCACGTCATCCGCATTGCGCTTCTGGACGGTGCCGCCGTCGTCGAGCAGCCATACCGTCAGGCGATCCGGCGGATAATCCATCGCCTTTGCTGCCGCCACCGTATCGGCAAGCAGGACGGCAGGCTCGTTGTAGCTGGGGATGAAGACGTCGACGCTGGGCAGCTCTGCCTCGGCCACCTCGATGGCGGGGCGCGAGGGCAACGGCCTGGCAACGATGAACAGGCTGAGCGCCAGCATGAAGACGCTGTACATCTCGGCCAGGTAGAGCAGCAGGCCCGGAATGAAGTTTTCGAGCTGGCTGACAGGCGGGATGGTGCTGGTCGTGCGCCAGTAGACATAGCGCAGCACGATCGCCGTTCCCAGCGAGAGTGCCACCAGCCGCCACGTGCCTTCCGGACGGAACATCTTCATGGCGATCATCACCGCAAGCACGATGGTGCCCGCGATGAGGTGCGCCTGGAGATTGATGGGCATCGAGACGATGAAGATCACGCAGGCTGCCGCGAGGGCCCACATAATTCCCAGGACAAGCTTTCCCATCATCCAGCTCTCATGACCGGGATGCCCAGACGTGCAGTCTCCTTTTCGGGCCGGAACGCCTCTCCTCCACTCAACACGCAAGATGCGCCGGGGTTCACAATTTTCCCCACAGGTGAGGGCCTGGCCGCTTTCATAGCTAACGGGTGGTTAAGAAAAGACCTTGTCGTGGCTTCAGGATCGCGCAACGCCGTCTCCCCCTATTCGGCCGGTGGTGCCGGTACGGTGATATCTTCTCCGGCTGCGGCGGCCGGTGGCGGAGGAACGATGGGCGCCCCGGCGGGCGGGGCAGGCAGGGTCTGGAGCACGGGCGCGGCGACAGGGGTGGGGCTCCGGCGAACCGGTGCGGGTGCAGGCTCCGGATCATCGCTTGCCTGAGGCACGGGGGGCCCGGCCGAATGGATCGGCTGGCCCGTCCTGCCGAGGCGGGGATCGGCCGGGGAGGGCGGGCCGTAGGGGTTCCATCCCGAGCCGGCAAAGGAGGCGTTGATGGTGTAGCCGTGCATGATGGCGAGGAGCGCCTGTTCCGTGGCGCCGGCCCGGCAAACACGCAGGCGGATCTGGATCGTACCCCTGCTGCCAAGCGGCGCATTGGCCTGGGGGGCGGCTATCCGCTGCCAGGCGTAGAGGCAAAGATCGGATTTGCCGTGGCGGCCGGTCGCATAGCCGAAGGGGCCATAGGCATTCTGCGCATACAAGGCCGAGCGCCGCATGGCGACGCCGGGCAGCAGGCCGCGCATCTCCCGCCCGATCGCCGCCTCCGACAGATGCCTGTCGACGAGTGCCGTGGTGCCGCCTGAGCCAACGGGGCCGAAGGCCTGTATGCGCAGGAGGTTCTGCCCGGGCACGGCGGTTTCGGCCGCCAGCACGACATCTTGCTGGATAGCGTTGGAGTACCGGCGTTCGATGACCCCGACGACTGCCGGCCCGCCCGGCGGCGGCAGCACGAGCGCCTGCTGCGCCGGAAGGCTCTCGGTCAGCGAAGAACGCTCGAGCCGGTTCGGCTGGGCGCAGGCCGCGACGACGACGGCCAGAACGGACAAGGCCACGCCACGCAGACAGGACGTATAGGTAACATACGGCAGGGGTTCCGCTCTGGTCTTCACCATGCATCGAATCAGTTTGGCCCCTTGGATGCGATGGTAGCCACCGCATCCGGGGGAACAAGAGATAATTGGGTGTCGGCGACGGCTTCTCGGGTTCGCCAACCCGCCTGGACGAAGCGGGATTTCTCCGCTGCGCCTTCCGATGCGGTGGCCAGGTCGCTGGGGACAGGATCTCTGTGCCATTCAGGCACAATAAATATCCTGGCCAAAACAGCGCGCATCGACACTGTCGACCATCGGAAAAGCAAGCTCCCCACAACAACTTAGCCTGGACTTTTCCCCCTTGCCAAGCACCCAAACATGGCCAATTGATTGGCCACCTACGAAATGGGAAGAAAGGAAGGGAAAATGCCGAAAGGATTTAACGGCTTTCTTGCGACCCTCTTTGCAAGTGCAATCCTCGTGGTTGCGAGCCCGGCTTTTGCTGAAGCGGTGCTTCATCGCGGCAATGCCGGCGAACCCCAGACGCTCGATCAGGCGCATACTTCCATCAACATCGAGGAGTTCATCCTGAAGGACCTCTATGAGGGCCTGACGATCTATGACGCCGTCGGCAAAATCGTTCCCGGCGCCGCCGAAAGCTGGACCGTTTCCGACGACGGCACTGTCTACACCTTCAAGCTGCGCGAGGACGCGAAGTGGTCGGACGGCTCCCCGGTGACGGCCGAAGACTTCGTCTTCTCCTTCACCCGTATCGAGGACCCCAAGACGGCGGCCGGCTACGCCAACATCCTCTACCCGATCAAGAACGCGGAAAAGGTCAACAAGGGCGAACTCGGCCTGGACCAGCTCGGTCTCAAGGCGGTCGACGCCAAGACGCTGGAAGTGACGCTGGAGCGCCCGACGCCCTTCTTCCTCGAATTGCTCGCGCACCAGACGGCACTGCCGGTTTCCAAGGCGAGCGTCGAGAAGAACGGCGCCGACTTCGTCAAGCCCGGCACGATGGTCTCCAACGGTGCGTTCAAACTGGTCAGCCACGTACCGAACGACAACCTCGTGGTGGAGAAGAACACGGAGTACTGGGACGCCGCCAACGTCAAGCTCGACAAGGTGATCTTCTACCCGATCGACGACCAGGCCGCCTCCGTGCGTCGTTTCGAGGCGAAGGAAATGGACCTCGTCTACAACTTCTCGGCCGACCAGATCGACCGGCTGAAGCAGAGCTATGGCGATCAGGTCCACGTCTCGCCCACGCTGGCGACCTATTACTATGCCTTCGACACCCGGCAGGAGCCTTATAGCGACGTGCGCGTGCGCCGGGCGCTCTCCATGGCGGTCGACCGCGATTTCCTGGCCAAGGAAATCTACTCGGGCTCGCAGATCCCGGCCTATTCCATGGTGCCTCCAGGCATGGAAGGCTACGAACCGGCCTATGCCGATTTCGGTGCGCTCTCGCAGCTCGACCGCGAGGACAAGGCGATCGAACTGATGAAGGAAGCCGGCTACGGCGAGGGCGGCAAGCCGCTCAAGATCGAAATCCGCTACAACACCAACCCGAACCACGAGCGCGTGGCGACGGCGGTGGCCGACATGTGGAAGAACACCTTCGGCGCGGACGTCTCGCTGGTGAATCTCGACGTGTCCTCGCACTACGCCTACCTTCAGGAAGGCGGTGCGTTCAACGTGGCCCGCGCCGGCTGGGTGGCCGACTATGCGGACCCGGAAAACTTCCTGGCGCTGAGCGTCAGCTCCAACAAGACCTTCAACTACGGCAAGTTCAACAACGCCGAATACGACGCCCTGATGAAGAAGTCGTACGAGGAACGGGACCCGGCGGCACGCGCCAAGGTTCTGCATGAGGCGGAAGCGCTGCTCATGCAGGAACAGCCGATCGCGCCGCTGCTGACCCAGGCCGACCTGTGGCTGGTTTCCAGCAAGGTGCAGGGCTGGCAGGACAACGCAGCCAACCAGCACTTGAGCCGCTTCCTCAGCGTTTCGGAATGATCAGCTGCAGATGCGCGGCCGCCTGAGGCCGCGCACCGCACCGCTGGGGAGACCCGGTCATGCTTGCCTTCGTTCTGAGGCGCCTCGCAAGCGCCGTGCCGACGCTGTTTATCGTCGTCACGATCTCGTTCTTCCTCATGCGCTTCGCGCCGGGCGGACCGTTCAATCTCGAACGGCCGCTGCCGCCCGCCACGATGGAAAACCTGATGCGGGCCTATCAGCTCGATCAGCCTTTGTGGCGGCAGTATCTCACCTATATCGGCAATGCCGTCACCGGCGATTTCGGCCCGAGCTACATCTACAAGGACAACACCGTCGCCGAGCTCATCGGCAAGGGTCTTCCCTATTCGATCGAACTCGGCTTCTACGCGCTGCTTCTGGCGCTTGTCGGCGGCGTCATCGTCGGCACGATCGCGGCGCTGCGCCAGAACAGCATGCTCGATTTTGCCGTCATGTCGGTGGCGACCATCGGCGTCACGGTGCCGAACTTCGTTGTCGGCCCGGTTCTGACGCTGATCTTCGCCATCATGCTGTCCTGGCTGCCGGCCGGCGGCTGGGGCGACGGGTCGCTGCGCTTCCTCATCCTGCCGATGATCGCGCTCGCCTTGCCGCAGCTCGCCGTTTTCGCGCGCCTCACCCGCGGCTCGATGATCGAGGCGTTGCGCACCGACCATATCCGCACCGCGCGGGCCTATGGGTTGCCGGCGAAATCGGTGGTCGTGGTGCACGCCATGCGTGGCGCCATGCTGCCGGTCGTTTCCTATCTCGCACCCTGCGCGGCGGCGCTGCTCACCGGTTCGGCGGTCATCGAGACGATCTTCACCATTCCCGGCGTCGGCCGCTATTTCGTGCTCGGCGCGATCAACCGCGACTATACGCTGGTCATGGGCACGGTCGTCCTGATCGCCATCTTCGTCATCGTCTTCAACCTGGCTGTCGACATCCTCTACGGCCTGCTCGATCCGAGGGTGCGCGATGACTGACACCACCGTTTCTTCCGCTCCCGAGGGCGAGGTGAAGGGACGCAGCCTCTTCCAGCTCGCCGTCCTGCGCTTCCGCCGCAACCGCCCCGCCATGGCCGGCAGCGTCATGCTGGTGCTGATCGCGTGCTTCTCCTTCCTCGGCCCATTCGTCATCAGCCACAGCTACGATCAGGTCTTCTCCTCCTATGTGACGGTCCCGCCGAGCCTCGAGCCGCGGCCGGGCGCCGATGCGCTGGAGGCGGCGATGAAGGGCGTGGCGACGCGGGCGCGCGTCGAGCTTCAGTCCTTCTCCGTCGAAGGCGAGACCTTCACGGCCGTCGTCACGGCAGAGGACCCCATCGATCCGCGCACGACGCGCTACTTCGACCGCGCCAACGAGTTCGACAGGACCGAGGTCGTCACAAGCGAGGACGAGGGCCGCAAGCTCACCCTTACCGGCATCGTCGACCGGGAATATTTCCTGTTCGGCACGGATACCAACGGGCGCGACCTCATGGCCCGCGTCATGCTTGGCGGGCAGATCTCCATTGCCGTCGGGCTTCTCGCCAGCCTCGTCTCGCTCGGCATCGGCGTCGTCTACGGCGCGATCTCGGGTTACATGGGCGGGCGCGTCGACAATGTGATGATGCGCTTCGTCGAAATCCTCTATTCGCTGCCCTTCGTCTTCCTCGTCGTGGTGCTCGTCGTCTTCTTCGGGCGCAGCTTCGTCTTGATCTTCATCGTCATCGGGGCGGTGGAGTGGCTGGATATGGCCCGCATCGTGCGCGGCCAGACGCTGTCGCTGAAACGGCGGGAGTTCATTGGCGCGGCGGAAGCACTGGGCCTCACCGACTGGCAGATCATCCGCCGCCACGTCATCCCCAACACGATCGGTCCGGTCGTCATCTTCGTCACGGTCATCGTGCCGAAGGTGATCCTGCTCGAAAGCTTCCTCTCCTTCCTCGGCCTCGGCGTGCAGGCACCCTTGACGAGCTGGGGATCGCTGATCGCGGAAGGCGCCAACAACATGCAGTCGGCGCCGTGGCTGCTGATCTTCCCCGCCATCTTCTTCGTCGTCACGCTGTTCTCGCTGAACTTCGTCGGCGACGGCCTGCGCGACGCGTTCGACCCGAAGGATCGCTGACATGGCGGACATGCGAAAGACCATGGAACCGATCCTCACCGTGCGCGACCTCAAGGTCTCGTTCACGACGCCGGACGGCGACGTCGACGCGGTGAAGGGCATCGACCTCGATGTCCGCCCCGGCGAGACGTTGGCTGTCGTCGGCGAGTCCGGTTCCGGCAAGAGCCAGACCATGATGGGCATCATGGGCCTGCTTGCCGCCAACGGCACCGTCTCGGGTTCGGCGAAATATCGCGGGCGGGAGATGATCGGACTTTCCACGAAGGCGCTCAACGAGATCCGTGGCGCCAGGATCACCATGATCTTCCAGGAGCCGATGACCTCGCTCGATCCGCTCTACCCGGTCGGCAGGCAGATCGCCGAAGTGATCGCGCACCATCGCGGCGGCACCCGCAAGGCCGCGCGTCCGCGCGTGCTGGAGCTTTTGAAGCTGGTCGGCATTCCCGACCCGGAGCGCCGCATCAACAGTTATCCGCACGAAATGTCCGGCGGCCAGCGTCAGCGCGTGATGATCGCCATGGCATTGGCCAACGAGCCGGACATCCTGATCGCCGACGAACCGACGACGGCGCTCGACGTGACCATCCAGGCACAGATCCTCAAGTTGCTGCGGGACCTGCAGAAGCGTTTCGACATGGCGATCGTGCTGATCACGCACGATCTCGGCATCGTCCGGCATTTTGCCGAGCGTGTCATGGTCATGCGGCGCGGTGAAGTGGTGGAACAGGGTGCGGCCGCCGACATCTTCGACAATCCGAAGGCCGACTATACCCGCATGCTGATCGAGGCCGAGCCTTCGGGGCGCAAACAGCCACCGCCCGACGGCGCGCCGATCATTTTCGAGGGCCGCAACGTCACCGTCGACTACAAGATCGATGCCGGCATGTTCAGGAAGCGGGCCTTGCTGTTTCGCGCCGTCGACGATGTCAGCATCAGCCTGCGCGAGGGACAGACCATCGGCGTGGTGGGAGAATCCGGTTCCGGCAAGTCGACGCTGGGCCGGGCGCTGCTGCGCCTCGTTCCCAGCACCGGCAGCTACCGTTTCGGCAAGACCGACATTTCCCATCTGGACCGGGCCGGCATGCGGCCATTGCGGCGCAGCATGCAACTCGTCTTCCAGGATCCCTACGGTTCGCTTTCGCCGCGCCAGACGGTGGGCGAGATCATCACCGAGGGCCTGTATGTCCACGAACCGCAGCTTTCGCGCGCCGCCCGCGACAAGCGGGCGATCGAGGCGCTGAAGGAGGTGGGGCTCGATCCGGCGGCACGCAACCGCTATCCGCACGAGTTCTCAGGCGGCCAGCGGCAGCGCATCGCGATTGCCCGTGCGCTGATCCTCAAGCCCCGGGCCGTGGTGCTGGACGAGCCGACCTCGGCGCTCGACCGCTCCGTGCAGGGCCAGGTGATCGAGCTTCTGCGTGACCTCCAGGCCCGCCACGGGCTCTCCTACATCTTCATCAGCCACGACCTGTCGGTGGTGCGCGCCATGTCCGACTATGTCGTGGTGATGAAGGACGGCAAGATCGTCGAGGAGGGGCCGGCAGACGCGATTTTCAGCGCCCCCCGACAGGATTACACCAGGACACTGATCGGCGCCGCCTACAACCTCGCACTCCAGGGCTGAGGCCAGACGCCTGATCGTCCGTTCGTCCGGCCTCTGGCCTCTGGCCACCTCTATGCACCGTGGCCGACGATGGCCTTGAGTTCGAGGAAGTCGTGGATCGCCCAGTCGGCATATTCACGGCCGTTGCCCGACTGCTTGTAGCCGCCGAAGGGAGCGAAGGTGTCCCAGTCGGGATAGTTCAGGCTGACCTGTCCGGCCCGCAGCCGTGCCGCGACGGCGCGCGCATGCGCGAGGTCCTGCGACTGGACATAGGCGGCCAGGCCATACACCGTGTCGTTGGCGATGCGCACCGCGTCGTCGTCATCCTCGTAGGAGATGACGGAAAGCACCGGGCCGAATATCTCCTCGCGCTCGATGGTCATGCCGGGCCTTACATGGCCGAAGACGGTGGGCCGGGCATAATAGCCGCGATTGAGGTGGCCCGGCCGGCCGGTGCCACCGGTCACCAGTGTCGCGCCCTCACTGATGCCGGCCTCGATCAGCCGCTGCACCTTGTCGAATTGCTGCTGGCTGACGAGCGGCCCCAGTTGCGTTTCTTCCGAACGCGGATCGCCGACGACGAAAGCCTCGGCAGCCTTCTTGGCGATGGCCAGCGCCTCGTCGTGCCGCTCGACCGGCACCAGCATGCGTGTCGGTGCATCGCAGGACTGCCCCGTGTTGCCCATGCATCCCTCGACACCCTTGATGATCGCGGTCTCGAAGTCCGCGTCCCGCAAGATGATGTTGGGCGACTTGCCGCCGAGTTCCTGCGCCACGCGTTTGACCGTGTCAGCGGCAGTCTTGGCCACGATGATGCCGGCGCGCGTCGAACCGGTGAACGACACCATGTCGACGTCGGGATGCCCCGCCATCACCTGTCCGACATCGGGACCGGTGCCGTTGATCATGTTGTACACGCCCTTCGGCACGCCTGCGGCTTCCATGATCTCCGAAAAGACGATGCCGCTGACCGGTGCGATCTCGCTGGGCTTCAGCACCACCGTGCAGCCGGCCGCGATCGCCGGCGCGACCTTGCACACGATCTGGTTGAGCGGCCAGTTCCATGGCGTGATGAGGGCGCAGACGCCGATCGGCTCCCGCACGATGAGGGTCTCGCCACGCATTTCGGAGAAGGCAAAATCCTCCAGCCCCTTGATCGTCGCTTCCAGATGCGCCTGTCCGGCCCAGGCCTGCGCCTCGCGCGCCCAGGTGATCGGCGCCCCCATCTCGTGGCTGACCGCCTGGGCTATGTCCTCGTAGCGCTCATTGTAGATTTCGAGGATGCGGCGCAACAGGGCGAGGCGCTCTTGCTGGCTCGTCGCGGCGAAAGCGGGAAACGCGGCCTTTGCCGCCGCCACGGCCCGGTCCACATCCGCGCCGGAGCCGACGGAGATGCGGGTGAACGGCTCTTCCGTGGACGGATCGATGACATCCAGCGTGGCGGGCTTGACGGGCTCCACCCAGGCGCCGTCGATGAAGAACTGGAGGTGATGCGTGGTCATGGCGCTTGTCTCTCTTCTTCTGCGAGCGGCCTTTCCGCTGGCGCCCTCGGGCTCATATCGGCGTTGAAGGTCTCCATGGAAGGCATAGGCAGGATGGGACGGCTGTCGAGCTTATGCAAGCAGGCCTCGTAATCGGCCAGTATGCCGGCCCGTGCCTCGGGCGTGATGTAGGGGATGTGCCAGCCGATGAAGGGCTTGATCACATCGTAGCCTACGTAGCCCAGCGTGCCCTGGACCAGCGGCTTGAGCAGGTGCTCGATGGGGCCGTGGATCGCGCCTTCGCCGAACATGTGCTCGCGTCCGCCGAGGGTGAGCCCGACAAAGGCGCGCTTGCCCACCATGCCGCCCTTGTCGTAGATGCGCCGCCCGCCATAGCAGAGGCCCGACACCAGCACGCGGTCGATCCACCCCTTCAGGATCGCCGGGGTCGAAAACCAGTAGATGGGGAAGTTGAGGATCAGCAGGTCGGCCGCCATCAGCTTGTCCAGTTCGGCGCGAATGTCGGCGGCAATAGTGCGTTCGGCAACGTTGTGGCGCTGCTCCAGCGCATAGGTGAGATAATCGCCATTGGCGCGGGAGCCGAAATCCGCCGCGCTGGCAACCGGGTTCCAGCCCATCGCATAGAGGTCGGAATGAACGACGTCATGGCCCAGCGCACGCATCGTCTCGACCGACGAGCGCGCCATGGACGCAACGAAGGAATTGGCTTCCGGCGTCGCACTGACAACGAATACCTTCATGCGGGCGGCCTCTCCTATCTTCCCTTCCAGACCGGATCCCGCTTCTCGACGGCGGCGCGCGGCCCCTCCAGCGCATCCTCGCTTGCGATCAGCTTGCCGAACAGGGGGAACCGGCCGGCGCGCATGGCGGCATAGGCTTCCTCGAGGCTCATATGCTGCGCCAGCCGCGTGGTCTCCTTGGCCGCCGCGACCGAAAGCGGCGCCGAGCGCAGGATGCGGCCCGCCAGGGCGCGCGCCGCCTCCATCAGCCCGGCCTGCGGCACGACTTCGTTGACCAGGCCCCAGCGCAGGCAGTCCTGCGCGTCGAAGCGGCGGCCGCCATATAGCACTTCATTGGCGATGACCTTGGGCAGGATCTTCGGCAGCACGAAGGAGCCGATGTCGGGCAGGACGCCGAGCGAGGTCTCGGGCAGCCAGAACTGGGCATGGTCGGCAGCGACGATGAAATCGGCGCAGAGCAGGATTTCGAAGCCGGCCCCGATGGCGTAGCCGTTCACGGCGCAGATAACCGGCTTGTGAAGCTCCGGAAGCTCCGAGAAACCGTAGATGCCGCCCTGGCCGTAATCAGCGATATAGCCATCGCCGCCCTCGGCGGACGCTTCCTTGAGGTCCCATCCGGCCGAGAAGAACTTCTCGCCGCCGCCGGTGAAGATCGCCACCCGCAACTTGGGATCGTCGCGGAAGGCCGCGAACGCATCGCCGAGCTTGCGGCTCGTCGGCTGGTCGATCGCATTGGCCTTGGGCCGGTCGAGCGTTATCTCGGCGATCTGCCCGTTGCGGACAAGCCTGACCTCATCTGACATTCCGGTCCCTCCTGCGGATCGACATCCGCTTCGTCCAATATCCGATCCTGCGCCCTCAAGGCGTGAGAATTTCGACAAGCGCGGGTCCGCCAGCGGCGCGGGCCGCCTGCAGGGCGGCCGTCAGGGGCGCCAGATCGAGGCCGCCCGGCACCAGGGCATCCTGGCTGGTGGCGTCGGTCAGGCGGATACGCTGGGCCGGAATGCCATAGGCGGCCGCGATCCCGGTGAAATCGGGCGCGGACGGCCGCACGCCGACAGGCTCGATGTCGCGCGCCAGCATATAGTCCTCGATTTCCTGATAGCCGTTGTTGTTCCACACGACGAAGATGACGGGCGCGTTCTCGTCGGCAGCCGTCCCCAGCGTGCCGAGGCAGAACTGGAAACCGCCATCGCCGACGATGCAGACGACAGGCGCGGTGCCGAGCGCGATGCCTGCGCCGAGCGCTGCCGGCGGACCGTAGCCAAGCGATCCGTAACCCGTCGCGGCATTGAACCATGTGCGCGGCGCGGCCGCCTCCCAGTAGAGGTTGCCCGCATAGGCGAGCTGCGTGGAATCGCCGACGATGGTGCAGCCCGGCAGCGTGTCGCGGATGGCACCGAGCACTTCGATCAGCGCCCGCATCTTGTCCGACAGGCCTTCGAGAGCCCCTTTGCGCGCGGCGGCGGCGCGCCCCTGCGCCGGTGGCTGCCGCGAGGCGGCGGCGGCGCCGCGCAATGCGGAGGCCAGTGCATTTGCGGCAACCCCGGCATCCGCGACGATCGATACCGTGGCGGGGAAGCTCGTCGCCTCCGCATGCGGGTCGATATCGATGCGGATGAGATTGTCCGGCCGCACGAAGCCGCCGTCCTCATAGGCGTCGTAGTCGGTCGGTCCGAACTGTGTGCCGATGGCGATGGCGAGGTCGCAATCGCGCATCAACGTCCGCACCGCTTCAAGGCTGGGGCTTGCCGGCACGACCAGCGGATGGCCGGCAAGCAGGCCCCTGCCGTTGGTGGTGGTGACGACCGGCGCGTCGAGAAGCTCCGCCAGATCTCGGATCGCCCCGTCGGCCCACACGGCACCGCCGCCGGCAAGGATGAGCGGGCTGCGCGCCGCTCGGCAGAGGCCGGCTGCGGCTTCGATTGCCTGTGCGGAAGGCTCCGCAGGCGGCGAAGGCTGGTGCGGAAGCGTCCCCAACGGCAGCGCAGCCTCCATCAGGTCGGTGGGGATCTCGATATGCACCGGCCCCGGCCGTCCGGCACGCATCGCCGCAAAGGCGCGTGAAACGACGGCCGGCAGATCCTGCGGACGTTCCAGCCGCTCCGACGACAGGGCGATCGTGCGGATCATGGCCGACTGGTCCGGAAGTTGGTGAAGATGGCCGCGATAGCGGCCATGCGTGTCGAGTGCGTTGATGCCGGAGATGACCAGCATCGGGATCGAGTCCGCGCGCGCCTGCCCCATGGCGGTGATCGCGTTGGTGAGGCCCGGACCGGTGATGAGCAGGCAGACCCCCGGCTTGCCCGACGCGCGGGCGTAGCCGTCCGCCATGAAGCCGGCGTCCAGCTCGTGGCGGGGCGTCACATGGCGGATTTTCGAACCGGCCAGCCCCCTGTAAAGCTCGGCCGTATGGACGCCCGGAATGCCGAACACCGTGTCGACGTCATGCGCCTCCAGCAGCCGGATCAGCTCCAGTCCGACGGTATGTTTCGCGCTCATGATGCCATCCGTTCGGATCGCGTGTTGATGCCACGGGCGAAGGAGGCGATGCGATCACACGCCTCGGCAAGCTGCTCGTCAGGTACGGTCAGGCTGAGCCGGACGAGATATTTCGCGGCTTCCCCAAAGGAGCTGCCAGGCATGACCGAGACATGACGTTCCTGAAGAAGGCGTGAGGCGAAGCCAAGGCCGTCCAGCCCGGTTCCGCTGACGTCCAGCAACACGAACATGCCGGCTTCGGGCGGCAGCGCGCGCAATCCGCCCACGCCGTCCAACCGCTCGACAATCAGTCCGGCCCGGGCGGCATATTGCTCGCGCATCAAGGCAGCGGTCGGAAGCTCATGGGTCAGCGCATAGGCCGTCATGTCGGAAATGAAAGGCTGGCTGCCGAACAGCATCGATTCCGAAAGCGGCAGAAGGCGCCGGCAGAATTCCTCCGGGCCGACGGCCCAGCCGCTGCGGAAGCCCGGCGCGGCATGCGACTTCGATATCGAGGAGACGACGATGGTGCGGTCAGCCAGCCCCTCGATGTCGAAAGGAGAGGCAAAATCCGCGCCGAAGGTCAGTTCCTCATAGACTTCGTCGCTGACGAGCCACAGATCGTGCCTGCGGCAGACTTCGCCGATCGCCTCGATCTCGGCGCGCGAGAGCACCGCGCCGCTTGGATTGTGCGGGCTGTTGAGGAGCAAGACGCGGCAACCGGGCACAATGGCGGCTTCAAGGTCTTGCGGCCGCAGATGGAAGCCATTGGCTACGCTCAACGGAACCGGAACGAGCTCGGCACCCGGACCGCGCACCAGACCTTCATAAGTGGCGTAGTAGGGGTCCGGCATCAGCACCTTGTCGCCCTTTTCGACAAGACCCATCATGACGGCGAAGAGCGCGGTCTGGGTGCCGGGGAAGCACAGGATGTTCCGCTCCGTGACCTCGCGGCCGCTGCGGCGCGTATATTTGCGCGCCAGCGCGGCAAGCAGGGGCGGCTCGCCCCGACCATTGGAATAGCGCGTGCGTCCGGCCCGCATGGCGGCGCTGCAGGCATCGAGCAGACGGTCGTCCGGGGAGACGTCCGGCTCGCCGATCGTCAGTTCGATCAGCGGTTTTCCCAGCGCCCGCATTTCGCGGCCGCGCAGGTGGATTTCCCATTTCTCCGATCCGAGATCGGCCAGACGGTCCGTGATGGATGCGTAATGCATGTCAGTTTTCTCCGTCTTCACGAGGCGCCGGAAGCTTGATTGCCAGCAGGCTTTCGGCCGACCTGAAGCCGATCTCGATCTGCAGGCTTTCGTTGATTTCCTCGGCGCTCAGGCAACCTTCGAGCCACAACCCGTCTATGAGCGCATTGAAGGCAATGCCGAGCCGTTCCCGTTCGGGCCCGCCCAAGGCACGACCTTCGGCCACTATGGCATCGGCAATCAGCGTTTCGGTCGCCCGGCGATAGGCGAGATATCCGTCGCGATGCTCGCGCGCCAGATCGGGATTGTGATGAACCTGGCTGATGAACGTCGCCCATAGGGACAGCATGCGCGGATCGGCAACCGGACCGCCGAGGCTGGCGACGATGAAGCGGCCGAGCCTGTCATGCGGGGTGCCTTCCTCCGATTCCAGGACGGCGAGAGCCGGTCCCGTCATCATCTCGATCGTGCGGCGGTAGGCGGCGACGATCAGATTGTCCTTGGAAGCGAAATGGTGGCGGATGAGACCGTTGCTGACGCCGGCGCGGGCCGCCACGGCACGCACGGTGGTGCCCTGAATGCCGAGGTCGGCGATGCAGTCGAGCGTGGCCTCGACCATGTCGGTGCGCCGGTCGAAATCGGGGGCGCGCCTGAACGAACCCGTCATCGCCTCCTCCCCAGTTTGTCGACATCAATTCCGGTTTCGATCTCCGTCATTATGCACTTGCATAACAACTATTCAACTGTATAGTTTGAGACGAACAACAAGGCGGAGCCGCCGCTGGCGAAATAGGATTCGACAGTCGGCGGGAATGACGGAAAGATACCGCCACGGGAATTGAGGGGCCGAGCTATCCGGACGAATATCCGGGCTTGAGGAGGCAGTCACCCGATGAGCCAAGGCGATCAGGCGATTTCAGTCGTCGACCTGCACAAGCGGTTTGGACAGCTTGAAGTCCTGAAGGGCATTTCGCTCAACGCTAGGGAAGGGGATGTCATCGCCATCATCGGCGGCAGCGGCTCGGGCAAGTCGACTTTTCTGCGCTGCATCAACATGCTGGAGCTGCCGACCTCCGGAAGCGTGGCGATCCATGGCGAGACGATCGCCATGAAGAGCGACGGGCAGGGCGGTCAGATGCCCGCCGACCGCCGACAGGTCGAGCGCATGCGCACGCGCCTCGGCATGGTCTTCCAGAGCTTCAATCTGTGGCAGCACATGACAGTGCTGGAAAACGTCATCGAGGCGCCAGTTCATGTCCTCGGCGTGCCGAAGGACCAGGCCGTCGCGACGGCCGAGACGCTGCTGCGGCGCGTCGGCCTCTACGAGAAGCGGGACGTCTATCCGGCCTTCATGTCGGGCGGCCAGCAGCAGCGGGCGGCGATCGCCCGCGCGCTCGCCATCCAGCCGCTGGTGATGCTCTTCGACGAGCCGACCTCGGCGCTCGATCCGGAACTTGTCGGCGAAGTGCTCTCGGTCATCGGCGACCTCGCCAAGGAGCGGCGCACCATGATCCTGGTCACGCACGAAATGAAGTTCGCGCGCAATGTGGCGAGCCACATCGTGTTCCTGCATGGCGGCAGGATCGAGGAGCAGGGACCGCCGGAAGCGGTGTTCGATGCACCCAGATCCGAACGGCTCAAGAAGTTTATCAGCTCGGTCCACTAAAAATATGAATTTAAATCAAAAGAAGAAAGGGAGCACTATGAGGAGATTGTCAGTCAGCCTGTTGGCCACCGTGGCGATGATCGTCGCCAGCGCCGCCGTCGCCAACGCCCAGCAGGTCAAGGTCGGCGTCGCGGCCGAGCCTTATCCGCCCTTCACGTCTCCGGATGCATCCGGCAACTGGCAGGGATGGGAGATCGATTTCATGAACGCCATCTGCGCCGAAGCCAAGCTGGATTGCGTGGTCACGCCGGTCGCGTGGGACGGCATCATTCCCGCCCTGACCACGAACAAGATCGACATGATCGTCGGTTCGATGTCCATCACGCCGGAGCGCCTCAAGACCATCGACTTCTCCGACAAATACTACAATACGCTGCCGCTCATCATCGGCTCCAAGGATATGGAGTTCGACTCCACGCCGGAGAGCCTCGCCGACAAGGTACTGGGTGTTCAGGTTGCGACCATCCACCAGGCCTATGCGATGAAGCATTTCGCGCCGAACGGCACCACGGTGAAAGAATACCAGACCCAGGATGAGGCCAACAATGACCTTGTCTCCGGGCGCATTGACGCCGTGCAGGCCGACGCGCTCGCACTCAAGGAGTTCCTCGACACCGAGGTGGGCAAGGCCTGCTGCAGCGACAAGGGAAATGTCGCGCCGGATGTCGACGTGCTCGGGCCGGGCATCGGGGTGGGCTTGCGCAAGGGCGACACGGAACTGAAGGACAAGATCAACGCCGCCATCAAGGCCATTCGCGCCGATGGCACATATCAGGAGTTCTCGAAGAAGTATTTCGACTTCGACATCTATGGCGATTGATGGAGCATCGGCGCGGCCATAGCTGTTGGCCGCGCCCTTCGCTGGCGCAGCTTCCATGGATGCACCCCTGATCAACTGGGCTTTGCTCGCGCTCGACCCGCCAGGTTGGGGCGGCGTGCTTCTGCGCGGTTTCTGGAACACGTTGCAGATCGCGGTGGGCGGCTATTCGCTGGGCCTGCTGATCGGCATGTTCGGCGCGCTCGGCAAGCTCTATGGCGGACCGGTCGCGCGCGACCTGCTGGAGGTCTACACCACCGTGGTGCGGGCGGTGCCCGAACTGGTGCTGATCCTCATCCTGTATTATGCGGGAACCGACCTGCTCAATCAGCTTCTTCTCACGCTTGGTTACGGCCGGGTGGACATCAGCGGCCTTGCCGCGGGCATCTTCGTCATCGGGGTCGTCCAGGGCGCCTATTCGACGGAGGTGCTGCGCGGCGCGATCAAGTCGATCGCGCCCGGCCAGCTGGACGCCGGCCGCGCCTTCGGCATGTCGCCCCGCAAGATCCTGACCCGCATCACGATTCCCGCCATGCTTCCCTTCGCCATTCCCGGGCTGGCCAACCTGTGGCTGATCGCCACGAAGGACACCGCGCTTCTGGCGGTCGTCGGCTTCAGCGAGCTGACGCTGGTGACGCGGCAGGCCGCCGGCGCCACCAAGCATTATCTGCTGTTCTTCATGGCCGCCGGGGCGATCTATCTGACCCTTACCCTGGTCTCGAACGTCCTTATCGGCTTCGTCGAGCGCCGCTCCCGGCGCGGTTTCGCCAGGATGACCTGAATGGCGCACCCGGCTTCGACCATGATCGACCGCGCAGCGCGCACCAGCCTGTGGCTGAAACCGCATCGCATCGCGCTCATCGCAATCGCCGTCGCGCTGGTGGCAAGCGCGATCATCTTCGGGCGCTGGGACTGGCTTCCCAATTATCTGCCGCGGCTCGGACACGGCGTCGTCGTGACGCTCGCCATGCTATTCGGTTCGGCGGCGCTCGGCTTCCTGTTCGCGGTGCCGCTGGGGCTGGCGCAGGTGACGGGCCCGTTCTGGCTGAAGTGGCCGGCGGCGGCGTTCTGCACCGTCATAAGGGGCACGCCGCTCCTGCTCCAGCTATGGCTTCTCTATTACGGGCTCGGCTCGCTGTTCCCGTCGATCCCCGGAATCCGCAGCTCCTTCCTGTGGCCGTACCTGCGCGAGGCCTGGCCGTACGGGCTGGCGGCGCTCACCATCTCGTTCGCCGCCTATGAGGGCGAAGTCATGCGCGGCGCCTTCGCCGGCGTGCCGTCCGGCGAGTTGCAGGCAGGCCGCGCCTTCGGCATGTCGCCTTTCAAGGTGTTTCGTCGCATCTGGCTGCCGCGCGCCGTCCATCGCGCCTTGCCGACGCTGAACGGCGAGACGGTGCTGCAGCTCAAGTCGACGCCGCTGGTCGCGACGATCACGGTGGTCGATCTCTACGGCGTCATCTCGCGCGTGCGCCAGGAAACCTTTCTCACCTATGAGCCGCTGCTGCTTCTGGCGGCCATCTACATGCTGCTCACGGCCGTGCTTGTGATCCTTTTCCGCTATTTCGAGAACCGCATACCGACACGAGGCGTTTGATTTGACCACCGTCCAGCCGACCATCCTCAACAGCCTGCCGGAGCTGGTCGCCGTGCGCCATGATCTGCATGCGCATCCCGAACTCGGACTGGAGGAAGTGCGAACCTCGAATCTGGTGGCACGGCAGCTAGAGGCGATGGGCTACAGGGTCACGCGCGGGCTGGCGCGGACCGGCATCGTGGCGACGCTGAGCAACGGGACCGGCCGCCGGTCGATCGGCATCCGCGCCGACATGGATGCCTTGCCGATCGCCGAAGAAACCGGACTTGCCTATGCCAGCAGGATGCCCGGCCTGATGCATGCCTGCGGCCATGACGGCCACACCACCATGCTGCTGGGCGCCGCGAAAGCGCTTGCCGAGCGCCGGAACTTCGACGGCACCATTCATCTCATATTCCAGCCGGCCGAGGAAAATGTCGGCGGCGCCAGGATCATGGTCGAGGAGGGGCTGTTCGAGCGCTTCCCCTGCGATGCGGTGTTTGCGCTGCACAACGAGCCGAACCTGCCTTTCGGCCAGTTCGCCTTTCGGGAAGGGCCGATCATGGCCGCCGTCGACGAGGCCTTTATCAAGGTCCGCGGTTCGGGTGGCCATGGAGCGGAGCCGCAGGCGACCGCGGACCCGATCGTGGCGGGCGCATCGATCGTCATGGCGCTGCAATCGATCGTCTCGCGCAACATCCACCCACTCGATCCGGCGGTCGTCACCGTGGCGGCCTTTCATGGCGGGGCCGCCAGCAACGTCATTCCCTCGACCGCCGACATCACCGTCGGCATCCGCTCCTTCGACCCCAGGGTGCGCGACGAACTGGAGCACCGCATCGGCCTCATCGCCGCGCGGCAGGCGCAGAGCTACGACATGACGGCGACGGTGGACTATCGGCGCAGCTACGATCCGACGATCAACCACAAGGCCGAGACGGACTTCGCACGCAGCCTCGCCCGGCGCTTCGCCGGACCTGAAAAGGTGGTCGACCTGGAGCGGCCCTTCATGGGCAGCGAGGACTTCGGCTATATGCTCAAGGAGCGGCCGGGAACCTATTTCTTCCTCGGCGGCGCACGGGCGGGAAACAGCTACCCGCTTCACCATCCGGCCTATGATTTCAACGACGACCTGATCCCCATCGGCGCGGCCTTCTGGACCGAGCTTGCCGAAACCTATCTGAAGAGCGAATGATGCCTGCTGTCTGCGAATTCAATTCCGCCATCGTCCGTAAGCCCGGCTCCTCGGTCGTTCAAGGGCTGCGGGCCGACGATCGCGGCAACCCGACCTACGAAGGCGTGCTTGCCGAGCACGATGCCTATGTGGAGGCCCTGCACTCCGCCGGTGTCGAGGTCACGGTTCTGCCGGCGCTGGAGGCCTATCCGGATGCGATCTTCGTCGAGGACCCGGCGCTGGTCTTTCCCGAGGGCGCGCTCCTGCTGCGGCCGGGCGCGGAAACGCGTGCCGGCGAAACCGCCGAGGTCGAGCCGGTACTGCGTTCCATGTTCGCCACGGTGATCGACCGGCCGGCGCAAGGATTTGCCGAAGGCGGAGACGTGCTGACGACGCCGGATGCGGTGATGATCGGGCTTTCCGCACGCACCGACAGGGCCGGCGCCGAAGCACTCGTGGCCGGCCTCGACAGGCTTGGCCGGCGCGGCAGGATCGTCGAGACGCCGAAAGGCGTCCTGCATTTCAAGACCGACTGTTCACTGCTCGACGAGGAAACCGTCCTTGCCACCCACCGCCTTGCCGGGTCGAGCTTCTTCACGGGGCTACGCGAGATCGTCGTTCCCGAGGGCGAGGAGCCGGCGGCCAATGCGCTGCGCGTCAACGGGGTCGTCTTCGTCGGTTCCGACTATCCCCGGACCATCGACCTGCTCGACGCCAGGGGCTACAAGGTCGTTCCCCTGAAGACGAGCGAGATCGGCAAGATCGACGCCGGCCTTTCCTGCATGTCGCTGCGCTGGTGGCAGTGAGGACCCTGGAGACAGTCCCACCCTCAAAGCCGGTCGGCGCGGCAGCATTGCCTTCTTCCTGCTTCAGATGACCTTGCCGGGGTTGAGAATGCCGTTCGGATCGAGAGCCGTCTTCATCCGTCGCATCAGCTCGATCTCGGCAGCGCTGCGCGAATAGCCAAGATAGGGCCGCTTGAGCGTGCCGATCCCGTGCTCGGCCGAAATGGAGCCGCCACGCTGCCTCACCAGTTCGTAGGTGATGCGGCTGACCTCGGCGGCAGCTTGGTCGGTGCTTGTCGGCACCGAGACGGCGACATGCAGATTGCCGTCGGCCAGATGACCGTAAAAGGAGATGTGGGCGTCGGGGAAGCGCCGTGCGAGACGCTGGCCGCAGGTTTCGGCGAAATCGCCCAGCCGGCCGATCGCCATGCTGACATCGAGGTTGATCAGCCCGGGAAGCAGGCGGTCCATCTGATGGCCCTCGCGTACTGCCCAAAAACTGTCCCGCTCCTTTTGCGACTGCGCGATGAGGGCGTCTCCGATCAGTTCTTCCTCCAGCGCATCGGCAAGGAACGCCTCGAACCGATGGGCGTCCTCTTCCGCTCCCTGCTGTTCGAGGAGGACGGTGAGGGAAGGGCGGTCAACGAAGTGGCGGATGCGTTCCGCCTCCTCGTTGAAACGGACATAGCTCTCCCACATCACCTCGAAGGCGGACAAGCCCGGCAGCGCAGCCTGCGCCCGCTTGAGCAGTTCGACGACATGGCCATAGCTGCGCAGCGCACAAAGCGCGGTATGGCACGCCGCGGGGGCAGGGCGAAGCCGCAGCACGGCGCGCGTCACCACGCCCAGCGTGCCTTCCGAACCGATGAAAAGCTGGCGCAGGTCGTAGCCGGTGTTGTTCTTGACGGCCTTGTTGAGGGAGGTAATCACGGTGCCGTCGGCCAGCACCACTTCCAGGCCCAGCACATTCTCGCGCGTCTGGCCATGGCGCAGCACACGGATGCCGCCGGCATTGGTGGCGACGATCCCGCCGATCTGGCACGATCCGCGCGCGCCGAGGTCGATCGGCAGCAGGAAACCGGCCGCCGCCGCGACCGACTGGGCGGATTCCAGAACGGTGCCGGCACGCACCGTCATCGTGCCCGACGCCTCGTCGATCTCTTCCACGCCTGCAAACCGCTCCAGCGACAGCGCGATGTCGTCTGCGCGCGGATTGGCGCCGCCCGCCAGCCCCGTCAGGCCACCCTGCGGCACCACGGACTGGCCGGCCGCGTTGCAGATGCGCAAGGCGGCGGCAACCGCCTCCACCGTGTCCGGCCGCAGGACGGCCCTCGGCAGGCATGAGCCGGTGAGACTGGCGTCGGAGCAGTAGCGCGCGCCGACCGCATCGCCCGACAGCAAGGCGCGGGGGCCGAGCGCGTCGCGCAGCGCAGCGATCACGGCATGGCCACCGCCTGTCAAGTCAGGCCTTCTCGCGCCGCAGCGCCTGCGCCATGCAGTGGATGCCGCCGCCGGTCTTGGAGATTTCGTCCGTGTCGACCGCCATCACGTCGAAGCCGCGCGCCTTCAACTGGGCGATCAACGTCTTGCTGGAGGTCGGTGCGATCACGCGGTCCCTGCCCAAGGACATGAAGTTGCAGCCGAGCGCCATCGTATCCTGGAACGGAACGTCGATGATCTCATGACCCTTGCCCTTCAGCCAGTCGACGATGCCCGGTTCGGTGCAGGCAAGGCATACGGCCGTGAGCTTCTCGGCAATCGGTACCACCATCAGGTCGATATGGACATAATATTCATCGATGAAGGCGAGGCGGGTTTCCCAGCCCTCCTTCTCGAACCACTCCTGCACCTGGCGCGCGCCTTCCTCCTGCGTGCGGGCGCCGCCGCAGCCGATCAGCACGCACCCTTCCCCGATGACGTTGAAATCGCCGCCCTCGAAAGTGCCGGCGGTCACCATGTCGTAGATCGGGATGCCCAGCTTCTCGTAGGTGCGGATCGCGGCAAAATTCTCTCCACGCCGCCACCAGTTGGCCATGGCGGTGATGATGGCGCCATAGGGCGTCATGACGCTGGAGTCGCGCGCATAGACCTGCATCGGCAGTTCCGGTGTCGGTTCATGCCAATGCACGCGCACGCCGAAATGCTCATAGGCGGCGACAAGGTCCTTGTGCTGCGCCTGCGCCGTCTGGATGTTGCAGGGGGCCTCGCGCAAATGCTTGCGCGACAGCGAACTGGTGGCCAGGTGCCGCAGATAGGCGGGCGATCCGAGCAGGACGTCGGTCAGCACGTCGGTTTCATTGGTGAAGCCCCATTTCTCCAGCGGCTGCGTGCCGCCCTGCGGATTGCGGCGCTGGAGCGTGAAAGCCTCGTTGGGCGCATGCACGTTCATGGCTGTCTCCTCTTCAGTTCGAAACTGTAGGTATCCACCAGTCGCGGCCGCGCGCGGTCTCGACATATTCGGGCCAGCGGAAATGGATGGGCGGGTCGTAGTCGCACAGCGGCGCGATCCACTCCGAGCCGCCGATACCGCCGCCGGTGCGACGCACGAACTCGTCCATCGCCACCTCGCGGGTCGCATCGTCTTCCAGCAGGCGCAGGGCGGACAGCGCCAGCGTCTTTGCAGCGCATAAAACCGTCGGATCGATGGTTTCGGGAATGCCGCCGAGCGCGTTCATCGCCCAGGCCGAGGGCAGGGTGCCTTCGACGTGCCGCAGGGCCGGGCGCGCCACATAGAAACGCGCCGTCGGCGCATGCCAGCACATATCGGTGTAATCGTCGGAGGTGGAATGCGTCTGCGAAGGCGGCAGATCACGGCGCAGGATCGCCTCCGCTTCCTGCGGTGTGATCAACCGCTCGCATTCGGGCAGGAACGGCGCGTCGCTGGTGCGGCCGACATCGTTGGTCTGGATCTCGCGGGCGATGGCTATGGCGCGCTCGTCCCAGCGCGGCGGTCCGACCTGCGACAGCGCCTCGAAGACGGTGTTGGCCATGATGTGATTGGCAAGGCCCGGCCGCGACTTGCAGACCCAGTGGCGCTCGAACCTGCACCCGGTCATGGCCGCGGCCGCCGCGGCGTTGCGGTCCAGCATGGCCGTCGCCTGCTCGGCCATGGCGACGGTCGGCACGCGAAGCATGTACTGGATCTCGGCAATCCCAGCCGGCAGATTGTCGGCGGTCGCCTGCCCAGCGGTCAGGATCGCCTCGGAGAGCGACCAGCCGCCCTGATGCGGCAGCATCGAGTCCCTGAGCGCCTTGGACGACATGTACATGGTCATCAGCGCATCGTTCGCGCCGGGCGCGCGGACGGCCGAGTGGGATTGCGGAATGGGCGTGCCGCCCGCGCCGGCTTGCAGCCAGCGCTGCGGCTCGTCGCAGACGAAGCGGTAGATCATCGACCAGGCGGCGCCGCAATGCGTATCCCAGCGTGCCGTGTTGCACAGCGGCAGCATGTAGAAGGGATGGAAGGACAGCATCGCCGCAAGGCCATCATAGTAGCCCTTGGCGGCATGGATGGGCTTCGATCCGCGCACCTTCTCGGCCGGTTCTCCGGTGAAGCGCAGCGTGCCGCCGATGCCGTGCCGCTCCATGGCCGCCTTGGTGGCCAGAAGGCCGCCCAGGCCGGCCATCCCCAGCGCGGAATGGGGATCGGTGTGGCCGCCGGCATGTTCCGACAGCCCTGGGCGCGGCCGTTTCACGGTGGCCGCGTCCTGGCAGTTGCCGGGCACCGCGTCATATTCCGCATACATGCCGATGGTCGGTCCGAAGCCGTTGGACCAGTGGGCGCAGAAGGCGGTGGGCATGCCGCCCGAGCCTTCCTCCACCGAGAACCCCTCGGCTTTCAGCCGCTCGACATACCAGGCGCTGGATCGATACTCGCGCCAGGCCGTCTCGCCAAAATCGAAGATCGTCCTCGTCCAGACCGACAGGTTCCGGCGATTGGCCTCCACATGGTCGAGCGCTGTCTGCTGGGCTGAGCTGATCACGGCATATCCCTCCGCTTCAGAAAAGCAGTGAACGCCGTCGTCAAAAAGTGATATGTTTTTCCTGTTTTTACAAATTCCATTCACCTGAGGCGTATGTGCGAATTCCTTCGACCCAGGCTCTGAGGGCTCTCGACAGCTTTGCCCGCCATGGCAGCGTGTGGCGGGCGGCCGACGAGCTGAACCTGACGCGCAGTGCGGTCAGCCACCAATTGCGCCTGCTCGAACGCGATCTGGGCTTCGATCTTCTGGAGCGCGTCGGCAAGCGGGTGGCGCTGACGCCGCGTGGCCGCCACTACGCCAACGACGTGCGCAAGGCGCTGACGGTGCTGGGCGATGCCACGGGCCGCCACGCCGGCAAGGGTGTGGGCGGAACGTTCACGGTAAGCTGCACACCGGGTTTCGCCTCGCTTTGGCTGTGCACGCATATCGGCGATTTCCAGAGGACCTATCCGGACGTGTCCTTGCGCATCGTCACGCCGCGACGGCTGGACGAGGTGAGCAATCCGGAAGTGGACCTGTTCATCGCCTTCGGTGACGGAAACTGGCCGAACCGCGCGGTCGAACTGTTATGCGAGGTCGAGTTCGCACCGCTGTGCAGCCCGGCGCTCGTCAACCGGATGGGAGGATTGTCGAGGCCGGCCGACCTGCTGCGCGCCACGCTCCTGCATCTTGGCGATACGGAGGACTGGTCGCGCTGGCTGGCGATGCACAAGATCGAGAACCCCAATCCGGATGCGGGAATTATCTTCTCCGATATGAACCTGGTCATGTCGGCGGCGATAGCCGGGCAGGGCATAGCGCTGGGTGACGAACTGACCGGCCGCAGGGCCCTGATCGACGGCCGGCTGGCCCGACCGTTCGACCGGTCCATCAAGTCGCCGCGCTCCTATTTCCTGGTGCATGAGCACACCAAGACAGGACATCCGGTGCTCGGCGCCTTTGCGACCTGGATCACGACTCAACTGAACGATGCGGAGCAGACGCCCTATGGCTGAAACGCCGTGAAAGGTGAATGGAATTTGCCGATCGGACGAAAATAATTCTGTTGTGGAAGGGCGGTGCACTGGCTTACGCTTTTTTGTGCAGCGCAAGGAGGCAGGATGCAAAAGTCTCGCCGAGCAGCGGAAATAAAAGCCTCGGGAATTGGCAAGAGCTTCGGCTCTTTCCAGGCGTTGAAAGATGTCGCCATCGACATCGGCCGGGGGGAGTTTCTGACCCTGCTGGGGCCTTCCGGTTCGGGCAAGACGACCTTTCTCATGATCCTCGCCGGCTTCGAGAAACCCACCACGGGCAGGCTTGTCAGCGACGGCGTGGACATCACCAACCAGCCGGCCGAGAAACGCGCTGCCGGCATGGTGTTCCAGGGTTACGCCCTGTTTCCTCACATGACGGTTCGGCAGAATGTCGCCTTTCCGCTGAAGGTGCGCAAATGTCCGGCAGAGGAGATGAAGCGCCGCGTCGACGAGATGATCGACCGGGTCGGCCTGACGGCGCATGCCCACAAGCATCCGGCCCAGCTTTCCGGTGGCCAGCAGCAGCGCGTGGCGCTGGCCAGGGCCCTGGTGTTCGAGCCGGGCGTGCTGCTGCTCGACGAGCCGTTTTCGGCCCTGGACAAGAGCCTGCGCACCCAGATGCAGGACGAGATGAAGCGGCTTCACAAGGAAACCGGAACCACCTTCGTCTTCGTCACGCATGACCAGAGCGAGGCGCTGGCACTGTCGTCGCGCGTGGCGATCTTCAATCATGGCGAGTTGCTGCAGGTCGGTGCACCGCAGGAGGTCTATGACCGCCCGGCAAACCGCTTCGTCGCCGAGTTCCTCGGCGAAATAAACCTGCTCAAGCTCAAGGACGTGCGTCACGACGGCGGAAAGGCTGTCGGGACATGCGAGGACCGGACGATCCAGCTCGACGGCACCGCCTACCGACAGAGGGGCGATGCCCTTCTGGCGATCCGGCCCGAATATATGTCGATCGCCAGCGAAGCGCCCGGGACCGGGAACGCGATTGCCGCCACGGCGACCATGTCGACCTATCTCGGGTCGGCCACCAAGCTCGATCTTGCCACGCGCGACGGTTCGAAGCTTTCGGTTTCCGTACCCAACGAGATCGCTGCCGCCGCCCTCGGCAGCGGCAATTCCGTCTGGCTGACCTGGCCTTCGGAGAAAGGTTTCCTTTTGGCAGGATAGGACCGGCTTTCAACAACAACGATAAAAGGGGAATACGATGGAAAAGGAACTGACCACACTGCAAGCGCTGACCGCCCGCGCAAGGCGTGGCGAGATATCGCGGCGTGACTTCACCATACTCGTCGCGGGTCTCGTGGCCAGTGCGCCGCTGCTGCGTTCGACGCAGGCCTATGCGCAGGCGAGCGAGCTTGTCCTGGTCAACTGGGGCGGCGACGCCATCACGGCTTACGGCGAAGCCTATGGCGAGCCCTTCACCGCAGAAACCGGGATCGTGGTGAAGATGGACGGCTCCGGCCCGACCGAAGGCGCCGTCGCCACCCAATTCAAGAGCGGCAAGCCGACCTGGGACCTCGTCGACATCGATCCGTTCTCGGCCATCGCGCTCGGCAAGCAGGGCATGCTGGAGCCGATCGATTATGCGGTCGTCGACAAGTCGAAGTTCCGTCCGGGTTTCGGCTGGGAGCACGCCGCCTCGACCTATTTCTTCTCCTATGTCATCGCCTACGATTCGGCGCAGTTCGAAACGGCGCCGACCGGCATGGCCGACTTCTTCGATGTCGAGAAGTTCCCCGGCAAGCGCTCGCTCTACAAATGGGGCGCGGCGATGTGGGAGGCCGCACTGATGGCCGACGGCGTTGCGCCGGATCAGCTCTACCCGCTCGACCTGAAGCGCGCCCATGACAAGATCGCCGCGTTCAAGGACAACGTCATTTCCTATTGGGGCGGCGGCGCCGAAAGCCAGAGCGTGCTTCTGAACGGCGAGGCCTCCATGGCCATCATCTGGTCGACGCGCGGATCGCTGATCGAGCAGGACTCCGGCGGACAGATCAAGTTCATCTGGGACCAGGGCATCATTTCGCCGGGCGCGCTCTCGGTCATCAAGGGCAATCCGGGCGGCAAGGAAGCCGCGATGAAGTTCATTGCCAGTACGCAGGACCCGAAAAAGCAGCTTGTCATGTTCGAGAAGCTGGGCCAGGGACCGGCCAATCCCGAGGCGGACGGGCTGATCGCGGAAGATCGCAAGCGCTTCAATCCGGTCGATCCGGCCAACATGGAAAAGCAGGTGGCCATGAACATGGACTGGTACGCCGAGAACTACGGCAAGGCGCTCGACGAATACACCAAGATCATATCCGCCTGAACAGCGCCTGAGGGACCAGGATGAGGGGGATCGGAAACAACTGGAAGAGCGCGGCGCTGATGATGGCGCCGCTGCTCCTCTTCCTTGGCCTTTGCTATGCCATCCCCTTCCTCGGCGTGGCGCGCTGGAGCGTGACCCTGCCCGAGCCCGGCCTTGGCCAGTATGCGGTGCTGGTTTCCGATCCGCTGGTGCAATCGGTGTTCATGCGCACCTTTCGCATCTGCATTGCCGTGACGGTCGTTTCGGTCGCCGCGGCCTATGCCATTTCGGTTGTCTGGGTGCGCGGCACGCCCTCACAGCGCATCTTCGTGGAATTCTGCATCCTCATCCCGTTCTGGATCTCGGTGCTGACCCGCGCCTTCGGCTGGGTTGCGCTGTTGTCCAATCGCGGTCTCATCAACACCTGGCTGCAGGCGATCGGCGTGATCTCGCAGCCGCTTGCGCTGGTGCGCAACGAATTCGGCGTCATCGTCGGCATGTCGCATTTCCTCATCCCGTTCGCGGTATTCCCGATCGCGTCCGCCATCCGCTCGCTCGACGAGCGCGTGCTTCTTGCCGCGCGCGGCATGGGCGCCAGCCGTACGCGCATCTTCTGGACCGTCTTCCTGCCGATGACACGGGCCGGCATCGTCGGGGCGGCCTTGATTGTCTTCGTCTTCGCCCTCGGCTTCTTCGTGACGCCGGCCATTCTCGGCGGCGGCCGCAGCGTGATGATCGCCGAACTCATCTACCTGCGCATCTTCCAGAGCCCTGATTGGGGGCTTGGCGCGGCGATCAGTGTCGTTCTCGTCGTTGCCGTGGGCGCGCTCATGGCTGTGGTGATGCGTTTCGTCAACCCGAGGCGGATGGTATGATCAGCTATCGTCCCGGTCCCGTATCGCTGCTTCTGGCGCTGCTTGTCGCAGCCTTCCTGCTGCTGCCGCTGTTTGCGGTGGTGCCGGTTTCCTTCACGCCCGGGCGCATGCTTGCCATGCCGACCGGGCAGTGGTCGCTGCGCCACTACCAGACCCTGATCAACGATCCGCGGTGGCTGGAAAGCATCCTGCTTTCCCTGCGCATCGGTATCGTGACCAGCCTTCTGTCCACGGTGCTTGCCGTCACTTTCGGCCTGGCCATCTGGATGTTCCAGCCGCGCTTCACGGCACTGCTTGTCGGCTTCGTCATCCTGCCGATGATCGTGCCGCCGGTCGTCTCGGCCATCACGCTCTATTTCCTGCTGACGACTCTGTCCGGGCTGGTGCCGGCAATCGGCTACGACACCTGGCTGGGCGTCGCGCTGGCGCATACGGTCATGGCCGTGCCTTTCGCCGCCGTGATGATCCTGGTGGCGCTGAGCCAGGTGGATCGGAACATCGATCTCGCCGCCCGCGGGCTTGGCGCCAGCGTCTGGGAGCGCGCAACCAGGGTGATCCTTCCCAACATCAGGTTCGGGGTGGTGACGGCGGCTCTGCTGTCCTTCATCCTGTCGTGGGAGGAAATCGGCGTCACCCTGTTCGTCACCAGCGTCAACGCCATCACCTTGCCGAGGCTGATGTGGATGGGCCTGCGCGACAACATCGATCCGGCGGTAGCGGCACTGTCGGTCATCCTGATCCTGATCACGCTTGCCGTGCTCATCCTGCGTGCCGTGGTGCAGTATCGCCGCGCTCCGTCAGATCGCTGAGGCCACCTTTACCGCTTCGTAGATCGCTTCCTCGGCCGTGCGGGGGATGAAGCAGTCGCCGATGATGTGCTGCTCGCCCCGAAGGCCGGCGAGCGCATCCGAAAGCGTCATGTCCGGCGCATGGCCCTGGCAAAGCACGAGCGTGTCGATGTCCTCGATGATGAACGGTTCTCCGCTGGCGGTATGCTGGAGGTAGACCGTTCCCGTATCGCAACCGTAGAGGCGCGCATAGTCGATGACCTCGACGCCGAAGCGATGCAACGTCGCCATCGACGAGAAGCGCACATAGGACGGGATCGACTTGCCGGCCATCTCGCTCGACACCGCCAGCTTGACGACACTGCCCTGCCGCGCCAGCAATTCAGCGATGCCGATGCCGATCCAGTCGCACCGCCAGTCGGACACCAGCACCGAACGCCCGACCGTGACCTCACCCTTGAGCACCTGCCAGGCGTCGACGACCTGGATTTCGCCTTCCTGCACGAAATCCGGCCGATAGGGCGTGGCGCCGGTTGCCATGATCACAACATCGGGCGCCTCGCGCTCGACCAGGGCACGGTCGACCCTTGTGCCCTTGACGACACGCACCTGCGACAGTTCGAGTTCGCGCAACAAATTGGTCACCAGCCCTCCGAATTCGGACCGACCCGGCAGCAGCTGGGCCAGCAGTGCCTGGCCGCCGAGCCTCGGGCTGGCCTCGTGGAGCGTGACGTCATGACCACGCTGCGCGGCGATGACCGCCGCCTTCATGCCGGCCGGCCCGCCGCCGGCGATGAGGATGCGCTTCGGCCGCGCGGCAGGTGTCAGAGTGCCGAATTGCAGCTCCCGGCCGGTCGCCGGATGCTGGATACAGGAGATCGGCACGCCTTTCTGGAAATGGCCGATACAGGCCTGGTTGCAGCCGATGCAGGCGCGGATATCGTCCACGCGGCCCTCCAGCGCCTTGTTCGGCATTTCCGGATCGGAAATCATGGCGCGCGTCATGCCGCACATATCCGCCTGTCCGGCCGTAAGCACAGCCTCAGCCTCCTGCGGCTGGTTGATCCGCCCGGCAACGAACACCGGTATGTCGACCCGGCTTTTGACCAGCCCGGCAAAAGGGGCCAGATAGGCGTTCCTGACACTCATCGGCGGCACGATATGCACCGCGCCGCCGGCCGTCGCACTGGTTCCGGCAATGACGTTGAGATAATCCAGCTCGGGCGCCAGCGCCTCGATGACGGCCAGCGTGTCCGTTTCCGTCATCCCGTCCGGGTCCATCTCGTTGCCGGATATGCGCAGGCCCAGGACAAAGCCTTGCGGTGTCTTGGCGCGAATGTCGGCGATCACCTCACGAGTGAAGCGCAGGCGGTTGTCGAACGAGCCACCATAGTCGTCCTCGCGCTTGTTCACCCGTTCGCTGAAGAACTGGGCCGGCAGATAACCGTGGCTGGCGACGATCTCCACACCGTCCAGCCCGGCTTCGGCCATGCGCCGGGCCGCATCGCCGAAGCCGGAGACGATGTCGCGGATCATGGCATGGCTGAGCGGACGCGGGATGACGAGGAACCGCTCGCTCGGCGACACCGAGGGCGCGTAGGCGATCGGCGCCATGCCGCCCGCCGCCTCGACGATTTCGCGGCCCGGATGGAAGAGCTGGCCGAACACGGCGGTGCCGTGGGCATGCAGCCTGTCGGCAAGCCTGCGATAGCCGGCGATCGCATGGTCTTCCGTCGCCATCAGCATATGCGTGGTGTAATGCGCGGTTTCGTGCACGCCCGAGACCTGCAGCACGATCAGGCCGGCGCCACCGGCCGCACGGGCCTCGTGATAGGCGATGAGTTCCTCATTCACCGTGCCGTCCGTCGGCAGCATCGTATCGTGCCCAGTGGACAGGATGCGGTTGCGGATGGTGACGTTGCCGATTGTGATCGGCTCGAACAGATGCGTGAACATTCTTCATCCTCCCGACACATCTAAACAAAGGCGGGGCGTGGATTGAAGCGGCCAGTTGCCGAATACGGTTTGGGACATCGAATTCGTGGAAGGCCGGACGCCAGTCTCAGCCACCCCTATCTGCATATCGACGGCCCTGGATATCGGTCCGGCATGCGTTTGACCGGATCGCCCGAGATGCAGCCGACGGGATCTTTCAGATTCGCTCCTTACGCTTTAACTCATTATTTTCATGCATACCGTTGTCCTGAAAGCACTTCTGACTTTCGGGCAGCATGATTTAGCGATGGTTTGAGAGCAGGTGCGACAATCTGCTGGCCGTCGCCTTCAGCAACTTGACCATGAACGCCTCATCGAAACGCGCGTGCATTCTGGCGCCCATTCCGACGATGCCCACCGTCAGGAAGACGCTCCCATGCTCGAAGGTTACCGGTGCTGCGAGGGCGAACACCCCGGGATCGAATTCCATGTTGTTGACCGCGAACCCCTTGAGGCGCACCTCCGCAAGCTGTTCCCGGATCGCTGCCTTGTCGACCATTGTCTCGGCCTGGTAGCGGGGAATATCGTGGCTCAGTATTTCCTCGATGAAGTCCTCGGTCTGGAACGCCAGGATCGCCTTGCCGCTCGCCGTCGCGTGAAAGGGAAACTCGTACCCCGGATGGATCAATGCGAACGGCGCCTCCTGCGGAAGCGCAAATGCTTCCAGCTTTATCTTTCCGCCCACCAGGCGGCAGATGAAGGCGACCTCCTGGAGCTTGTCGGCCAGTTCCGAAAGCAGCGGCGAGGCGACCTTCTCGATGGGAGCATCGCCGAAACTCAGGTTCAGAAGCCGTCTCAGGCGCGGTCCGATAAGGTAGACCTTCTTGTTCGGCGCGGCTTCAAGATAGCCGACATCGAGAAGGGTGTTGGTGATCCGGTGCGCGGAAGAAACCGGGATCTGCGCCGCGTTCGCAATGTCCTGAAGCGTCATGCCGGACGATGAGAATGCGACGGCATCAAGGACGGTCGCAATTCGCCGCAGCGGATTTGATCCTTTTTCAGAGCCGTTTTCGTTCAATTTGGCCATTTTCTCATTCCGGGGTGTCATCTATAGGACCGCGATCTTCGAAGCCAATGGGCGCGGGCAGAAAGATCTTGCCCGGGTTCATGATGTCCCGGGGATCGAGTGCCCGCTTGATCGTCTTCATTACAGTGAGGCCGGATCCATGCTCACCTTCGAGATACTGCCTCTTGCCCAGTCCAATGCCATGTTCGCCACTCACTGTTCCTCCGAAACCGACGGCTCGGTCAACCAGCTTTGCGTGAAGACGTTCCGCTTCCTCAATCTCTGATTGAGATTCCGGATCAATCAAAATCGCCAAATGAAAATTTCCGTCGCCGATATGGCCCACAATCGGGGCGCATAGCCCGGTCTCCGCCAGATCGCGTTGCGTTTCGGTGATGCAGTCCGCCAGGCGGGACAGGGGCACGCAGACATCGGTCACCATCGCCTTTGCACCGGGCCGCAGCAATGGCTCGGCATGGGCCGCATTGTGGCGAGCCTTCCAGATTTCGGCGCGCTGTTCGGCATCCTCGGCAAAGTGCACCGCATCCACGCCACAATGCTCGAGAAGTTCCTGGATTGCCTGGCGGGTGTCTTCAAGCGGCGTCACGCTGGAATGGAACTCGAGGAAGATCGTGGGACGAAGCTCGTATTCCAGTTTTTCATATTTGCACACAGCCTCGAGCGCGCGCTCGTCCATGAACTCCGCACGGGCGACCGGATAACCCATCTGCATCAGCAGGACGACAAAATCCACCGCCGCACCCGTGTTCTCGAACACGGCGCGAAGCGCCAGCACATGTTCGGGTATCGGATGAAGCCGCAAGGTCAGTTGGGTGATGATGCCGAGCGTGCCCTCCGAACCGACGAACAGTTTCGTGAGGTCATAACCGGAAGAGGACTTTCTGGCGCGTCCCCCCGTTCGCACGACCGTGCCGTCGGCCAGCACGACCTCTAGGCCAATGACATTGTCGCGCATGGAACCGTATTTCACGGTCATCGTCCCGGATGCGCGCGTCGCAGCCATTCCTCCAAGCGTCGCATCGGCGCCGGGGTCGACAGGAAAATTAAGCCCGATGTCGCGAAGAAACGAGTTGAGCATGGAACGGGTACACCCGGCTTCGACCGTACAATCCATGTCGGTCGCATTGACGGCAACGACCGCGTTCATGCCGGACAGGTCGATCGTCAGGCCACCCTGGACAGCATTCACGCTTCCTTCCATGGCGCTTCCGGTACCGTAAGCGATGACGGGAACGCCGAATCTGGCGCAGATGCGCACCGCATCGACGACATCCTCGGTCGTCGCGGCAAAGAGCACCCCGTCTGGCCTGGCAGGTGCGTGCCAGCCTTCGTCATGGCCATGGTGGTCCCGGACGCCTGGCGCGATGGTGAATTTCGACGCAAACCGCGCTTCCAGAGCGCCGCCGGCACTTTTGAAATCGAAAGTCCTGGAACGGATATCATCGCTCATCGCAGATATTCCGAGCTCTGCCTGACAATGATCAGCGTGGGGCGGTCGGCCGACAAGGCGGCGCGCACCTCACGCTCGATATCCTCCAGAGACTGCGGTTCGGCGGTGAGGCATCCAAACGATTCGGCAAGCGCCTTGAAGTTCGGATTGAGCGGCCGGACGCTGACTTCGGGAATGCCGCGAGCCCGCATGAAATCGGCAATCTCGCCAAGTCCGTCATTGTCCCACAGGACGATAGGAAGCGGCAATCGCTGCTCGACCGCCGTCGCCAGTTCCTGCACCGTAAAAAGAAGGCCGCCGTCGCCGACGATGGCCACGCAGGCCCGGCCGGAAGCGCCGAGCGCGCCTCCGATCGATGCGGGCAGGGCGTAGCCCAGCGTGCCGTAACCCATCGGAAAGTGCCAGGTTCCGGGCACATCGACGGGAAAATAGACGCAGCCGGTATAGGCGATCTGTGTCATGTCGCCATAGACGAGGGCATCGGCGGGCAACGCGTTTCGAACCGCGGTCAGCACCGCGATGTGCTGACGTTCGAGCGGCGAAACATCGTTCCTGACATGATGTCGGATCGCCTCAATGTCGGTGAGCCACGGGACGGAACGAGGAAATTCCGCGCGCGCCAACTCCTCGGCAAGGGCGTCGGCGGCGAGGGCCGCATCGGACACCATCGCCGCATCCGGCGCGTAGGTCCTGACCGTCGTGGCGGGATCGATGTCGATTCTCACGAATTTCCCGGCGATGGAAAGGCGGGTCGCATCGGCAACCGGTGGCGCATCGCCGGCAGCTTCGCTGTCGGCGGTCACGTAGAGGTCAGGCTCGGCGATTTCGGTCCCAATTGCCAGCACGAGGTCGGCCTCGACCTCGACCAGCCTTCGGATCCTGGCCCTTTGCAGCGTCGAGCCGAGGGAAAGCGGATGAGATTCAGGCACCACGCCCTTGCCCGCGACGGTCGTCACGACGGGCGCCTGGAGCATTTCGGCAAGGCGGGTCAATTCGGAACCGGCATTGCGGCAGCCGCCGCCTGCCAGGATGACCGGGCGCGCCGCCTTGCGGATCAGATCCGCGGCGGCCCTGACATCGGCCAGATTCGGGCCGGGTGGCTGGGGAAGGAATTTTCGGCTGCGCCTTGCCTCGACCTCTTCTTCGAGGACATCGAGCGGGATCGACAAATGGGCCGGGCGGGGGCGTTCGGTCTGGAACGATGTCATGGCCTGGGCCAGGTGTTCGCCGATCTGCTGACCGGTCAGTGCCGTTGCGCTAAAGCCTGTGATCGGCGCGCTCACCGCCTGCTGATTGGTGATCTCGTGCAACATGCCGCGGCCGAGGCCGATGTCGTCGCGAGCGATCGCGCTCGTGACGGCAAGAAGGGGGATGGAGTCCGAATAGGCCTGGCCGATGGGCGTGGCAACATTGGTCAAACCCGGGCCACTGATGATCAGGCAAACGCCCGGCTTCCCGGTGGCGCGGGCATAGCCGTCCGCCATGAAGCCGGCGCCTTGCTCGTGGCGTGCGCCGACATGCCGGATGCCGCTGGCAGCCAGCGGCTCGAAGAAAGCCAGCGTATGCACGCCCGGCATGCCGAACACCGTGTCGACGCCGTAGCCTTCCAGTTGCGCTATCAGTTCTGCCCCACCGGTATGCTTCATTTTCCTCCCCTTCCGTTTTTCGGAAACAGTTTCTGTTATTTTGAATAGATCGTTGACAAGGCGCCGACAACCCCCTAATCATCCTGAAAAATGAAAATAGTTTCCGAAATACGGAAATTGTGAAAACCGCAAACAACAATGGGGAGCCCAGCTCATGAAGCGTTTCTTGACGTCTGTCGCCGTCCTGGCAATCGCCGCAGGCGGCCTGTCCGCGCCGGTCTTTGCAGCAGATGCGATCACGGTCGTATCCTGGGGAGGAGCTTATACCGAGGCCCAGAGGCAGGCTTTCTACGAACCTTTCACGAAGGCGACCGGTATCACTATCAACTCGGTGGACTACAATGGTGGCCTCGGCCAGATCAAAGCCCAGGTTGAAGCCAAGAACGTAACCTGGGATGTCGTCGTCGGCGAGAAGGCGCTCGCCGAAATCGGCTGCTTCGACAACATCCTCGAAAAGCAGGACCCGGCATTGCTTCCGGCCGCAAAGGACGGCACACCGGCCGACCAAGACTTCATCGAGGGCACGATCAGCGACTGCGGCATCGGATCGGTGATCTGGTCGACAGCCATAGCCTACAACACCTCCAAGCTGGCGGACGGCCCGAAGACGATCGCCGACTTCTTCGATCTGGAGAAGTTCCCGGGCAAGCGCGGCCTTCGCAAATCCGCCGACGTCAACCTCGAATGGGCGCTGCTGGCCGATGGCGTCCCCGCGGCCGACATATACAAGGTGCTGGCGACCAAGGAGGGTGTCGACCGGGCCTTCGCCAAGCTCGACACGATCAAGTCGTCAGTGGTCTGGTGGGAGGCGGGATCGCAACCGCCGCAGCTTCTGGCCGATGGCGAAGTCGTCATGACCTCTGCGTACAGCAGCCGCATCTTCAACGCTATCAACGACGAGAAGCAGCCGTTCACAATCGTATGGGACGGACAGGTCTGGGATCGCGATGTGTGGATGATCCCAAGGGGCACCCGCAATCTCGATGCAGCGAAGCAGTTCGTCAATTTCTCCAGCGAGACCGAGCAGCAGGCGGCGATCACGAACTCCAGCTCCTATGGACCGGTGCGCAAATCCGCCATCGCGCTGATCGGCAAGAATGCAAAGACGGGTGTCGAAATGAAGGATTTCGTCCCGACGGCGCATCTCGACAATGCCGTGGAATCCGACAGCGAATTCTGGTCGACCTATCGCGACGAGCTTTTTGCGCGGTTCAATTCCTGGCTGGCCAAATAAGCGGCTACCCGGTTCGCCTCGAACGAATGACTGCTGGCAACGCGCGTTGCCAGCAGGGTGAATACTTTGCCTGGAGGAGAAACATTGGCGTCGGTTTCCTTTGCAAACGTTAGCAAGACCTACGATGGCAAGACATCGGTCGTCGACAACCTGAACCTGGACGTCAAGGAAGGTGAATTCCTCAGCATGCTGGGGCCTTCGGGGTCCGGCAAGACGACGTGCCTCATGATGCTTGCCGGGTTCGAGACGGCTACGTCGGGCGAGATCTATCTGGACGGACGCCCGATCAACCGGGTCGCTCCGCAGCGGCGCAACATCGGCATGGTCTTCCAGAACTATGCCCTTTTCCCCCACATGACGGTCGCCGAGAATCTGGCGTTTCCGTTGCAGGTCAGAAACATCTCCAAGGCGGATATTGCCCAGAAAGTGAACCGGGCGCTGGAAATGGTCGAGCTTCCCCATCTGGGAAACCGTCGGCCGGCCCAGCTTTCGGGCGGGCAGCAGCAGCGCGTGGCCGTCGCCCGGGCGCTCGTCTTCGATCCGAAACTCGTATTGATGGACGAGCCGCTCGGCGCTCTCGACAAGCAGCTCCGAGAGCAGATGCAATATGAAATCAAGCGCATCCATGAGCGGCTGGGCGTGACGATCGTCTATGTGACCCACGATCAGGCCGAAGCCCTGACCATGTCCGACACGATCGCGGTCTTCAACTTCGGCAAGATCCAGCAACTGGCCAAGCCGGCGGAGGTCTACGAGACGCCGAGCAACAGCTTCGTTGCCCAGTTCATCGGTGAGAACAACATGCTGCCCGGCACGATTGTCGAACGCAGCGGCAACCTTTGCAAGGTCATGCTCGCCAATGGCGACACGATAGCCGCGCTGGCCGTAACCGATGCGCAGGCCGGGGGAGCGACGCAATTGTCCCTGCGACCCGAGCGCATCGTCGTCGATCCGGCACCGGACGGCGGCGATCGCACCTTGGTGACAGGCAAAATCGTCGACCAGATCTATGTCGGCGACCATTCCCGGATTCAGGTGCGCGTGTTCGGCGGACATGAATTCATCGTCAAGGTTCAGAATGCATCGCTGCGCCGGACCTTTAGCAAGGGCGAGGCCATCACGCTTGGATGGCACGCCACCGATTGCCGGGCCCTTGATGCCGCAGCCGGCCATTCCTCGGGGCCGGTTCAATGAGGGGAAGCGTGGCGGCCTCTTGGCTCCAGACCGCCGGCACGGATGCGTCCCGGAAAAACCTCATCCTGCGGCAGCACCGCCGCTCGCGGAGGCAGGCCCAACTCAGGGCGCTGGCCCTTGTCGCCCCGCTTTGCATCTTTCTGGCGGTGATGTTCGCCTGGCCCCTGGCCACGATGCTGACGAGAGCGGTCAGCAATGACGAATTCGGCGCGGTCCTGTACCGGACGTCCGCCTCCCTGGCCGATTGGGACGGCAAGGAGACGCCGCCGGAGGAGACCTATGCGGACCTGGCCGCTGACCTGAAGCAGGCCGGCGAAGAGCAAAAGCTCGGCCAGGTCACCTCCGCGCTCAACTTCGACTGGACCGGCGCGCGGCCGCTGATCATGAGAACGGCGAGGCAGCTCTCTTCCGAGCCCGAGAATGGCTGGAAGGAGAAGCTGATCGAAATTGCGCCCGACTGGGGAAATCCGGATCTCTGGGCCCTGATCAAGCGGCTGAGCCAGCCCTACACGTCGCGGCATTTCCTGGCGGCCCTGGACCTTCAGCAGGCGGCCGACGGGTCGATCCACGGCGTCGACGCGAACAAGGCGATCTACGTGACGCTCTTTTGGCGCACGCTATGGGTCAGCGCCGCGGTTGCCGGGCTCTGCCTGCTGCTGGGTTATCCGGTCGCCGCATTGTTGGCACGGCTTCCTCTCAAAACGTCCAATCTCCTGATGATGCTCGTGCTGCTTCCCTTCTGGACCTCATTGCTGGTGCGCACCACCTCCTGGATCGTCCTTTTGCAGGGGAACGGGGTCGTCAACGACCTGCTCGTCTGGCTCGGGATCGTCGGTGAGGGCGGCCGGCTGTCGCTGATCTTCAACGTCACGGGCACACTCATCGCGATGACGCACGTCCTGCTGCCGTTCATGATTCTTCCGCTCTACAGCGTGATGAAGGCCATCCCGCCATCCTATGTGCGCGCCGCGCTTTCGCTGGGCGCCTCTCCGGTCACCGCATTCCGGCGGGTGTACCTTCCCCAGACGATCCCGGGCGTGCTTGCCGGCACGCTGCTCGTCTTCGTTCTCGCCGTTGGCTACTACATCACGCCCGCCCTGGTCGGCGGTCAAAGCGGCCAGCTGATCTCCAACGTCATTGCCTACCACATGCAGCAATCCCTGAACTGGGGCCTGGCTGCGGCCCTGGGTTCGATCCTGCTGGTGGGCGTCCTCCTTGTTTACTGGCTCTTCAACCGTCTCACCGGCGGCCAGGGCCTGCGGATGGGCTAGGAGCGTACCATGGCACTGCCTGCACACACCTCTCTCGTCGGCCGGGTTGCGCACTACAGCTACCTGACTGTCTGCGGACTGATCCTCCTGTTCCTGATCGCACCGATCCTGATCATCATTCCGCTGTCGTTCAACACGTCGCCCTATTTCACGTTCTCCAGCGAAATGCTGCGGCTCGACCCCTCGGCCTTCTCGCTGAGATGGTACTGGGACATTCTTCAGAACGGCATGAACGACCCAAATGCGTCTTTCGGCTGGGGCTACATCGCCGATAGCTGGAACAATGCGCAGTGGATCCACTCGCTCAAGAACAGCTTCGTCATAGCCATCGCCACGACCCTGCTTTCCATGCTGCTCGGCACGCTGGCGGCGCTCGGCCTGACGAGCCCCGGCATGCCTGCCCGGGGTCTGGTGATGAGCCTGCTGATCTCGCCCATGATCGTGCCGCTGGTCATCACCTCGGCGGGCATGTACTTCGTGTTCTCGATGCTCGGGCTGACCGGAACCTTCGCCGGCCTCATCATCGCCCATACCGTGCTCGGCACGCCGTTCGTGCTCATCACGGTCGCCGCGACGCTCGAGGGGTTCGACCGGAACCTGATCCGTGCCGGCCTCAGCCTCGGCGCATCGCCGATGCGGGTCTTCTTCAAGGTCATCGTGCCGCTGATCCTGCCCGGCGTCATCTCCGGCGGGGTGTTCGCCTTCGCTACATCCTTCGACGAGGTCGTGACAGTCATCTTCCTGGCCGACTACGATCAGCGAACCGTTCCAAGGCAGATGTGGGCCGGTATCCGCGAACAGATCAGCCCGACCATTCTCGCGATGGCGACGATCCTCGTCTTCCTCTCTCTCGGCCTTCTCACGGCCGTCGAGTTGCTGCGACGCCGCTCGGACCGGATGCGCGGCGTAAGCACGTAACCACAAAGAATTACAGATAGAACTCAGGAGACATCCATGCTCGACAAGAACGACTTCCAGCCGGTTGACGCTGCGGTGACACCGCGCTTCTCGGATGTCGCGACCTTCATGCGTACCCGGCGCCACGACATCCAGCCCGGCATCGACATCGGCCTGTGCGGCGTTCCTTTCGATCTTGGCCTCAACTACCGCTCCGGCCCCCGCCAGGGACCAGCCGGCGTGCGCGAGGCATCGCGCATCATCCGCCGCATCCATCCCGTTACCGGGGTGCGTCCCTATGATCTCTGCACCGTCGCCGACATCGGCGATGCGCCGATCAATCCACTCAACAAGGACGAGTCCGTCGAGCAGATTCAGGCCTATTTCCAGGCCGTGAAGGATGCCGGCATTCGGCCGATCGCCATCGGCGGCGACCACACGATCCCGACGCCGATCCTGCGCGCGCTCGCTTCCGACCGGCCGGTCGGCATCCTGCACATCGACGCCCACGCCGATGTCATGGACACGATGTGCGGCACCAAGGTCAACCACGCCACCTTCATGCGCCGCGCATATGAAGAAAAGCTGATCGATCCCAAGCGCGTCGTGCAACTCGGCCTGCGCGGCAGCCGCTTCGGCGACGACGACGTCCAGTTCGGCTACGACATGGGCTACAACGTGATCACCCTCGACGACTACGAGGAGATGGGCCGAGCTGCGACGATCGAGAAGATCAATGCAGTGCTCGGCGACGGCCCCTTCTACATCTCCCTCGACATCGACAGCATCGATCCAGCCTACGCGCCTGGCACGGCGGTTCCCGAGATCGGCGGCTTGCTGCCGCGCGACCTCCAAGTGATCGTCCGCGCCCTCCAGGGCAGGGACCTGGTCGGCGCCGACATCAGCGAGGTCGCGCCCTGCTACGACCCGACCGGGATCACCTGCGTCACCGCCGCGAACATGATGTTCGAGATTCTGTGCGTGATGGCCAAGGCCGTCGAAAAGGCACGCTGAGACGTGAGTGGCCGGCGCGGGGCCATTGGTCCCGTGCCGGCGCTCACCGAAGCAAACATCCTGAAGGACTTTGGTTCCCAAACTGCCAGAGGCACGTCCATTATGAGCAATGAGAATGTTTTCGCCGCCATCGACAGTGCGCTCGATATCGACCGGATGGTCGCGGCCTGCCAGGAGGTCGTCAGAACGCCGAGCCTTTCCTTCGAGGAAGGCGCCGTCGCCCAGATCTATGCCAGGCACCTGAAGGACCTCGGGTTCGACACGGTCGAGATCGACCCGAACGGAAACGTGATCGGCGTGCTGAGCGGGGAGGGGAACGGCCCCTCGCTGATGGTCAACGGTCACATCGATCATGTGCCGACCGGCGACATGAAGGATCCGTTCAGTGGCGAACTGGTCGACGCCGGGCGTTGGGGTGAGGTCGGCACCGCCATCTACGGCCGCGGCACCTGCGACATGAAGTGCAACGTCATGGCCAGTGCCTATGCGCTCGGCTCCATCAGGAAGGCAGGGGTACGGCTGCGCGGCGATGTCGTCCTCGTTGCCGATGTCGGCGAGGAGGTGGATTCGCCGCTTGGCGTCCCCTCCGTCATCGCCCGTGGCGTGCGCACCGATTTCGGCCTGAACACGGAATCCAGCCGGGGCCAGGTCCATATCGGCCATCGTGGCAAGATCGATGTCGAGATCACCGTCTATGGCCGTACCTCCCATGCCTCTGAGCCCGGCAACGGCATCAATGCGGTGTTCGAGGCTGCTCCCTTCCTCGCGGAGCTGCAGAACTATGCCACGCGAATGAAGGACGACGACGTTCTCGGCCCGGCCACGGTAACCTTGATTTCCATGAAATCGGCGCCGGACAACGGCACCGCCGTCGTGCCCGACAGGTGCGTCATTCGCGTTGACCGGCGCTATGTTCGTGGCGAAACCACGGAATCCTGCGAACGCGAGCTTCGGGAAATCCTCGACGGCGTTGCCCGCGCCAGCTCAAGTTTCAAATACGACCTCGATGTCATCACCCACTACCCGCTGATGTGGGTCGAGCCTGACAACCCCGTCGTGCTGGCGGCGCTGCGCGGGCGGGAAAGCGTGACCGGACAAAAAAACGGCGTCGCCTCATGGCGCTTCGGCGTTAACGGCACCTTCATGTGCGCCGCCGGCATCCCCACCGTCGGCCTCGGCCCCGGCAACGAGAAATGGGCCCACACGCCCGATGAGCATATCCTCGTCGATGACCTCGTCGAGGCCTGCCGCATCTGGACCCGAACCATTGCCGACGTGTGCGGCGTCGCATCCTCGAGCTGACACGTTCCCCAATTCATCCAACACTCCAAGGAGGCTCGACATGAGCAGACTTCTGCAAACCGGACTGAACGCCGGCAAGGACCCGCTGATCAAGGTGGTCGATGGCGAAGGCGTCTATTTCATTCTGGCCGACGGTCGACGGCTGATCGACGGAAGCAACACCGGCGGCCCGCTGGGCCATAAGCACCCGGCCATGGTCGAGGCCATGAAGAAGGCGGCTTCCAATCCGGTTATCAACGAAGGCTGGTTCTGGGCCGAGCGCGAGGCGGCAGCCGAGGACCTTATCAACATCGCCTTCGGCGAGGAAAAGAGCTGGGTCGGTGCCGTGCGGTTCTTCCTCAGCGGCAGCGAAGCCAACGACCTCGCGCTGACGTTCTCGCAGGCGCTGACCGGGCGTAAGGAGCTCGCCACCCGCGAGCGCGCCTATCACGGCATGGCCGGCCTTGCCCGCCAGATGACGGTGCAGCCGCACTGGCATGGCGGCCTCGCCATACAGGGTGGCGGTAGCAAGCCGGTGCCGGCACAGGTGCCGGTTCGCATCATCCCGGCACCGGTCAACGCCAAATATGGCAGCGTCTCCGACAACAGGCCGCTGGCGGAACGCATGGCTGGCAGCCAGGAAATGCTGTCGTCGGTGGCGGCCACCATCATCGACTACACGCAAGGCGGTATCTACTACGATCCCGAATATCAGGACTACGTGGCCAACGCCGCGCGCAAGGCGGGTTCGCTGTGGATCGCCGACGAGGTGGTGACCGGCCTCGGCCGCAGCGGCCGCTGGTTCGCTTTCCAGGGCGGCGAAACCCGGCCGGATATCGTCACGCTGGGCAAGTGCCTGGCGGGCGGTTCGGCGCCGGCCGGCGCGGTCGTCATGTCGAAGGAAATCGTCGAGGAGATGAAGGACAAGAGCTGGCAGACCTATAGCACCTTCCGCGCACATCCGAGTGCGGTAGCGGCGATCCGCGCCTATCTTTCCGTGATGGCCGACGGCGAGATCATCCGCCGCGTCAAGACGCTGGAAGGCAGGATGCACAAGGGTTTGGTGGAGATTGCCCGCAAGCATCCCAGTGTCGCCCGCGTCGATGGCTTCGGCCTCCATTGGACGGTCGAGCTTCACGGCCCCGACTGGCGCAACTGGTATGCCGATACTGCCGAATCCCCGCTCGCCTCCCGTGTTGCGGCCCGCGCCGTCGAGGCTGGAGCCATCATCGGTACCAGCGGCGAGCAGACCTCCCTGTTCCTCGCACCGTCGTTCATCATTTCCGACGCCGAACTCGACGCCTTGCTGGCGGCCCTCGACCACGGCCTGGAACTGGCGGACGCCCAATTCGAGCGCGCGGCATAGGGAGCGGTGGCAATATGAGCACGACCAACGCGGTAGAGGAAAACGTCCGCGCGGCGACACAGGTTTACCTGGACGCCCTGTTCTTCGGCGATGTCGAGAGATTTCGCTCGATCTTTCACCCTCAGGCGCAGCTCTACTCCGCCACCGAGGGCAAGTTGGTGAACCTGAACGTTGACGCCTACATGGATCTTGTCGCCAATCGTCCGTCGCCCCACGACAAGGGAGACGAGCGGCAGGATGAGATCGTGTCGATCTCGGTCGGCAGCCCGACGACGGCGCATGTCCGCGTCAAGGACGTGTATCTGCCGAAACGGTTCGTCGACGAGCTCACTTTTGTGCTGCTGGACGGCAAATGGCAGATCGTATCCAAGGTCTGGCACTTCGACATCTAGTCCTGCAACGGCGCCCGCCCTCTTCGGGGCGGGTCGCTCCTTTCGACGCGAATGCCATTGCCGGATGGTTGCCCCGATGGGGAGCGCGAATGGCCAGCCGGATGAAATTCCACTACCACGCAAGGAACGCAGACATATGGACCAAAGCATCGGCAGCTATTTCGATGAATTTTCGGTCCCCGCCGAGGTCGCTGCGTTCGTCGATCGTACGATAGGTCACTTCATTGACGGCCACGAGATTGCGGCCAGTACCGATCAGATAGACCTGATCGAGCCTTTCACGCAGGGCAAACTGACGGGACTGGCCAGCGGCAGTGCGCAAGACGTGGATCTTGCCGTAAAAGCGGCCCGAAAGGCCCTTGCCGGGCCTTGGGGAAAGATGCCGCCGCTGCAACGCCAGAAACTGATCCTGCGGCTGGCTGAGGCGCTGGAGGCGGAAACGGATTTCTTTGCCCATCTGGAAGCTATCGACGTCGGCAAGTCGATTTCCGATGCAAGGACCATCGATATCCCAGGCGCGGTTGCGAACCTTGAATATTTTGCCGGCTGGACCAGCAAGCTCGATGGCAGGACGACCGGCGCCGTTGCGCTGCCCGGGGAGACCCTGACCTATACGGTCAAGGAACCGGTGGGTGTCGTTGCGGTCATCGTTCCCTGGAATTTCCCGTTGCAGATATTGTCCTGGAAGCTTGCGGCCGCACTGGCGTGCGGTTGCACGATCGTCTGCAAGCCGTCGGAGCTGACGCCGCTTTCGGCGATGCGGCTCGCCCATCTGGCGACCAGGGTCGGGTTTCCGGACGGCGTCATCAATGTCGTGAACGGCTTTGGCCAGGTCATCGGGCAAGCCCTGGCTGCCCATCCCGGCGTCGACAAACTCTCCTTTACCGGCTCGACCCCGGTAGGCATCGCGGTCGGCAAGACCGCCCTCGACACGATGAAGCGGCTGACGCTCGAACTCGGTGGAAAGTCCCCCGTCATTGTGACGGACAAGGCAAACCTCGACACGGCCGCAACGGCGATCCTCTCCGGAATATTCATGAATTCAGGGCAGCTTTGCGACGCCGGGTCGCGGGTCTATGCGCATGCTAGCGTTCACGACGAGCTGGTGGAGAGGCTGAGGGTCGGTGCGAAAAACCTGCCGGTCGGGCCGGGACTGGACCCCGACGCCGCGATCACGCCCCTTGTCTCGGAAACCCACAGGAAACGCGTCCTCGACCACATAAATGCGGCACATGCCGAGGGCGCGGTTCTCGTTACCGGCGAGCCCATGGATGGTAATGGCCGCCATGATGGTATCCTTCTCCCGACGATATTTGACCGCTGTACCGAAAACATGCGGATTTTCCGGGAGGAGATCTTCGGTCCGGTTCTGGGCGTGGCGCGATTTGAAACCCTTGATGAAGCGGTAGAAAGGGCCAATTCGAGCGCGTACGGCCTTGCGGCGGCCGTCTATTCCGAAAATGTCGACGAAACGATCCTGTTGGCGCGCCGCCTCAAGGCCGGAAATATCTACATCAATGCCCATGGCCTCGTGGACCCGGCGATGCCATTTGGCGGACTGGGAGCGTCCGGTTTCGGAAAGGACATGGGGCCGGAACAGCTCGACAGTTTCTTGTCCACGAAGAGCGTCTACACGCAACTTCGAAATTGAGGCCGAATGCCGGCAAACGGTGGTGAGGAGACACGGATGGAAAAGCCGCACCAGGTTGAGAACCGCAAGGAGCCGCCCCGTTTTTCGGACCATACAAGAGCCATCGCCAGCGAGGGTGCGGCGGGCTGGGCGATCGCGGATGCGGCGGCCGACGCCCTGGAAAGAGGCGAGGACGTCATAAGCCTGTGTCTTGGCGACACATCCTTCGATACACCGGGCAGGATCTGCGAGGCGGCAAATCAAAGTCTCCGCAACGGCCGGACGCACTATGCGCCTGTTCCGGGCACGCTGGACCTTCGCAAAAACGTCGCCGCCGCGCAAAAGCGGTTTGACGGGCAGGACTGGACCGCGGATCAGGCCGTGATTTTCGGCGGCGCCCAGAATGCGTTGTTCGCCGCGGTGATGACCGTGGCCGGGGCAGGGGACGAGGTGCTGTATCTGGAACCTTGGTACGCGACATATGAAGCGACAATCCGTGCCGGAGGCGCGATCGCCAAGCCGATCAAGCTTGCGCTGGAAACGGACGGCCAAAAGATCTCGGAAGACCTTCTTCTGGCCTCCATCGGGGAGAGCACGCGGGCGATCCTGCTCAACTCGCCCAACAATCCCGGCGGGTATGTTCTGGATCGGCAGGACCTCGAAGTCATTGCCAAGGTCGCCGACCGCTTCAATCTGTGGATCATCAGCGACGAGGTCTATCGCAGCACGGTCTTCGACGGCGTGTTCCTCTCGATTGCCTCCCTGCCGGGTGCCCGCGAACGCACGATCGTCGTAAACAGCCTTTCGAAATCTCATGCGATGACCGGTTGGCGGGTGGGCTGGACACTCGCGCCCCTGACGGCCGCGCAGCATCTCCAAAACCTGGCACAGTGCATGCTTTTCGGCTCTCCTACCTTCATCCAGGATGCGGCTGCGGTGGCATTGCAAGAAGCCGGGGATGAGGAAATGCGTTTCTTTGCCGGTGAGTTGTTGCGAAGGCGGGACATCATGTGTGCCCGGCTCTCCGATATGCCCCGCCTGAAGTTCACCCGTCCCGGTGGCGGCATGTTCTGCTTCGTCGACGTCAGCGCCACCGGGCTTTCCGGTACGGAATTTGCCGATGAACTGTTCAGGGCCGAAGGCCTGGCGGTCGTTCCGGGTGTCGCATTCGGGCCCAACATGAGCAACTTCATCCGGCTGTCGTTTTCCGGCTCCGACAATCTTGTCACCGAGGGGCTGAAACGACTTCACCGGTTTTGCGCCAGACTCTGACCTATTGGCCTCTGGGGCCGTTTGACGGCCAGACGTAATCGTCTCGCGTTGCTTGAGTGCGACCAGGCAAATCAAGCTGAAGCGGTGGATCGTGGCAACTGGAGCATCTGCTGCTCCGGCAACTGCCGTCCCGGGTTTACCCGGCGGCACTCCTGCTTCTGCGGCAGTTTTCTGCTCGCGCTGCCAGGTATCTTTGCCGCCCGTTCCTTTCGATGACCTTTTCACCTGACGGTTGCCCCGTGATCTCCAGAGGACGTGGAACGTCCGGCCAGAGCTACGATTCCTGTTGACTCCGCTATGCTCAGTATGATGGTATACCATAATATGGAATTCATATATGAGGGAGGAGCATGAAACAGCACCACGACACTGCACCGCGCGGCAATTTCGCGATTCATGGAATCCTGGCCGGCATCGCCTTGCTGGCGTCCGCTTTTGCGGCTCAGGCGCAGGATTGCACGCCCCGCATCGCCGATGAGCACCTGGTCAAGGCGGGCCATCTGCTCATGGCCACCAGCCCGACGCTGCCGCCGATGGCCTATGCCGACTCCGAAGGCAATCTGAAGGGTCTGCGCATCGAATTGGGCGTCGAGATCGCCAAACGGCTTTGCCTGACGCCGGAGTACATCAGCATCGAATATGCGGCGATGGTGCCGGGATTGCAGGGCGGCCGCTGGGACCTGATCGACGCCGGCCTCTTTGTGACTCCGGCCCGTCGCAAGATCCTTCTGATGATCCCCTACGAGAACCTTGCCATTTCGATCTCGACCAATTCCGGGGACACCTCGGTCACCAAGCCCGAGGATCTGGCCGGCAAGACCGTCTCCACGGATATCGGCGGCTATGCCGAGGTGAAGATCAAGGAACTGAACGCCGAATTCAAGCAGCGCGGCCTGCCGGAAATGCGCATCAGCCTGTTCGACAACTACGCCACCGTCTATCAGGCACTCCGCGCCGGGCAGGCGGATGCCGCGGTCTCGATCGACCCGGTGGCCAAGCAGTATGACGACCGCGGTGAATTCACCCAGGCCATTGCAGGCATGTATCCGACGCCCGGTTCGCTGGCCATGGTGTCACCCGAGGTCGCCCAGGCCGTTTCCGATGCGTTGAAGGAAATGAAGGCCGACGGCACGTTTGATCGGCTGATGAGCCAGTATGGCGTCAATCCGGCCGACGGCGATCTGAGCTATCTGCCGATCGAGAACTGATCGGGGCGCAGCCCTTGCGCTCCCCCGATAGGCCCGGCCGCTTCCCGGCCGGGCGCGAGACGATCTTCTATGCAAAAGGATGCATGTGGTGAAAGGCTGGAACTGGGAGGGCTTCTTCGAATACCTGACGAACTATTACCTCTTCGAAGGGGCGATGGTCACCCTTGGCCTGACGGTCTTTGCGATCAGTTCGGGCCTGGTTCTGGGTTTTTTCATCGCATTGATGCGGATGTCACGGCATCATTTCCTGTCGGCCCCCGCAAGCTTCTACATCTGGATCTTCCGTGGCACGCCGCTGCTGGTGCAGCTCATAATCATCTACACCGGCTTGCCGCAGCTCGGCATCCGCTTCACCGTCATTCAATCGACCTTGCTGGGCCTGGCGCTGTGTGAGGCAGCCTATCTGGCCGAAATCATCCGGGCGGGCATTTCGGCGGTGCCCAAAGGGCAGATCGCGGCCGCGCGCGCCATCGGCATGACCGAATCCCAGGTCATGCGTTATGTGATCGCCCCCCAGGCCATGCGGATTATCATTCCGCCGCTGGGCAACTCGGTCAACAGCGTCCTCAAGACCACCTCGATCGCCTCCATCATCTCGATGGAAGAGTTGCTGCGCCGTACGCAGGTGCTGATCCAGGAGAAGTTCCTCGTACTCGAGCTCTTCGTCGTGGCCGCGATCTACTACCTGATCATGACCACTGCCTGGGACCTGATCCAGCGCCGCATCGAGCGTCGCTTCGGCAAGGCCTATGGCCCGATGTCGGTCGGCAATCACTGAGGGAACCATCATGGCGGACAACAGACCCGTGATCGAGATGCAGTCGGTCAACAAATGGTACGGCCCGAACTTCCAGGTTCTGAAAGATTGCAGCCTGACCGTGAAGCGTGGCGAGGTGGTCGTTATCTGCGGCCCTTCCGGTTCGGGCAAGTCTACGCTGATCAAATGCGTCAACGGGCTGGAGCCGGTGGACAACGGCAGCATCACGGTGACCGGTACGGACGTCACCGACAGGAAAACCAGGCTGCCCGCCTTGCGTGCCAAGGTCGGGATGGTGTTCCAGCATTTCGAGCTGTTTCCCCACATGACCATTACCGAGAACCTTTGCATCGGGCAGGAGAAGGTTCTCGGACGCAGCCCGGCCGAAGCCAAGGCCAAGGCTGCGGCCCTGCTGGAACGGGTGGGACTGTCCGCCCATGCCGGGAAATACCCGGGCCAGCTCTCCGGCGGCCAGCAGCAGCGCGTCGCCATCGCCCGCGCTCTTGCGATGGACCCACAGGCCATGCTGTTTGACGAGCCCACCTCGGCGCTCGATCCCGAGATGATCAACGAGGTGCTCGATGTCATGGTCGCGCTGGCGCAGGAGGGCATGACCATGATGGTTGTCACCCATGAGATGGGTTTTGCCCGCAAGGTGGCGGACCGGATCGTCTTCATGGACCAGGGCGAGATCGTCGAGATCGGCGACCGCGGAACCTTCTTCGACAATCCGAAGACTGAACGCGCCCGTTCCTTCCTCTCGAAAATCCTGGTGCACTGAGGGCGGCGACATGATGCAACAGTCGATCAACCGGGTGCTGGCCCCGCGCGAGTTGCTGATCGGAGGCGGCGCGCGCCACCGGCTGGCGGGCCTGCTGAAATCGCTTGGTGTCTCCCGCCCGCTGCTGGTCACCGATCAAACGATGGTTACGGTCGGCCACGCGGCCGCAATCACCGAAGGCCTGGTGGCGGAGGGATTGAGCTTCGGCCTGTTTGCCGATGTGGTCGAGGACCCGACCGATGTTTCCGTCGCCGCGCTGGTGGTGCAGGCCCGCGAAGGCGGCCATGACGGTCTGGTCGCCCTTGGCGGCGGCAGCGCCATCGACACGGCCAAGGCGGCAGGCATCGTGCTTTCGACCGGCGAGCCGCTGAACGCGCTGAAGGTACCGCGTATCGTCGATCAAGACGTGTTGCCTCTGGTGGCCATTCCGACCACGGCCGGCACCGGGTCCGAGGTCACCCGTGCTGCGGTCGTCACCGACGTGGCGGCAAATGAGAAGATGCTCATCCTTGGCACGGCGGCGCTGCCCGCAGCCGCCATCGTCGACTACGAACTGACGCTGACCTGTCCTTTCCGGGTGACGGTGGATACCGGCATCGACGCTCTGACCCATGCGCTCGAAGCGCTGGTGAACCGCAACGCGAACGCGCATTCGGACGCCTTGGCGGTTTCGGGCCTGCAACTGATCGGAGCCCATCTGGAAACGGTGGCGCAAGAACCTGCCAACCGTGCTGCTCGTGAAGGAATGATGCTGGGCGCCACCCATGCCGGGCTGGCGGTATCGAACACCTCGACCGCCCTGATCCATGGCCTCAGCCGGCCGATCGGTGCCTTCTTCCACGTCCCGCATGGCATGTCCAATGCCATGGTTCTGCCGCTGGTCACGCAGTTTTCGCTGGCGCGGGCGCCGGGGAAATATGCCATGGCAGCGCGGGCGCTGGGCATTGTGCCGCCCTCCACGGGCGACACCGAGGCCGCCGCTGCACTGGTCCCGGCCTTTCAGGCGATGAACCGGCGACTGAAAGTGCCGACGCCGGAAGGCTTCGGCATCGACCGCGCCCGCTACATGGAATTAATCCCCGAGATGGCCCGTCAGGGGCTGGCCTCGGGAACGCCGAATAACAACCCGCGCCTGCCAACACCCGATGAAATGGCGCGCCTTTATGAACTGGCCTTCACCGGCGGGCTCGATCCTGCCCTCCCAGCCACCGCCTGATCCCATCTCCCGGGCCCGGTACAGGGCTCGGCCAGCACCTACTGTTGACGGAGCGTGTCATGTCCCTGGAAATCCGCAAGACCCTGTTGCAGGTCGAAACCACCTTGATCGAGGGCGGGCGTCCTGCTCGCCAGCCGCTGAGGTTGTTCTCGGCCTTCGCGGTGATTGCCAATCCGTGGGCCGGGCGCGGCTATGTCGAGGATTTGAAACCCGAAATCCACGCCGTCGCCCCGGAGCTCGGCAAACTGCTGACCGGTATGATCATCGACGCCGTCGGTTCGGGCGAGGCGGTCGAGGCCTACGGCAAAGCCGCCGTGGTGGGCCTGGACGGTGAACTCGAACATGCCAATGCGCTGATCCACACCCTCAGGTTCGGCAACCATTACCGCGGCGCGGTGGGGGCAAAATCCTATCTCGCCTTCACCAACACCCGGGGCCCGGCGAATGCGCCGATCATGATCCCCCTGATGGACAAGAACGATGAGGGACGCCGTTCGCATTATCTGACGATCCAGAGCGCAATTCCCGATGCCCCGGCCGCAAACGAGATCGTGGTGGCGCTCGGCGCCTCGGTCGGCGGGCGGCCGCATCACCGCATCGGTGATCGCTATCAGGACCTGAAGGATCTGGGTCAGGACGCGTCCAATCCGGCCGGTGTCTGAAAGGCGCAAGACGATGGAAGCCGGGGTTCAATCCCTTTCTCTGCCGGACTGCGTCGCCGCGGTCCGGGAAATCGGGCGGCGCCGGACACCGGCGGGCACCGCCTATACGATGGCCGGCGAAGGGGAGACGCTGGTGCTGATCCACGGGGTCGGCATGCGGCTCGAAGCCTGGGCGCCGCAGATCCTGCACCTGGCGAAAACCCGCAAGGTGATCGCCCTGGACATGCCCGGCCATGGGGAAAGCGTCGCCCTGCCGGTCGGCAGCGGGCTGAAGGATTTCGTTGCCTGGGTCGGCCGCACGCTGGAGGAACTGGGTGAAGCCCGCGTCAGTCTGGCAGGGCATTCGATGGGGGCGCTGATCGCCGGCGGCGCGGCCGCAAGCCTGCCGGACAGGATCGCCCGCGTGGCCTGCCTGAACGGCGTGTTTTGTCGTGAGCCGCAAGCCAAGCGTGCCGTGATGGAACGCGCCGCGGCCATCTGGACCGAGGGCGTCGACATCCTGGGCCCGATGCGGCGCTGGTTCGGCGAGGATGCGACCGGGATTGCCGCGCGCGATCTGGTGGTCCGCTGGCTTTCGGCGATGGACCGGCGTGCCTATGCGATAACCTATACTGCCTTTGCCACCGGCGACGAGACCTTTGCCGAGGCCTGGCCAAGAGTGACCGCGCCTGCACTGTTCCTGACCGCCGATGGAGACCCGAACTCGACCCCCGAGATGACACGGCACATGGCATCCCTGGCCCCTCGCGGCAGGGCCGTGGTGATCGAGGGGCATCGCCATATGGTGAACCTGACGGCACCGGACAAGGTAAATACCGAACTGGAGCGCTGGCTCTCCGAGCCGGTCTGATAAGAACGACGGCGACGCGGCCGGGCGGTCGCGCCGCACACCCAGGGAGCAGGCCATGCAGCGTTTCCAATACTACATCGACGGCACCTTCTCGGATGGCGAGGCCCGGTTCGAAAGTCTCGATCCCGCGACCGGCACCCCCTGGGCCGAAATGCCCGAGGCCCGGGCGGCTGATGTCGAGCGCGCAGTGGCGGCGGCATACCGGGCCTTGCATGAGGGTGAATGGCCCCGTTTGACCGCCACGCAGCGGGGCAAGCTGCTGTCGCGGCTGGCCGATCTGATCGCGCAGAACGCGCAGCGGCTTGCCGAACTGGAAACCCGGGACACCGGCAAAATCATCCGCGAAACAGCAGCCCAGATCGCCTATGTGGCGGATTATTTCCGCTACTATGCCGGGTTGGCGGACAAGATCGAAGGCGCGCATCTGCCGATCGACAAGCCGGATATGGAAGTCTGGCTGCGCCGCGAACCGATCGGCGTCGTCGCCATGATCGTACCGTGGAACAGCCAGCTTTTCCTTTCGGCGGTCAAGCTGGGTCCGGCACTGGCGGCCGGCTGCACCATGGTGTTGAAAGCTTCGGAGGACGGGCCTGCGCCGCTCCTGGAATTCGCCCGCCTCGTGCATGAAGCCGGGTTCCCGCCCGGAGTGGTCAACATCATAACCGGTTTTGGCCCGACCTGCGGCAGCGTGCTGAGTTCGCACCCGAAAGTGGCGCATATCGCGTTTACCGGCGGGCCGGCGACAGCACGTCATATCGTGCGCCACTCTGCGGAAAACCTTGCCTCGACCTCGCTGGAACTCGGGGGAAAATCACCCTTCATCGTCTTTGCCGATGCCGATCTCGACAGTGCCGCCAACGCGCAGGTGGCCGGAATTTTCGCCGCCTGCGGTCAGAGCTGCGTCGCGGGATCGAGACTGATCGTGGAACGCGGCGTCAAGGATGTCTTCTTGTCGAAGCTGAAGGCCAAGGCAGAAGCCATCCGCATCGGCGGCCCGCTGGACATGGCGACCGAGGTGGGCCCCTTGGCCACCCTTCGGCAGCGCGAGCATATCGACGCCCTGGTCGGCCGCGCCTTGCAATCCGGTGCGCGGCTGGTCTGCGGCGGGTCCGCACCCCGGCGGGAAGGATACTATTACCTGCCTACCATTCTGGATTGCGATGGAACCGACTCGCCCTCATTGGTCGAGGAATTCTTCGGTCCTGTTTTGTCGGTGGTATCTTTCGAAACCGAGGAGGAAGCCATCCGTATCGCCAATGACACCGAATTCGGACTGGCCTCGGGCGTCTTCACCCGTGATCTGGCGCGGGGCCATCGTTTGATCCGGCGCATCAGGGCAGGTGTGGTCTGGGTGAATACCTACCGCGCAGTTTCGCCCATAGCCCCGTTCGGCGGCTTCGGCATGTCGGGACACGGGCGTGAGGGCGGACTTGCGGCGGCGCTCGATTACACGCGCACCAAGACGGTCTGGGTGCGCACCTGTGACGATCCGTTCCCGGACCCCTTCGTGATGCGCTGATCCGGCACACCATTGAGAATATTGTGAAAACCGGGCAAGGGGATATGGTGTCCGGGCCCGGATTCCACAGCGCACCGGGCGCGGGAGAAGAGGACGGCGGAGCGGGAATGGATCAGGAAGGCGCAGCCACGGAGCTTCGGGTCGAACGGCCGGGCAAGACCTTGCGCGAACTCGCGCTCGGCAACCTGCGCGATGCGATTCTCCACGGCGTCTTCCGTCCCGGCGACCGGCTCGTCGAGCGCGATCTGGTGGAGCGCATGGGCGTCAGCCGCACCATCGTGCGCGAAGCCCTGCGCCATCTCGAGTCCGAAGGACTGGTCAGCACGGAGGGCAGCAAGGGGCCGATCGTCGCGCGGCTCGATCTGGCTGTTGCCGAACAGATCTACGAGGTGCGCGGTGCGCTTGAGGCCATGGCCGCGCGGCTTTGCGCGGAAGCCGACGATCCGACCATCGTGCCGGAGCTGGAAGCCGCGCTGGCCGGGATCCGCGCCGGCTATGCCGCTCACGATCTGGCCGAGGTGCTGAACCAGACTTCGGAGTTTTACCGCATCCTGTTCGGCAAGGTGAATCGTGACGTCGCCTGGGATATCGTCAAGCTTCTGACGGTCAGGATCAACCATCTACGGTCGATGACGATCCAGACGGAGAACCGCAACGTCGAGGGACCGGCCCAGATGGCCCGTATCGTCGAAGCGATCCGCGACCGCGACGGTGAGCGGGCCGCCGCCGCCGCGCGAGATCATGTCCGCAGGGCCGCCTCTATCGCGCGTGAGGTCTTTCTGGCCAGCAGGGACGAGAGGATAGACTGACGCAGCCGCTCACGTTGCCGGATGTACGGTGTTAGCCGGCAGGAAGACGATGATGACCCTGTTTACCGGCCTTTCGGCCTTTTCCATCACTCCGACGGATGTGGTAGGACGCGTCGACGCGACCGCGCTTTCGGGTCTGCTCGAACGGATCAGCACAGCCGGCGTCAACTCGATCGGCCTCCTCGGCAGCACGGGCGGCTATGCCTTCCTGTCGCGTGAGGAGCGGCGACGTGCCGTCGAGATCGCCAGGGACAGCGTCGGCGGCAGGGTCCCTGTCATCGTCGGTGTCGGCGCGCTCCGCACGGATGAGGCGGAGACACTCGCCCGCGATGCAAGGACGGCAGGGGCGGACGGATTGCTGCTTGCGCCGATGTCCTACACACTGCTCAGGGAGGAGGAGGTGTTCCAACATATATCGGCGGTCGCCGGGGCCGGCGATCTGCCGCTTTGCATCTACAACAACCCCGGCACCACGCGCTTTGTTTTCAGCGAGGACCTGATTGCACGTCTGGCGCAGATGCCGAACATTGCAGCCATAAAGATGCCGTTGCCCGCCGATAACGACTTCCGCGGCGAGTTGGCACGACTGCGCGCCCATACACCGACGGACTTTGCCATTGGCTACAGCGGCGACTGGGGCGCGGCAGAATCGCTGTTGGCTGGTGGCGACGCCTGGTACAGCGTCATCGCCGGGCTTCTGCCGGCTCAGGCACGGGCGCTCGCAACCGCGGCCATGGCCGGGGACCGGCTTGAGGCGGAGCGACTCGACCGGGCGTTCCAGTCATTGTGGGATCTTTTTCGCGAGTTCGGCAGCTTCCGTGTCATGTACGCCCTCGCCGAGGCTCTCGGCCTGTGCCGGGCAATCCCGCCCCGTCCGATCCTGCCGCTCGATGCGGGCGCGGCGGCACGGGTCGAGGCAGCGCTTGAACATATCGGAGCCAACATCCGGCCTTGATCTCCCGGCGTCGCGGCAGGACCTATCAGGCCTCCTGATCGTCAGGCTTCGAAAGAAGGGCCAGATCGGAACGCAGGCGGTCCGGGTCGGGCAGGGTCGTTTCGATCGCCGCATGGACACGCATCCAGATCGGCACCGCTTCCACCAGCACGGCCCGGCCGGCAGCGGTCAAACGCAGCAGGCGGGCACGCCTGTCCAGCGGATCGGCCACCATCTCGACAAGGCCGCGGCGCTCCAGCGGCTTGAGATTGGCCGTCAACGTCGTCCTGTCCATGGCCAGCAGGGATGCCACGCTGCCAATGCTTGGCGGCGCTGGCCGGTTGAGCGACATGAGAAGTGAAAACTGCCCACTGGTGATGCCGGCCGGTTTCAGCTCGACGTCGAAGCGGCGTGCAAGCGCCCGCGCCGCTCTTTGCGCATGCAGGCAAAGGCAGGTGTCGCGCACCAGGAGCGTGGTTTGGTGGCCGGGTTTGTCAGGAGCATTCATTGGGAAGGTTGACAGTGTTGAATCTATTACGTTGATATCAACATAACCAAGGAGGCACAATCGGCATCGACGATCGCTTCCCGCGAGCGCTGGGCACGCACGCAACCCCCAATCAGAAGAGGAGATGACCATGAAGATTGTGACGAGCCTCAGCTTCCAGGGGCAGTGCCGCGAGGCATTCGAGTTCTACGCCAGGGTTCTGGGCGGAAAGATCACCGCTGCCATGGAGTATGCCGATGCGCCTCCCGGCATGCCGATCACCGACGAGAAGTACAAGACCTGGCTGATGCATTGCTGGCTCGAAGTCGGAGACCAGGCGCTCATGGGCGCCGACATGGATGCCCAATGGGCCCCCAATATCGACAAGCCCAAGAACGGTTTCGACGTCACCCTGCACACCGCGGACAAGGCCGAGGCCCAGCGCTGGTTCGACCAATTGTCCGAGGGGGGCAGGGCGGTCATGCCGTTCAGCGAAACCTTCTGGTCGCCCGGCTTCGGCTCGCTGGTCGACAGGTTCGGCGTTCCCTGGATGATCAACACCATACCTTCGGCAGACTGGAAGCCGCCGCAGGGCTGATCCTGTATTCAGGAAGTGCCGATAAAAATATCCAACCGGATGTCGGCACTGGCGCTCCTGACGCGTCCTTGGGGCATCAACCACCGTCCGGCGGCTGAGCAGGGCGCCGGGCGGTACAGGGTAGCTCTGGAGTGTCCCCATGAACCATCCCTATCGCTGGGTAATCGTCGCGGCGGGCGGCCTGCTGGGCTGTGTCGCGATCGGCGCCATGTTCTCGCTGCCCGTCTTCCTGCGGCCGATGGCGCAGGCGACCGGCTGGTCGGTCACCGGCATATCCACGGCGATGACGATCGGCTTCCTCGCCATGGCCGCGGCCAGCATGGTGTGGGGCGGCCTCTCCGACAAGTTCGGGCCGCGCCCGGTGGTGCTGACAGGATCGGTGGTGCTGGCCGCGAGCCTGGCGCTCGCCAGCCGGGCGGGATCGCTGGTGGAATTCCAGCTCCTGTTCGGCCTTCTGGTAGGTGCCGCGACCGCCGCCGTCTTCGCGCCGATGATGGCCTGCGTGACCGGCTGGTTCGACACGCAGCGCGGTCTCGCCGTCTCGCTGGTCTCCGCCGGCATGGGTATGGCGCCGATGACCATGGCGCCGCTCGCGGCCTGGCTGGTGACGATGCATGACTGGCGCACCGCCATGCTGATCATCGCCGGCATCGCGGCCGTCCTGATGATCCCCGCAGCACTGCTCGTGCGCCGCCCGCCGGCGCTGGAGGGCGGGCAGGCCTCGACGGCAACCGACGAACCGCGATCGGACATGACGGTCGGACAGGCGGTGCGCTCGCCGCAGTTCATCACGCTGATGCTGGCGAACTTCTTCTGCTGCGCCACCCATTCCGGCCCGATCTTCCACACGGTGAGCTATGCGGTGACCTGCGGCATCCCGATGATCGCAGCCGTGTCGATCTACAGCGTCGAGGGGCTTGCCGGCATGTTCGGCCGCATCGGCTTCGGCCTTGCAGGCGACCGCTTCGGTGCGCAGCGCGTCCTCGTCATTGGTCTGCTGGCACAGGCCTTCGGCGTGCTCGCCTATGTGTTCGTCTCGACGCTCGGCCCCTTCTACGCAGTGGCGGCGCTTGTCGGCTTCATCTATGCCGGCACCATGCCGCTCTATGCCGTCATCATCCGCGAGAACTTTCCACTCAAGATGATGGGCACGATCATAGGCGGTTCGGCGATGGCCGGCAGCCTCGGCATGTCGACCGGCCCGCTGCTGGGCGGCCTCGTCTACGACCGGTTCGACTCTTACACCCTGATGTATATCGGCTCCTGGGGCATGGGGCTTGCGGCAATGCTGATCCTGATGACGTTCCGGCCATTCCCCGAAAGGCAGAAAGATGAGGTGATGGCCGGAGCTCCAAAGGCAGCAGTGTCCTGACGAGTACGATCCTTTGGGGTCGGATGATCGCCCCCTATCGCCAGACCCCGGCGCATCGCCCGATGCCTTTACGAGCCAGCCAACACCGACCCCAGCTTCAAGGTTTCGGCGACGAGCAATTCCAGATCCTCGGGGCGTGTCCGGTGGTTGCAGATGGCCGCGCGCAGGCAGTGCTGGCCGCCGATGACCGTGTCGGACAGCGCGGCCACGCCGGTTTCCTGAAGCCTGATCATGATTTCGGTGTCCAGCGCCTTCAATTCCTGTTCTGTGAGGCCGGCAGGCGCATAGCGGAAGCAGACGATGTTCAATTCCGGCTCCGCCATCAGTTCGAGGGGCACGTTGTCGCGAATGAGATCGGCAAGGTGACGGGCCTGGGCAATGTTCTGGTCGATGAGCCGGCCGAACTTCGCGGTGCCATGCTCCATCAGGGCCATCCAGACCTTCAGCGCCCCGAAGCCCCGGCTGGTCTGGAGCCCGTATTCGTGCAGCCATTCGCCCGAGGCCAGCCCGCGCGCGGTGCCCTTGAGATATTCGGGCGAAACCGCGAAGGCCTGGCGATGCGCCTTGCGATCCCGCACGAGGACGCATCCGACCTCGAAGGGCGCATGCAGCCATTTGTGCGGATCGAGCGCAACGGAATCGGCGCGCTCGATCCCCTTGACCCGCCATGCGTTGTCGTGGGCAACAGAAACCAGCGCCCCGATACAGCCGTCGACGTGGAACCACATGCCTTCCTCGGCAGCGAAGTCGGCAAGCGCATTCAAGTCGTCAACGGAACCGGTGTTCACGGTCCCGGCCGTGCCGATGATGCAGGCAGGCTGGAAACCGGCCTCCCGGTCCTCATGAACGGCCGTTCGAAGGGCTCCGAGGTCGATGCGGAAGGCGGCATCGGTCGGAATGCGGCGCAGTGCCCTGTTGCCGAGGCCGAGGGTCTCGACCGCCTTGCGGTGGCAGGAATGAACTTGGTCGGAAGCATAGAAGCGAAGCGGCCGCTCCAGCGCACCCACTCCTTCCTCGCGCAGGTCGATCCCGGCCATGGCATTGCGGGCCACGGTGAGGCCAACGAGGTTGGCTACCGAGCCGCCATTGACCAGCGTGCCGCTCGCCGTCGGCGGCAGGCCGATCATGTCGCGAAGCCAGCCGACCACCTGCTGATCGACGAGCGCGGCGGCATGACTGCCGCCGCCAAGGTTGGATCCTTGCACGGCGGCGAGAAAATCGGCGAGCGCGCCGGTAAAATTGCCGGCTCCCATGTACCACGACCAGAAGCGCGGATGGACGTTGCCCATCGGATAGGCAAGCACGGTGCGTCGAACGATCTCGTATACCTCGTCCAGCGGCATGGGGCTCCAGGGCGGCGCCCCATGGAAAGCCGTCTCGACTTCCTCCGGCATCGGCCGCCATACCGGCCGGTCGCGCACGGTGCGTACATGCTCCACCGCATCATCCATCATCCGGTGGGCCAGTTCCGCCACGCGCGACCAGTCGACCGGATCGAGCGTTTCGGTGGGGTTCATGGCCGACGGATCCATCTTGCGGGCGATAAGATTCGCCATGACGGCCTCCCGCTCAGGCTGCGGCCAGCTGAAAGCCGGGCGTGGAGAGCGAAAGGGCCAGTTCCTCCTCGTCCATGTCGGCCGGGATCGTCTCGAACAGCGGCGTGGAGAGATAGCGCTCGCCCGTGTCGGGCAGCATGCACAGGATGACGGAGCCAGCCGGTGCGTTCTCCGCCACCTGCCGCGCGACGCCGAAGCTCGCGCCGCCCGAGATGCCGGTGAAGAGCCCTTCCTTCTGCGCAAGCATCCTGGTCCATTCCATGGCTTCCGGACCTGATATCGGCCGCACCTCATCATAGTACTTCCTGTCGATCGCTTCCTGCAGCACGTCGGGGATGAAGTCCGGCGTCCAACCCTGGATCGGATGCGGCTCGAAGGCCGGATGGCTCACAGCCGGCTGGCCCTGCGCACCGCGCTGCTGGGCGTGGCCGCTGCCGATGAGCTGGGCATTGGCCGGCTCGGCAAGCACGATCTTCGTCTCCGGGCGCTCGCGGCGCAGGACGCGCGACACGCCCACCACCGTGCCGCCGGTGCCATAGCCGGTGACGAACCAGTCAAACCGCGAGCCCGCGAAGTCGTTGACGATCTCGCGCGCGGTCGTCGCCTCGTGGATTGCGGCATTGGCCTTCGTCTCGAACTGGCGGGCAAGGAACCAGCCGTTCTTCTCGGCAAGCTCGACCGCTTTCAGATACATGCCGAAGCCCTTTTCCATGCGCGGCGTAAGCACGACCTTGGCACCGAGCATGCGCATCAGCCGCCGGCGTTCGACAGAGAAGCTGTCCGCCATGGTGACGACCAGCGGATAGCCCTTCTGGGCGCAGACCATGGCCAGCCCGATGCCGGTGTTGCCGCTGGTCGCCTCGACCACGGTCTGGCCGGGCTTGAGTGCGCCGCTCCTCTCGGCGTCCTCGATGATGGCGACGGCCAGCCGGTCCTTGACCGAGGATGCGGGATTGAAGAACTCGGCCTTGACGTAGATCGTCCGGCCGTCGACGCTGAGATTGTTGATGCGGATCGTTGGCGTGTCGCCGATCGTCTCCACCACGCTGTCGAACAGCCGTCCGCGGCCGCTCGTGGTCCTCGAAGCTTCCTTCATTGACATGTCGTCCTCCCTGGATGCGGCGCTCGCGACCGTCGGGCTCGGCGTCGATTGAGATTTTGCGATTGCAGGACCGATGCTAGAATGCGCGCTGGCGCCGCGGCGTGGGAGCCGGCGTTGGAGCGAGCATGGAATCGGATCGTTCCGCTTCAAAGCCGTCGGTGGCGGCGGTTGAACTGCGGCTGCTCGGGCCGTTGAGGGTGTTGCGCGCCGGCGTGGCGGCACCATTGCCCCCGTCTCGGAAAATCCGCCTGCTGGTCGCCTATCTGGCGTTAGCGTCGCACCCCGTATCGCGCGAGCGCCTCTGCGAACTCTTGTGGCAGGCGCCAAACGACCCGCGTGGCGAACTCAGATGGTGCCTGACCAAGCTGCGTGCGCTTCTCGATGAACCCGGGCGGTTGCGGGTGATCACCGATGAGGGCCGGGTGGCTCTCGACCTGCGCGATTGCGACGTTGATGCGCTCAGGGTTCTTTCGCTGTCAAAAAATGGGATCGGACAGCTCTCCGATGACGAGTTGGAGAGTTTGTCCGCCGCTTTCACAGGTGACCTGCTCGACGGTCTCGACGTCAACGGCAGTCCCGATCTCCAGCATTGGTTGACCTCGAGGCGCAGCGAATTTCGCTTGATCCAGGCAGAGATCGTCGTCGAGATCGGCCGCCGGTCGACACCGGGGACGTCGAAGGGACTTGCCGCAGCGAGGAACTGGCTGGAATGCGCGCCGTTCGACATCGAGGGCAACCGGCGTTTTCTGACGGAGCTCTTCCATCGGCACATGATCGAGGAGGGCGATCGTTACGTCGACGCAGCCGCGCGCAGCTTCGCATCGGAGGGCATCGACTTCGCTCCGGTGCGGGCCGCATGGGCGGCGATGCGGGTCGCCTCGACCGCACCGGCAGCAGCGGCATCAGGAGTTTTTGCCAACACTGGAAATGCCGTTTCGCGGCGCGCCTCCATTGCCGTCATGCCATTCACAGAGTTCGGCCGCGGCACGGGAAGACGCAGCGTGCTGGGGAATGCGCTGACCCACGACATCATCAGCAGGCTGGCGCGATTGCGCAGCCTGTTCGTCATTGCACGAGGCTCGGTCTTCGCCATCGCCGACGAGGCGCTCAGCGTGCGCGAGATCGGCGAGCGGCTCGCTGTCGACTACATCGCCAACGGCTATGTGCAACGCAGTGCCGACAACACCATCGTGACCGTGGAGGTTGCCGAGGCCGCCACTTCCCACGTCCTGTGGGCAGACAAGCTGGAGGCGGATGCGGTCGCCCACCTGCCGGTGCTCGATCACCTATGCGACGGCATCGTCTCGTCGATTGCGGCGGAGATCGAGACGGCCGAACGCAATCGCGCCCTCTTGAAGCCAGCGGACTCGCTCGATGCGTGGGAGTGTTTTCATCGTGGCCTGTGGCACATGTACAATTTCACGGCCGAAGAAAACGCGCGGGCCGCCGATTTTTTCCGGCAATCCGCCAAACTCGATCCAACTTTTTCGCGCGCTTACGCCGGTCTGTCTTTCACGCATTGGCAGAACGCCTTCCAGCGCTGGGAAGATCGGAACGCCCAGACAAAGCAGGCGCTGAAGGCGGCGGGCCACAGCCTGCAAGCCGACAGCCTGAACCCCAGCGCGCACTGGGCGATGGGACGTGCGCTCTGGCTCTGCGGGGAGGCGACCGAGGCTGTCCATGCACTGGAGCAATCCGTCGAACTCAGCCCGAACTTCGCGCTGGGGCATTATTCCGTCGCATTCATTCACTCCCAGAACGGTGATCCCGATGCGGCAATCGCCTCGTCGGACCATTCCCGCCTGCTCAGCCCCTGCGACCCGCTGCTGTTCGGCATGCTTGGTGCACGCGCCATGGCGCTGGTACGCCTGGGCAGGTTCGAGGAGGCTGCCGAATGGGGCATGAGAGCCGCGTCACGCCCAAACGCGCATGTGCATATACTGGCCATCGCGGCCCACTGTCTCGCCCTCGCCGGAGATATTGACGGAGCGCGGAGTCACGTGACGCGGATCAGGCGGCAGATCCCGGATTACGACGTGACGCACTTCCTTGATACATTCCGCTTCGACAAGGACATACAGTCCCTCTACAGGGGTGCGGCCCGACGGATCGGCCTCGCAGGGTCCTGAACTTCCTGTCCTTAGACATAGCGCAGCACGATGGCGATACTCAGTCCGACGAGGATGACACCGCTCGCCCTCGAAACCCAGGCAAGGGATCCTTTCGACGAGATTTGCGGCGAAGCAACGGATGCAATTCCGACCGAGGCGAGATCGGCGATCGAGAACGCGCCGTTGACGATGACGCCAAGTACCAGGAACTGCAGCCAACTGGGGAGCGCCGCTTCCGGGTTCACGAACTGCGGAAGGAACGTCAGGAAGAACAGCGCGGTTTTCGGATTGAGGACCTCCACGATGATGCTGTCCCGCAGCACCCTTGGGTGCGGGGCAGGGGTCTCTGCCCCATCCTGACGCTTCGGGGAAAACACCATCTTGCTGCCCAGCCACAGCATATAGAGCGCGCCGGCAAATCTGATGGCGGAGTAGAGAACCGGTGCATGATGGAGAAGCGCGGCCAGCCCGGCAGTCGCTGCCATGATATGCACATAGCAGCCAAGATGGACGCCAAGAGCGGCCATGAGGCCGGCCCTGTGACCATAGGCCAGCGTCTGTGCCGACATATAGAGGATGGCCGGTCCAGGCATGCAGGCGAAAGTCATCGTTGCAAGAGCAAAAGGAATCCAGGCTTCAAACGACAAGGTGACAGATCCCGTCTTTCGAGGGGATCAAGTCAATCAGCCTTCATTGATCATGAGAAACGATTTATTATCATGCTATTCAGTGCGTCATGAGGTAAATCGATGTTCGATATCCCGTTGCTTCGCACCTTCGAGGCAGTTGCGAACCTTTCGAGTTTCACCAAGGCCGGTCAGCAGCTGAACCTGACCCAATCCGCGGTCAGCGCTCATGTCCGCAGGCTTGAAGATCAGGCCGGATGCACCTTGTTCGAACGCAACACTCGAACGGTGGCTCTCACGCCGCAGGGGCAGGCGCTGCTCGGTTATGCGCGGGCAATCCTGCGCCTGAGCGAGGATGCCCGGAGCCTCATGAAAGGAAGCAGCAGCGCGTTCAACTTGAGGATCGGCGCGTCGGACGATTTAACGAGCACTTGGTTGCCGTCGGTCCTGAAGAAATTTCACGACGCGCGCGCGAGCAGGACACTGGAGATTCACATCTCGAATACCACGCTGCTGCTGGAGAGCATGGAGCGGGGAGAACTCGACTTGATAGTCGGGTGCAGATGCAGGGGGGAGCAGGCCGGCACGCATCTGTGGAGCGAACCGCTGGTATGGGCGTTCGGAAAATATCCGCTGGATCTCAGTGGCCCCATCCCCCTGGCCGTATTTCCCGAGCCCTGTCCCTATCGGGACGCAGCGCTTGCAGCGCTCGCGGCCATGAACCGCGCCTGGCAGATAACGACCGTCAGTCCCAGCCTCGGCAGCTTGACGGCAATGGCTGCGGCCGGGCTTGCCGTAACACCGCTCAACTCCAGCTCGGTTGCCCCATCGCTCTATTCTTCGGAGGTAAATCGTCAACTGCCGCCGCTGCCTGCCGTAGACTTTGTGGCCCATGTCCGGCCCGGCCTCTCGGAAGAAACCGCTCTCCATACGCGTTCGGTCATCGACTGGATCACGACCCACAGGCCCAGAGCCGATCTGGGACGCAGAGGTGAGGGGAAGATATAAGAACACCAGTGTTGAAGATGAGAACGCCTGACAGGGAGGCGATCCGCTCTCGCTCTTGTCCGGGAGCAGTCGGGTGCCGGCCAATTCGGGGTCATGTCCGGGTCAAGCCCATGGAAGTGAGAAGGTCTTGATGTTGGTGAAGGACTTCATGGCTTCGATGACGCCTTCCTTGTAGCCGTTGCCTGAGTCCTTGATGCCGCCGAAGGGGCTCATCTCGATGCGGTAGCCGGGCACTTCCCAGATGTTAACGGTGCCGACCCTGAGGCCGGCGATGTATTTTTGCATGCGCCGGAAATCGTTGGTGCACACGCCCGACGACAGGCCGAAGGCGGTGGAGTTGGACAAAGCGATCAGGTCGTCGTCATTGTCGGGGGCGCGGATGATCGGGATGATCGGCCCGAACGTCTCCTCCATGACCAGTTCGGAGGCGTGCGGCACGCGGTCGACCACGATGGGGGGAAGCAGCGCCCCCTTGCGGCCGGGATCGTAGAGCACTTCCGCGCCCTGTTCGGCCGCCATGTGGACGCGCTTCTCGAACAGGGCGGCGGCCTGTTCGTGCACCACGGTGCCGAGGTCGGTCGACCGGTCCATGGGGTCGCCGAAGCGGATCTTCTTCGCCCGCTCCAGCACCAGGGGCACGAAGCGGTCGGCCACCTTCTCCTGGACCAGGATGCGCTTGACGGCGGTGCAGCGCTGGCCCGAATTCCTGGTGGCGCCGGCGACCGCCAGATCGGCGGCCCTGGCCAGGTCCTCGTCGGACAGGTCGTTGAGGATGATGAGCGGGTCGTTGCCGCCCAGCTCCAGCACCTGGCGCCTGTAGCCGGCCTTCGAGGCGATCAGCTTGCCCACCGGCACGCCGCCGGTGAAGGTGATCAGGTCGATGTTGGGATTGGTGATCATCTCGTCGCCGATGTCGGCGGGCCAGCCGGTGACCACCGACAGCATCTGCGGCGGCAGGCCGGCCTCGTAGAGGATATCGGCCAGCACCAGCGCCGTCATCGGGGTCAGTTCGGTCGGCTTGACCACCACGCAATTGTTGGTGGCGATGGCCGGCGCCACCTTGTGCGAGACCATGTTGAGGGGATGGTTGAAGGGGGTGATGGCCGAGATGGCGTTGAGCGGCTCGCGCAGGGTGAAGATCTTGCGCTGCTTGCCATGCGGGGTGAGGTCGCACGAGAAGATCTCGCCGTCGTCGCGGATGCACATCTGGCCGGCCAGCGTGAACACGTCATAGGCGCGGCCGACCTCGTAGAGCGAGTCGGCCTTGGAGATGCCGAGCTCCAGCGTCACCAGGTCGGAGATCTCCTCCTTGCGCGCGGCCAGCGCCTCGGCCGTGCGAAACAGGATCTGCTGGCGCTCGTAGCGGGTGAGCTTCGACGTATAGCCGGCGGCGATGTCGAAGGCGCGCCGCGCATGCTCGGCGCCGCCGGCCGGCACCGTGCCGATGACGGTGTCGTTCCACGGATAGCGCACCTCGACGACGCCGTCGGCATCGACCTTCTCGCCGGCGATGCGCATCGGCTCGTGGCGGAGCTTGAGGGAAGTCTCGGGCTTGTTCATATCTGGCTCCTTCACCCTTCCCGCTTGATGGGGAGGGACGGCGCATCGGCGCCGGGGTGGGGTTGGAAGGCCAGGCAGGGCCCTTCCGCCCGCCGGCCCGGTTGGCGATCCTCCCCATGAAGGGGGAGGATGAAAGTGTCATCCCACCTGCGCTGCCGCCAGCACCGCATAGTAGAAGGCATCGAAGTTGCGCAGCGCCGGCGCGCCCGGCTGGTCGGGCAGCACGCGGTTGGTGATGAAGGGCACTTCCTGCTCGGTCAGCCCGCCATGCGAGCGCAACGGCTCGTTGAGCGCGGCAAGGTCATGGCGGTGCGCGCTGGTGCCGATGGTCTTGTTCTCGCCCGACACCATGACGATGTCGCCGATGCGGTCCTCCGGCAATTCGAAGCGGGCGCAGCCCTCCTCGCGGCCGAGCACCAGCGTGATGCCCTCGACCTGGCGCAGCCTGTCCATCACTGCCGCGCGGTCGGCCCCTTGCGGCAGGTAGGCGGTGGCGAAGGAGCCGAGCGCCCCGTGATGCACCACATAGGGATCGGTGATCGGCAGGATGACGCGGGCCGCGTCCTTGCCCAGCCATTCGTCGAGCAGGTCCTGCACATAGACCACGTTGGGCGAACCGTCGGCATGGTGCTTGGGCTTCATGCCGTGGTCGGCGGTGACCACGATGGCCGCGCCCAGCGCATCGAGCTCGGCCAGGTATTTGTCGAACATCTCGTAGAAGTCGTTGGCCTGCTTCACGCCCGGCGCGTATTTGTGCTGCACATAGTCGGTGGTGGTCAGGTACATGACATCCGGCCGGAATTCCTTGAGCAGCTTGACGCCGGCGGCGAAGACGAACTCCGACAGCTCGGCCGAATAGACCTCCGGCACCGGGCGTCCCAGCCATTGCGAGGCATTGTCGATGCCGTGCTGTGCCTTTGTCGTGGTGTCCGACTTCTCCGAGGAGAAGCACACGGCGCGGCCGTCGTCGAACTTCAGCCCGTGGCCCAGCAGCGCGCGCAGCTTGTCCTTGGCCGTCACCACCGCCACCCTGGCACCGGCGTCGTAGAAGGCCTGGAACACGGTCGGGGCGCGCAGGAACTTCGGATCGTTCATCATCACCTCCTCGCCCGTCTGGGGGTTGTAGAGGTAGTTGCCGCAGATGCCGTGCACCGCCGGCGGCCGCCCGGTGGCGATCGACAGGTTGTTGGGGTTGGTGAAGGAGGGGATCACCGAATGGGCGGTGCGCACCGTGCCCCTGGCCTTGATCTTCTCAAGCGCCGGCATCAGCCCCGCCGCAATCGCCGCGTCCAGATAGGCCGGCTCGCAGCCGTCAAGGCAGATCGCAATCGCAGGCACACGCGGCCACGCATAAGTCCGCCCATTCGCGGCAACAGAAACAGGAGTGTGCTGGTTCATCAGAGGAGGTCCTTCCTGCCTTCGAGGAGAGTCATCTTCTGTTTGAACCAGCCATACCTATTTGCCAAATCGCAATTTTGAATTTGAACGATTGATGAAAGCTATGGATCAGACGAGTGCTGCGCGTTGAGCAACTCCGCCTCGGGCAACACGCTGCGCATGAAGGCCTCGATCTTCGGCGACTCGCGGCGTTCCTGCAGACAAGCCAGCCTGTATTCCGTGCGCACCTCGACGTCGGCAATCCGTATCGTCGTCAATCGCGGGTGGGCGACGAACTCGAAATCAGCGACAACGCCGATACCAAGCCCACGCTCGACCGCCTTCCATATGCCTTCGCGGCTGCCGATCTCGAGGAAAGGTGTGATGGTCGTGCCGGTGGCGGCGGCCCCCCTCTCAAGGGCCCTCCGCGTGGTGGAGCCAGTTTCACGCAAAATGAGCGGCTGGTCGGCCAGTTCGGCCATTTCGACGCTTTCGCGGCCATTCCAGGCATGATCGGCATTGACGAAGACCACTACCTCATGGGAGCTGAATGGCACCGACAGCACGCGCGGATCGTCGACGATGTGAGCGAGGATGGCGACATCGGCCTCGAGCTCCAGAATCCGTTGTAGCGTCTGGTCGGAGTTGCCGAGCAGCATGCTGACCTTGATGGCCGGGTAGGCGGCCAGGAAGCGTGCCACCATTTCCGTGGCATGGAAGGGACCGACAGCGGCGATCCGTAGCTGGCCCATCGTCAGACGGCCGCTGCTCAGGAGCAGTTCGTCGGCTTCCTCATGTAGCTTCATCAGCCGGCGGCTGATGTCGAACAGCGCGGCACCCGTCTCGGTCAACTCGACACGCCGCCCGCGTCGGACCAGGAGTTCGACCCCGTAACGTTCCTCCAGTTCCTTGACCTGGGTGGTGACAGTCGGCTGGCTGATGTGCAGCGCCTGCGCGGCGGCGGTGAAGCCGCGATGTTCGGCGACTGCATGGAAGGAACGAAGATGGGAAAATACTATAGCCATTATCTATGATAAGCTCTGGAAATATGTATTAGTCAATAGACGGCAAAGCGGCCACGCTGTGAGCATCAGGAAACTCAGCGCAGGTAGCAGCCGTGTGGTCTTATCGTAATCCCGTCGATGTCTGGTTCGGACAGGGCAGTTTTGCAAAGCTGGGCGAACTCCTGGGTGGACGCAGCTATGCGCTCGTCACCTATGGCGAGCCGGCTTTCCACAAGCTCGGGGCGGAACTCGAACGTAGGGGCGGCAAGCCGCTGCTGGTGGTCGACGATATCGCTCCCAATCCCGACATCAGCCATTTGGAGCAGCAGACAGCGCGCTTCCGCGACCTGTCAGCGGCACCTGAGGTAATCGTGGCGCTGGGCGGCGGTTCGGTGATCGACTCGGCCAAGGCGTTCGCAGCCGCCCGCGGCGATTTCGGCGTGGTGGACGCCTATCTGAAGAAGCGTTCTGGCGCCGGCACCCTCGATCCCTGGCCGCTGATCGCGGTGCCGACCACGGCAGGCACCGGCAGCGAGGTGACCTGTTGGGGAACGGTATGGGACAACGCCAACGGGCTCAAATATTCTCTCGCCCATCCCGGCCTCTATCCGCGGCAGGCGCTGGTCGATCCCGAGCTGATGCTCGGCAAGCCACTGGCGCTGACCGTGCAGACCGGGCTCGATGCCTTGTCGCATTCGCTCGAAAGCCTGTGGAACCGCAATGCCAATCCTGTCTCGATGGCGCATGCCGTAGCCGCGGCCCGGGGTGTTCTGTCCACTCTGCCGGCGCTGGTCGGCGACCTCGGCAATCTGCAATTGCGCGAACGCATGGCGCGCGCCGCCACGCTTGCCGGTTTCGCCTTTTCCAATACCAAGACCGCGATCGCTCATTCCCTCTCCTATCCGATCACCTTGCGGTATGGCGTGCCGCACGGCATCGCTTGTTCGTTCACGTTGCCGATGATCATCCGCTCGGTCGCCGACCGGGGAGGAATTTGCGAGGAAGCATTGCGGTCGATCTTCGGTTGCGAGGCACAGGGAGCGGCCGAGCGGCTCGAGACAACTCTCAACAAGCTGGGAGTGGCCACAGACCATCATGCCTATGGCATCGAACTCGCCGAATGGCGCGCTCTGATCGAGGCTGCCTTTGCCGGCGAGCGTGGACAGAATTTCATCGGCTCGCGCGAGGAACTGCTGGCGGCAGCCGGAATGGAGGCAAAAGCATCGGCCGCATAAGCGGTCCAGCACACAAAGCGTACTGTCGAACTTTCATCATGGAGGAGAAGATGAAATCGTTGAAACAGCTTTCCATTGCGCTGCTTGGCGCAAGCGTGTTGTCCACCATTGCTGCTGCCGCCCTGGCGCAGGACTGCAAGGACCCAGGCCAGCTCGTATTCTCGATCATTCCGACCGAGGAAACGACCCAGGAACTGGATATCTATCAGCCCCTGCTCAAGGCCTTGAAAGAAAAGACCGGCAAGAGCGTGGAATTCTTCATGCCGACCTCCTATGCTTCCGTCATCGAGGGCATGGTTAACGGATGGGTCCATGTCGGCGTGCACGGGCCCAACTCTTATGTGCTGGCCCGCGAAAAGGACCCGACGCTGGAGGTCTTCGCCACCTACACCAAGGCCAAGGGGCACTTCCAGGAAGAAGGGCCGGGCTACAGGGCGGTTCTGGTCGTCAAGGCCGACAGCAAGTTCGAAAATCTGGACTCCCTGAAGGGGACCGTGACCGGCCTCGCCGATCCGGCCAGCACCTCCGGCAACCTGATGCCCCGCATGGTGTTTGGCGATGAGATCGGCACCGGGCCGGAACTGGAGAAGTACTTCTCCAAGGTCGTCTATACGGGCGGCCACGATCAGTCTGCACTGGCAGTCAAGGAGGGGCGCGTCGACAGCGCCTTCGTCGCAACCCACCGTCTCGACAATGTCATCGACCGCGGCCTTGCTGCCGAGGCCGACTATCGCGTGCTGTGGCAGTCAGGCATCATCCCGCAGGACCCGATGGTCTATCGGTCGGACCTGTGCGAACCGATCAAACAGGCCATCCGCGAGGCCTTCCTTACCCTGCATGAGAATCCGGAAGCGAAGTCGTTCTTTGAGGGCATAAACTCGACGAAGTTCGTGGCCATGCAGGATTCGGACTACGACATCATCCGCAAACTGGTGGCGGCCGAAAAGGCGGCAGAAGGCCAGTGAGACATGAAACCGGTATCGTGGGTGGAAGCGTGCCGTGCGCTTCTGCCCGTGAAGGGGAGGTTGCCATGCCCGTCCTCGAAGTCCGGAACCTGAAAGTGCGGTATGCGGCAACCGGCCCGCAGATCCTCAAGGGTGTCGAATTTGCCGTTGATGATTCGGATTTCTGCGCCGTCATTGGCCCGAGCGGAGCCGGCAAGTCGACGCTGATCCGCTGCATCAATCGCCTGGTGGAACCCAGCGAGGGCGAGATCATCCTTTTTGGGCAACATGTCTGCCGGTTGGCCGGAGGCGACCTGCGCAGGCTGCGGCGACGTATCGGCATGATTTTCCAGGAGTTCAATCTGGTCAACCGCATGTCGGTTATGGACAACGTCCTGTCGGGACGGCTTGGCTACACGGGCGCATGGCGCAGCCTGTTCAAGGCGTTTCCACGCGAGGACATCGAACGCGCCCTCCATCTTCTGGAGCGCGTGGGTCTGCAGGATCATGTGGACAAGCGCGCCGACGAACTGTCGGGCGGCCAGCGCCAGCGCGTCGGCATCGCCCGGGCCCTGATGCAGCAGCCCGAGATTCTCCTGCTAGACGAGCCCACTTCGGCGCTCGATCCAAAGATTTCTCGCAGCGTGATGGCGCTGATCAAGGAACTGGCCGAGGAATTCAAGGTGCCGGTCCTGTGCAACATCCATGATGTGCAACTGGCCCTCGAAAGCTGCAACCGCATCATCGGCATGCAGGACGGCTACAAGAAGTTCGATGGTCCTTCCAGAGACATGCGCAAGGAAGACCTCGACGCCATCTATGCCATGGAGGTGCTGTGATGAGCACCACTACAGCACCCATGCCCGATCGCGGCTTCGACGCCTGGCTGGCGCATGGGCGCAGCCGCCGCTTCAAGAATCGGGCGATCCTCGTTCTGTCCCTGGCCGTCCTGGCATGGTGCTTCCATGACACGGTCATGTTCGACACGGACTGGACGCGCATGGGCGGCGCGCTCGGCGTCGTCGGCACGCTGGAGCGCTTTCTGTGGCTCGACTGGTCGCTGGCGCCCTCCCTGGTGGTTCCGGCATTGGAAACGCTGATGATGGCGACGCTCGGGACACTGCTCGGCTGTGTACTGTCTTTGCCTGTTGCGTGGTTTGGTGCGGCCAACGTCACGCCCAGCAGATATGTATTCTACCCGCTCGGCCGCTTCCTGATGGTCTTGTCGCGCTCCATCCACGAAATCATCTGGGCGCTGCTCTTCGTCGGGGCGGTCGGTCTCGGCGCCTTGCCGGGTATACTGGCGGTGGCCATGCGGTCCATCGGATTCATTTCCAAGATCACCGCCGAGGCCATAGAGAATATTGATCCCAAGCCGGTGGAAGCCATCCGGGCCGTGGGCGGTAACCAGTTCCAGGTGATGTATTACGGCATCGTGCCGCAAATCCTGCCGGTGATCATCGGCACCATCATCTTCGAATGGGACATCAATATCCGCCGCTCGGCGATCATGGGTCTGGTCGGCGCCGGCGGGCTTGGCCTCGTCTTCTTTCGCCAGATGGCGATGTTCAACTATGGCGGCGTCACGCTGGTAGTACTGGCGGTGCTGGTGCTGATCGCCTTTGGTGAGGTGGTATCCCACTATGCCCGCAAGGCAGTGATTTAGGAGAGAGCGATGACGCTTGCTTCATCGGAGCCGATGCGGCTTTCAGGCCGGAAATGGTCTCGTTACCGGCACCCGGAATCGACACTACGCCTTGCCGCGCTGCTGGCGGTGCTGACCTTCCTTTTCTGGTCGGTCCGCTTCCTCAACATCGATGTGGTGCGCATCTTCGGCGCATTTCCCCGTCTGGCCGACATTCTTGCCACCCGCTATTTCCCACCGGACCTCAACTATGTGTCCGATGCCGGTTTCCTGCGCTCGGTGTTGCGCACGCTGGAAATGTCCCTGCTGGGCGGCGTCTTCGGAGTGCTGGTCTCGATTCCTCTGGCCTGGATGGCGGCCCGCAACATCACATTCAGCCGTGCCATCGCCTATCCGTTCGGTCGCTTCGCCATCATGGGCAGCAGGTCGATCCACGAGACGATCTGGACCATCCTGTTCGTCACCATTCTCGGTTTCGGTATGCTGGCCGGCACCTTGGCGCTGACGGTCTTTTGCATCGGCTTTGCCGGAAAGCTGTTTTCCGACGAGCTGGAAGCGATCGACATGGGGCCGGTCGAGGCGATGCGCTCGGTCGGCGCCAGCCACCTCCAGATATTCCAGTATGCGGTGCTGCCGCAGGTGCGGGTGGCCTTCACCGGCATCACCATCTACACTTGGGATGTGGCGTTCCGGGCCGCGACCGTGGTCGGCTTCTTCGGCGGCGGCGGTATGGGCTGGTACCTCAAGCGCACCACTCAACAACTGGAAAGCACCCGCGTCGCGGCGATCCTGCTGATAATCATCCTGCTGGTGCTTCTAGCAGAAATGGGATCGGGCTGGTTGCGCAAGAAAATTGGACGGATGCGGTGAAATGCCGGGGAAAGACGGAATAGCCGTCAAGACGGTCTCGAAACATCCGCGATGCGGTCAATCGCGACACAGCCTGCCGTCGTGCGCACATTGATACGCCTGCTGCTGGCGTAGCCGTGCGTGGCAATCGCCGCCAGATCGTCCCCCGCCCGGATGGGCCGTGACCACCAGCCATCCCGAAGCGACCATCCAGCCTTGATCGCGGCCTCCGCATCCTGGCTGTCCGGGCGAAGGCTCGCCACCTCGTGCACGATGCGGGCACTGGGGGAACGCTTGCTCAGCAGGTCGCGTGTTTCGACAAGCGCGGCCTGCTTGTCGTCAGCCACAACGATCTGGTGGAAGTAGCGCCGCGAATGCCGGTACGGCGTGAGATATGCGATCTTGACCTGAAAAGCCGGCACGACACTTCTCGATCTCACTCGGTTCCTACCTGAAGATTGGAGAAAAATGCCGAATTACAAGGGCGAATCCGGCATATGAGAAGTATTGCCTGAGCTTGTGCCGCAATAAATTCCCGCCTGCTGGCCTTTTATGAGACAGAATCGTGGATGTTACACGAAGTACCTGCACATGTTGGATTTCGCTGGCGCGGCGCCGGCCAAACGCGGATACATGGCTCACAAAACCGTCTCGCTGGCGCGCGTCGGCGTTCATGACAGGCGGCACGCGCGGTTCGAGAGGTCGACTTGCAGATTTCCTTCCACAAGCAACAGCAATACAGCGTGACAAGCGGCGTCTTGATGATGTGCGCCGGAATTGCGCTCCTGACGACGAACGATGCCATCGCAAAAGCGCTGACGGACAGATATTCGCCCCTCCAGATCATCTTTCTGCGCAACATCATAGCCTTGCCGGTTGCCCTGGCGATCACGCTGAAAATGGGAGGCAGGAGCGCGCTTCGTTCCTATCGGCCCAGCGCCCATCTGTTTCGGGGAATGCTGTGGATCGGTGCCGCGCTGCTGTTCATCACCAGCATGAAATATCTGGGGCTTGCCGAAGCCACCACGCTGGTCTTTGCCGCACCTCTCATCATTACGGCGATTTCTGCCATTTTCTTGGGGGAGTATGTCGGTTGGCGACGATGGTCCGCGGTCATCGCCGGCTTTATCGGCGTGGTCGTCGTTGTGCGGCCGGGAAGCGCGACCTTCCAGCTGGTTTCGCTGCTGCCCATCGCCACGGCCTTCGTCTACGCCATGTTGATGGTCGGCGCGCGCTGGGTCGATCCACGCGACAGCGTGTGGACACTCATGCTGTACCTGACCGGCATCGGCGCGTTGCTCAGCGGCCTGACCATGCCCTTCGCATGGACCGCAGTTCAGGTGGACGACCTATGGCTGTTCATTGGGATCGCGGTTGTCGGAACGGCCGGCGTGACAATGGTCACCCAGGCGTTCCGCCTTGCGCCAGCCGTCGTCATCGCTCCTCTTGAATACACAGCCCTTCTGTGGGCCGTGGCTCTTGGCTGGCTGATCTGGAGCGACGTTCCGGACTTCGTCACCTTTCTCGGCGCGGCCATCATCATTTCGAGCGGCGTGTTTATCGTGTTCCGGGAACAGAAGACGAAGGCGTGACGGGGCAGGGTGCGGATCAGGGGAATCTGCTGGCCGCCCAGGCTGAGGCTTCCGTAAGGGCACTGCAACCAGGTTGGCCGCCGCTCCGGACGACCTCGCCAGCCTCCTTTGTCGCCTTAAACATGCCGCCCGCAAGCGGAAGCTCAATTCGGGACCGCGACACGCGCAAAAACAAGGGCTTGATGCTCAAAGCGAATCCAAAGGATCACACCGTCTTCGCTCAGAAACCTTTCGACCTTGGCGGGCAGGGTCGTCAAATCCGACCCCGGACTCCGGCATGGCTTGCCAGCACCTTCGTCCATTTTGTCGCAGATGAATTGTCCCGCTCATTGACCTAGCGCAAGGGCGCTTGGGGGAAACTGTATAACGTCGCGGCCGGGAATTGCCGGAATGCCGCTCGATGAAATTTTTGCGTTTTCTGTTTTTGCTTTGGGCGGTGCTGGGCTTGGGGACTGGCGTCTCCGCGGCTAGCGTGTTGCAGGAATATCTACCGACCTCCCTCGCCTCCGATCTGGTTGCCGACGCCGATAGCTTTGGGCCGATCCGCAGCGATCTTGCCGTCGCGCCTGTCATGAAGGGCGGCGAGACGGTCGCCTGGGCATTCATCACATCCGATTTCGTCGGGACGACCGGGTATTCGGGCAAACCCATCCATTCTCTCGTAGCCGTCGACAAGAACGCCCGGATCGTCGGCGTGCAACTGGTGAAGCATTCGGAGCCGATCGTCCTGGTCGGCATTCCCGAAGCCAAGGTCAAGGCGCTCGTGGAAGGCTATGCCGGCCTCGATCTTCTGGCCGAGGCCAAGGCCGGCGGGACGGCGCACGAGGTCGACATCATCTCGGGCGCCACCGTGACCGTGATGGTTATCGACGATTCGATCATCCGGTCGGGCCTGAAGGTCGCGCGCGCGCTCGGCCTCGGCGGATTGGCGCCCGAACAGCCGGATGCCGGCCCCCGGTTCGAGATCGATCCTGACGCGGCAGCGCCGGCGGACTGGTTCGAGGCCGAGGGCGACGGCACGGTGAGAAGGCTGTCGCTGGATGTCGGGCAGGTCAATGACGCCTTTGCAACGCATGCCGATACGAGAGCGCGCGAGCGCGCATTGACCGAGCCGCCGGAAACCCTCTTCATCGAATTGCAGGCGGCGCTGGTTTCCGCACCGCCGGTCGCCGAGGGACTTCTCGGCACCGCCGAGGCAGCAAACCTGAAGACCTGGCTAAAGGAAGGAGAGAACGCCATCGCGCTGATGGGGCGGGGCCTCTATTCCTTCAAGGGATCGGGTTATGTGCGCGGCGGCATCTTCGACCGCGTCGTCCTGATCCAGGATGATGTGTCGGTGCGTTTCCGCGACCGCGACCACAGGCGTCTTTCGACCATAGCTGCCGCAGGCGCGCCGGGCTTCACCGAAAAGGACCTGTTCCGCATTCCCGCAAATGTCGGTTTCGATCCGACGAAGCCGTTTCGTATCCAGTTGCTCGTCCAGCGCGAGGTCGGGCCGATCGAGAAGGTCTTCCACACCTTCGATCTCGCATACCAACTGCCGCAGAAATATCTGCGCGCCATAGCGGCGGCCCCGGTGCCGTCACCCTCGGAGGGCGCACCCGTTGCCGAGCACAACGAAGGCGCGGCCCAGGCGGAGTTGTGGAAGCGGATCTGGACGGATTCGGAACTGAAGATCGCCGTACTGGGTGCCATGCTGACGGTGCTGACGGGCGTCTTCTTCTTCCAGACCTTCGCAGTCAGGAACGAAAGACTGTTCTACTTTTTCCGCATGGGCTTCCTCACGGTGACGCTGGTATTCCTGGGCTGGTACGCCAATGCGCAACTGTCGGTCGTCAATCTCATGGCGCTGTTCGGCAGCCTGGTGAACGGTTTCAGCTGGCAGGCATTCCTGCTCGATCCGCTGACATTCATCCTGTGGTTCGCGGTGGCGGCCGCCCTCCTGTTCTGGGGGCGCGGCGCCTATTGCGGATGGCTGTGTCCGTTCGGCGCATTGCAGGAACTGACCAACCAGATCGCCCGCAAGTTGCGCATCCCGCAATGGACCTTGCCATGGGGGCTGCACGAGCGGCTTTGGCCGGTCAAATACATGATCTTCCTGGCCCTGTTCGGCGTCTCGCTGGTCAGCATCGAGCAGGCCGAGCACCTGGCCGAGGTCGAGCCGTTCAAGACCGCGATCATCCTGAAGTTCCTGCGCGCATGGCCTTTCGTCGCCTACGCCGCAGCACTGCTGATCGCCGGGCTGTTCGTCGAGCGCTTCTACTGCCGTTACCTGTGCCCCCTGGGCGCGGCATTGGCGATCCCCGCGCGGCTGCGGATGTTCGACTGGCTCAAGCGCTATCACGAATGCGGCAATCCCTGTCAGACCTGCGCAAACCAGTGCCCCGTGCAGTCGATCCATCCGACCGGCGAGATCAATCCGAACGAATGCATCAACTGCCTGCATTGCCAGGTGCTCTACCAGTCCGAGACCACTTGTCCCGTCGTGATCAAGAAATTGAAGCGCCGGGAGAAACTGGCGGAAAGCACGCCGCCGGGGCCGCGACGTCCTTCCGTCGGCCAGCCCACTGTCACTCGAGCCACCATTTCCGAAGTTTAACAAAAGGAGTTTCGACTATGGAATCCAACGAGAAAAAAGGCGTCAGCCGTCGCACCCTGCTGGGCGCCACCGCCGGCGGTGCCGTGGCGGCGGGCGCGTTTGGCGGCCTGTCGCTGGGCCCTGCGGCGCTGGGCCTTGGCGTGACCGGGGCTGCCGCCACGATGGGCGGCAGCGCACGCGCGGCGGGAGCCGATGGCTCCATCGCGCCCGGCCAGCTCGATGACTATTACGGCTTCTGGTCCTCAGGCCAGACCGGCGAAATGCGCATCCTGGGCATTCCCTCCATGCGCGAGCTGATGCGGGTGCCGGTATTCAACCGCTGCTCCGCAACCGGTTGGGGCCAGACCAATGAATCGATCCGCATCCACCAGCGCACGATGACGGAGAGGACGAAGAAGCAGCTTGCCGCCAACGGCAAGCACATCCATGACAATGGCGATCTCCATCACGTCCACATGTCCTTCACCGAAGGCAAGTATGACGGTCGCTATCTGTTCATGAACGACAAGGCCAATACCCGCGTGGCGCGGGTGCGTTGCGACGTCATGAAAACCGATGCGATCCTCGAGATCCCCAACGCCAAGGGCATTCACGGCATGCGCCCGCAAAAGTGGCCGCGCTCCAACTACGTCTTCTGCAACGGCGAGGACGAGGCGCCGCTCAACAATGACGGCTCGACGATGCAGGACGTGTCGACCTATGTGAACATCTTTACCGCCGTCGACGCCGACAAGTGGGAAGTGGCCTGGCAGGTCCAGGTTTCGGGCAATCTCGACAATTGCGATGCCGACTATGAGGGCAAATGGGCCTTCTCGACCAGCTACAACTCCGAAATGGGCACGACGCTGGAGGAGATGACCAAGTCCGAGATGGACCACATCGTCGTCTTCAACATCGCCGAGATCGAGAAGGCCGTCGCCGCGGGACAGTACGAGGAGATCAATGGCGTCAAGGTGCTGGACGGGCGCAAGGAAGCCAAGTCCCTTTTCACCCGCTACATCCCGATCGCCAACAACCCGCATGGCTGCAACATGGCACCGGACCGGAAGCATCTGTGCGTTGCCGGCAAGCTGTCGCCCACCGTGACCGTTCTGGACGTCACCAAGTTCGACGCGATCTTCTATGAGAACGCCGAACCGCGCAGCGCTGTGGTGGCGGAGCCGCAGCTCGGCCTCGGCCCGCTCCACACTGCCTTCGACGGGCGCGGCAATGCCTACACCTCGCTCTTCCTGGACAGCCAGGTTGTGAAGTGGAACATCGAGGACGCGGTCCGCGCCTATGCCGGCGAGAAGGTCGATCCGATCAAGGACAAGCTGGATGTCCATTACCAGCCCGGTCACCTGAAAACGGTGATGGGCGAAACGCTCGACGCCACCAACGACTGGCTGGTCTGCCTGTGCAAGTTCTCGAAGGACCGCTTCCTGAACGTGGGCCCGCTGAAGCCCGAGAACGACCAGCTGATCGACATCTCGGGCGACAAGATGGTGCTGGTCCATGACGGCCCGACCTTCGCCGAGCCGCACGACGCGATCGCCGTGCATCCCTCGATCATGTCGAACATGAAGTCCGTGTGGGACCGCAACGATCCCATGTGGGCCGAAACGCGGGCACAGGCCGAAAAGGACGGCGTCAATATCGACGAGTGGACCGATGAGGTGGTTCGCGACGGCAACAAGGTTCGCGTCTACATGACCTCGGTTGCACCGGCCTTCAGCGTCGAGAGCTTTACCGTAAGGGAAGGCGACGAGGTGACGATCACCGTCACCAACCTCGACGAGATCGACGACCTGACGCACGGCTTCACCATGGGCAACCATGGCGTGGCGATGGAAGTGGGGCCGCAGCAGACTTCGTCGGTGACGTTCGTGGCGGCCAATCCCGGTGTCTACTGGTACTACTGCCAGTGGTTCTGCCATGCGCTCCACATGGAAATGCGCGGTCGCATGTTCGTCGAACCGAAGAGCGCCTGACGATGAGGCACCTGGCTGTCCTGCTTGTCGGCCTTATGACCGCCGCGCCGCTGGTCGCGGCGGAGCACGAGGTCGCGCCGGGGCAGGGCAGCCTTGCGAAAGCCGTCGCCGGGGCCGCACCCGGCGACGTGCTCAGGCTGGTGGACGGGGTCTATCGCGGCCCCGTCACCATCGACCGCCCCTTGACGGTCGTCGGCCCGCGCGGCGCGATCGTCGACGGCGGCAACAAGGGCAGCGTCCTCACCCTGACCGCACCCGACATCACCCTGTCGGGCTTCACCGTTACCGGATCGGGCCATGTCAATCAGGATCTCGACGCCGGCGTGAAGATCGAGCAGGGGGCCGACCGCGCCGAGGTGAAGGCGTTGCTGGTCACCGGCAACATGCATGGCATCGACGTCCATGGCGGACACGACGCCCGTGTCCTCGGCAACGAGATCGTCGGCACGCAGAACCCGCACATGAACGAGCGCGGCAACGGCATCTATATCTGGAACAGTCCGGGCACGCTGATCGAGGGGAACTCGATCCGCTACGGCCGCGACGGCATCTTCTCCAATGCCAGCTCCAACAGCATCTATCGCGGCAATTTGATGCGCGATCTGCGCTTTGCCGTGCACTTCATGTACACCCGCAACACCGAAGTGTCGCGGAACGTCTCGGTCGGCAACCATCTCGGCTTCGCCATCATGTTCTCCGACCGCGCGAAGATCCTGCACAACCAGAGCCTTGGCGACCGCGAGCACGGGCTGATGCTGAACTACGCCAACAATGCGGACGTGACGGGAAATCTGGTGCGCGGCGGCACGAAGAAATGCCTCTTCATCTACAACGCCCACAAGAACCTGATCTGGGAAAACCGGTTCGAAGGCTGCGGCATCGGCATCCATTTCACTGCCGGGTCCGAACGTAATGTGCTGACCGCCAACACCTTCATGGGCAACCGCGAACAGGTGAAATATGTCGGCACGCGCCATATGGAATGGAGCCACGAAGGGCGTGGCAATTTCTGGTCGGACCACCCGGCCTATGACCTGAACGGCGACGGCATCGCCGACAGCTTCTACCGCCCGAACGACCTGATGGATCAAATCCTCTGGTCGCAGCCCGCAGCGGCACTCCTGACGGGTTCGCCCGCGGTGCAGCTTGTTCGCTGGAGCCAGCAGAGTTTCCCGGCCACCTTGCCGGGCGGCGTGCGCGATTCAGCGCCTCTGATGCGTCCCCTGACCATTCCCGTCACGGCGGATGCGCAAAGTTTCGAGGCCGAAGTCCAAGGACGCTGGGCCCAAGGAAATATCGATGACCTCGACCCTGCAAATCTCACGTCTCACTAAGCGTTTCCAGACCGTCGAGGCGCTGAAGGAGGTCTCGCTCACGCTGGAACTCGGCAAGCGCGTCGCGCTGCTGGGCCATAACGGCGCGGGCAAGTCGACGATGATGAAGATCATCCTCGGCCTGATCCCCTTCGACAGCGGCTCGGTCAGCGTCTGCGGCACGGCGCCGGGCGCTGCGGCGGCGCGGACGCAAGTGGCCTACCTGCCGGAAAATGCCTCATTTCACCCCGCTCTGACCGGGGAAGAGCAGATCCGCTTCTATCTGGCCCTGCGCGGCGAGGACCCGAAACAGGCGATGGGCCTTCTCGACAAGGTGGGGCTGGCCCATGCGGCGCGCCGCCGGATCGGCGGCTATTCCAAGGGCATGCGCCAGCGCGTGGGGCTGGCCCAGACGCTGATCGGCAAGCCGCGCCTTCTGATTCTGGACGAGCCGACCTCCGGTCTCGATCCGGTTTCGCGCCGCGATTTCTACGATCTGCTCGACGGACTGGCCGCCGACGGCGCCGCCATATTGCTTTCCTCCCACGTCCTGACCGAGGTCGAGGCTCGCACCGATCGGATCGTGATCCTCTCGCAGGGACGGCTGGCGGCCGAGGGCACGTTGGCCGAGCTGCGGGAAGAGGCGGCTTTGCCGGTCGCGCTGCTGATCACCCCCGCGGCGGGCGAGGACGCGGCGCTGGCGGGCGCATTCCCTCAAGCCGTCCGCACGGGAGACGGCCGGCTGAAGCTGTCATGCGAGCAGACGCGGAAGCTGCCGCTTCTTTCGCGCATCGCGGCCCTCGGCGGGCAGGTCGCCGATCTCGACGTCATCCCGCCGAGCCTTGAAGACATCTATTCCCATTTCAGCCGGAGGGACGGGCAATGAAACGTATCCTTGCCACCGCCCTCTGCGAATTCCGGGTGGCGTTCAGGAACCGCTGGGTGGCCATCGCCACCGCGATGATGGCGCTGTTCGCGCTTGTGCTGGCTGCGGCAGGCGCCGCCCCGACCGGCGACATCGGCGTCGACCGGCTTTCCGTGGTCGTCGCCTCGCTGACCTCGCTGTCGGTCTATCTGGTGCCGCTGCTGGCGCTGCTCATGAGCTTCGATGCGGTAGCAGGCGAGGTCGAGCGGGGAACGCTGCCTCTGCTCCTGACCTATCCCGTCTCGCGGCTGCAAGTCCTGCTGGGCAAGCTTCTCGCCCATGTCGCCATCCTCGGCCTCGCGACGAGCCTCGGCTACGGTCTGGCCGCCCTTGCGGCGATCCTTGCCGACAGGGGCGCGCTGGCGGGACTGGCCTCCCTGTGGCGGCTCGTCTGGTCGTCGGTCCTTCTCGGCGCGACGTTCCTCGGCGCTGGCTACGCGCTGTCGGCCCTGACCCGGCGCACATCCAGCGCGGCGGGGCTCGCCATCGGCCTTTGGCTGGCGGTGGTCGTCCTGTACGACCTGGCACTCCTGGCCCTGATCGTTTCGGATTCCGGAGGCCCCCTTACCACGCGCATCCTGCCGATCGCACTGTTGTCCAATCCCGCCGACGCCTTCCGCATCTTCAACCTGTCGGCGGCCGCCGCCGTCTCCGCCGCCGGCGGCATTGGCGGCGCCGCCGATGCGATACCGCTCTGGCAATCCGGCGCATCCATCCTGCTCTGGCCGGTTGCCACGTTGGCGCTGGCATGGGCCGCGTTCAGAAAGGTGACGCCATGACGACGATGCTGCGCCTGATGCTGCTGGCCATTCTGCTGCCGGTCAGCGCCTGCACGCAGGAGGCGGTGCAGAATACCGCGCCGCAGGAGATGACGGCAGAGACATTGGGCCACTACTGCCAGATGAACCTACTCGAGCATCCGGGTCCGAAAGCGCAGGTCCACATGAAGGGCATGCCGGCGCCGCTGTTCTTCAGTCAGGTTCGCGACGCGATCGCGTATGCCCGCGCGCCGGAGCAGATCGCGCCGATCCTCGCGATCTACGTCAACGACATGGGGGCTCCCCGGGCGACCTGGGAAAAACCGGGCGACGGCAACTGGATCGATGCCGGAAAGGCATTCTTCGTCGTCGGCTCGACTCGCGAAGGCGGCATGGGCGCTCCGGAAACCGTGCCCTTCGCCTCCCAGGCCGATGCCGAGGCTTTCGCCAAGGCCGAGGGCGGCACCGTGCTGAAGCTGATGGCGATCACGGACGACATGGTCCTGACACCGGTGGAGCATGAAACAGCCGAAGACCAGGACGACGACTATGAAGGCCGTCTGCGTGCCTTGCCAAATGCTGTTGGAGGCTGAACCATGCTGACACGTCGCCGCCTGATCGCAATTTCCGCCGCCATGGCGGCATCGTCCTGGGCGGGCATTGCGCAAGCAAGGCCCACGACCCGGCTCTGGACGGGACAGGCTCTCGGTGCCCGCGCCTCTATCCGGCTCGACCATCCGCAAGCCGAGGCAATTGCCGCCCGTGTGTTCGCCGAGATCGATCGGCTGGAGGATATCTTGAGCCTTTATCGGGCGAATAGCGCACTCAGCCGCCTGAACCGCGACGGCCGGTTGGACAGTCCTCCTTTCGAGTTGCTGGAATGCCTGTCGGCCGCCGGCGCCGTCCACGCAGCAAGTGGCGGGCGTTTCGACCCGACGGTGCAGCCGCTTTGGAGGCTGTGGGCGGAAGCGGCAGCAGTTGGGAAGAAGCCCACCGATGCTGCCATCGAACGGGCCCGGCTGCATGTCGGCTGGGAAAAAGTCACCGTGAGTCCGGCAGCGATCGTTATGAAGCCGGGCATGTCGCTGACCCTGAACGGCATCGGCCAGGGCTATGTCGCCGACCGGGTCGCAGCCTTGCTGGAAGCCGAAGGGCTGAACGACATTCTCATCGACACCGGCGAATTCCGCGCGCTGGGCGGACAGCCTGACGGCGGCGATTGGCCTATGCTGCTGGAGGCGGGCACGCGGCTGTGTCTGCGCCAGCGGGCGCTTGCGACCTCTTCCCCCTTGGGGACGACTTTCGATCAGGCCGGCCATGACGGACACATTCTCGACCCCGCGACGGGCCGGCCGGTTCGCCGGGTCTGGGGGTCAGTGTCGGTTTCGGCCCCGTCGGCCGCGATCGCGGACGCACTGTCCACGGCCTCGTGCCTGATGCCCGATGAGGTATCCATCGTCTCGATGACCAGGCATTTCCTTGATGTGCGTTGCGAGGCCGCGGCTCTAAATGTCCGTTCATAAAGGCATATGGCAGCCGATCGGATAGCAGGACAGTTGCGGCCGATTTTTCATAGCCTCCTGTCGGGCCAGGATTGGTTCGTCTATGGTGGGCGGCATGAATCCAGCTACACTCCAAGGCCTGTCGATCCTGCATGACAACCGGCGCGTGATGCTGAAATGGCATCGGCTTCGGCGGCGACGTGCCGATCCGCTGTTCGGTGCCGGCAATCTCGCCCTCGGCCTGCAACTGGGCGCCTCGATGGAAGTCGACCTGCGGGTGACGGCGGACGGCGATTTCGCCGTGCTCCATGACGATGTGCTGGACGAGGAGACGGACGGCATCGGACCGGTCGCCATCCATAAGCGGCCGGCTCTTGCCGGTCTTCACTACGACGATGCCGGCGTACCCGGCGTCGCGCGCCATGGGCGGCGCCTGCTTTTCCTCGACGACCTGATAGCCCTCTTGCGCGATGCGCAGCCGCAAGCGCTGTTGCAACTCGACATCAAGGACGACCTGGCCACCATCGGCGCAAAGGGTCTGGGCCGGCTGGCCGATGCGCTGCAAGGGGATGGGCTTCCTGTCATCGTCAGCGGCGATTGCAACGACCTCATTCTCGCGCTCGGGCAACGCCTGCCGAATGTTGCGCGCGGCCTCGAACCGAGTTTCCGCCTCATGGACCTGTTCGCGAGAGGGGATGTGAAGGGAGCGGAAGCCCTGCTCAGGGCCGAGCTTGCGGGGTCCGTACAACCTCGAATGGTCTATCTGCACTGGACGATGGTGCTGGATGCGCGCGATGCCGGGCTCGACTTCGTGGCGATCTGTCATGACGAGGGCAAGGCGGTCGATGCCTGGACCTTCACGCCGGCCAACCCCGCCGAGGGCTTCACCGAGACGGAATGGCACGCCTTCTCGCGCCTGCTGGAACTGGGCGTGGACCAGATAACCACCGACGAGGCGGTGGCGACGGAGGCTGCCTACGCCAAACGCGTCGGCTTGGGCTGAGCCCCATCGACCGGGGATTCCGCCAACTGCTCCCACAGGAAGTCAAGCGTCCCGGCAAGACCCGGCGTGCAGGCGGCAACCGCGCCGCCATTGGCGATTATGCGGTCGAGCGGCGGCATGGCCACATATGCTCCGGCTTCTGCCGCGATCAGCGCGCCGGCCAATATGTCCCAACTGTTGAGATGGGCTTCGTAATAGAGATCGGCGATGCCGTCGGCGACCCGTACGAGGCCGAGCGCGGCGGAGCCCAGGCGCCTGTATTCGATCCCGAGCCCGTGGAGGCGGGCAAGCAGCGCCTGATAGGGTTCGAACGGCGTGCGGCGCGAATAGCCGACGATTGCCAGCGCCTGTGTGGGATCGGCCATGCCGGAAACGCGCACCGGGCGGTCACCGCAGAATGCGCCCTGGCCGGGCAGGGCCGAATAGACGCGGTCGCCGGCCGCGTCGTAGATGCAGCCCAGTTGCACCGCGCCGTCGCGGACGAAGGCAATGGACACGCCCCAGTGGCGCAGGCCGCGAATGTAGTTGGCGGTGCCGTCGATGGGATCGACCACCCAGAAGCCGTCCGCGTTTGGCTCGCCGCCCGTCTCCTCGCCGAGAAAGCCGTCCTGCGGAAAGGCATCGGCCAGAGCGGCGCGGATCGTCTCCTCACTCTGCCGGTCGGCGGCGGAGACGAAATCCTGCAAGCTCTTGGTCGAGACCGCGAGCGCGGCCGGATCGGCGGTGCAGCGGAAGGCTTCCGCCTGCCTGCCGGTATCGAGGGCAAGCCGGCGCGCCAGTTCGAGGCGGGCGACTACATCGGCATCGGCGGCGGGCAGGGCGCGCATCAGGCGGTGGCCCTTCGGACCACGGTCACGGGCGTGAACTCGGTGCGCTCTGCCATGCGCGGCGCGTCCATGCGGCCCATCAGCAGTTCCACCGCCTGCTCGGCCTGAATGTCGCAGGGCTGGCGCAGCGTGGTCAGGTCGTAGGCCGCCCAGGCCGCCTGAGGAATATCGTCATGGCCGACGATCCTGATCTTGCCGATGTCGCGCCCGGCGGCCCGCAGACCGTCGATGACGCCGAAGGCCATGTAGTCGTTGACGCAGAACAGGCCGTCGAAATCCGCCGCCGCAGCAGCAGCCGCGAAACCGTTGCCGTAGTCGTTGATCACCACCGGCAGCGCCTGTGCCGAAGCGCCCAGCTTGCGGCAGGTGGCGAGGAACGCTTCCTGGCGACGCCGGGCGGTGTAGGAAACTTCTGCGCCGCAGATGACAGCCAGCCGCGTCGCGCCCGCTTCCAGCAGCGTTTGCGCCGCGATGCGTCCCGCCGTCTCGTCGTCGGAGATGACGCGGTCGACATGTGGGATGGCATCGCCCTTGTTGATCAGCACGATGGGAACGGCGTGGGCGGCGAATTCCTCGCACAAGGCGGTCGGCGGGGCGTCCGAGGTCACCAGCACACCCGAGACGTTGTAGTGCAGAAGCTGGTCCATCATGCGGTTGACGCTTTCGGCCTCGTCCGCCGGCAGCAGGATCGGGCGGAAGTTGCGGCCGACGAGCGCCTTGGCGATCTCGTGGATCTGCTGGGAGCGGAACGGGTTGTCCATGCCGGCCGCGACCACCCCGACAAGGTCCGAGCGGCGGTTGATGAGGCTGCGGGCCAGATAATTGACGCGATAGCCGAGCTCCTTGGCCGCCTTGTGCACCTTCTCGCGCGTTTCGGGCGAGACGCTCGCATTCGGCGTGAAGGTGCGCGAGACCGCGGCACGCGAGACGCCCGCGCGCTCGGCGACGTCGAAAGACGTCACCTTTCGTCTGGGATTGTCCCCCTCGCTCATGCGGCCTCATCCATCGCGCTGCGCAGAAGTTCCGGCCTGTCCGAGCAGATGCCGAGCACCGGCAGCCGCACCAGATCGGCGATGACCGGCGGCCGCTCCTCATGCCACAGCACAACGGCAAGGCTCGCATCCCGTGCCCGTTCCAGAAGCTCGCCGGTCACCAGTTCCTGCGGGCGTTCGCCGCCGCGTTCCCAGCACAGATGCACGATGTCGGCGTCGCAGTCGCTGGCCGCCGCGAAGGGATCGGCACCGAGTGGGACGAGCACGGATAACGGGAAGGGACAGCCCGCATCCCGCAGCTTGCGCACGAAATCGGTGTCGAAGGAGCCGAGCACGGCAAAACTCTGTCCGTGGCTCTCCAGCTCCCGCCATGCCGCCGGTCCGGCGCCGGCCGCCTTCAGCTCGACATAGAGCCCGGCACTCCGCTCACGCGCCAGAGCCGCCACCTCGGCGAAGGTCGGCACCTCGATGCCGGCCATGCCGGCGAGGTCCGCCGCATTCAGGGTGGAGATGCGCGCATCCATGCCGAAGACGCGCAGCAGGTGATCGTCGTGGCTGACGACGGGCACGCCGTCCCGCGTCATCTGGACGTCCAGCTCCCACATTTGGGCGCCGAGATCGGAGGCGCGGGCGAAGGAGGCGAGCGTGTTTTCCCGCACATGGGCGCTGGCGCCGCGATGCCCGATGGCGAGCGGCCGCGCCAGGAGGTCGGGCCAGCCGAAGCGTTCCGCAAAACCGGACCCTGCCGTGACGCTCAAATCCGCTCTCCCTTGTCGTCGAACATGAATATCCGGTCCGAGGCCACGGACCATTCCACCTCGTCGCCCACGGCGATATCGGAGCGCACCGGCTGAATCGACCGCAAAACGCTGCCGTCGGCAAGCATCAGGTCATAAAGGTTCTCGCGTCCCTGCGTTTCCACGAAGGAGATGCGGCCCTTGACCGGAACATCGCCTGCGGGACCGAAATTCTCCGGGCGGATGCCGACGGAGACGCGCGTGCCCTCGGCCAAGTTTCGGGCGCCGTTCGGTTTCGGCAGCCGCACATCGGATTGTGGCACCACGATCGCATCGCCACTGACGACGCCGCGCAGGAAGGCGATCGGCGGATTGCCGAGGAAGCCGGCCACGAACGCGGTATGCGGGTCGTTGTACATCTCGGTCGGCGTGGCGATCTGGACGATCCTGCCCGCATCCATGATGGCGATGCGGTCGCACATGCTCATCGCCTCGACCTGATCGTGGGTGACGAGCACGGCCGTGATGCCGGTCTCGAGCTGGATGCGCCGGATTTCGGAGCGCATTTCCAGCCGCAGCTTTGCGTCGAGATTGGCAAGCGGCTCGTCGAGAAGCAGCACGTGCGGGCGGCGCACCAGCGCCCGGGCCAGCGCCACGCGCTGCTGCTGGCCGCCGGAAAGCTCGGCGGGGCGACGGTCGAGAAGCGGCTCGATGTGCACCAGCTGCGCCATATCGTCGACCTGACGGGCGATTTCGGCCGCCGACTTTCCGGCGATGCGCAGCGGAAAGGCGATGTTCTCGCGCACCGTCATGTGCGGATAGAGCGCATAGGACTGGAACACCACGCCGACATTGCGCTCCTGCGGCGGCAGCGAGGTCACGTCCCTGTCGCCGAACAGGATGCGGCCGCCGCTCACCTTGTGGATGCCGCAGATGGCGAACAGCGTGGTCGACTTGCCGCAACCCGACGGACCGAGCAGGGCCAGCATTTCCCCGTCGCCGATTTCCAGCGTCATGTCCTCGATGACGCTGACGGCGCCGAACGCCTTGCTGAACTTGTCGAGCAGGATGCGCATCAGCCCTTCGTGCCTCCTCCGTAGATGTTCATCAGGTAGTTCTGGAAAACGAAGAACAGGACCAGCACTGGCGCGATGTAGAACAGTCCGACGGACTTGAAGAGCGCCATGTCGAAATTGTTGTCGTCGGCGATCAGCGAGGCGAGATAGACCGACAGGACCTGTGCGTTGCCGCTGGGGGCCAGCACCTGCGGCAGGATGAACTCGCCCCAGGCCAGCAGGAAGGCGAACAGGGCCAGTGCGAAAATGCCGGGCCTGACCTGCGGCAGCACCAGCTTGCGCCAGACGGTTAAGCGGCTCGCCCCGTCCTGGATGCCGGCCATCTCGATCTCCCACGGCACGGTGTCGTAGAAGCCCTTCATCAGCCAGATGCCGAGCGGCATGTCGATGGCGGCTTTGACGAGGATCACGCCGATCAGCGAGTTGTAGAGGCCGACCATCTGCAACACGATGAAGATGGCGACGATCAGCGTGATGGCCGGGAAGGCGTGCAACATCATCACGCCGGCGAGGAAGAAACTTCTCCCCGGCACGTTGAGGCGCGACAGCACATAGCCGGCCATGGACGAGACGACGACCACCAGTGCTGCGCTGGTGGTGGCGAACAACAGCGAGTTGAGCGTCACCCGCCAGATGCTGAGACGACCCGGCCGCGTCTGCCACAGGAACGACCAGTGCTCCAGCGTGAATTCGTGCGGGACCACCGAACCCGGCGGCGAGTTGGTGACGGTGTCGACGAACAGATAGGCATAGGCCAGCACCAGCGGGGCGCTGAGAATGGTGATCACGAGAATGATCGGCCAGCTTTTCTGGTGTCCGTTCATCGCGCCCTCACAGCTCTATCCGCGGCCGGGTGATCAGCGCATTGTAGTTGAACAGGCGCAGATAGATGAGCGACAGCACGATGCCGATGACGACCAGCACCAACGCCATGGCCGCGCCATAGCCATATTGCAGGTTGCCCGCATAGTTGTTCAGCGCCGTGTGATAGATCCACAGCGACCAGATCTCCGTCGCGCCGCCCGGCCCGCCATCGGTGGCCAGCAAGGTCTGCTCGATGGAGGTGAGCAGCGACAGCGTCTGGTAGCAGGTGACGAACAGGATCGGCCATTTGAGCTGCGGCAGGATGATGTGGCGGATCTGCTGCCAGCGATAGGCGCCGTCCACGCTGGCGGCATGGAAATGGGTTTCGGGTATAGCCTTGATGGCCGAGGCGAAGATCAACATGCCCATCGAGGCCCCGACGAAGCCGTTGATCATGATGACGAAGAACCAGGCCTGGGTTGCGCTGTCGAGCATCCAGTTGCGCGGCCTGACGCCGAAATCGGAAAGCACGGCGTTGAGGAAGCCCGTGTCCCAGGCGACCCATTTCCACAAAAGCACGTAGATCACCACCGGCGAGATGCGCGGCAGGAACCAGATGATGCGGAAGATGCCCGCCGGCCGCTCGGGCATGTAGTGGGTGGCGATGGCCAGGAACATCGCATAGCCGATGTTGAAGAAGACCAGCGTCATGGCCACGAAGAACAGCGTGTTGAAGAACACGCGCGTCGTGTCGCGCGAGGAGCTGAGGCGGCGGAAATTGTCCGTCGTCCAGTTCCAGCCCGTGTAGGTCGCTGCCGCGAGCGCCTCCTTTTCCTCCGCGGTGAGGTCAGGGTCTATGGCCTCCGCCGCCGCGACGAGGGCGCCGGAACTGGCAAAGCGCGCATTGGCCAGCGAGCGGCTGAAGGCGTCCGAAATGCGCTTGACCGTGCGCGTATCCGGCCGGTCGGGCAGGGCGCGGATCACGCGCTCGAATTCGCGCCGCGAGGTAAAGCTCTCGTCCATATGGCTGCGCCGCAGGCTGGCCACGATGCCGGAGGCGATGCCCATCTCCTCCAGCGCCGCCAGTCCCCTTTCATCCACCACATAGGTCGGCTGGCCGAGCCGCTCGGCCAGTTCGCCCATTTCGTAGCGTTCGCCGAGCACTCTCAGCGCACCGGGCGAGACCTGATGGGCGCCACCGCTGATGCCTGTCGCGGTGTTCATGTTGGTGAAGGCGAAGACGCCGGTGAGCACCACGGGCATGAGGAAAAACAGGACCACCAGAAGGAGCGCCGGCAACAGCAGCAGGACGCCGAGCCCGCGCGAGCTGTCCAGCAGGCCGAGCCTCCGGCGCGCGGGCGCGGCCCCGGCACCGCCCGATGCCGGAAGGCGCTCTGTTTTGTCGCGGAACGCGTCCATCAGCTCGTGCCCGTCAGCGGATGACGATGGCCTCGCCGAGGCTGTTGCGCAGTTCCGCCTCCACGTCGCTCACCGCCTGCTCCGGGGTCTTCTGGCCGGTCCACGCACTTTCCAGCCCCTTCCACATCGCGCTCCAGTAGTCGCCGAAATTGGTGTTGTTGGGCATGGCATTGGCATGGGGCAGAAGCCGTTCCGTCGCCTCGCGCGCCCAGCGGTCGTTCGAATAGAGATCGATGTTGGACTGCTGATGGGCGATGCCCAGATGCGCCGACTTGATGGCGTGCAGCGTGTTGATGCGCGGCTCCGAGGCGATCTTGATCAGTTCGGCCGCGATATTGGTCTGCTCCTCGCCGTGGCCGCTGGTCAGCAGGTAGACGAGCGGGTGGGTGAGCGTGTTGGCCTTGCCGCCTTCGCCTGCGGGAATGAGCGTGAAGGCAACGTTGCCGAAGAAGTCCTGGAGACCTTCCTGGTTCACGTAGCGGGCATAGTGCCATGTGCCGCCGTGCCAGATGCCGACCTTGCCGCTCGGCACTTCCGAATACCACTGGTCGGTTGGCGTGCCGATGTGGTTCTTGCGGGTCACGCCGGCCGCGGCCGCATCGGCGAAGAACTGGTAGAAGCGCTGCATCGCGGCCTTGTCGAGAACGAGCTTGCCGTCCTCCTCCATCACGCCGCCAAAGGAGGTGTAGAATTGCCAGTAATCCGGCCCGTTCTCGGGACGCGGATAGAAGCCGTATCCAGGCTGCACGACGCCGGCATCCTGCATCTTCTTGGCGTCCTCCAGTACGTTGGCCAGCGTGTATTCGCCCGCCTGCACCCGCGCCGGCAGCGCCTCCAGGTCCTCGTCGGAATAGCCGATCGCCTTCATGTGCGGCTTCCAGAAGAAGAACGGACGCGATTCCGCATCCTGCGGCAGGCCGTAGACCACGCCGCCATACGAGGCGATCTCCATCAGGTTCTCGTAGATGTCGTTGATCGGCCAGGCGTCGAGGTTCAGATAGTCCTCGGCCGGCACGATCAGGCCCGACTGCGACCACGGCGCGATGTCCTCGTGGCCGGTGACCACGATGTTGGGGGCATTGCCGGCCTCGGCGGCCAGCGTGAGCGCCTGCTTGAAATCGTCCCAGCCGGGATAGACCTTCTTCTCGACGGTGATGTTGAGGTCCTCGCCGGCGATGGCCCGCTCCCGCTCGAGGATGTCGGCCGCCATTTCGATGGCGTCCACGCGGTAATTGTCGTTCGGTCCGGTGCCGCCGGACCAGATGCTGATGGTGACGTTCTGCGCGGCCGCAAGGCCAATGTTGCCAAGAAGCGCCACGGCCGCAGCGCCTGCCCAGATCGCCAAACGCGATATTGTCATCTCTCTCGACCTCCCTTTGTCGGTGCGTCGCCTGCCGGCGCCATGATCTGTCCGGGAAAGAGGCTCGTCAGCTCGTGACGACCCGCGTTCCAGATCCGGAATGTCGATTGGTTATGATCCTCCCTGCTGACAGTCGGATGACATTTTGCGCACGTGTGCAGATTATCCGCCATTTCTGGCGCAGCAGGCATTGCACACGTGTACAATGGCATCGACCCGACCTTTCGTCAACCGACCGTACCGGGCAATACCGATTGGTCTTCCTGTGTCTTCAAGGGAGCCAGGCTGACGATCCACTGCCCAGGTGTTGCCCGCCTCGATCGGCATATCGATGCAAATGCCGTGAGAGGTACCGACGCCTTGCCAGTGCTCTAATTAAGTGGCATCAGGGTTTTATGAAGTCCGCTGACTGTACCACCTGAACGCGCTTCCGCGTCATCGACGCGAGAAGCCTTCGTGCCGGCTCTCCGCTCGTGGCCGGCGGGTTTTGTTATGCCACGGCGTGCCCCTCGACGCCGCCAATGCAGCTTCCTTCATCGGTACTTCTCATGCACAATTTCTTCGAAAGCCCCTTCAGGGGCATTACGCTCGACAAGCAGGTCACCCACCCGAACATCGTCGTGGGGCGCTACAGCTACTATTCGGGCTATTACCACGGTCACGGCTTCGATGATTGCGCCCGGTTTCTTCTGCCCGAGGAAGGCGCCGACAGGCTGATCGTCGGCAGCTTCTGCTCCATCGGCTCAGGCGCGGCCTTCATCATGGCGGGCAATCAGGGACATCGCAACGACTGGATCAGCACCTTTCCGTTCTACTGGATGAGCGAGGTTCCGGCCTTTGCGGGTGCGCAGAACGGCTATCTTCCGGCAGGCGATACGGTCATCGGCAACGATGTGTGGATCGGCTCCGAAGCCATCGTCATGCCGGGCGTCACCATCGGCCATGGCGCGGTAATCGGCACTCGCGCACTGGTGACGCGCGATGTCGAACCCTACGCCATCATCGGCGGCAATCCGGGCAAGGTGATCCGCAAGCGCTTCAGCGACGCCGACATCGACAGGTTGCTGGAAATGGCATGGTGGAACTGGAGCGACGATCAACTGCACGACGCGATGCCTGTCCTGACCAGCGGCGACGTGGAAGCCCTCCACCGCCACTGGAAAGCGACCATCAACATCAGCCGGTAGCAGCAAGGGGCCTCGCTACGTACGGCAGCCCGAAGGCCGGAGGTTCCTCAAGCCGGAATCCGGCCGGATGCCTGCATATGATCGTCCACGACCCTTTGCACTATCGGGGCGTAGTAGGAAAATCCGGGGGTGGCCATTCCCGCCACCTTACCCGCATCATCGAGATAGCGGACCTTCACGATCTCCCTGAAATTGGGAAGCTTCTCGAAGGCTGCGATCTCCTCGGCGTTCATCGGGCCGCCTTGCAGTTTCAGCGAATGGATCGAAGCTTCGGAAAGCTCGTCGAAATATTTCGGATCGGTGGCACAAATATAACGCTTGGCAGCCACATGATAACGTACGCAATCGGTGACGATGGTGGGAAAGAAGCGCTCCAGCACCAGCGCGCCGGCCTCTTCATGGTGCTTGTCATGTGTGTCGTTCATCGAGAACGTGCCGAATTCGCTGGTGAAGTGGCCGATATCATGGAGGAGGGCGGCCACTATGATTTTTTCTTCTTCGCCCTGCCGCTGTGCCAGACAGGCGCCCTGGAGCATGTGCTCGGCCATGGTTACAGGCTCGCCGAGATACTCCTCGCCGCCCCGGCGCTCGAAGATATCGGCCAGAAACGCCACGATTGTCCGGTGGGTGAGTTCGTCCTTGGCCTGCGCGTTCATTCAGCTGCCTCCGGGATCTTCGAGGAATTCCTGCCGGCTTCGATGGCGGCCAGCGTGGACAGAAGGCCGTCCTTGTCGGCGTAGCAACCCTGGAGCCAGCGCGATCCGGCGCCCGAATAACCCTTGCGTGCATGCAGCACGCGGGTGTTGTCGACGATGAAGCTTTCGCCGGGAGCGAGCTTGAAGGTGACTTCCATGGAGGGGTCGTCGATGATTTCGCCCAGCCGCCGATAGGCCGCGTAATAGTCCGCCATGTCCTCGAAGGGCACATCGGTGATGGCGGCCGTCGAACGATTGTTGAAGCGGATGCCGATCAGCTCGCCATCCGGTGCAAGTTCGATCATCGGCCGCCGCGATTGCAGGCAGACACCGGAACTGCCGGCATACTCGAAGCGGGCGCAATAGCGGGACAGCAGGTCGAAACCGCGCGGATCTTCCGCCCGCAGGCGCTCGGCCGCCCGGAACCCGTCGACCACCATGTTCTCGCCGCCCTCGGCAGAATTTTCGAGGCAGTAGAGGATCTGCAGGGTCGGAACCGGATCGCGATAGGGATTGTCGGTATGGGCCTGGAGCCCGAGCCCGGTATAGGCAAGGTTGCTCGGGTTGACCTCGGTGCGCACCTCGAAATACCTGCCATAGTTGGTCTCGCGCACATAGCCGAACAGCGCGGCGACCTCCAGCAAGGCCTCGGGCTTCACCGGCCCGCCGGCGAGCTTGCCGAAACCGTAGCGGCGCACGCCCGCCAGCCAGCGCGCCAGAGCGTCATTGTCACTGGAAACCTCGGAGAACGCCGCCAGCGGGATGTTGTCGCCAAGCGAAGCATCCCAGGTCTCGATATTGGGCGCCGTCCATCCCGCGACGGCGGGCGCCGGACCGTCATAGGCATGGTCGGCCAGCCATGCGCTGTCGAAGGGAATCGTCCGGCCTTCCGGGTGAAAGGTCGCATGAAGCGCACCGTCGCGGATTTCTGCACGGGACACCACGGTGTCGGCCGGGATGTCGCCGAGCGTGATCAGCCGTTGTCCATTGCCGGGCGCGCGCGTCTGCTCGTCACGAGCGTTGTCGCGAAGCCAGATCGCATGGAAGCGCCGCACGACACCATCGGACCATGTCAGGGCGATTGATTTTCCGTCGTCGAGAATGTCCGCTTTCGACAGCATTTTTGCCTCCAGGTTCATGTCATCGACATTGAAGTCCTGGCAAGGCATAATGACAATCAACAATTTCCAACAACATGACCCTGTTTTCATTATGACTAAAGCCTCCGGCGACCTCCCACCGCTTGAATGGATTCGCGTGTTCGAAGCGGCGGCGCGGCTGGGCAGCTTCACAGCCGCCGGCGGTGAGCTGGGCCTGACGCAGGCTGCCGTCAGCCAGCGCATCCGCAATCTCGAGCTGCGGATCGGCGCGCAGCTTTTCGACCGGCAGGCGCGTGGCGTGAGCCTGTCCACCCAGGGCGAAACCTGGCTGCCCCATGTGCAGGCCGCGCTCGACCAGCTTGCCCATTCGACGGCCAACCTGTTTTCCGCGCCACGCCGCAAACTCACCATCGCGGCTTCTTCGTCCATCATCGAACTGTGGGTCGCGCCGCGCCTGGTTCGAATTGCACAAGCTTTGCCGCAGCTCCAGCTATCGTTCGAGACGATCCAGCGCCTGCCTGACTATCCGCGCAGCGAGGCGGGCATCGAAATCCGTTTCGGCGCCGGTATCTGGCCGGACATGAAGGCGGACCGGCTCTACAGCGAGGAACTTGCGCCAGTCGCCGCGCCCGGCCTAGTGCACAGCACAGGGCGCGACTGGCAAGATCTTCCCCGCATTGCCGTATCGGGCCCTAGGCTCGGCTGGCGGGACTGGGCGCTTGCCGCCGAAGCGCAGCCGCCACCCGTCCCGGTGCTGCGCTTCGACACCTTCGTGCAAGCGCTTCGCGCCGCCGAGGCGGGCGCCGGCGTGCTGCTCGGCTCGCTGCCGCTCTGTCATTCGGCACTCGAAGCCGGCCGGCTGGTCCGCCTCGAGGCCGGAAGCCTTTCCATGGATATGGGTTACTGGATCATGTGGCCGCTTCGCCGGCCGAATTTCAGGGAATTCAAGGTCTTGAAGGATATTCTTACTAAACCTGCCGCTGGATGAAGGTCGCGCCCGGGATGCGGATGAACCTGCGGCGCCGGCTCAAACGGGGCATCCCGTCCTGAGCCTTTGAACCGTCATTTCATGGGCACTTCCGCTCTGCATGTGTCCGCCGCGGCGAAATGCGCCATCTGGTCGTCTTTCGCCTTCCTGAAGGCCGGACGGGCGCAGGCGCGCTCGACATAGGCGCCGAGGGCCGGGAAGGTTCCGAACCCGCGGACTTTCGGGATGCGCAGCACGTCCGCCATGAGGATGTCGGCAGCGGTAAAGCGGCCGGCCGCCAGCCACTCGCGGGTGGCAAGCACCTTTTCGAGATGTTCCAGCCGCATGGCCATCCAGCCTTCGAGCGGATTGTCGCCGGACGTCGACAAGCCAATGAACCACCACGGCACCGTCACCATCTCGATCGAGTTCAGCGCGGCGACAATCCATTGGAGCGTTTCCGCCGCGCCCTGCCGGTCACGCGGCATCAGCACGTCGCTCTTGCCGGCCAGATGCAGGAGCGCGGCGCCGCTCTCGAAGATCACGATGCCGTCGTCTTCGAGAAATGGCACTTGCCCGAAGGGCTGGCGCGCGAAATGCTCCGGACCGCGCTCGTCGAAGGGAACGGTGCGGACCTCATAGGCAATCCCGGCTTCCTCGCAGGCCCAACGCAACCTGATGTCGCGGACATGGCCGCGTGGGCTGCCTTTTCCTCCCGGCACCCAGTCATAGGTCCAGATGATCAACGGTTTGGGCATGGGCTCACTTTCCTGTTGGCGGCCGGGGCCGCTTTCGCAGCGGGTTGGCGACGTATCTCATGCGCTGTTCAGATGCAGGATGTTGCCGTCGGGATCCTTGAACCAGACCATCTTGAACCCGTCCGCGTCGTGGACGCCGTCCTTGTAGGTCACGCCCTCCATCTCGTAGCGTTCGAATTGCACACCCTTGGCGCGCAGATCGGCCGCGATGGCATCCAGATCGGCACCGCAGTCCCAGACCACGGCGTTGGCCTTGTTGGTGCCTGCAAATTCGGAGGGGTAGACGACGAGATGCGTCGCGCCGGTCTTGTAGACCAGCACGTCTTCCATGCCGTCCTGCACGAGTTCCAGCCCCAGCATATCGCTGTAGAAGCGCCGCGCCCGCTCGATGTCGCCCACCGCAACGATGGCCGAGGAAGCCTTTTCCTGAATTCCACTCATCGGATGTCTCCTGTTGCTGATACCATTAGGACGCATGAGACGCTTCGGTTCCGACACCCCCGAACGAAAAAGTATGATCAGCCGTCTATAGTTCCGTGTTGTGAAGCCGTTATCGATGCGGTCCGGCGATGCTTTCGCCAGGCACCGGCCTGTCATGCGGCCGGCAGCGTGAACAGGTTTCCGGAATCCGGCCGCGCCATTTTCCAATTGAGGAGTGCAGTTTATGACGACAAGTTGATCCCGTTGACCGATCAATATCCGCTCCCGGTCGTTATCTTGTCCATCGATTGTGGTCCTGTCGGGCAGGGACGGGGATCGGAAGCGCCGCCCCTGCAATTCACCGGACGCTTGCCAAGACAAGATTTGCTCATCGGAGGCATCATGACCCGGCACAAAACATCTCTGGCGACGGCAGCGCTGGCCGCTGCGCTGATGTTCAACAGCGCCGCACAGGCCCAAAGGATCAATGCCGGTGACCGGCCGGCAAGCACCAACCCGCCCTTCGCCGCACAGGCCGTTGCCGAGTTCGATACGCCCTGGGCCATCGCATTCCTGCCCGATGGACGGATGCTCGTCACCGAAAAGCCGGGCCGGGCCTTTCTCGTCACCCCGACCGGCGGGAAAATCGAGGTCGGCAATGTGCCCGAGGTTGCGGCATCCGGCCAGACCGGCATGCTCGACATCGCCGTCGCGCCGGATTTCGAATCCAGCTCGACGGTCTATTTCACCTATGTCGAACCCGACGCCGGCGGCAACCGCCTGGCACTGTCGCGCGCCACGCTTTCCGTTTCGGACAATGAGGCGACGCTCGCCGACGCCGCGGTGATCTGGCGGCAAACACCGGGAGGTGGCAGCGGCCATCCGGGCGGCATCATCGCCTTCGACCCGCAGGGAACCCATCTGTTCCTGACGGTCGGCGAACGCATGCGACCCACAAGCGCACAGGATCCCGAACAGGCACGTGGCAAGGTGCTGCGGCTCAATCTCGACGGCAGCACGCCGTCGGACAACCCGCTTGCCGGGCAGGGCGGCGTGCAGGCGCAGACATGGACGACAGGCCATCGCAATCCCTACGGCCTCGCCTTCGCACCGGACGGCCGCCTTTGGCAGCACGAGATGGGACCGCGCGGCGGCGACGAACTGAACCTGATCGAGCAAGGCCGGAACTATGGCTGGCCGATCGTTTCCAATGGCAGCGAATACAGCGGCGTCGCCATTCCCGACCACGATACCCGGCCCGAATTCGCGGCGCCGGCCGTCTACTGGAATCCCGTCATCTCACCGGCTGGCCTTGCCTTCTACGAGGGCGCCATGTTCCGGGAATGGCAGGGCTCTGCGCTGATCGGCGGGCTTTCGGCCCGCGTGCTTGTGCGCATCGCATTCAATGCCGACGGCCGCCCCGACGAAGCCGAGCGCTGGAGCATGGGCGCACGCATCCGCGATGTCGCCGTCGCCCCCGACGGCGCTGTCTGGGTCATCGAGGACGACAATCCCGGACGGCTGCTGCGCCTGACGCCGTCAGGCTGACGTTCTTTTCTGGTCAGGCGGCCGCAAATGGCAGCGACAGCGGAAGCGACGCCGCCATGGTCGCGCCATGGCCGAGACCTTTCAGGACATGGCTCTGGAGGTCGATCGCGGACTTCGAGCGAAGACGCTCCACAAGTTCCATGGTGCGCGGCGAGGGGGCGGGAGGACTGTTGTCGCCACGCCGCCGCTCGCTGTCTCCGAGTGCGATCAGCACATCTTTCGCCGATTTCAGGGGGCCCGCAGCCTGCTCGAATGCAAGGAGCCTTCCTTCGTGCCAGCCCACGGATGGGCTGATCGCGCAATACCGGGCAAACGCTTCGGGCCGCGCGAACAGAGCGTAGAGCGCGAACAGGCCTCCGTAGGAATGTCCCCAGATGGCGCGACGGTCAGGATTCACGTCGACGCCACGCTCCGCTTCGTCGCGAAGTTCGCCCGTCAGGGTGGTCAGAAAACGGTCTGCGCCTCCGATCATCCTGCCGGCCCGACCAGGATCCTTGACCGGTTCTTCACCGACGGGAGGCGTATAGTCCAGTGAGCGCTGGTTCACATCCACGCGCAGAGGGGTGTCGTAGCCGACCCCGACCAGGACGAGTTGAGGTGCGCTGGCAAGAAGCGCGACCGTGAGCGCATTGAAGGCTGCATTGCCGTCCAGCATGTAAAGTACAGGATAGCCGCCGGCCGGCGACGGATGCCGGGGCATTGCCGTGAACAGTTGATAGGTACGTCCTTCGCCGGTGTGCACCAATCGCCTCGCCAGGGCATGCGTCGCCGGCTCCGTTGAAAAGATGGCCAGTTCCGCTTCCGATATTCGAGGCTGCGCGAAGGCCTTGCTACCCATTATGGACAGCAGCCCGGCGAGGAAGGCGCGCCTGTGAGCGGGAAATTCAAGCATAAGGGGTACTCAATTTAGGTAGCGGGGCTGGTGGCGCTGAAGCCGAATAGCGAACCGTCGAAGTTGGCTGATCGTACAAGCTACCCTTGCTATAATATGATTAAACTAGTCAAGATAATCGTACGATCATGAGCTTGGGCATGTCCGGGGGTAGGGCGGATCAGAATTCCACCGGGCCAGGCAAACATCAGGCCGACATGGCAGGCCAACAAGGCGAGAGGATCGTGATGTCGCGCTCACATTCGAGAAGATCGGGCAAGGCGGCGTGCCAATCCCGCCGATAAGGACGGTTTAGCTGCACGTTGACCACGTCCTCGCGGCTGGCCCATGTCTCGTGCAGCACGAATTCGTTCGGCTTGTCTGCGACCTGGGCAAGACGTGCATCAATAAAGGTTTTCTCTTTCCGCATCTGCTCCAGAACCGCGGTCAGCAACCCCAGAAAGCGCTCGCGCTGGCCGGGGCGCACGGTAAAGCGTATGATATAGGTTTCCATCAAGTTCATCCTTTTCCAGCGGCTGCCTTCAGGCTGAGACTGTCAGGCCCGGCGGCCCTGATCCATTACCTTGCAGGTCATATTCTGCAGAAGTTTCGCTTTGAGGATGGGCCTGGCCCGAACTCACAGCCGGAAAAGATCGGCATCGATATCCTCATGCCCCGCCAGTGCGCTGCGTATCAGTTCTGCGCCGATACGCGAGAAGGTGATGCCGTTGCCGCCATAGCCCATGAGCGCAAAAATGCGCGGCTTGCGGGGGACCGGACCGATCAGAGGCAAGCCGGTGCGGGTGGTGCCGAAGCTTCCGGCCCATGCAAATTCCGGCGTGGGGTCGATTGCGGGAAGCAGCTTGCCAAGCTTTTCGACGATGCGCTCGGTCTTCTCAGGGATCAGCGCGTCACGAGTAGCCTCATCCTTGAACTCCTCATCCTCGCCGCCACAAATAATGCGACCGTCATGCCTCGTGCGCAGATAGAGATAGGGGTCGGAAGCTTCCCAGATCAGGCCTTCGCCCGGCCAAAGCTTGCTCTTGGGGTGCCGGCGCGTTGCAATCGCCCAGGTGGATATGATCTCGTGTCGATCATTCCTGGCGACGTCCAGCAGCTCATAGCCTGTTGCAAGCACGACATAACGCGCTTCGATCCGATGACCAGATCGTGTCATCACCTCGACGAACTCCCGGCGATACCGGATTTCGACCGCCTCTTCCGGGGCGAAGAGCTGGGCACCACGGGCCCGTGCATGCGAAAGCAAGCCTGAAGTGAGCTTGACCGGATCGAGCGCCAGATTGCCGTCGGAAAGGATCGCGCCTTCGCGTTGGAGGTCGAAACCGGCTTTGAGTTCGGATGCCGTGAGATACCGCGCCGAAAGGCCGGCTGCGGCCCGTATCTCCGCTTCCTGCCTGAGACTGCTTCCGCTCAGCACGTTGCCGGCAAGATAGAGCGTCGGGCGATCCTTCATCCGGCAGGGGATTTGCAACTCCTCGATCCGTCCGCGCAAATTGGCAACGGCCAGCCTTGCGCGTTGCCACGCACGTGTTGCCCTATCTGTTCCGATGGTTCGCCGCAGTTTTGCAAGTGGCACGTCAATTTCGAACTGAACCAGGGCGGTCGTTGCACGCGTTGAGCCGAGAGAAGGTCCCCGGCGGTCGATCATGATAACGCCGTGTCCGGCTTCCGTCAGCAGATCGGCCGTCATCGCACCGGATATGCCCATGCCGATGACAAGCACGTCCGTGCGGAAATCACGCGTCAGCGGCTCTTCAGAAATTCGTTGAGAACGATAGGAACTCCAGACCGTCCTTCCAGTCCGTAGATCGAGCTTGCGCATACTGTCCCCCCGGAAAGCTGTTCAACGAACGCCGTGGGTTGCGGTTCCACTTTCGACGCCCCCCGCAGCGGCATTGGCAAAGCATGAAGCATCGGGCCTGCTTCGCTGGAAAACTCCCGGAAGCAAATGCACCGTTTCATTCCACTGGGGCGGAACCCCAATTCATATCAAATCGTTCTGTTCGCAAGCGCCGGGAAAGCCGGGTCGGTTGGCTTTGAGATGGGGACGATTTGGAACCGTATAGCAGCGATGTCGCATATCCAGGGCTTCCGGTTCGGCCTTGCGAGCCGCTGTGGAGCGTGGAGCGCAGCTTTTCACCGCTGATTGGAACGGCAATCCATAATGGCGGTCATGTCCGCGCCGACCTCATGGGCCGGCTTGCCCTTCCGCAAGCCGAGCGCTTGCGGGAAGAGGACCCGTTCACCGAATACTTCATTCGCGATGTTCCCAACCGTATCGTCTTTCACCGCTCCCGCTTCGAGATCGATCTGAACCGGGCACGCGACATGGCGGTCTATCTTCGGCCGGAACAGGCCTGGGGCCTCAAGGTGTGGAAAGACGCCCCGCCACAGCCTGTCATCGATGCATCGCTTGCCCTTCATGACGCCTACTATGGGATGCTGGAACAGATGCTGGCCGGCATCGAGGCCATGCATGGCGGTTTCGTGCTTCTCGACGTCCATTCCTACAATCATCGACGCGACGGGGCAGGCGCCCGGCCGACGGACCCGCATAAGGCCCCGGTTATCAACATCGGAACGTTCTCGATGGATCGGGCACGATGGGCGCCTCTGCTTGATGTCTTCATGGACGTGCTTTCTTCGCGGAAGGTGCAGGGGTCCTATCTCGACGTAAGGGAGAATGTGGCATTCGAGGGCAAGGGGGAGCAAACCCGCTTCGTCCATGAGCGGTTTTCACACACGGGCTGCGCGATCGCCGTCGAGTTCAAGAAAGTGTTCATGGACGAATGGACAGGCGAGCCCTTGCCCGAAACGCTGGAGCAATTGCGTGCCGCTCTCAGCGCCACGCTCCCGGTTCTGGAGGACAGACTGAGGGCGATCCTGTGACAGCCGGGCGGAAGCGATCGAACAGGCCGGATGCGGCCCCGCTTGCCGAGCGAATCCGGCAGGCACTGGCAAACGGAGAGTCCTTGCGGTGCGATCTCGGTCGAGGCGCGCGCCTCCATATAGATCGTCCGCTGCCATTCATCGTCATTCATCGGCTTGTCCGCTCCGCCGCCGCCGCGCGGGCGGTCGCATCGGCCAATGCCTCCCATCTTCTGTTCCGCACCCAGAGCGAAGCGCGTGCGATCATCGCGGAAGTGGCGGATGTGATGATCGAACGGTTTGGCACCTTCCTCGTCATCGAGGTGGCGGAACTCCCCGTGGATTCGCTGGCGGAGGATGCGTCCCGGCTCCCGCCGTTCGAGATCGAACTCGCCGCCTCCGAGGAGAACTCCGCGCAGGCGGCGCTCGCGGCCACGGCCAGCGCCATCCAGGGCGTCGACGTCAAATTCCGCCTGCCGCAGATCACGAAGGCCACGATTGCACAAAAGAAGCCCGGCGCCCCGCTGGTTTCCCGTCTCACGGGCTATCCCGTGCTTCACATAGCCTTTGCACCCATCTACCGCGCGCCGGACGGAAAGACGATTTACCCGGATCTCTCCGAGCGCGTCGTTGCGAACATGGTGGATTCCATCCTTCAGGGCATTGCCGCCTTCGTCCGCAAGTCCGGCATCATGAATCCCGCGACCCATCGTGCCCTGGGACGAAAGGTTTTCATCGATACGGTGACGCGGGCCGACTACGCCATCGACGAGGTCGCCCGATCATTCGACTTCCTGCTTTCCGTTACCCCGATCAACGCGAGCCCGGCTTTCGAGCAATTCGCCGAAAGTGGGTACAAGCGCTTCCCGCGATTTCTCTATCGGCCCTTGACGGTCGACGTGGACCGACAGAAACGGGCGCTTTATTCGATCGATCTCGATCGCTTCGAGGATCCGGTTCTGTCCCGGCTTTACGAGGAACGGCGGCTGGAGATCGACCTGCAGCTTTCCATGATCGCGGCACGGGAGACCGCTCGCTTCCGTGAGCTCGGAAGAGCGCTCTATGGGTCCGTCGAGCCTTCACTCCTCGACGCCGCCAAAGGCATCCTCGCGAAGAGCCGCATCCGCCGGAGCGATTCTCCTCCCGGGCAGGTGAGTTCCACCACGATCAAGAAACATGCCGAAGCGATGATCGCTGCCTATGGTGACGACAATGCCGGCTTTGACGCGCGGATCGAGTTGCGGGAGGACCTGCCGTCCGGCATGATGGTGACCGGATGCCGGTTGCTCATCGCCAAGGGAATGGCGGTGCCCCGCCACAGGGTCGAGGCGCTTCTCAGCCACGAGATCGGTGTCCACCTTCTCACCTATTTCAACGGGTCTGCACAAGGATTGCGTCTTTTCCGGTCCGGGCTGGCCGGATACGAAGGATTGCAGGAAGGGCTGGCCGTTCTGGCCGAATATCTCGTCGGCGGCATGACGGCCACGCGGTTGCGCCTCATCGCAGCGCGGGTGATCGCCTGCGCCATGATGCTTGAGGGGGCGAGCTTCAAGACGACCTTCGACGCCATGGTCCGCGATCACGGCTTCAGCGAGCACACTGCCTTTACGCTGACCTTGCGCGTCTATCGCGGCGGCGGCTTCGTGAAGGACGCCATCTATCTGCGCGGGCTGTTCGAGATTCTGGCCCACCTCGAGGACGGCGGCAGCCTCGATCCGTTCTGGTCCGGCAAGATCGCCGCGTCGCATTTTCCGGTCATTCAGGAACTGGAGAGCCGCGGGCTCCTGAAACCGGCCCGGATCCTGCCTCTGTTCCTCTCACGCAAGGGGGCGGCCGAACGACTTGATAAGGCCCGTTCCGGCCTTTCTCCCATCGACATGATCAACGCATAGGAGCCACGATGCGCATCGCGTTCTTCGTCAATTCCATCGAAGGCGAAAGCCCGGCATACACGACGACCACCCTGGCGCTTGCGGCGCTCATGCGTGGACACGAGATCTGCTACGTTACGCCGGAGGATTTCGTGCTGTGCCCGGACGATTCCCTGATCATCCGCGCCCTGACGCCGCCGTCCGGCAAGTACAAGAAGGCGGAGACTTTCTTCAAAGCCCTGCAATCGGAGGGAGAAACCAGGCGCCTTGCTACAGACGAGATCGATGTGCTGTTCCTGCGCAACGATCCTTCCCTCGATGCCAGCGAGCGCCCATGGGCGGCGCATGTCGGCACGCTGTTCGGTCGTCTGGCCGCGGCCCGTGGCGTCGTCGTCGTCAACGATCCCGATGGTTTGGCCAAGGCACAGAACAAGCTCTATTTCCAGGATTTCCCGCACGCGGTGCGGCCCGAAACGCTGATCGCGAAGAGCATCGATGAAATCCGCGACTTCATCCAGGCCCAGAAGAAGGGCGTCATCGTCAAGCCGCTGCAAGGGTCAGGCGGCAAGCATGTCTTCAAGATCGCATCGCCCGGCGACGCCAATCTCAACCAGATATTCGAGGCCGTGAGCGGCGAGGGCTATCTCATCGCCCAGCGCTACCTGCCCGAGGCGACCGAGGGAGACATCCGGTTTTTCCTGATGAACGGCAGGCCGCTGATGCATGAGGGGAAATATGCCGCTTTTCGCCGTATCCCCGCCGACGGCGAAACCCGGTCGAACGTACATCGCGGCGGCACAGTGGTTCAGGCAGAGATCACCGACGCGGTCCTTGCCGTGGCTGATGCCGTGCGGCCGAAGCTGATGCAGGACGGCATGTTCCTGGTCGGCCTCGATATTGTCGGCGACAAGATTCTGGAGATCAACACCTTCACGCCGGGAGGCCTGAACAATGTCTCCGAACTTCTGGGGGTCAGTTTCTGCGATGCGGTCATCGCCGCGCTTGAAGAGAAAATAACCATCCGCGACGGTTACGGCCGCCAGCTGTCGAACCGCGAACTGGCCACGCTCTAGCATCAGAAATGGGGCTAAGCAGCTACCGGCACATTCCAAGGTTCGTCGATAAACACTTGGCGCACCAGGTGTTTTCGTTCTCCACGGCTGTCCACGTCAGCCTTGGCTCAAATGCTCATCCTTATGCCGCGAAAGCCAGCGCAGGACGACGGTTTCGCCCTCGCCGAGCCCCTTGCAAGGACGGGTTTGCCGTTGGCGGATCGCCCGCATTCCGGCCGCAAGACGGCCTTCTTCCCACGCGGCAAGGATTGCCGGATGGATATAGCAGCTGCGGCACACGGCCCTCGTGTTGCAAAGAAGCCTCGCGACCTTGTCGATCACGGCATTGAGCGCCTTGGTCTTGCCCCGCTTTGATGCCGGCAGTGCCGTCTTTTCGAGCGCCAGTGCCGCCGAGACCGTGGCGCCCCACGTCCGAAAATCCTTCGAGGTGAAATCCGGCCCGATCGCGTCGGCGATGTAGTCGTTCACATCCTGGGAAGAGACCTGATGCCGGACGCCGTCTTCGACATACTGGAACAGACGTTGTCCCGGCAGTTCCTGGATCGTGCGGATGAGCTTGGCTATCCTGCGGTCGTGGAGGCTCAAATTCCACTTCTTTCCCGATTTTCCCATGAACGAGAGCCGTATCTCGGCGCCTTCGACCTCCAGATGGCGGGAGCGCAGCGTGGTCAGCCCGAAACTCTTGTTCTGCCGGGCATAGGCCTCGTTTCCCACCCGCACGAGGGTGTTGTCGAGAAGCCGGACCACGGCCGCCAGCACCCGTTCCTGCGGTAGCCCGTGACGGCGAAGATCGGCACTCACCTGCTCTCTGAGGTCGGGCAGGGCCTGCGCAAAGCCTGTGAGGCTGCAGAACTTGGTGGCGTTACGGCACTCTGTCCATTTGTCGTGGTAGCGATATTGCTTGCGGCCCCGGTCATCACGCCCGGTGGCCTGAAGATGGCCGGACGGCTCCTTGCATATCCAGACATCGGTCCAGGCCGGCGGGATCACCAGCGCCCTGATCCGGGAAAGGGTGGCCTTGTCCTTCACATGGCCACCTTGCGGGGTGACGTAGCAGAAGCCCGTTCCCGCACGCTTGCGTCGATAGCCCGGTTCGGTATCGCTGACATAAGTCAGCCCCACGCGTTCTGCCGAAAGGGCCGGTTCTTCCCTGATATCCATGCTCGTACCGGGTTCCCGCTCTCACATGTACGGAAATTGCGGCCATGCGCTTTGGTTCCGCCGGCAAAACAATGACCGGCGGGCACCCCGAAGGCGGCCGGCATCAGCCAGGGTCAGAACCGGGCTGCGGATCGATATCGTAGGCCAGCCGGAAGCCGGCATTGCTGGTGGAGGAATCCATCGCCAGCGCCGAACGCGCGGCGATGCGGTAGCGGTGGCAATAGGAGCTGTGGCACAGGAAGGAGCCACCCTTCAGCACCTTCTCGTGCTGCGTCGCCGCGTGCCGGTTGCGCGCCTTCGCGGCCTTCGACAGTGACCGCACGCGAAACCCATCCTGCGTCCATTCCCACACATTGCCGGCCATGCCGTAGAGGCCGGCCCGGTTGGCCTCGAAAGCGTGGACCGGACTGGTGCCGAAATAGCCGTCGGCCAGCGTGTTGCCGTGGGGAAAGCCGCCCTGCCAGATGTTGCAATAAACAGTGTTGTCGTCGGGCTCGGCGTCGCCCCACGGATAGCGCACGTCACCAAGGCCGCCGCGCGCGGCGTGTTCCCATTCCGCCTCGGTGGGCAGGCGGCCGCCGCACCATCGCGCGAAAGCCCGTGCATCGTTCCACGACACCTGCACCACGGGATGGTCGCCCCGGCCGGACAGGTCGCTTTCCGGTCCTTCCGGGGCCTTCCAGCAGGCGCCGTCCACGCGCACCCACCATGGTGTGCGGCCCTCATTGGCGAAATAGCCGGCGCCTTCGGCAAGCAGGCCGATGAACACCGGCGACCAGCCGAAGCGCTCGGCCTCGGTGACGTAGCCCGTCGCGGCCACGAAGGCGGCGAAACGGTCGTTAGTCACCGTCTCGATCTCGATTTCGAAGGCGTCGAGACGCACCGGCCGAGCCGGGCCTTCGCCGTCCTCGGCGATCAGCGGGCGGTCGGTGCCAACGAAGCTTTTTGTAGCCTCGAACCGCACGCGGGCAGGGCCATCCGCAATTTCCTTGCCTTGCGCGGCCCCGGCCTCCGGCTCCGCGCTCCGCCGCGATCCGGATGAACGGGAGTGGGCACAGCAGGTCATGCCGCCTCAGATGCCGCCAAGGCTGGCGCGCAACGCGCGGCTGTCATGCTCGGGCAGGTCGCCGATCTCGGCCATCTTGGCGTCGAGCTTGTCCAGCATGGCGAGGGAAATGTCCCGACAGGCCGGATCGTCCGCCCGGTTGCACAGCTCGAACGGGTCGGCCACGCAATCGAACAGTTCCCATTCCGGCGGCTCGTCACCATGGTTCGCGCCGGTCTCGCCAAGCGGATCGTTGTACCAATAGATCAGCTTGTAGCGGGAATCCCGCACGCCGTAATGGGCGAAGGCGTTGTGGAAATCGTCCTTGTGCATCCAGTAGCGATGATAGGCGACATCCTGCCAGTCTTCACCCGCCGTCCGCTCCAGCAGCGGGCGCAGGCTGGTGCCCTGCATGTAGTTCGGCACCGGCGCGCCGGCATAGTCGAGGAAGGTCGGTGCGAAATCGACATTCATGGCGATCCTATCCGATATGGAGCCGGACACGATGACCCCGGGATAGCGGATGAGGAACGGCATCTGCAACGATTCCTCATACATGAAGCGCTTGTCGAACCAGCCATGCTCACCGAGGAAGAAGCCCTGATCGGAAGTGTAGATGACGATGGTGTCGTCGGTCAGCCCCACGGCGTCGAGATGGTCGAGCAGGCGGCCGACATTCTCGTCGATGGCGGCGACGGTTTGCAGATAGCGCATCATGTAGCGCTGGTACTTGAACAGGGCGAGCTCGGCCGGATCGGTGAAGACGTGGGTCTCACCCGTCGCCGCATCGACCAGACGCAGTTCGCCGCCTGCCGAAAGATCGGGGATCTTGCGGTCCCTGCGGCCGGCGACCAGCAATTCGCCGACCTCCGCGCCGCCTTCAGGCTGGGCAAGGCCGAGGTCCCTGTAGGTCATGTCGCGGCGGATGCGCATCTTCGCGGCCGCCGCCGCCGCGGCGCGGTTGTCATAGGCGTCGTCGAAGGTCTCCGGCACCGGCAGCTTGCCGTCGGCGTGGAGATGACGGTGACGCGGATGGGGCTCGAAGGGCCGGTGAGGGGCCTTGTGATGGCACATCATGAAGAAGGGCCGGTCGGGATCGCGCCGCTTCAGGAAATCGATGCACTTGTCGGTGACGATATCACTGGCGTAGCCGGAAACGACCTCCGCACCGTCAGGCCCGATCATCAGCGGGTCGAAATACTCGCCCTGACCCGGAAACACCGACCATTCGTCGAAGCCTGTCGGTTGATGCGCCTTGCCCTCGCCAAGATGCCACTTGCCGAACATGGCCGTCTGGTAGCCGGCTTGGCGCAGGTGCTTCGCCACATGCGGCAGGCGGTTGTCGATATAGGTGTCGAGCGTGGTGACCCGGTTCACATGGTTGTAGGTGCCGGTGAGGATCGAGGCGCGGCTCGGCGTGCAGATCGAGTTGGTGACATAGCAGCGGTCGAGGCGCATGCCTTCGCCGGCGATGCGGTCGATATTGGGTGTGCTGTTGAGCCCGGCCCCGTAGCAGGAGATCGCGCGCGCGGCGTGATCGTCCGACATGATGAAGAGGATGTTGGGTCGTGCGGTCATGTCGTTCCTGCGTGCGTCCAGGCGGGGTTCAGTGCGCTTCGGCCTCGGCGCGGGCGCGCGCCGAGGCGGGGCCGGAACCGCGCATATAGTGAAGCTCTGGCCGGTAGCCGTCGCTGCGGATGCCGACAGCAAAGAGCATGCCCGCCGCTACCCTGCCAAGACCGGCTTTGCGGCGCGGCGCGGGCTCCTCGCCCGGCTGCGGCTTGTGCGGCGAGCCGCCCCGCCCCGCCGAAGGGGCAGGGGAGGGGAGGGGCAACGAGGTATCGGCCCGCGCGTCCAGCCGCCGGCCGCTTTCGCCGTCGAAGAAGTGCAGCCGGCCGGGGTCGGGCAGGATACGCACCGTCTCCCCCGGCCTGATGGCGATGCGGTCGCGGCCGAGATAGGTGATCCGCTGGCCGGCGACATCGAGAAGCAGAAAGGTCTCGGAGCCGGTCTGCTCGATCACGGTGACGGTTGCCTCGACGCCCGAGGGGTCGAGCAGCAGATGTTCCGGACGGATGCCCAGCACCACATTTTCGCGCCCGGTATCGACACCCGGTCCGTTAGCCGGCGCAACAATTCCGCAAGCCGCGCTGAACCCGCCGTCTTTGATCCGCCCCTCGATGAAATTCATGGATGGAGAACCGATAAAGCCGGCGACGAACATGTTCTGCGGCCGGTCGTAGAGGTCGAGCGGCGCGCCGGCCTGCTCGACCGAGCCGTCGCGCATGACGACGATCTTGTCGGCCATGGTCATGGCCTCCACCTGGTCGTGGGTGACGTAGACGGTGGTGGTGCGCAGGCGCTGGTGCAGCGCCTTGATCTCGGCGCGCATCTGCACGCGCAGCTTGGCGTCGAGATTGGACAGCGGCTCGTCGAACAGGAACACCTGCGGGTCGCGCACGATGGCGCGGCCCATGGCCACGCGCTGGCGCTGGCCGCCCGAAAGCTGGCGCGGATAACGATCGAGCAGATGGGCAAGATCGAGAATGCCGGCGGCATAAGCCACGCGCTGGTCGATCTCCGCCTGCTTCTTGCCGGCGAGCTTCAGCGAAAAGCCCATGTTGCGGGCCACGGTCATGTGCGGATAGAGCGCGTAGTTCTGGAACACCATGGCCACGTCGCGCTGCTTGGGCGGCACATTGTTGACGAGGCGGCCGTCGATGCGGATCTCGCCTTGCGAAATGTCCTCCAGCCCGGCGATCATGCGCAGGAGCGTGGACTTGCCGCAGCCGGACGGCCCCACCAGCGCGACGAACTCGCCGTCCTCAACGTCGGAGTCGATGCCGCGCAACACCTCCACCGCACCATAGGCTTTGCGCACGCCGCGCAGATTGACCTCAGCCATGAGCCTTATCCTTGTTTGTCCTCACCGGTCGCCTCTATGCCGACCTCAATCGCGAAATTCGCCGTTTCTCCCGGCTCCAGCAGCGGCGCGTCGGCATTGGAGCCGTCCGCACGGCGCCCGACAGTGCAGGGCTCCACCGAAAACACGCCCCGGCGCGGCCGCAGGTCCCGCCAAAGCTGAAGGTAGGGCAAGCAGTCCGAACGCCACCGAAAACGCACCTGCGTGCCGCCCCCACGCACCCGGCATTCGGCCACCGCTCCGGCTTGCAGCAGGTGCAGACTGGCAGGCACCGGGCCTTCTTCTTCCGGCATGGCAAGTGGCCCCAGAAGCCGTTCGCCATCGAGTTCGAGCACCGTTCCCGGCGCGACGGCGGGATAACCGAGGTTGAAATGATAGAGCAGGCAGAGCGGCAGCGGCTCGGGGCCGATATTCTCGATGCGGTCGAGGATGCGCAGGCCGGCGCCGCCGATGGGCGCCTCGATGCGGCGCTTCAGGAGATAGGCGTCCGCACCATTGCGCCATTGCACCACATCGCCCTCGCAATAGAGCATCGGCTCGGCGGCCTCCCAGTCCTCGCCATAGGCGCGCAGCCGGGCGGGCGAGTAGGGCAGGGAGCCGTGCAGCGGGTGCCCGTCCGCCGGCTGGCGGATATGCTCCAGCCCGCAGGTCACCAGGAATCCGCCGAAAGCGCGGTCAAAGCTGCGGCCGCCATCGGCGCCTGCGCTCGCGGGGCGCGCGCCGGGGCCGGCCGGGCTTTGCCAGCCGAGCTGTACGCCGCGCCAGGAGAGGGTGGCAATGTCGAGCGGCCGGTCCGCCGCCACCCAGAAGTCGAGCCCGCCGCCGGTGGAGAAGGCGAGCATCCGGGCCCCGTGCCCGGGCCCGTCGTCGAGCGCGATGCGCCGCACTGAAGCGATCTGTGCGAGATCGCCGGTCAGGGACCGCAGCCGCGCCGCCTCGAACCCGGTGGTGGCCGCGATGTTCATGACGGACCGACGCCCTTGTCGAGCGCAAGGCGCGTGAAGGCTTCCGACGGCGCGCCGTTGGCCCGCATCAGTTCCGCCATCAGCGCCACCATGCGCGTTTCCAGCGCCGGATCGTCAAGCGGGCGGTCCTGCCCCGGATCGGCGGCGAGGTCGTAGAGCCGGGTCTCGGATTCCAGCAGGCTGCCCGGCCCGTAATTGTTGTACATGGGCGAGCGGTCGATGACCGGCACCTTGAGCAGCGACGCCCCCTTGGTGAAGGAAAAGGGTGGCGCAAGCTCGATGTCGGCCAGCTCCTGCGGCGTGAAGGGCGAGAAGATGTGAGTGGGCACCAGCGTGTACTGGTAGAGCGCCTGCTTCGACAGGTCCTCCGGGAAGCGGTGATAGGTATGGCGGCCGTCGGTGACGTTCACCGCGCCGCCGAAATAGCCGAACAGCGCGCCCTTGCGGCGCTCGGTTCCATCGGCCATGCCGGCCAGCGAAAAGCCCTCGTTCTCCGGCGGCGGCTCGGCTCCGAACAGGTCGAGGAAGGTGGCCGCGATGTCGATCGTCTGGGTGAGCGCGCCCGAGCGCTGCCCGGCACGGCCGGGATGGCGCGGGTCGTGCAGGAACAGCGGGATGTGCGCCACCTCCTCATAGAGGTTCATGCGGTTCTTGGCCCAGAAATCATGCTCGCCGAGCAGGAAGCCGTGATCGGAGGTGACGACCAGCGCGGTGTCCTTCCACAGGTCGTGTTCGTCGAAATAGTCGAGCAGTTGGCCCAGCAGATGGTCGCACATCGACACGACGGCATAATAATTGGCCCGCAGCTCTTCGCATTCGGCCGGCAATTCATCGACGCGGCCATAGCGCGGCCAGTCGCGGATCGGCCCGTTCCAGCCGGTGTCGAAGGGCGCCTTGAAGCGTTCCGGCGCGGTGAAGGGCTCGTGCGGGTCGAAGGTCTCGATCTGCAACAGCCAGTTGTCGGCGTCGCGGTTGCGGTCGAGGAACTCGAAGCCTTCCGCGAAGCAGCGCACCGAAGGAAAATCCTTCTCCTGCCTGATGAACTCGCGGTTGACCATGTTCTGGCGGTGGTAGGAGCGCGGCTCCTCGCTGTACTGGCGGGCGTGATAGGTCTCGCGCAGCCGCTCCCAATGCGGCGCGACCATCGCCTTCCAGCGGTCGCCTTCCTGCCCGCGCACGAATTCGTAGGAATCATAGCGGTTGTGATAGGTCGCGCCGCCGTCTTCCCAATAGTGGAAATGGTCGGTGACCAGATGGCTGTAGGTCTTTTTCTGCCGGCTGAGTATTTCGGGGAAGGCGTTGTCGAACGGTTCCAGCGGCCCCCAGCTGCGGTGCAGGAAGGTCAGCCGCCCGGTCAGCATGTCACGCCGCGCCGGCATGCAGGGCAGGGAGCCGACATAGTGGCGGTCGAACGTGACCGAACGCGCCGCCAGCCGGTCGAAATTGGGCGTGGGCACGCGCGCGCCGCCATAGGCGCCGAGCATATGGCGGTTGAGCGAATCGAACAGGATGAAGACGGCTTTCATGGCGATCCGACCTATTTCACCGCGCCCTGCGTCAGGCCGCTGACGATATAGCGCTGCGCGATCAAAAGCACGATCAGCGCCGGCAGCATGGCGAGCGCGGCGCTGGCCGCCATTTGCGTGTACTGGATCTCGTAGTCCTGCGCGAACTTGGCGATGGCCACCGGCACGGTGGCCGTCTGCTTCATGGTCATGGTCAGCGCCACGGCGAACTCGTTCCACGACGAGATGAAGGTGAGGATCGAGGTGGCCGCGAGGCCCGGCGTGATCAGCGGCAGCACCACATGCCACAGCACGCGCGGCGTCGAGGCCCCGTCCATGATGGCGGCTTCCTCCAGCTCCTTCGGCACCTCGCGGATGAACACGGCCATCAGCCAGATGGCGATCGGCAGGTTGAGCGTGGCATGGGCCAGTATGAGGCCGGTGAAGGTGTTTTCAAGCCCCACGGTGCGCGCCATGGCGAACCAGGCGCTGGCCAGCGCCACCGGCGGGATCATGTGGAAGATCATGGTCCAGGCGAGGAAGATGTGGACCACCCAGCCCGGCCAGTTCAGCCGGTTGAGCGAAAAGGCGGCGAGCGTGGCCACCACCACGCACAGCACGGTGCTCGCCACGCCCACGATGATGGAATTGCGGTAATTGAGCAGGAAGTCCGAGGTCTTCGACCACAGCACCTCGTTGAAATTGTTCCAGATCGGCGTGAAGGTCATGTGACCCATGAGCAGCGAGATCTGCGTGCGGAAGGCGGCGCCCACGGTCCACACGATGGGCGCTATGACGACCAGAGCGCACAGCGCCAGCGCCAGATGCAGCATGAGCGAGGAGGGGAGGGGGCGTCTCATGGCTGCCTCCCCGTTCCGCGTCTTGCCGATATGGCGACGACCAGCAGGATCGAGACGAGAAAGATGATCGCCACCGACATGGCCGAGCCGTAGCCGGCCTTGTCCTCGGTGAAAAAGCGCTGGTAGAGCGTGAAGCTCAGCACCTCGGTGGAGGTGCCCGGTCCGCCGCCGGTGAGCAGATAGACCTCGTCGAACACCTTGAACGCCACGATGAGGCGGAAGGCGAAGGTGACAATGATGGTCGGCACCATCAGCGGCAGGGTGACATAAGCCAGTTCCTGCCACGGCCCCGCGCCGTCCATCTTCGCCGCCTCGAACACATCCTGCGGCAGCGATTCCAGGCCGGCGAGGAAGAGCAGGAAGCAGAACGGCGTCCAGTGCCAGATATCGACCACGATGACCGAAAGCAGGGCGGTCTCGGGGCTTCCCAGCCAGTCATGCGGCATCACGCCGAACAGGCCGAGCGCCTTGTTGACGAGGCCGAAGTCGAAATTCAGCATCAGCTTCCAGATCGCGCCGATGACGATGCCGGGAATGAGCAGCGGCAGGATGAAGATGGCCCGGTAGAGCACGCGTCCGCGCCCGATCTTCGAGACCATCAGCGCCATGGCGAAGGCCAGCACCATCTGGCCGGCCACCGCGGCGAGCGCGAAGATGACGGTATTGGAAAGGCCGGCGGCGAACAGATTGTCGGAGAACAGCGCCCTGTAATGGGCAAGGCCCACCCAGCTTCGCGTCGCCTGCCCGTCGGCCCACGTTATGTTCTGGAAGCTGGTCACGACAAGGTTGGCGATGGGCAGCACGCTGAGCGCCACCATCATCGCCAGCGCCGGGGCGAAGGTAATCCAGCGCCACAGGCGCTGGTCACCTCGCCCAGAGGCGTCATAACCCGAGGCGTCACACCCGGAGGCGTCGTGCCCGGCCGCGCTGCGGGCGGAGCCGGGCGGGGTTGCCGCCCGCGCGGAGGCTTGGCTTGTCGTCACCGGTTCACCTCCGGGGCTACTGCAAGGGGCTCAACTGCCCGGTGCTGTAATTGTGGCCGGCCATGATCTTCTCGATCTCGCCGGCCATGCCGTTCAGCGCCTCCACGCTGCCGATCTCGCCGGCAATCGCGCGGTTGAGGCCCAGTTCCAGCACCGCGATGACCTCGCTGGCCTCGGGGAACTGGTAGGAATTGACGGCGTGCGGCAGCGCCTGCGCCAACGGCTTCATCCAGCGATACTGGCGCTCCTCTGCGATCGGCTCCTTGTAGACCGCGGCGTTCACCGGAACGCCGCCGGCCCTGGCGGTCTCGAGCTGCGCGTCCTTGGTCTGGAACCAGCGCAGGAACTCCACCGCCGCGCGCTTGCGCTCGTCCGGCACGTTGCGCGAAATGCCGGCCAGCCAGTGGCCGAGCGCCGGCGCGGTGGGCAGGCCGGGCGCGGAGGGCGGCACGGCGTATTCGACCTTGTCGACGACCGCCGACTTGTCCGGGTCGTCCATCTGCGACACCGCCGAGATCACCATCATGACATGGGCCGCGGTACCCGTCACCATGGCCTGGATGACATTGGCCTGGTCGTTGGCGGCGGTCTTGGGATGGCCGGCTTCCTTGGCCAGACGGATATAGTAGTCGAGTGCCGCGCGGCCTTCGGGTGAGTTCAGCGTGACGGTGAAATCGCCTTCCGACTGGTTCTTGAAGATGCCGCCGCCAAAACCGTAGAGATAGGGATAGAAGTCGTAGGAGACGGTGGCCGGGCCGCGCGCGCCACGCTGGACGATGCCATACATGCCGGGCGGGTTGTGCAGCTTCCTGGCGTTGGCCTCCAGCTCGTCGAAGGTCTTCGGCACGGTGAGGCCGGCTTCCTCGTAGAGGTCGCCGCGATAGTAGAGCATGGGGATCAGCGGCGAGACCGGGATCGACATCAGCTTGCCGTCGCTGGTCAGCGACTTCTTCTGGGCATTGTAATAGATGGTGTCGTTGAGCGTGTAGAGGTCCGGGTCGAGCTGGAAGCCCGGGTCGATGTCGGTGATGGCATCGACGAAGCCGCCGGCATACATTTCGGTGAACCAGCCAGAATTCATGATCAGGATGTCGTACTGGCCTTCCCTGGAGCGCACCGAATTGCGCTGCTTCTCCAGCGAGCCGGCGAAGGGGTTGACGTCCAGCTCCACCTTGTTGCCCGTTGCCGCCTCATAGGCCTCGACGGTCTTGCGGAAACTGTCGAACCACGGCGACTGGTTGATGACGATGGTGATGGGGGCCACGCTGGCCGCATGGAGCGGCCGCCACGACAGCGGCGCCAGCGCGCCGCCCAGACCGGCTGCGCCGAGCCCCTTGAGGAGGGTTCGTCTTGGAATGCGGATGTTCCTGGTCACTTCAAATACTCCCAATTTGCGCCACCAATTTATGGCCCGGTCTGCGGGCCGTCATGCAAAGGGCAAAATGGCCGGCCTCTCTTTATTGGATGCCTTTGCCATGATCCCCCTCATTCGCAGAAAATCGGACTCGCCCAGTTCCACTGCCCGTTGGCCTGCCGCATGCGGGCATAGAGCCATTCGCCGCGCCGCAGCGGCTCGATGCCGATCGAGCCATGCCACTGCCACTGATGCGGGCGCGGCAGCGGGTGCAGGCGGAAGGCGGGGCTGTCGATGGGACCCAGATTTCCCGACAGCGCGCCCTGCAAAAGACGCTCGGCGCTGGCCTCGAACACCTGCCCGTCCACCGTCAGCCTGACGCGCGAATCCGGCCGGATGCGGATGCGGGCGGCGATCGCCTGCGTGGCGGCGGTGGAATTGTTCGGGTTGGCCATGGCGCGCAGGGCAAACGAAATGCGACTGCCGTCGAGTTCGACGCGGGCCTCGTCCTCGCCATCGCCGTCGCCCTCCAGCGGCGACACCACCTCCGGACCGCGCAGGCGCGGCTCCACGCCCAGGATCTCGCCGTCGAGCAGTTCCAGCGTGCCGGTCCAGTCGTGGAAGGAGCCACGCGCGCCCCAGCCGAGCTCCAGCACCAGCAGCGTCTCCATCGAGCCGTTGGCGACCTCGATCGGGGAGGGGGCGAGGTCGGGCGTGACGCGGGCGACGATATCCCCGTTGCGGATGACGTCGATGCAATCGATGAAGCCGCCGCCGACGGCTTCCAGCTCCAGCTCCGCATTGCCGCCCGCCGCCACCGTGGCGCCCTGCACGGCATCGCCGACGGCGAGGAACAGATGGCTGCTGTCGCCGGTCAGCGCATTGGTGCAGCGACCGTTGATGGCCTCCCACAGGGCGTCGCGGTCGTTCTCGGCCGCGTAGACGGCCGAACGGCCATGGCCGTAGGAGCCCGGATAGCCGCTGTGATGGTCGGTGTTGCCGAGGAAGCCGAAACGGTGGCCACGCGACAGGCCGTGACGGGCCGTCGAGAACCCGTCGCTCGGACCCATCGAATGCAGGAAGGGTCGGTCCATGACCGAAGTTTCGGAGCAGCCGTGCATGGAGACGATCTCCATGACCGGCGACAGCTCGGCGACCACCGAATCCCAGTTCACGCCGCGCGCGCCGAGCCGGTAGCCGATATGGTGCGGGAAGGCGAAGGCCCCGTCGCCCACGGCGGCGCGCAGCAACCTATGCAGTTCTGCCGGGGTTTCCGCCTCGATCAGCGGCTGGCCGGCGATGTCGCGATAGACGACCGTGTAGTCGCCATGGGCGAAGGAATGGATCTCGTAACCGGGAAAGACGGTGAAGACACCCGGCTCGTCGGCCCTCGCCAGTTCCTCGAAATGGCCGGCCCACAGCTTCTGGAGGCGGGCGAAGCCCTTGACGTGGAAATCGACGATATGGGCGACGCTAGCGTCGTCCACCGGCATGTCCGGCCAGTAGGCATGGCCGGTGACGGAGACGAAATCGAGCTGGCGGCGCGCCCGCCGCAACGCGGCTTCCAGGCTGCCATGGCCGTAGGAGATGCCGCAATGATTGTGGATGTCGCCGTACCAGGGGCGCAGGCCGAAGCGCGCAGCCAGCGGAGACAGCCTTTCCGGCAGACGTTCACCGATCATGCGTCCCTCGCGCCTCCTCCGCGCCGGTCCGGCCCCGGCATGGCCGCAGCCCGCCGGTTCAAGTTCAATATGTATTGTAGCGTATCATACATGTCCGACGGCGCAAGCACGGAATCGCGGGCAGAGCGATTTTACAGGGGGGCGGACGGTCAGGGAGCGGGCGCGGCGGTGCTTTCGCGGAGGGTCCGCGCGCATTCCAGATAAACGATCTGCGGCGCGGCCTGCGGCGCTTCCAGCCGCCGGCGGATGGTCTCGATCAGCCGCCTCGCGCCTTCCAGATAGGAACTGCCGGCAATGCTCATGACCCCGAAATGCTCGCTCGGCACGTCATGATGGCCGAGGAGGAACACGGCCAGATCGCGCGGACGGCCTATGCCCAGCTCGTCCAGGCAGCGCCTTATGCCGAAGGAATCGGACAGGCCGAGCGTGACCATGGCGCTGAAGGGCAGGCGGCCCTTGCCGTCCATAAGCCCCGAAAGCGCCTCCTTCAGCGCGTCGCCCACCGCATGGGTCGGGTTGTGGACGCCGCGCAGCATGATGGTCCGCGTCTCCTGCCATTGCGCCTTGCGGCGTCCGGCGCGCTCGAAGGCCCGGCGCACGGCAAGGATGGGCTGGGCCATAGAATCCAGCGACACAAGCGCCACGGAGCGGTGCCCCATGCCGGCCAGATGCTCCAGCGCCATGTCCAGCGCGTCCTCCCAGTCGGTGCCGACGCGGTCGATATCGACACCGGAAACGGTGTGCCCGTCAACCACCAGCGCCCGCGCCTTGCCCTGGAGCAGGCTGAGCAGTCGGATCGGGATGCTCTCATAGTGCGATTGCAGGATAGCGGCGTCGAAACGCGGGATCGAGGTGAGGATGTCCAGGAGATGGCCGGTGTTGTGATAGGAGATCTGCACGACCTTGCTGCCCGAGCGCGACAGTTCCTCGACAATATGGTTCTGCACCAGCATGCAGCGCTCGTTGAGGCTGGCGTTGGACAGGATCAGCAGGCTCTCCAGCCGGTCGTCGGGCGCGCTCTCAGGCGCTTCCGCCACGGGCGCGCGAATGACCGGCGCGCCGTTTTTCACCACATAGGTGCCGCGCCCGACCTGCGAGGTCAGGAGCCCGGCCTGCCTGAGTTCCCCTAGCGCCTCCTGCACGGTCGCCTGGCTGACGCGATGGGCGCGCATCAGCTCGCGCACGGTGGGAAGCCGGGCACCGTCGTCCAGCTGCGCGATCTGCTCGCGAAGGGCGGTCAGTACGACATTGGCGGGTGCGGCTCGCAATGCTGTGCCTCGACTTGTCAATTCCCCGGGCGATTCGCCGGTTTCCCGGCGCCTGTAACGGGATACATTTCGAACTCCGACGGCGCAATCCGCGCCTCCTCGGGTGCTTCCGCCATTTGCGGCAGACTCACGACCGTAACCATAGCACACCAAAATACAAATTGAACTTTACAATTTGTATGGCGCAGCTATCTTCCCGCCAGAAACGCAGTTCCAGCCCTTCATCCCGCCCAGCATTCCACATCACAAGGTGGCCGCCGCATCATGATCGCTCTTGCCTGTGACGTCGGAGGAACCAACACGCGCATGGGCCTGGTGCACGAGGGCCTGCTTCTGACCGAAACCGTCGCCATCTACCGCAATGACGACTTCGCCGATTTCTACGCCGTGGCCGCCGCCTATCTGGCCCGGGCAGGGCAGGCATCGGTCGATGCCGTGTGCATCGCGCTCGCCTCGGTGACGACGGCCGAGGGCGCAACGCTGACCAATCGCGACTGGACCATTGAACGGGGCAGGGTGCTGACAGGTTGCAGGGCGGAACGGGTCGAGTTCATCAACGATTTCGAGGCGCTGGGCTTTTCCCTCGGGCAGGCCGAAAAGCTGCGCACGCGCCGTCTCGCACAAGGCGATGGCGGGACAAAGGGCGCGCCGCGTCTGGTTCTGGGGGCGGGCACCGGCTTCAACGCCGCCGCGTGGTGTCCCTCGCTCTTCGACGGCGTGCCGCATGTGGTCGCCGCCGAATGCGGGCACATGACGCTGGCGCTGGCCGGCGCAGAAGAGTTTTCGTTGCAGGAGGCGCTGTCGCGCATAAACGGCCGCGCCTCGGTGGAGCGCGCCCTTTCCGGCAACGGCCTGGTTTCGATCTACAGGTGGCAATGCGCCCGCGAGGGCGTCGAGCCGCGATTCGATGCTGGAGCCGACATTTCAAGATGTGCCGTGGCGCACAGCGACGACCGCTGCCTGGCCGCGGCAAATGTGTTCCTGCGCCTGCTCGGCCGCCTCGCCGGCGACCTGGCGCTGGCCTACCTGCCTTATGACGGCGTCTATCTCGCCGGCGGCGTGACGCGCGCGCTGGCGCCGCTGTTGGAAAGCGGGCCGGCCTTCCGGCAGGCTTTCGGGGCCAAGGGCCGCATGGCCGGGCTGATGGAGCGCTTTCCCGTCCATCTGCTGAGCGACGATGCCAGCGCCCTGCATGGCTGCGCCGAATGGATGCGACTATCGGCTGCCGCGCGTTGAAATAAAAACGGCGGCAACGCCGCGCGCCTTCCTCACATGTCGGCTGCATGGCGGCCAGCAAACGGGCATTGCGACCTTCGGCTGAAGGTTCTCTTTTAAGGATGGCTTCCCAAAAATACCGCTCGACCTGAAAACCACCAATACGTGTCGATTCAAGATGTCGAACAGTCGAATGACGGCTGTCGGGCCTCTCTATGTCACTCCACCGCTGCTTCCCATTCGCCAAAAGCAGACGGCGAGGCCATGCCAGCCATCCTGAGTGTCGCAATTAATTGTATTGGGGAACTTTCGGGAGCCGGTATACTTCATCAGATACGGTATAAAGCAATCAGGAGGCGAGCATGATCGTGAGAAAGCTGATCGGTGGCTTTGCCGCCGCGATGGTTCTGGCAATCTCCACCTCGGCTGTAGCGCACCATGGGTGGTCCTGGGCCGAGGACGAACAGATTGAAATGACCGGCACCATCCAGTCGATTTCCTTTGCGCCACCGCATCCCTCGCTCGTCGTGGAGATCGACGGAAAGGTTTGGGATGTTGAACTGGGCAACCCCAACCAGACCCAGCGCGCAGGCTTTGTGGAAGGCGAGGCGGAAATCGGCGATGAAGTGGTCATCCTTGGCCATCGCTCGCTTGACGAAAGCAAACTGGTGATCAAGGCCGTCAGAATAACGATCGACGGACAGAACTACGATCTCTATCCGCAACTGATCGAAAACCGGTAGGCTCGACCGTGCTGGAGTGGTTGTCCGAGACAGCGTTGGCTCGGGCACTGATCACCAGGCCAACGCTCTATATTTTCGCCAATGCTGCCCATATACTCTCGATCGGCGTGCTGGCCGGCTCGATAATTTTGCTCGACCTGCGCATCCTCGGTCTGTTTCGTGAGCCCCGGCTGTCCGTCCTGGGGCCGTTCCTGGCCCGCTCGGCGATGGTCGGCGTCGTATTTTCGATTGTCACAGGGTTCATCATCTTCTCGGTCGACGCCGTCGAATATGCGGCCAACCCAGCCTTTCTGACAAAACTCGGTCTGCTCGTTGCCGGCATCGCCAATGCCTTGGCGCTTCATGCGAGCCCGGGATGGCGTGTCGCATTAGACAGTAACGAGGCCCCTGTGCCGACCAGGATCGGGGCGGCATTGTCGATCCTGATCTGGATATCCGCGATCGTCGCCGGTCGCTGGATCGGCTTTATCTAGCTGATAGAGCGTGAAAGGGGGCGCATCTCTAACTGGCCCAACTGTCGCATTACTAAATGGCCGCTACATGTCATGTGGCGGCGATGTAGAAATGTCGCGGGTTGTGCAAAATAGAAATGTCGCCTCCCACGCTTGGGAAGGCAGGGCGCGGCAAGTTAGAAATGC
>NZ_JBEPML010000005.1:0-305585 GCF_040545735.1 Aquamicrobium terrae
CGATCCTCGCAATCGCAGCGACCATGCGAAAGATCATCATAACCCTCAACGCAAGGCTCAGAGACAATCAAAACCATCAGAGTTGATGACGCGAAGTGGTTCAGGCAGTCCGAAAGCTCTCTTTCGCCTGATCGCCAGCCGCTCACCAATGCGGCGGCTTGGTCACCTGTATTTCGGGCGACGCCTGTTCCTCCAGTTCCAGAAACCGCGTAGTCAGCGCATCGAGCCTTTTTTGAAGGCGGTCGATCACCTTCCACTGTTCGGCGATCTGGCCCGACAGTTCCTCGATAGTCTTTTCCTGTTCGGCCGCACGCATTTCCAGCGTGACCAGCCTTTCCGCCTCGGTCGTCATCGGTCGCGTTTCCGGTTGTGCGTTGCCGCTTATTTCGTCCCGTACATGCGGTCGCCCGCATCGCCGAGGCCGGGCAGTATATAGCCCTTTTCGTTCAATTGCCGGTCGATCGAGGCGGTGTAGATCGGAACGTCGGGATGGGCGGCGGTGAAGCGCTCGATGCCTTCGGGCGCGGCCAGCAGGCACAGGAAGCGCAGATTGGTGGCGCCGCGCGCCTTCAGCTTGTCGACCGCGGCGATGGCCGAGTTGGCGGTGGCCAGCATGGGGTCCACCACGATCACCAGCCGGTCGCCGAGATCGCCCGGCGCCTTGAAGAAATATTCGATGGCCTCGAGCGTGTCGTGGTCGCGATAGAGCCCGATATGGGCGACGCGCGCCGCCGGCACGAGGTCGAGCAGGCCTTCCAGCAGGCCGTTGCCGGCGCGCAGCACCGAGGCGAAGACCAGCTTCTTGCCCTCGAGAACCGGGGCCTCCATCGTCTCGATCGGGGTTTCGATGGTGGTGGTGGTGAGTTCCAGATTGCGGGTCACCTCGTAGCCGAGCAGCAGGGAGATTTCCCGCAGCAGGCGGCGAAATCCCGCCGTCGAAGTGTTCTTGTCACGCATGATGGTCAGCTTGTGCTGGACCAGCGGATGATCGACGACGGTGACGCCCTGCATGGTCTTCTCCGGCTCGTTGCTTGCCTGACAATTCCGGACGGAAAGTCGTCCCGCTCTGGAATTGCGCCAATTCGTACTGAATAGTGAAGGGTGGAAGGAAATTAGAAAAGGCCTATGCAGGCTGCGGGCGCCAAAGTCCACAGGGACCCTGCGACCATTCACCGGTCAAATCGGGGGCCAAGGCCATGGCGCGGCGAAATCGGTTCCTGTATGGTCCGCCCGCATTCAAGGCGGATCATGATCATGTCAGTTGAAAGAACCACCGCCCACGGCGGCATGGAAACCTCCTACGGCTTCCGGCAGGTCGGCACCGGCGAGAAGCAGCCGCTGGTCAACGAGGTGTTCCACAAGGTTGCCAACCGCTACGACCTGATGAACGACCTGATGTCGGCGGGCATGCACCGGCTGTGGAAGGATGCCATGGTCGCCTGGCTGAACCCGCCGAAGCGGCCCGGCTGGAAGGTGCTGGACGTGGCCGGCGGCACCGGCGACATCGCTTTCCGCATTGTCGAGGCCAGCCGGCGCAACGCCCATGCCACGGTGCTCGACATCAACGGCTCGATGCTGCAGGTCGGGCGCGAGCGCGCCGAAAAGAACGGGCTGGCCCCGCATCTCGATTTCGTCGAGGCCAATGCCGAGGAACTGCCTTTCGCCGACGCCACGTTCGACGCCTATACGATCGCCTTCGGCATCCGCAACGTGCCGCGCATCGATGTCGCCCTTTCCGAGGCTTTCCGGGTGCTGAAGCCGGGCGGGCGCCTCTTGTGCCTCGAATTCTCCGATGTCGACCTGCCGGGGCTCGACCGTTTCTACGAGGCGTGGTCGTTCAACGCCATTCCCCGGATCGGCAAGATGGTGACCGGCGACGGCGAGCCCTATTCCTACCTCGTGGAATCGATCCGCAAGTTCCCCGACCAGAACAATTTCGCCGAGATGATCCGGCACGCCGGCTTCGAGCGGGTGAGCTTCCGCAATTATTCCGGCGGCATAGCGGCGCTGCATTCGGGCTGGAAGCTTTGACGGGACAGGCCTCATGAGCAGTGCAGGGGCGGCGTTCCGGCTCGTCAGGGCCGGCTGGGTGCTGGTGCGCGAGGGCGTGGTCGCGGCCTTTCCGGGCGACCAGCTTTCGGGCCTGCCGAAGTTCGGCTGGCAGGTGGCCACCATGTTCACGCGCCGCCGCGCACTGCGGCAGGGGCGCACCGACCGGCTGGCGCATGCGGTGGCGCGGCTCGGGCCCTCCTATGTCAAGCTCGGCCAGTTCCTGGCCACGCGCCCCGATGTCGTCGGCAACGACATCGCCCTCGACCTCGCCCTGTTGCAGGACAAGATGCAGACCTTCCCCAAGGCCGAGGCCGAGGCTGCGGTCGAGGCGTCGCTGGGGCGGTCGGTCGGGGAGCTTTACCACGGTTTCGGCGATGCGGTGGCGGCGGCTTCCATCGCCCAGGTGCATCCGGCCGAGGTCGACTATCCCGAAGGCCGCCGCAAGGTGGCGGTCAAGGTCATCCGCCCCGGCGTGCGCCGTCGCTTCCTGCAGGACCTTGAAAGCTACTTCCTCGCCGCGCGCCTGCAGGAACGCTACATCCCCTCCAGCCGCCGGCTGCGGCCGGTCGAGGTGACCGAGACGCTGGCCCAGACCACGCGCATCGAGATGGATTTGCGGCTGGAAGGCGCCGCCCTTTCCGAACTTGGCGAGAACACCGGGGAAGATCCCGGTTTCCGCGTTCCGGCGGTGGACTGGGAGCGCACGGGCCGCGATGTGCTGACCATGGAGTGGGTCGACGGCATCAAGATGAACGATGTCGCCGCGCTCGCCGCCTCCGGCCACGATCTCAAGGCGATCGCCGCCAACCTGATCCAGTCCTTCCTGCGCCATACGCTGCGCGACGGCTTCTTCCATGCCGACATGCATCCGGGCAATCTGTTCGTGGAGGCGGACGGCACCATCGTCGCCGTCGACCTCGGCATCGCCGGGCGGCTCGGCAAGAAGGAGCGCCGCTTCCTCGCCGAAATCCTCTACGGCTTCATCACCCGCGACTATCTGCGGGTGGCGGAGGTGCATTTCGAGGCCGGCTACGTGCCGGCGAAGCACGATGTCGCCGCCTTCGCGCAGGCGATCCGCGCCATCGGCGAGCCGATCCACGGCCAGCCGGCCGAGACCATCTCCATGGCCAAGCTGCTCACCCTTTTGTTCGAGGTGACAGAACTGTTCGACATGCAGACGCGGCCGGAACTGATCCTGCTGCAAAAGACCATGGTGGTGGTGGAGGGCGTGGCGCGCACGCTCGATCCGGCCTTCAACATGTGGAAGACGTCGGAACCGGTGGTCGGCGGCTGGATCCGCGACAATCTCGGCCCGCGCGGCATGCTGGCCGACGCGCGCGAGGGGCTGCATGCGCTGACGGCGCTGGCGCGGCACATGCCCGAGATGGCGCAGCGCACGGAACGCCTGTCGCGCGAACTCGACCACATGGCCGAGCACGGGCTGCGCTTCGACGAGGCGACCGCGCACGCCATCGGCAAGGCCGAGGCCCGCCATACCCGTTCCGGCCGGCTGGCGCTTTGGGTGATTGCGCTGACGCTGCTCTATATAGCGTGGGAGCTCGTCTGAGCGGCTGGATTGACTGCATTGCTAGCAGTGCCTACATTTGCGGCGTGACGGGAGGCTTCCATGGCGACGCTCACGGTTCGAAATGTAGATGATGAGACGAAGCAGCAGCTCAGATTGAAGGCGGCCCGGCACGGCGTGTCGCTTGAGGAAGAGGTGCGCACCATTCTGCGTCGTGAGGCTCGGCGAACCGAACAACTCGCCCAGTTCGATAATCTGTATGACGCGATCCGTGATCTGGTCGAGCCACATGGTGGCTTTGAACTGGAAGTCCCGGCCCGCGGCTTTGCAGAGCGCGATCCCCCTTTCAAGGATTGGGAATGATCGTCATCGATACCAATGTCGTATCCGAGGCAATGAAGCCCTCTGTGGACGCCAAGGTGGCCGCATGGTTGCGGCGCCAGCCTATCGAAGACATTTACATCACGTCCATAACCAAGGCGGAGTTGTTGTACGGGCTTGCACTTTTGCCGGATGGAAGACGCAAGGAGGCCTTGGCGGAGGCACTCCACATTTTCCTCATGGAACGGATGAAAACCCCGATCCTTGCCTTTGGAGATCAGGATGCCCTTCCCTATGCCAGGTTATCCGCGCGACGGCGTAAGGCAGGCAAGCCGGTGAAGGAACTGGATGGCCAGATCGCCGCTATTGCGGCGTCCCACAACTTTGCCGTTGCCACGCGCAATGTCGTCGATTTCGAGGGCTGCGGTATCCACGTCATCAATCCTTGGGGCGTTCCCCCGGCATGACCCTTTCCGGCAAGCGCATCCTGCTCATCATCGGCGGCGGTATCGCCGCCTACAAGACGCTCGACCTCATCCGGCGCCTGCGTGAGCGGGGCGCCGCCGTGCGCCCGGTGATGACGCAGGCGGCGCAGCAGTTCATCACGCCGCTGGCGGTGGGCGCGCTGGCCGCCGACCATGTGTTCACCGACCTGTTCGACCGGCAGGACGAGCAGGATGTCGGCCACATCCGCCTGGCGCGCGAGGCCGACCTCGTCGTGGTGGCGCCGGCCACCGCCGACCTCATGGCCAAGCTGGCCAACGGCCTTGCCAACGATCTGGCCTCGGCGGTGCTTCTGGCAACGGACAAGCCCGTGCTCATTGCGCCTGCCATGAACCCCAGGATGTGGGCGCATCCGGCCACGCGCCGCAACCGTGAGACGCTGGCGAAGGATGGCGTCGCCTTCGTCGGGCCGATGCGGGGCGAGATGGCCGAAAGCGGCGAGGCGGGCGAGGGGCGCATGGCCGAACCGTTGGAGATCGTCGCCGCAATCGAAGGCTTGCTAAGCCCGGCCGCCAGGCCGCTCGCGCGCCGGCGCATCATCGTCACGTCCGGCCCCACCCATGAGCCGATCGACCCGGTGCGCTACATCGCCAACCGCTCGTCCGGCAAGCAGGGCCATGCCATTGCCGCGGCCCTTGCCCGACTGGGGGCCGACGTGCAGCTTGTTTCCGGCCCGGTGACGATCCCCGATCCTGCCGGTGTCGCCACCACCCATGTCGAAAGCGCGCGGCAGATGCGCGATGCGGTGGAAAGCCTGCTGCCGGCGGATGCCGCCATCTTCGTCGCCGCCGTGGCCGACTGGCGCACCGCCGATGCCGCCGGCGAGAAGATCAAGAAGGTGGCGGGCAAGGGACCGCCGGCCCTGCAGATGGTGGAAAACCCGGATATTCTTGCCGGCATCGGCCATCATGCGCGGCGGCCTTTCCTTGTCGTCGGCTTCGCGGCAGAGACGCAGGAGGTGCTGAAGAATGCCCGGGCCAAGCTGGACAGGAAGGGCGCGGACCTGATCGTCGCCAACGACGTGTCGCATGACAGCGGCATCGGTCCGGGCGGGGTGATGGGCGGCGACCGCAACCGGGTGCGCATCGTCTCGAAGACGGGCGCCGAGGAATGGCCGGAACTGACCAAGGACGAGGTGGCCGCCCGGCTGGCGGCGCTGGTCGCCGACCGGCTGAAGGCGGCCGAAGTGTAAGAAAAAAAGGGCGGAGCCGGGTCCGCCCTTTTTTCAGCTCTGGCTGTTTGCCGGACTTACTTCAGCGAATGCACCAGCTCGAGCGACTGCACCGCGACGGCGAGGTTGAGGCCGGTCTGCGCCTGGGCGCTGAGCGGCTGCAACGCATAGGAACGCTGGAAGCCGCCGAGCAGCAGGTTGGCGCCGCCGCCCGTGATGACGCTGGCCTCGGCATTGACGCCGAAATAATTGCCGGCCAGCTTGCCGCTGTCATAGTCGCGGGTGGCGGCCAGGACGGCCCAGGTGAGGCTGCCCTGATGGGTCTTGCCGAGGTCCACCCCCAGCTTGGAGATGATGCCGCTGTAATATTCCGCCGCGCGACCGTCGGACGGCTTGAAGGTGCAGGCCAGTCCCTTGTTGGAGGTGATGAGGTAACCGGTGCCGCCATCGATCTTGCAATCGAGCACGCCAAGCTCGAACTGGCCGGTCGCATTGGCGGCGGCCGTCAGGGACAAGAGGCCGAGGGCGGCAGCGGCGACAAGTTTCTTGATCATGGGAGAACTCCTGGAATCCTGATCGGTCAGTGGCGCAATCGCCATGCCGGTCAACGCTTGGGAGCTTCATACGTTGCGTCGAACCGTGGCGCGATCATGGCGCAGCCGTGTCGATCGGCTGCGGCCCGGTTTACGCATGGTGAGGCGAAGGAAGTCGCCTACTGGGTGCGGGAGAGACCGTCCTTGGCCGGCTGATAGGTCGGCTTGAGGCGCACCGCCTCGCGGTAGGACTTGGCCGCCTTCGCCTTTTCGCCGCGCTGCTCGTAAATCAGCGCCTGGTTGGTCCAGGCCTCGGCGTTCTTGGCATCGAGCTTGATGGCCATGTTGAAGTCGGCGAAGGCGTTGTCCTCCTGCTTCATGGCCAGATAGGAGAGGCCGCGGCCGTTGTAGGGCTCGGAGGCATCGGGCGCCAGCGAGATGGCGGTCGAGAAGTCCTCGATCGCATAGGCATGCTGGCCCTGGCCCTGATAGATCAGGCCGCGATTGTGGTAGGCGCGCGCATCCGTGGTGTCGAGTTGGATCGCCTTCTGGAAGTCGTTGAAGGCCTCCTGCGTGCGGCCGGCCTGCCGGTAGACATTGCCGCGGCCGATATAGGCGGCGTCGTAGCTCGGATTGATCTGGAGGGCGCGGTTGTAGTCGGCCATCGCCTTGTTCTGATCGCCCATGAAGCGGTAGATCAGCGCGCGGTTGGCGTAGGCCTGATAGAAATTCGGGTTGAGCGAGATGGCGGTGTCGAAATCCTTGAGCGCCTGCTGGTAGCGGCCGCCGCGGCCATAGGCGGAGCCCCGCACATTATAGGCCTCGGGATCCTGCGGATTGGCGCTCACCACCTGCGTCAGCGAGGAAATGTTCTCGGTGGAAGCCTGCGCGACATCGACATTGGCCAGGTCCACGGCGGGACCGGACTGGCAGGACGCCAGCACCAACCCGCCCAAAAGAATGGCGGCCGTGGAAAATCCGTAACGGGCGGCGCGCCGTTCGCTCAATGCTCCCATCGCTGTCTTGTCCTCGCTTTGTCCTGCTGACCCTAGCCCGCCGCTTGCGTCGTGTCCCGGCCAAAAAACCCGCTCAAATACAAAAGGTGGCCGCGACCGGAATCGCGCCACCTCGATAACCCTCGAAAAGGGCGAAAAACAGACCGGATCAGCGCGCGGCGCGGGCTGCCGGGGCCGGACGCGCGGCGCCGGGGAGGAGGCCTTCGCGCTGGGCGCGCTTGCGGGCCAGCTTGCGCGCGCGGCGCACAGCTTCCGCCTTCTCGCGGGCCTTCTTCTCGGACGGCTTCTCGTAGTGACCGCGCATCTTCATTTCACGGAAGATGCCTTCGCGCTGCATTTTCTTCTTGAGGGCGCGAAGCGCCTGATCAACATTGTTGTCGCGGACGAGTACCTGCACGGGCGTTCCTGTCTCTCGGGTTAGAATCCATCAAGCGAACGGCCATAGCCGCCAGCCTCCGTGACGGACTCCGCCACGAATTTGCGGCGGCTAGTAGCAGAACGGGGGTTCCTTGTCCATACAAGAAATCGCGATCTGCCGTGGCTTTGCGGGTGTTTGCGCATCTATTCGGCGGCGTCAGCCGAAGGTGCGGCCTCGTCGGGCGCGTTCGGATCGCCCGGTGCCGTCTCGCAGCCGAGATCGGGGAAGGCCACGACCCGGTTGTTGTGGAAATCGGTGCGGACCACGACGAGGTCGCGTTCCTCGAAATAGGTCAGCAGGCGGCGGGCGCGGCGTGCCGAATGGGTGCCGTAGGCGCGCGCCAGCGTGGCGTCGGGCGGGCAGGGCGCGCCGGTGACGGCCGCCTGCGCCACCATCAGGAACACGCCCTGCACATCGTCGGGCAGGTTTTCGGAAAGCTGGAGGGCGAGGGGCCATGCCTCGCCGCCTGCCGTCTTGCGGTCGACGCCGGCGCGGGCGACGGCCAGCCGGCGGCGGAAGGCGGCCAGTTGCAGCGGCTCGCCGGCCACGCGGCGGATGCGGCAGCGCACCAGGAAATCCTGGTAGAGAACGGCGTCGGTGCGGAAGCCAGCGTCGGGGTCTTCCAGAATCTCCCTCAGCACCGCATCGATCCCGGCTTCGCGCTCGGCCTCGTCGATTTCGGGGAACATCGGCTCGACCGGCGGTGGCATGGGCGCCGGTTGCGGGCGGGCGAGCTGGGCCATCAGGTCGGCGGTGGGGATGGGCTGGGGAGCCGGCTTGCGCACCGGCATGCGGGCTTCTTCCGGGCCCGGCGTGAAGACGAGGTCGCGGGCGTCCTGCGGCGTTTCCGGCAGGGGCATCAGCCTGGGGCTGACCGAGCGCGCCGAGGTCTCGACATTTCCGATGGTGATCGGCAGCGGGCGGCGCGACATGGCCGGCCCCAGCGCCACGAAGCAGCCGCGCGCAAGGTCGCGGAACATCTCGGCCTGGCGCTTCTCCATGCCCAGGAGATCGGCGGCGCGGGCCATGTCGATGTCGAGGAAGGTGCGGCCCATGAGGAAGTTGGAGGCTTCCGCCGCGACGTTCTTGGCGAGCTTGGCCAGCCGCTGGGTGGCGATGACGCCGGCCAGACCGCGCTTGCGGCCCCGGCACATGAGATTGGTCATGGCGGCGAGCGAGAGGCGGCGCGCCTCGTCGGAGACCTCGCCGGCTGCGGCGGGTGCAAAGAGCTGGGCTTCGTCGACCACCACCAGAACCGGATACCAGTGCTCGCGCTCGGCATCGAACATGCCGCCGAGGAAGGCAGCCGCGGCGCGCATCTGCTGGTCGACGTCCAGCCCTTCCAGATTGAGAACGGCGGAGACGCGATGCTGGCGGATGCGCCCGGCGATGCGGGTCAGCTCTGCCTCGGTGCGCTGGGCGTCGACGACGACATGGCCGAACTTGTCGGCCAGGGTGACGAAATCGCCTTCCGGATCGATGATGCATTGCTGCACCCAGGGTGCGCTCTGCTCCAGCAGGCGGCGCAGAAGATGCGACTTGCCCGAGCCCGAATTGCCCTGCACGAGCAGTCGGGTGGCCAGCAGTTCCTCAAGATCGATCATGGCCGGCTTCCCGGGGGAGGCCGTTCCCATGTCAATGTCGACTCTCATTGCAGCTCCTTAGAGCAATTCCAGCAAAAGTGCGCTGCGGTTTTGCGCTCGGGATTGCGTAGACGAATGATGAAAGCCTTTAGCACTACGCCGCCCGGCTTGCGAAGCTGGGGCGGCGCGATACCCACAGGTGGGATGAGGCCGGGTCTCAGGTGCGGTTGATGGAGACGCCGCCATCGGCCAGCAAAGCCGTGCCGGTGGTGAAGCTCGACGCTTCCGAGGCGAGGAAGAGCGCGGAGCGGGCGATCTCATCCGGCCGTGCGACGCGTTTCAAGGCATGCAGCCCGCGTATGAAGGCCCATTCCTCTTCGGTCGAGGCGGTGGCCATGGGGGTATCGGTGCCGCCGGGGAGCAGGGCGTTGACCCGCAGGCCGCCGGGCCCGTATTCGGCCGCCAGCGCCTTGGTCAGGCCCACGAGCCCGGCCTTGGCCGCGGCATAGGCGGCCATGCCCGGCATGCCGGCGGTGACGCCGACGAAACTGGCGGTGAAGATGAGCGAGCCGCCGCCGCGGTCGAGCATCGCCGGTATCTGGTGTTTGGCGGCGAAGAAGGCGCTGGTGAGATTGGTGTTGAGCGTCTCGCGCCATGCGGCTTGCGTCATGTCCGGAATGGGGCCCATGGAGCCTGTGGTGCCGGCATTGTTGAAGGCGATGTCGAGGCCGCCGAAGCTGTCGCACGCCATCTCCACCAGCGCCCTGGCATAGGCTTCGTCATTGACGTTCCCGGCAAGGGCGACGGCCTGGCCGCCGCTTTGCCCGATATCGCTTGCGAGGGCGTCGAGTTCCGGTTTGCGTCGCGCTCCGATGACGACGGCCGCGCCCTGTTCGGCGAACAGCCTGGCCGCGGCGCGGCCGATGCCGGAACTGGCTCCGGTAACGATGGCGACCTTGTTGACGAGCGAGAACATGGTTTTCCCTTTCCTGCGTGGATGCCGGCCAAATCCGGCTTCGACGGGAGAGGTGCCAAATCGCCAGTGCCGGAGCCACCCGATACCTGCCCCTCGCGTCGCGGCCTTTCCGGCTTGCGCAAAGCGGCACCTGTCGTCGCAAACAGCGCATGGGGTGGCAGGGCGGTTTGGGTAGTGATAGTGATGGCATCGGCATTGGGGATGTCGCTGCTCATCGCGAGGCGTGGAAAAGTGAAGAAATACTCGGTGTTCGCCATCGCGCGGGAAGCCATGCGCGGTCACAAGGGATGGGAGGCGCAGTGGACGTCGCCGGAGCCGAAGGCCGAGTACGATGTCGTCATCGTCGGTGCCGGCGGCCATGGGCTAGGCACCGCCTATTACCTCGCCAAGGAACACGGCATCACCAATGTGGCGGTGCTGGAGAAGGGGTGGCTGGGCGGCGGCAACACCGGCCGCAACACCACCATCATCCGCTCCAACTACCTCTATGACGAATCGGCCGGCATCTACGACCACGCGCTGAAGCTGTGGGACGGGCTGTCGCAGGACCTCAACTACAACGTCATGTATTCGGCGCGCGGCGTGATGATGCTGGCCCACAACGTCCATGACGTGCAGGTGCTGAAGCGCCATGTCCATGCCAACCGGCTGAACGGCATCGACAATGAGTGGCTGACGCCCGAGCAGGCGAAGGAGTATTGCCCGCCGCTCAACATCTCGCGCGATGCGCGCTATCCGGTGATGGGCGCATCGCTGCAAAGGCGTGGCGGCACCGCGCGCCACGATGCGGTGGCGTGGGGCTATGCGCGCGGCGCTTCCGCGCGCGGCGTCCACATCATCCAGAATTGCGAGGTCACCGGCATCCGGCGCGGGCCGAACGGCGCCGTTACCGGCGTGGAGACCGCGCGCGGCTTCATCGGTGCCAAGAAGATCGGCGTGGTGGCGGCCGGCAACACGTCGGTGGTGATGAACATGGCCGATGTGCGCATGCCGCTGGAAAGCTATCCCTTGCAGGCGCTGGTGTCGGAGCCGGTCAAGCCGGTGGTGCCCTGCGTGATCATGTCCAACACGGTGCACGCCTACATCTCGCAGTCGGACAAGGGCGAGCTGGTGATCGGCGCCGGCACCGACCAGTACACCTCCTATTCGCAGGCCGGAGGCCTGCATATCCTCGAACATACGCTGGACGCCATCTGCGAGATGTTCCCGGTGTTCACCCGCATGAAGATGCTGCGCTCCTGGGGCGGCATCGTCGACGTGACGCCCGACCGCTCGCCGATCCTCGCCAAAACGCCGGTCAAGGGGCTCTACGTCAATTGCGGCTGGGGCACCGGCGGCTTCAAGGCGACGCCGGGCTCGGCGCATGTCTTTGCGCACACCATCGCCCGCGACGAGCCGCACCCGATCAACGCCCCGTTCACGCTGGAGCGGTTCCGCACCGGCCGGCTGATCGACGAGGCGGCGGCCGCCGCCGTGGCGCACTGAGGGGCGTGGAATGACCAGTCAGACAGTCAATCTCGCCGAAAAGCTTTCGCTGTTCTCCGAGCGGTGGTCGCCCAAGATCGTTGCCGACTTCAACGGCCACGACGTCATGGTCGTGAAGGTTCTGGGCGAGTTCAACTGGCATTCCCACCCCGATACCGACGATTTCTTTCTCGTCCTGAAAGGCCGGCTGCGCATTCGCCTCAGGGATGGCGACGTCACGCTCGGGCCGGGTGAGCTCTACGTCGTTCCCAAGGGCGTCGAGCATTGTCCGGTGGCCGAGGAGGAAACGCATATCCTCCTTATCGAACCGGCCGGCGTTCCCAATACCGGCGATCCCGCGACGGCCGCCGCGAAAAACCGGATTTGAAGAAAGAAGACCATGCTCCTTATCCGCTGCCCCTATTGCGAGGAAGAACGCCCGGAGATCGAGTTCCGGCATGCCGGCGAGGCGCATATAGCGCGCCCGGCCGACATCGCCTCGATCAGCGACGAGGCGTTCGAGGCCTATTTCTTCATCCGCTCCAACACGCGCGGCACCGTCTACGAGCGCTGGCGCCATATGCATGGCTGCGCGCGCTTCTTCAACGCGGTGCGCGATTCGGTGAGCGACCGTTTCATCATGACCTACAAGGCGGGCGAGCCGAAGCCGAAGAAGCTGCCGGGAGCGGCCAAGTGAGGAGCTTCGCACCGTGCCGCCATCTGTCCGAGGGGACGCATTGACCATGGCCGAATCCTTCCGCCTTCCCGGCAAGGGTCGTCTCGCGCAGGCGAGGACCGCGCGCTTCACCTTCGACGGCAAGAACTACAGCGGCGTGGTCGGCGACACGCTGGCTTCGGCGCTGCTGGCCAACGGCGTTCATCTGGTCGGCCGCTCGTTCAAGTATCACCGGCCGCGCGGCATCCTTTCGGCCGGCGCGGAGGAACCCAATGCGCTGGTCGGCATCCACCGCGATGCCTCGCGCAAGACGCCCAATGTGCGCGCCACGGTGCAGGAGCTTTATGACGGGCTGACGGCGGTGTCGCAGAACCGCTGGCCGTCGCTTGCCGTGGATGTGGGCGCGGTCAACGATCTTGCCTCGCCGCTGTTTTCGGCCGGCTTCTACTACAAGACCTTCATGTGGCCGAAGGCGGCATGGAAATCCTTCTACGAACCGCGCATCCGCGCCGCCGCCGGCCTCGGCGTGGCGCCGGACCAGCCGGACCCGGACCATTACGCGGCGCGCTTCGCCCATTGCGAGGTGCTGGTGCTGGGCGGCGGCGCAGCGGGCCTTGCCGCGGCGCTTGCGGCGGCCGAGACCGGCGTGCGCGTCGTCATCTGCGACGAGCAGGCCCAACTCGGCGGCTCCCTGCGCTTCGAATCGGGCGCGGTTGTCGACGGGCAGGGTGGCTGGGACTGGGCGCAGGCGGCGGCTGCCAGGCTTGCAGCGATGGACAATGTGCGGGTGCTGACCCGCACCACGGCTTTCGGCTACTACCTCCAGAATTTCATCGGCCTCGCCGAGCGGGTGAGCGACCATCTGTCCAATCCGGAAAGCGGCCTGCCGCGCGAGCGGCTGTGGCAGGTACGGGCAAAGCGCGTCGTGCTCGCCACCGGCTCCATCGAGCGGCACATGGTGTTCCCCGACAACGACCGGCCGGGCATCATGCTGGCTTCGGCGGCGCGCACCTACCTCAACCATTACGGCGTGGCGGTGGGCAAAAATGTCGGCGTCTACACCGCCAATGACAGCGCCTATGCGGCGGCGATCGACCTGAAGAAGGCCGGCGTCAATGTCGCCGCGATCGTCGATTTGCGCGACAATCCGTCCGGCCCGATGGTCGACGAGGCTCGCGCGCTCGGCATCGAGATCCATGGCGGGCGCGGCGTGGTCAGGGTCGGCGGGCGGCTGCGCATCAACTCCATGACCGTGAAGCCGAGGACCGGGGGTGACGGCGAGCGCGCCATTCCGGTCGATGCGCTTTTGATGTCGGCCGGCTGGACGCCTTCGGTGCACCTGTTCTCGCAGTCGCGCGGCAAGGTTGCCTTCAACGACGAGGTGAAGCGCTTCCTGCCCGGCACCTATGCGCAGGACTGCATCTCGGCCGGCGCCTGCAACGGCACGGACGGCCTGGCCGCCACCATCGACGAGGCCTATGCGGCCGGCGCGAAGGCGGCGAAGGAGGCCGGCGGCAAGGCGGCCAAGGTTGCCAAGCCGAAGGTGGAGTCCAGCGAGAACTGGTCGCGCGGCATGCTGGGTGCGGGGCCGGGCGCGGAAGCCGGCACCACGGTCAAGGCCTTCGTGGACTTCCAGAACGACGTGACGGCCAAGGACATCCGCCAGGCGGTACACGAGGGCATGCATTCCATCGAGCATGTCAAGCGCTTCACCACCAATGGCATGGCGACCGATCAGGGCAAGACCTCCAACATGCATGGCCTTGCCATTGCCGCGGAAGAACTCAGCAAAGCCATTCCTCAAGTGGGTCTGACGACGTTCCGCGCGCCGTACACGCCGGTGACCTTCGGCACCATCGTCGGCCATGCGCGGGGCAGGCTGTTCGAGCCGACGCGGCGCACCGCCATGCATGGCTGGGCCGAGCGCCACGGCGCGGTGTTCGAGGATGTCGGCCAGTGGAAGCGCGCCTGGTACTTTCCGCGCGCCGGCGAGGACATGCATGCCGCCGTCAACCGCGAATGCGTGACAGTGCGCAGGAGTGCCGGCCTGTTCGATGCTTCCACCCTCGGCAAGATCGAGGTGGTGGGGCCGGATGCTGCCGCTTTCATGGAACTGATGTACACCAATCCGTGGCAAAAGCTGGAAGTCGGCCGCTGCCGCTATGGCGTGATGCTGCGCGAGGACGGCTTCATCTATGACGACGGTGTGGTCGGGCGCCTGGCCGAGGATCGCTTCCATGTGACGACGACGACCGGCGGTGCGGCGCGCGTCATGAACCACATGGAAGACTATCTCCAGACCGAGTTCCCCCATCTCAAGGTGTGGCTGACCTCGATCTCCGAGCAATGGGCGGTGATCGCCGTGCAGGGCCCGAAAAGCCGCGACATCATCACGCCGCTGGTCGAGGGCATCGACCTTTCCGACGAGGCCATGCCGCATATGTCGGTGCGCGAGGGCAGGATCTGCGGCGTGCCGACGCGGCTGTTCCGCATGTCGTTCTCCGGCGAGCGCGGCTTCGAGGTCAACGTGCCCGCCGACTATGGCGAAGCGGTGTGGGAGGCGCTATGGGAGGAAGGGCAGAAGCACGACGCATGTGCCTACGGCACCGAGACCATGCATGTGCTGCGCGCCGAGAAGGGCTACATCATCGTCGGACAGGACACGGATGGCACGGTGACACCCAACGATGCCGGCCTCGACTGGGCGGTGGGCAAGAAGAAGGCCGATTTCGTCGGCATACGCGGGCTGAAGCGGCCCGATCTGCTGGCCGAGGGGCGCAGGCAACTCGTCGGGCTCAGGACCCGCGATCCCAATGTGGTGCTGGAGGAGGGCGCCCAGGTCGTCGCCGACCCGAAGCAGCCGGTGCCGATGAAGATGATCGGCCATGTCACCTCCAGCTACTGGTCGGAAAATTGCGGCCATTCCATCGCGCTGGCGCTGGTCGAGGGCGGGCGCAAGCGTCTGGGCGAAACGCTTTACGTACCCATGCCGGACCGCACCATCGAGGTGGAGGTCACCGGCATGGTGTTCTTCGACGAGAAGGGGGAGCGTCTCAATGGCTAAGGCGGCAGCAAAGACCGTGCAGGCGGGCGCGGCGGCCGAGCGGCGTCCGGCCCTGGCCGGGCAGGAAATATTGGCCAGCGGGGTGAAGGTGACGGTTCTGCCGCCGGCGAACCGCGTGTCGCTGCGCGCCCCGGAGGAAGCCGTCGGTTCGCTGTCGCGGGCGCTGGGCGTCACCCTGCCGCAAAAGCCCAAGACGTCCGCCGGCAAGGCGGGCCGCACAGTGCTGTGGCTCGGTCCGGACGAATGGTTCGTCATCGACGAGAAGGGCGGCGATGCGCTGGCCGATTGCGGCAAGGCCAAGGGCCTGCATTCGGCGGTCGACGTTTCGCACCGCAACGTCGCCTTCGCGGTGAGCGGGCCGGCGGCGGAAACCGCGATAGAAGCGGGATGCCCGCAGGACCTGGCATTGGCGGCGTTCGCCGTGGGCGCCTGCTCGCGCACGGTGCTCGGCAAGGCGGAAATCCTGCTCCACCGGGTGGGGGAGCAGGAATTCCGGGTGGAATGCTGGCGCTCCTTCTCCGACTACGTCTTCGGCCTGCTGGCGGAAGGCGCTCGCGACGCGGCCGCCTGAGGGAACCCGAGGCGGGGGAAGCGGGTTTCTCCTGACGCCCCTTTAATGGGCGTCCCCGGGGAGAAACTGGAATGGCAAGCAACGCAAAACCGGCAAGCGCAGCACGCGGCAAGACAGCGGCGGTCAAGTCGCTCGAGAAGGAGCGAAAGGCCCATGGCACCATGGAAGAACTGGAGGAGGGCCTGGAGGATACGTTCCCGGCCAGCGATCCGGTTTCGGTGACGTCATCGGCCATTCCCGGTGGACCGAAGAAGCCCGGACAGTCCAAGACGGTGCCGGGCCGCAAGCCGGGTCGCTGACCGCATATCTTCCGGAACGGGCTGGTGAATCAAAAACGGGCGGCCGAAAGCCGCCCGCCATCTGGATTCATCCGGTCGTCAACGGCGAATCAGAGGCCCGGAACCCACGGGCTGACGTCGATGCCGAGACGCGGGCGAGCAGTCTTGTGTTGCGAGTCGGTCTTGTCGATCGAACCCGTCGACGCGCAATCGATCTTCACTTTCTTGCCGGACGCCGGGTCGACCGCGACGCAGACCGTCGCGGGAGTGGTCGATGCCGGCTGGGAAGCAGCCATGCTGACGCCCGACAGGGCGAGCAGGGCGGACAAGGCAACTATGGCGGACTTCATGATCTTTCTCCGATCATCGTACGTGTAATTTATGGCGTACATGTACATTATACCGGAGGCGACTTCAAGTGGGATTCGTACATGTACGAATCAAGGGGCCGGATTTCCTCACACCGACCGAACTGTGTCACCCCGCCGCCATCTCTCTCTCTCCCGCAAAAGGGGAAGGAGGGGGGACGTCGTGAATGGTGTCCTTCCTTCGCGAAGGCGGGAGATCAGGAGCGGTTTCCCCGGACCTGAATTGCTCCGGCAACCACGTCATCGTCGTCCCGGAAGTCTGCCACAGCGAAGCGAAGGCAGGCTGTCCGGCATCCATTCCGTAATGTTCGAAGGTTCCGGAATGGATCCCGGCTCGCGGTCGCTGACGCTCCCTTGGCCGGGATGACGAGCGTTTCAAGCTCGCCAGTCAAACCTGAATACTGCCCCCCTATGGGGAGGTAATATCGGAGCCGGGAACCTGCTGTGACGCCTCCCGGCTCGCGGGCAGGGTGAGAGAGCCGCGCGTGAAGACGGCCTTTCCTACGTCCCGTTCGGCCGGCAGGATCTGTCGGGATTGTCGCTGAGTGGCGGCACGTCCTGTCCGCTCAGGCCCTTGAGCGCAAGGTCGCACATGCGCTTCACATAGGCTTCGCGGTCGCCGAAGGCGTGGAAGGGGAAGGTGATGAGCAGCGAGATGGTGCCATGGCCCACGCTCCACAACATGGTGGCGATGGCGAAGGGGTCGCCCTTGAGGTGGCCCGCGGCGATGCAGGCTTCGACGCGGCCGAGCAGCGCCTGCATGGCAGGATTGTTGGTGTCCAGTTCCTCGAAGGTCATGCCGGCCGGCGGGCGGGTCTTCTCGGTCATGAAGACGGTGCGGTATTCGTTGGGATTGCCGAGGCCGAAGGCCGCATATTCGGCCATCACCGCACGCAGCGCCTCCAGCGGATCGTCGGCGGTGTTCTCCTCGATCCGGCGTGCCAGGATTTCGAACCGGTCCTGCGCCAGCGCCAGCAGGATATCCTGCTTGTCGGCGAAATAGGAATAGACCGACATCGGCGCATAGCCGACCCGCTTGGCCAGCTTGCGGATGGTCAGGCCCTCATAGCCCTCTTCCTGCACGAGCTGGCGCGCGGCGGCGATCAGGTCGGATCGCAGCGTCTCCTTGTGTCGCTCGCGGCGCTGCTGCACGGCCGACGACACGCTCTTGCCTTTGCGGGTATCCTCCACGGGTTTGAATATATCCCTCATGCGAGCGGGGGCAAGCCCGTGCCGCGGCGTCAGGCTTCGGGCTCGACGAAGGTCAGCGTCAGCCAGCGCGCGGTGAGCGCCGGCTTCTTCGAGCCCTCGATCTCCACCGTCACGTCATGGGTGACCTGCACCCAGCCGGAGGGGCGGGCCTTGACGTCGGCCAGCACGAAGCGGGCGCGGATCAGCGAGCCGGTCTTGACCGGCGCCATGAAGCGGATCTCGTCGAAGCCGTGATTGACCCCCATCTTGCCCTTGTCCAGCGGCGGCAGGGTCTCGAAGGTCATGGCCGAGAGGAGGGACAGAAGCAGGAAGCCGTGGGCGATGGTGCCGCCGAAGGGGGTTTCGCGCGCCGCGCGTTCGGGATCGCAATGGATGAACTGGTGATCGTCGGTCGCGTCGGCGAACTGGTCGATCATCGTCTGGGTGACTGCCCGCCATGGCGAGACGCCGACTTCCTTGCCGACGCTGGCCAGAAGCTGGTCGAGTGTGATCGGTTCCATGCGGGTGCCTTCTCCTGATCCCGGAATCGGTTGTCGCCCGGGCAGGAGCAATACAGGGCCGTGCCGGCCCTGTCATCCGCGCAATGGTGCCGCGCGGTGCGAGAACGCCCTATTCGGCCGGCTCGACATTGGTGTAGGCGGCTTCTTCCAGCTCTCTGCGCAGGCGGTTCTGCTCCTGCACCTTGGGCGTCACGAAGCGGCCGAGCAGCAGATAGGCGACCGGCGTGAGGAACAGGGTGGAGACGGTGGCGAGGCCGAGGCCGCCGACGATGACCCAGCCGAGCGCGATGCGCGCCTCGGCACCGGCGCCGCTGGCCAGCACCAGCGGCAGGCCGCCGAGCACGGTGCAGATCATGGTCATCATCACTGGGCGCAGGCGCACATTGGCCGCCTCCTCGATGGCTTGCCGTACGCCCAGACCGCGGTCGCGGAGCTGGTTGGCGAATTCCACGATGAGGATGCCGTTCTTGGCCATCACGCCCACCAGCAGCACCAGCCCGATCTGGCTGTAGGCGTTGAGGCTGGTGCCGGTGAGGATCAGCGCGAAGATGGCGCAGGCGAGACCCAGCGGCACCGTCGCCATGATGATGATGGCCGAGACGAAGCTTTCGAACTGGGCGGCCAGCACCAGAAGGATGATGACCAGCGCGAAGCCGAACACGGTGATCATGCCGGTATTGGTCTCGCCCAGCGTGGCGGCTTCGGCCAGCGGCAGCAGGCGCGCGCCCGATGGCATCAGCGGCTCGGCGATGCGGCGCGCCTCCCCAAGCGCGTCGCCGAGGGCGAAGTCGGCGCGCAGGTCGGTGGTGATGGCCACCGAGGCCTGCCGTTGCTCGCGCGTCAGGGTGGGCGGCACCGACCTCTCGGTCAGGGTGGCGATGGTCGACATCGGCACGAAGCGGCCGTCGCCGGTCTTGAGGAAGATGTTCTCCAGATCGGTCGGATCGTTGATCGGGTTGGTGGTCGACACCAGTTTCACGCCGAAGGCGCGGTCGCCGACATAGACGTCGCCGATGTCGTTGCCGTCGAGCATGGCTTGCAGCGTGGTGGCAAGGCCGGTGATGTCGATGCCGAGGTCGGAGGCGCGCTCGCGATCGATGGCGACGGAAAGCTGCGGCTGCGAAGGGTCGATGGACAGGCGCGGCTGCTCGAAGCGCGGGTCCTGTTCCATGGTGGCGATGATGCGGTCGGCGGCCTGGCTCAGCGCCGTGCGGTCGTTGCCCACCAGCGCGAATTGCAGGCCATTGCCGGCGCCGCGGATGCCGAGGCTGTTCGGCTGCACGGGAAACACGCGCACGGCCGGCATCTGGCGGGTAAGGCCGTTGATCTCCGACCAGATCTCCTGCTGGCTGCGGGTCCGGTTTTCCCACGGCGCCAGGGTGACGACCATGAAGCCGCTGTTGTAGTTGCCGTTGTTGCCGGCGAACTGGAAGGTGCTTTCGATCTCGCCGGTGCGGCGCATCGGCTCGATCAGGTCCTCGATGGTGCGCATCTGCGCGGCCGTGTAGTCGAGGCTCACCCCCTGCGGGGCGCTGACACGCAGCAGGACGGCCGAGCGGTCCTCGGTCGGGGTCAGTTCCTGCCGGATCGTGCCGAACAGGATGACAGCCAGGCCGGCGAACAGGACGGCCACCAGAACCACCAGCCACGGGGCGTTGAGGCAGGCGGCGAGGCAGCGCTTGTAGAGCGCGCCGAGCCTGGAGCCGATGCGGCCGCCGATGCCGGTGCCCCCTTCATGGTGGAGCGCGGCGGAGGTGAGCATGCGCGAGGCGAGCATGGGGCACAGCGTCAGCGCCACCACGCAGGAAAGCAGCACCGAAATCGCCAGCACGAAGCCGAATTCGCGGAACAGGCCGCCGGTCTGGCCCGGCATGAAGGAGATCGGCACGAAGACGGCGACCAGCGTGGCGGTGGTGGCCACGACGGCGAAGAATACCTCCTGGGTGCCGAGCACGGCGGCCGCGCGGGGGCCGAGCCCCTGGTTGCGGCGGCGCACGATGTTTTCCAGCACCACGATGGCGTCGTCGACGACAAGGCCGGTGGCGAGCACCAGCGCAAGCAGGGTGAGGATGTTGATGGAGAAGCCGGCCAGGTAGATCGCCGCGATGGTTCCGATCATGGCCACGGGCATGGACAGGCCGGGGATGAGCGTGGCGCGCCAGTCGAGCAGGAAGGCGTAGATGACGATCAGCACGATCGACACCGCCAGCACCAGCGCGATCTCGACCTCGTGCACGGCGCCGTTGACGAACACCGCGTCGTCCGAGGTGACCTTGATGGTCATGCCCTCGGGCAGGTTCTGCTGGATGGTGCCGACCGCGGCCCTCACGCCCTCGGAAATGTCGAGCGTGTTGGATTCGGCGGCGCGCACGATGCCGATGCCGATGCCCGCCTTGCCGTCCGAGCGCAGCATGCTCTGCCCGATGTCGGGGCCGAGCGTGACCGTCGCCACGTCGCCGATGCGGGTGCTGCCGTCGATATAGAGCTGCTCGAAGGCTTCCGGCGTGTTGACCTCGGCGGTGGTGCGCACGATCAGATTCTGGTCGGAGGTGGTGATGGAGCCGGCCGGCGTGTCGAAGGCGACGGAGCCCAGGGCCTGGCGCAGGTCCGCCACGGTGAAGCCGAGGCTGGCGAGGCGTGCCTGGTTGACGTCGATGCGGAAGATCTTCTCGCGGTCGCCATAGATCTGCACGTCGGCCACGCCCGGCACGGCGGCCAGCGCGTCCTCGATCTGGTCCTCGACGATGACGGTCATGTCCTCGACCGACATGTTGTCCGAGGTGACGGCCAGCCGCATGACGGCTTCGGCATTGGCGTCGGCCTTGACGATGCGCGGCGCGTCCGCCTCGTCCGGCAACTGGTTGGTGACGCGGGCCACGGCGTCGCGCACGTCGGAGGCCGCGACATTGAGGTCGACGCCGTCGTTGAACTCGATGGTGATGCGGCTGGAGCCGAAGGAGGAGCGCGACGAGATCGACTTCACGCCGGAGACGCGCGCCACCGCGCTTTCGATGACATCGGTCATCTCGCGGTCGACGGTTTCGGCGGCCGCACCCGTGAAGTCGGTGTTGACCGAAATCACCGCGCGGTCGACGTCGGGCAATTCGCGTACCTCGACCCCGTAAAAGGCGGCGATGCCGGCCACGGCGATCAGCGTGTTGAGCACGAAGGCCAGCACGGGACGGCGGATGAACAACGCCGTCAGGCCGGCTTCGCCATTCTTGATCTCATCGTTCATGCCGTGCTCTCGTCATTCCGGAGCGTCTCCGCTTTTCGCCGAATCGCGAGACGCTCCAACTCCTGGTTTTGATGCAATTCCGGGCGCAAACCGCCTCGCGGTTTTGCTGGAATTGCTCAGCCGTCCGCGCCCAGCGCCCTTGCCGCGTCGCCGGCAATGCGGACGCCGCCGCCTTCGCGCACGCTCTGGACGCCTTCGGTGACCACGACCGTGCCGGCGTTGATCGGGGCGTCGATCAGCACGTTCTCGGTGTTGCGCTGGACGATGCGCACCGGGATGCGCTTGGCCTTGCCGCCCTCCACGGTCCAGATGAAGGCGCCGTCCGTGCCCCATTGCACGGCAAGCGGGCTGACTGCCGGATAGGATTCGCCGGGGAACTGCATGGCGATCTGGAAGGACATGCCGGCGCGCAGCGAATCGGAAGGGTTGGCGATGGCGGCCTGCACCCACAGGGTGCGGCTCTTCTCGTCGATGCGGTTGTCGATGGCGCTGACGGTGCCGGCATATTCCCGGTTGGGATTGGCCAGCGGCGTCGCCCGGATCGGCGCGCCGATCTCGATCATGGCCGCGAAGCGCTCCGGCACGTGGAAATCGACGAGGATCGAGGAGCGGTCGTCGATGGTGGCGATCGAGGTCTGGCTGGTGACGTAGTTGCCGGCCTCGATGGGCAGGATGCCGACGATGCCGGAAATGGGGGAAGTGACCGAGCGGCGCTCCAGCGCGACCTCGGCATCGTGCAGGGACAGCTCGGCGTTGCGCAGGGCAAGCTCGGCATCGGTGAGCTGGACCTGGGTGGCGGCATTGGAGGAGCGAAGCTGGCGGATGCGCTCGACCCGGGCGGCCGCATCCTCGCGGGTGGCCCTGGCGCGCTCGACGGCGATCTCCTCGGTGGCCGAATCAAGCTTCGCGATGACCTGCCCGTTCTCCACCCTGGCGCCGGACTCGACCAGCAGTTCGGTCAGCCGGCCCGAGCCGTAGGGCGTCACCGCCACGGTCGCCTTGGCGCGGCCGGTGCCGATGGCGCTGAGGCGGTCGTTGATGGTCGCCATGGAGGCCGGAACGGTTATCACCGAGACGCTGCGGCCGCCTCCCTCTTGCTGGCCGGAGCCGCCGCCGATCGAGCCGGTGGCGGTGGCCGGGCCTTCCCCAGGACCGATGCCGAGGCGGGCCAGGGTGGCGGCCGATCCGGGCACGAACATGTAGCCCGCAACCGCGGCCACGGCGAGAATCGCTATCGCGAACAGGATCTGCTTCCAGGCTGTCATCAGCACTCCGGTCGTCTGCCAAGCTGCGCGTCGCGCTCCAGCCTCGGAGCCTTTGACGCAGGGTACCACGAAACGCATGAAATGCCCGGTACTGAGCCTTTATGACAATTCTCCGCCGCCAAAGCACATTAAATCTGCGTAAGGTTGTAGCGGCCGCTTTCCGGCGCGTTTGTGGTGTGCGCCTGGTTTCGTTTCCGAAGCGGCCCGGCGGTCCGCGGACCGGCGTCAGCGCAGCCCTTCCATTTCGCGGATGCGCCGCGCGCCTTCGGCCTCGAGGCGGCGGGTGGCGGCGTCGATCAGCGATTCGGCGATGACGAAAAGTGCGGCGGAGGAGTCCCACGCCGAGGGCATGGCGGTACGGCCGGCCACGACGTGCCTGGCGAAGCGGGCGATGGGCGACAGCCACTGGTCGGTGATGAGCACGATGGCCACGCCGCGCTGATGCGCCTTCTCCGCGAAGCGCAGGAGGCTGTCCTGATAGCGCCTGATGTCGAAGATCAGCACCACGTCATGCTTGCCCATGTCGATGAGGCGGTCGCGCCACATGCTTTCCTGGCCGGCCAGATGGAACACGTTCGGCCGGATGATGGCCAGATGGGCGGCCATGTAGCGGGCCAGCGGATCGGTGAAGCGGCCGCCGATCAGGAACATGTGGCCGCGCCGCGCCGCCATGCAGGCGGCGATTTCCTCCAGTTGCCGGTCGGTGATGTGGCGGAAGGTCTCGCGCAGATTGTCGAGCGTCGCCTCCAGCATGGGCGATACCGCGCCCTTGCCGCGGCTGCTCGGGGCATAGGTGCGCGAGGCGGGCGACTGGAGCTGGGCGGCCAGCTCGTCCTGAAGCGTCGCCTGGAACTCCGCATAGTTGTGGAAGCCGAGCCGGGCCACGAAACGCAGGATCGTGGGAGAGGAGACGCCGGCCTGCTGCGAGAAATCGGCCACCGTCTTCAGGCCGATGAGCGGATAGCTGGCGACCAGCGTCTGGGCGGCCCGGCGTTCGCCGGCGGGCATCGTGTCGATGCGTTCGGCGATCAGTTCGGCAATGCTGGAGGTCATGCTGTCCCCATCGTGAAGGCGTTGTGCCGGTTCTTGCGAAAACGGGTTTGACAAAGCTGGACAATATGTATGAAATCATCCGTCAAGGCGAAATGAAAAACAATAAGTAATATATGATACATCGCCTGGGGAACGGAGCACGATGGGGAACGGGCAACCCAAACAGGCTATCGCGGAGCAGGCGGTCAGGGTCACCAACCCCGGCGGGACAAGCCCTTACGTGTTCACCTGCGACCACGCCTCCAACCATATGCCGCCCGAATTCGGCACGCTCGGCCTGGCCGAGGAAGAGTTCCAGCGCCATATCGCCTGGGACCCCGGCGCGCTGCCGGTGGCGACCATGCTGGCCAAGGCGCTCGACGCCACGCTGATCGAAACCTGCGTGTCGCGCCTGGTGATCGACTGCAACCGGCCGCTCGACGCGCACAATCTGATCCCAGAGGTCAGCGAGACCACCGCCATTCCCGGCAATGCCGGGCTGACGGCCGAGCAAAGGCAGGCGCGGGTCGACCTGGTCTGGCGGCCGTTCCACAACACGATCGCGGCAACCGTCGAGGAGCGGCTGGCCGCGGGGCGCGAGACGCGGCTGGTGTCGGTGCATTCCTACACGCCGGTCTATTTCGGCAAGCAGCGGCCATGGCATATCGGCATTATCCATGACGAGGACGAGCGCATCTCGGTGCCGCTGCTGCGGGCGCTGAACGGCGTGGCCGGCATCAAGGTGGGCGCCAACGAACCCTATTCGCCGGCCGATCTCGTCTATTTCACGCTGGAGCGGCATGCGCGCTCGCGCGGGCTGGCCTGCGCGATGATCGAAATCCGCAACGACGAGATCGCCGATACGGCCGGCCAGCGCAAATGGGCCGGACTGCTCGCCTCGCTGCTGGGCAAGATTCATATCCGCGGCGGGAAGGTGGTGGACAAGGGAGAAGCCGATGCCTGAACCGATCAGGCTTTACGTGCGCTATGTCGACGCGCTGAACTACCGGGTCGGGCGCATCGCCATGTACCTGTTCTTCGTCATGGGCGGCATTTTGCTGGCTTCGACGTTCTCGCGCATCGTCACCGGCGTGCCGATCAACTGGGCGCTGGAGATGTCGCAATTCCTCATCTCCGCCTATTACCTGCTCGGCGGCGCCTACACGCTGCAACTCGACCAGCATGTGCGCATGGACCTGTTCTATGGCCGCCTCGACGCCAGGCGGCGGGCGATCACCGACGCCTTCACCATCCTCTTCGTCATCTTCTATCTGGTCGTGCTGTTCGGCGGCGGGCTGTCGAGCACGCATTATGCGATCGTCTACAACCAGAAGAACTATACGGCCTGGAGCCCGGTGCTGTGGCCGATCAAGACGATCATGACGGCCGGCGTCTTCCTGATGCTGCTCCAGTGCATCTCCGCATTTTTCAAGGACGTCGCCATCTGGCGCGGGAAGCCGATTACATGAGCTCGGAACTCATCACGCTTTTCATGTTCGGCACCATGATGGTGCTGCTGTTCACCGGGCAGCGCGTGTTCGGCGTCATCGGGTTCGTCGGCTCGGCAGCGGCCCTGTGGCTGTGGGGGCAGGGCTCCTTCGAGATGCCCTTCAACGCCACCTTCCAGGTGCTGAACTGGTATCCGCTGATCACGGTGCCGTTCTTCGTGTTCATGGGCTACATGCTGTCGGAATCCGGCATGGCTTCCGGCCTCTACCGCATGTTCCATGTCTGGTTCGGGCCGGTGAAAGGCGGCCTGGCGCTCGGCACGATCGGCCTGATGGTGCTGATCGCGGCGCTCAACGGCCTGTCGGTCGCCGGCATGGCGATCGGCGCGACGATCGCGCTGCCGCAACTGCTGCGTCACGGCTACGACAAGGCGATGGTGACCGGCGTCGTCCAGGCGGGCTCGTCTCTCGGCATCCTCATACCGCCGAGCGTGGTGCTGGTGCTCTATGCCATGATCGCGCGCACGCCGGTGATCGACCTGTGGCTGGCGGGAATCGGCCCCGGAATATTGATGGCGGTCATCTTCGCGCTCTACGTCTACATCCGCTGCAAGCTGCAGCCGGAAATGGGGCCGGCGCTGCCGGAAGAGGAACGGGCCGAGATCACATGGGAGGAGAAATTCCGGCTGCTGCGCTCCGGTATCCTGCCGCTGGCCATTTTCGCCGTCATGATGACGCTGTTCATGACCGGCGTCACCAGCCTCGTCGAAAGCGCGGCGGTCGGCGCCCTGCTTTCGGTGGGTGCGGCGTGGTGGGCCGGCAACCTCAACCGCCAGGTGTTCGAGGATTCCAGCCGCAACACGCTGGGCATCTCGTGCATGTTCATGTGGATCATCCTGGGGGCGCTGTGCTTCAGCTCGGTCTATGACGGGCTGGGCGCGGTCAAGGCCGTGAAGGCGCTGCTGGTCGACACCTACGACTTCTCGCCCTGGACCATCCTGATCCTGATGCTGCTGTCGTTCGTCATCATGGGCATGTTCCTCGACGACACCGCCATGCTGGTCATCGTCGCGCCGCTCTATATCCCGCTGGTGAAGTCGCTCGGCTTCAACCCGATCTGGTTCGGCATCCTCTACACGATCACCTGCCAGATCGCCTACATCACGCCGCCCTTCGGCTACAACCTGTTCCTGATGCGGGCGATGGCGCCGCCCGAGATCACGCTGGCCGACATCTACCGATCCATCATCCCCTTCTTCTTGCTGATGGTGCTGACGATTATCATCCTGATGATCTTCCCGCAGATCGCCCTGTGGCTGCCCGAAACCTACAAGGCGATGTGAGGGAAGGAAGAAAAGGGCCCACTATCCGCAGGGACCCTGGATTGCCGCCTGATAAACCGACAGAGGAGAAACGGAAATGACAGAGAAGACCACGCTCAACAAACGCGATTTCCTGCGCAGGACCGTGTTGACCGGTGCAGGTGCGGCCGGCGCGACCGTGCTGGCGACACCCTATGTGAAGGCACAGTCTCCGATCAAATGGCGCTTGCAGACCTATGCCGGCCCGGCGCTGGCGGAGCATGTCATCAAGAACTCCATCGACTGGTTCAACAAGGCCGCCAATGGCGAGATGGAGATCGAGCTTTACACCGCCGACCAGCTCGTGCCGCAGGGCGAGCTGTTCCGGGCGGTGCAGGCCGGCACGATCGACGCCGCGCAGAGCGACGACGATTCCGCCGCCGCGCCGGTCGACGTGAAGGTGTTCGGCGCCTATTTCCCGCTCGCCTCGCGCTACTCGCTCGACGTGCCGGCGCTGTGGCACTGGCATGGCCTGAAGGAAATCTGGGAGGAAGCCTATGCCGAGATCCCGGGCGTGACCTGGCTGTCGTCCGGCGCCTGGGACCCCTGCAACTTTGGCACCACCAAGCCGATCAACTCGCTGGAAGACCTCAAGGGCCTGCGCGTCTACACCTTCCCGACCGGCGGCCAGTTCCTTTCGAAGTTCGGCGTCATTCCGGTGTCGCTGCCCTATGAGGACGTCGAGCCGGCGATCCAGACCGGCGAACTCGACGGCGTGTGCTGGTGTGGCATCACCGAGATGCACACGGTGGGCTGGGCCGACGTGCTGAAATATTACCTGACCAACCCGCTGTCGGGCGCCTGGGCCGGCTCCTACTTCGTCAACACCGACAAGTGGAACGCCGTGCCGGAGCATCTGCAGCAGCTCTTCCGGCTGGCGATGGACGCATCGCACTACTATCGCCAGCATTGGTACTGGGCCGGCGAGGCGAAGTACCGCAACGAAGGCAAGCTCGAGCTGACCACCATTCCTTCCAACGAGTGGAAGACGGTGGAGGACGAGGCCTTCAAGTTCTGGGACGAGGTCGCGGGCCAGAGCCCGCGCGCGGCGAAGGTCGTCGACATCATCAAGAAATACAACGAGTCCATGACCAAGGCCGGTGCGCCATACCGCTATAGCTGACACTGACATCGCCCGGCCGCTCCGGCGGCCGGGCATTCCCCTCGACGAACATCAAACCGAACCAGCAATCATGCGGCCGCGCGCGCGGCGGAGAAAAGAATGGCCGGAAAACTCTCTTTCGAACAATTGAAGAGCGCAGTCGCCGCGGGCGAGATCGATACCGTGCTCACGGCGGCGATCGACATGCAGGGCCGCCTGATCGGCAAGCGCTTCCTCGCGCAGTTTTTCGTCGATTCCGCCTATGAAGAAACGCATGGCTGCAACTATCTGATGGCCGACGACATCGATATGGAGCCGGTGCCGGGCTACAAGGCGGCAAGCTGGTCGCGCGGCTATGGCGATTTCGTCATGAAGCCGGACCTTTCCACCATCCGCCCGGTGCCGTGGCTGGAGAAGACGGCGCTGGTGCTGTGCGACTCGCAGGACCACCACACCCACGAGGACCTGCCGCATTCGCCGCGCGGCATCCTCAAGCGGCAGATCAAACGGCTGGAGGAACGTGGCTACCTGGCCTATTTCGCCTCCGAACTGGAGTTCTTCCTGCTGTCGGAGACGTATGATTCCGCCCGCGAGAAGCGCTGGCAGAACCTGAACACGGCCTCGCCCTATATCGGCGACTATCTGATCGGCATCACCACCAAGGAAGAAGGCTACATGCGCCGCCTGCGCAACGAGATGCATGCGGCGGGCATCCCGATCGAGAACTCCAAGGGCGAGTGGGGGCCGGGCCAGGAAGAGATCAATGTGCGCTATGCCGAGGCCATGGAAATGGCCGACCGGCATGTGTTCCTGAAGAACGGCGCCAAGGAGATCGCCGACCAGGAAGGCAAGGCCGTGACCTTCATGGCCAAGTACAATTACGACCTGGCCGGCAATTCCAGCCATGTCCACAACTCGCTGTGGAGCGCAGACGGCAAGAAGCCGCTGTTCTTCGACAAGGACGCGCCGTGGACCCTGTCGGAACTCGGCCGCCAGTGGTCGGCGGGCCAGATCAAATATGCCAAGGAATACACCTACTTCCTGGCACCCTACATCAACTCCTACAAGCGCTTCCAGGCCGGCACCTTCGCGCCGACCAAGATCATGTGGTCGGAGGACAACCGCACCGCCGGCTTCCGCCTGTGCGGCGAGGGGACCAAGGCCATCCGAATGGAATGCCGCATCGGCGGCGCCGACCTCAATCCCTACCTCGCCTTCGCGGCGTTGATCGCGGCGGGCCTTGCCGGTATCGACGAGAAGCTGGAATTGCAGAAGCCGTTCGTCGGCGACGCCTACCAGGCCGCCCGCCTGCCGGAAATCCCGAAGACCCTGCGCGACGCGACCGAGACCATGCTCAAGTCGAAAATGCTCAGGCAAGCCTTCGGCGAGGACGTGATCGAGCATTATGTGCATACGGCGCGCTGGGAGCAGATGGAATACGACCGGCGCATCACCGACTGGGAGCTGCATCGCGGTTTCGAGCGCTACTGACCGGCAAGCATGTCCGGGCGGGGCCCTGCCTCCGTCCGGAACGGACAGACATGAGAACGGGCGGCTTTCCCGGCCGCCTCAACTGACGAAGGACCAACCACCATGACCGAGACGGTCAAGCTCATATCCCCCATCGATGGCTCCATCTATGCCGAGCGGCCGGTCGCGACCGACCAGGCGGTCAACGCCGCGGTCGAGCGGGCCCGCGCGGCGCAGGTCGCCTGGGCCCAGACCTCGATTGCCGAACGCGGCAAATACATGCTCGCCATGCTGGAGGCGCTGGTCTCCATGACCGACGAGATCGTGCCGGAAATCGCCTGGCAGATGGGCCGGCCGGTGCGCTATGGCGGCGAGTTCGGCGGGGTGAAGGAGCGTGTCTCCTACATGGTCGAGATCGCCGAGCAGGCGCTGAAGCCGGTGCCGGCTTCCAACCCGAAGGAGGGCTTCCGCCGCTATGTGAAGAAGGAGCCGCTCGGGGTCGTCATGGTCATCGCGCCGTGGAACTATCCCTATCTCACCGCCGTCAACACCATCGTGCCGGCGCTGATGGCGGGCTCCACCGTGCTCCTCAAGCATGCGGCCCAGACCCTGCTGGTCGGCGAGCGCTTCGCGAAGGCCTTCGAGATGGCCGGCCTGCCCAAGGGCGTGTTCCAGAACCTCGTGCTCAGCCACGGCCAGACCGAGAAGCTGCTCGGCTCCGGCAAGATCGACCACGTCAACTTCACCGGTTCGGTGGGCGGCGGCCGCGCCATCGAGAAGGCGGCGGCCGGCACTTTCATGACGCTCGGCCTCGAACTCGGCGGCAAGGACCCGGCCTATGTGCTGCCGGATGCGAAGATCGGCCACGCGGTCGCCAATCTGGTCGACGGGGCCTTCTTCAACACCGGGCAATGCTGCTGCGGCATCGAGCGCGTCTATGTGCATGAGAAAGTCTATGACGAATTCGTCGAGGGCTTCATTGCCGAGACCAGGAACTATGTCGTCGGCAATCCGCTCGAACAGGCGACCACCATGGGGCCGATGGCGCAGGCGCGCTTCGCCGACCTGATCCGCGAGCAGAAGGCCGAGGCCCTGCGCAAGGGCGCCACTGCCCACATCAACATGAAGGTCGACAAGGACGTCGCCGGCTCGCCCTATCTGGCGCCGGAGGTGCTGACCAATGTCGACCACCAGATGAGCGTCATGCGCGAGGAGAGCTTCGGGCCCATCGTCGGCATCATGAAAGTGCGCAACGACGAGGAGGCCGTCGCGCTGATGAACGACAGCCCCTACGGGCTGACCGCCTCGATCTGGACCACCGACACCGAGCATGCGGTGGCGATCGGCGACCGGGTGGAAACCGGCACCATCTTCATGAACCGCTGCGACTATCTCGATCCGGCGCTGGTATGGACCGGCGTCAAGGACACCGGCAAGGGCGCGGCGCTGTCGGCCATCGGCTACGACAATCTGACCCGGCCGAAGAGCTATCACCTGAGGGAAGAAATCTGATGACTTTCGTTATCCCTGCCACGGGAGCAAAGCGACCGCGAGCCGGGGTCCATTCCCGAACGGCTCCACTTCCCGGTGTCGGGGACGACGCTGCCCCTGCCGCCACTTCAATATCCCGCTGAAAGACACTCACATGACCAATCCCGTCTCCAAATGGAACTACCCGACCACCGTGCTTTTCGGCGTGGGGCGCATCAAGGAACTGCCGGAGTCGCTTGCCGCTTCGGGCATCAAGAACCCGCTGTTCGTCACCGATCCGGGACTGGCGAAGCTTCCCTTGGCCGCGTCGACGCTGGCCATCCTCGACGCGGCCAAGGTGCCCCATGGCGTGTTCTCGGACGTGAAGCCGAACCCGGTCGAAGCCAACCTCACCGCCGGCATCGAGGTGTTCAACAAGGGTGGCCATGACGGCGTCATCGCCTTCGGCGGCGGCTCGGCGCTGGACCTCGGCAAGCTGATCGCCTTCCAGGCGGGCCAGAGCCGCCCCGTCTGGGATTTCGAGGACATCGGCGACTGGTGGACCCGCGCCGATGCGGACAAGATCGTGCCGATCGTGGCCGTGCCGACCACCGCCGGCACCGGCTCGGAAGTCGGCCGCGCCGGCGTCATCACCCATGAGGCCTCGCACACCAAGAAGGTCATCTTCCACCCGAAGATGATGCCGGCCATCGTCATCGCCGATCCGGAACTCACCGCCGGCATGCCGCCCTTCATCACCGCAGGCACCGGCATGGATGCGCTGGCCCACTGCCTCGAGGCCTATTGCGCGCCGGGCTACCACCCGATGGCCGACGGCATCGCGGTGGAGGGCGTGCGGCTGGTGCTGGAAAACCTGCCCAAGGCGTTCCGCGACGGTTCCGATCTCCTCGCCCGCGCCAACATGATGAGCGCGGCCGCCATGGGCGCCACCGCCTTCCAGAAGGGGCTCGGCGCCATCCATTCGCTGTCGCATCCGATCGGCGCGCTCTACGACACCCACCACGGCATGACCAACGCGGTGTTCATGCCCTATGTGCTCGCCTTCAACCGCGAGGCGATCGAGGCGCGCATCGAGCGGCTCGCCGCCTATTGCGGCATCGAGGGCGGTTTCGACGGTTTTGCCGCAGCCATCCTGAAGCTGCGTGAGGAACTGAAGGTGCCGCACACGCTGCCCGGCCTGATCAAGGACCTCGACATGGATGACGCGCGCAAGGGACTGATCGCGGACATGGCGATCGTCGATCCGACGGCCGGCGGCAACCCGCTCAAGCTGACCAGGGATGGCGCGCTCAAGCTGCTTGAAAGCGCCATCGCCGGAGCCGTCTGAGAAGCGGCGCAGGCCGCCCGGATTGGAACGCAACCACCAGAGGGGAACAGGAGGGAGAAGCTATTAGCCGGAAAACAATATCGGCCGATTGCTAGGATCGGCAAAACTGGTTTAGCCTTTCACTTTGGGGCGGGAAGGTTTCATCTGGCTTTCATGCGAACGTCACATGAACTCGGTACCGCGTCGCAGGCGTCACAAGGCGTCAGCTCAACGGAGATAACGAGATGTACAAGTTTGCGGGGAAGGTACTGTCCATAACGGCAGCCACTTTGATGGTCACGTCGGCCATTTCGTCCGCCCAGTCGATGGACGAAATCGTCGAGGCGGCCAAGAAGGAGGGCATGCTGAGCGTTATCGCCCTGCCGCACGACTGGTGTGGCTGGGAAGGCATCCTGGCCGGCTTCAAGGCCAAATATCCGGAAATCAGCCTCAACGAACTGAACCCCGACGCGGGTTCGGCCGACGAGATCGAGGCGATCCGCGCCAACAAGGGCAACACCGGCCCGCAGGCACCTGACGTGATCGACGTGGGCCTCGCCTTCGGCCCGTCCTCGACCAAGGAAGGCCTGCTCCTGCCCTACAAGGTCTCGACCTTCGACGGCATCGAAGTGAAGGACCCCGAGGGCCACTGGTATGGTGGCTATTACGGCGTGCTCTCCTTCGAGGTGAACACCGATATCGTCAAGGAAGTGCCGCAGGACTGGGCCGACCTGCTGAAGCCCGAATACGCCAATTCGGTCGCGCTGGCGGGTGATCCGCGTGCTGCGAACCAGGCCATCCTGTCGGTCTATGCCGCCGGCCTCGCGGCCGCGGGCGGCGATGCCTCCAAAGCTTCGGAAGCCGGCCTCGACTTCTTCAAGCAGCTCAACGAGAAGGGCAACTTCGTGCCGGTCATCGGCAAGGCCTCGTCGCTGGCGCAGGGCACCACGCCGATCATCGTGCGCTGGGACTACAACGCGCTCGCCGACCGCGACACGCTGGACGGCAACCCGCCGGTCGAGGTCGTGGTGCCGAAGAGCGGCGTCGTCGCCGGCGTCTATGCCCAGGCGATCAGCGCCTACGCGCCGCACCCGAACGCGGCCAAGCTGTGGCTGGAATACATCTATTCCGACGAGGGCCAGCTCGGCTTCCTGAAGGGCTACTGCCACCCGGCGCGCTTCAACCAGCTCGTCTCCGAAGGCAAGGTGCCGCAGGAAGTCCTCGACAAGCTGCCGCCGGCCGAGGCTTACACCAAGGCCGTGTTCCCCTCGCTTGAGGAGCAGGACGCCAACAAGAACGCCGTCACCGGCGGCTGGGACAGCGTCGTCGGCGCCAACGTCCAGTAGGCAGAACCGACCACGGCGCGGCGCTTCCTGTGCCGCGCCGGAAGCGTCCGGGATACCGCTAAGGGTGCATGGCGGTCCGGCAGGAGGGATAATCGCGCATGAGTCAATCGATCGCCGCGCCGGCTGCGCAAACAGCGCGCCCGCGCCTGTCATTCGCCTGGCTGGGCGTGGTGCCGTTCCTGCTGTTCGCGCTTCTGTTCCTCGTGCTGCCCACCATGCAGATCGTGGTCGGCTCCTTCCGCAACGCGGCGGGCGAGTTCACCCTCGACAACATCGTCAACCTGTTCCAGCCGTCGATCATGGCGGCCTACTGGATCTCGATCCGCATCAGCCTCGCCTCGGCGCTGCTCGGCTGCCTGGTCGGCTTCCTGATGGCGTGGGCCATGGTGCTGGGCGGCCTGCCGGGCTGGCTGCGCTCGCCGATGCTCACCTTCTCGGGCGTCGCCTCCAACTTCGCCGGCATTCCGCTGGCCTTCGCCTTCCTGGCCACCTTCGGCCGGCTCGGCCTCGTCACGCTCATCCTGCGTGACTGGTTCGGCATCAACATCTATGCGATGGGCTTCAACATCCTGTCCTTCGGCGGGCTGACGCTGACCTACCTGTTCTTCCAGATCCCGCTGACCATCCTGATCATGACGCCGGCGCTGGACGGGATGCGGCGCGAATGGCGCGAGGCCGCCTCCATCCTCGGCGCCTCGCCCTTCCAGTACTGGCGCATGGTGGCGCTGCCGATCCTGTGGCCGAGCCTGCTCGGCACCTTCGCGCTTTTGTTCGCCAATGCCTTCGGCGCCGTGGCCACCGCCTATGCGCTGACCGGCAGCTCGCTGTCCATCGTGCCGATCCTGCTGTTCGCGCAGATCCGCGGCGACGTGCTTCAGGACCCGCATCTCGGCTATGCGCTGGCCTTCGGCATGATCGTCGTCACCGGCATCGCCAACTTCATCTACATCTGGCTTCGGTCGCGCAGCGAGAGGTGGGTGAAATGAGGTTGAACCGCATCTGGTCCTGGCTGTTCTTCGGTCTCGGCGCGCTCTACTTCGTCCTGCCGCTGGTCAGCACGGCGGAATTCTCGCTCAAGATGCGTCGAGGCGCCTATACGCTCGACGCCTACTGGACGGTACTGGCCGATCCGCGCTTCCAGCAGACCTTCACCTATTCGGTGGTGATGGCGCTCGCCACCATCGCGTTCGGCGTGCTGCTGGTGGTGCCGACCGCCTACTGGGTGCGGCTGAAGCTGACGCGCTGGCGGCCGATCCTGGAATTCATCACGCTGCTGCCGCTGATCATCCCGCCGATCGTCATCGTCTTCGGCTATATCCGCCTCTACAACACCTCGTCCTGGCTGCCGCTGACCGGCTCGGCGACGGGCACCAACCTGCTCCTGATGTTCGGCTATGTGATCCTGTCGCTGCCCTATATGTACCGGGCGGTGGATACGGGCCTGCGCGCCATCGACGTCGCCACCCTGACCGAAGCCGCCCAGAGCCTCGGCGCCGGATGGGTGACCATCCTCGCGCGCGTCATCCTGCCCAATGTGGCGGTGGCGGTGCTGTCGGGCGCTTTCATCACCTTCGCCATCGTCATCGGCGAGTTCGTCATGGCTGCGCTGCTCAACCGGCCGTCCTTCGGGCCCTACATGCAATTGCTCGGCGCCAACCGCGCCTATGAGCCGGCGGCGCTGGCGGTGATCGCCTTCGCCATCACCTGGGGCTGCATGGCCCTGATCCAGTTCGTCTCGAAGTTCGCGCCCAAGGCGCCGGGCGTCCAGCATTGAGAATGGAGAGCGCTGAGCCAATGCCAGAACCCTTCCTGTCGATCCAGCATGTGCGCAAATCCTTCGGGACCGCGACCGTCGTGCAGGACTTCAATCTCGATATCGAAGCGGGGGAATTCGTGTCCTTCCTCGGCCCGTCCGGCTGCGGCAAGACCACGGTGCTGCGCATGGTCGCCGGCTTCGAGGAGCCGAGCGGCGGGCGCATCGTCATCGGCGGCAAGGATGTGACGACGCTGAAGCCCAACCAGCGCAACATCGGCATGGTGTTCCAGGCCTATGCGCTGTTTCCCAATCTCACGGTGGCGCAGAACATCGGCTTCGGCCTCAAGGTCGCGGGCGTGCCCAGGGCAGAGATCGACAGCCGTGTCGCCGAGATGCTCGACATCATCAAGCTGCCGGCAGGCGAGTTCGGGTCGCGCTATCCCTATCAGCTCTCGGGCGGCCAGCAGCAGCGCATCGCGCTGGCCCGCGCGCTGGCGCCGCGGCCCAAGGTGCTGCTGCTCGACGAGCCGCTGTCGGCGCTCGACGCCAAGGTGCGCGTGTCGCTGCGCGAGGAAATCCGCTCCATCCAGAAGAAGCTCGGCATCACCACCATCTTCGTCACTCACGATCAGGAGGAGGCGCTGTCCATCTCCGACCGCATCGTGGTCATGTATGGCGGCAAGGCCGAGCAGGTGGGCACCGCCTTCGAGATCTACAACCGGCCGGCGACACGCTTCGTGGCCGGTTTCGTCGGCACGCTCAACATCCTCGAAGGCCGGCTGGCCGAGTCCGGCAAGGTGCGGGTCGGCACCGGCGAGATCGCGCTCAAGGACAAGCTCGACGGGGCGCGGCCGGGCGATGCCTTGTCCCTGGCGCTGCGCCCCGAGGCGATCACGCTCGACCGCAGGAAGGGCGACGACGTGTTGATGGCGGGCGAGATCGCCGACGTGCAGTTCCTCGGCTCGGTGATCCGCGTTCGCGTGCGCACGGGCGACAGCACGGTTTCGCTGGACACGTTCAACAATCCCGCTACGCCGCCGCCGCAGATCGGCGACAAGGTGGAGGTCAGCTTCTCGTCAGGCGACGTGATGCTGCTGAACTGACGGCAGCGCCTGGGGCAGGGGCGCGGCATCTCCCTGCCGCAGATTGCGTTCCGAGCCCACCCGCGACAGAAGCGCCACCGGCAGCATGGCGATCAGCACGATGGCGAGCGCCGAGATCGACGCTTCCTCATAGGTGCCGCGCGCCGCTTCGCCATAGAGATGGGTGGCCAGCGTCTCGACATTGAGCGGCCGCAGAAGCAGGGTCGCCGGCAGTTCCTTCACGCAATCGACGAATACCAGCAGGGCGGAGGCAGCGAGCGCCGTCTTCGACAGCGGCAGGTGAACGCGCCGCATGGTACCGGAGGCGGTTTCTCCCAGCGTGCGGGACACCTCGTCCAGAGACTGGGGAATGCGGCTGAGGCCGGCCGCCATGCCGCCGGCCGAGATGGCGAGGAAGCGCGCCGTATAGGCATAGACCAGTGCCGCGCCCGAGCCGAGGAAGATGAGGCCGGTGGACATGCCGAACCAGGAGCCGGTTAGCGCGTTCACCGTGCGGTCGAAGCCGCCGAGCACGATCACCAGCCCGATGGCGACCACCGTGCCGGGCGCGGCATAGCCGATGGTGGAGAGCCGGAAGGCGGTGGCGGAAACACCGCCCGGCCGGATGCGGGCCGCGTAGGCTGCCGCAGCACCCAGAACCAGCGTCAGCAAGGTGGCGGCCGCCGAGAACACGATCGTGCTCGATGCTATAGGGAAGAACCGCGGCGGCAGGCCGGCATAGCCGATGCGCGCCCAGGCTTCGGTGGCCAGGTAGAGGGCCGGCCCGCCAAAGCCGATCGACACCGGGACCAGCCCGAGGAGGAGGAGCAGCAGGCCGACGGGAGCGGACACGCGCTGGCGCTCGAAGCTCTTGCCGCTGCGCTGGGCGCCGGCGGCGAAGCGCTGCCTGCGGCGCGCATATTGCTCCAGTGCCACCACTGCCACCACCACGACCAGCAGCGACAGCGCGATCTGCGAGGCGCCCGGCAGGTCGGAGCGGGTGATCCAGGTCGTGTAGATCGAGACGGTGAGGGTGCGCACGCCGAGGAATTCGGCGGCGCCGATGTCGTTCAGCGTCTCCATCAGCGCCAGGCTGATGCCCACGGCGACGGCGGGGCGGGCCAGCGGCAGGGCGACGCGCCAGAAGACGGCGCGGCGGGAAACGCCGAGCGTGCGGGCCGCCTCGATCAGGCTGGCAGGCTGGGTCAGGAACATGGCGCGGGTGGCGATGTAGACATAGGGGTAGAGCACGAAGGCGAGCAGCAGGATGCAGCCCGTCATCGAGCGGATGTCGGGCAGGCGGAATTCGCGCGGGCTGGAATAGCCGAGGAGGTTGCGCAGCGTATCCTGCACGATGCCGATCGGGTGCAATATGTCGAGATAGGCATAGGCGACGATATAGGTGGGAACGGCCAGCGGCAGCAGCAGCGCCCATTCCAGCATGCGGCGCCCCGGAAACTCATAGGCGGTGACCAACCATGCCGTGCCGGTGCCGAGGGCGGCGACAAGGAGGCCGACGCCGGCAAGCAGGACCAGCGTGTCGCGCAGGGCGACGGGCAGGATGGTCGAGAAAAGATGCGTCCAAAGCCCGTCGGACCCCTGCGTCGCCTCGACCAGAAGCGCGAGGAAGGGCAGGGCGACGGCGAATGCCGTGGCACCGGCCGCAATGAGCCAGACGGCGCCGGAGCGCCGCCTGCCGTTTTGCCTGAAGCCTGTCGCCGCCATGGTCATGAAAAAAGGAAGGGCACCCGTGGCGGGCGCCCTTCATCCATGTCAGTTGTCGAAGCCGACCTTGTCGACCAGTTCGCTGGCCGCCTTGCGGTGGCCGACGATCTCGGTGAGCGGCTTGGAGTCGATCTTCAGTTCGCCAAGCTCGGCGATGATCGGATCGGCGGCGACGCCGGCCTTGACCGGATATTCATAGTTCGCTTCGGCGTAGATCTTCTGCGCTTCGTCGGAAACCAGATATTCCAGCAGCTTGACCGCCTCTTCCTTGTTCGGGGCATGCTTGGCGACGGCCGCGCCGGAAATGTTCACATGGGTGCCGTCGTCCTTGAAGGTCGGCAGGACGACCTTGATCGCATCGGCCCACTGCTTCTGCTCGTCGCCGCCCTTGCCCGAGCGCATAAGGCCCACATAGTAGGAGTTGGCGACGGCAATGTCGCAGACGCCGCCGAGGATGTCCTTGGCGCCCTCGCGGTCGCCGCCGGCGGCCTTGCGCGCGAGGTTGTCCTTGAGGCCAGTCAGCCACTTCTCGGTGTCCTCCGGCCCGTAATGGGCGATGTAGTCGGCGATCAGGGCGGTGTTGTACGGGTGCTGGCCGGAACGGATGCAGACCTTGCCCTTCCATTTCGGGTCGGACAGGTCCTCATAGGTGATGGCGTCGAGGTCGAGGTCCTTGGCGGCGTAGACCACGCGGGCGCGCATGGACAGGCCGAACCAGTTCCCGTCGGCGTCGCGGAGCTGGGCGGGGATCGCCTCGCTCAGCACGGCGGATTCGACCGGCTGGGTCACGCCCTTGTCGACGAGGTCGACGAGGTTGCCGGCATCGACCGCCATCAGGATGTCGGCCGGCGAGCTTTCACCTTCGGAAGCCACGCGTTCGGCAAGGCCGTCCTTGAGGAAGACGGTGTTGACCTTGATGCCGGTGGAGCTGCTGAAGGAATCCAGCAAGGGCTGGATCAGGCCGGGTTCGCGGGTGGTGTAGATGCTCACTTCCGCTGCCGAGGCCACATTGGCAACGGCAAGTAATGAGGCGGCGGCGAGAAGCGTCGTCTTGAAATGTGCGTTGCGCATGGAACCTCTCCTCCTGTGTTGGGTTGCACATGCGCTGCACCATTTATGATCCAGTTAGTCAAGTTTCATTGGACCAGTTTGCGATCGATCACGGAAAGTTCATTGCGGCCTGGCTCAGGCGGCCGTGAAGGCCAGCACGGTCTCGGGGTCGATGCGGAAGCGCAGCTTGCCGTCCTGTATGTTCAGGCGCTGCGTGGTGCGCATCACAAGCGGCGCCGTGAGGCCTTCGACATCGAGTTCGAGCTGCTCGATCTCGCCGCGGAAGCTGCGCGAGCGCACCGCGCCCGAAAGGCCGTCCAAAGCCATGCAGGGGCAGACCGCCTGGGGACGGATGAAGGCCAGCGCTTCGCTGCCCTCGGCAAGATCGAGCCGGCACGGGAAGGCGCCGAGGGCGGTGTGGAGGGCGCCGCCGCGATAGATGCCGGGAACCCGGTTGAAGGTGCTGAAGAACTCGGCCGCGTAGCGGTCGGCCGGCCGGTCGTGCAGGTCCCGTCCGGTGCCGTTCTGGACGATCTGGCCGGACTTCATCAGCACGATGCGGTCGCCGGTCGACAGCGCTTCCTCCGGATCGTGGGTGACGATCACCGCGGTCGTCGCCGTGCGGCGCAGCAGTGCGATGGTTTCGTGGCGCACCCGCTCGCGCAGGTCGCGGTCGAGGTTGGAGAACGGCTCGTCCATGAGCACGATGGACGGCTCCGGGGCCAATGCGCGGGCCAGGGCGGCGCGCTGCTGCTCGCCGCCCGACAGCATGTGCGGATAGCGGCCGGCCATCGCGGTGAGCGCGGTGAGTTCGAGAAGCATGGCGACGCGTGCCCGCGCCTCCTCGCGCGGCCGCTTGCGCAGTCCGAACAGGATGTTCTGCTTCACCGTCAGGTGGGGAAACAGCGCATAGTCCTGGAACACGAAGCCGATATTGCGCTTCTCCGGTTCGACGAACACACCCGGCCCGGCCAGCGCCTTGCCGTCCAGCCTGACCGTGCCGCTGTCCGGCCGCTCGATGCCGGCAATCAGGCGCAGCAGGGTGGACTTGCCGCAGCCGGAATGGCCGACCAGGCACACGATCTGCCTTGCTCCGATCGACAGGTCGATCGGGCCGAGCGTGAAGCCCGGCCCCAGCCGGCGCACCAGCCGCTCGACCTCCAGCATCGGCTGTGCCCGAGCATCGCCGTCATGGAGCTGATCTGCCACGAAATCTTCCTTCCCGGACCCGACTAACCCTCGGCTATACGGGCGATGCTTCCAAATCAAGCCGCTCCGGCACCGGGGTGGACCAAAGCATGGCCCCGCTCCTGCGCATTGCAAGAGGGGCGGCGAAGCTTTAGTTCCGGCTCGAAATGATAAGCCGGCTTGGTACACAACGCGAAAGCAGCAGGTGAATGACATGACCCTTGCCGTCTTCAGCGCCGTCCTCGCCGCGGCGCTGATGCATGCGTCGTGGAATGCGCTGATCAAGGTCCGGCTCGACCGCTTCGCCTCGATCTCGCTGACGGCGCTCGGCATGGCCGTCGCCTCGCTGCCGCTGTTGCCCTTCGTCGCCTTCCCCAACCGCATGGCATGGATCTGGATCGGCGTGTCGCTGGTGCTGCATATCGGCTACCGGCTGTTCCTGATCCGCGCCTATGAGGTGGGCGATCTGGCCCAGACCTACCCGCTGGCGCGGGGCAGCGCGCCGCTCATCACCACCATCGGCGGCGTCGCGCTCATCCGCGAGGTGCCGGGCCCGTTCGCGCTTGCCGGCATCCTGCTCCTGTCGGCGGGCACCTTCCTGATGTCGCTGCGCGGCGGCGGCCGGCTGGCGGCGCTCAATCCGGCGGCCGTGGGCTATGCGCTCACTACCTCGCTGTTCATCGCCGGCTATACGCTGGCTGACGGGCTGGGCGCGCGCGAGGCGCACACGGCGCTCAGCTATGCCGCGTGGCTGTTCGTGTGCGACGGCATCGTGGCGACGCTGCTGGCGCTCGTCTATCGCGGCAGGCGGCTGGCGCAGACGCTGGCCGTGGAATGGCGGCTCGGCTTGTTCACCGGCCTGCTCAGCGGCGGGGCCTACGCCATCGCCATGTGGGCGATGACAAAAGCGCCGATCGCCTCGGTGGCCTCGCTCCGCGAAAGCTCGATCCTGTTCGCCATGGCGATCTCCGTGTTCGCGCTGGGCGAGAAGATGACCGCCTGGCGCGCGGCCTCGGCGCTGTTCATCGTCGCCGGCGTGGTGGCGTTGCGGCTGGGCTGACCGGCCGCCTTCAGTTGGATGTGGTGTCTCCGGTCTTCACCGCCTCGATGATGCGGCCGAGCACCCCATGCAGGTCCTCGCGGTGGCCGGTGCGTCCCGAGGGGGCGCTTTCGTCCGAGGTCATGACCACGGTCAGGCCGACGGATGGCACGATGTAGAGCATCTGGCCGCCATAGCCCCAGGCATAGGAGACGTCTTCGCCGGCAATGTTGCGCTGGAACCAGCCGTAGCCATAGCCGTCCTGCGTGAAGCGCGAATGGGTGCGCACGCGCCAGGATTCCTCGATCCAGCGTGCCGAGACCACCCGCTCGCCGTTTTCGGCGACGCCGCCTTTGCGGTACATCTCACCGAAGGCCAGCAGCGAGCGCGGGCTCATCGCCATCTGGTTGCCGCCGAAATAGATTCCCTGCGGGTCGCGATCCCAGGACGCGATCGAAAAGTCGTCGATGTCGGCGAACCATTCCCGTGCCAGGGCGAGGGTCGACTTGCCGCCGACACGGGTCAGGATCGCGGAGAGCAGGTGGGTGGAGCCGGTCGAGTACAGCATCGATCCGCCCGGCTCGTCGGCGAAGGGCTGGGCCAGGACGAAGCGGACCCAGTCCCGGCTCGCCACCCACCGTCCATAGTTCTGGCCCGAGGTCCGTTCGAGGCCGGCCTGCATCGACAGCAGATGGCCGATGGTGATGTCGCGCAGGCGCGGGTCCGGGGCATCGGGCAGGTAGCTGGCGAGCAGGCCGGCGACGGGCTGGTCCACGCCCTCGAGCAGGCCCTTGTCGATGGCGATGCCGACCATGGCCGAAACGATGGTCTTGGAGGCCGACTTGATGTTCGCGGGAGCGGTGACGGAATGGCCGCCATAGCCGCGCTCGGCTATCGTCTCGCCGTCATGGGCGATGACCACGGTGCGCAGCGGAGTCAATGCCGCGACGTCGTCCAGGACGACCTTGAGCCGCTCCTGCACGTCGGCAAGCGCCGGCGCGGCCGACAGGCACAGGCTCGCCGAAAAGAACACGACACCGGCCGCGATAAAAGCTCTCATTCTGCCCTTCCCGAAATAACGGCACGGATCCCGTGCGAGGGGACGCCGTCCTGGCTGCGCGAGCGCAGACAATGTTGACGGAATAAGGCGGATTCGAGCAGGCGGCGGACAAAGTCTCGTGACCGCGCAAAGGTTCGCCGAACCTGAGGGGAGCTATGTGCACCGCTGTCAAATGACTGGATTGGATGGTGGGCGTACCAAGGATCGAACTTGGGACCCCTTCGATGTCAACGAAGTGCTCTCCCGCTGAGCTATACGCCCATCCAATGGCGCGCATACATCATTTTTGCCCCGGGCCGTCAATAGCGCGGGGCGGAAATTTTATCGCCTCACGCCGCCTGCAGCATCTTTTCCACCTCGTTGACGAGGTCGCGCAGATGGAACGGCTTGGACAGCACCTTGGCGTCGCGCGGCGCCTTGGAATCGGGGTTGAGGGCGACGGCGGCAAAGCCGGTGATGAACATCACCTTGAGGTCGGGATCGATCTCGGTGGCGCGGCGCGCCAGCTCGATGCCGTCCATCTCGGGCATGACGATGTCGGTCAGGAGCAGCGAGAAGGGCTCCTCGCGCAGCCTCTCATAGGCGCTCGCGCCATTGTCGAAGTCGCTCACCTGGTAGCCGGCGCGCTCCAGCGCCTTGACCAGGAAGCGTCGCATATCGTCATCGTCTTCCGCCAGCAGAATGCGTGCCATAGTGTCCCGTCCGAATCACCAACTCGGCCGGCTCATGCCAAGCCCGATAATTACGCTGTATATGAGTCGGTCGTGGTAAAGATCAAGTGAAGACGGCACTTGCCCTGCCGCGAGCGCTGCCGAAGCGAAATGCTGGACAGGCCCCGCGCCGGATGGCAGTTTCGAAATATGACGTGGCGTCCTCCAGAGGTTCAGCGAAATTGACGACAGCGGCCGAGGATTTTTCGGTTGTACCCGCCTTCGAGGTGCGGGCCGCCGCAGAGCAGCGTGTGCCCTTCGTGTTTAGCTCGCCGCACAGCGGCCGGCACTATCCCGAGCGCTTCCTGGCCATGAGCAGGCTCGGCGCGCATGATGTGCGCCGGTCGGAGGATTGCTATGTCGACGAGCTGTTCGGTGGTGCGGTCATGCTCGGCGCGCCGCTTCTGGCGGCCAATTTCCCGCGCGCCTATCTCGATGCCAACCGCGAACCTTGGGAGCTCGATCCGCGCATGTTCGTGGAGCCGGTGCCGCCCTACTGCAACATCCGTTCGGCCCGGGTGGCGGGCGGGCTCGGCACCGTGCCGAAGCTGGTGGGGGAGGGGTTCGACATCTACGCCGGCCGGCTGCCGCTGGCCGAGGCGGTGATGCGGATCGAAACCGTCTACAAACCGTTTCACGAGACGCTGAAGCGGCTTTTGGCGCGGACCCAGGCCGCCTTCGGCTTTGCCGTGCTGATCGACTGCCATTCCATGCCGGCCGGGGTGCGCGTGAGCGAGACCGGCCTGCGGCCCGATTTCATCGTCGGCGACCGCTTCGGCACCTCGGCCTCGGGCGCGCTGACGGCCACGGCGATCGATCTGCTTTCGGCGATGGGCTATTCCGTTGCCCACAACAAGCCCTATGCCGGCGGCTTCATCACCGAGCATTACGGACGCCCGGCGCGCAAGGCGCATGCGGTGCAGGTCGAGATCAATCGCGGCCTCTACATGAACGAGCGCACGCTGGAGAAGACCGCCGGCTTCGACGCGCTGGTCGCAGACATGACGCAGTTCTGCGCCGACCTGATGGCGCTGTCCGATCATCATTTCCTCGCCCCGCCGCTGGCCGCCGAATAAGTCCTCTCTGCCACGTGACTTTGCCGCCTTCTTTGCTATGACGAAGCCTTGCCCGGACAGGCAACGGCCCGTCGCATTCCTCAGGAGACCGAATTGCATATTTCACCCGATTTCCTCCGGCGGGTCGCCAAGGTCGCCGCGGCCGAGACCCTTCCGCGTTTCCGCGCCCAGGGCGCCGTCGACAACAAGGAGGCGGGCGGCTTCGATCCGGTGACTGAAGCCGACCAGCAGGCGGAACTGGCTATTCGCCGGCTCATCAACACGGAGTTCCCGGAACACGGCATTCTGGGCGAGGAACATGGCAGCGAAAACCTTACCAGCCGCCATGTGTGGGTGATCGATCCGATCGACGGCACCCGCGCCTTCATTTCCGGCTTGCCCGTGTGGGGCACCCTGGTGGGGTTGACCGTGGATGCCGATGCGGTGGCGGGCATGATGTCCCAGCCCTTCACCGGCGAGCTGTTCTATGCCGACGGTTCCGGTTCGCATTATGACGGGCCGGGCGGCGCGCGGCGGTTGTCGGCCCGCAAGACGGTGAACCTTGCCGACGCCATCTCCTTCACCACGACGCCGGCCCTGTTCAAGGGCGACATGCGCCAGCGCTACAACAGCTTCGAGGGCAAGGTGCGGCTGGCCCGCTACGGCACCGACTGCTACGCCTTCGCCATGCTGGCGGCGGGATGCGTCGATATCGTCATGGACCCGGGGCTGAAGCCCTATGACATCGTGGCGCTGATCCCGATCATCGAGCAGGCGGGGGGCGTGGTCACCACGTTCGACGGCGGTCCGGCCGAAAACGGCGGCGACATCCTGGCCGCCGCCACGCCGCAATTGCACGAGGCCGCCATGGCTGCTTTACGTGGATGAGCCTGTCGCCCGAAAGCGGGAGCCGGTTTCGACCTGCGTAAAGGCTAGGTCCGCTCAGGCGGCGGTGAAGATTTCTTCCTCGTTGCCCGGCACGAAGGCATCGAAGGCCGCGAGCAACTGTTCGCGGTAGAAATCGGCTTCCTGCAGGATTTCGTGGCGGGCGCCATCGATGGTCAGCAGCGACGACAGGCGCAGATATCTGGCGTAGCGGGCGATCGCCCGGGTGGAGACGACGGTGTCGGCCCCGGCTGCGACGATGAGCGTGGGGATGCGCATGCGGGCCATGAAGTCCGGCCGGCTGACAGCCAGGGCGGCGGCGCTTGCGGCGCGCAGCCAGCGCACGGTCGGCCCGCCGAGCGCCAGGCGGGGATGCGCGTCGAACATGGAGGTGTTGCGCCTGTAGCGCGCCGGATCGGATGTCAGCTCGTTGACTTCGAAGGGCGCAGCGGCCTTGGGCGGACCCCATTTGACATAGAGGCGGCCGAGGCCGAGCAGGGTGAGTACCGTCGTCATCAGCCGGATCGCCTTCATCGAATAGCACTGCCCCGGAATGCCGAGGAAGGGCGTGAGCAGCACCATGCGCTGGACGCGGTTGACCAGTCTGGGCGAAGCGAGCAGGGCGACCAGCGCGCCGGTCGAGTGGGCGAGAATGTAATAGGGGCCGCGACAGTCCGGCAGCACGATTTCCTTGAAGAATATGTCCAGGTCGTCGGCATAGTCGCGGAAGCTGCGGACATAGCCGCGCTGCGGGTCACGGATCAGCCTGTCGGAGCCGCCCTGGCCGCGCCAGTCGAGCGTCGCGGTGCCGAGGCCGCGTGCGGAGAGGTTGCGCACCGTCTCGAAATATTTCTCGATGCACTCGTTGCGGCCCTGGAGCAGGATCACGGTTCCCTTTTCGGGCCGACCCGTGGCCGCGAAACGGGCATAGCGGATCTGCCTGCCGTCACGGGCCTTGAAGAACCCGCCGACGGCATTGTCGGGAAGCGGGTTGTCCGGGGTGTTGAAGAAATGCTCTGTCATCCGGCCGTCGGCCTGTGCTGCGGGTCAGGCCATGGTGATAGGAAGGGCCGAGGCATATTGCAAAGGAAATCCCGTGCAAGAGCAATTCCAGCAAAAGCGCACGCGGAAAATGAGCAAGCGGAGCCGGAAGTCGCCTTAAACGACTTCCGGCCGCTGACGATCCGGATGGAAGGGACGTTACATCCGGTTCGGCTCTGGTCTGGCATCGGCGCCTTTCCGTTGCAGCTATAGGAATAGCCAAGGTCACCTGAACGGGTTTTGAGCGCCGCGTTCATCGGGCGTTCATCGACGCCTTCGCCGAGGCCTTGAAAGTGTTTTTGGGTGCCCCCAAATGTATCGGGCGGTCGCCGATGTCGGGGCCGCTGGCTCAGGAAGTGCCCAGTCAGGGCTTCCGAAGGGTCACAACGCAAACCTTGTTGCTCGACAGGAGAACACACCATGCGTCACGTTGATTTTTCCCCCCTCTACCGCTCGACCGTAGGCTTCGACCGCCTCTTCGGCATGCTGGACACGCTTGCCCAGCCCGAAGGTGGCCAGTCCTATCCGCCCTACAACATCGAGAAGACCGGCGAGGATGCCTATCGCATTTCCATGGCGGTGGCCGGCTTCGCTGAGGACGAGATTTCCATCGAGGCCCACCGCAATGTGCTGACCATCAAGGGTGAGCGCAAGGAAGAGACGGAAAGCGACGGCTCCGAGTTGCTTTATCGCGGCATCGCCTCGCGCGCCTTCGAGCGCCGCTTCCAGCTTGCCGATCACGTCGATGTCGTCGGCGCGGCCCTCCGGAACGGCCTGCTGCACATCGACCTGAAGCGCAACATTCCCGAGGAACTGAAGCCGCGCAAGATCGCGATCGCCTCGGTGAATGGCGATACGTCCAGGCAGATCGAGGCCAAGACCGTCAACTGATCTTCTCTCATTCCTCCCGAGAGAGAGGCGGCGCGGGGAAACCCGCGCCGCTTTTTTGTTGGCCGGTGTCAGCCGACGAGGGAGGCGAAGCGGTCGATGTCTTCCGCCGTGGTGGCGAAGCTGGTGACGAAACGGTAGAGTTTTTCGTTCTCGCCAAGCGTTTCCGTGGAGCCTGCCGGCAGCGGCCAGTCGTAGAAGGCGGCGCCTGCCGCCTGCAATTTTTCCGCACGGTCGTCGGTGATGACGGCAAAGACCTCATTCGCCTGCGGCTGCCAGCCAAGGCGCAGGCCGGGCGCAGCCTCGATGGCGGCGGCAAGGCTGGCAGCCATGGAGTTGGAATGGCGGGCATTCTCCAGCCACAGATCGTCACGGAAATAGGCGTCGAACTGGGCCGCGACGAAACGCGATTTGGAAAAGAGCTGGCCGGCGCGCTTGCGCAGGAAGGCAAGCTCGCGGGCCCGGCCAGGGTCGAACACGACGATGGCTTCCGCGCACCAGCAGCCGTTCTTGGTGCCGCCGAAGGACACGATGTCGACGCCGCGCTTCCATGTCATCTCGGCGGGCGTCGTCTCCAGCGCGACCAGCGCGTTGGCGAAGCGGGCGCCGTCCAGGTGGAGCGGCAGGGAATGGCGCTTGGCGAGGGCGGAAATCGCGGCGATCTCGTCCAGCGAATAGACGGTGCCGATTTCGGTCGACTGGGTGATGGAAACGGCGGTCGGGCGCCCGGCGTGGACGAATTCCGGCACGAAACGGTCGAGCGCGCGCTCCAGTTCGCCGGGGTCGATGCGGCCGAGCGCGCCGCCTATGCCATGCAGGCGCCCGCCGCCGGACAGATATTCCACCGCGCCGCACTCGTCCTCCATGACATGCGCCTGCGTATGGCAGAAGGAGATGCCGCCGGGCTTGCCGTATGAGGCCAGCGAAAGGGCGTTGGCCGCCGTGCCCGTCGCCACGAAGAACACCGCCACCTCGTGTTCGAAGATTTCGCCGAAGCGGTCGCAGACCGCCTTGTCGAGATCGCCATCGCCATAGGCGGCGCTGAAGCCGCCGGCCGCACCCGACAGGCGGGCGGCAATGGCAGGATGGGCGCCTGCCCAGTTGTCGGAAGCGAAGAACATTTGCGGCTCCATTGCTGAGGTGGGTTCCGGCGCGCAATTGAGCCGTTTCGCGGGCGGCTGACAAGATGCGCGGGATGACTGCGGCGCATGCATGCCGGGAGGAAGGGCAGCGGTCTTGCAAGGATCGACGGAAAGTTTCTCCCGGCTGGGTGCCTCCGCAACTTTCTATCCAAAAGCGCGAATTTTTTTCATGAATCGGTCTTGTGCGCTTTTTTGATTTCTGCCATAGAAATTTAGGACAGTAATGCTGTCTTATTTATCCGCGCAAGGCAGTCCGGATCAGCGTATAGTACGATGATCGATCCGACTGGTGGCGCAAGCGGCTTTTCCCCGCTGACCGGCGGGGCTCGAAGAGTTCTCGCCAGCGGTACGCATACCCAACCGGGAGCCGGATGCTCCCTAGGCAACCAGACGCCTCTCCGGCGCGAAAATGGAGGATGACAGCGATGACGCATGTGACGCCATCTGTGACGACGGACCTGAGGCCGGCCGCACAGACCGAGGCGGCCACCTTCAAACGCATCGCTACCCGAGGCATACCGCCATCCGCGCAGGGCCTCTACGACCCGCGCAACGAGCACGATGCCTGCGGCGTCGGCTTCATCGCCCAGATGAAGAACGTGAAGTCGCATCAGATCGTCCTCGACGGCCTCCAGATGCTGGAGAACCTGACCCATCGCGGCGCGGTGGGCGCCGACCCGCTGGTCGGCGACGGCGCCGGCGTGCTGGTCCAGATTCCGGATCGCTTCTTTCGCGAGGAGATGGCGGGGCAGGGCGTCGAACTGCCGCCAGCCGGCGGCTATGGCGTCGGCCACTGGTTCATGCCGCAGGACACCGCCTTGCGCGCCCATATCGACGATGTGATCGTCGAGTCGGCGCAGTCCGAAGGCTTCGCGGTGCTCGGCTTCCGCGACGTGCCGGTCGACAACGCCTCGCTGTCCCGGGCGCCGGACATCGTGGCCGCCGAGCCGTTCCACCGGCAGGTGTTCTTCGGCCGTCCCGCCGATGCCGGCGACGACGACGAGTTCGAGCGCCGGCTCTTCATCCTGCGCAAGGTCATCTCCGGCCGCATCTATGCCGAGAACGACAATCGCGACGTCGGCTCCTATTGCGTGTCGCTGTCGGCGCGCACCATCGTCTACAAGGGCATGTTCCTGGCCAATCAGGTGGGCGCCTACTACAGGGACCTTCTCGACCCGCGCTTCGAATCGGCGCTGATCCTCGTCCACCAGCGCTTTTCCACCAACACCTTCCCGTCGTGGAAGCTGGCGCATCCCTACCGCATGGTCGCGCACAATGGCGAGATCAACACGGTGCGCGGCAACAACAACTGGATGGCGGCGCGCCAGGCCTCGGTGGACAGCGAGCTGTTCGGCAACGACATCTCGAAGCTGTGGCCGATCTCCTATGAAGGCCAGTCCGACACGGCCTGTTTCGACAACGCGCTCGAATTCCTGTTCCAGGGCGGCTACAGCCTCGCCCACGCCATGATGATGCTGATCCCGGAAGCCTGGGCCGGCAACAAGCTGATGAGCGAGGAGCGCAAGGCGTTCTACGAGTATCATGCCGCCCTCATGGAGCCGTGGGACGGACCGGCCGCCGTGGTGTTCACCGACGGTCGCCAGATCGGCGCAACGCTGGACCGCAACGGCTTGCGGCCCGCGCGCTACATCGTCACCGACGACGACCGCGTGATCCTCGCCTCCGAGGCCGGCGTGCTGCCGGTGGCGGAAGAGCATGTCGTCACCAAGTGGCGCTTGCAGCCGGGGCGCATGCTGCTGATCGACCTCGAAAAGGGGCGCATCGTCACCGACGAGGAGATCAAGACCGAGATCGCCACCAGGCATCCCTACAGGAAGTGGCTGGCGAACACGCAGCTCATCCTGGAGGACCTCAACCCGGTCGAACCGCGCGCGCTGCGCAAGGACGTGTCGCTGCTCGATCGCCAGCAGGCCTTCGGCTACAGCCAGGAAGACCTGAAGCTGCTGATGGCCCCGATGGCCACCACCGGGCAGGAAGCCGTGGGCTCGATGGGCACGGATACGCCGATCGCGGCGATGTCGGACAAGCCGAAGCTGCTCTACACCTACTTCAAGCAGAACTTCGCGCAGGTCACCAACCCGCCGATCGATCCGATCCGCGAGGAGCTGGTGATGAGCCTCGTCTCCTTCATCGGGCCGCGGCCGAACATCTTCGACCTTATCGGCTCCTCGCGTCGCAAGCGGCTCGAGGTGCGCCAGCCCATCCTCACCAATGCCGATCTGGAGAAGATCCGCTCGATCGGCCACACCGAGGAGCGCTTCGACACCAAGACCATCGACATCACCTATTCGGCGACCGAAGGGGCGGCGGGCATGCCGGCCGCCATCGAGCGGCTGTGCGAGCGCGCCGAGGCGGCTGTGGCGGGCGGCTACAACATCATCATCCTCTCCGACCGCCAGATCGGGCCGGACCGCATCGACATCCCGACGCTGCTGGCCACGGCGGCGGTGCACCATCATCTCATCCGCAAGGGGCTGCGCACCTCGGTCGGGCTGGTGGTGGAATCGGGCGAGCCGCGCGAAATCCACCATTTCTGCTGTCTCGCCGGTTATGGCGCGGAGGCGATCAACCCCTATCTCGCCTTCGATACACTGATCGACATGCACACCAAGGGCCAGTTCCCGCCGGAAGTGGACGCGCAGGAACTGGTGACCCGCTACATCAAGTCGATCGGCAAGGGCATCCTGAAGGTCATGTCCAAGATGGGCATCTCGACCTACCAGTCCTATTGCGGCGCCCAGATTTTCGACGCCATCGGGTTGCAGTCCGAATTCGTGGACAAGTACTTCACCGGCACCGCCACGCTGATTGAGGGCGTGGGGCTCGAGCAGATCGCCGCCGAGACGGTCGCGCGCCACGCCTCCGCATTCGGCGACGACCCGGTGTTGCGCCGGGCGCTGGAAGTGGGCGGCGAATACATGTTCCGCATGCGCGGCGAGGCCCACGCCTGGACGCCGGATGCGGTGGCGACCCTGCAGCATGCGGTGCGGCACGGCTCGGCCGAGACCTTCAAGCAGTTCTCCGAGCAGGTCAACGACGCGGCTGCCAGCGCCCACGCCATCCGCGGTCTGTTCCGGATCAGGACGGCCGAGGAGGTGGGTCGCAAGAAGGTACGGCTGGACGACGTGATGCCGGCGTCGGAGATCGTCAAGCGCTTCTCCACCGGCGCCATGTCCTTCGGCTCGATCAGCCGCGAGGCGCACACCACGCTGGCCATCGCCATGAACCGCATCGGCGGCAAGTCGAACACCGGCGAGGGCGGCGAGGAGCCGGACCGCTACCTGCCGCTGCCGGGCGGCGGGGCCAACCCCGAGCGCTCGGCGATCAAGCAGATCGCGTCCGGCCGCTTCGGGGTGACCACCGAATATCTCGTCAACTCCGACATGATGCAGATCAAGGTCGCGCAAGGGGCCAAGCCCGGCGAGGGCGGTCAGCTTCCGGGCCACAAGGTCGATGCCACCATCGCCAAGACCCGGCATTCGACGCCGGGCGTCGGCCTCATTTCACCGCCGCCGCACCACGACATCTATTCGATCGAAGATCTTGCGCAGCTCATCTACGACCTGAAGAACGTCAACCCGCGGGCCGATGTCTCGGTCAAGCTGGTGTCGGAGGTGGGCGTCGGCACGGTCGCGGCCGGCGTCGCCAAGGCGCGCGCCGATCACATCACCGTCTCCGGCTATGACGGCGGCACGGGCGCCTCGCCGCTCACCTCGCTGAAGCATGCCGGCAGCCCGTGGGAGTTGGGCCTCGCCGAAACCCACCAGACGCTGGTGCTGAACGGCCTGCGCAGCCGCGTGGCCCTGCAGGTCGACGGCGGTCTGCGCACCGGCCGGGACGTCATCATCGGCGCGCTGCTGGGAGCCGACGAATTCGGCTTCGCCACCGCGCCGCTGATCGCGGCCGGCTGCATCATGATGCGCAAATGCCACCTCAACACTTGTCCGGTGGGCGTGGCGACGCAGGACCCGGTTCTGCGCAAGCGCTTCAAGGGCACGCCCGAGCATGTCATCAACTACTTCTTCTATGTGGCGGAAGAGGTGCGCGAGCTGCTGGCGGAAATGGGCTTCACCCATCTCGACCAGATCATCGGCAACACCGAACTGCTGGAGAAGCGGGCACTCATCGACCACTGGAAGGCCAGGGGGCTCGATTTCTCCCGCCTGTTCCACAAGCCGGACGCGCCGGCCGAACAGACGCACTGGACCGAGCGCCAGAAGCACCCGATCGACGATGTGCTCGACCGCAAGCTGATCGCGCAGGCCATGCCGGCGCTGGAGGCGAAGCAGGCGGTGCGCATCGAGGTGCCGATCCGCAACGTGGACCGCTCGGCGGGCGCCATGCTGTCCGGCGAGGTCGCCAGCCGCTTCGGCCACAAGGGGCTGCGGCCGGACACGATCTCGGTCACGCTGACGGGAACCGCCGGCCAGTCCTTCGGTGCCTTCCTGGCGCGCGGCGTGTCGTTCGACCTGATCGGCGACGGCAACGACTATGTCGGCAAGGGCCTGTCGGGCGGCCGCATCGTCATCCGCCCGCCGCAGGACACCAAGATCGTCGCCGCGGATTCCATCATCGCCGGCAACACCGTGCTCTACGGCGCCATCGAGGGCGAGGCTTATTTCGCCGGCGTTGCGGGCGAACGTTTCGCGGTGCGCAATTCCGGCGCCATCGCCGTCGTGGAAGGCGTGGGCGACCATGGCTGCGAGTACATGACCGGCGGCGTGGTGGTGGTGATCGGCCGCACCGGGCGCAACTTCGCGGCGGGCATGTCTGGCGGCGTCGCCTATGTGCTCGACGAGGAGGGGGACTTCGCCCAGCGCTGCAACATGGCCATGGTCGAGCTGGAGCCCGTGCCGGAGGAGGATGACATGCTGGAGAAGCTGCATCACCACGGCGGCGACATCGACCACAAGGGCAGGGTGGACGTGTCGGACGACATGACCAGCCATGACGAGGAGCGGCTCTACCAGCTCATCCTCAACCATGTTCATTATACGGGGTCGCAGCGGGGCCGTGCCATTCTCGATGACTGGGCGAGCTACCGGCCGAAATTCCGCAAGGTGATGCCCGTCGAATACCGGCGCGCCCTGCAGGAAATGGAGCGGGCCCGCATGAACGTGGCAGCGGAATAGGGATGGGCACGCTGCTCTTCCTCTATGGGGTTCCGCCGGACCTCAAACCGGGAGCGCGTCCGCGCTAAGCTGCGGGCCGCATGATTGCGGCTCCCGAACCGCCGGGCGCTGGGCGCCCGGAATTTTCGGCGCCCGTACGAACGGTCCGCGCGCCATGCGCCTGCGGGCCGCACGAAAAGGTCAAGGAACCATCATGGGCAAGGTAACAGGTTTTCTGGAAATCGACCGGCAGGTCCACAAGTACCAGCCGGCCTCCGATCGTATCCGTCATTTTCGCGAGTTCACGCTGCCCATGTCGGACAGCGAGGTGGAAAAGCAGGCGGCGCGCTGCATGGATTGCGGCGTTCCCTACTGCCACGGGCCGACCGGCTGCCCGGTGCACAACCAGATCCCGGACTGGAACGACCTCGTCTACAATGGCGAGTGGGAGACGGCGATCCGCAACCTGCACTCCACCAACAATTTCCCGGAATTCACCGGCCGCATCTGCCCCGCGCCGTGCGAGGAAGCCTGCACGCTGAACCTCGAGGACATTCCCGTCGCCATCAAGACGGTGGAACAGGCGCTGGCCGACAAGGCCTATGAGATCGGCTACATCCGGCCCTATCCGCCGCAGACGAAGACCGGCAAGCGCGTCGCCATCATCGGCTCGGGCCCGGCCGGCATGGCCGCCGCCCAGCAGCTCGGCCGCGCCGGCCATGAGGTGCATGTCTACGAACGCGAAAGCCGCCCCGGCGGGCTGATGCGCTACGGCATCCCGGACTTCAAGATCGAGAAGCACTTCATCGACCGGCGCATCGAGCAGATGCAGGGCGAGGGCGTGACCTTCTTCTGCGGCGTCAATGTCGGCGTCGACAAGAGCATGGACAGCCTGCTTTCCGAGTATGACGCGGTGCTTTATTGCGGCGGCTCCGAAACGCCGCGCGCCGCCGGCATTCCCGGCGCTGACCTCGACGGCGTGCACGACGCCATGCCCTATCTCGTGCAGCAGAACCGCCGCGTCGGCGGGGAAGACATCCAGTCGGTGGCGTGGCCGGCGCCTCCGATCCTCGCCAATGGCCAGCATGTCGTGGTGGTCGGCGGCGGCGACACCGCCTCCGACTGCGTCGGCACCGCCTTCCGGCAGGGCGCGGTGCGCGTCACCCAGCTCGATATCCGCCCGCAGCCGCCCGAGAAGGAGGACAAGCTTTCGGTGTGGCCCTATTGGGCGACCAAGATGCGTACCTCCTCCAGCCAGGCCGAGGGCGCCAAGCGCGAGTTCCAGGTGGCGACGCTGGAATTCATCGGCGAGGACGGTAAGCTCACCGGCGTGAAGTGCTGCGAGGTGGATGAAAAGCGCAAGCCCATTGCCGGCAAGGAATTCGTCATCCGCGCCGACCTCGCCTTCATCGCCATCGGCTTCGCGGGTCCGTTCAGCCAAGGGGTGCTGTCGGAACTTGGCGGGCGCATGAAGACGATGATCGACAATCGCCGTTCCACCAACATCGCCGCCAACGACCGCGACTACCGCACCAGCGTCGAGCGCCTGTTCGCCGCCGGCGATGCGCGGCGCGGCCAGTCGCTGGTGGTGTGGGCGATCCGCGAGGGCCGTCAGGCCGCGCGTGCCATCGACGAGGCGCTGATGGGCGCGACGCTGCTGCCGCGCTGAAGCATTTTGTAGGCAAGTGGAATCACTTGACGTCGCATAAATGCGGCGAAAACAAACAGATAGAGCGGCAGCCCGAATTTATTCGGGCGTCCGCCGCTCTTAGATCATTTCCAGTTCCGGTAGAAACGGCCCCTCACCCTTACCCTCTCCCCGCCTGCGGGGAGAGAGGGCCAGCGGCGTCGCGAATAGTAGCCTTCCTTCGTGCAGGCGGAGAGGTTGGGGGCCTCACCTGAATTGCTGCGGCAACCACGCCATCGTGATCCCGGAAGTCTGCCGCAGCGAAGCGAAAGCGACCGGAAAGGGTCTCTCCAGCCGTCAGTTCCCGCGCGCTACCGAACCCGTGGCGCCGTCCGGCGCGGCAATGGTCGCCTTGCGCTGCGGCGGCCAGGTGAAATTGTCGGCCCGGCCGGGAGAGGCGGTGGCGGGCTCGCGCTTGTCCTGCGCCTTCCCGGCGTTGTTGTTCGGAGTCGGCAGCGAGGCGCCGAGCAGTTCGGTGCCGCCGTCCAGCGCCGGATCGCTGAGTAGCATCGGCGGCGTGCGGTCGAGCGGGGCCTGCGGGGCGCTGGGTGCGTCCGGGGCCGGCGCCAGCGGCACGGGAGCGGCGGTTGTCGCATTGGGCGAGGCCAGCCCGAGCAGCTTCAGAAGCGGCTTTTCCGTGTAGAAGGCGACCTTGCGCTTGCCGGCGCGGGTCATGTTGATGCCGTCCTCGCCGCGCAGCGTCACCGGCTGGCCGTTGATGTCCGGCCCGCGCGAGATGAAGGCGCCGTTCTCGTCGACGAAGCCTTCCCAGATGTCGACGAACTCGCCGCCGGCCGTTTCGGCGGCGTCACGGTAGATCTCGTTCAAGGCCAGCATGTCGGAGGTCATGCTGCCGGGCCTGAAGGAGGGCATGCCCACCCACAGGAAGGGAAGCTTCGCGTCGGCGATCTGCTTGCCGAAAGCCACCGTGCGCTTCTGGTATTCCGCGGTCCAGCCTTCCGTGCGCGGGGCCTCGCGGGTGTCGCCGACCTTCATCTGCTGGCGGTCGTTGGAGCCCATCATTACCAGCACGACGGCGGGTTTCTCGGTCTGCAATATGCCGCCGATCTCGCCCGGCCAGTTGTAATAGTCGTCACGGACGAAACCGGAGGAGCCGTTGGAGCGGTCCACCACGCGCACGGCCGGGTTCTCGGCGAAGACGGTGGTCAGCCCGTCGGCCAGGCCGCTGGCCATGAAATCGCCCACCACCAGCACGACCCGCGCATCCTCGGCCTTCTCGACCACGGGTACGGGAGGCGGTGCCGGTTGCGTGGGCTTGCTGCGCGCCGCGCTCTTCTTGCGGGGCTCGCCCCCGCCTGCCCTCGGCCGTTGCCGTTGCGGAGCCTCGGCCGGAGGTTCAACGCGCTCGGCTCGGCGCGGTGAAAACAGGTTGCGCAGCCAGGGCCGCAGTTGCAAATCCTGCGCAAGGGCCGGCGGGGCCTGCAAGGCCGCGCCCATGCCGAAGATCAGGACGACGACGCCCGCGAAAGCGGGCTTCCTGATCCTTCCGATCCGTTGCGTCAGTGGCAAAGCCAAGCCGACCTCTCCTTGTGACCCCTTCCTTGGGCGACCCTTCCCTGCGAAAGCGCCGGTCGCGACATAGACGTCCGGCGCTGGGGGATCGGATGTGGCGGCTACTTGCGCCGAAGCCGCGACAGCACTTCCATGCTCGGATGGCCGTCCTGCTCCATGCCTGCCTGCGCCTGGAAGGCCATGATCGCCGCCCGCGAGCCCGAGCCGATCTTACCATCGAACTTGCCGTCATAGTACCCGTAGGCCGACAGGCGCTGCTGCAGCTCCTGCCGCTCGGTGAAGCTCAGCTTGGTGAAGGGGCGGTTCCAGTCCTGCGCCAGCCCGCCATAGCCGGCGATCTGGTCGGCCAGGAGGCCCACGGCCAGCGCATATTTGTCGGCATTGTTGTAGCGCTTGATGACCGAGAAGTTCTTGATGACGAGGAAGGCGGGCCCCTGGCGGCCGTCGAGAGCCTTCAGCTCGGCCTGCTCCGAACCGCTGACGAAAGGCTTGCCGTTGGCGCGCTTGACGCCGATGGATGCCCATTTGTCGAGCGACATCGAGCCGCTGGGGAACTTGCGGCCGGGCGGCAACACCACCTCGTAGCCCCAGGTGCGGCCGCTCTGCCAGCCGTTCTTGCGCAGCAGGTTGGCGGCGGTCGCCAGCGCGTCGGGAATCGAGCCCCAGATGTCGCGCTTGCCGTTGCCGTCCATGTCCACGGCATAGGCCTGATAGCTGGTGGGGATGAACTGGGTGTGGCCCATCGCGCCCGCCCACGAGCCGGTGAGGTGGCTCTCGTCGATGTCGCCGCTTTGCAGGATCTTCAGCGCGGCGATGAGCTGGGTGCGGGCGAACTTGGCCCGGCGCTTGTCGGCATAGCCCAGCGTGGCCAGCGAGCGCACAACGGAGCGCATCACGTCCTGCCGCTTGAGGATCTCGCCGTAGTTGGATTCCATCGACCAGATCGCCAGCAGCACATGGCGGTCGACGCCGAAGCGCTGCTCGATGCGGTCGAGCCACGGCTTCCACTTGCGCGCCATTTCACGGCCGGTGGCGACCGACTCGTCATGGACGCGGTTGTCGAAATAATCCCAGGCAGGCGCCACGAATTCGGGCTGGTAGCGGGCCTTTTCCAGAACCACCGGATCGATCTCGGTGATGCCCCGGAAAGCGCGGTCGTAGACGGCGCCGGAAACGCCGCTCTGCACGGCGGTGGTGCGGAAACTGGCCACCCATTGGCGGAAGCCGGCATCGGCGAAGGCTGAACCCGCCGGCATCAGCAGGGCGAATGACAGGCCTGCCACGGTCAGGGCGCGCATGAAGGGGCGTGCTTTGCGATCGGACATCTGGTTCTCCTAAGATCTGCCGGAAAGCCATCCATTGCCGGAATTCGGTTAGGATTTAGTTTACCATAGGTCCCTGCGGGAACGAAAATGTGCATGGACGGGTTTAAAGCAGGGGGAACGCCCGAATTTGGTCATTCAGTATTCCTCAATGCTAGCCGTGTGATTGTCGGCCGTTTGCGGCCGGCAGAAGAAAGTGAGACGCTGAGATTATGAAGAAAGTAAGAAAGGCAGTCTTCCCGGTTGCGGGGCTGGGCACGCGCTTCCTTCCGGCCACGAAGGCCATCCCGAAAGAGATGCTGACGGTGGTCGACCGGCCTGTCATTCAATATGTCGTCGACGAGGCGCGCGAGGCCGGCATCGAGCACTTCATCTTCGTCACCGGCCGCAACAAGGCGGTCATCGAAGATCATTTCGATATCCAGTTCGAGCTTTACGACACGCTCGAGCAGCGCGGCAAGACCGACCAGCTCGAACGCCTGCAGCGCCTCCAGCCGGCTCCCGGCCAGACCAGCTTCACCCGCCAGCAGGTGCCGCTGGGCCTTGGGCATGCCGTGTGGTGCGCGCGCGAGCTGGTGGGCGACGAGCCTTTCGCCCTGCTCCTGCCGGACATGATCATGCAGTCCCGCAAGAGCTGCCTCGCCTCCATGGTCGAGCTCTACGAAAAGTCCGGTTCCAACATCGTGGCGGTGCAGGAATGCGATCCGGCCGAGGCCCACAAATACGGCATCGTCGGGCGCGGCGAGGACGTCCATACGGGCTTCCGCATCACCGGTATGGTGGAAAAGCCGGCGCCCGGTACCGCGCCCTCGAATTTCTACATCAACGGCCGCTACATCCTGCAACCGGAAATCTTCGAGATCCTTGCGGGGCAGGAGAGAGGGGCCGGCAACGAAATCCAGCTCACCGACGCCATGCTGCGGCTCGCCGAGGAACAGCCCTTCTACGGCTATCGCTACGAAGGCCGGACCTATGACTGCGGCTCGCCGGAAGGCTTTGTCGAGGCCAATGTCGCGTTCGCCCTGTGGCGCAGCGACCTGAACGGGTCGATGGCCGGAACCATCCGCGGGCTGCTTGACGAGATCAAGCCTGCCTGATCGATGGCTTGGGGCGGTCGAAGGCCGCCCTAAGCCTCCGAGTTCATGGTCTGTCTAGCGTCTCGCGGTGAGGCCCAGATAAATGCTGTTGGTCTTGGCGCTGCGGCCGGTGATGTTGCTGTCGACCGTTTCGTGGGAGGCGCGCACGGTCAGCCCGGCATAGCGGTTCATCCACCAGGTGAGGCCTGCCTCGGCGGTGTAGATCACGTCGCGGTCGTTCGATCCGCTGTAGTTGCGCCAGTCGATGCCGAGAAGAGCATTGGCGGTCAGGTTGGCGCGGATTTCGCGCTCGCCCGTCAGGCGCAGAGCATAGAGCACGGAGCCGCTTTCGCCCGGCGCGGTCGTGCCTTCAAGGGATGTCGTGCCCCGCAACCCGATATTGGTGCCGCGCTGCGGCGACCACCTGATGTTGGCGTCGATGGTGGCGGCCGACAGCGCGCCGAGGCGGTCGTCGTCGAAGCTCTCGCGCAGCCAGCCGGCGGCGATCTCGCCGCCCAGCTTCTCGCCGAAATCGAATTGCGTGCCGATGCTGGCGCCCAGCAGGTTGCCGGAACGGCGGTAGCCGTCCGGATCGACGCGCTCGTCATAGATGCGCCGTCCGCCTTCGGCCTGCACGAAGGGGGTCAATGCCGGCGAAATCTCGTAGCCGGTGCGCAGCCTTGCCGCGTAGAGCGTCGAGTTGCGGTGCTTCTGCGAGAGGTTGCCGCCGGTCGAGAGCCTGGCATCCTCATAGATTTCCCGCTCGACCTCGCCGGTGAGGCCGAGATGCAGCTTGCCCAGTGCCTTCTCGAGGCCGATGCTGCCGTCGATCTGGTGGCGGGTGGGCCGCGACGCGGTTCCGGTGATGACCACGGGGGAGGAGGCCGATTCCGGCGACGCTTCATAGCCGAGCCTGCCGGTGGCACGCCATTCATGGTCGAGGTCGAGGTTCAGCCGGGCGTCGATGCGGCCGCGGGCGTCTTCCACATCCTGGCCGGAAATGGACTTTCGATAGGTCGTGTAGCCGTCGATCCCGGCCGAGTGCCGGTTCCAGTCGGAGGCGGCGTTGAGGCGCAAGGTCGTTTCGGACAGCACGGCGGAGTGGCCGCCGGCGCCGCCATCGGCGTTGGAAGTCGCCGTCAGGCCCTGTTCGAGGGAGGGGCGCAGCAGGAAGGTGCCCATCCTGATGCCGGGCGCCGCGAAGGGATCGTCCTCCGGGGCGCGGCGCACCTGCTCTATGGCGCCGGTGGGCTCTTCGCGCGGATTGAGACGGGTCGGCTCCTCGGGGTTGACGGCGGCGGCGCGCGGGTTGGGCGGCGAATCCACATCCTGCTCGGTAATGGCGGAGGCCGGTCGGCGGCGCGGTTCGGGTTCCGGTGTCGCGGTCAGCGGGGGATCGACCAGCGGATCGACACCGTCGGCGGAGCCGCCGCCGGCATCGGGCGCATCCGCTGCGGCACGCGCGGCAGGCGGCGAAGGCGGCGTGCCCTGCCGGGTGCGGATGTCGGGGACCAGCGGCTCGGCCATGTTGCCGCGCAGCTCCATCTCCTGCGCCAAAGGGGCGGTGAAGGGCATCAGGATGCTGGTCGCAAGCAGCAGCGCGCGCAGCTTGCCCACGCGCCGGACGGCTCCCGATGTGGAGTTGAAACGCGGCATCACGACCCCAAAAGGCGCTGGCGCGCCATGCTTACCGAACCGTAAACGGCGATGGTTAATGGAGGGTTGAAAGCGGGCCGGCGGCAGGCGGGCGGGAGCAAATTATTGGACATGGAGCGCCCGACGCGCTAAGCGCACGCCCATGACCAAGCCCAAGATCCCCGATTATCAGCAAGCTGCCGTGGAATCGGCGCTACGAACCCTCGCGACCGAGCAGGAGGGCCTCGCTACCCTCACCAAGGCCTTGCAGGACGGTTTGGCAGCCCAGTTCTGCGATGCGGTCGAAACCATTTCCGCCATCAAGGGCCGCGTGATCGTCACCGGCGTCGGCAAGAGCGGCCATATCGGTTCCAAGGTCGCGGCGACGCTCGCCTCGACCGGCACGCCGGCCTTCTTCGTGCACCCTTCGGAAGCCAATCACGGCGATCTCGGCATGATCGCCCCCGACGACGCCATCATCGCGCTGTCCTGGTCGGGCGAGACGGCGGAGCTGAAGGGCATCATCACCTATTCGCGCCGCTTCTCGATCCCGATGATCGCGGTCACCTCCGGCCAGAAATCGGCGCTGGCGCGGGCATCCGACGTGGTGCTGCTGTTGCCGCGCGTGACGGAAGCCTGCCCGCACGGCCTGGCGCCGACCACCTCGACGCTGCTGCAGCTCGTCATGGGCGATGCGCTGGCCATCGCGCTTCTGGAAGCGCGCGGCTTCACGCCGGAGCATTTCCGCACCTTCCATCCGGGCGGACAGCTCGGCGCGAACCTGACGCGGGTTTCCGAGATCATGCGCATGGGCGACCAGATTCCGGTGGTGCGGCCCGGCACCAAGATGCCGGAAGCGGTGGCGACGCTGGCCCAGAAACGGGTCGGCTGCGTGTGCGTGGTCGACGATGCGGGCAAGCTGGTCGGCATCATCACCGATGGCGACCTCGCCCGCAACCTGCACCGCAACCTGGCGGAGACCGTGGTGGACGATGTGATGACGCGTTCGCCTAAGACGATCGATCCCGACATGTTCGCGGGTGCGGCGGTGGCGCTGCTCAACCAGCATTCGATCAGCGCGCTGGTGGTGGCCGAGGAAGGCCACCCGGTCGGCATCGTGCATTTCCACGACCTGCTGCGCCTCGGCGCTGCCTGACCCTCGCCTGATTCTTCGCAAGCGGGCTTGACCTTCCAGCGCTGGAAGGTCGCATCCTGCCCTGCGCCGGCGGCCTTGCCGCCGGATCGTGCGATTTGCGAAAGGACCGCCCAGATGAAAAGACTGAACCGCCGCACCCTGTTCGCGTTGGCGGGCGCCTGCGTGAGCCTTGGTTTCGGGTCCGGACTGGCAGGCACGGCACAGGCCGCATCGGCGGCGGTCGAGGTCGCGCGTTCGCCGACCTGCCAGTGCTGCGAGGCATGGATCGGCCACATGCGCGCCGAAGGCTTCGAGGTCCGTGAGCGGCTGGTGGAAGACCTCACCCCGTTGAAGATGCAGCTTGGCGTTCCCGCCGCGCTCCAGTCCTGCCACACGGCCGTCGTCGATGGCTATGTCATCGAAGGGCATGTGCCGCCAAAGGAAGTTCGGCGCCTGCTTGAGGAAAAGCCTTCCGGCATAGGCCTCGCCGTGCCGGGCATGCCGATGGGTTCGCCCGGCATGGAAACCGCCAGCACGCCGGATACCTATGAGGTCCTGTTGTTCGGGGCCGAACACAGCACGGTGTTTGCGCGATACTGACTCGGCGGGTTCAGGCCGCTTCCCGGAGTGGCTTTATTCGATGGGCTCGACGGTCAGTTCCAGATCGGTGTCGCTGGCGCCGGTCACCCGCACGCGGGTTCCGGCCGGAAGGTCGGGGCCTGAAATCCGCCACAGCGTGTCGCCGAGCTGGACGCGCCCGCGCCCGTCGCGGATCGGCTCCGCAAGCGTGGCGGTGCGGCCGATCATCTGCGCGCTGCGCCGGTTGAGCAGCGGCTGGTCGGTGTCGCCCTGGCGCGAGGTCACGAACCTCTTGCCGAAATAGGCGCAGGCGAGCGACAGGATCAGGAACAGCAGCACCTGGACCTGCCAGCCCCAGAAGCCAGTGTCCCACAACAGCAGCGATGCGGTGCCGACGATCAGCGCCGCGATGCCGATCCACAGCAGGTAGACGCCGGGCGCGAAAAGCTCGAGCCCGAGCAGGATGAGGCCAAGCACCATCCAGTTCCATGGGCCGAGTTCGGAAACAAGATGCGCGATCATGGCCGTTGCCTGCCGTCTGCCTCAAGTGTCGGTCGGGCGCACGACCGGGGGGCGGCCGCCAGCCTGGCGCGCGGCGCTGGCGGAACCACCGTTGCCGAACACTTCCTTGGTGATCTCGCCGATACCGCCCAGCGTGCCGATCAGCGACGACGCCTCCATCGGCATCAGAACGACCTTGGAGTTCGTGGCAGAACCGATCCTGGCCAGCGCCTCGGTGTATTTCTGGGCGACGAAATAGTTCAGCGCCTGAAGGTCGCCCTTGGAGATGGCTTCCGAGACGACCTGGGTGGCGCGCGCTTCGGCCTCGGCTGCGCGCTCGCGCGCCTCGGCATCGCGGAAGGCGGCTTCGCGCCGGCCCTCGGCCTCGAGGATCTGCGACTGCTTGAGGCCCTCCGCGGCGAGGATCTGGGCGCGCTTGTCACGCTCGGCCATCATCTGGCGGGCCATGGATTCGACCAGATTGGCCGGCGGGTTGATGTCCTTGATCTCGACGCGGGTGACCTTGATGCCCCACGGATGGGCGGCCTCGTCGACGACGCGCAGCAGGCGCTCGTTGATGGTGTCGCGGTTGGAGAGCAGCTCGTCGAGGTCCATGGAGCCCATCACCGTGCGGATGTTGGTCATGGTCAGGTTGAGGATGGCGTTTTGCAGCCCGGCCACCTGATAGGCCGCCTGCGGGGCGTTCAGCACCTGATAGAAGGCGACGCCGTCCACGGCGACGATGGCGTTGTCGCGGGTGATGATTTCCTGCGTGGGGACATCCAGCACCTGTTCCATCATGTTCATCTTCGCGCCGATGCGGTCGACGAAGGGAATGATCAGGTTGAGGCCGGGGGTCAGGGTGCGGGTGTAGCGGCCGAATCGCTCGACGGTGTAGTTATAGCCCTGCGCAACGGTCTTGATGCCGGTGAACAGCACCAAAAGCACCAGCACCGCCAGAACCGGTATGACGATATCGAATCCTGCAAGCATCGGCTTCTATCCCTCGACTGTATCCGCCACCTTAACCCTTAAGGGTGTTTCGGTGGCGTGACAATCAGGGCTTGCTCAACAGGTTGGCACGGCCTCAGGCCCAGCCGGCCAGTTCGCGCCGCACCAGCGTTTCGATCACCGCCATGCCCTCGGGGCTGTCGTTGAGGCAGGGGATGTGGCTGAACTTCTCGCCGCCGGCGTGGATGAACTCGTCGCGAACCTCGCGGCCGATTTCGTCCAGCGTCTCGATGCAATCGGACGAAAAGCCCGGATTGATGACGGCGATGCGCCTGATGCCGTCCTTGGCCAGCTTCTCGACCGTTGCGTCGGTGTAGGGCTGGAGCCATTCCTGCGCGCCGAAGCGGGACTGGAAGGTGGTTATCAGCCTGTCTTCGCCCCAGCCCAGCTTTTCGCGCAGCAGGCGCGTGGTTTCGAGGCAGTGGCGGCGATAGGGATCGCCCCTGTCGGAGAAGGCTTTCGGAATGCCGTGGTAGGAGGCGAGGATCATCTCCGGCTCGAAATCGAGCGTGGTGAGGTGGTTGCGGGTCGATGTGGCCAGCGCCTCGATATAGACCGGCTCGTCATAATAGGGCGGCACGCTGCGCACGGCCGGCGCGCGGCGCATCTTCATCAGGGCCCGGAAAAGCTGGTCGTTGGCGGTCGCCGTCGTGGTCGCCGAATATTGCGGGTAGAGCGGGAAGGACACGATGCGGTCGCAGCCGCGCTCGACCAGCTTCTTGGCCACGCTGCCCGTGGACGGGTTGCCGTAGCGCATGGCCCAGTCGACGGTGACGCCGGGCAGGTCGCGCAGCGCCGCCGCCAGCTTCTCGCTCTGCGCGCGGGTGAAGGTGTGGAGCGGCGACTCGTTGCGCTCGCGATTCCAGATGCGGGCGTAGTTTTCGCCGGATTTCTTCGGACGGACCGTCAGCACCAGACCATAAAGGATCGGGTACCAGATCAGCCGGTTCAGCTCGACGATGCGCGGATCGGACAGGAATTCCCGCAAATAGCGCCACATCGGCTTGAACTCGGTGCCGTCCGGCGTGCCGAGATTGAGCAGCATGACGCCGACCTTGACGGGGCGGGCGGCGGACTGGCCGGCCTGCATTGCCGAAGGGGTAACGGTGGTGACGGCGGTCTGTGCGGTGTTGGTCATACGCTCGCTTTCTCTACGAGCCGCAGAACCTAGCGTCGTGATGCAACTATGCAATGCTGCGTCTAGCCGCACCTGCATGCGGCGGACGATACGCCGCATGCCCTATCTCGTGCGGGTCTACGCCCGGCGCGTCAGGACGAAGTTCTGGCCGGTGGCGCTGGTGCAGTTGAGCTGGCTGGTGGAGACCATCAGGCAATTGAAGCTGATCGGCGATTGGCGGATCAGCGAGGTGCCGGTGATCTCGACGGAACTCGGGCCGGTCATGCGGTAGCTGCCGTCGGACAGCTTCTGTCCGGTATCCGTGGCCACGGTCTGGAAGGCGCCGCCGGTGAAGGTCGAAAGGCCGGTGCCCTGCGCATCGATCCACGAGCCTTCGACACCGCTGCGCATGCCGCCGCCGGCGCCGGGCGGGGGCGGCGGGCTGGTGGTGCAGGCGGCAAGCGCGCCGGCCGCGACCATGGCCATGCCGGCCGTTACGACTTTACGGGGAATGTTCATCTTGCGCTTCTCCTCGATCCGCCTCTGTTCAATCGCGCGATTTCGGCACGATTGCAAGCTGTGCGGGCAGGGGGACTTGCCGGCTATCGCACCAATATGTTGCGGAACTGCCACGGGTCCCTGGCGTCGATGTTTTCCGGAAACAGGCCAGGGCGATTCTCCAGCGGGGTCCAGTCGGTATAGTAGCCGTTCACCGGTCCGAGATAGGGCGACTGGATATCGAGGCAACGCCGGTAGTCCATTTCATCGGCCTCGACGATGCCGGCCTCCGGGTTCTCCAGCGCCCATACCATGCCGGCCAGAACGGCGGAGCTGACCTGAAGGCCGGTGGCGTTCTGATAGGGTGCCAGCTTGCGCGCCTCGGCCAGCGAAAGCTGCGAGCCGTACCAGTAGGCGTTCCTGTCATGGCCGTAGAGCAACACGCCGAGTTCGTCGACGCCGTCGACCAGCTCGTTCTCTTCCAGAACGTGCTGTATGTCCTGCGGGCGCCCGGCCGCGCCGAACATCTCGTGCACCGACAGCACGGCATCATTGCAGGGATGGTAGGCATAGTGGCAGGTCGGGCGGTAGTGCACCTTGCCCTTCTTGCCGCCCCCCTTCTTGCCGCGCAGGGTGAAGAAATCGGCGATCGAGATCGCCTCGTTGTGGGTGACGAGGAAGCCGTATTGCGGGCCGGGCGTCGGGCACCAGCTTCGCACGCGGGTGTTGCCGCCGGGTTGGTCGAGATAGATCGCCGCCCCGCAGCCCTTCTTGTGGGTGCGGGCGTTCTTCGGCATCCATTTCTCATGCGTGCCCCAACCGAGCTCGGCCGGCTGGAGGCCCTCGGCGATGAAGCCCTCGACCGACCAGGTGTTCCAGAAGGTGCCGAGCGGCTTCGGCTTCTTCGCCCGCTGGGTGTCGCGCTCGGCGATGTGGATGCCCTTCACGCCGGCCTCGCGCATCAGCCTGGCCCAGCCCTCGCGGTCGCCCGGGGCCGGCGGTTCCGGCAGGTCGAGGCCGAGATCGCCGGCAAGGTTGACCAGCGCCTGCTTGACCAGCCAGGAGACCATGCCCGGATTGGCGCCGCAGGTGGAGACGGCAGTGGTGCCGCCCGGCCGCTTGCGCTTCTCCTTCAACAGCGTTTCGCGCAGCGCATAGTTGGTGCGCGAGGCATTGTCGGCCTTGTCGTCGAAATAGAAGCCGAGCCAGGGCTCGATCACCGTATCGACGTAGAGCACGCCGAGTTCGCGGCAGAGCCGCATGAGGTCGACCGAGCCGGTATCGACGGAAAGGTTGACGCAAAAGCCCCGGCCTTCGCCCGCGGTGAGCAGCGGCGTCAGCAATTCCTTGTAGTTTTGGTTGGTGACGGCCTTCTGCACGAAGGCGATGCCGCGCTCGTCCAGTAGCTTGCGGTTGGCGTCGCTTGGATCGATCACGGTGAGGCGCGACTTGTCGAAGCGGAAATGACGTTCGATCAGCGGCAGCGTCCCCCGCCCGATGGAACCGAAGCCGATCATGACGATGGGGCCGGTGATCTCGCCGTGAACCGGCCATTTCGCATTCGCCATTCTTCGCATGCTCCCTGTTGGGTGACGGTCGGCGGCGTTGCCGCAGGTGGGCGCTACAATCACAGATTTCTGTCACATACCAGTGAAAACCGGCAAGCCGAATGCCGGTTCCGCGATCCGGTCCGCCTATCTCGACATATGGTGAAGCAATGCCACCAGCCGGTCGCGGTCGGCGGCCAGGCCCTTGTAGTCGAGCTGCGACTGATCCAGCGCCGAAAGCTGGGCGGCGAAGGACGCGGCAAGCACCGCCCGATCCGCATGGCGTTCCAGGACGCCCAGCGGGTCGAGGAAGATGCGGATGGTGAACAGGATGTCGCCGCTTGCCGGCAGCTTGCGCAGGGTCTGGCGCTCGACCCGCATGAAGGTGCTGGCGGCGAGATCGTCGCCGTCGAGACGCGACAGCCGCCGCCCGGAGCGGTCGATGCGCTGCCGGTCGGACAACGGATGGTAAAGGGCGTCGCCGGCCTGGATCGACCAGTTGAAACGCTCCACCGGCTGCTCGACGGCCAGATTGTCGAAAATGCGCTCGATGAGCCCGGCCGTGCGGGTGCCGGGGCCGAAGGCGGGCACGGGAATGTGGATGTCCTGCATGGTGCGGCCGAACTTCTCGCGCAGCGACCAGGAAGACGGAAAGCACAGCGCGCCGGCCACCAGCCGCCAGCCATCGGCGCTCCTGCGCATCACGATGAGGTCTTCCTGAATGAGCAGGGAGGCGGTTTTCAACGGCGGAAGGCCGGGCTCAGGCGGCGGTTGCCCGATGGCGGCGAGTTGGCCGTCATGGTCCTGATAGCGCTCGGGGAAATATGCCCGCAAATGGGCGGTCAGAAGCTCCAGCACCTCGACTTGCACCGCCTCGGTGCCTTCTTCCTCCACGAAAGCCAGCGCACCGTGCTCGGCATAGACGCGCCGCTTCTCGGCCATCTGGAACTCGAAATGGCGGTCGATCTCGATCCATTTCGCCAGGTCGAGCGGCTTCAGCCCGATGGTGAAGGGCCTGGTCGAGCCGTCATAGGGCGTGTAGGCCGGCTCCGCTGGCAAGGGCGATAGTGCTTCTGTCACCACACTTGCATAGCAAGCAGCGGGAAGGTCGGCAATCAGGGCACCAGCCGGGCACGAATGAGGCCACGCAACGAATTGCCGACAAACAGCGCCTGCGCCGAGCGCAGGGATTCGGGCGTGACGACGGCTTCAAGGGCGCGGCCCTGATCGATCAGCTCGCCGCGCAGCACGCCGGCCAGCAGGCCGCAGCCGAGCGGCGGGGTGGCAAGCACGCCGTCGCCGAAATTGGCGAACAGGCTGGTGATGGTGCCTTCGCAGACCTCGCCGCGTTCATTGGCGAGCAGCACCTCGTCCGCTTCGGTCGCCGGATGTTCGGCGCGGGCGCGGTCGTAGAGATCGCGACGTGTCGTCTTGTGGCACAACAGCGTGTCGATGGAGGAGAGGCGCGTTGTGGCCAGCCGCAGCTTCCAGACCGTGCCGTCTGGCAGCGGCTGGAAGGGCTGGGCCGTCACGTCCAGCTCGCCGTCAGGTCCAAGAAGCAGGCGCATGCGCTGCGGCGCATCCTTCCCGGCAACCGCCCGGTGCAGTGCCTGTCCGGTTTCAGCCGGGTCGCAGGCGAAGCCGAGTTCGCGTGCCGAGGCGGCAAGGCGTGCCAGATGCCGCTCCAGCCGCAGGAAGCCGCTCGCCGGCTCCCAGCGCAGCGTCTCGATCAGCTTGAAGCCGGGACCATCCCCGTCGCGAAACGGGCTTTCAGCAGGCATTCGCGATACTCCTCCTCGGCCGTGGAATCGAACACCACGCCGCCGCCGACATTGTAGACGGCCTCGCCGCCGGCAAAGAGCGAGATGGTGCGGATGGCGACGGAGAAGCGCATTTCTCCACCCGGCGCGACCCAGCCGATGGCGCCGCAATAGACGTCGCGCGGACCGGTCTCGAGGTCGCGCAGCACCTCCATCGCCCTGATCTTCGGCGCACCGGTGATCGACCCGCACGGGAACAGGGCCGCGAAGATGCCGCGCAGCGACAGGTCGGGCAGGAGCTTCGCCCGTACCCGGCTCACCATCTGGTGGACGGTCGGGTAGCTTTCGATGCGGAACAGTTCCGGCACGTCGAGCGAGCCGACCTCCGAGATCAGCGAAATGTCGTTGCGCAGCAGGTCGACGATCATCCGGTTCTCGGCCTGGTTCTTCTCGTCGGTGCGCAGGAATTCCCTCAGCCGCTCGTCTTCCGCCGGCGTCGCGCCGCGCGGCGCGGTCCCTTTCATCGGATGGGTCTCGATCCAGCCCTCGGCGTCGACCTCGAAGAACAGTTCGGGCGAGCGCGACAGCACGACAGGGCCTGAACCCAGCGAGGCCAGCGCGCCATAGCGCACCGGCTGGCGTTCGGTCAGCGCATCGAAGGCGGCCAGCGGCTCGCCCGACCATTGCGCGTCGACGCGGAAGGTCAGGTTGCCCTGATAGCAGTCGCCCTCGCGCAGGTGCCGGTGCAGGCGGGCAAAGCGCTTTTCGTAGTCGGCGAACGACCAGCTCGCCCGTGCATCGTAGATCGGCCCGTTGCTCGGTGCATGGGCGGGGGCGGGAACGTCCCGCTCCTGCGGCGCGTCGAAGATGCCGATGCACAACAGCGGCGCGCGCCGGCCATCGGGCAGGAGCGGCACCAGCTTCGGTTCCAGCAGATAGCCGGCCTCGTAGGAGAGATATCCGGCCAGCCATTTCCCGGCTTCATGCGCGGCCTGGAGCTTGTCCCATGCGCTCTCGAATGCGCCGGGCTCGAAAGGCGCAACGATCTCGGACGGGCGCTCGAACAGCATCTCGCTGCCGTCCGGGTCGTTGCGGAACAGGATGAAGGGAGGACTGGACACGTCGCACCCGGTTTCAGGCCGTCGCCTTGTCCAGCGTCTCCAGCTCGTCGATCAGCGAGGAGATGACGCCGAGGCCGATCTGCCAGAAGCCGGGGTCGGTGGCGTCGAGGCCGAACGGCTTCAGCAGCTCCGAGTGATGCTTGGTGCCACCGGCGCGCAGCATGTCGAAATACTTCTCCTGGAAGCCGCTTTCGGCGTTCTGATAGACGGCATAGAGCGAGTTCACCAGACAATCGCCGAAGGCATAGGCGTACACGTAGAAGGGCGAGTGGATGAAGTGGGGGATGTAGGCCCAGAAGGTATCGTAGCCCTCGCGCAGCCTGATCGCCGGGCCGAGGCTCTCGGCCTGCACCTCCAGCCAGAACCGGCCGAGCTGCTCGGACGTCAATTCGCCGTTCTTGCGCTCGGTGTGCACCTTGCGCTCGAACTCGTAGAAGGCGATCTGGCGCACCACCGTGTTGATCATGTCCTCGACCTTCTGGGCGAGCATGGCCTTGCGCTCGCGCTTGTCGGAGGTGCGGTCGAGCAGCGAGCGGAAAGTCAGCATCTCGCCGAACACGGAGGCGGTTTCGGCCAGCGTCAGCGGCGTGGAGGCCATCAGCGCACCCTGTCCGCCGGCCAGCACCTGATGCACGCCGTGGCCGAGTTCATGGGCAAGGGTCATCACGTCGCGCGGCTTGCCCATGTAATTGAGCAGCACATAGGGATGGACGGAAGGCACGGTCGGGTGGGCGAAGGCGCCCGGCGACTTGCCGGGGCGCGTCGGGGCGTCGATCCAGTTGCGCTCGAAGAACCGGCTGGCGATGTCGGCCATCTGCGGCGAGAAGCCGTGATAGGCGTCGAGCACGGTGCGCTTCGCCTCGTCCCAGCCGATGACCGCCTGCGGCGTCTCGGGCAGCGGCGCGTTGCGGTCCCAGTGGTTCATGGCTTCCATGCCGAGCCAGCGCGCCTTCATGGCATAATAGCGATGCGACAGACGCGGATAGGCCTCGCGCACGGCGGCCGCCAGCGCGTCCACCACTTCGCGCTCCACGCGGTTGGCGAGGTGGCGGGAATCGGCGATGTCCTCGAAACCGCGCCAGCGGTCGGAGATTTCCTTGTCCTTGGCCAGCGTGTTGGTGATGAGGCTGAAGGTGCGGATGTTCTTGCCGAAGGTCTCGGAAAGCGCCTCGGCCGCCTTGCGGCGCACGTCGCCGCTGGCGTCCTGCAACCGGTTCAGCGTCGGCTCCAGCGTCAGTTCCTCGCCATCGATGGTGAAACGCAGCGCCGTCATGGTCTCGTCGAACAGGCGGTTCCAGGCGCCGCGCCCGGTCACGGACTTTTCATGGAAAAGCTGCTCGACGCGGTCTTCGAGCTGGAAGGGCTTTTCCTTGCGCAGGTCCTCGATCCAAGGCCGGTAGCGGCCGAAGCCGGCATCTTCCGACAGTGCCTTCTCGATCAGGGCGTCGTCGATCTTGTTCAATTCCAGCCCGAAGAACAGGAGATGCGAGCCGGCATCGGTCATCTTCTCCTGCACGTCGCCGTAGAACTTGGCGCGGACCGGGTCGGAGGTGTCGCCGGTGTAGAGCAGCCCGGCATAGGAGACGATGCGGCCGACCAGTTCCTCCAGCGCCTCATAGTCGCGCATGGCCGCGTCCAGCCCGCCCTCGCTGCCGCGCCCGGCCTCGGCGGCGAGCTTGCCCTTCCAGCGCGCCTCGAAGGCCACCGCATCCCTTGCCGCCTTTTCAAGGTCATGCTTCAGTTCGGGGGCGTCGATGCCGGCATAGAGGTCGGACAGGTTCCACTCCGGCAGGTCGCCGAGCTCTGCCTTGCCATGCGCGGCAGATGACGCGGCAAACTGTCTGTCCGGGAAGAGGGGCATGGGAAACCTTTCGAGACTGGTGGTTCGGTGCGGGTCAAAGCCGGTCAAATGCGAAACAATTCATTCACCGGCTTTTTTGAAACCTTATTTAGAACCCTGTGCCAAGTTGATCCATAGGGGAAAAATTCGGCGGGTGTTCGGGCATTGATGTCAGGTTCCGTGCTCATAGTCGATGACGATCCGGTCCAGCGCAGGCTGCTGGAGGCGGCCGTCTCGAAATTCGGCCACAGGGCCGTCGTCACCGATGGCGGCGAGGCCGGCCTCGAAGCGCTGGAGGGGCCGGGCGATATCTCGGTCGCCATCCTCGACCTGGTGATGCCGGGCCTCGACGGGATCGGCGTGCTCAAGGCGATGCGCGAGCGCGACATCCGCGTGCCGGTCATCGTGCAGACGGCGCAGGGCGGCATCGAGACGGTGGTGCAGGCGATGCGCCACGGTGCCTTCGATTTCGTGGTCAAGCCGGCATCGCCGGAGCGTCTTCGGGCGGCGATCGACGGGGCCCTGAAGGTCGGCGCCGCGGAGGGCGCGACCCGGCGCGCGGCAAGGCGGGGCGGGGTGCTCACTTTCCGGGACCTGTTGACCCGCAGCCCGGCGATGGAGCGCGTGGTGCGGCTCGGCCAGAAGGCGGCGGCCTCGCGCATCCCGATCCTGATCGAGGGCGAGTCCGGCGTCGGCAAGGAGATGGTGGCGCGCGCCATTCAGGGCAGCAGCGACCGCCGCACCAGGCCCTTCGTCACCGTCAATTGCGGCGCGATTCCCGAGAATCTGGTGGAATCGATCCTGTTCGGCCATGAGAAGGGGGCGTTTACCGGCGCCACCGAGCGCCATACCGGCAAGTTCGTGGAGGCGCATGGCGGCACCCTGTTCCTCGACGAGATCGGCGACCTGCCGCTCGACGTGCAGGTGAAGCTGCTACGCGCCGTGCAGGAAGGCGAGGTCGATCCGGTCGGCGGGCGCCAGACGGTGAAGGTGGACATCAGGCTGATCTCGGCCACCCATCGCGACCTGATCCAGCAGGTGAAGGACGGCCGGTTCCGGGAGGATTTGTTCTACCGGCTCAACGTCTTCCCGATCTTCGTGCCGCCGCTGCGCGAACGCCGCGAGGACATCCCGCTGCTGGTGCGGCATTTCATGCACAGCGTGGTGGTGAGCAGGCCGCCGCGCGCCATATCGGACCGTGCCCTTGCGCTGCTCGAGGCCTATGACTGGCCGGGCAATATCAGGCAGCTCGAAAACGCCGTGTTCCGCGCCGCCGTGCTGTGCGAAGGCGAGACGCTGACCGAGGAGGAGTTCCCGCAGATCCGGGCACTGGTGGAGGGCACCGTCGATCTCGATCGCGGCCGGGCGCCTGCTGCCGATCCGGCCGTCGCCAGGCCCCGCCAGCCCGAAGCGCAGGCAGCCCCGGAAGGCCCGCCGCCGAAGCTGCGGCCTGGCCTGCTGCCGATGCTCGACGAGCGCGGCGATGTGCGGGCGCTGGCCGTCGTCGAACTGGAAATGATCCGATTCGCCATCGACCATTACAATGGCCGCATGAGCGAAGTGGCGCGCCGTCTCGGCATCGGCCGCTCGACGCTTTACCGCAAGCTCAGGGAATATGGCATTGACCCCGACGCCGTACGCGGCGCAGCCGATGATGAGTCGCAGACTTAGCGATCCCCGGCAAGAAGCTGTTAACGTTTCATAAATTTCTCGTTTACCATGACGGACCTTCTGTGCATTTGGCCCAGATCCTGCCACGGTGTCACCGCATTTGGCCTTCAATAAGCGTTGATTAACCATTAGGATTGATATTCGGGTTTGGTTAATCCATATCCGTTTGCTCAAATCCGGGGACAAACGGCAGCCTGCAAGGCCTTTTGATTTGAACAGAAGCGAACGGCATAAAATCGGTCGGCATCCCTGCGGCAGCTTCACCAAATGGCTGGTGGCAGCGGTATGCGCTTTCGGTTTCTATTCGGTTTCCGCCACCGCCGCGCAGGCGGAGGTGAGGGCGCTCAAGCTCCACAATCTCCACACCAAGGAGAAGGCGGAGATCGTGTTCAAGCGCAACGGCCGCTACGATCAGGCCGGACTGAAGAAGCTCAACGTCTTCTTGCGCGACTGGCGCCGCAACGAGCCCACCAAGATGGACCCGCGCCTGCTCGACCTGGTGTGGGAAGCCTATCGGGCGAGCGGCTCGCGCGACTATATCCACGTCGTCAGCGCCTATCGTTCGCCGGCCACCAATTCCATGCTGCGCGGCCGCAGCCGCGGCGTCGCCAAGAAGAGCCAGCACATGCTCGGCAAGGCGATGGACTTCTTCATTCCCGGCGTGCCGCTGAAGAAGCTGCGCGACATCGGCCTCAAGATGCAGGGCGGCGGCGTCGGCTACTATCCGACCTCCGGCTCGCCCTTCGTCCACATGGACGTCGGCAATGTCCGCCACTGGCCGGGCATCAGCCGCAAGGAATTGGCGCGCGTGTTCCCCGACGGCAAGACGCTGCATGTGCCGAGCGACGGCAAGCCGCTGCCGGGCTATGAGCAGGCGCTGGCCGCCTACAAGGCGCGCAGCGCCGCCGGCTCGCCCGCCATCGCGCTGGCCGGTTCGCCCAAGTCGACCGGCAAGTCCGGCGGCCTGCTCGCGGCTCTCTTCGGCGGCGGCGCCGACGAGGAAGAGGATAACGGCGTGGCCGTGGCGGCCGCACCGGCGCCGAAGAAGCCGGTTGCGACGGCTGCGAAGAAGCCGGCTTCCGGCGGACAGGAGACGCTGCCGGGCATCGCCGTCCTGTCGCCCGACCAGGCCAACCGCGCCGAGCTGCCGCAAATGGCCGACGAGCCGCAGGAGACGCCGGAGACCATTATCGCGGCCCTGCCTGCCAGAAGCATTCCGCTGCCGGGTGCCGCGCCGCGACCCAAGGCCGAGGTGGGCGTCGAGACGCCTGACACGGTTCCGTTCGGCGCAGCCGATGTCAGCCCCGTGCAGACGGCGGCCCTGAGCCCGACGCCGGACAATGTGCCGTTCGGCCAGGCCAGTGGCGAGCCGGCCCCGCAGGTCGCTGCCAATGAGGGTCCAGCCGTGATCCCGGTGCCGAGCTTCCGGCCGGAGCAGGCCCTGAAGCCTGAGGCCGCGACCGAGGATGCGCCGGCGCTGCTGGCGCTGGCCGCCGACGAGATGCGCCCGGGTGCGGACAATCTTGCCGTGGTGCCCACCGCCCGTCCGAACGACGAGGTCAAGGCATTGCTGGAACAGGCCGATGCCGGCGAGTATCAGGTGGCGGCGGTACCGTCGCCGCGCTCGGCTTTCGTCGACCCCACCGGTATCGACGCCGTCACCGCTTCGCCGCGCGCGGCGGCTATCGAGCAGCCGGCCGATCCGGCCGGCGCCATCGGCGGATCGGTGAAGACGACGCGCAAGGACGCCCGCCCGACCGCCGGCGCCGCCAAGCCCGATCCGAAGGCCGTCGTCGTCTCCGCAGAGCCGCAGCTTGCGCGCTGGGCGCTCAATTCCGGCGAGTATGTGGTGAAGGCCTCGAACGCCGCCACGGCACCGCGCTATGCCTACAATCTGGTTCGCACGGCACCGACCGAGGTCTATACGACCGGCTTCAAGGCCCGCAACGAGATGGCCAAGGCCAACCAGTTCACCGGAACGGCGGTGAACTTCCTCTCCGTGGCCCGCTTCGAGCCCAAGGTGAACTGAGGTTTCGGGCTGACACCGAAAGCGGCCCGGTGCCGGGATCGATCCAAAAAGCGCCTGCCCGCAGGCGCTTTTTTTCATGCAGGCCGGCTTTCTACGCTGGCTTGCGCAACCCCGCCGCCTCGCGCGCCAGTTCCTCGATGCGGCCCCAGTCGCCTGCCTTGACGAGATCGTCCGGGGCGACCCATGAGCCACCAACGCAAATCACGTTCGGCAGGTCGAGATAGCTGCGGGCATTGACGGCGCTGACGCCGCCGGTGGGGCAGAATTTCACGTCGGCGATGGGTGAAGCCAGCGCCTTGAGGAACGCGGCGCCGCCGGCCTGTTCGGCGGGGAAGAATTTCAGGAAGGTCAGCCCGGCCTGCCTGCCGGCCATGATCTCGCCCGGGGTGATCGCGCCGGGCAGGAAGGGCACGTCGCTGTCGGCCGATGCTTTCAGCAATTCCTTGGTGATGCCGGGGCTGACGATGAAGCGCGATCCTGCCGTGGCTGCGGCGTCATATTGCGCCGGATCGAGGATGGTGCCGGCGCCGACGATGGCCTCCTCGACCTCGCCGGCGACGCGGCGGATCGCTTCCAGCGCGTCGGCAGTCCGCAGCGTGATCTCGATGGCCGGCAGGCCGCCTCGCGCCAGCGCCCGGGCCAGCGGCACTGCCTGTTTGGCGTCGGCGATCTTGAGCACGGGGATCACAGGCTGGCCGCCGAGCAGGGAAACCAGCTTTTCGGACTTGTTCAACATGGCAATCTTTCACTGAACCGGTAATTCAACCGATTTAACACAGGCAATTTGGCAAGTCCATGTGAGCGACGAGGTCAGGTGCGACGAAAAAGCCCGGCAATGCCGGCCTTCACCCTGCGCCACCATCGCGGCAGCAGGCCGGCGTCGGCCTTTGCCAGCGCGGCATGGGTTTGCGGGCCGGCTATACCATCCGGGACGAGGCCACGATCCCTCTGGAAGTTGCGCAGAGCCGCCTGTGTTGCCCGGCCGAACAGGCCGTCCGCCTGCAAGGGATAGCCGAGCCGGGTGAGGCGGCGTTGCAATTCGGCAACTGCATCGCCTCGGGAGCCGAGCCGAAGCAGAGGGCCCATGGAGGAAGCCTTCGCTGCGGCTGCATGGCGCTGGTAGGCGGCGGCAAGTTTCCTGTCATAGCCGTTCCGGGCGTAGTCGGGGCCGTTGTAGCCGCGCGCAAAGGCCGGCCAGTCATGGGCGTTGACCGATCTGGCCAGCCCGGCCTTGTCGATGTAGCGCACCATCAGCCGGATCTGGCCGGCCGCGCCGGAACGCGCCTCGGCCACCAGGGTCTGCACATTGGGATAGCCGAGCCACAGCCAGTGCGCGCCCATCACCTGCCCGATGCCCCAGGAAGTGGATTCATAGGCCGCCTTGGCGTCGATCTCCGTCGCCCTGCCCAGCAAGGCCCAGCGTCCGGCCTGGGTCGAGGGATTGGCGACCGCGCCCGCTGCCGGGGCCGCAAGGCCGAGTTCGCGGGCGCGGGCCTGCTTTTTGCCGGTCAGGCGGCGGTCGAAATAGTGGCCCTCGAAACGGATCAGCGGTTCGCTGCGTCCGTTGACGGTGGCGAACAGACGCCCGCCGCTCTCCACTTCCATCACGGCAAGCAGCGCGGCGGGTTCGATCCCCGCCGGCCCGGCGGCGGCATGTGCTTCGCGAATGACGGCATCGCTGAACATCGGCTCTGGCTCCCCCTTGGAAACTCCGTTGACGGGAGCCAGTTTCAGCCGGGTTCGCAGAGCGGGCATAAAAAGCCGGCCGAAATCCGTTATCCCGGGCCTCGAACGCCGGAAACGCATGGCAATTGCGTGCCTTTCGCTTTGCGTGCAGGCATCTTGAATCCACGATCGGGAAGCGCTAGGCCCGGAGCCATGAACGAAAACCCCGCTCCGGAGCCCTTCCGCGTTGCCGCCCTCTACCGCTTCTGCCGGCTGGAGCGGTTCGAGGAACTGCGCGCGCCGCTGGCCGCCTTCTGCTGCGGGCATGGCATCAAGGGCACGCTGCTTCTGGCGCACGAAGGCATCAACGGCACGGTCGCCGGCAGCGAGACGGCGGTTGCCGAACTGGTCGCGTATCTGGACGCCCAGCCCGAGCTGGCCGGGATCGACGTCAAATACAGCCAGGCGGCCGAAATGCCCTTCCACCGCATGAAGGTGCGGCTGAAGCGCGAGATCGTGACCATGGGCGTCGAGGGCATCGATCCTCTGGAGAGTGTCGGCACCTATGTCATGCCGTCCGAATGGAACGAGCTGATCTCGGACCCCGATACCATCGTCATCGACACGCGCAACGACTACGAAGTGGCGCTCGGCACCTTCAAGGGCGCGGTCGATCCGCGCACCGCCACGTTCCGTGAATTCCCCGAATGGGTGGACGGGCACAGGGGCGAACTGGAAAACCGCAAGATCGCCATGTTCTGCACCGGTGGCATCCGCTGCGAGAAGGCGACCGCCTTCGTGAAATCGCTCGGGTTCGACGAGGTATTCCACCTCAAGGGCGGCATTCTCAAATATCTGGAGGAGGTGCCGGCCGACCGGAGCCTGTGGGAAGGCGAGTGCTTCGTCTTCGACGAGCGCGTGTCGGTCACGCACGGGCTGGAGGAAGGCGAGGCGGAACTGTGCCGCGCCTGCCGGCATCCGCTGACGCCGGCCGAACGCGCCTCGCCGAAATTCAGCCCCGGCATCTCCTGCGATTACTGCCATGACAGCCGCACCGACGCAGACCGGGCGCGCTATGCCGAGCGCCAGCGCCAGGTGGAACTGGCCGCCCGCCGCGGCAGGGAACATATCGGAAGCTGATCCGCCGCTCTTTTATTCGGGCTCGACGCGCGGCGTCATTGTAATGACAAGGTCGCCGCCCTACCTGTCCCCGACAGGAAACCGGTTTCCACCTTTTCCTGGAATTGTTCTAGCGGAGGTGCCGATGTTCGATCCCAAGAAGCTTCTCGACGACCTGCTCGGTTCGCAGGTGCCCGGAACCACCGGAACGGTGCGCGACAAGGCCGGACAGGCGATCCAGATGGCCAAGGACAATCCCCTGGCGGCCGGCGCGATCGCGGCCGTTCTTCTGGGCACGGAACCCGGCCGCAAGGTTGGAGGCGCGGCGCTCAAGCTGGGCGGGCTGGCCGCCATCGGCGGTCTCGCCTACAAGGCCTATCAGAACTACCAGAACGGCAAGAAGCCGGCTGAAACCGCGTCGACGGACGAGCAGGTGCTGCTGCCGCCGCCGGCCGATACCGAGTTCCATCCCTCGCAGGCGCCGCAGGGCGAGGCCGAATTCGCCTTGACGCTGGTGCGCGCCATGATCGCCGCCGCAAAGGCGGACGGCAAGATCGATGACGAGGAGAAGCGCCGCATCGGCGAGAAGCTCAGCCTTTCGGGGCTGGATGCCGAGGCTGAGGCTTTCCTGAAGGCGGAACTGGAATCGCCGCTCGACCTCGACGCGCTGGTCGCCACGGCCAGGACGGAAGCGCAGAAGGTGGAGCTTTACACCGCCTCGCGCCTTGCCATCAACGCCGACACCCGCGCCGAGCGCGGCTATCTCGACCTTCTGGCGGGCCGGCTCGGTCTGCCCGACCAGCTCGTCGATCATGTCGAGGCGACGGTCACGTCGTCCGGCGCGCCGCAGCCGGCACCGGTTCCCGGTTCGCCCTGGTAAGGCGCCAAGCCCGTTAAAGTCTTGTTAACCTTATGGGCGCAGCATTCCATCCAGGCGCGGCGCCTTCCTCCTCCCGGGCGCTGTACGCAAATTGGGGCGGTCGCGAATGACCGCCCTTTTTGTATGCTTGCCTTGGATGCCCGGTTCTGCAATCGCTGGGCGGGTATGGAGGAAGAGGCATGGCAATCAAGGGAACGGCAATCGTTACCGGCGCAGGCTCCGGCATCGGCAGGAGCGTGGCGCAGGCTTTGTTGCGCGACGGCTGGAACACGGTGTTCTGCGGCCGCCGCAAGGAGCCGCTGGACGCGGCGGTGCGTGAGGTTACCGGCACCGAGGCGAAGGGTCTGGCGGTTTCCTGCGACGTGACCGTGCCGGAGCAGGTGGAGGACCTGTTCGCCGTCGCCATCGAGATGTTCGGGCGGGTCGATCTGCTCTTCAACAATGCCGGCATGGGCTGCAAGGCTGCCCCCATCGATGAGATTCCGGTCGAGAGCTGGAACGAGGTGGTGGGCGTCAACCTCACCGGTTCCTTCCTGTGCGCCCGGGCCGCGTTCGGCGCCATGCGCCGGCAAAGCCCGATGGGCGGGCGCATCATCAACAACGGGTCGATCTCGGCTCATGCACCGCGTCCGGGCTCGGTGCCCTACACCACCACCAAGCATGCGATCACCGGGCTTACCAGGACGCTGGCGCTCGACGGCCGGCCGTTCGACATCGCCTGCGGCCAGATCGACATCGGCAACGCCATGACCGAAATGGCAGCCCCCATGGCGGCCGGCATCCAGCAGGCCGACGGCAGCGTTGCGGTCGAGGCGGTGATGGATGTCGAGCGGGTGGCGGAGGCGGTCGTCTACATGGCCGGCCTGCCGCTCGATGCCAATGTGCTGTTCATGACGGTGATGGCGGCCAAGATGCCTTTTGTCGGCAGAGGATGAAGCGCCAGCTTGGAACATTTCTCCCGCTTCGCTGGTTCTTACCGACCGGGCGCTTTCCTGTGAGCCTTGTACGGCAAATCCGGAGGGAGAGTGACCATGGCTGAAGACCTGACCGACTGGCAGGCCAGACCGCGCCCCGAGCGCAAGGTTTTCGAAGGCAGGTTCGTGCGGCTGGAGCCGCTGGATGCAGGACGCCATGGCGATGGCCTGTTCGAGGCCTCGTCGGTGCCGGATGCCGGTTCGCGCTTTGCCTGGCTGCCGGATGTGCCGCCGCCGGATCGCGCCGCCTTCCAGCCATGGCTGGACAAGGTCGAGGCGAGCCCCGATCCGCTGTTCTTTACGGTCATCGACAAGGCCAGCGGCAAGGTGGCCGGGCGCCAGACGCTGATGCGCATCGATCCGGCCAATGGCGTCGCCGAGATCGGCAACATCTATTGGGGGCCGCTGATATCGCGCAAGCCGGCCGCCACCGAGGCGCAGTTCCTGTTCGCGGCCTATGTGCTCGATGAACTGGGTTATCGCCGCTATGAATGGAAGTGCAACGACGCCAACGCGCCCTCCAAGCGCGCGGCGGAACGCTTCGGCTTCCGCTTCGAGGGCCTTTTCCGCCAGCACATGGTGGTGAAGGGCGCAAATCGCGACACGGCATGGTATTCGATCATCGACAAGGAATGGCCCGCATTGAAAAGGGCCTATGAGACCTGGCTCGACCCGTCGAATTTCGACGCGGAAGGCAGGCAGGTGAAAAGGCTGGAAGAGTTTCGCGCCGCCTTCGGCGCCTGAAAGGCTGCTTGGCATGGCCCATTCGCATGACCATGACGGACCCGACCACGCACCGCATGATCATGGTGCCCATGGACATGGCGGGGGCGGCGCGCATGTGCACGGCTCCACCGACAAGCGCCGGGTCATGTTCGCGGCCTGCCTCACCGGCGGTTTCATGGTGGCCGAAGCGCTGGGCGGCCTGTTCACCAACTCGCTGGCGCTGCTGGCCGATGCCGGTCACATGCTCACCGACACGCTGGCGCTCAGCCTAGCCTGGTATGCCTTCCATCTGGCCGAGCGGCCGGCCACCAGCCGGATGTCCTACGGCTTCGGGCGGGTCAAGACGCTGGTCGCCTACACCAACGGCATCGCCATTTTCGTCATCGCGATATGGATCGTCTACGAGGCATGGCAGCGCTTCCTGGAGCCGCCGCCGGTGCTTGGCGCGCCGATGCTGGTCATCGCCACGCTCGGCCTGCTGGTGAATATCGCCGGCTTCCTGATCCTGCACGGCGGCGACCGCGAAAGCCTCAACATGCGCGGCGCGATCCTGCATGTGGTGGGCGATCTGCTTGGCTCGGTCGCGGCGATCGCGGCGGCGCTGATCATCCTTGCCACCGGCTGGAACCCGATCGATCCGATCCTGTCGGTGCTGGTCGCGGTCATCATCCTGTCGACGGCGTGGCGGCTGATGCGCGAGGCGGCGCACCTGCTTCTGGAAGGCACGCCGGACACGCTCGACCGCGATGCGATCGCGGCCGACCTCAGGGCCAATGTCGCCGGCCTGCGCGAGGTGCATCACGTGCATCTGTGGTCGCTGGACGGTTCCAGGCATATGGCGACGCTGCACGCCTGCCTCGACGAGGGCGTCGAGGCATCTCCGGTCGTCGCCGCCATCAAGGCCCGCCTTGCGGCGGAGCATGGCGTGGAGCACGCGACGGTCGAGACCGAGTTCGACCGCTGCGCCGACGGCGAGGGCGATCATGACGGACACCATGGCCATTCGCAGCCGGACGTGGCAAAGCATCGTCACTATCATTGAGACGGGCGGCCCGAGGGCCGCCGGCCAGCCGAGGAACGACGATGGACCGCGAAACCAGACAGACGGCGCTCGCCACCTTCCTGATCCTGGGGGTCTTTTGCGTGTTCCTCTATTTCGTGCCGACCATCATGCTGGCGGTCGGCAAGATCTCGCCGGTGCTTGGCGCGCTGGTCGTCGCGCTGGTGCTGCTGGCACCGTTCGTGTTCTTCTGGCTGCGCTCCCGCAGCCGCAACAAAAACTAGCTATACGCTGAGGCTTGCCGACAGCAGCGTCAGGCCGACGAGGAAGATGAAGGCGGCGGCGCCGATCTCGATGGCGGTGTGGATGCGGTTGCCGAGCCTGCCGCCGCCGGCCAGCATCACCGCCCAGTTCTTGGCCGTGACGGCCAGCACCGCCAGCGCCGAGACGGTGATCGCCGTGCCGAGCGCCATGGCCAGAACCGACAGGATGCCGGCCAGCCACAGGCCGTTCAGCAGGGCGAAGGACAGCACGATCAGCGCGCCGGAGCAGGGCCTGAGGCCGACGGCGGCGACGGCCGACCATGCCGTGCGCCAGTCGAAGCGCTCGGACGAGAGCAGCGTGGGATCGGGCGCGTGCGAGTGGCCGCAAGTCGAGCACACGGCGCCGTCCTCATGGTGATTGGCATGGTCGTGATGGTGGCCATGATGATGATCGTGGCCGCAATGTCCGTCGTGATGATCATGATCGTGATGCGCATGGGATGCATGCGCGGCTGACAGGCTGTGCGCGGGAGCGGCGCCGGCGAGCCGCTTCACCAGCGGTCCGGCCTTCTTCCACAACAGCCAGGCGCCGAAGCCGGTGACGAAGACATAGCTGGCGATTTCGAGGAAGTGCGCGGCGTTGGTCATCGACACGGACGTACCGCGCAGCACGAAATAGGCGAGCAGCATGACCGCGATGGCGGTGGCCGCCTGCAGGAAGGCGGAGACGAAGGAGAGCATGACGCCACGGCGCAGCGCCACCTCGTTGGCCAGCATGTAGGAGGAGATGACCGCCTTGCCGTGGCCCGGCCCGGCGGCATGGAACACGCCATAGGCGAAGGACAGGCCGACCAGCAGCCAGACCTGGCCGCCGTCGTCGCGCAGCGCCTTCATGGCGGTGGACAGGGAGCGGTAGAAGGCCTGCTGGTGCTGGTTGATCCAGATCATCAGGCTGGAAAACAGGCCGCTCGAGGGCACGATGGCGTCGTTGGTGCCGATGCCGAGCGAGCTCTGGGCATGGGCGTGACCGGCGAAATGGGCCACCACGTAGGCAAGGGTCAGGAAAGCGAGCGTCGTGCGCACGAAGGTCTTGTTCACGGGGCGGTCCTCATGCCTGACATTTCAGTTCGAGCTTGGTGGCGAAGATCTTGCTCATGTCGGTGCCCGCCGGGTCGTTGAAGAAGGCCTCGGTCAGGGTCTGCTGGTTTTCGGCCAGAGCGGTGTCGGGATCGGGCCGGATGATCGTGCGCGTGCAGGAGGGCGGCAGGCCCTCCACCGCCATGTTGGCGTCTTCGGTGAAGTCGATGGCCGTATAGAAAGTGGGGTCGTAGACGCCGAGGCGAATATCGCCGGCGAGCCTGATCGGCGTTTCCGGCTGCGATTCGAACAGGATGATGAGCTGGTTGTTCTCGAAATTGGCCATGATGCTGGCCGGCGCTTTCATCTTGACGTCCTTGCCGTCCACGGTGACGAGCTGGAAATAGTTGAACTCCGCCAGCGACGCGTGGATGGTGCTGGCCACCTCCTGCAGCTCGGCATCGTCGAGCTTGAGGTCGGCATTGGCGTCGAACTCCATCAGCACGGTCGAGGAGAACAGGTCGTCGAAGCGCCACAGATGGCGCAGCGCCGTCACTGTCTGATGGTCGGAACCGAGCACCACGTCGAGGCGCGCTTCGGCGAACACATGCGGATGCACGCTTGCCGGGACGGTGCAGGCCAGCAGTGTGGACAATGCCACCCCGGCCTTCAGCACCGTGTGTTTGAAGGGCTTCTTTATCGTCATGGTTCCCGTGCTTGCGCCGCGTGCCCGAGGATTATCACAAACGGGGCGAAAATGGGACCGGACCGCCATTGTCACGAGGTTTCGCGGGCCTTGAACCAGTTGGCCAGATAGTCGACGAAGACCCGCACCTTGGCCGGCAGGTAGCGGCGGTGCGGATAGACCGCGAAGATGCCGCCACCCTCGAGGGCCCTGTCGTCCAGAACCGGCACCAGCCGCCCGGCGGCGATCTCCGGGGCGGCGATGAAGTCGGGCAGGCCGGCAAAGCCGAGCCCGGAGACGGCGGCGGCGCGGGCGGCGATCGGGCTGTTCACCTCGATGGGGCCGGAGACGGTCACGCTGATGGTGTCGCCGCTTTCGCCCTTGAACGGCCAGTTGGCAAGCCAGCGGCCGTTGGTGTCGACGATGCAGGGCATGCCGGCAAGGTCCTGCGGCCGGGTCGGCGTGCCGTACCTGGCGATCAGGTCCGGCGCGCCGCAGACGCGCACCGAAAACGGCGCCAGCTTGCGGGCGATGAGCGACGAGCTTTCCAGCCGCGAAATGCGGATGGCAAGGTCGAAACCCTCCTCGACCAGATCGACGAAGCGGTCGTCGAGATTGATCTCCAGCACGATGTCGGGATGCGCCTTGGCGAAATCGATCAGCGACTGGCCGATCGGTGCGTCGGCCAGGGTGCGGGGGGCCGAGAGCTTGATGCGGCCACGCACGTCGCCCGATGATTCGCGCACCGAATCAGCGAGGCTGTCGATCTCGCGCACGATCTCGGAGGCCCGCTTGTAATAGGTGTGCCCCGCCTCGGTCAGCGAGAACTGGCGCGTGGTGCGGTTGAGCAGAAGCGCGCCCAGCTCGTCCTCCAGCTCCCGCACATATTTGGAAAGCAGCGCCTTGGAGCGGCCAATCTTCCGTGCCGCGGCCGAAAAACCCTCCGCTTCCACCACATCTATGAATGCGCGCATGCGGGTCAGCGTATCCATGGATCTTCCTTCAGCGGGACAAGCGGGGCAGCCATCGTCTCCATGCATGAAACGATGATGACAGGATTGTTCGATGCCGGTGTTTTTTCAAGGCAGGCGAAGAATTTAATTGATTGTGACGGACGATGTACCTATATCGCGCTTGCCCAAAGTCGCACGTGCCTGTGGGCGTCCCCCGGCCCCTCGAATGGCGAGGACAGTCGGGACGGTACCCGGGAAGTAACGAGCCCGGTCGGTCAAGTGGCCAACCACCTGATCGAGGACGTCTTGAAGCAACGACGGTGCGGGCCTTTCTGGTGTCTGCCGATCGTCCATAGATCGGGGTTACTGAAGAGGCACACCTTCATTGCCGGCAGTGCGGTTGGGATCTCCCATCCAAGCCAAGGCAGACAAAGCGAGCCGAAGCCGGGCAAGGCTTCAGCTCATCGCCGCGGAAAGGCGTTTCGGGGTTCCGGTGTCTCCACCGGCCGGCTCCCCGCAGATTCCCTTCCCGCTTTGTCCACCGCGTTCAAGCGAGGCCGCGCGCCCGCATGACGCAGCCTTTGCGCGCGCCTTTCAGGCGCGATGGAGACAAGCCGATGGCCACTCAGCGTATCCTCGATTTCCTCGCCACCCGACGTCCGAGCGGGCCGTGCCTCATCGTCGATCTCGACGTGGTGCAGGAGAACTATCGCGCCTTCGAGAAGGCGCTTCCCGATTCGCGCATCTTCTACGCGGTGAAGGCCAATCCCGCGCCCGAGATCCTGCGCCTGCTCGCCTCGATGGGCTCGTCCTTCGACACCGCCTCGGTCGCCGAGATCGAGATGGCGCTGGATGCCGGCGCGTCGCCCGACCGCATCAGCTTCGGCAACACCATCAAGAAGGAGCGCGACATCGCGCGTGCCCATGAGCTCGGCATCCGCCTCTACGCGGTCGACTGTGTGGAAGAGGTCGAGAAGATCGCCCGCGCCGCCCCGGGTGCCCGGGTGTTCTGCCGCGTGCTGACCGACGGCGAAGGCGCCGAGTGGCCGCTGTCGCGCAAGTTCGGCTGCGTGCCGGCGATGGCCGTCGACGTGCTGCGCCATGCCGCCGCACTCGGCCTCGATGCCTATGGCGTGTCGTTCCATGTCGGCTCGCAGCAGACGGACCTCACCGCCTGGGACCGCGCGCTGCGCGATGCGGCGGAAGTGTTCGCCAAGCTCGCCGCCGAGGGCATCGTGCTGAAGCTCGTCAACATGGGCGGCGGCTTCCCGACGCGCTATCTCAGCGACGTGCCGGCCGCGCAGGCCTATGGCCAGGCGATCTTCGAGGCGCTGTCGCGGCATTTCGGCAACCGCCTGCCGGAGACCATCATCGAGCCGGGCCGCGGCATGGTCGGCAATGCGGGCGTCATCAAGTCCGAGGTGGTGCTGATCTCGAAGAAGGCCGACAACGACAATGTGCGCTGGGTCTATCTCGACATCGGCAAGTTCGGCGGCCTGGCCGAGACCATGGACGAGGCCATCCGCTACCCGATCGTCACCCCGCGTGACGGCGATGCGGTGGAGCCCTGCGTGCTGGCCGGCCCGACCTGCGATTCGGCCGACGTCATGTACGAGAAGAAGCCCTATCCGCTGCCCCTGTCGCTGACCATCGGCGACGAGGTGCTGATCGAAGGCACCGGAGCCTACACGACCACCTATTCGGCGGTCGCCTTCAACGGCTTCGAGCCTCTCCGATCCTACGTGATCTGACGGGTCGCAACCCGTCAGATCATCTGTGCGCCGGTGAAACCTCACTGACGCATGGTCCTTTCCGAAGCAAACAGGCTTCGGGGCCATGCGTTTGCCGGCGCGCAGGTTCGCTCGTGGAAATTATCCGCCTGTGAAGGATCGCGGACATGAACAGCCTTGCCATCGCCACCACCGATTTCCAGACCGCCGGTGTTGTCCAGCACCTGCCGGCATTCACTGTGGAAGCCGAACTGCCTGCCGACGTGGCAGCGCGGGAGGCCTTGCTCGACCGTGCCATGGGGCCGGGGCGCAAGCGCAAGTCTTCCGAGAAGCTGCGGCGCGGCCGCAGGCCGGCGGAAGGGCTGGCGCTCGTCGCCCGCTCGGCCGAGGGCGCGCTGCTCGGCACGGTGCGGCTGTGGAACGTCACGCTTGGCGCGGGCGGCCGGCCCGCGCTGCTGCTCGGGCCGCTGGCCGTCGAGCCGGCAGTGAAGAGCGCCGGCATCGGCTCGGCGCTTATGCGCCAGGCCATCGCCGAGGCAGAGCGCCTTGGCCATGGCGCGATCCTTCTGGTGGGCGACGAGCCCTATTACAGCCGCTTCGGCTTTTCGGCCGAGCGCACCGGCACGCTTGCCATGCCGGGGCCCTACGAGCGCCATCGCCTGCTGGCGCTGGAACTGGCGGGCGGCACACTGGACGGTGCGTGCGGGATCATCACCGCCTCCGGCCGCAAGCTGCGCAACGAACGGACGCACGCTGCCTGAACGAAAAAAGCCGCCTTGCTCAGGCGGCTTTTTCATTTCTGCGGATCGGCGTCTCGCGGATCAGCCGATGAGCTGGCTGAGCTGCATGGCGATCGACATGTCGCCCTCGATCTTCAGCTTGCCGCTCATGAAGGCCATGGTCGGGTTCAGCTCGCCGGCAAGCAGCGCTTCCAGATCGTCGAGCGAAAGCTTGATGGTGCAGTCGGCCGGGCCGTCGGTGGTGGAGATGCTGGCGCCGTCGATCAGGATCACGCCGTCGCTTCCCGTATCGAACTTCACCGACCGGTCGAAACCGGAACTCTCGACCTGCGACTTCAGCCTGTCTGCAATGTCCTGCACGCCCATGGCTCTCTTCCCGTGATTTTCGCGCTCTTGCGCTGTTGCGTTTACGGGGCAATGCTCGCGCCCAAGAGAGGGCACATCGCGCACCGTTCGCCGCTTTATAGGTTGGTATTGACGTTTACGTCAACGTGATTTCAAGGGAAACGCTCAATCCGTCTCTTCAATGTGTGCCGGCCTGCGGTGCCTCCGCTGGCTGCGTGGCGGGCTTTCGGCGACGCTTGGCATTGTCACGGATGTCGTCCTTGGTCAGGAAATCGACCTGTTCGACCAGCACTTCGTGGACCAGCTTGTCGCCGACGCGGGCATTGATGTTGTCGCGAACCCCGGCGCGGAAGGCATCGAGGTCCAGCGCGGCGCGGTCGGAGAAATCGAACTGGGGATTGGAATAGAGGTAGGAATAGACCTGATCGGCGATCAGCGCCGAAGGCGGCACCGAAAGCTTGTTGAGCTTGGCAGGCTCGGCGGTGAACACCAGCCTGGCGATGAAATAGCCGTCGACCCTGGCGTTGCGCACCACCGGTACGGTGATGATGTCCGTCTTCACATAATCGAGGCCGCCGAAAAGGGCCGGTGCCGGTGCCGCATTGTCGTCCTTGCCGGAATTCTGAAACGAATAGAACACGGCGCCGACCGTGGCGGCGCTTATCCAGAGGGCTGCGACGACGAACTTTATCATGGCGCGGGGGCTGTCCGGATCATGGCTGCGCCCAGCCGAACCCGCCGGCGGAATAGGTGCCGTCGGCCTCGGCGTGCTGGATCGCATTCTTCAGCAGGTTGGCCACTTCGGTCACCGCGTTGAGATGCGCCAGGATCGCCGCCTCGTTGCGGGCCAGTTTCTGGCGCAGGCGCTGGAGCCCGTCGCGATGTTCGGCCAGGTTTTCCGGTCGCCCGGTCTTCATCGCGCGGTTCAGTTCATAGAGATAGCGGCTCTTGCGGGCGTTGGAGGCCTTGATGTCGAAGCCGGGATCGGTGCGGATGGCGGCGGTTTCGGCTTCGACGGCCTCCTCGATGCGGCCGATGATGGCGGCAAGGCTTCCGGGCGCGACGGACGAGGCGGCAGGGTCCGCGGAACCGAGGCGGGCGGGCAGGGCGGGAGTGAATTCGGAATATTCGTTCATGACCCTGCCTTACTTGCTGGGGAGCTCTGTCTGGGCCGGACCGGCATCGCCGAGCGAGCGCACGATCCGCATCTGGATCTGGTGGACGAGCGACGAGGACATGCTGAGCTGATCGTTCAGTTCGGCTTTTTGCGGATTGGCCGAGACCGGCACGATGGTTTCCCCGTATGATCCGGTGAGATACTGGGCGGCAGCCAGCGATTTGGCGATGCCGATGCCGCCGCGATCGGAAACCACGTCGGCAAGATGCTCGGCCATGCGCGCCTTCCACATATCGCCGGCGAACCCCTTGCCGTAGACGCCTTCGGCGTCCTTCGGCAGCATGGTCTCGATGAAGGTTTGCAGCACCATCGCCTCGAAGCGCTTGAAGCTGCCGGCGCCGTCCGCCGGCTTTGGCGCGCGCGCCGCAACGGATGCGGTCCCGGCGGCCTCGAATGCGGCGTCCGTGCCGCCGGTGCGGTTCAGCAACTCGGCATGGGCCTTGCGGACATCGGCCGGATCGGCGGCGCGGGCCACGTCGAGCACGATGTCGCTGGGGGGAGAGATCGCCAAGAAAAGAACCTTCCGCCGTTTTTCTCAAGTTAGATCATGCCTCGGAAAGCTTGCCGCAGGCTGACGTGAGTCTACTTGCCGGCCTGCTTCTGCTCGATGAGGTCGAGCAAAGTGCGCTCGGCGAGGCGGCGTTCGTCGGCGCGCCGGGCCTCGCGGTAATCACGCTGCACCATGTTGGTGCGTGCCGTTGCCGTGGCCAGTTGCGCCGCCTCGCCGTGAGCCATCTCAAGCTCGGTCCCGGCGCGGGTGACGGCATCGGCGATCCTGCGATGGTAGACCTCCGGAAACAGGGAAGACAGCGAGCCGGGTGCGTCGAACCCGGCGACCAGTTCCTCGGCCTCGCGCTTTGCGGCGGCGGCGGCGGCCAGGTGCATGGCGTGGCGCATTTCGTGCAGGGCCTTGAGCTGGTCCTGGACCTTGACGAGTTTCTTCAGGCGCCGGGTGCGTGGCGTCATGGGGTCACCTTGCCAGCGTCATGCCGAGGAAGCCGTTGGCGAACAGCGAAAGCATGGTCGAGAAGGCGAAATAGAACAGGATCAGCCCACCTGCGACGACGAAGGGCAGGGAGATGAAGTAGATCGGGATCTGCGGCGTCAGCTTGTTGACGAAGCCGACGGTCAGGTTGACCAGTATGGCATAGGCGATGAAGGGGCTGCCCAGCCGCAGCACGAGGAAGAAGCTCTCCGACACCGTGTCGGCCACGTCGATCAGCGCCGCCTGCGGGTTGAAGAACACGTTGACCGGCGCGATCGAATAGGAGGCGATGAGGGCGCGGATGATTTCCTGATGGAAGTCGAACACGAACAGGAGAAGCAGCGCCGACATTGAGATGAGGGCGGCAAGCGGCCCCTGCGGATCGGCCTCCTCGATCGCCGTGCCGCCCATGCTGTTGAACCCCATCAGCATGGCGATGGCGGTGCCGATGAAGCGCATCGCTTCCATGTAGAGCCGGGTCAGCGCGCCGATCAGGCCGCCCACCAGCAGCTCCGAGACGATCATCGGCGCGAGGATGGACGGACGCACATCGACGAAGGGGTGGATGCGATCCCACAGGAAGGCGAGCAGGGCGATGGTGACGGCGACGGCGGTGAACAGGCGCACCTGCATGGGCACGCGCGCGCTGGAGAAGCCGGGCATCACCATCATGCACGCGCCGATGCGGCAGAAGGCTAGGAAGGCCGCCAGTATGGCGGTCTGGCTGAGATCGGCAAGACCCGTCATGGACCCGTTCCGGGCAGGGGTGGGGGTACAGCCCCGGTCACGCTCACAAGTGCCTCAAGCGGGTCACGAAATCGTCCCCAGCACGCGGATTTCGACGCCCCGCGCGATCTCGACATGGCTGAGCACCGGCAAGGTCGGGTAGAGGCGCTCGATGATCATGCGCACATAGGGGCGTGCGTCGGGCGCGGTGACCAGCACGAAACGCTCGCCGGCCTCCAGATGGCTGCGGATCGCCTTGGTGGCGTCCTGTCCGAATTCCTCGAGCTGGCGCGGGTCGATGTCGAATTCGCGGATTTCGCCCTTGGCGTCGCGCTTGAGGCTCTGGTGGAAGGCGAGGTCCCAGCGGTTGCCGAGCCGCAGCACCTTGAGCACGCCGCCTTCGGACAGGTCGCCGCAGATCTGCTGGGCCATGCGGATGCGCACATGCTCGACGATCTGCTCGGTGCGGCGGATATGCGGCGCGATCTCGGCGATGGCCTCGATGATGAGGTGCAGGTTGCGGATCGACACGCGCTCGGCCAGAAGCAGCTTCAGAACCGCCTGCAGGCCCGGATAGGAGAGGTGGGTGGTGCAGATCTCGTCGGCAAGCTTGCGATATTCCGGGTCCTGGCGTTCCAGAAGCGCCTTCATGTCCTTGTAGGAAAGAAGCTGCGGCAGGTTGTTGCGCACCACCTCGGAAAGGTGGGTGAGCAGCACCGACATGTTGTCGGCGAAGGTGAAGCGCTCGCGCTTCAAATCCTCGGCGAAGGTTTCCAGCACTGAATAGGCGCGCATGCCGAAGGCCGGTTCCTTGACCTCCTCGCCCGGAATGTCGGGCAGGGTGCGGTTGCCCAGCAGCACCATGATCTCGCCGACGCGCATCTCGTATTCGGCCACCACCGTGCCGTGGATCTTGATCTGATAGCTCTTGGGCGGAATGGCGAAGTCATCGGTCAGCCGCACTTCGGGCACCACGAAGCCGTATTGCTGCGCGAACTTCTTGCGCATCTTGCCCATGCGGAAGGCGAGTTCCTGATGCGAGGTGAGCAGCCGCGTCGAAAGCTGCTTGCCGATCAGCAGCTCGATCTCGGCGGTGGCGAGGGAGGCCTTGACCGAGTTCTTTTCCTCGTCGGCCTTGGCGGCGGCCTCGGTCCTGCGGGCGTTCTCCTCGGCGGCCTCTTCGCGCTTCTGGCGCATCGGGATGACGTAGCCGAGCCCGGCCATGGCGCAGGCCAGCACCAGGAAGGGGAACAGCGGCAGGCCGGGCATCAGGCCGAGCAGGGCCAGCAGCGAGGCGGCGACATAGAGCGCGCGCGGGTAGGCGCCGAGCTGGCCGAACACGGCCTGGTTGGCCGAGCCGCGCGTGCCGCCCTTGGAGACCAGCAGGCCGGCGGCCAGCGAGACGATCAGCGCCGGAATCTGGGTGACGAGGCCGTCGCCGACCGAAAGCTTGATGAACACGTCGGCGGCCTCGCCCATGCTCATGCCGTGGCGCAGATAGCCGATGGCGATGCCGCCGACGATGTTGATGGCGGTGATGATGAGGCCGGCGATGGCGTCGCCGCGCACGAATTTCGACGCGCCGTCCATGGAGCCGAAGAAGGAGGATTCCTCTTCCAGTTCGCGCCGGCGCAGCTGCGCGGTCTTGTCGTCGATGGTGCCGGCGGAAAGGTCGGCGTCGATCGACATCTGCTTGCCGGGAATGGCGTCGAGGGTGAAGCGCGCGCCGACCTCGGCGATACGCGTCGCGCCCTTGGTGATGACGATGAAGTTCACCACGATCAGGATCAGGAACACGATCAGGCCGATGACGAAGTCGCTCGACATGACGAGCCTGGAAAAGCCCGAGATGACGTGGCCCGCCGCATGCGTCCCTTCGTTGCCGTGCGAGAGGATGACGCGCGTCGTGGCGATGTTGAGCGACAGGCGCAGCATCGTGGCGATCAGCAGGATGGTCGGGAACGAGGAGAAGTCGAGCGGGCGCTGGATCCATAGCGCGACCATGAGGATCAGCACCGACAGCGCGATGGAAAAGGCCAGCCCCATGTCGATCAGGAAGGCGGGAATCGGCAGGAACAGCACTGCGAGAATGACGACGATGCCCAGCGCGAAGAAGATGTCGCGGCTGTTCTTGCCGGCGCTGCCGGATATCGCTGTTTCTGCCAGGGCCACCTGCTTCTCCACATTCCATGCCCGCCGGCGCGCAGTTCGGGCGCTGCAACCTTAGAAGGCGAAGCTTGTGCGAGAATGGGAGGGCGAAGGTGGAAACCGCCCCGCCGGTCCGCTATAGACCGCGCCTTTGCGATGGAAAGCACAGGAGGCGTCATGAACGGGCAGGATGACAAGGATCATTGGACGCGGGTGGCGGCGGACTGGATCCGCTGGGCGCGGGCGCCGGGGCATGACGCGTTCTGGGCCTATCGCGATGCGCTGCTGGCGTTCATCGGCAGCGGCACAGGCGATGTGCTCGACGTAGGCTGCGGCGAGGGCAGGGTGTCGCGCGAATTGAAGGCGCTCGGCTATCGGGTGACCGCCCTCGATCCGGTGGCCGAGATGATCGAGGCTGCCCGGCAGGCGGATTCGGCCGACGTCTATGTGGTGGCCGGCGGTGATGCGATACCGTTCGAGGACGGGCGTTTCGACAAGGCCGTCGCCTACAATGTGCTGATGGACGTGCAGGACGTGCCGGCCACGGTGAAGGAAATCCGCCGCGTGCTGAAGCCGGGCGGCGAGCTGATCGTTTCGCTGGTGCATCCCTTCCGCGACCGTGGCCGCTTCGCGGGCCCCGAACTGGACGCCCCGTTCATGCTGGAAGGCAGCTATTTCGGCATCGAGCGCTTCGAGGGCATGGAAGAGCGGGATGGGTTGCGCATGGATTTCGCGGGCTGGTCGCAGCCGCTCGAATCCTATGCGGCGGCGCTCGAAGATGCCGGGCTGGCCATCACGGCGCTGCGCGAGCCGTTGCCGGCGCCGGAGACTGCGGGCCTTCAGCGCTACAATCGCATCCCGCTGTTTCTCTGGCTCAAGGCCCGGCCGCTGGCAGGCTGACGCGAGGGGCATTCCCGGACGGCACGGTCAGTGCAGGTCGATCGGACCCTTGGGTGTGACGATGGCCTGCTGTGCGCTGGTCTGGCGCTCGATCATGCGGCGCACCCGCGGCCGTTCCGAGCCGCTGTGCAGCGCCCGGATGCGCTCGGAGATCTCCGCATCGGCAAAGGTGGCGCGGGTGTTGTGGCGCACATATTCCAGCCAGGTGGGCGTGTGGTAGCTCTCGATCCAGATGTCGGGGTTCTCGAGATCGCGCGCCAGCGTCCAGTTGCGGGCGCCGTCGCGGCGGCGGATGCGGCCGCGCTCGGCCATCAGCTCGATGAATTCGGGCAGGTCCTTTTCCCTGATGACATATTCGATCAGGATGGCGATGGGGCCGCTGCGCGGTTTCAGGTCGAGCGACAGGAGCGGCTCGGTCCAGCGGTTGAGCGGATCGAGGTTCATCGTCGTCAGTTGCGGCAACGGCACGGCGAAGCCGAGGGCGCCGCCGACCAGCATGGAGATGGAGGAGGCGATGAGCGCCGCTTCGACGCCATGCGCTTCGGCCACCACGCCCCATACCCAGCTTCCAAGCGCGATGCCGCCAAAGGTCGATGTCTGGTAGATGGAAAGCGCCCGCCCCACCACCCAGCGCGGGGTAGACATTTGCACCGTGATGTTGAAATGCGACAGCGCCAGCACCCAGCAGGCACCGCCGATCAGCAGGCCCGCGGCGGTAAGCCAGGCATTGGAGCTGAGGGCCGCGGTCAGCGCGCAGATCGAGAAGCCGATGAAGGCACAGCGCACCATCACCTCGCTGGCGAGCATCTGGCGCAGCCGGCCGCTGAGCAGCGCGCCGACCACCGCGCCGAGGCCGAAGGCCCCCAGCATGATGCCGTAGGTGAGCGGGCCACCCCTGACCAGATCGCGTGCAACCAGCGGCAGCAGCGCCAGGATCGAGCCGCTGGTGAAGCCGAATACGGACGACCGCAACAGGACCTTGCCGATATTGGGCGACATGGCGACGTAGCGGATGCCGGCACCCATCGCCGCTCCCAACGTCTCGCGCGGCAGCCTGGAGGCCGTGAGGTTCGGCTGCCACCGAGACAGGACGGTGAGCAGCGCCACATAGCTGGCGGCATTGACGGCGAAGGCGGCGGCGGCACCGGCCGCCGCGACGATGATGCCGCCGATGGCCGGGCCTACCGAGCGGGTCAGGTTGAAGCCCATCGAGTTCAGCGCCACGGCCGCCGGCAGGTCCTCGCGCGGCACCATGTCTCCCACCGATGCCTGCCATGAGGGATTGTTGAGGGCGGTGCCGCAGCCGATCATGAAAGTGAAGGACAGGAGCAGCCAGGGTGTGATGAGGCCCTGGTAGGCGAAAATGGTGAGCAGCACCGACACGAGCAGCATGAGGCCCTGCGCCACAAGCATCACCTTGCGGCGGTCGAAGCTGTCGGCAATGGCCCCGGAGACGAGCGAGAACAGCATGATCGGCAGTGCCGTCGAGGCCTGGACCAGCGCCACCATGTTGGAGGAGGTGGTGATGGAGGTCATCAGCCATGCCGCGCCGACGCTCTGGATCAGCCCGCCGAAATTGGAGGCGAGGCTGGCTGTCCACACTGCGCGGAAAATACCGTGCCGGAAAGGGGCGAGGGTCGAGCTCTTATGCGTGCCGTTTTCGTCGTCGATCAAGCGTCTCGTTCCGCCATTGGCGGACCTCTTCAATCCGGATTGTTCGTCGCCAATATGGAGCGGGGCCCGGTTCGGAGAAGGCCTGTGCCTAACAAGGATGCGTCGCGTCGCGCTGTCAAGTGCCGGGGCAGGTGGTGGCGGACGTGGACCGGTGCAGGGGGCGGAACTGGTCTAGAAACCGTTTTCGACGCGCTCGAAGATGACGTTGGCGAAGGCGGAAATCTGGCTGCCGACAAAGGGACCGGACAGCGCCACCACCAGCATGATGGCGACGATCTTGGGCACGAAGGTGAGGGTGATTTCCTGGATCTGGGTCAGGGCCTGCACCAGGGCGATGCCGATGCCGACGATCATGGCGACCAGCACCACGGGCGCGGAGGCGACGAGCACCGTCCACACCGCATATTGCATGATGTCGAGCGCATCGGCTTCGTTCATGGCTTCAGCCCGGTCCTCCGCTCCGGGGCTCGCATGCCCCAGGCGTTCCTACGCCGGCGTTTCTCCGGTTTCCCCGTCCGAATTGCCGGCCGGCGGCGCGCTGATGCTGACGCCGGGGCCGATGAGCACCTGGGTCCCGTCCTCCAGGATGCCGACCATGCCGTCGGAGAAGATGCGCACCTCCTTGACGATACCGGAAACCTCGCCGTCGAGGGAGCTGATATGATGGCCGATCAGGTCGGTGGCCTGTGACAGGCTGGATGCCTGCAGGATCTGGTCCAGCTTGGTGTTGGCCTGCATGGACTGCTCCACCTGCGAGAAAGTGGCGAGCTGGGCCACATACTGGGTGGAATCCATCGGCTGGGTGGGATCCTGGTTCTTCATCTGGGCGATCAGCAGCCGCAGGAAGGAATTGTAGTCCACCATGGCCTTGGACCGGGCGGAGGAAGCCTGGTTGGCGCCATTGGGGATGGAGGTGGTCATGTCGACGTTCATGGTCATCAGGCTCCCACGGCTATCGGTTCGCGCTCGTGCAACTCCCGGTCGCGGCCGCCCCGCAGGGCGGCCTCCTCGATCGGATAGAGGGCGCGGATGGCTTTCAGCGCGCCATAGACATCGCCTTCGCCGACCATGCGGTCGACCTGCTTGAGGCTGGCAAGGATCTGCTCGTCCTTGAAGCTGGCCAGGAGCAGCGGCAGCGATTTGCGGAACATGTCGCGGGCATCCGGCGCGCCTTGCGGGTTCATCAGCATCACCTGCAGTATGAAATAGAGCTGGCGCAGCGGCGTGCTGGCGTCCTCCGGCTGGAGCACGTGGTTCTCCAGCAGGAACTGGACATCGTTCATCAATTCGATCGTGACCTTGCGGTCCGGGCGGATGACGGCGCCGTTGATGTAGATCTTCTCATTCGCCTTCAGGGAGAGCTTGAGGGTGCTCTTCATTGGATGCCGTCCCGGATGATCTGAGAGATTTCGATGATGCCCTGGAAATCGGTCGTCCGGCCCTGGCGGATGTCCTCGGCCTCGCGCAGCACCCACAGGCCGATCGAGATGAGGTTGGCGCGCAGTTCCTTTGGCAGGGCGTTGTCGCTGGAGCCGAGGTCTTCCAGGAGCGTGGCCCACACGCGCGCCGTGAAATGGAGAGCCTCGACGGCCTCGCGGGTCTCGGGGCCGGCGGCGGCCGCCGCCGTCAGCATGTCGATGGAACGGCTCAGCAACTGGTGCTCGCGGTCCCTGGCGTCGGCCACCGAGTCGGTCTGAATGTCGGCGTAGGAGAATTGGTACATCGCAAATCCGCCCCGTCAGGTGAGGTAGTTCAGCAGGCTGAGCTGCTGGATGCGCGCTGTCAGCGCGAAGGAAGTCTGGATATGGGCCATCAGGTCGTTGACGCGGTTGGCGGCCTCGTAGGGGTCGACGCCTTCCAGGTCGATGATGTGCCGCTCGAACAGGTCGATCTGCGTGTTGATGCGGGTGCTGGCTTCCGAAACGCGGTTCTGGATGATGCCGGTCTGCGACTGCAACTGCCCGAGATCGGCGATGGCCTCGCCGGCGAGAGCCTGCGCGCGCCTGGCCACGGCCGACTTGGCCTCCTCGCCAAGATTGCCGGAGAAGGCCTCATAGGCCAGCACGGCGGCCATGGCGGCCTTGCGAAGCCCTTCGTTGTTGGCGCTGACCGAGGCCGGGGTCGTCTCGTTGAGGGCGATGCGGCTGACGATGGTCTGGTCGGTGGCGTTCGACCAGTTGGCCTCCCAGCCGGCGCCGAGGAACTGCGGCTCGACGAGGTCGGTTATGAAGGATTCGATGTCCGCCGCGGAGATGTCGGCGGCGGCCGGGTCGTCCTTGGTGAAGCCGAAACGGGCATGAAAGGCGGCGTCGAAGGCCGCCTTGGCCGGCGAGGCCGGGTCGAGGTAGTCCTCGACCGGGCGCACATCGGTGTTGGTGCCGGCGAACAGATATTCGCCGTTCATGCTGGAATTGAGGATCGTGGTCAGCGATTGCAGCATGGTGCTGCCGCTCTTGGCGGTGACGCTGTCGGGCGAATCGCCGGCGACGGCCACGGTGAGCGCATTGACGAGATCCTGCGTGACCGAGACGATCTGGCCGAGCGAATCCTGCGTCGACTTCAGGCGTGCGGACACCAGCGCGTTGGAATCGACCAGCGCGTTCAGGCGGTCGAGATCGCGGTGGAAATTCACCGCCTGCGCGCTTCTGGCCCCCAGTGCGAGGCCGGTATCGGCGACCCTGCCCGAGTCCATCTCCTTCTGGGCCTTGACCAGATCGACCTGCATGCGCGTCTGCGAATAGCGCATTGCGTTGGAGATGGCGGCGGAGGAGACGGAAACTGCTTTCATGGCAGGTCCTAGACGGCGTTCAGTAGCGTTTTCAGCATCTCGTCCACCGTGCTGAGCAGACGGGCGGATGCCTGGTAGGTGTGTTCGAGGTCGAGCATGAGCGACATTTCCATGTCGATGTTCACGCCCGTGGCGTTGGACAGGGCCTCGGCGGTGCGCGCGGCCAATGCTTCCTTGGTGTTGGCAGACGTCGTCGCCTGCTGGCGGGCATTCTCCAGCCAGCCGATGGCGTTGGCGGAATAGGCGGTGACGCTGGCAGCGGCGGTGATGCCGGCGGCGGGATGGAACGTCATCGGCTGGTCGAGCCTGTCGCCCAGCGCGATCAGCCGGTCCGCGAAGGAGGCCGTGCCTCCCGTGTTCGCCACATAGGCGGCGCCGTTGGCACCGCCGTCGCGCAGCAGGTTGACGTTGCCGCCCTGGTCGGGATCGAAAGCGGCATTGATCGAGATCTGTCCGGCCAGGCCGTTGACCAGGGTTCCGGGCACGCCCGGCGCGCCCGACCAGGTGAACAGGCCGGCTGCGTCCGGCAGCGGCGGCGCGGTTTCGGCGAAGGCGCCGATGAGGCCGCGGGCGATCTCGTCGAGTTGCGCCTGCATGGTGACCGAGGCGCCGTCGCGCAATTGCAGCAGGCCGGCCAGCTTGCCGGAAGCCTCGCCGGTGCTGCCCGCGACCGGCACGTTGTCGATATAGACCGTGGCGCCCGCCATGCCCGGCGCGTAGGCCGGCGAGGGCGTAAAGCTTACCGGGCGCGCCACCGTCTCGAACATGGTGACGCCGCCGGTGGTGGTGATGACCATGTCGTTGTCGGCGCGCAGGTGGGTGGTGACCGGCACATGCTCGGCAATCTTCTTCAGAAGCGCGTCGCGCTTGTCGAGCGCGTCCGAAACGTCGGTGCCGGTGCGGGTGCCGGCAACGATCGCCTTATTGACGCTCTCGAACTGGGCCAGCAACTGGTTGAGCTCGCCGACCGAGGTCGCGATCTGGCTGTCGATATCGGCGCGGAAGGCCTGGATGGCTTCGGTGCCGCTGTTGAGCGAGCGCACCGCCTGTCGGGCCGCGTCGATGACCGTCGCGCCGACATTCGGGTTCGACGGCGTGGTGGCGTAGAGTTGCAGCGCATTGTGCAGCTTGCCGATGGCCGTGGAGGCGGAGCCGGCATTGTCGACGCCGTTGACGGCGAGTTGCAGCCGGTCGAGCCCGCTCGACAGGATGCTCTGGCCGCTCCAGGCCGACAGGGCGGAGAGGTTCTGGCGGAAAAGCTGCTGGTCGACGGCCCGCTGGACGACGACCATGCGCGCCCCCGGCGCATTGGAAACGACCTGGGCGATGCGGCGCGAATAGTCCGGATTGGAGGCATCCGCCACGTTGCGCGTCACAACATTGGTCTGGCGCGACGTCGAAAGAAGCGCCGATTGTGCGATGCTGAGTGCGGATGACAGCGACATGCTAAAGGTTCACGGCTGGCGCCGCCTTATCTCTTGAGGTTGACGAGGACGTCCATCAGTTCCGAGCCGGTCTGGAACACCTTGGAATTGGCCGTGTAGCTGCGCTGCGCGGCAATCATGTCGGTCAGTTCCTCGGCGATATCGACGTTGGAATTCTCCAGCGCGCCCGAGACGATGGACCCGCGCGACTCGCTGTCGGCGCGCCCGATGGTGACGGGACCGGAATCGCCGCTGACGGTGAACACGTTGCCGGGCAGGACGGTGAGGCGGTCCGGGCTCGGCACCTCGGCCAGCGGAATCGTGTAGAGGGCCAGCGTGGTGCCGTCGCTGTAGAGGGCATAAACGGTGCCGTCGCGGCCGATTTCCACCTTCTCCACGGAAGTGGCCGGGTGTCCGTTCACTTCGCCGATGGCCTTGAACTCGCTGCCCACCTGCTTGAGGCTGGACAGGTCGAGGTTGAGGGCCGCGCCGTTGGGCACGGTCAGCGCCAGGGTGCCGGCGCCGGCAAGCGTTCCATCCGGGTTGAAGTTCAGGGTCGTGGTGCCGAGCGGCCCGTTCGCGTAGGGGAAGGAGCCGCCGGTCGCGGCATCGTCACGGTCGAACACCGACACTTCCCAGCTATCGGGGCCGGTGCTGGTGAAATACACGTCCAGCGTCTTCTGGTTGCCCTGCGTGTCATAGACGACGAGGGACGATTTCGCCGTGTACTGGGCGCTGGCGCCGTTTGCGGAGGGCAGGTCCCCGGCTGCGACCGGGGTTGCGCCCGATGGCAGGCTGCCGTGATAGGCGCCCTGCGTGCTTGCCTCGGGATCGGAACCTGCCTGCGGGATCGTCACCGGAACGAGGCCGCCATAGTCGCCGACGCCGCCGGTCGGGGCCGTGCCGTATTCATAGGCCATGAGCTGGAAGCCGCCGGCATTGACCAGCCGGCCCATCCCGTCGGGCACGAAGGCCCCGGCGCGGGTGAGGAAATTGGTGCCGCTGGGGTCCTGCACGACGAAGAAGCCGTTGCCGTCCACGGCCAGATCCGAGGCCGAGGTGGTGTATTTGTGGATGCCCTGCTTGCTGATCGAATTGATGACCGTCGTGGTCACGCCGCCGGAGGTGTAGCTGCGCCCGGTGTTCGGCATGATCATGGACGAGAATTCGGTCGAGGCGCGCTTGTATCCGGTGGTGTCGGAATTGGCGATGTTGTCGGCCGTGGTCGCCAGCCGGCTTGATTGGGCAGCCATGCCGGAAACGCTGGTCCGCATCATTCCATAGAGGCTCATCGAGACGTCTCCTCAGATCCACCTTGTGTGGGAAACAGGATAGGCCGTCTGTCTTGCGCGAGGCTGGTGCGGGCCTCGGTGCCCATCACAGAACGAGCCGGTAGCCGAGGAAGCGCTTGGACTCGATCGGATCGTGGCCGAGCCTCTCGCGCAGCTTCTTGCGCAGCTTGGAGATGTGGCTTTCCACCACGTTCTCCTCGACCTCGTCGTCGAAGATGCCATAGATGGCGTTGAAGACCTGGGTCTTGGTGACGCGCCGGCCGCGATTGGCGGCCAGGAATTCCAGGATGCGGCGCTCGCGGCGTGGCAGCGGCAGCGGCTGGCCGTCGATTTCGGGGTCGCGCCCGTCCATGAAGATGCGCATGCGGCCGACCTCGGTGTAGTCCGGTTCGGTCTCGGCGCGGCGGCGGATGGCGGAGATACGGGCGAGGATCTCGCGGATGTGGACGGGCTTGCGCACCACGTCGTCGACGCCGCTTTCGAACAGTTTCAGCGTGTTCTCTAGGGAGTTCTGTTCGCTGAGCGCGATCACCGGTGCGCCGGTGCGGCCCCTGATCTGGCGCGGCGAGATGCTGCCCTCGCGGCAATCGCCGATGAGGAAGGCGCTGACGCAGCGCAGATCGTCTTCCGCCGCGCTCGACACCCATTCGTCGAACTCGGTCGGCGCGAAACCAGTGCAGGCTACGCCTTCCCTGTCGAAAAGTGAGTTGAAACCCGCAGTTACGAGTTCGCGTTCGTCTACGACCACGATCATCGGCCCGCCTTCCGAATCAATTCATTAACCCCTTGGAAAGGGTTAACGGCGGGCCGGAATCCTGACCAACCGTCAATTTTTATGGCCATGATTTTGGGGAGTGGACAAACGCTCTGGTTGTAGGCGGTTCCGCTTGTTTCTATGTCGTTCGGGAGGTTTTCATGCCGGACAGGGTGGCCTGGCTACAATTCACGGCCGGCAGAAGGCGCGGGCATTGTCCGTCCACTTGCCGAACCCGACCGCCACCATGTTGGCGATGACGCGGCACACATAGACCTTCTGCGCGGGGTCGTTGTCCGGGCCGGCATGGTAGCGGGCCACAGCCATCGACCATGTCGTGTGGCGGGCATGGAGGCTGGCAAGGAAGCGGGCGGCGTAGTCGACATTGCGGCGCGGATCGAGCATGTCCTCGACGCTGCGGAAATTGCCGGCATGATAGTGGTGGTTGACCTGCATGCAACCCAGATCGATCAGCTTCCGGCCCTGCCGCTGGGCGTCGTTGAAAGCCGCCACCGCTTCCGCCCGGCTTTTGGGAAACAGGGCTTTTCCTTCTATATTTAAGGCGTTGGGCTGGAGGCTGCCTTTCCTTCCGGTTTCCGTCAGGCCGACGGCGTAGAGAATGCCGGCGGGGATGCCGTAGCGTTCCGAGGCGCGCAATATCTCCCGTTCGCAGGCATTGGCAGAAGCTTTGGCCGGGAGCGCCGGAAAGCTAGATGTAAAGGCCGCCGCCGCTATCGCCGCGAGGAGACGATGGCGGATGCGCGCTGGTTTCGCTGTCATACGCGGTGCCTCCGGATGCATGTCGTTCCCCTTGCGAGCCGCCCCCGCTGCCTGACTGGCCGGGCTGGAAGGCCGAACCGTCGCGGCCGGCAAAGCCTGCCGCATCCGCGCGCGCGGCCGGCGTTGCAGTGCCCGAAGGCGGCAGCACCGTGACCTTGGCGATGTCGAAACCGAGATCGCGCATGGAGCGGACGATGGTTTCGCTGTCGGAGGACAGGTGGCGCCATGCCTCATGGGTGTCCGGCGCGATTTCAATCGAGAGTTGATCTCCCGCCAGATGGAGGCGGGCGCTGACCATGCCAAGCTCCGCCGGGTGCAGCTCGATCCTGAGCGTATAGGCCGGGGCGGCGTTTTTTTGCGCCCAAGAAGCTGGCAAGGCGGGGGCGGAAACGGCCTGTTTCAAGCCTTCGTCGCCGGCGATCGATGCCACCAGTCCCGCCAATGTCGGGTCGGAAGCGAGGGGTGCGGGCGCTGCGAAACTCTGCGCTGCCGTCACCGTCACACGCGGAACGGGCTCCTGCCGGGGGCGCGCATCCGCACGCGGACCGGGCGTGGCCGGGTCGTCGGCTTCGGCCTGCGGCCGGAGGCTGACGGGCAAATCCGGTTCCGGCTGGCTTTCGGCCTGCATGCCGGCTGGTGTGGCAGCCGGCGAAGCCGGTTCGCTCATGGCCGGCTTCTCCGCTGCGGGGAAGGCCCTGAAGGCTTTTGCCTCGTTCGGGACCGGATGTCCGGAGCGGCCGTCGTTCATTGCCGGGATGGCGGCGGTTTCCGGCCGCCGCGGCAGCGGCTCCTCCGGGGCCATCTCCTCACCGTTGGTGTTGTCGGCGGGAGAGGCGGCGCGTTCCATTTCGCGCCAGCTCATCAGCAGCGGCAGGCGCTCGGCAACTGGCGGAGCCATGCCGGGCATGGTGCCGGCTTGGGCGCTGTCTTCTTTGTCGTGCCGTGCCTCGTCACGTTCGACCGTGCTTTTGTCCCCGTCGTCGGAGGGACCGGGGACGGCCATTTTCCTGCCGGTCCCGGTTTCAGCGCGCCTGCCCGGGTGGCGGTCGAGGACTTCGCCGAAATCGGTGGTGTCTTCCTTGCCGCCGTGTCGGCCGGCTGTCGCCTGGGGGGCGGCGACGGTCAGGGCCTGTGCGATGCTGACACTCATAGCGGTGCGGTCCCCAGCAACTGGTCGATCTTGTCGATCGTGCGGCGCATGTTGGCGATGGCCTCGTCGGTCTGGTCCGGCTTCGTCGCCACGGGTCTGTCGGCGGCGACCGCCGGTGCCGGGGCAGCCGGCTTCGCTTCCGGCTCCGGCATGATGCCTTCGACCAGAGGCAGTTCCGCCTCGTCCTGCGGCGAAACCGCCTCGGGCGTCGTGGCCTGCCGGGCTGCCGGCTCGGCCTTCGGTGCGGGATCATCGGCAAAGACGCCGGCAGGCGGGGCCACCACCTCGCTGGTGATGGCGCGCGCCGCATCGAGCAGCATGCGGTCGCCGGGGGAGAGCTTGTCGCGGTCGATCCCGCGCAGCTTCTCGGCCAGGTCCTTCACCGGCTCGCCCGTCACGTTGGACAGGCCGGAATAGAGCAGGGTGCGCGGGTCGTCGCCGCTGCTGGTCCCGTCATCGCCGAGCCTGGCCTTTGCGGCGGCGAAAGCCGACAGGTCGCTCAACCCCTCGATGGCGGCGCTGCGGGCGATGCGCAGCCAGATAACCCGCCCGCGCTCCGTATCCATCAGCGACACGATGCCGGCCAGCCTGTCGCGCCCCATGGCAGGGTCGAGCGCCACCGCGCCGGCGACGAAAGCGTCGGCGAACTGGCTGGCATAGGGCGAATGCAGGAAGCGGGCCACATATTGCGTGGAGGCTTGCGAAAAGCGTTCGGCGTCCGCGGCGGTCGCGGCAATGGTGATCGAGCGGCGCAGGGCCGCTTCCTCCACCAGCGTTCCGGGGGCCAGAAGCCGTGCCTTGTCGAGCAGGCCGAGGGCCGTGGCGGGAGCCTCGCGTGCGAGCAGCGAGCCCTTCACCAGCGCCACGAAAGTTGCGATGTCGTCGGGAAGGGCAGTCAGGTCGAGGCTTTCAAACGCCTTCAGCGCGGTGGCCGGGTCGCCGTCCAGGTATGCGATCACGCCAGTGGCCAGCGCCTTGTCGCGGTCGTCGAGCTGGAGGCGGGAGACGGCGGTCTGCAAGGTAACGGGATTGCCGCCGCTCATGCCGTAGACGAGCAAAGCGCGGAAGTTGCGCGGCTCGGCGAAGTCCGCCGTGGCGGCCTTGCGCAGGCGCGCGTCGGTGAGTTCCAGCAGCTTGCCCTGCATGGGCAGGGCCGCATGGTCGCCGGCCGCGATGCGGTCCTGCACCAGCTGCAGCGAACGCACGAGCTGATAGGGCTGCAAGCCTTCGCTCGGCGCCGCGGCCTGCGCCGGCAGGGCGAGCCAGAGGCCGGCGAGGGACCAGCACAGGGGGAGGCGCCTCATCCTTGCGTCTCCAGCAGGATGGCGATGCGGCGGTTGACGGCGGCCAGCGGGTCGGCCTTGTTCCTGGGCTCGCGGTCGGCGAAGCCGGACACTTCCTTGATGCGGCTCTCGTCGACGCCGCCGCGCACCAGCATATAGTAGGCGGCATGGGCGCGGGCGGTGGACAGGCGCCAGTTGTCATAGGCGGCGCTGCGGAAGGGGCGGGCGTCGGTGTGACCCTGGATGGACAAAAATCCTTTCTGCTCCTCGAGGATCTTGCCGATCTTCTCCATGGCGATGACGAGCTCGCGCCGGGGCAGCGCCGAACCGATCTCGAACATGCCGAAGTCGAGCTGGTCGGTGATCGAGAGGATGACGCCGCGATCCGTGGCTTCCACCGATATGCCGTCGCCGATCTTGTCGCCGGTCCCGAAGGCCTGCGCGATCTGCTCGCGAATGTCCGCTGCGGCCTGCCGGGTCTTCTGGCTGGGCTCGGCCGGCGCGGGCTTGTCTTCGCGCGGTTCAATCTCCGTCTTCGGGGCCTCGGCCGCCTCCAGGATGCGGTTCACTTCCTCCACGACGGTTGCCGGCTCGGCCTGCTTGGCCGGCTCGGCAGGCTCCGCCTTGTCCTGTCCCTCGGATTTCGGACCCTCGGCGCTCGCCTCGGCCATCGGGTCGGTCATCTGCTGCGACCAGAAATCGGGCGCGAACGGATCGCGGTAGAATTCGCCGCCGGAGGCGCCGGAAGCAGGCCCGGAATTCTGCGCGCCGCCGTCGCCCTTCTCGCTGATGTTCTGCAGCCGACCGGTATTGGCGGCAATCTCGGCCAGCACCGCATAGGGGTCGGCGAACAGCTTCTCGTCCGCCGAAAGCGTCGGCGCACCGGCGCTTTCCAGCTCGTTCTGTTCCTTCACGGAACCGGCATTGCCTTCGCCGTCCGTGCCGATCTTGGCCAGGGCTTCCAACGGGTCGTTTTCCGCCCGTCCGGAAGAGGCGGGGCCATCGCCGAGATCCTCCAGCCCCTTGCGGCTGGCATTGCGGTCGATCAGCTTGATCGGGTTGAAATAGCTGGCCACCGCGGCGCGGGTCTGCTCATTGGCGGCGTTGATCAGCCACATGACCAGGAAGAAGCACATCATAGCCGTCATGAAGTCGGCGAAGGCGATCTTCCACACGCCGCCGTGATGGGCCTCGTCCTCGTTGTGCTTGCGACGGACGATGATGATCTCCTGCCGGGGTTCGTCGGTGGCGCTGGTGCTCATGACAACATCTCGGACAAGGCTGTCGACCATTCGCTCATGCGGGTCTCGATCACCGTCTCATCGATGGAGACGGTGAGGTCGAAGCCGGGAGCCTCGCTGAAGTCGAGGTTTTTCGTGCGGTCACCGAGCATGACGGCAAGCTTTTCGTAGAGATGCGCCGGGCCGTGAACCTGGATGCGGATCGCCTCGGCGTCGTCGAGGGCCGCGCCGATGCTTTCGGCCAGTGCGGCCAGCGACCGCTCGCGCAATGCATCCGAAAGGAGGCCGCCGATTGTGCGGGCGGCCGCCGCGCCGATCGCCTGGGAAACCTGCTCCTGCAACTGGTCCATGCGTGCCGCGATGCGCTCGCCGATATCGGCGCCGAGGGTTTCCATGAACGCCCGCGACTCGTTTGCCGCAGCTTCCTGGACTGCGGCCAATTGCGCCGCGTGCGCCTCGGCCAGACGCGCTTCGAGTTCGGCCTCGGCGTTGGCGACCGCCTCGGCGATCAGCGTGCCGATATCGGGTTCCGCGGGTCTGTGCATGGGCGCCGCATGGGCCGGCGCTTCGGCTTGGCCCTTTGCGGGGCCGAAATCCGGCAGCAGATCCCAGAGCGCGAGCGTGGACATCAGGCGGCCGCCTCGATGGGCGTGGCGGCGCTTTCGGCGGCGGCCCATTTGCGCAGGATCTGGGCGGCGCGTTCATCGTTGAGGTCGACCATGCGCACCAGCCGCTCCTGAGGAGCAGGGCGCAGCTTGCGCCCGATGTCGTCGAGTTGCGGGGCAGGGGCCGGGGCATAGGTGGCATCGGCCAGCGCCGGCATTTCGGCGCTGTCGGCGGCGATGTCCGGCGTCGGCAGGGAGCGCTGCATCTCCTCGAAACTCGAGCCGGCCAGCGCCGGGGCGGGCCGGGCGGTCAGCGCGGCCGCCATCGGCCGCAGCCCGAAGAAGGCGACCAGGAAGGCGACGGTCACGAAGGCGGCGGCGTTGATGAGGGTGCCGGTGTATTTGCCGAGCGATTCCATCATGCCGGGCTGCGGCAGGGCTTCCCCGTCGAGCCCGTCGATGAACTCGACCGCCGACACGTCGATGACGTCGCCGCGCTTCTCGTCGAATCCGGTGGCGGAGGCGACGACCTTGCGGATCTCGGCCACGCGCTCGGCAAGCTGTTCGGGCGTGGCGTCCTTGCCCAGCACGGACAGCAGGCGCTGCTGGTTGACCACCACGGCGACCGACATGCGGTCGACCGTATAGCCGTTCGAAACGGTGGCGACGCGCCTGGAGTTGATCTCGTAGTTGGTGATCTCCTCGCGGCGGTCGTTCTGCGAGCTGGACTGCGGCCCGTCGGAGGCGACCGGCTGCGTCTCGGGCAGATTCTGCTCGACGCTGGTGGGGACGGCGGACTGGCGCTGGCTGCTCGCCTCGTTGTTGCGCACGCTCTGCACCGAACGCTCGACGCGCGAGGCGGGATCGAAGGTGGTTTCCTCGATCTGCCGCGAATCCGTGTTCACGTCGGCCTTGACGCTGGCGCGGAAATTGTCGGTGCCCAGATAGGGCGTCAGGGCGCGCCGGATGTTGTCCTCGATCTGGGCTTCGACGGTCTGTTCGACACCGAGGGCGCGCGCGGCGCTGGTGTTGGACGGATCGTCGCCGGCGGCCAGGAGCTTACCGGCGGAATCGAGCACCGTCACCTTCTCGGCGCCGAGGCCGGGCACGGCGGCGGCAACGAGATGGCGGATCGACTCGGCCGTGCGCACGCCATCGACGCCGCCGTAGCGGATGACGACGGAAGCCGAAGGCTGCTGTTCCTCGCGGCGGAAGTTCGCCCGCTCCGACATGACGATGTGGACGCGCGCGGCCTTGATGCCGGCGAGCGACTGGATGGTGCGCGCGATCTCGCCTTCCAGCGCCCGCACGCGGGTGATCTGCTGCATGAAGGAGGTCAGCCCCAGCGAACCGACATTGTCGAACAGTTCGTAGCCGGCATTGGCGCTGTTGGGCAGGCCCTTCTCGGCCAGCAGCATGCGGGCGCGGGCGGTGCTGCCCGTCGCCACCAGCACGCTGGTGCCTTCAGAGCCGACGTCGAAGGGAATGCCGGCATCGCCCAGCACCACGCCGATCTGGCTGATGTCGGAGCGTTCCAGTCCCACGTAAAGGGTCTCGTAGGCGGGCCGGTTCAGGTAGATCGAACCGACGACGATGGTGGCCATGATCAGGGCCGCCATGGCCCCCATCAGCGCCAGGCGCCTGGTGCCGAACCCCTTGAGGTTGTCGATGATGGTCTGGATCTGCTCCGGCACTGCCCCACGGCTCCCGCATGTTGGCCCATGCAGAGCCTAGCTGGCGAAGCTTGTGCGAAAATGAAATCGGGCCGCCGGTGGGGCAGCCCGATCAGGCAGAAGCAGGAAGGCGGTTACCTCAGCCCTTGAACAGGGCGAGGATGTTCTGCGAATTGGTGTTGGCGATCGACAGCGACTGGATGCCGAGCTGCTGCTGCACCTGCAGGGCCTGGAGGCGAGTGGACTCCTTGTTCATGTCGGCGTCGACGAGCTGGCCGACGCCCTTGTCGATGGAGTCCATCAGCTTGGAGACGAAATCCTTCTGCATGTCGATGCGCGACTTGGCGGCGCCAAGCTCGGCGGCAGCGTCCGTCATCTTGGCCAGGGCAGATTCGATGTCGGTCAGAAGATTGTCGAACTTGGCCGTTTCGTCGGCGCCGGTCACGCCCGAGAGATCGGTCAGGTCGATGTTGAGGATCGAGACGCCCGAAACGGCGCCGGTGGTCGTGTCGAGGATGCCGGTTCCTGCCGCCGGCGGCGTGACGCCCGAGTCGATCAGCCTGATGTTGGTGAAGGCGATGTCGATGGTGGTGGTGGAAACCGTGCCGCCGGAATCACGGTTGTAGGCCGAGATGATCGAGACCTTGCCGGTGGCGCCGGTGGTCTGGAGCAGGTTCGAGCCGGCATAGCTGGCGCCGCCGATGCTGTCGCGGAGCTGGGCGACATAGGTGTCGATCTCGCTCTGGATCTTGGCGCGCTCTTCGACGCCGCTGGCCTTGGCCAGCAGGACCTTCTGCTTGATCTTGTCGACTACATCGAGCGCCGAGTTCATGGCGGTGTAGGCGGTGTCGACCTTGCCGGCACCGAGGCCGAGCGCATCCTGCACGACCGAGTTGGCCTTGTTGTCCGAGCGCATGGTGGTGGCGATCGACCAGTAGGCGGCGTTGTCGCTCGCCTCGGCCACGCGGAAGCCGGTCGAAATGCGCCCTTGAGTCTGCTCAAGGGCCTTGTTGGTCGCGCTCAGGCTTTGCAAAGCCGTCATCGCGGATGCATTCGTCATGATGCTCGACACTGGTGCCACCCCTCGGTCAACAAATCGTTCCGTTTTGCCATGTGGCGAAACTTCCGGTTAACCATAACTACGCAGTCGTGGTTAACAGACGATTAAGAGGCTTGAGGGAACCGGCCGCAGAGCAGGAAAAGGCCGCGCTTCGGGTGAAGCGCGGCCTTCCATCTTGTTGGGATGCCGGCTGAAGCCGGCCTGTCCTTAACGGAACAGCGACAGGATCTGCTGCGAGTTGCCGTTGGCGATCGACAGCGCCTGGATGCCGAGCTGCTGCTGGACCTGCAGGGCCTGCAGACGGGTCGACTCCTTGTTCATGTCGGCGTCGACGAGCTGGCCCACGCCCTTGTCGATCGAGTCGGAAAGGCTCGACACGAAGGAGGACTGCAGGTCGATGCGGGCCTTGGCGGCGCCGAGTTCGGCAGCACCCGTGGCCATGTCGGCCAGGGCGGACTCGATGTCGGTCAGCAGCTTGTCGAAGGAAGCGCCCTCATTGGCATCGGAGTGACCGGTAACGCCGGTAACGTCCGTGACGTCGATTTCCAGGATCAGGCGCCGGAGGCCGTGCCGGTCTTGTCGAGAATGCCGGTAGCTGCGCCGCCGGCGTCGGAATCGATGAGACGCGTGGAACCGAAGGAGACATCGATGGTGCCGGTGGTCACCGCACCGGTGTCGCTGCGGTTATAGGAGGTGATGACGCTCAGCTTCTGCGAGTCGGCGGTGGAGTCGGTCTTGAGCAGATTCGAGCCGGCGTAGTTGGCACCGCCGACATTGTCCTTGAGCTGGGCGACGTAGGTGTCGATTTCGCTCTGGATCTTGGCGCGGTCCTCGGTGCCGGCGGTCTTGGCCAGCAGGACCTTCTCCTTGATCTTGTCGACCACCTCGATGGCCTTGTTCATCGCGGTGTAGGCGGTGTCCACCTTGCCGGCGCCGAGGCCGAGGGCGTCCTGCACGACCGAGTTGGCCTTGTTGTCCGAACGCATGGTGGTGGCGATCGACCAGTAGGCGGCGTTGTCCGAAGCGGTGGCGACGCGGTAACCGGTGGAAATGCGGCTCTGGGTGGTTTCAAGCGACTTGTTGGTGGCGTTCAGGCTCTGAAGCGCCGTCAAAGCCGACGAATTGGTCATGATACTGGCCATGGATACACGTACCCTGATTTTACTGGGAAAATGACATACCGGGCCGGCCGGTATGACGGTACGGCATCATGCCAATGATCTGCCAAGCGCGATCAACCGCCATTTCCGGGACTATGGCGGAAAGTTGCTTCGAAAAGCATAAGCAACGTGGTTAACGGTTGGTAAGCAGGCGTTTTCCGGCCGTCTTCAGGTGAAGGAGCGCACCAGCGAGCCGACCAGAAGGTTCCAGCCGTCGATCAGCACGAAGAACATGATCTTGAACGGCAGCGACACCACGGTCGGCGGCAGCATCATCATGCCCATGGCCATGGTGATGGTGGCCACGATCAGGTCGATGACGAGGAAGGGCAGCACGATCAGGAAGCCGATCTCGAAACCGCGCCTGATCTCGGAAATCATGAAGGCCGGCACGAGGATGCGCAGGTCGACCTCCTCGCGCGACACGGTCTGGCCGCGCTCGCGGGCAAGGTCGGCGAACAGGTCGAAATCCTTGTCGCGGACATTGTCGAGCATGAAGGTGCGGAACGGGTCGGCAATCTTGTCCATCGCCTCGGCCTGTTCGATCCGGTTTTCCATCAGTGGCTGCACGCCCTCGTTCCAGGCCCGGTCGAAGGTGGGCGACATGACGTAGAAGGTCATGAACAGCGACAGCGAAATCAGGATCAGGTTGGCCGGCGTGGATTGCAGGCCGATGCCGGCGCGCAGGATCGAGAAGGCGATGATGAAGCGGGTGAAGCTGGTCACCATGATGAGCAGGCCGGGCGCGACCGACAGCACGGTGACCAGCCCGAAAAGCTGGATGATGGTGCCGACCGTCGAGCCGCTCATCTGGCCGATGCCGCCAAGGTCGATCTGCTGCGCGGCGGCGGCGCCCGTCAGAGCCAGCAGGACGGCGCCTGCGAGTGCCAATGCTCTCATTCGTATACGAGCGTCCTGATGAGCACGTCCCGGACCTTGCCGTCGCTGCGGATCATGGCCCGCTCGCGCAGGTCCGCCTTGAGATGCTGGAAGCCGCTCGGCCCCTCGACCTGATGCATCTTGACGGTACGCATGAAGGCCAGGAGGTCCTGGTGTATGGCGGCCACCGTCTCCGTCGGCAGTGGAAGATCGAGCAGCAGCGACAGGTCCATGCGCACCCAGGTTTCCGTCGGCGCGGCCATGTTGGTGGTGATCGGCGGAAGGTCCTGCGTGACCAGCTTGACGCTGGAAGCTGCCGGTGCCGCCTCGGACCCCGCCGCTTTTGTCTGTGCGGGCTTCGGCGCCGCGGCCTGCTGGCTTTTCAGGTAGGCACCCGCGCCCCAGCCCATGCCGAGCGCGACCACGGTGAGGCCCGCCAGCATGGCGATCTGGATGAGGATCGACGGTCCTTTGGCCATCGGTGCGGTTTCGGCATCTGCCATCGCCATCGCGCTGCTTCCTAGAACGGCAGGACCTGATCCAGTATCTGCTGGCCATAGGCCGGCTGCTGGATTTCGGAAATACGGCCGCGTCCGCCATAGGAGATGCGGGCCTCGGCGATGCGCTCATAGGAAATCGTGTTCTGCGCGCCGATGTCGGAGGGGCGCACGATGCCGGCGATGTGCAGCACCCGCAACTCGGCATTGACGCGCACTTCCTGCGAGCCCTTGATCATCAGGTTGCCGTTCGGCAGCACCTCGGTCACCACCGCCGCCACGTTGAGGATGATGTTTTCCGAGCGCTCGGTCGCGCCGTCGGCATTGGTCACGGTCTTGGATTTCAGGCTGCCGTCGCCCGCGCCGCCGGTGGAAGAGCCGTCCCAGCCGATGTTGGCGTCGAAGCCCAGCGTGCGGCTGGCGGTGCGGCTGCGGTCGTTCTGGTTCTTGAAGCGGGCGCGGTCGTTGATCTTGATGTTGACGGTGAGGATGTCGCCGGCGCGCAGCGCGCGCGGATCGGTGAACAGGCGGCTTTGCCGGTCGTCCCATAGCGAGAAGCGCTTGACCGGCTTGGCCGGCGTTTCCGGATACTGGTAGACCGAGACGCTGCCGCCTTCGATGCCGGAACCGACCGGGGAGAGCGTCGGCTCCCTGTTGACCTCGCGCAGGTCCGAGGCGCAGCCCGCCAGCGCCGAACAAGCCAGGATGAGTGCAAGCCTGCGCATCATGAGGGGTCCGTCCTGCGTGCGGCGCTCGCCATGACGCTGGTCAGCCTGGCGGCGGCCTTCTGGTCCATTTCGTTGAGGATGACGCTCGCCTTGCGGGCATCGAGCTTCATCAGGATCGCGGCGGCCAGTTCCGCCTCGACCATCGCCAGCCGCTCGGCGGCGGCATCGGGCTTCATGCCCGAATAGATCGAAACCACGCCCTCTTCGGCGCGGGCGAGGAACACCTCGCGGCGCTTGAGCCAGGTTTCATACTCGAGGCGCTTTTCCTCCAGCGCCTTGATGCGCTTGTCGACTTCCCCCTGCAATTGCTGCAGCTCGGCCGCCTGCAAGGCATAGCGGCGGTCGCGGGCGGCGTCGGCGATGTTGGAGCAGAAGCGCTGGACCTCGCTGGCATTGGGGTCGAGGGCCGAGGCATCGAGGGCAGGCGCGGCCTCCCGCGTCAGTTCCTGCGGGGGGAGGGGAGCCGGTGCGCCGGGCAGCACCTGACGCACCTCGCCGGCACCGGCGGGCAGGGATGCCAGCGCGACGAAGGCTGCGCAAAGAAGGATCTGACGGCTGTTTTTCGGAATCGGCATGGCTACTGCACCACGAGATCGGCTTGCAGGGCACCGGCGGACTTGATGCCTTGCAGGATGGCGATGATGCCGTCCGGCTTCACGCCGAGGCGGTTGAGGCCGGAGACCAGCGTTTGCAGATCGGGGCCGTCGAGTACGGCGACGCGCGCGTCCGGCTGCTGGACGTCGATGGCGGTATCGGGCTCGACCGCCGTCACGCCCCTGGAAAAGGGCTCGGGCTGCACGACACGCGGCGCCTCGGTGATGCGCACGGTCAGCGTTCCATGGCTGATGGCGACGCGCGAGATGCGGACCTGATTGCCGATGACGATGGTGCCGGTGCGCTCGTCGATCACCACCTTGGCGGGGGTGTCCGACTGGATGATGAGGTTCTCGATCTCGGCATAGAAGCGGGCTGCCGAGATGTTCTTCGGCTTGCGGATGGAGATGGTACGGGCATCCCGCTCGGCCGCCACCCGCGCGCCGAAGCGCTGGCGCGTGTAGGCGTTGATGGCGTCGGCGATGCGCACGGCGGTCGAGAAGTCCGGATTGCGCAGTTGCAGGGTCAGTTCGGCCTGATCGCCGAATTCCGCGGCCACGGAGCGCTCGATGATGGCGCCGTTGGGCACGCGGCCGGCGGTCGGCACGCCCTGCGTCACCTGCTCGGCCTGTCCCTGTGCACTGAAGCCGGAGACGATGACCGGGCCCTGGCCGACCGCGTAGATTTCGCCGTCGGCCGCCTTCAGCGGCGTCATGATCAGCGTGCCGCCGGCCAGCGAGGTGGCGTCGCCCATGGAGGAGACGGTGACGTCGATGCGGGCGCCGGACTGGACGAAGGGCGGCATGTTGGCGGTGACGATGACGGCGGCGACGTTGCGGGCGCGAGCGCTGCCGCCCTCGGTGGCGATGCCGAGGTTTTCCAGCATGGCGCGGATCGACTGCTCTGTGAAGGGCGAGTTGCGCAAGCTATCGCCCGAGCCGGCAAGGCCGATGACGAGGCCGTAGCCGACGAGCTGGTTGTCGCGGGCGCTCTGCAACTGGGCCACGTCCTTGATGCGCGCCGCGATCTGGCCGGGCGGCAGATTGCTGGGCGCGGACGCGACCTCGAACATGCGCGCGGCCGTGGCGGGATCATAGTCGGTCTCGACGAGGCCGCCCTGCTGTGCCGCAAGGGCGCGCTTCTGCTTGTCGGTGAGGCCGTCGGCCAGCACCGGCTGCAACGGGATCAACACCGCGAGGGCGAGGACGAGCGCGCGCTTCATGTGCCGACCCTGATGCTGCCGTCTTCCATCACCGTGCCGGTTAGCACCTTGCCGCTGTCGACATTGCGCACCTTCACCACGTCGCCCGGCGATCCGGGTTGCAGGGTCACGGCGGTGGCGGAGATGGTCAGCCCGCCGGCGATGAAATTGACCTGCACGGAAGCGCCCTGCTCGACCAGCCAGGCATTGCGCAGGGCAGCAGTGGGAATGTAGCGGCCGGGCAGCAGCGTGCGTCGCGCCACCTTGCCGTCGAGTTCGGCAAGCGTCGTGGCGACGGCGTCCGGCTTCACCTTGCCCGGAACCAGCGTCACCTGCCGCAGCGCGCCGGCCGAGATCGTCTCGCCCGGATAGATGACGCGGCTGGGGATCAGCACCACCTCCTGCGCCCATGCGCTCGCCCATGCCGGCACGCAGACCGCCGCGGCCGTGGCGGCGGCGAGAACGATGCGGCGAAGGGCGGTGAGGGGGTGCGGGATCGGCATGGATTATCTGAGGTTCTTGGACACCACCGAGGCCATCTCGTCGGCGGCCTGGATGACCTTGGAGTTCATCTCGTAGGCGCGCTGGGCCGAGATCAGCTCGGTGATCTCCTTGACCGGGTCGACGTTGGAGCTTTCCAGATAGCCCTGCTCGACGCTGGCGAAGCCCGGGTCGCCGGGAATGCCGGTGACGGCCTGTCCGGAGGCGGCGGTTTCCTGGAAAAGATTGTCGCCCAGCGGCGCCAGGCCGGCTTCGTTGGCGAAGTTGGCGATCTGGAACTGGCCCAGTTCCTCCAGCTCGTTGACGCCCTCGAAGCGGGCGAAGACCTGCCCCGTCTTGTTGACGACGACCTCGACGGCATCGTCCGGCACGGTGATCGCCGGAATGACGGCGGCGCCGTTTATGGTGACGAGCTGGCCTTCGGCATTGGTGTTGAAGGAGCCGGCGCGGGTGTAGAGGGTGCCGCCGTCGGCGCCCTCGATCTGGAACCAGCCCTTGCCGACCAGCGCCAGGTCGAAATTGTTGCCGGTATTGGTCAGCGGCCCCTGTATGTGCACGTTGCGCACGGCGGCCGTCTTGACGCCGAGGCCGACCGAGACGCCCTCGGGCACGATGGAGGCGTTGGCGCGGCTCGGCACGCCGCGGGCGCGGTCCACCTGATAGAGCAGGTCGGAGAATTCGGCGCGGGCCCGCTTGTAGCCGGTGGTGTTGATGTTGGCGATGTTGTTGGCGATGACTTCCAGATTGGTCTGCTGGGCGTTCATGCCGGTGGCGGCGATGGCGAGTGCTTTCACGGTCCGGCTCCTAGATGCTCATCCGGCTGACTTCGAGATAGGCGGTGACGATCTTGTCGCGGATGGCGACGGCGGCCTGCAGCGTCTGCTGGGCGCTCATCACCGCATCCACCACTTCGCGGGTGTCGGCGTTGCCCTTGAGCGCCTCCAGCGACACCTGCTCGGCGTTTTCGAGCTTGCCGACGGTGCGCGAGGCGGCCTGCGCCAGCGCGTCGGCGAAGGACGACCCGGCCACGGCGCCGTCCTGCAAGGAGGAGGTCCTGGCGGTTTCCGTGCCGAGGGCAGGGGTGAGGCGCAGGGCGCCGACGGGACCGATCATCACGGCGTCCTCATCAGGTCGATGGTCATGGAGATCAGGTCGCGGGCCTGGCGGATGACCTGGAGATTGGCCTCGTAGGAGCGGTTGGCCTCGGTCATGTCGGCCATCTCGATCAGCACGTTGACGTTGGGCAGCTTGACATAGCCGTTCTCGTCGGCGGCGACGTTGCCGGGCTGGAATTCGAGCGGGAAGGCGCTGGGGTCGCGGTCGATGGCGCCGACTTCGACGACCGAGCCGCCGGAGACGCGATCCAGCTCCGAAACGAAGGTGACGGTCTTGCGCTGGTAGGGGTCCGCGCCCGGGAAATTGCCGGTCGACTGGGCGTTGGCGAGGTTTTCCGAGACGATGCGCAGCCGCTCCGACTGGGCGCCGAGGCCGGATGCCGCGATCTTGAGGGTGGCGGTCAGGGCGTCCATTGCGGTCAGCCCTTCGAAACGGTGAGCAGCATGGAGTGGAAGGCCTTGACGATGGCCGTGTTCAGCTCGAAGGCGCGGCGCACCTCGCCGGCCTTCATCAGCTCGGTTTCCATCACCACGGTGTTCTTGGAGGGCAGGATGGCGCCGTCGTATTCCTGGACCCTGGTGCCAAAGGCGGCCTCGGTGGCGCCGAAGCCGAGATGACCCTGCTGCGTGGCGCTCAGCGAAACGGCGGTGCGCTCCAGAACCTTCTCGAACGGCTCGACGTCACGCGCCAGATAGCCCGGCGTGTTGGCGTTGGCGACGTTGCCGGCAATGGCCGTCTGGCGCACGGCCAGCCATTGCGACTGCCTTGTGGCGAGATCGAAGAGGTTGACGGGCTCCATGGGGTTCTCCGGTAACGTGCCCATGGTAGGCGCCCAGTCTTGCGCGGGCCTTGCGGCTGCCGCTCGCTTCGGGGCTACTCGGAGATCTCGACCACCCTGTCCTTGCTCGTCACCAGCACCCATTTGCCGGCGCGCTGCTCGATGGCGGCGACGCGGCTGGAATCGGGCAGCCGGGAGCCGTTCTGCACCACCCACAGGCCGGCGTCGTCCTCGATCATCGCCCTGCCGTTGGCGACGTGGACCAGCCGGAATTCGGTCGCCGCGCCGGGGAAGGGTTGCTCGTCGAGGCCGGGCGGGGTGCCGGTGGCGCTATCGGCGATGTTGCCGGTGCTGAACAGGTCGAGGTCGCCGGGCAGTTCGGGAATTTCCCGCACCCGGGCCGGCGCCGAGGCGGCATCCACCATCACGCGGCCGGAATTGGTGCCCTGTCCGCCCAGCCGCATGGCGCGGACGCCGAACTGCTCCTGATTGAAGAAGATGTACCATGGAAACAGTGCGCAGATCAGGCCGAGGGCCACGCCGAGGCCGGCGATGATGAGGTCGCTGCGGCGGTCGGCCCGCCGGGATGCCTTGTCGATCCGGGGAAAGGGTGTCGGCGGTGGTGCCGGCCAGCTTTCGGGAATCGGGGCGGGCGCTGGCTGCCGGGCCTTCGGCCTGTTGAACAGGCCCGAAAGCAGCGAGGCGCGGGCGGCTTCCGCTTCCTCCTCGGCGCGCGCCTTGGCGAGCAGGTTCTGGAGCAGTGCCTCGGTGCGCTGGCGCTCAGTGGCCATGGTCGCCGCTCCTGCTCCTCAAGTGGCGCGCGAGATCGGAGAAGGCATCGGCCGAGGCCGGATCGGCCGGCGATTGCCGCAGGGCCTCGTAGATCAGCGGCACCTGCGTGACCGCCATGTCGAGTTCGGGATCGGCGCCCGGCTGGTAGGCGCCGAGCAGCCGGATGTCGCGTGTGTCCTCGAAGCGCGCGATCATCGCCTTCAGCTGCGTGACCAGCGTGCGCTGCTCCGGTGTCCAGGCGCGCCCGGCGAGACGCGAGATCGACGCCAGTGGATCGACCGAGGGCAGGCGCCCCTGCTCGGCGATGGCGCGGTCGAGCACGACATGGCCGTCGAGAATGCCGCGCACGGAATCGGCGACGGGATCGTTGTGGTCGTCGCCGTCGACAAGAACGGAAATGATGGCGGTGATCGAGCCGGCGCCTTCCGCGCCCGGCCCGGCGCGCTCCAGCAGCTTGGGCAGTTCGGTGAACACGGAGGCGGGATAGCCGCGCGCCACCGGCGGCTCGCCCGTTCCGGTGGCGACCTCGCGCAAGGCATGGGCGAAGCGGGTGATGGAATCGAGGACCAGCAGCACCCGGTCGCCGCGGTCGCGGAAATATTCCGCCACGCGCATGGCGGTATCGGGCGCGCGCCGGCGCATCATGGCGCTTTCGTCGCTGGTGGCGACGACGGCCACGGTCTTGGCCATGTTCTTCTCGCCCAGCGTGTCCTCGAGGAATTCGCGCACCTCGCGGCCGCGTTCGCCGATCAGGGCGACGACCACCGTGTCGAAGGCATCGGCGCCGGCCAGCATGGCAAGCAGCGTCGACTTGCCGACGCCCGATCCGGCAAAGACGCCGAGGCGCTGGCCGAAGCAAAGGGGGGTGAAGATGTCGATGACGCGCACACCGGTGTGGAAACCGGTGCCGACGCGCTGCCGCTCCATGGCCCCGGGCGTTTTTTCAGCATGCGGGGCATCTTCGGCGCCGCGCAGCAGCGGCGGGCCGCCGTCCATGGGACGGGCCAGCGCGTCGATGGCGCGGCCGCGCCAGGAAGGATGGGGCGCAACGGCCAGCGGGCCGCGCCGGAACACGGCATCGCCGATGCCGGCATCGGCATTGCGCTCGAAGGGCGCGATCACCACCTCGCCGCGTGCGATATGGACGACCTCGCCCAATGTGCCGCCGCGGCGGCCGCGATGCTCGACCAGATCGCCGAGCCGGGCAAGTTCGCTGAGGCCGCCTACCTTGTAGTGCGTGGAGGACACCTCGCGGACGTGGCCGCCGCGTTTCAGCAGCGCCGAAGGCTCGTCGAAGCGACGCCAGACATGTTCCAGCAGCGTCAGCGGGTCGGTGGGCGTGGAATCGCGCTCCGATGTCCTGACAAGCGTGCGGTCCTGCGTCATCTGGCCCGGCCGCTATTTGGAGCCGAGGGTCTTGATCGCCTCGTCGACCGAGGAACCGGCGTTGCGAATCAGCGCCGACACGTTCTCGAAGGCGCGCTGCACCTGGATCAGCCGCGTCATCTCCATCAGGGGGTTGACGTTGGATTGTTCGACGAAGCCCTGCGACACGCCGATATCCTGCCGGTCGACCAGGGGTTGCGGCGGTGTTTTCGGCACGATGCCGGAATTGCCGTAGCGGGTGAAATCCGGGCCGGGATCGAAGGCGAAGAGGCCGATGGCCGCCACCAGCCGCCCGTTCTGTGTGAGCGAGCCGTCGGCGCCGGCCTGCGGCGGGCCGTCATTGGGGTCGAGCTGGATCGGCGCGCCGCCGGCATCGAGCACGGGATGGCCCTCGACCGTCACCAGCGCGCCCGAATTGGCCAGCGTGAAGCGGCCGTCCCGGGTCATCACCGTGCCGGCCGGCGTGGAGATCCCAAACCAGGCATCGCCCTGGATGGCGAAATCGAGCGGGTTGCCGGTCTCGACCATGCTGCCGCTAGAGGTGGACAGGAAGGTGGAGCCGGAGGAGGCGAAGGAGACCGAGCGGGGGCCGGTGCCCGACACCACGTCCTCGAACTTCACGCCGGTGGCGCGGAAGCCGACCGTGGAGGAGTTGGCGACATTGTCGGCGATGGTGTTGAGCCGCCGCTCCAGCGCGATCTGCGAGGAAAGGGCGACATAGAGGCTGTCCTGCATGGCGGGCCTATCGTGACCTGAGCTGCTGCATGGCCATCAGCAGGTTGGTCGACACGCCCATCGTGGTGGGCTGCGCAAACAGGATGCTGGCGGCATTCAAGGCTGGCGAGGTGGGGTTGTTGATCTCGTAGAGGCTGGTGAAGCGGGTCATGAACGTTGCGAGCTTGGCCGGATCGGTGAAGTCCTCGATCTTCATCTTCGATTCGAACAGCTTCACCTGCCGGTCGATGTCGGCGGCGGCGAAGGATTCCGGCAGGCCGAAGGCGGTGCGCACGACGGTGGCCAGCGCCTTGTCGGCCAGCACCTCGTACCAGTTGGTCAGGCCGGCGGCCTTGCGCTCGAAATAGAGCGCCAGCCGCACGCCTTCATTGCTGTTGCCGGCATCTTCCTCCAGCGTCTGGCGCATGTACTTGTCGACCACGTCCTGCCGGCTTGCATTGTAGGTCGTGGCGCCCTCGCCATGGGCGGTGAAATCGAAGGCCTTGGCGAGCGCGATGTAGCGCTTGTCGCCGGTCTTGTTGGCGAAGCTGGCGGGGTCGGCCTCGCCGCGTTCCAAAACCTTGCGTATGGTGGCCCGGTCTTCCTTGTCGGGGTCGAGCCCGAAAGACGCGATGGCGTAATTGTAAAGCCGCTTGTCGGCCATCAGGTCGTCCACCGACCGCACCTTGCCGATACTGGCCTGGTAATAGGCGGTCTCCGCCTGGAACCAGGCGTTGCTCGGCTTGGACAGGCCCAGCTCCGACTTCACCACATAGAAGCGGCCGGTGTCCTGCAGCACCTCGGGGCGCGAGGTTGTCGCCGCGCCGTACTCCGCGAAGTTGAAGGCCTTGACGAAGGCGGCATAGCGCTTGTTGGTTTCCTTGTTGGCGGGGCTGGCCGGATCGGCGATGCCGCCCGCCAGCATCTCGCGGATGCGCTGCGGCGATTCCGCATCGGCATCGAGCCCGAACGCGGCCATGGCGACGGTGAGCAGGCGGCGGTCGGACAAGAGGTCGCTGATCGAGGTCACCTTGGAGATGTTCTGGGCGTAGTAGGTGGCTTCGGCGGCGATGTGGTCCGCATCGGTCTTGATGAGCAGCAGGCCGGATTCGTCCATGAAGGCCTTGGGCACGCCCCGCAGCACCTCGTCGCGCAGGGTTGCCTGGTCGCCATGGGCGGCGAAATCGAAGGCCGCGACGAGTTTGGCGTAGCGCTTGTCGGGATGGCGGTTGGCCGGGCTGTCGGAATCGGAGATGCCGCCTTCCAGCATCTGGCGGATGCGATCCGGCGATTCGGTCTCGGCATCGAGGCCGAAAGCGGTCATGGCATAGTCGAGCAGCCGCTCATTGCCCATCAGGTCGTCGATCGACTTCACCGAGGTGACGTTGGCCAGGAAATAGGAGGTTTCCGCTTCCGCGAAGGTGAAGCCTTCCTGCACCGGGCCGAGTTCGAACTGGAGCGCGAAGTTCTTCACCACGCCTTGCTTCGCCTGGCTGTAGACGGTCGCCTCCTCGCCATATTTTGCGAAATTGAAGGCGGCGACGAACTCGGCGTAGCGCTTGTCGGTCAGCTTGTTGGCGAAGCTGTCGGGATCGGTCACGCCTTCCTTCAGCGCCTTGACCATGAAGGCCTTGGCGTAGCTCATGTCCTGGAGGCCGAACGCCTTCATGGCATATTTGAACAGCCGGTCGTTCTTCACGAACTCGTCGATGGAACTGACCTTGCCGATATTGTCGAGGTAATACTTCGTCTCGCGGTCGACGATCGGCTGGCGCTCGATGCGATCGATCGCCTTGGGTATGTCCCGCGCAATCAGCTGGTAACTGATGTAAGTGTTCAAAACGACATGCCTCCGGCCGAAGCTGCATGCCGAGAATAGGCCTACTTCCTTGCGCGAAACTGAATCGGGTTCCGGTCGCGCGATCCAAGCCTCACGCGATTCAAGCCTCACACAAGGCACGCGCGCTATTCAAATTGCCTGATGTGAGAAGCGGAAGGACGGATAGTGGGCATTCTGATCGGATTTGTGGTCACGCTCGGCTGCGTTCTCGGCGGCTTCATGGCCATGGGCGGTCACCTTCATGTGCTCATGCAGCCCTGGGAACTGGTCATCATCGGCGGCGCTGCGCTCGGCGCCTTCCTCGTCGCCAACCCGATGAAGACGGTGAAGGACACCGGCCGCGCCATCCTCGAGGCCATCAAGCAGTCCGTGCCGAAGGAGCGCGAATATCTGGAGACGCTGGGGGTGCTGCACAGCCTGATGCGCGAATTGCGCTCAAAGTCGCGCAGCGAGGTCGAGGCCCATATCGACAACCCCGAGGAATCGGCGATCTTCCAGGCCTTCCCGACGGTTCTGCAGAACAAGGACCTCACCAATTTCATCTGCGACTATTGCCGCATCATCATCATCGGCAATGCCCGTCCCCATGAGATCGAGGCGCTGATGGACGAGGAGATCCAGACCATCCGCGCCGACAAGCTCAAGGCCTATCATGCCATGGTCGCCGTGGGCGACGGCTTGCCGGCGCTCGGCATCGTGGCGGCGGTTCTGGGCGTGGTGAAGGCGATGGGCGCGCTCGACCAGTCGCCGGAAATCCTCGGCGGGCTGATCGGCGCCGCGCTGGTCGGCACCTTCCTCGGCATCTTCCTGTCCTATGCCATCGTCGGGCCGGTGGCGTCCAAGATCAAGTCGGTGCGCGAGAAGAAGAACCGCCTTTACATCATCGTGAAGCAGACGCTGCTGGCCTATATGAACGGGTCGCTGCCGCAGGTGGCCATCGAGTTCGGCCGCAAGACCATTTCCTCGTACGACCGGCCGTCCATCGATGCCGTCGAGCAGAGCACGATGAACGCGGTCATCGCCGAGAAGAAGGCGGCGTGACGGCCATGACGGCGTGCGGAACAGTTCCATGACCGGTCCGGCGAGCCCCTCGGGCACCCGCTCCCTGATCATCGAGCGCCTGCTCGGCGACAGCGGCGACGCCGGGCAGGTGATCGGCGCCGGCCGGTCCATGGCCGAGCGCGCGCTGCCGCTGGTCATGAAGCGGCTGGCCGAGGAGATCGGCGCGCCGGTGCGTGTCGACCTTCAGGCCGTCGAGGTTTCGCGCGTCGCCGAGGCGCGCTCGCGGTCCGGCGAGAGCTTCGCCATGACCATCGTCGCTTCGAGCATATCCTCCGACGCCATGACGCTGGTGATGGATGCGCCAGCCGTCTCCGTCATGGTCTGCGCGCTGTTCGGCGGCGATCTCGACCAGCCGGTCGCGGCGATCGAACGCGACTTCTCCCATGTCGAAATCGACGTGGCGACCCTGGTGTTCCAGCAATTCGCCGACATTCTCAACGGCACCGGCCGCCGCTCGCTCGATCTCAAGCTGCCGGTGCCGCGCGCCATGGCCGGCCTCGAAGCGCGGCGGCGGGTGCTGCGCGACGGCCCGGCGGTGTGCATCGTCTTCGCCCTTTCGACGCCCACCGACAGCGGCACCGTGGCGATCACCATTCCGCAGCGCGTGCTTCTGGCGCGCAACGCCGTCGAGGCCGACGCCGAGGACACATCGCGCTGGCAAGCGCATTTCTCCGAGGAGGTGATGCGCTCGGCCATCACGCTGCAGGCGACGATGCCGCTGACCCGGCTCACGCTCGGGCAACTGGCCGGCCTGCGCGTCGGCGACGTACTCGAGCTTGGCGACATGGCGCAGACCCAGGCGCAGCTTGCGGCACGGGACCGCACGCTGTTCGTCTGCGAATTCGGCAAGCTCGGCCAGAACTACACGGTGCGTATCAAGCAGCCCTACGACGACGCCCAGGATTTCATGGACGGGCTGCTGCCGGGTTGATCCGGCGGGACGACAGGAGAAGACCAGTATGAACCAGGCCAAGGCGGAAGCCGTGAGCGAAGTCCCGGACGAACAGCTCGACCGGGCCATCGAGGAATTGCGCGGCGTGCTCCAGCAGGAGGAAAAGCGCCCGCAGGACGAGGCTGCCGGCGCCTCCAACAGCAGCATCATCATGGACATTCCCGTCGACGTGCAGATCGTGCTCGGCAGCACCGAAATGTCGGTGTCGGAACTGATGACCCTGCAAAAGGGCTCCACCGTGGCGCTCGACCGCCGCATCGGCGAGCCCATCGACGTGGTGGTCAACGGGCGGCGCATCGCGCGGGGCGAGATCACCGTGCTGGAAGGCGATTCCTCGCGCTTCGCCATTCGCCTGACCGAGATCATCACCGCCAAGGGCGCCTGACATTGCGAGTGGCCGGGCAAATGGCTGGCATGGGCCGGAAGCAGGGGAGAGCCGCATGACGACATCGCTGACGCTGACCCGGCCGCAGAAGGCGGCGGCGATCCTTGTGGCGATGGGCAAGCCGGCCGCCGGTCGCCTGCTCAAGTTCTTCAAGCAGGAGGAACTGAAGGCGCTGATCGAAGCCGCGCGCATGCTGCGCACCATTCCGCAGGCCGATCTCGAAAAGATCGTGGCGGAGTTCGAGGCCGAATTCACCGAAGGTGCCGGCCTGCTCGATTCGGCCGACAAGATGGACACGCTGCTCAGCGAAACGCTGTCGCCGGAGGAAGTCAGCGCCATCATGGAAGGCCGGCAGAAGAAGCCGGACACCGGGCCCTTGCCCGTCTGGCCCCAGGTGGAGCAGCTCGAGCCGATGCGCATCGGCGGCTTCCTTGCCGGCGAGCATCCGCAGACCGGGGCGCTGATCCTGTCGAAACTGTCGTCGCAGCTTGCCGCCCAGGTGCTGCTCACGCTGGAAAAGCCGCTGCGCAGCGAGATCATGAAGCGCATGGTGACCATGGCCAGCGCGCCGCAGGCGGCGATGCGGCTGGTGGAGAACCAGATCCGCACGCGCCTGCTCGACGGCTCCTCCTCCAAGGACACATCGACGGGCCAGGCAAGGCTGGCCAGCGTGCTGAACGAAATGGACAAGACGCAGCTCGACGAGGTGATCCAGGACCTGGAGGCCGTGGGGACGCCCGATCTCGCCGGCGTCAAGGCGCGGGTGTTCTCCTTCGACGACATGCATCTTCTGTCCCAGAAGGCGCGGGTGCTGGTCTTCGACGGCATGTCGACCGACGTCATCACGTTGGCGCTGCGGGGCGCGCCGGAAGAACTGGTCGAGGCCGTGCTTTCGGCCATCGGCGCCCGGTCGCGGCGGATGATCGAATCCGAGCTTTCCACGGGTTCGGAAGGCATCGCGCTGGCCGACATCATGCAGGCACGCAAGACGGTCGCCTCGGCCACTGTGCGTCTCTCGCGCGAAGGCGCGTTCGAGTTGCCGGGCGCGCAGGCGGCTGCCGAAGCGGCATAGCCTGAGCCATGTCCGAGGGCGTCGACAAGGACTCCAAAACCGAGGAAGCGACCGAGAAGAAGATCCGCGACACCGTCGAAAAGGGCAAGCTGCCCCATTCGAAGGAAACCGCGATCTTCTCCTCCTTCGTCGCCATTCTCGCCTTTACCGTCTTCTATGCGCGCGACGCGGCCGTGGAGCTGGGCGTCTTCCTGTCCCTGTTCCTTGAAAAGCCGGATGCCTGGCCCATGGCCAACGAGACGGACATCATCGCGCTGTATCGCAGCGTGATGATGGAGATCGGCCGGGCGGTGGCCGCCCTGCTGGTGCTTCTGGTGATAGCCGGGATCGTCGGCTCGGTCGCGCAGAACATGCCCCGCTTCGTCGGCGAGCGCATTCGCCCCCAGGCGTCGCGCATCTCCCTCGCGCAGGGGTGGAAGCGCATGTTCGGCGTGCAGGGCTTCGTTGAATTCCTCAAGTCCGTCGCCAAGGTCGGCTTCGCCATCCTCGTTCTGGTGATCGCGCTGTCCGACAGTGTCGGGCGCCTGCTGGCCGGCATGCTCACCAACCCGGTCGAGTTCGGCAGCGTGATCCGCGGCTTCGCGGTCGACATCCTGGTGGTGATCGTCTTCGTCATGGGCGCGATCGCGGCTGCTGACTTCATCTGGCAGCGTTTCCACTGGAAGCAGGACCTGCGCATGACGCGCCAGGAAGTGAAGGACGAGCTGAAACAGTCCGAAGGCGACCCGATCGTGAAGTCGCGCATCCGTTCCGTGGCGCGTGACAGGGCGCGCCGGCGCATGATGGCGGCGGTGCCGCGCGCCACGCTGGTGATCGCCAACCCGACCCACTACGCCATCGCGCTCAAATATGTGCGCGAGGAGGATTCCGCGCCCGTGGTGCTGGCCAAGGGGCAGGACCTCGTGGCGCTCAAGATCCGCGAGCTTGCCGAGGCGAACGGCATTCCGGTTTTCGAGGACGTCGCGCTCGCCCGCTCCATGTACAAGCAAGTTTCGGTGGATAGCGTGATACCGCAGCAATTCTATCAGGCCGTCGCCGAACTGGTGCGGATCGTCTATTCCAACAAGGCCAAGCGCCGGCAGGTGACATGATAAGGCAGCCACACGCAGAGACACGCGAAAGCATCGTGGCCCATGCCATCGAACAGGTGGTGGGCGAGTTGCGCCTGGTTGACGTGGCCGACTACATCGCCTTCATCCGGCTGGAGCATTTCGCCTGCCTGTCCGATCTGGTGGATTCGGCGGCCGAACTCTATTTCATGCCCGGAACCCTCAAGCTCGGCCATGGCGGCGAGGCCTATGTGGACTGGAGCGGCAGCCCGCGCATCGTGCTCGACCTCGAGCTGCGGCCGACGGGCGTCACCGTCTATTTTCAGCTCACGCTGGAGGAACAACAGGCTTCGGTGGTGGTGAACTATGTCGCCTTCGAGAAGCCGCGCGAGGACCCGCAGTCCAACACCGCGCTGCTGCGCCAGGTGATCGAGCAGGCCCGCATCAGGCCGACCGAGGCGATCGACCTCGACCGCGCTATTCGATGAGGCCGAGCCGGAGCGCCTTGGCCACGGCCTGGGTGCGGCTGACGGCGTTCAGCTTCTGCACCGACTGGGTGAGATACTGGTTGGTGGTGTGCACCGACAGCTTGAGCAGGCGTGCGATCTCCTCGCTCGTATAGCCGTTGGCCGTCAGCTTGAGGCATTCCAGCTCGCGCCGGGTCATCGCCCGTGCCGGGCCGGCATGGCCGGGGCGCAGGCGGGTGAGCGCGGCAAACAGCGAGAAGCAGCGGCCGTGGATGTCGTAGAGCATGTCCTGCGCCAGCGTGATCCGCTCTCCGGCGAAGACCGCGAGCCCGCACTGGTTGCGCTCGGCATGGACGGGGAAGGCGATGCCGCAGGTTCCCTCTGCCAAGGGTGAAATGCGCCTCGTCCATGACAGGCTGCCGAGCGCCGTCGCAGCCGGAGTGTCCTCGCCGGCGCTCCACCACAGCGGCTCGGTCGAGGCGCGGACATGGCGCACGACCTGCTCGTCGTCGGTGGCGATCTTCTTCGAGAAGCCGACGGCCGGATAGTCGGAATCGAGGCACGGCACCAGCCGGGCCCCTTCCTGCACCGAGGGAAGGAGCAAAAGCGCGAAGGAATCCGCGTTGATGTCAAGGGCGATCCATCGGCAGCGGCGCACGGCATCGGCGAAGGTCAGCGCATGGCTGCCGCCTTGCGGGCCGAAGGCGCCGAACGGACCGGGCTGATCGTTCAGCGGCGTACCGGCGTGCTGGTTGACGGCTGCGTGGATCAAATGATGCCGCTCCTGATCGCCGTGGCGATGGCCATGGCCCGGTTGCTGGCGGAGAATTTCTGGATGGCGTGGGTGATGTAGCTGTTAACCGTATTGGAGGACACGCCGAGGATAACGGCCACCTCATCCGTGGTCTTGCCCTCGGAAACCCAGAACAGGCACTCGCGCTCGCGGTCGGAAAGCGGGTCCTCGGCTGCGCCCTGCGCGACGAGGTCGGGAATGCGCGACAGCGCGTAGCAGCACTCGAACTGGGCGCGGGCCAGCGCGGAAAGGTCGATTTGCCCGGCCTGTTCGGACGACAGCAGCATGAACAGGCGCTGGCGCCCGACATTGAGGCCAAGCGAATAGATTTCGCCGTGGCCGAGCACGTCCAGAAGACGCGCTTCCTCGCCGTTGATCAGCGCTCCGGTTCCCGGCGCCGCGCCGGCGATCAACGCCGTGGGGCGCATGCCCGGCGTGGCGGCCCAGGGGCCTTGCGCCAGGGTCGCGATGAGCTGGCGTCCGATCAGCTCAATGGTGTCGAACTGCCAGTTGGAGGCGACGATGCGTGCCTGGTTGCGGGCTTCCCCGTGCATGATGGCGACCAGCATATAGCTGTCGGCACCGACATTTTCGGTCATGCCCGCGAGGAAGCCGGTGAGGTCGCCGCGCGAGGCGAGGCGGTTCGCCAAAGTGCGGATGCCCGAGGAGGATGCGGTGCCTGAGGAGGATGCGGGACTGTCCATCGCGGTTTTCTGGCCGGAATCCATCATTGTCCGCCGCAGGAGGGAGGCCCGCGGCAGGGTGGGTACGCATCACATTCACGAAGGAACGCGTATGGTTTGGGAACGCAAATGCCGGAAAACACAAGAGTGCCGACGACACCCGATCGGACGAATCCGTCAGGGAACGCGAAAGCCATCGCGTCTTGCCTCGGGCTGCTGTCCCCGAAACGTCAGACTTGTGATTGCCCGCCTCGCCCCCGAAGGATCGGCTGATTCGGGTTAAATCTACCCTCACTCGAATCCGACATCAAATGAGAATTGACAAAACTTCGATTCGGAGTCCGTTCGCGACTCGCGGCGGTACTCAGCCGCCCTCGAAACCGGTCAGGACGCCGACGGTGTTGATGCCGATTTCCTCCACCGCATAGCCGCCTTCCATCACGAACAGGGTGGGCAGGCTGAGCCCGGCGATGCGCCGGCCGATCAGCGGATAGTCGCTGCTTTTCAGTTTGAACTCGCTGATCGGGTCCTTCTCGAACGTATCGACCCCCAGCGAGACGATGACTGCGTCCGGTCCGTAATCGGTGATCCTTGCGCAGGCGTCGTCGAGGGCCGCGCTCCAGCGTTCCCAGGTGGTTCCGGCCGGCATCGGGTAGTTGTGGTTGAATCCCTCGCCGGCATCTTGCCCGCGCTCGTCGGCATGGCCGAGGAAGAAGGGATATTCGGTCAGCGGATCGCAGTGCAGGTTGAGCACCTGCACGTCGCCCCGCGCATAGAAGATTTCCTGCGTGCCGTTGCCATGGTGATAGTCGACGTCGAGGATGCTGACCCGCGCCGCGCCCTGGTCACGGAACCATTGGGCGGCGACGGCGGCATTGTTGATGTAGCAATAGCCGCCCATGAAGGCGGAGCCGGCATGGTGGCCCGGCGGCCGGCAGAGCGCGAAGGCGGCGCGCTCGCCGTTGTTCACCAGCGCGGCGGCGGTCAGCGCGACGTCGTAGGACGATTTGATCGCGTCCCATGTGCCCTGCACGAACGGCGCGCCGCCGTCGAAGGAGTAGAAGCCCAGCCGGGCTTCGGTGGCGTGGGGCCTGACGTCGCCGCGCAGGCCGCGCGTCGGCCACACGAAAGGCAGCGCCGGGCCGCTATGGCCCGCCGCCTCCCAGGCGGACCAGACCGTGGGCAGGAAATCGATGTAGTCGGCCGCATGCACCCGTTTGGCCGCCGAAAGGTCATGCGCCTCGGGCGGCAGGATCGGCCCCAGTCTTTCGCTTTCCACCCGCGCCTTGATGAATTCGGCGCGCGACGGCTTCTCGAAGCCGGGGACCAGTTCCCCCGCGACCAGTTCCAGCGTGTCGGAATGGCCGGCATGCAGCGGCGAGAATATGGTTTTCATGCGATCCTTCCCCTCGGGACACCCGCTTTCCAGAAAATTATCGACGCCATGTCGGGAGCGACCTAACTTTCCCGTCCTTTGATGAGAAGTGAAAGGCCTTCCGATGCTGTATGCCATACTTTGTTACGCCTCCGAGGATGTCGTCTCCGGCTGGAGCAAGGAACAGGACGACGCCGTCATGGCCAAGCTCGCCGCCGTGCAGGAGAAATATGCCCGTGCCGGCAAGCTCGGTCCCGTCGCCCGGCTGTTGCCGACCACCGCCGCGACCACGTTGCGCAAGGTGAAGGGCGAGCCGGTGGTGATCGACGGACCGTTCGCGGAAACCAAGGAGCAGTTCCTCGGCTTCTACACGGTGGACTGCGCCGATCTCGACGAGGCGGTGCAGTTCGCGCGCGAGATTTCGGACGTAAACCCGAGCGGCGGCTCCTATGAGATCCGGCCCGTCGGCGTGCTCAACCCGGTCAAGGCCACGATATGAACGATGCCGAATGGATCAGCGCGGCACTTGCAGCGGCCCGGCCCAAGGCCATGGGCGCGCTGCTGCGCTATTTCCGCGACCTCGACACGGCCGAGGAGGCGTTTCAGGACGCCTGCCTCCGGGCGCTGAAGAACTGGCCGCAGAACGGGCCGCCGCGCGATCCTGCCGCCTGGCTGATCCTTGTCGGGCGCAACAGCGGCATCGATGCGGTGCGCAAGCGCAGCCGGCAGGCCGAAATGCCGGACGAGGACAAGATTTCCGATCTCGAGGACGCCGAAACCGATATCGCCGACCGGCTCGACGGCGCCCATTATCGGGACGACATCCTGCGGCTCCTGTTCGTCTGCTGCCATCCCGACCTGCCGGCCACGCAGCAGATCGCGCTGGCGCTGCGCATCGTCTCGGGCCTCAGCGTGCGGCAGATCGCGCGCGCCTTCCTGGTGAGCGAGGCCGCCATGGAGCAGCGCATCACGCGGGCCAAGGCACGCATCGCCGCTGCCGGCATTCCCTTCGAGACGCCGGGACCGGTGGAGCGGGCCGAGCGGCTCGCCTCGGTGGCGGCCATGCTCTATCTGGTCTTCAACGAGGGCTATTCGGCGGGCAGCGGCGAAGCGGAAGCGCGCGGTGCGCTGTGCGACGAGGCGATAAGGCTGGCGCGGCTCCTGCTGCGCCTGTTCCAGACGGAGCCCGAGATCATGGGCCTGACGGCGCTGATGCTGCTGCAGCATGCACGCACGCCGGCCCGCTTCGATGCCGATGGCGAGATCGTGCTGCTGGAGGACCAGGACCGCAGCCTGTGGCACCCCAAGATGATCGACGAGGGGCTGGCGCTGGTCGACAAGGCGCTGCGCCATTGGAAGCCCGGCCCCTATCAGGTGCAGGCGGCGATTGCGGCGCTGCATGCCCGCGCCAGGCGGGCCGAGGACACCGATTGGGGCGAGATCGACCTGCTCTACGGCCTTCTGGAACGCCTGCAGCCGTCGCCGGTGGTGACGCTGAACCGCGCCGTGGCCGTGTCCAAGGTGGAGGGGCCGGAGGCGGCGCTCGCCATGGTCGAGCCGCTGGAGGAGCGGCTCTCCGGCTATTTCCATTTCCACGGCCTGCGCGGCGGCCTGCTCATGCAACTCGGCCGTAACGAGGAGGCGCGCATCGCTTTCGACCGCGCCATCGCGCTGGCCAATACGCCTGCCGAGGCTGCCCATATCCGCCGCCATATCGACCGCCTGGCCAGCAAGGCCACCGCACCCCAGGCCGCAAGCCGCCGCTGATCTGGTTCAATTCCCGGTTCCCGCCTTGGTCCATGGCGGGGTGGCGGAATCGTGCCGGAGACGTTAAGTCATGGACAAAATCCCTGACCGTGCGGGGCAGGGGCAGGGCGGCCGTCGGGGCCGTCGAACATGGTTTCGTTCCGGAAGGTGATTTATGTCCATAGCGAAAGAAACTGGCGAGCTGCTTTCGAAACTCGGCGTATCGGGTTCGGCCCTGTCGGGCGGCGACCTTGTGGTGAGGAGCCCGGTGACGGGCGAGGAGATCGCGCGGGTCGGGCAGGTGTCCGGCGCGGATGTGGGCAAGGCGATCGATGCGGCCCATGCGGCGTTCCTGAAATGGCGCTTGGTGCCGGCCCCGCGTCGCGGCGAGCTGGTGCGACTCTTGGGCGAGGAACTGCGCGCCCACAAGGAAGAACTCGGCCGGCTGGTGTCGATCGAGGTCGGCAAGATCCCGTCCGAGGGACTGGGTGAAGTGCAGGAGATGATCGACATCTGCGACTTCGCTGTTGGTCTTTCCCGCCAGCTCTACGGCCTGACCATCGCCACCGAGCGTTCCGGCCATCGTATGATGGAAACCTGGCATCCGCTCGGCGTGGTCGGCGTGATCTCGGCTTTCAACTTCCCGGTTGCCGTGTGGTCGTGGAATGCGGCGCTGGCGCTGGTGTGCGGCGACAGTGTGGTGTGGAAGCCATCGGAAAAGACCCCGCTGACCGCGCTCGCTTGCGAGGCGATCTTCGCCCGTGCGGTCAAGCGCTTCGGCGACGATGCGCCGGAGGGCCTGCTCAAGGTGCTGATCGGCGGTGCCGATGCCGGCGAGGCGCTGGTCGATCATGCCAAGGTGCCGCTGGTGTCGGCGACCGGCTCGACGCGCATGGGCCGGGCGGTCGGTCCGCGCCTGGCCGGCCGCTTCGCCCGCGCCATTCTGGAACTGGGCGGCAACAATGCCGGTATCGTCTGTCCCTCGGCCGATCTCGACATGGCGCTGCGCGCCATCGCCTTCGGGGCCATGGGCACGGCCGGCCAGCGCTGCACCACGCTGCGCCGCCTGTTCGTGCATGAGAGCGTCTACGACCAGATCGTGCCGCGGCTGAAGAAGGCCTATGAAAGCGTTTCCGTCGGCAATCCGCTGGAGGGCAAGGCGCTGGTCGGGCCGCTGATCGACAAATCCGCCTTCGACAACATGCAGAAGGCGCTCGAAGCGGCCAAGGCCGCCGGCGGTTCCGTGACGGGCGGCGCCCGCGTCGAGACCGATCATGCCGGGGCTTACTATGTGCGCCCGGCCATCGTGGAGATGCCGTCCCAGACAGGCCCGGTTCTGGAAGAGACCTTCGCGCCGATCCTCTATGTGATGAAATATGCCGATTTCGACGATGCGCTCGCCCAGCACAACGCGGTAGGGGCCGGCCTGTCGTCGTCGATCTTCACGCGCGACCTTCAGGAGGCGGAGCGCTTCCTGTCGGCCGAAGGCTCGGACTGCGGCATCGCCAATGTCAATATCGGCACGTCGGGCGCCGAGATCGGCGGGGCGTTCGGTGGCGAGAAGGAGACCGGCGGCGGGCGCGAGAGCGGCTCCGATGCCTGGAAGGCCTATATGCGCCGCGCCACCAATACCATCAACTACTCCAAGGCCCTGCCGCTGGCGCAGGGCGTGTCCTTCGACATCGACTGAGCGGCTGATGGCCGACAACGGGAAAGGCGGTGCCCGGCACCGCCTTTTTCATTCGAGCCGGTAGGGCACCGGCGGGCGCAGATCGTGATCGACCCGCAGCCGCCGCTTGAAGGGCGGCGTCGCGCGCTGGTCGCAATTGGCGCGCTCGCAGATGCGGCAGGAGATGCCGATCGGATCGAAGGCGGCGCGGTTGGTCAGGTCGAGCCCGTCCGCATAGACGAAGTCGCCGGCATAGGCGACCTCGCAGCCGAGCGCGATGGCGTAGCGGCGGCGCGAGGCGTTGAAGCCGCCGCCCGACTTGGCGATTTCGGTGGCCACGCACAGATAGCGTACCCCGTCCGGCGTCTCGGCCAGTTGCCGGATGATGCGGCCGGGCATCTCGAAAGACTGGTGCACGTTCCACAAGGGGCAGGCGGCGCCGAAGCGGGCGAATTGCAGCTTGGCGGCGCTGTGGCGCTTGGTGATGTTGCCGGCCCGGTCGAAGCGCGCGAAGAACACCGGCACGCCCTTCATGCCGGGGCGCTGCAAGCTGGAGAGGCGGTGCGCCACTTGTTCGAGGCTGGCGCCGAAGCGGGCGGCGAGCAGTTCCAGATCGTGGCGCAACTCGCGCGCGGCGGTGAGGAAGGCCTGGTAGGGCAGGGTGACTGCCCCGGCGAAATAGTTGCGCAGACCGATGCGGCAGATCTCGACCGATTCCGGCGAGCGGAATTCGGCCCGGCGGGCGATGGCGTCGATCTCGGTCTTCAGTTCCAGTGCCGCCACCTGATAGGCCATCTGGAAGCTGCGCGTCGCGGCCGGCGAGTAGGCATTGAGATAGAGAAGCTTCGAGGCGGGATCGTAGCGGCGCAGAACGTCCTCGCCCTCGGCCGTTTTCAGGATGCGCACGCCGTGCCGCTTTTCCAGATGCGCGGCCAACGCGGCGCCGGCCTCGCGCTCGGGAATGCCGATCGACTGCGCCAGATTCTCGCCGGCCATGTCGATCTCATGGATGTAGTTGTCCATGAAGTGGAAGAAGTCGCGCACCTCCTCATAGGGTGTCGGTTCGGCAAAGGCATTGGTGCGCGACATCTGGTCGTCGAAGCCGGCCAGCTGCTCGCTGTTGCGGCGATAGGCCTGATGGCAGGCGATCAGCGCATGGGCGAGCCCCGGCGCGTTCTGCACCACAAGCTTCAGTTCCTGCGTGCTGGGCGAATAGGTCTCGAACAGCGGGTCGGTCAACGCTTCCGAAAGCGCCGAAAGCAGGCGGTCGCTGCTCCCGGCCGAAAGTTCGGACATTTCGATCTGGAATTTTTCGGCCAGCGCCAGAAGCACGGTCGCCGAAACCGGACGCTGGTTGTTCTCGATCTGGTTGAGATAGCTGGTCGAAATCCCGAGCCGCTGGGCGAAGGCGGCTTGCGTGTGGCCATGGGCAAGGCGGGACTCGCGCACCTTGCGGCCGATATAGAGCTTGCCTGTTGTCATGTTCGCATTTTTACAATTCGCAATTTGCAAATTTCTACACTATGCAATTCCACCTGTTCCAGCATTTTCTTGAGCCCGCCTTCGCACTAGGGACAAGGTGAAGGAAGCCGGCTCACACCGGCGAGGGAGAGGCCATGCCCGCATATCTTTTCGCGCCCGTTTTGCGGCCCGCCGCGCAGGAGGCATTGTGATGCGCAACGTTCTCGATCAACTGGAGGCGCGCCGCGCCGAAGCCCGCCTCGGCGGCGGCCAGCGGCGCATCGACGCCCAGCACGCCAAGGGCAAGCTGACGGCGCGCGAACGCATCGAGGTGCTGCTGGACGAGGGCTCCTTCGAGGAGTTCGACATGTATGTCACCCACCGCGCCACCGATTTCGGCATGGCCAGCCAGAAGGTGGCGGGCGACGGCGTGGTGACGGGCTGGGGCACCATCAACGGCCGGCTGGTCTATGTGTTTTCGCAGGACTTCACCGTGCTCGGCGGCTCGCTGTCGGAAACCCATGCGCAGAAGATCTGCAAGATCATGGACATGGCCGTGAAGAACGGCGCGCCGGTGATCGGCCTCAACGATTCCGGCGGCGCGCGCATCCAGGAAGGCGTCGCCTCCCTCGCCGGCTATGCCGACGTGTTCAAGCGCAATGTCGACGCGTCCGGCGTGGTGCCGCAGATTTCGGTGATCATGGGGCCGTGCGCGGGCGGCGCGGTCTATTCGCCGGCCATGACCGACTTCATCTTCATGGTGCGCGACAGTTCCTACATGTTCGTCACCGGGCCGGACGTGGTGAAGACCGTCACCAACGAGATCGTGACGGCCGAGGAGCTGGGCGGGGCGCGCACCCACACGCAGAAATCCTCGGTGGCCGACGGGGCCTTCGAGAACGACATCGAGGCGCTCGAGGGCGTGCGGCGGCTGTTCGACTACCTGCCGCTCAACAGCCGCGAGAAGCCGCCGGTGCGGCCCTTCCATGACGATCCGGCGCGCATCGACATGAAGCTCGACACGCTGGTGCCGGATTCGGCGGCCAAGCCCTACGACATGAAGGAACTGATCACCGCCATCGCCGACGAGGGCGATTTCTTCGAGATCCAGGAAGCCTTCGCCAGGAACATCATCACCGGCCTGATGCGCATCGAGGGCCAGACCGTGGGTGTGGTGGCCAACCAGCCCATGGTGCTGGCCGGCTGCCTCGACATCGATTCCTCGCGCAAGGCCGCGCGTTTCGTGCGCTTCTGCGATGCCTTCAACATTCCGCTTTTGACGCTGGTGGACGTGCCCGGCTTCCTGCCCGGCACCGCGCAGGAATATGGCGGCGTCATCAAGCATGGCGCAAAGCTCCTGTTCGCCTATGCGCAGGCCACCGTGCCGATGGTGACGCTGATCACCCGCAAGGCCTATGGCGGGGCCTATGACGTCATGGCCTCCAAGCATATCGGCGCCGACATCAACTATGCCTGGCCGACGGCCGAGATCGCGGTGATGGGCGCCAAGGGCGCGACCGAAATCCTTTACCGCTCGGAACTGGGCGACGCGGAAAAGATCGCTGCGCGCACGGCCGAATATGAGGAGCGCTTCGCCAACCCCTTCGTGGCGGCCGAGCGCGGCTTTATCGATGAGGTGATCATGCCGCATTCCTCGCGCCGCCGCATCGCGCGCGCCTTCGCCGCGCTGCGCACCAAGCAGGTCGAGGGGCCGTGGCGCAAGCATGATACGATGCCGCTTTGACGGAGAGGCCGCTGTACGGGCCGATGGGAAGGATGGACAAGCCGAAGCTGACGCCGGAGGAGGCCCGCAAGGACCACCGGCAGATGTTGCGCTTCATGGCGATCAATGCCGCGGTTGGCGCGCTGATCGGCGCGCTCACCGCCGTGGCCCTCATCTGGCTCGACATTGGCGGGATCGGCACGCGGATCGGGCGGGCGGCCAATCCGATCATTCCGGCGCTGCTGATCATCGCGCCTTTCGCCTTCGTGTTCGGCGGCGTGGTGACGGCCTCGGCCATTCTCACCCTGCCGTATGAAAAGAAATTCAAAGATTGAACCTTTAGGGGCTGAGACCGGCTGATGTTCAAGAAGATCCTCATCGCCAATCGCGGCGAAATCGCCTGCCGGGTCATCCGTACCGCGAAGAAGCTCGGCATCAGGACGGTCGCGGTCTATTCCGACGCCGACCGCGAGGCGCTGCATGTGCGGCTCGCCGATGAAGCGGTCCATATCGGCCCGGCGCCGTCGTCGCAGTCCTACATCGTCATCGACAGGATCCTCGAAGCCATCCGCAAGACGGGCGCCGATGCCGTTCACCCGGGCTATGGTTTCCTGTCGGAGAACGCCGCCTTCGCCGAAGCGCTGGAGCAGGAGGGCGTCGCCTTCATCGGTCCGCCGGTCAAGGCCATCGAGGCCATGGGCGACAAGATCACCTCCAAGAAGCTGGCGGCGGAAGCCGGGGTCAACACCGTGCCCGGCCATATGGGGCTTATCGAAGATGCGGACGAGGCCGTCCGCATAGCGGGCTCGATCGGCTATCCGGTGATGATCAAGGCATCGGCCGGCGGTGGCGGCAAGGGCATGCGCATCGCCTGGAACGATGCCGAGGCGCGCGAGGGCTTCCAGTCGTCGAAGAACGAGGCCAAATCCTCCTTCGGCGACGACCGCATCTTCATCGAGAAATTCGTCACCCAGCCGCGTCACATCGAGATCCAGGTGCTGGGCGACAAGCACGGCAACATTCTCTACCTCGGCGAGCGCGAATGCTCGATCCAGCGCCGCAACCAGAAAGTCATTGAGGAAGCCCCGTCGCCCTTCCTCGACGAAGCGACGCGCAAGGCCATGGGCGAGCAGGCCGTGGCCCTGTCGCGCGCGGTCGGCTATTTTTCGGCCGGCACGGTCGAGTTCATCGTCGATGGCGACCGCAATTTCTACTTCCTCGAAATGAACACCCGCTTGCAGGTCGAGCATCCGGTGACCGAACTGATCACCGGCATCGATCTGGTGGAGGAGATGATCCGGGTGGCGGCCGGCGAAAAGCTGCGCATCGCGCAGGACGATGTGAAGCTGAACGGCTGGGCCATCGAAAGCCGTCTCTACGCCGAGGACCCCTATCGCAACTTCCTGCCCTCCATCGGCCGGCTGACGCGCTACCGCCCGCCGGCGGAGGGCGAGCAGTCGGACGGCACCGTCATCCGCAACGACACCGGCGTGTTCGAGGGCGGCGAAATCTCCATGCATTACGATCCCATGATCGCCAAGCTGTGCGCATGGGCACCGGATCGCATCGGGGCGATCGAGGCGATGGGGCGCGCGCTGGACGATTTCGAGGTCGAGGGCATCGGCCACAATCTGCCGTTCCTGTCGGCGGTGATGGACCAGCAGCGGTTTCGCGAGGGCCGGCTGACCACGGCCTATATCGCCGAGGAGTTTCCGGACGGTTTTGCCGGCGTCACGCCAAGCGAGCGCCAGGCGCGCCTGCTCGCCGCCGTCGCGACCTTCATCCATGTGAAGCTCGCTCGCCGGGCGGCCCAGATTTCGGGCGTGCTTGCCAACCATCCGCGCGCCATCGGCAAGGACTGGGTGGCGACGGTGGCCGATCACGAGTTCGCGCTTGCCGTGACCGAAGGCGAGGCCGGCGACATCGTCACCTTCGCGGATGGTCCGAGCGTGAGCGTGGCGGGCGACTGGCTGCCGGGCGCCACCCATGCCGGCTTCACGGTGGATGGCGAGGCCATGGGCGTGAAGGTGACGCTCAACGGCTCGCCCACGCGGCTGCGCTGGCGCGGCATCGATGCCAAGGCCTATGTGCGCAGCCCGCGCGTCGCCGAGCTTGCGCAACTGATGCCGGTCAAGCTTCCGCCCGATACGTCGAAGATGCTGCTGTGCCCGATGCCGGGCGTGGTCACCGCCATAGCCGTGCAAGAAGGCGATGAAGTACAGGAAGGACAGGCGCTCGCCACCGTCGAGGCGATGAAGATGGAAAATGTCCTGCGCGCCGAAAAGCGCGGCAAGGTCAAGCGCGTCGCCGTCGAGCCGGGCGTAAGCCTGGCCGTCGACGAACTCATCATGGAGTTCGAGTGATGACTGATACCGACCTCGAAAAGTGGCGCAAGCTGGCCGAAAAGGAGGTCAAGCGCGATCCCGACACACTGGTGTGGGAGACGCCGGAAGGCATTCCGGTCAAGCCGCTTTACACGCAGGACGACCTCGAAGGATGCGGGCATCTGGACAGCCTGCCGGGCTTCGCGCCCTTCGTGCGAGGGCCGCGCGCTACCATGTATGCCGGGCGGCCGTGGACAATCCGCCAATATGCCGGTTTCTCGACGGCCGAGGAATCGAATGCTTTCTACCGCAAGGCGCTGGCCGCCGGCCAGCAGGGCGTTTCGGTGGCCTTCGACCTCGCCACCCATCGCGGCTATGACAGCGACCATCCGCGTGTGGTTGGCGATGTCGGCAAGGCGGGCGTGGCCATCGATTCCGTCGAGGACATGAAGATCCTGTTCGACGGCATCCCGCTAGACCAGATCTCGGTGTCGATGACCATGAACGGCGCGGTCATTCCCGTGCTCGCCAATTTCATCGTCGCCGGCGAGGAGCAGGGTGTGCCGCGCGCCAAGCTGTCGGGCACAATCCAGAACGACATCCTCAAGGAGTTCATGGTCCGCAACACCTATATCTATCCGCCCGAGCCTTCGATGCGGATCATCGCGGACATCATCGAATACACCTCGAAGGAGATGCCGAAGTTCAACTCGATCTCCATCTCCGGCTATCACATGCAGGAGGCGGGCGCGACGCTGGTGCAGGAGCTTGCCTTCACGCTGGCCGACGGGCGCGAATATGTGCGCGCGGCACTGAAGAAGGGCCTCGATGTCGACGAGTTCGCCGGGCGGCTGTCCTTCTTCTTCGCCATCGGCATGAACTTCTTCATGGAAGCGGCCAAGCTGCGCGCTGCGCGGCTTTTATGGACGCGCATCATGCAGGAATTCGAGCCGAAGAAATCCTCTTCCCTGATGCTGCGTACCCATTGCCAGACCTCCGGCGTGTCCCTGCAGGAGCAGGACCCCTACAACAACATCGTGCGCACGGCTTTCGAGGCGATGTCGGCGGCGCTCGGCGGCACCCAGTCGCTGCACACCAATTCCTTCGACGAGGCGATCGCGCTGCCGACCGAATTCTCGGCCCGCATCGCCCGCAACACCCAGCTCATCCTCCAGCACGAGACGGGCGTCACCAAGGTCGTCGATCCGCTGGCCGGCTCCTACTATGTCGAAAGCCTGACCAAGGAGCTTGCCGACGCCGCCTGGAAGCTGATCGAGGAAGTCGAGGCGATGGGCGGCATGACGAAAGCCGTCAACGAGGGGCTGCCCAAGCGGCTGATCGAGGAAGCGGCGACCCGCAAGCAGGCGGCCATCGACCGCGGCGACGAGGTGATCGTCGGCGTCAACAAATATCGCCTCGAAACCGAAGACGAGATCGACATTCTCGACATCGACAACAAGGCGGTGCGCGAGGCGCAGATCGCCCGCATCGAGCGCACCAGGCGCCAGCGCGACCCGAAGCGGACGGAAGAGACGCTGGCGCGCCTGCGCGAGGTGGCCCGCTCGGGCAAGGGCAACATCCTCGAAGCCGCCGTGGAGGCGGCACGGGAACGCGCCACGCTCGGCGAGATTTCCGACGCCATGCGCGATGCCTTCGGCGACCATTCCGCCGTGCCGAAGGTGGTGCGCGAGGTCTACGGCCCCGCCTATGAGGGCGAGCCGGAATACGAGAATCTGGTGGATCGGCTGGACCAGTTCTCGAAAGCGCTTGGAGCCTCACCCCGCATCATGGTGGCGAAGCTCGGGCAGGACGGGCACGACCGTGGCGCCAAGGTGATCGCCTCGGCCTTCGGCGACCTCGGCTTCGAGGTGATCGCCGGCCCGCTGTTCCAGACGCCGGACGAGGCGGCCGACCTTGCGGTGAAGTCCAAGGTGCAGGTCGTCGGCATGTCGTCGCTGGCGGCCGGTCACAAGACGCTGGCACCGCAACTGGTGGAAGCACTGAAAGCGCGGGGCGCCGACGAGGTCATTGTCGTGGTGGGCGGCGTCGTCCCGCGTCAGGACTATAAGTTCCTGCTCGACCATGGCGTGGCCGCCGTGTTCGGCCCCGGCACCAATGTGCTCGACGCCGCCCGCGCCGTGCTCGACCTGATGGAAGGCAAGCGCCGTAACATATGACCGGGCTGGCTCAATGAACCAGCCTGGCCAGGCCAGGCGAATCGGATAGGCTGCTCCCCGGGTGAAACGAACATGTCGCGGGGGCGCATGGACTATTTCGCGCATTCCGGCCGGCTCGCCGACCGGAGCGACTGGCAGGCCTTGCGGGACCATCTTTACGAGACGGCGGAACTGGCGGCCTCGTTCGCCGTGCGCTTCGGTCTTGAAAAGGCGGCTTTCACCGCCGGCCTGTTCCACGATCTCGGCAAATATGCCGAGGCCTTCCAGAAGCGGCTCAACGGGGCGGAGATCCGCGTCGATCATTCGACGGCCGGTGCCGTGGTGCTGCGCGACCGCACCAGCGGCATGGACGCCGATGTCGCCCAGCTCATCGTCTATGCGATCCTCGGCCACCATGCCGGCCTGCCGGACAAGCAGAACGAATTCGGCCATTGCGTCAGGCGCCGGCTGGAAGAGTTTCAGGGCCGGCTCGATCCGATCTGGGAACGCGAAATCAAGGCCGATCTGACCGGGCTGATGCCGCCGGAACTGCTGCGCAAGTTTTCGGCACGAAAGAGCCGTGAAGATGCGTGTTTCGATCTTTCGGTGGTCACGCGCTTTCTGTTCTCGTGTCTGGTCGATGCCGATTTCCGCAACACCGAGGCCTATTATGCGAAGCTGGAGGGCTTGCAGCCCGACCGCGAATGGCCTCTGCTTCAGGACCTGCTGCCGGATTTCACCGCGCGGTTCGACGCGCATATGGCGAAGCTGGCCAGTGACAGCGATCTCGGCCGCCTGCGGGGCAAAATCCTCGCCCATGTCCGTTCCGGCGCGCGGATGGAGCCGGGATTCTTCACGCTCAACGTGCCGACCGGCGGCGGCAAGACGCTGGCCTCGCTGGGCTTTGCGCTCGCCCATGCGCGTCTCCACGGCCACAGCCGCATCATCTACGCCATTCCCTTCACGGGAGCGCGGATCGAAACGTCGTCGGTCAGGACAAACATGGCAACCTGATGGGTCGCTCCCCTCGCGGGAGCGCGGATCGAAACGCCGCCACCGTCACCAACGCTCTCGCGGCGAAGCGTCGCTCCCCTCGCGGGAGCGCGGATCGAAACACCAAATCCAACCTGAAGATGATGATCGAGGACGGGTCGCTCCCCTCGCGGGAGCGCGGATCGAAACCTGACGGCAGTGCTGGCCAATGGGCCGCGTGGCGGTCGCTCCCCTCGCGGGAGCGCGGATCGAAACCGGTATGGGCCTTTCTGGTCATCGGCGGATGGCGTCGCTCCCCTCGCGGGAGCGCGGATCGAAACAAACCCGGGCAGGGCGGCGGCAACAAGCTGGAATGTCGCTCCCCTCGCGGGAGCGCGGATCGAAACATTTACGCAGGTGCATGGACACAGGTCAACGCACGTCGCTCCCCTCGCGGGAGCGCGGATCGAAACTGTCACGGCTGCCCCCGTGCGCTTTGGGTACGGTGTCGCTCCCCTCGCGGGAGCGCGGATCGAAACCGGTATGGGCCTTTCTGGTCATCGGCGGATGGCTGTCGCTCCCCTCGCGGGAGCGCGGATCGAAACCATTCTTGATGCAGCTGGTTATCGGCGTGGCCTTGTCGCTCCCCTCGCGGGAGCGCGGATCGAAACCCCGTCTCTGCAAAACGTTGAGGCGGTTTGCGAGTCGCTCCCCTCGCGGGAGCGCGGATCGAAACGCGACATGGCCGGCAACCAGTTGGCCAGGTATGGCGTCGCTCCCCTCGCGGGAGCGCGGATCGAAACGAGTGGATGGACATTTACGGCACCGGCAAGGACAGTCGCTCCCCTCGCGGGAGCGCGGATCGAAACCGCCGCTCTTGGCGATACGCCACCCAGCAGCAACGTCGCTCCCCTCGCGGGAGCGCGGATCGAAACACGGCATCGGCATAGGTGATGACGTCAGGTTGAGCGTTGCTCCCCTCGCGGGAGCGCGGATCGAAACTTACGAGGGGACGGCACGGGCTGGCGCGCTATCCGGTCGCTCCCCTCGCGGGAGCGCGGATCGAAACAGTTCGAAATGATGGAAACCGCCGAGATTATCATGTCGCTCCCCTCGCGGGAGCGCGGATCGAAACGTTTCCGGCTGCGGGCCCTTGGCGGCCAGCTCGCGTCGCTCCCCTTGCGGAAGCGCGGGTCGAAACCAGGAACAGGCCATGCATGTGGCCATGGAATGCGCTGTCGCTCCCGGTAGGGAGCGTGGGTTGAAACGCGTGGAACCATTGGGCGCGGGTCAACGGCGTTGTGTCGCGCCTTTCGGAAGGGGCAGGGTGGCCGGCGGGTGCTGTTGTGCCCGCCGGTGCCGCCGGTATCGGTGTTATGTCACCGCAAGGCTTCGTCAGCCGATCTTCTGGCCGGTCTTCGCCCAGTCGGCGAGGAAGCTTTCCAGCCCCTTGTCGGTGAGCGGATGCTTGACCAGCGCCTTCAGGGTTGCCGGCGGCACGGTCGCGACATCCGCGCCGATCAGGGCTGCCTGCTTGACGTGATTGACGGTACGGATCGAGGCGGCGAGGATTTCCGTCTGGAAATCGTAATTGTCGTAGATGCGCCGGATCTCGGCAATCAGTTCCATCCCGTCGATGCCGATGTCGTCGATGCGGCCGACGAAGGGGGAAATGAAAGTGGCGCCCGCCTTGGCGGCAAGCAGGGCCTGGTTGGCCGAAAAGCACAGGGTGACATTGACCTTGCGCCCGTCCGAGGTGATCGCCCGGCAGGCCTTCAGCCCGTCCAGCGTCAGCGGCACCTTGATGCAGACATTGTCGGCGATCCTGGACAGGATTTCCGCCTCGCGCATCATGTCCGCGTAGTCGGTGGCGACCACCTCGGCCGAAACCGGACCCTCGACGATGCCACAGATCTCCTTCGTCACCTCGGCGATGTCACCGCCGGATTTGAGGATGAGCGACGGATTGGTGGTGACGCCGTCCAGCAGGCCCAGCTCGTTCAACTCGCGGATTTCCCGCACGTCGGCGGTGTCGACGAAAAACTTCATGAAACGGTCCCTTGTGAATGGATGTGGCGGGGAGGCGGCAGCGCGCAAGCTTCCCGCCGGCCCGGTGACGGAACCGGCGGTTCTGCCCGGCAAGCGCCGGCCGCGCCTTCGACATTGCGACGTGACGCATACAGGTTCAGGAGAGGTTTGTAAATTATCTTACATTCGATTATAGAAGATGGACATACCAAACGGGATAGTTGCCAGATGCTGATTTCAGAAACCGATGCGAGGACGGTGGGCCATGTGTTGCGCGAGGCCGCACAGAACGAGATTCTTCCGCGCTTCCGCCAGCTTGCCCATGGCCAGGTGCGGCGCAAATCCTCCGCGCACGATCTGGTGACGGATGCCGATGTCGCGGCCGAACGGACGATTTCGGCGGCGCTGGCCCGGGCCTTTCCCTCCGCCGTCGTCGTCGGCGAGGAGGCGGCGGCGGCCGATGCCTCCATCCTCGATCGCCTGCCGTCGGCGGACCTCGCCTTCGTCATCGATCCCGTCGACGGCACCAAGAACTTCGCTTCGGGCCTGCCGCTGTTCGGCGTCATCGCGGCGGTGCTGGTTTCGGGCGAGGTCGCCGGCGGGGTGATCTACGACCCGATCCTCGACGATTTCGCCTTCGCCGTGCGCGGCGAGGGGGCCTGGACGGAAAATGCCGAGGGCGTGCGCGGCGACCTCAAGGTTTCCGCCACCACTGCCCTGTCGGATATGAGCGGGCTCGTCTCGTGGAAGGCCTTGCCGGAGCCTGTCCGCAGCACCGTGGCCACCAATCTCGCCCAGTTCGCCGTGGTCAATTCCTACCGCTGCGTGGCGCATGAATATCGGTTCCTGTGCGCCGGCCATGCGGATTTTTCCATGTATGCCAAGCTGATGCCGTGGGACCATGCCGCCGGCTGGCTGCTGCACCGGGAGGCGGGCGGCTATTCGGCGCGGCTGGATGGTTCGCCCTATCTGCCGACGCGCACCGACGGCGGCATCCTCTATGCGGCCGACAAGGGCAACTGGGACGCGATCCATGGCGCGCTTTTCGGCGTTCATTGAACGGGACGCGGGGCAAGCGTTGCCATATCGGCGGCGCTGTGATTGACACTCAGGGCAGAAACTGGAGCTGACCGCCATGAAACATCAGCCAACTCCGCCCATTGCCGTGGAAGAACTCACCCGTCGCCAGCAACAGGTGCTGGCCGCGGTCCAGGAGCAGGGCTTCGTCACCATCGAGGCCCTGGCGCGTCAGTTCGACGTGTCGGCCCAGACGGTACGGCGCGACATCATCACGCTGGAGAAGGCGCATTTCCTGCAGCGCTTCCATGGCGGGGCCGGCTTGCGCGACAGTTCGGTGCGGCTGGGCTATGCCCAGAAGCAGGTCATCGCGGTGGAGGGCAAGGAGCGAATTGGCCAGGCGGTCGCCGATCTCATCCCGGACGGCGCTTCGGTGTTCCTCGATGTCGGGTCGACGGTCGAGGCGGTGGCGCGCGCCCTTCTGGACAAGCGCGGCCTGCAAATCTTCACCTGCAGCGCGGCGGTGGCCATGCTGTTCACCGAACACCCCAACATCGAAGTGTTCCTGACCGGCGGCCTGCTGCGCGGGGCCAATGGCTCGCTGGTGGGCAATGTCACCGTCGAGCAGATCAGCCTGTTCAAGGTCGATTTCTCGGTGGTGAGCTTCGCCGGCTTCGACAGCGACGGCACGCCGATGGATTTCGACCTGCAGAAGATCGCCGTTCGCCAGGCCGGGCTCGATCATTCCCGCCACGCCGTCGCGGTGGTCGATTCCTCGAAGTTCGACTGCACGGCAGTGATGCGGCTGGCGCCCCTCTCGGCCTTCCAGACGCTGGTCACCGATGCCGAGCCTCCGGAACATCTGCGGCGGGCCTTCGGCGAGGCGGGTGTCGCATGCGTGGTGGCCGGGGCGTAATTTTTCCAACATCGATTTGGTAGATATACGCCAAATTTATTGACTCCCTTGTAAGATAGTGATCGATTGTGACGCCAAACTTACTTGGCGTGGTCATTTATCGACATTCTGGGAGGAAGCGATGCCCGTTATCCAAAGATCCATCGTCACTTTGTGCCATGCGGCGGCGGTCTCGGCCCTGCTGGCCGGCCCTTTGCTGGCAAGTCCTGCGCTGGCCGCCGATGCGGGAAGCGCTGCGTCCGCGCCGCAGGGCGAGGCGGCAAAGCCGGCGAAGCCGTTGCCCTATCTGGCCAAGGAGGCCATGCCGAACCTTGCCGACGTGGTCATCGCGCCGCCGGCTGACGGCACCCCGGCCCAGGATGCCGAGCGCGCCATCATCCAGCAGACGCGGGCGCTGAAGGGGCAGCCGCGCTGGGATCTGGCGGTGATCGACGCCGACGTCCACCCCGAGCCGCTGCTCAGCCATTTCGATTGCGCGCTGGGCATTCACGCGGACGAGGCGCAGGCGCCGACGCTGCACCAGCTCTTCGGCCGGATCTACCAGGATGCCAAGCAGGCGTTGAAGGACACCAAGGCCAAATATGCGCGTCCCCGTCCTTTCGTCACGCTGCCGGGCACCGAAATCTGCGAAACCATGAACGATCACCTGGCCAGCAGCGCTTCCTATCCTTCGGGCCACGCCACGACCGGATGGGTTGCCGGGCTGGTGCTTGCCGAACTGGTACCCGACCGTTCGGATGCGGTGATGGCGCGGGCCCGCTCGCTGGGTGAGAGCCGCGTGGTGTGCGGCGTGCACTGGCCGAGTGACGTCGAGGCCGGCCGCAGCGGCGGTGCCGCGCTGGTGGCGGCGCTGCATGGCGATGCGGCGTTCCGGGCCGATCTCGAAAAGGCGCGGGCCGAACTTGCCGCGGTGCGCGGTTCCGCCAAGGCCGGCGATGCGCAGTGCGACATTACGCTGGCAGCGGCTGCGGAGCGGCCCTACTGAGCCAAATGAACGGCGGCGGCTCCGCAGTCGGAGGCCGCCGCCTGCTTGCGCGGCCGGGCGGGCCTACCGGAATCCGCCGTGCCATGTCGCATGGAAGCAATGAAACAACACCAGTGTTAGATATCTAACAAAACGTTGACTTTCGTGGAAGAAAGTGATTAACGTGGATGACTTGCGCGGAGGTCCGTGCCAGTTATCAGGTTTTAGTTCGTCTCCTTGGGAGGATTGGATGCTTAAGACCCTCGTTTCGGCGGCAGCCCTTTTGTGCGTCGCCATGTTTACCAACACCGGAGCCGCATGGGCGGACGATTGCGCAAGCCGCGGCACGCTCGATGAGCGCTACTGCGACGCCGATGGCGATCTGCTGGCCGATGTGCCCGCCAACAAGGACGACTGGAAGGATCCGAGCTCGCTGATCTTCAGCTACACGCCGGTCGAGGACCCTTCCGTCTATGAGAACGTCTTCGAAGAGCTGATGGCTCACGTCGAGAAGGTCACCGGCAAGCGGGTGCGGTGGTTCGCCGCCGAATCCTATGCCGCCCAGGTCGAGGCCATGCGCTCGGGCCGCCTGCACATCGCCGGCGTGTCCAGCGGCGCGGTGCCCTATGCCGTGAACCTCGCCGGCTTCCGCCCGCAGGTCGCCATGGAAAAGAAGGACGGCACCATCGGCTACACGCTGGAGCTGATCGTTCCCGCTGACAGCACGATCAAGACCGTTGCCGATCTCAAGGGCAAGCGCGTCGCGCATGTGTCGCCGTCGTCGAATTCCGGTGACACGGCGCCGCGCGTGCTGTTCAAGGAAATGGGCGTCGAGCCCGGCAAGGACTACGAGGTCCTGTATTCGGGCAAGCACGACAACTCCATCATGGGTGTGGCCAACAAGGACTACGACGCGGCGCCGATCGCCTCCAACGTCCTCGACCGCATGATCGAGCGCGGCATGCTGAAGGAGGGCGATGTCCGGGCGATCTATGAATCGAAGCCGTTCCCGAGAACCGCCTTTGGTGTCGCGCACGATCTCGATCCGGAGCTGCAGAAGAAGATCCAGGAAGCCTTCCTGAGCTTCGACTTCCTCCATTCCAAGCTGGCTGCGGAATTCCAGGACGAGAAGGGCTTCGTGCCGGTCGACTACAAGACGGGTTGGACCGATGTCCGGACCATCCAGAAGGAAACCGGTGCAACCTATACGCAAGAAGGTCTTTCCAAGTTGGGGCGTGAATGATGGGACACATGTCCACGCAAGAGCAGGTGCAGAAGCTAGCAATGAAGGCGCAGCGTCCGTTGCTTGAGGTGCAGAACCTTGTGAAGGTCTACAAGACCGGCAAGCGCGCGCTTCAGGAAGTCAACTTCATCATCGACAGGCCGCAAGTGGTGGCCATCATCGGCTCCTCCGGCGCCGGCAAGAGCACGTTCATCCGGTGCATCAACCGGCTGGTCGAGCCGACGTCGGGGCGTATCCTGCTCAATGGCGAGGACATTGTCAGCCTTGACCGCAAGGGGCTGCGGGCAGCGCGCCGCCGCGTCGGCATGATCTTCCAGGAATACAACCTGGTCGAGCGGCTGACGGTGATGCAGAACGTGCTGTCCGGCCGCCTCGGCTATGTCGGCCTGCTGAACTCGATCCGCTACAAGTTCCCGCCCGAGGATATCCGGGCGGCCTTCGAGCTGCTCGACCGGGTCGGCCTCGAAGGCTACGAGAACCGCCGCGCCGACGCCCTTTCGGGCGGCCAGCGCCAGCGCGTGGGCATTGCCCGCGCGCTGATGCAGCGGCCGGAGCTGCTGCTGCTCGATGAGCCGACCGCCAGCCTCGACCCCAAGACGTCGCGTCAGATCATGCGTCTGGTCGGCGAACTGGTCAACGAGCGCAAGACGCCGGCCATCATCAACATCCATGACGTGGCGCTGGCCAAGGCGCACGCCGACCGCATCATCGGCTTCAACGACGGCCGCATCGTCTTCGACGACGTGCCGGCCAACCTGACCGACGAGGCGCTGGCACGCATCTATGGCGACGAGGACTGGAATCCTCCGGCTGACGACGGCGAGGCGACCAGGTCATGAGCGTCCTCGCCAGTTCCGACCGCGCCGCCGCATGGCGGCCGCCGACCCTGTTCGGCACGCGCCTCAAGCGCGCCGTCTTCTGGGGTTGCGTCATCGTCTACCTCGTGTGGTCGCTGACCACCATCGACATCGATTTCGCCCGTGCCGTCGCCGGCCTGCCGCGTGCGCTGGACATCATCACGCGCATGTTCCCGCCGAACTTCGAGCGCTGGCCGCTCCTGGTGACCGGCATGCTGGAAAGCGTCCAGATCGCCATCGCGGCCAGCATCGTGGGCATCGTGCTGTCGATTCCGCTCGGCATCTGCGCCGCCCGCAACCTGGCGCCGAAGCCGCTCTATCTGGCGGCGCGCGGCCTCATCGTGGTCGGCCGTACCTTCCACGAGGTCGTCATCGCCATCTTCTTCGTGAAGCTGTTCGGTTTCGGTCCCATCGCCGGCCTGCTGACGCTGGCCTTCGCCTCGGCGATCTTCCTCGGCAAGATGCTGGCGGAAGACATCGAGAACATGAAGGAAGGTCCGGTCGAGGCGGTGCGTGCCACCGGCGCGAGCTTCTGGCAGGTGGTGTTCTACGCGGTCACCCCGCAGGTGCTGGTCAAGACGCTCGGCGTCATCATCTACCGGCTCGACGCCAATCTGCGCCATTCCACCGTCATCGGCATCGTCGGTGCCGGCGGCATCGGCCAGACGCTGTCGGCGTCGTTCTCGCGTTACGACTTCGATTTTTCGAGTGCCATCCTGCTCACCATCGCCGCCATGGTCGCGCTTGGTGAATGGTTCAGTGACTGGGTGAGGAGGAAGCTGCGGTGAACACCAAGAATTATCCTGACATCTGGCAGCGCTACACCCCGCGCGAGCGGCTGGTCCAGTGGCTGTGGCTCGCGGGCGCGGCGTTCGCCGCCGCCTGGTCGGTGTCGGCCCTCGATATCGAATGGGCCTTCTTCGCCGATGCCCATGAGCAGGCGCTCGATCTCGTCACCCGCATGTGGCCGCCGAGATGGGAATATCTGCCGGTCATCATCCAGCCGCTGATCGAGACCATCCACATCGCCACGCTGGGCACGATGGCGTCCATCGTGCTGGCGCTGCCGGTCGCCTTCCTGGCGGCCCGCAACACCACCCTCAACTCGGCCACCTGGCTGCTCGGCCGCGCCATCCTGGTGGCGTCGCGCTCGATCAACACGGTCATCTGGGGCCTGGTGTTCGTGGCGATCTTCGGTCCGGGACCGCTGGCCGGCATCTTCGCCGTGGCTGCCCGTTCGGTCGGCTTCATCGCCAAGCTGATCGCCGAGGCGATCGAGGAGGTGGACCACGGCCAGATCGAGGCCATCGAGGCGACCGGTGCGCGTACCCTGCAAGTCTACGCCACCGCGATCATGCCGCAGATCCAGCCGGTGCTGATCGGCACGTCGATCTACCGCTGGGACATCAACGTGCGGGAATCGAGCGTGCTCGGCTTCGTCGGCGCCGGCGGTATCGGCCTCCAGCTCTACGCCTCGATCAACGGCTTCGCCTGGTCGCAGGTGCTGGTCGTGCTGATTGCCATCCTTGCCATCGTCGTCATCAGTGAAGGCATCTCGGCCTATGTCCGTTCTCGCATCTCCTGAGGCCGTCCGCGCCGCCGCCACATCCTTCACTTCGGTGAAGGGTGTGGCCGAGGCGGTGGCCGGATATGACGGTTTCCTCATCGACCAATGGGGCGTGCTGCATGACGGCAAGCGCGCCTATGCCGGGGCCGTCGAGGCGTTGCAGCGCCTGGGCGAGGCCGGAAAGACAGTGGTGATCCTGTCCAATTCCGGGCGCCGCGCGGCCGAGAACGAGGACCTGCTGGCCGCGATGGGCTTCGACCGCTCGCTCTACAAGGCCGTGATGCCGGCCGGCGACGATGCCCGCGACGCCATCCTGAACGATCCCGATCCCTTCTATGCGGGGCTCGGCAAGCGGTGCCTGCTGATGGCCCGCGACGGCGAGGACCACCTGGCCGACGGGCTTGGCCTGGAACTGGTCAGGGAGGTCGACGACGCCGATTTCCTCCTCCTGCTCAGCATGGAACCTGCCTATCAGTCCGTGCAGGGATGGAACGGCCTGCTCCGGAAGGCGGCCGCGCGCGGCCTGCCCATGATCTGCGCCAATCCCGACTTCGTGCGGGTGAGCCCCGAAGGCAAGCTGCTGGAGGCACCGGGCGCCGTCGCCCGTGTCTACGAGACGCTGGGCGGCGCGGTTCGCTATCACGGCAAGCCGCATCAGCGCATCTATGCCACCTGCCTCAAGCTGCTCGGGCTGCCGGCGGAACGTGTGGCGGCGATCGGCGATTCCCTCGACCACGACGTGGCCGGTGCCCGCATGGCGGCGCTGGGCAGCATCTTCGTGGCCGGCGGCATCCACTACAAGCAATTGCACTGGACCGGCGGGATGCCCGATCCGGAGGATTGCGCGCGCCTGTTCGCCGAAACCGGGCTCGTGCCCGATTTCATGGTACCTTCCTTCCGCTGGTAATGGTCCTGCGGTCCGCTTCCGGCTGCCATTCGCGGCGGCCGGTCCGCGGCTGCGGGCGCCGTGACATTGTCGGGACTTGCTCATGCTGATCGCCCATATCTCGGACTTCCATCTGTTTTCCGACAGGCCGGAATCGGCGCTGGTGCGAGCCGATGCCACAGAAGCGGCCCGCAAGCTGGTCGCCAACATCGCGGCCTTCACGCCCGCCGTCGAGGCGGTGATGCTGACCGGCGATCTGGTCGATGGCGGCACCGAGGAAGACTATGCGCTGCTGAAGGACGTGCTGTCGCCGCTGTCGGTACCGGTCTTCGTCATTCCCGGCAATCACGACCGGCGCGCCACCATGCGCGCCGCCTTCGCCGACCGTCTTCCGTTCGCGGCCGGAACCTATCTGAACTATGAGGCGAGCCATGGCGATCTTCGCATCCTGGCGCTGGATACGCTGATCGAAGGCAAGGTCGAGGGCCGTCTGGCCGAGGAAAGCCTGGACTGGCTCGAGGACAGGCTGGACCGTGCCCATGCCGGGCCGACGCTGGTGCTCATGCACCACCCGCCCTTCGATTCCGGGATCGGCGCCTTGGACCGGCGCGGCCTTGTCGAGGGTGGTGAGCGGCTGGCCAGGCTGGTGCGCGCCTATTCCGGAAGCCTGCGCATCCTGTCCGGTCACGTCCATCGGCCCTATCAGGCAATATGGAACGGGGTGCTGTGCACGGTCGCCGGCAGCCCGGCCTTCCAGATCGGCCTCGATCTCGACGGCCAGGCGGCCAAGTCGCGCCCGGTGCAGGAACCGTTCGCCTATTTCATCCACAGGCTGGACGCGGTAGGGGGCGTCGTGGTCCATACGCGCTATGTGGATCTCTGATCCAAGGCCGGGCCTGACGGCGCGGTGAATCGCGGGCTGCCGGCGGGCAGTCCCGGCGTGTTGTTTAGAACTTCTCCAAATCATTGATGTTGCGTCACTTTTTCGATGTCGCTAAGAGGAGCCTTCGGTTCCAGCAACACAGCGATGACCATGAGTGCCGCCGCCTCGGACGCGTATCACGAACTGATCTCCGTCTATCTGCGCCAGTGGAGCGTGTTGTGCGCGCGGCTGAAGCGCCAGACCGGCTCCCGCGAACTGGCCGAGGATGCCTTGCAGGAAACCTGGCTGCGGCTGTCGCGGATGAAGGGCCAGCCTGTCGATATTCGCGACCAGCACGCCTTCATCCTGCGCGTGGCCGGCAACATCGCCATCGACCTTGCCCGCAAGGAGGGGCGTCATTCGGCCCGCTGCGTCAGCGACGAGGCGGTGCTCCAGGCCATCGAGGATGGCTGCCCCTCGCCGGAGCGGGTGGTTATCGATCGTGACCAGTTGCGCTTTCTCGTCCTCGCATTGGCGCAGCTTCCCCCGAAACCGCGCGCCGCGCTGCTGATGAACCGTTGCGACGGGCTTTCCCACCGGGAGATCGCCTCCCGGCTCGAGGTGTCCGAAAGCATGGTCGCACGCTATCTGATGCAGGCGCTGCGCCATTGCCGGGACCATTTCCGCGACCAGTCCTGAGCTTTTTTCGCGGGCAGGGTGCAAGTTCCCGGGCCTCGATTCGTCCTTGCTATAGAGGGCTCTGGTTCCGGGGTGCGCCTTTGCGGGAGCGTGGCAAAATCGTGAGGAGCGACAGATGGACACCGGCCTGAGCGACGAAGCGCTGGAATGGCTGGTCCGGCTCCATTCCGGTCGGGCCGGCGAGGCCGACCATGCCGCCTTCGACCGCTGGCGCAAGCGCAGCCCCGCCCATGAAGAGGCCGCGCGGGAAGCGCAAGCCATTTGGGACGGCGTGGGCCTTGCCGGCAGCACTGTGCGGCAGGCCGAGCGCAAGGCGCAGCGCGCCCGCGTCACCCGCCGCACGGTGCTGGGCGGCGGCGTGGCCGCGATTTCGGGCGCGGCCCTCTATGGCAGCGGCGTGCTGGGGCCGCTTCTGTTTGCCGACCATGTGACCGGCATTGCCGAGCAGCGCAGCATCGGTCTGCCGGATGGCTCGACGGCATTCCTCAATGCGGGATCGGCGCTTTCGGTCGATTTCAGCGAAAGCATCCGGGCCCTGCGCCTGTTCCGGGGGCAGGCGACCTTCACCGTCGCCCATGATGCGGCGCGGCCCTTTGTCGTCGAGGCGGATGGCGGCCAGGCGCGCGCCCTCGGCACCGTCTTCGACGTCGATATCCGCCCGCGACAGGTGGTGGTCACGGTGCTGGAAGGCGCGGTCGGCGTTTCGGGCAGGACCGGGCCTGCGGCGCCGGTCGTCGCCCATGCCGACCAGCGCGTGCGCTACGACATGCGGGGCGTCGTGTCGGCCATAGAGACGGTCGATGCCGAAATGGCGACCGCATGGCGCCGCGGCAAGCTGATCTTCAACCGCCGGCCGCTGGGCGAAGTGGTGGCCGAGATCGAGCGTTATCGCGCCGGGCCGATCGTGATCGCCGGGGCGCGCCTGCGGGCGCTGGAAGTGACCGGCGTGTTCGACCTTGCCGATCCCGATTCGGTGCTGGAGGTCATGGCACAGACCTTGCCGGTGCATGTCACCCGGCTGCCGTTCGTGACGGTGATCCGGTAGGGCCGCACGCCAGGGACGAAAATAGAACGCTTTGATATCAATAAGTTGATAGAAAATATCAAGTTTATTCGATTTTCCGGTGCAGGATCGTGCCCGTCATTTCGTCCTAGGGGATGAGGACCAAGCCAGACCGCGCCGAAGCACGAGTGCCCGGCAGCATGAGCGAAAGCTGCCAGCCACGTCCTCGAAGGGTGTCAACACGGCAGGACGAGTATTCATGCGCAAAGTGGCTTCGGGGCAAGGCTGGCATTACGGTTTCAGGCGGTTCAGGGCGGGGCTTCTCGGCTCGGCCGCCCTGCTGCTGGCGGCGGGGGCGTGCGGCACAGGCGTGGCGCATGCGCAGGCCGCGCGCACCGTTTCGGTCAATGTCCGCGCCCAGGATCTGGGTGCGGCGCTGACCATATTCGCCGATCAGGCCGGGCTCAGGCTCTTGCTGCCCTCGGGCGTCGTTGCCGGCCGCACCAGCCCGGCGCTTTCGGGAACGATGACGCGGGAGGAGGCGCTGTCGCGGCTCCTGGCCGGCACCGGCCTATCCTACCGCTTCACCAGCGCCGACACGGTGACGATCGGCGACCGCGTGTCGGCCGCTCATGCTCCGGTCGACGCGCAGGGTGCCCTGGTGCTCGATCCCGTCGATGTGGTCGGCACGGGCGGCGCCGACGCGCCCTACAGGACGCCGGCTTCGGTGAACCATATCTCGCGCGAGGAACTCGACCGCACAGGGGGCACCTCGACCAGCGACATCTTCCGCAACACGCCGGGCGTCATCGCCGCGGACGGGCGCAACAGCCCGGCGATCGAGGTGAACATACGCGGCGTGCAGGGCATGAACCGCACACCGGTGCGGGTCGACGGCACCTTGCAGAACGTGCCCGTCTATCTCGGCTATTTCGGCGCCTCCAACCGCACCTATGTCGATCCGGACCTGCTGGCCGGCATCGACATCACCAAGGGGCCGGGCGCAGGCGCCGACGGCGCCGGCAGCATCGGCGGCGTTATCAACATGCGGACCCTCGATGCCGACGACATCATCAAGGAAGGCAAGGACTGGGGCATCCGCCTGCGCGGCAGCGTGTCCAGCAACAGCGTGAGCGCACCGCCGATCGGCACCTTCGACAAGAGGATCGGCGCTCCCGGCCTGTTCGATATTGCCAGCGGCCACGGCAGCATCGTCGCGGCCCGTCGTTTCGGGGACGCCGAAATCGTCGCCGGCCTGGCCCGCCGCAAGCAGGGCAACTATTTCACCGGCAGGCACGGCCCTGATACCATCCTGGAGGAGACCACCGAAGGCTCCTTCCAGGAACACCAGATCACCGCCGTCAAGCGCGACAGCGAGATCGTCAACAGCCAGCGCGAGGTCCTGTCCGCCTATGTCAAGGGCAAGGCCAGCTTCGACGGCGGCCACAGCGTCGAGGCCAGCTACGTCTACTATGACAGCGATTTCGGCGAGGTGATGCCCTCGCAGGTGTCGCGCTTCGGCTGGGACTTTGTCGGCCAGCAGGAGCCGAACCAGGTGACGGCGCACAGGCTGATCGCCAAATATGGCTACAAGCCCGACGACAGCGACCTGATCGACCTGCGCTTCAATGTGTGGGGCACCTTGCTGGATCAGAAGACGCGCTCGGCGACGCCCGTCATCTGGGACCCGAACACCCTGCCGATCAACAGCCGCTCGATCGTTCCCATCGACACCTACATGGTGGGGTCGGAAATCTCCAATACCTCCTCCTTCCATTCCGATTACGGCGACCTGACCCTGAACTACGGCGCCTCCTACCTGCTGGAGGACACCAAGCCGCTGGACGAAGGCAACTGGTATCTGCCGCAGAACGGCCGCCGGCACGAAGGAAGCGCATTCGCCCGCTTCGATTATGCGCCCCTGGACTGGCTGAGCTTCAATGGCGGCCTCCGATACACCGCCTACAAGACCAAGGACCGGGTTTCCTACCGCAACTACCCGCAATACGAGCAGTATTTCCTCGACGAATACGGCATCTCGCGCAATGCGCTCGACGGTTCGGGCTGGTCGCCGCATCTCGGCGTCGTGCTGACGCCGGTGGATAGCGTGCAGCTCTTCGCCAACTACACCACCGGCTATCGCGGGCCGAGCCTGACGGAAGCCAATTTCAAGTATGACTTCTTCCCCAACCCCTACCTGAAGGCGGAGCGCTCGCAGAACTGGGAGCTGGGGGCCAATGTGCTGAAGGACGATGTGTTCGTGCCCGGCGACAAGCTTCGCCTCAAGGTCGCCTATTTCGACAACACGATTAAGGACTACATCGCCCGCGGCACCTTCACCAAAGCCAGCTATCCGTGGCTGGGAATGCTCATTCCCTACAATATGGGCGCCGCCAAATTCGCCGGCACGGAGGCATCGGCCTCCTACGACGCCGGCTCCTGGTTCGTCGAGGCGAACGGCATCCGCTACAGCAGGATCGCGTTTTGCGACGGCGTGGCCGGCTATGGCGCCGGATTGCCGGTCGCGGGCTGCGTAAACCATTCCCTGCCGGAGGACTATTCCACCAACTACATCCCGCCGGAATACACGCTCTCCGGGACGCTGGGCGTGCGGCTGTTCGACGAGCGGCTGACGATCGGCGCGCGCGTCTCGAAGGTCGGCAAGCGGGCGATCAGCGCGCCCAGCAGCCTCGACGGCGGCCTGATCATGCCCAAGAAGCTATGGGCCCCCTATACCGTGGTCGACGCCTTCGCCAGCTACAAGGTCAACGACAGCGTGACGGTTTCCTTCTCGGGCGAGAATCTGACAAACCGGTTCTATATGGACGCAATGAGCCTTGCAGCCGTGCCCGCGCCGGGGCGGACCTTCAGGGCAAGTGTGACGACCAACTTCTGAAATGCCGCCTTGGGAGCGGTTCGTGACTATGCCCCGGGGGCAGGAAAGGACATGATGACTGTGGAAGTGCTGGACGCCGGTATCACGGCAGATGAGGCGAGCCGCGCGAAGCGGCTGAAGGCGGCGACGCGCGAGACGCATCAACGCCTCGACCAGGCGATCATGGCCGGCGAGCCGTTTGCCGGCCGCGAACGCTACGGGCTGTTCGTGGCGGTCCAGCATGCCTTCCACCGGGAAATCGATGCCCTCTATGACGACGCCGGGCTCGACCGGATGCTGCCGGATTTGCAGGGGCGGCGCCGGCTTTCCCAGATCGAGCAGGATCTTTCCGATCTCGGCATCAATGTGCCGGCCTATGACGGCCAGCCGGCCTTCGCCGCCGGAGCTGCGGTGGACGTGGCCACCGCGCTCGGCTGGCTTTATGTGGCGGAAGGCTCGAACCTCGGGGCCGCCTTCCTGCTCAAGGACGCGCAGAAACTCGGCCTGTCGGAAGAGTTCGGCGCCCGTCATCTGGCCGGCGCCCCGGAAGGGCGCGGCCTGCACTGGCGCACCTTCACCGCCGCCCTCGATGCCGTCGAGCTGTCGCCGGCGGAGGAAGCGCGGGTCATTGCCGGCGCTGAGAAGGCCTTCGGCCATGTCCACGCACAGGTAAGCCGGGTCTTCGGCTGAACGGCGCGTTACCCGAAAAGCGCTTCCCGCATCCGCCCGAGCAGGCCCTTGTGCCGTTCCGGCGGCGGCTGGCTGCAGGCGAAGCGGGCGATCTGCGCCAGGATCAGGGGATCGATCCTCGTGCCGTCGCCCAGCCGGACCCCGCGCTGCCGTTCGCAGAATGCAAAGGCGGATCGCCTATCGAGGACAATCTGGGCGGGGCGATAGTCGGGCGCGACCATGATGCCGGCATAGGGCCAGGTCCACGACGTTCCCGGCCCCCATCGTTCCAGTGCGGTCCTCAATTTGTCGGAGCCGGGCAGGTCCTCGAACAGAATCATATTGAGGGGGCCGGAGCCCACGCCGGCGTTCGTCGATTCGACGACCTCGTCCCTGATGCCGTTCCACTGGTGAAGGAATATCGCCGAAGACAGGAACACGGCGATCAATGAGGACGCGGCGAGGAAGCGGGAAGACCTTTCGGATCGTTGCCTGTCGACAGGTCTCCACAGTACGGATGCGTCTCGTCGCTTTTCCATCTGCCCCAGAAGGAAGACTATTCCGAGAGCCAGGTTTGCGAATGCCGCGACGGTTCTCGCGGAATCGTAGCGCCCATTGGAAAAGTTGAACCCGGCATAGATGAAAATGCAAAATATGAGGATGGCCGAAGACAGGAACGTTGCGATCCTGACTCTGGCCGAACCTATCCTCGCGCTGAAATAGCCGGCCCCCATAAGGAGAATGACAAGCCAAAGCGTTGGATTGTTGAGAACCCTTCTTGGGTCCAGGACATAGATGATGTTTCCATCTCCGCCCGAACTGGACCCGGACAGCTTCAGGTAAGCCCAGACGCAGGTCAAAGATACTATGTATATAATATGAATTATATTTTTTCTATTTATGAAATAGAAATACGATACGAAAATGAGAGAAAATAATATTATAGATAGCTCATGCGTGAATAATAAAAGCGTTTCCGACATATAAAAATAAATCAGGTTTGATTTGTCCTGAATCAGCAGGAAAAGACAGATCCAGAAGAATCCCGGAGACAGCATCATCTCGGAGGGGAAGCCATATCCCAGCGCAGGGCCGAGAACGTAGCCAAGCAGCGGAAAGAGCAGGAGGTTCCTGTGATTTTTTCCGGCGAGTTTATAGACGGCTATGAGTTGGAGCAGGATGACCAGGCTGAAAACGAAGGAATAGAGGCGGACAAGCGGAATTCCCTGCATGTGGAAGAGCTTGTTGGCGAGCCAGACCGGGGCGGCGGTGAACAGGAAGGCGGTGGCGCGCGCCGGGAAACGGTGCCAGTGCAAGGTCCATGGCTGGTCAGCGGCGATGACGAAGGAAAAATAGGACCCGTCCGCGAACAGCATGACCAGAAATGCCGCGCCAAGCACCGCCAAAACGGCCTGCATGGCGATCGCAAGCCGGAAATGAGGGCCGTAGTCATGCTGGCTCGTGGCCAGAAGACCGGAATATGATTTCAGCCCGTCGATCCATGAAACCATGATGGTTCCACGGTCCTTGCTTGCGGGGCGTCTTGAGTTGATAAAGATCATAGCGACATCTTCTTGAATGCCGTTTCCGGTATGGACCCGATAAGGAACATGATCGGCCGCCACACGCGCCGCACATAAATGACGTTCCTGCGCTTCTCGACGGCCCGGTAGATGGCCTCGCCAAGCTCGCGCGGCTCGGCGGTCAGCGCCGCGGGAAGCTTCATGCCGGCCGTCATCCGGGTTCTGACGAAGCCGGGCTTGACCGTCAGCACATGCACACCCTTTCCGGCGAGCCGGTTGCGCAGCCCGGAAAGGAAGGCGGAAAGCCCCGCCTTGGCGGCGCCGTAGACATAGTTCGACGCGCGGCCGCGATCGCCCGCCACCGAGGATATGCCGATGATCGCGCCTTGGCCGCGCGCCTCGAAGCGATCGGCGATGAGGCCGAGCAAGAGGCCGGGGCCTTCGAAGTTGGAGCGCATGATCAGCGAGGCATGGGCGGGGTCGCGCTCGGCCTGTCCCTGGTTGCCGAGCAGGCCCACGGCGCACAGCACCGCATCCGGCAGGGAAGGCAGGCGGTCGAGGAACGGCACGAAGCTTTCGGTATCGAGTATGTCGAGTGCTGCGGCCGCGACCCTGCTGCCCGGCACGCGCAGTTCGAGATTGGCCGCCTCGGCCGCGATATCGTCCGGATCGCGGCCGCTGATGATGACGGTCCAGCCGTTGCGGGCAAAGGTGAGCGCGGTCTCCTTCGCGATATCGGAGGTGCCGCCGATGACCAGCAGGGACCTTTTCTGTGTCGCCATGATCGGTTCCATGCGTGCAGACCTCCAGTGCCGGGGTGTCAGAGAAGAAGCCGCTCCGACTGCAATGAGGAAAAATGGTGGGCGGCGCCCGAGATGCTGCGCATTTCACGAAAGGCGCCGACGCGCGGGTCGGCCCTTTCGAGGGTCGCGGCATTCATGCGGGCATCCTTGGCCAGATAGAAGCGTCCGCCATGGGCGAGGGTGATGGCATCCAGCCGTTCCATCAGCGCCAGGCTGGCGGCGCCTACGGGGAAGTCGAGCGCCAGCGTGTAGCCTTCCATCGGGAAGGAGAAGCGGCTTTCCTGGGCACCCATGCGTTTCAGCACGGCAAGGAACGAGCCCTGGCGGGCGCTCGAAATGGCCGCCAGCAATTCGCTCAGGCCCTTCAGCGACGTGGCGAGCGGCAGCACGCACTGGAACTGCGCGAAGCCCCGTCGTCCGTAGATGCGGTTCCAGTCGAGGATCGTGTCCAGCGGATAGAAATAGCTGTCCCAGTCGACGAGGCTCGAACCGGCGTTTCGCCGGCCTTTTGCGTAGTAATATGCGTTGAAGGCGCGGATCGAGAAGCGGTTGAGCGCAAGGCGGGGCGCGTCCAGCGGCAGGCGGCGCCTGCGCCGGGGCGCCATGGCGTAGGGAGTGGATTTCGTGCTGCCGTCGAGTTCCGCGCGGACGGCATGTTCCCCCAGCATGACGATGGACCGGCCAAGCGCGTTGCCTTGCGCGAAGCAGTCGATCCAGGCCACCGAATAGGTCCAGCTACGGGACCGTTCGAAGATTTCGATGGCGTCCGCCAGGCAGCAGGCGGGAATGGTCTGTTGCCTTACCCATCCGCTTTCGACCGGCATCAGCCGGATGGCCGCGCGCAGGATGATGCCGGTGAGCCCCATGCCGCCGACGGTGAAGGCGAAGAGGTCCGGGTTTTCGCCGCGCGAGCAGCGCAGCACGCTGCCGTCCGCGACCATGAGGTCAATCCACTCCACGAAGGCGCCGAACGAACCGTGCTTGTGGTGGTTCTTGCCATGCACGTCGGCCGCGATCATGCCGCCCACCGAGACGAATTTGGTGCCGGGCGTCACGGGCGGGAACCAGCCGCGCGGCAGAAAGGCCTCGATGATATCGCCGAGAATGACGCCGGCCTCCACGGTGAGCGACCCGGTTTGCGGCTCGAAAGCCAGCATCCGGTCGAAGCCGGTCATGTCGATGGTGCGGGCGGGGTTGAGGGCGCTGTCGCCATAGGCGCGGCCGTTGCCGCGGGCGATGCTGCGGCCGGAGGTGACGAGCCTGCGCAGGCTTTCCTCGTCATGCGGAAAGCCGATCCGGCACTCGACCCGCGGAAAACGCCCCCAGCCGCAAATCTCCATTGCTCACGCCTCCGCTTTCCGGAGGGTGAACACGAACCTGCGGTCGAGATTGTACTTGATGACATAGCCGACCGTCAGGCCGATGACGGCGCCCGCTTCCCGCGCCACATCCGTTCCCCAGGCGAGCCAGAAGGCCGTCTCGGTGCCCCAGAAGACCATGGTCGTGACGATGCCCATGACCGTGTAGAGGCCGAACTTCCGACCGTGGGTGGCGAGGCCGGTGGAGGTGTCGAAGAAGATCCATCTCTTGTCGAGGATGTACTTCGTCAGCAGCCCCGTCGCCGTCCCGGCCAGGATGGCGAGCGCGAAGCTCATGCCGCCGGCCGTCCCGGAGGCTGCCAGCACCAGGCGCTGCGTCGCGAGGTTCACGATAGTCGCAATCGCCGCGAAGAGGCTGTAGCGGATGACGAGTTGCAGCATGGGTCACACGACCCCGGCCGTGATGACCAGACATACGATCACCCCGCAATAGCGGCTGACGGGGTCCTTCATGGCGAACACGATGGGATCGTCGTCCATCCAGCCGCGATGCGCGGTCATGACCATGCGGCTGATCCAGTAGAGCAGGATGGGGCAGATACCCCACAGATAGACCGGGTGCGCGTAGAGCTGCCGGACCGTCGGCGAATCGAGATACAGCGCCAGCACGAGGTCCGCGACATAGCCGGAGCTGACGGCCATCATCGACACGATCAGGCGGTCGTCGCACTCATAGCCGCGCCCGGCCACCTTGGTATGCCCGGAATGGGCGGTGTCGACCAGTTCCCCCTGTCGTTTGACCGCCGCGAGCGAGAAGAAAAAGAAGATCGAAAACGCCAGCAGCCATTCCGAGATCGGCAAGCCGGCTGCCGTGCCGCCGGCGAAGATGCGCAGCGTATAGAGCCCGGCAAGCGTGCAGATATCGATGATGAGCTTGCGCTTCAGGCTGAGCGAATAGGCCAGGGTGAGCAGGTAGTAGAGCGCTATGACCCCGAAGAAGGCCAGGCTCTGGACAAGCAGGCCGAACAGGCACCCGCCCAGCAGCAGGGCAGGCACCATCCATGTCCCGTGCTCGATCGGCAGCGCGCCGGAGGCCAGTGGCCGCTTGCACTTGCGCGGGTGGATGCGGTCGGCGGACAGGTCCAGCAGGTCGTTCAGCACATAGACGCTCGAAGCGACCAGGCTGAAACAGATGAAGGCGGCGACGCCGTTGAACCACATCGATGGCGAGGTCTCGTGGGAGGCGATCAACGGCAGGAAGACGAGCACGTTCTTCGCCCATTGATGGGGCCGAAGGGCCTTGATGTAGGGGCCGATGTCCTTCCGGGTGCCGGGCAGGTGGACCACCTCCCCGCCGAGGGAATGCACCTGGTTCCGTTCCATCGGCGACAGCCCCACCGTGATGGCCTTGCGGGCCGAATTCCAGACCGGGAGATCGGCGTGGGCATCGCCGATATAGTCGTAGGCGCCCGCTCCGTAGCGCTGCACGAGAAAGCCGGCCTTGCGGTTTCCCTTGAGGTTGTGCGTCCCGTCCGAGCCATGGGCTTCGTCGAAGAGCCCCAGATGGTCGGCAATGGCCTTGGCGACGTGCTGGTCCGTGGCGGTCACCAGGGCCGCTTTCCCGCCCTGCGCCCGCCAGTCCCGGATGTAGTCCAGAACCTCGGGATTATAGGCGAGCCGGGCGGGGTCGACCGTCACGCATCGCGACAGATGCGCCTTGAACTGCGCCCTGCCGAGCAGCAGCAGGACGAGCGCCTGCAAGAAGCCCCAGATGTTTCTGGAGGCATATTCCCAGGCGGCCTCATGCAGGATGTTGCCGTCGATCAATGTCCTGTCGAGATCCACGGCAAGAATTGGAAGCCTGTCCATTCATGCACCCCGTCCCAGATGCAGTACGCAACGATTGCTGGAGATGCTTTCGTTTCGTATTGCGTGCCGGCCATGCACCTCCGCTCTTGCGGGCGATTGGCATCTGGTCTGACGATTGGCGAATATAGGCCTTTCCCGTTGCGATTATCATCTCGGGATCGTCGCTGCGGGCTCCGCATTGCGTTGAATTCCGAAGAGGGTTCTACCTCTTGGGTTCAGGCCCGATTAATGCGGAAGCGGTACGGGTTCAGTTGCCCTCGGCGGCCTCATCGAGCAAATGGCGGGCCCAGCGGCCGGCGGCCCAGGCTGCCGGAACGCCGAGCGGACCGGAAAGCAGCAGGCTCTGGACGGGCGAAAGCGCGGCGAAGCCGAACTTCTGAAACATCAACCCGAGCATGAACAGGTTGATGGCCACGGCCGCCGCCGCGAAAACATAGAGCAGCAGCGCCAGCTTCCAGACCGGCCAGCCATCGTGCATCGTTCGATCCTTTTTGTTCATGCCCGATAGTGCCTCCGTCAAAACGCCGCAGCCTTGACTTTGGTTAAGGCCGGTCGCGACGGGGAGGGGCATCCGTGGGGTGTTCGTCAACAGCTCCGGGAGCCCCTCGCCATGCGCGAAGTCCTGACGAAGAGCATGGCCCGCAACATCTTCTATGGCGGGTCACTGTTCTTCATTCTCATATTCGCTGCGCTCTTCGTGCATAGCCACATCTATATCGTGAACACGTCCACCGATCGCGCCGGCCTGACCGACAGCGTCGCGGCCGGCAAGCACCTGTGGGAAAAGCACGGCTGCGTCAATTGCCACACCATCCTCGGCGAGGGCGCCTATTTCGCTCCCGAGGTCGGCAACGTCATGACCCGCTGGGGCGTCCAGGACGACCCGGACGGCGCCTTCGAGGTGCTGAAGGGGTGGATGGAGTCCCAGCCTTCGGGGGCCGAGGGGCGTCGCCAGATGCCGCAATTCCACCTGACGGATCAGGAGATCCGCGAACTGTCCGACTTCCTGCTGTGGACCAACAAGATCCGTACCCAGGACTGGCCGCCAAACGAAGCCGGCTGAGGAGCATGTCATGAAATATCAATCTCAACGGATCGCGCTGGCCTATATCTATGTGGCGCTCGCGCTCTTCGCCGTACAGGTCTCGGCGGGGCTTGTGCTCGGCTACATCTACGTCCAGCCGAACTTCCTGTCGGAACTCCTGCCCTTCAACATCGTGCGCATGGTGCATTCCAATGCGCTGGTGGTGTGGCTGCTGCTCGGCTTCTTCGGCGCGGCCTATTTCCTGATCCCCGAAGAGGCGGAGCGGGAAATCCACTCGCCGGCGCTCGCCTACCTGCAACTCGCCATCCTTGCCGTGGGCACGCTGGGCGCGGTGGCGACCTATCTCTTCAACTTTTTCGAAGGCAATTTCCTGCTCGGCAAGCAGGGCCGCGAGTTCCTCGAGCAGCCGCTCTGGGTCAAGGTCGGCATCGTCGTGGCGGCCCTGATCTTCCTCTACAACGTCTCGATGACCGTGCTGAAGGGGCGCAAGACCGCCATCTCCTCCATCCTTCTCATCGGGCTGTGGGGTCTGGCGCTGCTGTTCCTCTTCGCCTTCTACAATCCGCCCAACCTCGCGCTCGACAAGCAGTACTGGTGGAACGTCATCCATCTGTGGGTGGAGGGCGTGTGGGAACTGATCATGGCGTCCATCCTCGGCTTCCTGATGCTGAAGCTGACCGGCGTTGACCGCGAGGTGGTCGAGAAATGGCTCTATGTCATCGTCGCGACCGCCCTGTTCTCCGGTATCCTCGGCACAGGCCACCACTATTACTGGATCGGCATGCCGGCCTACTGGCAGTGGATCGGTTCGATCTTCTCGTCCTTCGAGGTGGTGCCCTTCTTCGCCATGATGGCCTTCGCCTTCGTCATGGTCTGGAAGGGCCGGCGCGATCATCCGAACAAGGCGGCGCTGTTGTGGAGCCTCGGCTGCTCGGTCCTGGCCTTCTTCGGCGCCGGCGTGTGGGGTTTCCTGCACACGCTGCACGGCGTCAACTACTACACCCACGGCACGCAGGTGACGGCGGCGCACGGGCATCTGGCCTTCTACGGCGCCTATGTCTGCCTCAACCTGGCACTCTTCACCTATGCGCTGCCCCAGCTTCGCAACCGCGATCCCTACAACCAGGTGCTGAACATGGGGTCGTTCTGGCTGATGTCGGGCGGCATGGTGTTCATGACCTTCGCACTGACCTTCGCCGGAACGGTGCAGACCCATCTCCAGCGCGTCATGGGCATGAACTTCATGGAGGTTCAGGAGCAACTGGCCCTGTTCTACTGGATGCGCTTCGGCTCCGGCGTGGCGGTGGTCTTGGGTGCGCTCATCTTCATCTTCTCCTCGCTCTTCCCGCGCAGCGAGATGATCGAGCCCGGCCCCGTGGTCAAGCACGCGGCGGAGTAGGGAAAAATGGACCAGTTCGTAAATCCCGAAAGCGGGACCGTGCCCTTCTACCTTCCGCAGGGCGATGAATGCGACGTGTTCGCCGCCGCCCATCGCTCCTGCCTGCCCCTTCTGCTGAAGGGGCCGACGGGATGCGGAAAGACGCGCTTCGTCGCCCATATGGCGGCGAAGCTCGGGCGGCCCCTCTATACGGTCGCCTGCCATGACGATCTTTCGGCCGCCGACCTGATCGGCCGGTATCTGCTCAAGGGCGGGGAGACGGTGTGGGTCGACGGCCCGCTCACCCGCGCCGTGCGCGAGGGCGCGATCTGCTACCTCGACGAGGTGGTCGAGGCCCGCAAGGACGTCGCCGTCGTGCTGCACCCGCTGACCGACGACCGGCGCATCCTGCCCATCGACCGCACCGGGGAGGAGTTGCAGGCCGGCCCCGGTTTCATGCTGGTCGCCTCCTACAACCCCGGCTACCAGAACATCCTCAAGACGCTGAAGCCTTCGACGCGGCAGCGTTTCCTCTCGGTCGAGTTCGGTTTCCCGAAGCCGGAGCACGAAGTGCCGGTGGTGATCGCCGAAAGCGGGCTGGCGGAAGACCGGGTGAGGCTCTTGGTGCGCATCGCCGGCAAGCTGCGCGGCCTGAAGGGGCAGGACCTCGAGGAGGGCGTTTCCACCCGCCTGGTCGTCTATTGCGCCACGCTGATCGCGCAGGGCATGTCCTTCGACCGCGCGGTGCAGGTGGCGATGATCGAGCCGCTCACCGACGATGCCGAGGTCAAGCGCGGCCTGGCCGATCTGGTCACGGCGGTGGCAGGCTGAGGCATGGGGCATATCGAGATCATCCCCTGGGAGCCGGAGGAGACGGTCGGCAAGCTCTGGCATGGGCTTGCCAGCCGTTTCGACCCGCCGCCGAGTTTTCCCGAAGCCGGGGTGACGCTGGAGGCGATGCGCCCGCGCATCGGGGTGATGTTCCGTGGGCTGGGGGGCGATCCGGCGGTCGAGGTCAAGGCGGTGGCCGAGGAGGAAAGCCGGCATAGGCGCTCGTTCCGCCGCCGTCTCGCCACGCCTGCGGAGCGCGTGGCGCGCGCCAGCTTCGACGGCGAGGCCCTGCGCCTGCCGGTCGAACTGGCGGTCTTTCCCGAGCGTGCCGACAATGAGGCGCTCTATCTGTGGCTGGCGGCCTCGTCGGCCTGTGTTGCGGCGGCGCCGGACGAGGACGATCTCTTCCGCGCCGATCTCGCCGCCATCGTGGCGGCACAAGCCATGACCCGCGCCACGCTGGCCGCAGCGCCGGGCCTGCGCCCGCTCTGGCAAAGGCTGGCGGCGGCGCACCTTTCCTTGCGCACCCGCCCGAACCTGCGCGGCACCGAGGCGAAGGTGGAGGCGCTGGTCCGTCATCTGCTCGGCGCACCCGAGGCACCGGACCCGTCGCTGCTTTCGGCGCTTCATGCCCTGCCGGCCCATTGGCGCGCGCCGCGCGGCTATCGCACCTTCCTGCCGGTGCCGATGTGGGTCGACCTGCGTCGTCTGGCGAAGTCGGCCCCGTCCGAGGTCGAGGCCGTTCCCACCGGCGGCGATCCGGAGGAATCCAGCGACGGGCCCGCCCGCCGCGCCCGCCGCCGGAAGGCGGACCAGGCCGAGCGCAAGGACAGCATCATCCTCTACAAATTCGAGGCACTGCTGTCCTGGACCGAGTTCCTCAACCTCAACCGCCGCGTCGAGAACGACGATTTCGACAACGCCAAGAAGGCGGCCGAGGATCACGACGACATCGCCCTCGGGCAGGTGTCGAAGGCGCCCGCCACCCGGCTGAAGCTGCATCTCGACCTCGCCCCGGAGGATGTGGACCGCGAGCGCATCGCCGGCGTCTTCACCTATCCCGAATGGGACGTCCGCACCGGAGCCTATCTTCCCGCCCACACCCGAGTCCTGGCCGCTCCGGTGGAGCCTGACCCCGGGAAAAGCGGCTGTTTCGACGCCATGGCGCGGCGGCGCATCCGGGCGGTGCGCCAGCAGTTCGAGGCGCTGCGGCCGGCCAAGATCATCCGCCATGCCCAGCCGGACGGCGAGGAACTGGACCTCGACGCCACGCTGCGCTCCGTCGCGGATCTGCGCGCCACCGGGCGCGGCAGCCACAGGATCTGGCGGCAGGCCCGGCCCGAGCAGCGCGACCTTGCCGTTTCCATCCTTCTCGACGTTTCGCGCTCCACCGAATCCGCCGTCACCGGACGCCCGGTGATCGACATCGCCCGCGAGGCGCTCACGGCGCTGGCCTGGGGGCTGCATGCCTGCGGCGACCGCTTCGCCATCCAGGGCTTCTCGTCGCTCAAGCGCGACCGGGTGTGGCTGCATGGCTGCAAGAGCTTCGACGAGCCGATGAATGCCGTCATCGAGTCCCGCATCGCCGCGCTGCGGCCGGGCTTCTACACCCGCCTCGGCGCCGCGATCCGTCATGCCTCGGCCGGCCTTGCACAGGAGGCGCGGGCCCGCCGGCTGCTGATCGTGCTGACCGACGGCAAGCCCAACGACCTCGACCACTACGAGGGACGCCATGGCATCGAGGACAGCGCCATGGCGGTGCGCGAGGCGCGCCGCGCCGGCCATGCCGTCTACGGCATCACCATCGACCGCGACGGCCAGGCCTGGTTTCCGCGCCTGTTCGGGCAGGGCGGCTTTTCGGTGATCCGCGATCCCGACCGGCTGATTTCCGCGCTTCCGGACATCTACCGGCATCTGGTGGGCTGATGCGGATCGAGGACCTGCCCGGCGAGCTCCTGATGTGGGTGCTCATCGCCTCCGAGGTGCTGGTCTTTGCCGCCGGCATCACGGCGATGGCTTCGGTCAGGCTCACCGATCCGGAAGGATTCGCAGCCGCCCAAGCCATGCTCGACGGGCGGATGGCGGCGCTCAACACCGTGGTGCTGGTCACCTCCGGCCTGTTCGCGGCGCGGGCCGAGCGGGCGGCGGCGCATCAGGAGCGTCGCGCGGCTCGCCTGTTCCTTGGGCTGGCGGCGCTGGGAGGCGTGCTGTTCCTCGTGGTCAAGGGCATGGAATATGCGGCCGACATGGAGGCGGGCATCGGCATCGAGACCCACCCCTTCTACACCTTCTATTTCCTCATCACCGGCTTCCATGCCGCGCATGTGCTGGCCGGCATCGTCCTGCTCGGCATCGTCGGGCTGCGGGCGCGGGCCGAGGCCGTTCAGGCGGGTGCCGCCTTCTGGCACATGGTCGATCTGGTCTGGGTGCTGATCCTGCCGCCCATCTACCTGCTGGCGTGACGCATGGAGGGCTTGACCCGCACCTGGCTTCTGCTCGTGGCGTTGACGGCCGCAACCACCACGCTGGCCTTCTTCGACGGCCGGGTGGCGGCGGCCCTGCTGCTGGTGCTGGCCTTCCTCAAGGCGCGCGCGATTCTGTCCGGCTTCCTGCACCTGAAGCGGGCGACGGGCTGGATATTCGTGGCCACGGTGCCGCTCGGCATCTGGCTCACCGTGCTTTTCGGGCTCTACGCGATCTGAAATCTGCGGTCAGCGCGCCCATGCGGCGGCCGGGTCGGCATTGGCGAGGTCGCACAGCGCATTCACCGAGGCGATGACGGCGCTGCTCTGCTGGACCGTCACCCCATGCTCGCGCAGCCGCGCGAAGGCCCGGCTCAGGCTTTCTGGCTTCATGCCGAGCCGACCGGCGATCAGCACCTTGTCGTAGGGGAGGGTGACGGTGGCGCTTTCCGCGCCCTCGGGGCACAGTTCCAGCAGGAATTCGGCCACCCTTTGCGCGCCCGAGCGGGCCTTGAGTTGTTCGATCTGCTCAACCAGCCCCTGAAGGTGCAGGAAGGTCGAGGCAAGGATCGAGATCGCCGCTTCCGGGCGCGACTGGAGCAATGCCAGCAGGGCCGTGGCCGGCACGGCGATCAGCCGGCAGGCGGTGCTGGCCTCGGCCGAAACCGGATAGGCGGCGTGGCGCAGCGCGATCGGCTCGCCAAAGCTCTGGCCGCGGGTCATCACGCCGACGATCGCCTCGGTGCCGCTCGGGGCGATGCGGTAGAGCTTCACCCAGCCCTCGGCGACGATGTGGATGGAGCGGGCGGTGTCGCCGCGGTGGAAAATCGTGGTGCCGCGGCCATGACGGGTGACGCGGGCCGCATCGAGCAGAGGTGCCCGCAGTTCGGGCGGCAGGGTCGAGAACAGCCGCGACTGGCAGGCAATCTGGCGAAGTGCGGGAGACAGGCCCGAGGGAGCCGGGGGAGATTTTTCATGCGCCAGGACGGAACCTGTCTGCGCACACTGCTCCATGACGTTTCTCATCCGGTGATCCTCATCTGTCCGAATCGCTGGCGATCCCCAGCTGTGCTCCTCCCGTTCCGCCGGCAATTCTGCTCCATTGTTGGAGGAACCCTACGCCGGATCGGTATCGGGCTGCTTGCGATTTCGCAAACAGGGGACAGATTCCGGTAGCAGTCTGTGGATTGCCGCCCCGGTTCGGCAGGCACCGCCAGTCAATATAAGCAATGTTCATGGCGGCATTTCTTGAATAAATTTTTGAAATGCCATCGGCGACTCTAGTCTGGGCCCATAAACCCGGCACTTCAAGGAGGAGCACCCGATGGCCGACAATCTCTCCCATGCGACGACCGACGACATGCTGCATGTCATGAAATGGCACAATGGCGAGAAGGACTATTCGCCGTTCTCCGAGGCCGAAATGACCCGCCGCCAGAACGACGTGCGGGGCTGGATGGCCAAGAACGACGTCGATGCCGCTCTGTTCACCTCCTATCACTGCATCAACTATTATTCCGGGTGGCTGTACTGCTATTTCGGCCGCAAATACGGCATGGTCATCGACCACGACAAGGCGACCACCGTCTCCGCCGGCATCGATGGCGGCCAGCCCTGGCGGCGCAGCTTCGGCGACAACATCACCTATACCGACTGGCGCCGGGATAATTTCTATCAGGCGGTGCGCCAGTTGACGAAGGGCGCCAAGCGCGTCGGCATCGAGTTCGACCACGTCTCGCTCGACTTCCGCCGTCAGCTCGAGGAAGCGCTGCCGGGCGTCGAGTTCGTGGATGTCGGCCAGCCCTCGATGTGGATGCGCACGATCAAGTCGGCGGAGGAACAGAAGCTGATCCGCGAGGGCGCGCGCGTCTGCGACGTGGGCGGCGCGGCCTGTGCGGCGGCGATCAAGGCCGGCGTGCCGGAACACGAAATCGCCATCGCCACCACCAACGCCATGGTCCGCGAGATCGCCAAGTCGTTCCCATTCGTCGAACTGATGGACACCTGGACCTGGTTCCAGTCGGGCATCAACACCGACGGCGCGCACAACCCGGTCACCAACCGCGTCGTGCAGTCGGGCGATATCCTTTCGCTCAACACCTTCCCGATGATCTTCGGCTATTACACCGCGCTTGAGCGCACACTGTTCTGCGACCATGTCGACGATGCCAGCCTCGACATCTGGGAGAAGAACGTGGCGGTCCATCGCCGGGGGCTGGAACTGATCAAGCCGGGTGCCCGCTGCAAGGACATCGCGCTCGAGCTCAACGACATGTATCGTGAGTGGGACCTGCTGAAATACCGTTCGTTCGGCTACGGCCATTCCTTCGGCGTGCTGTGCCATTATTACGGCCGCGAGGCCGGGGTGGAACTGCGCGAAGACATCGACACGGTGCTGGAGCCCGGCATGGTGGTTTCCATGGAGCCGATGGTGATGCTGCCGGAAGGCACGCCGGGCGCCGGGGGCTATCGCGAGCACGACATCCTGATCGTCAAGGAGGACGGCGCCGAGAACATCACCGGCTTCCCCTTCGGCCCCGAGCACAACATCATCAGGAACTGAGCGGACAGGGGCTCGTCATGGGGTTCTATATCCCGGTCGACTGGCCGCAGGGGCGGATCGGCAAGCCCTTGCCGCCGTCCCCGCCTCGCCGGCCGCCGCGCGGGCCGGGGCTGCTGGCCCGCATCGGGGCCTGCGTTGCCGCTATGCTGCCAACGGGCAGGCCTTCGGCCTTGGCAGTGGTGAAGGCACGCAGGACCGCGATCATCCGGCGGCCGCTGTAGAATGGAAGGAAGAAAGAAAAAGCCGCGGGCAATCGCGGCTTTTTTGTTTGGGGGGATTCAGCGCGGGAATTCGGTTTCCAGCGCCTTGACGATCCCCTCGATGCAGACGTCGAGCAGGATTTCGCCCTTCTCGGCGGAGGCTTCCCGGGGCGAGGACAGGGTGCCGCTCGCCGGTGTCCATTCGGGCCTTGCCGGATAGACGTCATAGGGCGGGAACGACGCCGGCTCGTGGTGGATGGCGCGGTCGATCCTGACCAGATCGGGATAGAGCGCCAGCATCAGCGAGGTTTCCAGAACGCCGCCATGTTCGAGATCCCAGCCGGTGAAGCCGTCGGGGTAGAGCCGCGCGATGGTCGGCTTGTCGACGAAATCCCAATAGGACAGCACCACGATCTTCATGTCGTCGATGCCGCCCCATTTCAGTTCGCGCAGCGCCAGGTCGATGCCCTCCGCGATGAACCAGGAATTCTCGAAGTGGCCGTTGAACAGGCAGATGCGGCGTACGCCGTGGCGGGCGAATTCCTTGATGACGTCGCGCAGCGCCGCCACCAGCGTGGCGCCGTCGAGGCTGGTGGTGCCGGGCAGGTGGTTGCCGCCGCCGGATTTCTGGTGCGATTTGTAGCCATAGGTGAAGGGCGGCGCCACCAGCGCGTCGATGCGGCCGGCGACGCGGCGCGCGAACTCGACCGGCAAGAGCACGTCGACATTCATCGGCATGTGGTGGCCGTGCTGCTCCATCGAGCCGGTCGGCAACAGGATCGGCGTCGCACCATCGCGGACGCGGGCTTCATAGTCGGGCCACGAAAGCTCCGCGGCGAAGACCGATTGCTCGTGCATAGTCATCTCCCATTTTTGCGAACATGGATGATTTGAAGCTCCGTGCATGATATGGGAAATTTATAATTGTCATCCTCCCATGAGGAATGGAAATCCATGGCCAATATCGTCAATTTCCAGACCGATCTCCTGCGCACCTTCGTATCCGTCATCGATCTCGGCGCCTATACCAAGGCCGGCGAGGTGCTGGGCCGGACCCAGCCGGCGATCTCGCTGCAGATGCGCAGGCTGGAGGAACTGGTCGGCGCGCCGATCATCCGGCAATCGGGGCGCTCGCTGCTGCTGACCAGCGAGGGCGAGATGCTGCTGAGCTATGCACGCGAAATCTTGCGGCTCAATGACGAGGTTGCGTCCTATTTCAACCGGTCGCGGATTTCGGGCGTGCTGCGCGTCGGCCTGCCCAACGACTACGCGGTGGCGTTCCTGCAAGGGGTGATCACGCAATATCAGCGCCAGCATTCGGGTATCTCGCTGGAGATCTATTGCGGCTGGAGCGCCGACATACTGGACCGCTTGCGCGCCGACGAACTCGACCTGGCCATCGCCATGGTCAACAACGAGCGCACGCAATATCTGTCGCGGTCGTGGATCGAGCGGCCGATCTGGGCGGCGGCGGAAGGGGTGCGCTTCAACCCGGCCGACGGCATTCCGCTGGCCGCCCATCCGGAAGGCTGCGCCTACCGCGCGCGCATGATCCAGGCGCTCGATGCCGCCCATATCCGCTGGCGCGTCGCCTATACGGGCTCCGGCATCGGCGGCTTGCAGAACGCCGTGGTCAACGGGCTCGGCGTCAGCGCGCTGACGCGCTACACGATGCTGCCGGGCATGCGCCTGCTGGACGAGAGCGACGGCTTTCCGCCGCTGGCCGAAATCCGCGTCGGGCTGTTCTACAAGCATCCGCGCCTTTCGGATGCCGGCATCCGGCTGGTGAACCACATCATTGCCCGGCTCGACGAGGCCGGCGTCGTCGGCGATCCCGCCCGGAGCCCCGGAGTGCTCGATTTGCAATAAGCAATGCAAATGCGAAAATTATGAGAATTAATTTTTCAAATGTATCCGGGCTGCTACCCTTGGCGCAACAAAAGCAAAAAGGGGAATGCGATGACCATCGGGAAGAAACTGTCCGTCCGTCGTAGCCGGCGCGACATCTTGAAGGGTGCGAGTATTCTGGGAGGCGGGGTCCTCGCCATGCCCTATCTTGGCCGGCTTGCCTTCGCCCAGCCGGTCGAACTCACCATGCTGGCCTGGTACGGTCACGCCGAGCCGGACGTGGTGGCCGAGTTCGAGGCCGAGAACAACGTCAAGTTCAAGCCGAAATACTACACCGGCGGCGACAATATGCTGGGCCTGATCGCCCAGTCCCCGCCCGGTACCTTCGACGTCATCCTGTCGGATGCCGAATACGTCCAGCAGCTCAACGCCGCCGGCTATATCGAGGAGCTGGACCCGAAGGACTACAATTTCGACGACTATTTCCCCGAGTTCCAGCAGTTTCCCGGCCACTGGCAGGATGGAAAGCTCTATTCGGTGCTCACCCGCTTCGGTTTCCTCGGCGTCGCCTACAACACCGATGCCCTCACCGAAAAGGAAGCCTCGACCTACAATGTCTATTGGGACGGGAAGCTGAAAGGCAAGGTCGGCCATTTCGACTGGCACCTGCCCAATCTCGGCCAGATCAGCCTGCTCGAAGGCAATGCCTCGCCCTACGATATAGATGAGGGAGCCTGGGAGAAGCTTCAGGAAAAGATGAAGACGCTGCGGCCGCAGATCGGCGGCTTCTTCGACTATGGCGGCACCTTCTCCTCGTTGCAGAACGGGCAGATGCTGGCCATGGCCGGGATCGGCGACTGGATCACCGGCACGCTGGAGCGCAACGGCGCCAAGGTCAAAAGCGTCATCCCCGAGGAGGGCGGGCTGCAGTTCACAGAGTCCTTCTCCATTGGCAAGGGCAGCCAGAAGGCCGATCTGGCCCGCAAATGGATCCAGTACATCACCTCGCCCAAGGGGCAGGTGAAGTCGGCCAACATGGCGGCATATCCCTGCCTCATCCCGAACAGGAAGGGCTGGGAGCTTCTGGCCACGGAAACGCCCGAGGAAGCCAGGCGGCAGGGCATGCTGCTCAACGAGGGCAACGCGATGGACCTCATCCGCAGCGGCCGCATCAAATATCGCCAACTGCCCGTGCAGCAGAGCCTGGAGGACTGGAACGACTTCTGGTCCGAATACAAGGGCTCGTAGTCAGGGCCTGCGGTCCGCCAGTTGACCACAGGCGGGGCAGGGGCGTTCGCGCCTGCCCCATTCCCGCAATCCCTGCACGGCAGCCGGCCGGCAGGGCGGATCATGAGCCTGGAACCGAGGCGATGCGGAAGTCGATCACACTCTACGGACTGACCTTTTCCCTGCCGATGCTGGTGTGGCAGGTGATGTTCTTTCTGGCGCCCCTGCTGTTCCTGATCGCGCTCAGCTTCTGGACAGTGCGGAATTTCCGCATGGAGCCGGATTTCGATACCGTCAACTGGGTCCGGATGCTCGGCCGCGGCGTCTTCTGGGACGCCTATCTGCGCACTTTCGGGCTGGCGACGGCGGCGGCGGTCATCACCAGCGCGCTGGCCTTTCCCTGCGCCTATGCCATCGCCTTCAAGCTGTCGGAGACGGCGCGGCGCTGGGCCGTGTTCCTGATGGTCATTCCCTTCTTCACCAGCTATCTGGTGCGGGTCTATTCTTGGCAGATATTCCTTTCTGACAACGGCATCATCAACGCCCTGCTCGCCCAGGCGGGGCTCGGGCCGTACGGCATGCTCAACTCCAATTTCGGGACCATGGTCGGCTACCTGACCCTGAGCTTCCCGCTCGTCGTGCTCCTGCAACTGTTCAGCCTGGTGTTCGTCGACAGGACGCTGATCGAGGCGGCGCACAATCTGCGCTGCGGCCGGTTGCGCACCGTGTTCGAGGTCGTCGTGCCCTCGGCAAGGGTGGGGCTCGTCATCGCGGCGCTGTTCTGCTTCATCCTCACCTTCGGCGATTTCGTCAGCCCCCTCTATCTCGGCGGCGGCGATCCGCCCACGCTGTCGATCCTGATCACCGACACCACCAAGTCCGGCCAGCAATGGCCGCGCGCGGCGGTCATCGCGCTGACCATGATCGCGACCTTGCTCGCGGTCGCCTTCGCCGCCGTGCGCTATGCCTACAGGGAGCGCGGACGATGAACACCTTCAACAGCAACCGGCTGATCGACTGGGCGCTGAAGCTCTACGTGCTGCTAGCTTTCGCCTTCATCTTCGCGCCGATCGCGGCGAGCTTCGTCTTCTCCTTCAATGTCGACCGCTTCCCCTCGCTGCCGCTCGGCGGGTTCTCGACGGTCTGGTACGAGGCGGTTGCGGCCGATCCGCTGGTCTGGGAAGGCCTGCGCAACACGCTGGTCGCCGGGCTTGTGGTGTCGGTGCTGGCGACGGCCCTCGGTTTCGGCGCGGCCTATACCGATTTCCGCTACAGGTTCTTCGGCAAGAACCTCTATCTCGCGCTGGCGCTGCTGCCGCCGACGATCCCCGTGGTCATCCTCGGCCTCGCCATGCTGGCGTTCCTGTCCAACATCAACCTGTCGGGCGCCATCCATTCGGTCATCATCGCCCATGTGGTGATGTGCGCGCCCTTCGCCATGGCGATCATCCGCCTCAGGCTGTCCCAGATGGACCCCACGCTGGAGGCAGCGGCGTGGAACCTCGGCGCATCGGAATGGAAGGCGATGCGCCATGTCATCGTTCCCTTCTGCAAGCCGGCGATTTTTGCGGCGCTGTTCATCACCATGGCCGTCTCCTTCGACGAGTTCGCCGTCGCCTGGTTCGTCTCGGGCCTCAACGAGACGCTGCCGGTCAAGGTGCTCGGCTTCCTCCAAGGGCAGGTCAGCCCGCGCATCAACGTCATCGGCACCTTCGTGTTCATCGCCTCGATGACGCTGGTGGTGCTGGCCCAGATCCTGCTCATGAAACGCAGCGCCGCGCCGAGGGCAGCGGCCATTCCAGCCGGAGTAGAGCTGTCATGACCGACCAGCCCCTCGTCGTCTTCGACGGCGTCGCCAAGCGTTTCGGAAGTTTCGTCGCCGTCGAGAAGACGGACTTCGAAATCCGCAAGGGCGAGTTCCTTGCCATCATGGGCTCCAGCGGCTGCGGCAAGACCACGACGCTGCGCATGCTGGCCGGGCTCGAGGCGCCGAGCGAGGGCGAAATCCGCCTCGCCGGCAAGCGCATCAACGATCTGCCGACCTGGAAGCGCGACACGCCGATGGTGTGGCAGAGCCTTGCCCTGTTTCCGTTCCTGACGGTGCGCGAGAATGTCGAGTTCAGCCTGCGCATGCGCGGCGTCGGCAAGGCGGAGCGCCGCAGGCGCGCCGATACCTGGCTGGAGCGGATGCAGATCACCGAGTTCGCCGAGCGCAATGTCGCGCATCTTTCAGGCGGCCAGCGCCAGCGTGTGGCGCTTGCCCGTTCGCTGGTGACGGAGCCGGAAATCCTGCTGCTCGACGAACCGCTTTCGGCGCTCGACGCGCATCTGAAGGTGCGCATGCAGACGGTGCTTTCCAACTTGCAGCGCGAACTCGGCATCACCTTCGTCTATGTCACGCACAGCCAGTCGGAAGCCTTCTCGATGGCCGACCGCGTCGTCATCATGAGTCGCGGCCGGATCGAGCAGATCGGCAATCCGCAGGAAATCTACCGCGCGCCGCACACCCGCTTCGTCGCCGAGTTCCTCGGCTCGTCCAACATCTTCGCCGGCAATGTCTCTTATGCCAACGGCCAGTCGGTGAAGATCGCCACGCCGGCCGGCGAGTTCATCGTCGTGCCGAATGCGGCGCGCCGGCTCGCCAAGGGCGACAAGGCGACCTTCGTGGTCTCGGACGACCGCGTGCAGCTCAGCAACGAGCCGCCGGCCGACGGCTATAACGGCATGCAGGCCTCGGTGGTGGGCGAGGAGTTCGTCGGCGCCACGGCGGTCATTCACCTCGAGGGAGCCGATCGCACCGAGATCAAGGCGCAGAAGAGCCATGAGGAACTGGAGAAGCTGAACCTGGAGCCGGGCGCACTGATCTGGGTGTCGTGGCGGCCCGAAGCCACGCACATCCTGCCCGGCGAATAGGGTTCACGGCGGCGGCCCGCGCCGCGCACAGGCGGGCATATGAGAGGAGCAGGGTCCACCGGCCGCGCTGTCTGCGGGCGGACGATCGCGGCCGTCGGTCCGATACCGGCGATTGAAGGGAGAAGAACGATGACCACAACCGATGCCATTGCAGCGGCCGGCCGGCCGCTGGACCAGACCGAGGCGTCGCCGGAGGTCCTGCGCAAGGTGCTGACCGCCAGCTTCATCGGCAATTTCGTCGAATGGTTCGACTATGCCTCCTACGGCTATTTCGCCACGGTGATCGCGGTGGTGTTCTTTCCCGAGATCGCGCCGGCGGCGGCCCTGCTCGCCACCTTCGCGGTGTTCGCCATCTCCTTCGTGATCCGCCCGGTGGGCGGCATCGTCTGGGGGGCGATCGGCGACCGGATCGGCCGGCGCGCGGCGCTGTCGTGGTCGATCATCATCATGTCGGTGGCGACGACGCTGATCGCCGTGCTGCCGTCCTATGCGCAGGTGGGATTGCTGGCGCCGGTGCTGCTGTTGCTGGTGCGCATGGTGCAGGGCTTCTCCGCCTCGGGCGAATATGCCGGGGCCGCCTCGTTCATCGCCGAATATTCCCCGACTTCCAGGCGCGGCTTCTACACCAGCATGGTGCCGGCGAGCACGGCGGCCGGGCTGCTTGCGGGATCGCTGATGTCGGCCGGCCTCTTCGCCATGCTCAGCGCCGAGGACATGCAGTCCTATGGCTGGCGGCTGCCGTTCCTGCTGGCTGCGCCGCTGGGGCTGATCGGCCTTTACATCCGCCTGCGGCTGGAGGACACGCCGAAGTTCCGCCAGCTGGAAAAGGCGCATCACGTCGAGGCCACGCCGGTGCGCGAGCTGTTCACCAGCTACCGGCCCCAGATCGCCATCGCTTTCGGCGCGACCTGCCTCAACGCGGTCGGCTTCTACCTGATCCTGAGCTACATGCCGACCTATCTCATCACCGAGATGGGCATGGGCCAGAGCGAATCCTTCATCGCCACCAGCATCGCGCTCGCCGCCTACATCTTCTTCATCTTCCTGATGGGCATGCTGTCGGATCGTTTCGGCCGCAAGACCGCGCTGATCGTCGCCTCGGTGCTGTTCATGGTGCTGACGGTGCCGCTGTTCACCATGCTCGACGGGGCCAGCTTCTGGACCATTGTGCTGATCCAGATCGCTTTCGGCGCGCTGCTGACGATCAACGACGGGACATTGCCGTGCTTCCTGTCGGAAATCTTCCCGACCAGGGTGCGCTACAGCGGCTTCGCCTTTTCCTTCAATGCCGCCAATGCGCTGTTCGGCGGCACGGCGCCGTTCGTGGCGACCTGGCTGATAGCCGCCACCGGCAGCAAGCTGGCGCCGGCCTGGTATCTGGTCGCGGCGGCGGTGATGGCGCTGGTGGCCATGGTGGCCGCCACCGAAACCGCCGGCAAGCCGCTGAAGGATTGAGCTGGCGGCGCACAGCAGACTTTGAAGCGAGGCGGGCGTTTGCCCGCCTCTTTTTTCGAGCCGTTCTCAGTTTGCTTTGCGGAACGATGCCGGCGTGGTGCCGTGCCGCTCGCGGAAGGCGCGGATGAAGTGCGAGGAATCGCAGAAGCCGCATGCGGTCGCGATCCCGGTCACCGATTGCTCGCTGTGGCGCAGCAGGAATTCGGCATATTCCAGCCGCATGATCTTGTAGGCCAATGCCGGGCCCATGCCGACACTGGCCTGGAAATGCCGCTCCAGCTGGCGCCGGCTGGCGCCGAGCCGCCTGGCGGTCTCCGTGGCCGACAGTGGCGTGTCAATGTTCTGCTGCATCAGGAGCAGCGCCTTCTTCACCAGCGCGTCGTCGGTGGCCAGATCGAGCGGAATGCCGGGCTGCGGCTTCTCCGCCCGCAGCGCGTCGTCGATGATCATGATGTGCAGGCTCTTGCGGGCCTGCGCGCGGCCGACATGCTTTTCCACCAGATGCGCGGCCAGATGGGCCGAGCTTGCGCCGCCCGAGCAGGTCAGCCGGTCGCGGTCGACGATGAAGATCTGGTCCGAAACCGGTTTCAGCCCGTCGAACTGCTCCAGGAAATCGGCATGGTGGAACCAGCTCACGCAACAGCGATAGCCGTCCATCAGGCCGGCGCGGTGCAGGATGAAGGCACCGGTGCACACCCCCGCCAACGGCACCTTCGCCGCCGCCGCGCGTTGCAGGTAACGCGTATAGTCGGGGCTCAGGTTGGGGATTTCGTCGATCAGCCCGCCGACCACGACGATGTAATCGAACTTGCGTGGATCGCCGAGCCGCTCATTGGGCTGTACCAGCACGCCGCAACTCGACGCCACCGGGCTCATCGTGTCCGATAGCACCGTCCATTCGCACAGGATCGGCCGGCTGCGGTCGCCCTCATCGGCGGCAAGGCGCAGCACGTCGACGAAATTGGCGAAGGCGCACAGCGTGAAACGGCGGGCTAGGATGAAGCCCACCGACAGGCGCGGGGCAGGGCTGGCGCGCCCCGGCTGCTGCCTGGACCTGACGCTTTGTTCCATAGGGCCTCCCCCAGCCTGCCTGTCGAAGGGGCTGTCGCAGGGATAACATTACGCTGACGCAATCGTTCTGTCCAACATGGCGGCGTTTCATGAATAGTGCGGCCATGTTGAACACCGGGGAGTGCCATGACCCGCTTTTCGTTTTCGTCGCTCCTGACCAATGCCCTGACCGGCAACAAGAACTGGCAGCCGCAATGGCCCGATGCCGAGCCCAAACCCGAGTATGACGTCATCATCGTCGGCGCCGGCGGCCACGGCTTGGGGGCGGCCTATTACCTGGCCAGGGAATACGGCATCACCAATGTCGCCATCATCGAGAAGGGATGGCTGGGTGGCGGCAATACCGGGCGCAACACCACCATCATCCGCTCCAACTATCTCTATGACGAGTCCGCCGGCATCTACGAGCATGCCATGAAGCTGTGGGAGGGCCTGAGCCAGGAACTCAACTACAACATCATGTTCTCGCAGCGCGGCGTGATGATGCTGGCGCACAATGTCCACGACGTGCAGAGCTTCAAGCGCCACATCCACTCCAACCGGCTGAACGGCATCGACAATGAGTGGCTGACGCCCGAGCAGGCCAAGGACTATTGCCCGCCGCTCAATATCGCCGCCAATGCCCGCTACCCGGTGATGGGTGCCGCCTTGCAGCGGCGCGGCGGCGTCGCCCGCCACGACGCGGTGGCCTGGGGCTATGCGCGCGGAGCCGCCGCGCGCGGCGTCGACATCATCCAGAACTGCCCGGTGACGGCGATCCGACGTGGGCCGGACGGTCGCGTCATGGGCGTCGAGACGGCGAAAGGCTTCATCAAGGCGAAGAAGGTCGGCGTCGTCGCTGCCGGCAACACCTCTGTCGTGATGGACACGGCCGGCGTGCGCCTGCCGCTGGAAAGCTATCCGCTGCAGGCGCTCGTCTCCGAGCCGGTGAAGCCGATCTTCCCCTGCGTGGTCATGTCCAACACGGTGCACGCCTATATCTCTCAATCGGACAAGGGCGAGCTGGTGATCGGCTCGGGCACCGACCAGTATGTGTCCTACAGCCAGCGCGGTGGCCTGCCGCTGATCGAGCACACCGTGGCGGCGATCTGCGAGGTGTTCCCGATCTTCACCCGCATGCGCATGCTGCGCAAATGGGGCGGCATCGTCGATGTCACGCCTGACCGTTCGCCGATCATCGGCAAGACGCCTGTGCCGGGCCTCTACGTCAATTGCGGCTGGGGCACGGGCGGTTTCAAGGCGACGCCGGGTTCGGCGCATGTCTTTGCCCACACCATCGCCCGCGACGAGCCGCACCCGATCAACGCGCCGTTCACGCTGGAGCGCTTCACCACCGGCCGGCTGATCGACGAGGCGGCGGCCGCCGCCGTCGCGCACTGAAGGAGGTTCCGCGATGCTGCTTATCCGTTGCCCCTATTGCGAGGCCGAGCGCCCGGAACTTGAATTCACCTATGCGGGCGAGGCGCATATCGTGCGGCCCGCCGATCCGTCGAAGCTGAGCGACGAGGAGTGGCGCGACCATCTCTTCATCCGCTCCAATCCGCGCGGCCTTCACTATGAACGCTGGCGCCACCAGCATGGCTGCGCGCGCTTCTTCAACGCGGTGCGCGACACCGTGAGCGACAAATTTGTGATGACCTACAAGGCCGGGCTGCCGCGCCCGAGCGAGACCGAACTCGAGGATGCACGGTCATGACCAGCTACCGCATTTCCGGCAAGGGCCGCATCGACCGCTCGAAGCCGGTGCGCTTCACCTTCAACGGCGACAGCTACAACGGCTATCAGGGCGATACGCTGGCCTCGGCGCTGCTCGCCAACGGCGTGCATCTGGTCGGCCGCTCGTTCAAGTATCACCGCCCGCGCGGCATCCTGTCGGCCGGGTCGGAGGAGCCGAACGCGCTGGTCGGCACCCGTCGCGGTCCGGGGCGCTTCGAGCCCAACACGCGGGCGACGGTGCTTGAGGTATATGACGGGCTCGCCACCACCAGCCAGAACCACTGGCCGTCGCTGAAGCGCGACATCGGCGCGATCAATGACGCGCTCTACATGCTGTTTTCGGCCGGCTTCTACTACAAGACCTTCATGTGGCCGAAGAGCTTCTGGAACAAGGTCTACGAGCCGTTCATCCGTGGCGCCGCCGGCCTCGGCAAGTCGCCGACCGAACCGGACCCGGACAGCTATGCCAGCCGCTTCGCCCATTGCGACGTGCTTGTCGTCGGCGCCGGCCCGACGGGCCTGGCGGCCGCGCTTGAGGCCGGCCGCAGCGGCGCCAGGGTCATGCTGGTGGACGAGCAGGCCGAGCCCGGCGGCTCGCTGCTGTCGGAAACGGATGCGCGCATCGACGGCCGCTCCGGCTGGGACTGGCTGAAGGCGGCCACCGACGAACTGGCGGCGCTGGCGAACGTCACCGTGCTGCCGCGCACCACGGCCATCGGCTACTACCACCAGAATTTCGTCGGCCTGTGCCAGCGGCTGACCGATCATCTTCCCAACCCGCCGCAGGGTGCGCCGCGCGAGCGCATGTGGAAAGTGCGCGCAGAACAGGTGGTGCTGGCGCAGGGCGCGATCGAAAAGCCGCTGGTGTTCGACGGCAACGATCGCCCCGGCGTCATGCTGGCGGGCGCCGCGCGCAGCTATCTCAACCGCTATGGTGTCAAGGTCGGCAACCGCCCGGTGGTGGTGACCTCGCACGACAGCGCCTGGCTCGCCGCCTTCGACCTCACCGAGGCCGGCGCGAAGGTTGCGGCCATCGTCGATATCCGGCCCGAGGTCGCCGGCCATCTGAAGCAGCGCGCCGCTGCCCTGGGGATCGAGGTGCTGACCGGCTGGACCGTTACCGGCACCAGCGGCCGGTTGCGCGTCGCCTCGGTACGCGTCAACCCGATCAGTCGCGGCGGCGTGGTCGGGCCCGCCCGCACCATTGCCTGCGATGCGCTCCTGATGAGCGGCGGCTGGACGCCGAGCGTGCATCTGTTCTCGCACACCAAGGGCAAGCTCGACTGGCACGAGGACGGCCAGATGTTCCTGCCGGGTGAACATGCCGAGGCGAGCCGCTGCGCCGGCGCCGGCAATGGCAGCTTCGGCCTTGCGGCCGCGCTTGCTGAAGGTGCCGAAGCCGGTGCGGCAGCGGCGGCAGACGCCGGCTTCAAGGCGAAAGCGGGCAGCTACGCGGTAGAGGGTGAGATGGCGCTGACCGGCGTCAGCAACCGCGAATTGCCGACCGACCGCAATGCGTCGAAGGCCAAGGCCTTCGTCGATTTCCAGAACGACGTCACTGCCAAGGACATCCGCCTTGCCGTGCGCGAGGGCTTCAAGTCCATCGAGCACATCAAGCGCTACACCACCACCGGCATGGCGACCGACCAGGGCAAGACCTCCAACATCAACGGCCTCGCCATCGCCTCGGATGCGGTGAAGCGGCCGGCACCGGCGGTGGGCCTCACCACCTTCCGCCCGCCCTACACGCCGACGACCTTCGGCGCTTTCGCCGGCTACAATCGCGGCGAGCTGTTCGAGGTGACGCGCAAGACGCCCATCGACGGTTGGGCCGAGGAGAACCGCGCCGTGTTCGAGCCGGTGTCGCTGTGGCGCCGCGCCTGGTATTTCCCGAAGCCGGGCGAGGACATGCATGCCGCCGTGGCGCGCGAATGCAAGGCGGTGCGCGAGTCGCTCGGCATGTTCGACGCCTCGACGCTCGGCAAGATCGAGATCGTCGGGCCGGATGCTGCCGAGTTCCTCAACCGCATGTACACCAATCCGTGGTCGAAATTGGCGCCCGGCCGCTGCCGCTACGGCCTGCTGCTCGGCGAGGACGGCTTCATCCGCGACGACGGCGTCATCGGCCGCATGACCAGCGACCGTTTCCACGTCACCACCACGACCGGGGGTGCTGCGCGGGTGCTGGCCATGATGGAGGACTATCTCCAGACCGAATGGCCGGATCTCAAGGTCTGGCTCACGTCCACCACCGAGCAATGGGCGGTCATCGCGCTGCAAGGACCGAACGCGCGCAAGCTGCTGGAACCGCTGGTCGAGAGCATCGACCTGTCGGAAGAGGCCTTCCCGCACATGTCGGTGGCCGAAGGGCGCATCTGCGGCGTGCCGACCCGGCTGTTCCGCATGAGCTTCACCGGCGAGCGCGGCTATGAGGTCAACGTGCCGGCGCGCTACGGCCGTGCGGTATGGGAAAAGCTCCACGAAGCCGGGCAGGAATACGGCATCGTGCCCTATGGCACCGAGACCATGCACGTGCTGCGGGCCGAGAAGGGCTACATCATCGTCGGCCAGGACACCGACGGCACGCTGACGCCGGACGATGCCGGCCTCGGCTGGGCCATCGGCAAGGCCAAGCCCGATTTCGTCGGCAAGCGCTCGCTGACCCGGCCGGACATGGTGAAGGACGCCCGCAAGCAACTCGTCGGCCTGCTGACGGCGGACCCGAACACGATACTGGAGGAGGGCGCGCAGATCGTGCTCGACCCGAACCAGAACCTGCCGATGAAGATGGTCGGCCACGTCACCTCCTCCTACTGGAGCGCCGCGCTCGGCCGTTCCGTCGCGCTGGCGGTGATCGAGGGCGGACGGGCGCGCGAGGGAGAGACGGTGCATATCCCGATGCCGGGCCGCACGCTGGAGGCCAGCGTCACCGGAACTGTGTTCTATGATCCTGAAAACAAGCGCCTCAGTGCGTAGGAGTGACCCATGCTGCATGAACATCACCCGCTGGTGGGCCGCGAGATCGCGGTCCGGGAAGCCGCTCCGCTCAGCATCCGCGTGGCTGCCGATTGTGCCCGCTTCAACCTGAGGCTCGATCCGTCACACATCGAGAAGGCGTCGAAGGCTTTCGGCCTGAGACTTCCGGCGAAGATCGGCGCCGTCGCCGTCGCCGGCGGCAGGATTGCGGCCTGTCTGGGGCCGGACGAATGGTATCTGACGGCGCCGCTGGCCGAGCAGGAAGCCGTCGAGGCTGCCTTCGCCGACCTCTACGCCACGGCGATCCACAGCCTCGTCGATATCGGCCATCGCGAGGTGGGCATCGAGGTGGAGGGCAGGGCGGCGCTGCTTGCGCTGCGCTCGGCGATCGCCTTCGACATCGAGGCGATGCCCGTCGGCAGCGGCTGCCGCACCATCTTCGACAAGGCCCAGATCGTGCTGCTGCGCGAGGCGGAGCACCGCTTCCGCATCGAGGTCTGGCGCACCTTCGCCGATCATGTCTGGGGCATTCTTCAGGCCGCCAGCCGCGAAGTCGCGCTCGATATCTGACCGAATTTTTCCGGACCCGGCCTAGCTTTCCAGCCATCGGCAATGGTCAGCCGCCAATTTCGGCCCCTGCCGGATCGCGGCCCGGGGTTGGCCGGACCGCATCCGGAATATGTGCTTTCCGACTTTTCTTCCCGCTATCTTCGCCTTAAGCCTTCGGCTTGAAGGCTGACCCCGAACCGCCGCCGGACGTCAGCCGATGTGTAGCGAGGAAGTCGTGTTGACCCACCCAAATCTCCCCTTCACCTGCGAGAAGCGCCCGGCGATGGGGGCGAGAGGGGTGGTGGTGACCAATGCGCCGCTGGGCACCGCCGCCGGCAACGAGATGCTGGCGGTTGGCGGCAATGCCGTCGATGCGGCAGTGGCGGCGCTGCTGACGCTCACCGTGGTCGAGCCCATGATGGTGGGTATTGCCGGCGGCGGCGTTTCGCATATCCGGCTGGCGGACGGGCGGCATGTGGTGGTGGACGCGCTGTCGACGGCAGGTGCGGCGATGAGCGCAACCATGTTCACCCCGGTCTCGGACCTGCCGGGGCAATATATGGATACGCTGGAGCGCCGCAATCTGGTCGGCCCCTCGGCCGTCGCGGTGCCGGGCAACCTGCGCGGCTGGTGCCTGATGCACGAGAAATACGGCAAGCTGCCTTTTGCCGACGTCGTCGAGCCGGCAATTCGCGCCGCCGCGCGCGGCTTTGCCGTAAGCCACTATCTGAACGGGGCGATCCGCGAACACCAGGCCGACCTCGCGGCCGATCCCGAGATGGCACGCATGATGCTGCCCGGCGGCGCACCGGCCGAACCCGGTAGCCGCATGGTGATGGGCGCCTATGCCGACAGTCTTCGGCTGGTGCAGGCCGAGGGCGCATCGGCGCTGCACGGCGGCGCGCTGGGGCGGGCCCTGATCGAGCGGCTCCAGACCGGCGGCCCGGATGCGAGCGTGCTGACATTGGACGATCTCGCCTCCTACCGTGCCGTCGAGCGCGAAGCGATCTTCGGGAATTATCGCGGCCACACCATCGCCGGCCCGCCGCCGCCGGCCTCATCCGGCGTGCATGTCGTGCAGATGCTCAACATGCTGGAGAACTACGACGTCCGTGCCATGGGCTTCGGCACTGTCGAAAGCCTGCATCTGCTGGCCGAGGTGATCCGCATCGCTTTCGAGGATCGGCGCGCCGCGTCGGGCGATCCCGATTTCGTCGACGTGCCGGTCGACCTCTACACCTCCAAGGATTACGCCCGCATCTGTCTCGGCCGGATACGGGACTTGCCCCGCCTGATGCAGCCGCGACTTCGTGAAAGCGGCGATACCACCCATGTCACCGTGGCCGACCGGGACGGCAATGTGGTTGCCGCCACCCACACCATCAATGGCCTGTTCGGGGCGCGCATCATGGTGCCGGGCACGGGGATCATCCCCAACAACTACATGCTGAACTACGACCCGCGTCCCGGCAAGGCGATGTCCATCGCGCCCGGCAAGCGGGTGCCGACCTCGATGGCGCCGATGATGGCGCTGAAGGACGGCAAAATGCTCTTTGCCCTTGGCCTGCCGGGCGGGGTGCGGATCTTCCCTTCGGCCATGCAGGCCATCGTCAACCTGATCGATCACGGCATGAGCCTGCAACAGGCGGTCGAGGCGCCGCGGCTGTGGACCGATGGCCACCATATGGAGCTGGAGCCTGCCTATGCGCCCATGGAAGCGGCGCTCGCCGCCGGCGGCCGCGAGGTGAGGCTGGTGAAGACCATCGGCGGCGGCATGAACGCCATCGCCTTCGGCGAAGACGGGATGATGACCGGTGCCGCGTGCTGGCGTGCGGACGGCACCGTCATGGCCCAGGGCGGAGGGCTGGCCCGGCCCGGCGTGCGGTTCCATATTTGAATGCGAAGATCGGAGTGCGAATGGTGCGACTGGTGATGCTCGACCCCACGACGCCTGCCCGGCTGGACCGGATACGGCCGTTCCTGCCGGAAGGGTGGGAACTGGCGACCACGGCCTCGCGCGCGGCCGGGGACCAGATCGCCGCCCTTTCGGGCGCGACCTTCGGGATCACCGGCGACGTGCCGGTCACGCCCGAGATGATGGCCACCCACGGGTTGCGCGCCATCCATAAATGGGGCGTCGGCTACGACAACATCGACCTCGACGCGGCGCGCCGGCACGGCGTGCGGGTGCTGCGCACCACCGGCTCCAACGCGGTGACCGTGGCCGAGACGACGCTGGGCCTGATCCTCGCCCTGAACCGCAATCTCGTGCGCGGCCATGTCGGTATCCTCGGCGGCGAATGGCGCAAGGGCGAGTTGTCGCCGACATCGATGCGGCTCTCGGGCAAGACAGTGGGCATCGTCGGCATGGGGTATATCGGCAAGGCGCTGGCGCGGCTGCTCTCCGGCTTCGGCTGCACGATCCTCTACACCAAGCGCACGCCCCTGAGCGCTGCGGAGGAGGCCGAAGCGGGGATCCGGTTCGCCCCGCTCGAGGAACTGCTGCGGAGCGCCGACGTGGTGACGCTCAACTGCGAGCTGAATGCCTCGACCCGCAATCTGATCGATCGCCGCACGCTGGCGCTGATGAAGCCCGATGCGCTGCTGGTGAATGCCGCCAGGGGCGGGGTGATGGTCGAGGCGGATGTGGCCGAGGCCATCCGCGAAGGGCGGCTGCGGGGCGCGGGAGTGGATGTCTTCGAGTTCGAGCCTGTATCGGCGGACAATCCGCTGGTCGGGCTGGATCGGGTCATCACCACGCCGCATATCGGCGCCGTCTCGGCCGACGGGTTCGCGCCTTCGATCACCAGGATGATCGGCAACCTGCATGCCATCGCCCGTGGCGAGGATCCGAACCCGGTCGACGTTCTGGTGTGATGCGGTCCGCCGGCCGCTTCAGGAAACGGGCTCCTGGCCGTAGCGTTGCGCAAGCTCCCCGGCAACGTGCCGGGTCGTGGCGATGAAATCCCGCACGATGGGCGAGGTTTCGCCCGTCGGCCAGGCGACGACCAGATCGATGGAACGCGGCAGTTCGGGGATCGGCCGGAATTCGAGGTAGGGCGAGCGGATATTGACAATCCATGAGGGCATGATCGCCACGCCGAGGCCCGACGCCACCTGTGCCGCCACCGCCGTGGTGTGCGTGCATTCCTGCACCACGCGCGCCTGCAGCCCGGCCTTTCTCAGGGCGGCCATCATGATGGTGGCGTATTTGGCGCCGAGAATGGGTGCGTAACCGATCAGCGGTTCGTCGAGAAAGTCATGCAGCGCGATCTCGGATTTCTCCGCCAGACGGTGGCCGCGAGGCAATGCGGCGACGAATCCCTCGCTCAGGATGGTTTCGACCTGCATGTGGGCGGCGCGCTCGGTCGGGCGGATGAAGGCGATGTTGATCTCGCCCGTCTCCAGTGTCCGCAACTGCTCGGCGGTGCCCAGCGGCACGACATCGACGATTACCGCCGGCCACAGCTTGCGGAATGCCGCCAGCACCGGCGGGATCACGTGGGTCATGGCCACGTTGACGCCTGCGACCGTGATGCGGCCTGTCGCTTCGCCGGCCATGGCTCTTGTGTGCGCCACCGCGCGGTCGGCGGCGTCCAGAAGCTCGCGCGCATGGCGAAGCAGCGTATGGCCCGCCGACGTCAGCCGGGTCCGCCGCGTGGTGCGGTGGAACAGGGCAACGCCCAGCCGCTCCTCCATCAGCCGGATCTGCTGGCTCAGCGGCGCTTGCGCCATGCCCAGCCGCTCGGCGGCACGTCCGAAATGCAACTCCTCCGCCAGACAGACGAAGTAACGCAACTGGCGCAGATCGACCCCGCTATTCATATCGAAAACATATTAAATGGTTGCTTATTTGGCAATTGATCTAAATAAATTCGCGTGTTTCGCTCACGTGGTTGTCGACGGCGTGCGGAGATGCTCCTGACAAGATGACCCGGTTCTGGCTGATCAAACTCCTGCGCACGATCCTCACCCTCTGGTTCGTGGTGACTTTCACCTTCGTCGTGCTCAGGACTTCCGGCGATCCGGTCGTCGCCCTGCTGGGCGGCGATGCGATGCCGGACGAGATCGAGCAGTTCCGCCGCCAATGGGGCCTCGACCAGCCGCTGATCGTGCAATATCTCAGCTATATCGGGCAGATGGCGACCGGCCAGTTCGGCGATTCCCTGCGCGACCACCGGCCGGTGATGGACATCATCCTCGAACGGGTGCCGGCGACGGTGAGCCTGGGGCTGGTCGCCTATCTGCTGGCGACGCTTGTCGGCATTCCGGCGGGCATCATCGCCGCCCTGCGGCGCGGGCGATTCGTCGACCGGGCAATCATGGCCTTCGCGGTCTTCGGCTTCGCGCTGCCGAACTTCTTCCTCGGCATCCTGATGATCCTCCTGTTCTCGCTGATGCTTCAGGTGCTGCCTTCGTCGGGAACGGGAACGATATGGCATTTCATCATGCCGGCCGTGACGCTCGGCACGTTCACCGCCGGAACGCTGGCGCGCTTCACCCGCTCGGCGATGCTGGAGGTTCTGGAGCGGCCCTATATGCGCGCCGCCGCCGCCAAGGGCGTGCCGGCGGTGAAGCGCATCCTGTTCCACGCCTTCCCGAATGCCGCCATCCCCATCGTCACCATCGTCGGCCTGAATCTGGGCCAGCTCATTGCGGGCGCCATCGTGGTCGAGACCGTCTTTGCCTGGCCCGGCGTCGGCCGTCTGCTGGTCACCGCCGTCTCGCAGCGCGATCTGGCGCTCGTGCAGGGGCTGGTGCTGGTCATCGCCGCCACCATGGTGCTCGCCAATCTGGCCGTCGACCTGACCTATGGCCTGCTGGATCCGCGCATACGCAAAGGTGCACGATGAAACGCCGCCCTTCCGTCATCGTCATCCTTTCGGCGCTGGTCCTGCTGGCCGTGGTGATCGTCGCCCTGGTGGGCAATGTCTTCACCTCTCACGCCGTGACCGGCCAGGACCTGCTGAACCGGTTGAAGCCGCCCGCCTTCCTCGGCGGTCCCGAGCAATATCCGCTGGGCACCGACCGCATCGGGCGCGACATGGTGGCCCGGCTGGTCGCCGGCTTGCAGATGTCGCTTTCGGTGGCGCTGGCCGGCACCCTGATCGGCGCGGTTTTCGGCACCGTCATCGGCTTTATCGCCGCGCATTTCCGCGGCTGGGTCGAGGAGGTGCTGATGATGTTCGTCGACTTCCAGGCCTCGCTGCCCTTCATCCTCATCGCCTTGACGCTGCTGGCCTTCTTCGGCAACTCGATGACGCTGTTCATCATCCTGATGGGCCTGTTCGGCTGGGAAACCTATGCCCGTCTTGCCCGCGGCGTCGTGCTGTCGGCCACGTCGCAGCCCTATGCGCGGGCCGTCGTGGCGCTGGGCGCGCACCCGTTGCAGCTCTATGTGAAGCACATCCTGCCCAATGTGGCCTCGGCGCTGATCGTGCAGATCACGCTCACCTTCCCGCAGATCATCCTGCTGGAAACCGCTCTGTCGTTCCTGGGGCTCGGCATACAGCCGCCGAACACCAGCCTGGGCCAGATCCTCGGCGACGGCCGCGACTATCTCTCCACCGCCTGGTGGATCTCGGTCTGGCCGGGCGTGCTGATCTTCGTGATCACCTTGTCGATGTCGATCCTGGGCGATGCGCTGCGCGACCGGCTCGACCCGATGCTGAAGACGAGAACGAGCTGATGTACCGATTCACGACACAAGGGAACAAGGAGGCAGGCTGATGATTACCCGACGGACTTTCGGCAAATATTCGCTTGGGGCCGGAATGGCGGCTCTCACCCAGCCGATCACAACGGTTTTCGCCCAATCGCGCCCCACCATCACCATCGCGGTGGACAATCTCTGGGCCAACATCAACACCATCAACGGGATCGCCACCACCACGCGGCGCTTCTTTCCCAACATCTACTCGCACCTGGTGGAGCGCGACTACATCGCCGACAAGGAAGGCCTCATCCTGCGCCCCGGGGTTGCGACCGAATGGAACCAGGACGGCAAGGTCTGGACCTTCAAGCTGCGCGAGGGGGTCAAGTTCCACAACGGCGAGACGATGACCGCCGAGGACGTGGCCTTTACGCTCGGTCCGGAACGCCTGTGGGGCGACCAACCGTTCGAGCCGCGCGGGCGCACCTTCGCCGCCGGCTTCGTGCGCGTCGAGGCCAAGGACGATCTGACGGTCGAGATCGAGACCGAGCGCGTCGATCCCTATATCCCGGGCAAGCTCACCGGCTATATCGGCTTCGTGGTGCCGAAGAAGCACTATCTGGACGTGGGCGTCGATGCCTTCGGTCAGGCGCCGGTCGGCTCGGGCCCCTACCGGGTGACCACCTTCCGCTCGGGCGAGGTGCTCGAGATGGAGGCTTTCGACGACTACTGGGAAGGCCCGCCCCCGGCGCAGAAGCTCATCTGGAAGATCGTGCCGGAATTCGCCGGCCGCATGGCCGGCCTGGTGTCGCGCGAGTTCGATTTCATGGCGAACATCCCGACCGACCAGGAAGCGCAGATGGGCAGCTATTCCGACATCACGGTCGCCCGGGCGCTGGCCGGAAACTATCCGGCCTTCGCCTTCAACTGTCGCGCGGACCCGGAGGACAATCCTCTGGTCGACGTCAACCTGCGCAAGGGCATGGTGCAGGCCATCGACATGGATTCCATCGTGCAGGCGCTGTTCGGCGAAACCACGTTCCATCCGGCGGTGCCGTTCAATTTCCCCGAATACGGGAAGTTCTATGACCCGGACATGCCCAATCCTCTGCCCTACGACCAGGAGGCGGCGCGCGCGCTGATCGCCAAGTCGGGCTATGACGGAAAGCCGCTGCGCTGGCACATCACCCGCTCGTTCTATCCGAACTACGAGGCGGCGGCCGAGATCATGATCGAGATGTGGCGGCAGGTGGGGGTGAACGTGCAGGCGATCATCCTCGACAATTTCGAGCTGGTCTACACGCGGCCCTACCACCTGATGAACATGTCGATGTCCACCGACTTCATCCCCGGCGACCCCTATCAGCCGCTGTGGCTGGATTGGGGCCCGACCGCCAGCCGCTCCACCGCCCACTGGAAGACATGGGACCCGACGCCGGAATATCTCGCCGCCGGCAAGGAGTTCGAGGAGGCGACCGACTTCGAAAGCCGCAAGGCCACCTATCTCAAGCTGTCGAAGGCATGGCAGAACGTGACGCCCGGCTACTACATGTGGAAGAGTGTCTACAACTGGGCCCACCGCTCCGACATCGAGTTCGTGCCGCGCCCGGACGGCGAGATGCGCATCTTCGGCGACTACACCAAGCTTTGACCGGAGAAGGCATCAGGTGTCGAAACACGCCCTGAAAGACATGACGGTCGCGGAATTCCGCGACCGTCTCACCCCGCAAACCGTGATCCTCCTGCCGTTCGGCAGCCAGGAGGAGCAGGGGCCGCATGCGCCCATGGGCGACTACATGCTGGCCGATGCGGTCGCTTGCAAGGCGGCTGAGCTTTCCGGCGCCATCGCGGCTCCTTGCGTGCCGTTCGGCTATGCCGAATTCTTCCGAGGCTTTCCCGGCGGCATCCAGTTGCGCGCCGCGACCTTCACCGCGCTGGTCGAGGATATGCTCGGCGCGTTTCTCGACCACGGCATCGAAAGGCTTGTGATCCTGAACGGCCACACCACCAATTCCACCCTCATCGACCAGGTGCAGCGCAAGGTGCGCCGTGAGCGCGGCGTGGCGGTGGCCTCGATCGACCTGTGGCGCTCGATCCCTGACAGCCTCTGGTCGGACATCCATGGCCCCGACGCGGCCCGCGCCCGGGGGCACGGCGCCGATCCGCTGACGTCGCTGGGCCTTTATCTCTATCCCGAAAAGATGCGCCCCGACCTGATCCGTCCTTCGAGCGCGGCCACGGCCTTCGGCTTGCCCGGAGCCTCCGTCGCCGGCGTGACGTTCGAGGGCGCGCAGGTGAACCTGCCGCTCGACGCGCAGGAGGTGAATGCCGACGGGATGCTGGCCGGCGATGCCATGCTGGCCTCGGCCGAGGCCGGGGCGCGCATCTTCGATCACGTCACCGGTTTCGTCGCCCGCTTCGTCGACCACATGCGCCGGTGCGATCCGCGCCAGCCCTTTGCCCTCCCGCTTGCCGAGGTGGTGGAATGAGCGCGCCGCTGCTGGATATCCGCAACCTGTTCGTGCCGCTGCCCGGGGGCGCGGACCGGCCCTATGCGGTGGAGGACCTGTCGCTGACGCTGGCCAAGGGCGAGATCCTCTGCATCGTGGGCGAGACCGGATCGGGCAAGTCGCTGACCGCCATGGCGACGATGGGCCTTCTTCCGCCCAATCTGCCGCCAGCGCGTGGGCAGGTTCTGTTCGAGGGCAGGGACCTGCTGACCCTGCCGAGTTCGGTGCGCCTCAAGATGGCGGGCAGCCGGCTGGCGATGATCTTCCAGGAACCCATCGCGGCCCTCAACCCGATCTACAGGGTCGGTGAACAGGTGTCGGAGACGTTCCGTCTCCATACCGACCTTCCCGCCGCGGAAATCAGGAAGCGGGTGATCGATCTGTTCCACGAGGTGCGCCTGCCAGGCCCGGAAGAGATCTTCGGCGCCTATCCGCACCAGCTTTCCGGCGGCCAGTGCCAGCGGGTGATGATCGCCTCGGCGCTGGCGCTGGACCCGGCGCTGCTGATCGCCGACGAGCCGACCACCGCGCTGGACGTGACCACGCAGGCGCAGATCCTGAAGCTGATGCTGGACCTGCGCGAAAAACACGGCACCGGCATTCTGTTCATCACCCACGACTTCGGCGTCGTGGCCGAGATCGCCGACCGGGTGGCCGTCATGCGCCATGGCAGGCTGGTCGAGATCGGCCCGGCGGCGCAGGTGCTGTCCAATCCTCAGGCCGAATACACCAAAAAGCTTCTGGCGGCCGTGCCGAGGCTGGAGCCGAGGCGCTCGCGCCCCGGTCTCGGCGAGGCCGTGCTGCAAGCGACCGGCATCGACAAGCTGTTCCGCACACGCAGCATCCTCGGAACGGCGCGCGAGGTGCGGGCGGTGGACGATGTCGACCTTGCCATCCGCCGCGGCGAGACGGTGGGGCTGGTCGGCGAAAGCGGTTCGGGCAAGTCCACGCTGGCGCAATGCGTCATCCGGCTGATCGAGCCGGACAGCGGCGACGTGATCATTTCCGGCGGAGAGTTCACAGGACTGAAGGGCGCGGCGCTGCGCGCGGCCCGCCGCCGGGTGCAGATCGTGTTCCAGGACCCCTATACCGCCCTCGATCCCCGTCAGGCGGCGGGCTCCGCCATCGCGGAAGGGCCGATGATCCACGGCCTGTCCCGCGACAAGGCACGCGAACGGGCTCTCGATCTGCTGGAAGCCGTGGGTCTCGACCGATCCGCCGCTTCCCGTTTCCCGCATGAATTCTCGGGTGGCCAGCGGCAGCGGATCTGCATCGCGCGTGCGCTCGCGGTGGAGCCCGAATTGCTGATCGCGGACGAAAGCGTCTCGGCGCTCGATGTCTCCGTGCAGGCGCAGATCCTCGACCTGCTGGCGAGGATGCAGGAGCGGCTGAAGTTCGGCATGCTGTTCATCACCCACGACCTGCGGGTCGCCTCGCGGGTCTGCGACCGGATCGCCGTGATGCGGCAGGGAAAGGTGATCGAGGAGGCCGAGCCCGCCACGCTTTTCGCCGCGCCGCGCGAGCCCTATACCCGCGCGCTGCTGGCGGCCGTTCCGGGACGCGACTGGCAAAATGCCCCGGATATCCCGCCGCTGCCGGCGGGCGAATAAAGGAACCAGCCCATGCAGAAATACCATGTCGGCGCCGAGCCGAACCGTATCGACCAGACGCTTATCGAGGGACTGGGGGCGGTGGAGATCGCCACCATCGGCCATTTTCGCCATCGCGGCTTCGTCAGCCACCGCCTGCGCCCCCTTGCGCCGCTTGGGCATACGCTTGTCGGCACCGCCATCACCGTGGCGATTCCTGCCACGGATTCGACGCTTCTGCACCACGCCCTGTCAGTTGTGAGACCGGGCGACGTGCTGGTCATCGACCGTCTGGGCGACACCCGCCACGCCTGCCTGGGTGGGGGCGTGGCTTTCGCCGCCAAAGTGGCGGGGGCCATCGCCGTCGTTCTCGATGGACCGTGCACCGACGCCGAAGAGATCGTCGAGGTGGGCCTGCCGGTGTTCTGCACCGGGATTTCGGGCATCACCACAAGGCTCAACGATCTCGGTGGCAGCCTCAACAAGCCGGTGTCGTGCGGCGGTGTGCCGGTATTGCCCGGCGATGTGGTGATGCTCGACAATTGCGGCGTGCTGGTTCTGCCGCCGGACGAGGCGCCGCAGGTGCTGGAGGAAGGTGCAGCCCGGCAGGCGCGCGCCAACCGCAATCGCGGCCGCATCGAAGCGGGCGAGAAGCTGGGCGATCTTTCCGGCGCCAGCGCCCTGGTGGCCGCCGGGCTGCGCTGACGCTCAGAAGGTCTGGGACAGCTTTCGCGAGGCGGCCTGCAACACGGGGATGTAGCGCTTTGCCTTCTCAAGGCTCATCCGCGCTTTGGGAGCATGGCAGGCGAGGGAGGCCACGACCCGCCCGTTGCGGTCCAGGACCGGCACCGCGATGGCGATGAGCCCGACCATGAATTCCTCCCGGTCGGTGCTGTAGCCGTTGCGCAGGATGGCGGCGAATTCCGACTCCAGCGCCTCGGGCGCGCTCAGGGTGGTCGGGGTGTACCGCTCCAAAGTCACGAGCGACAGAAGCTTCTGTCGCTGCTGTTCGTCCATGTGGGCCAGCAACAGCTTGCCGCTGGCCGTGCAGTGCAGGGGAACCCTGGAGCCCACCTCCAGATGCACGCGCAGCGGCCAGTTGGCCTCGACGCGGGCCAGGTAGATCGCTTCGGTGCCGGTTCGCGTCACGAAATTGCAGGTCTCTCCCGTGATGTCCACGACCTGCTGGAGGATCGCGTGCCGCTGGGTCCCGACCCCCAGCCGCACGATGCTGAGGCCCATGCGGAACAGGCGCGGCCCGACCGAGTAATGCCGCCCGTCGGGCTCGCGGAACAGGAAGCCCTCGTCCACCAGCCGCTGGCACAGGCGATGCAACGTGGCCTTCGGCATGTCGATATGCCCGGCCAGCTCCGGCAAGGTGACCGGACGGTCCGCCAGGCCGATCAGCTCGATGATGTTGAGGCTGCGGGTGATGGCGGAACTTGAGGGATCGGCCTGCGCGTTCATGGTGCCTCCTTGTCTCATCCAGTGAGACAGCAAACAATCTCGATGAAAAAATCCTGCATATTTTTGTCATGATCTCAACCAGTGAGACGAACGAACTCATAAAGTTTTGACACACGATGCCTCTTTGCCGGCTTTTGGCGGTGGGAGGAAGTTGAATTGAGCGAAGCGCAATACGACTACATCGTGATCGGTGCCGGTTCGGCAGGCTGCGCGGTCGCGGCGCGGCTTTCCGAAGACGGCAGGTTCCGCGTCGCCCTGATCGAGGCCGGCCCCCGGGACACAAGTCCCTGGATCCATCTCCCCCTGGGCTATGGCAAGACCATGTGGGACGAGCGCGTCAACTGGAAGCTCTATACGCAGCCCGATCCGAACATGAACGGCCGCCCGATCTATTGGCCGCGCGGCAAGGTGCTCGGCGGCTGTTCGTCCATCAATGGCCTCATCGCCATTCGCGGACAGGCGCAGGACTACGACGAGTGGACCGAATATGGCGGGAAGCAATGGAGCTTCCGCGAGGTGCTGCCGTGGTTCCGGAAGTCCGAGACGTTCACGGACGATGTCAATCCGGACTATCACGGCAAGTCCGGGCCGATCCGTGTCGACCCCATCCGCCGCGGCCATCCGCTGATCGACGCCTTCATCGCGTCGGCGGGCAATCTGGGCATCCCCCGCAACAGTGATTTCAACGGGCCGGACCAGCAGGGGGCCGGCTATTACCACCTCACCACGCGAAGCGGTCTGCGCAGCAGTGCTGCGGTTGGATATCTGCGCCCGGCGCGCGGGCTCGCCAACCTCACCGTCGTGACCGACGCAAGGGTGACCCGCATCCGGTTCGCGGGACGCCGCGCCGAGGGCATCGACTATCGGCGCGACGGCAAGACGCTGCGCATGGACGCGCGAAAAGGCGTGATCCTGTCGGCGGGGGCCGTGCATACCCCGCATCTGATGATGCTGTCCGGTCTCGGTCCGGCCGCGCATCTGAAGGAGCACGGCATCGATGTCCTGGCGGATATGCCCGGCGTGGGCGGCAATTTGCAGGACCATCTGCAGTTCCGGCTGATCTTCCGCTGCAACCGGCCCATCACCACCAATGACGATCTCAACAGCCTTCCGGGCAAGATCAAGATCGGGTTGCAGTGGCTGTTGTCGCGCTCCGGCCCGCTTGCGGTCGGCATCAACCAGGGCGCCCTGTTCACCAGCGTGACGCCGGGCTCGGACCGTCCCGATGTCCAGTTCCATGTCGCCACGCTTTCGGCCGACATGGCCGGCGGCAAGGTGCACCCCTTTTCCGGCTTCACCATGTCCGTGTGCCAGTTGCGCCCCGAAAGCCGGGGGCAGATACGGCTGGCTTCGGCGGATCCGGGCGACCAGCCCCATATCCACCCGAATTACCTGTCCGAGGAAAACGACCGGAAGGCGGCCGTGGCGGCGATACGGCTCGCCCGCCGGATCGCCGCGACCGATCCGCTGAAAGGACTGATAGAGGGCGAGGAACTGCCCGGCCCGTCAGCCCAGAGCGATGAGGACATCCTCGAATTCGCGCGCGGCAACGGCGCCACGATATTCCATCCCACCAGCACCTGCCGCATGGGGCGCGAGGACGACCCGCTCGCGGTGGTCGGCCCCGACCTGAAGGTGCGCGGGATCGGCAATTTGTGGATCGCCGATTGCTCGGTCATGCCGCGCATCGTGTCCGGCAACACCAACCTGCCGGCAATCATGATCGGGGAGAGATTGCCCGAATTTCTCAAGGAATAGGTTTCTGGCCAATGGGAGGAGAGCCATGATCAAGAAACAAAGAACCGAAAGTGAAAAGGAAGTAAGGCGAGTCGTATTCGCGTCGCTGATCGGTGCGACCATCGAGTGGTACGACTTCTTCCTGTACGGCGTCGTTGCCGGCATCGTATTCAACCAGCTCTATTTTCCGACCACCGACCCGTTGGTTTCGACCGTCCTGGCCTATGCGACCTTTGCCGTGGGCTTCGTCGCCCGGCCGCTCGGTGGCGTGGTCTTCGGCCATTTCGGGGACAGGATAGGGCGCAAGCAGATGCTGGTCCTCACCATCCTCATCATGGGCGTCGCGACGGTCCTGATCGGCCTGCTTCCGACCTACGCGCAGATCGGGGTCGCCGCACCCATAGCCCTGCTCATCCTGCGCATCGCGCAGGGCATCGGCATCGGCGGGGAATGGGGCGGCGCCGTGCTGATGGCCTATGAGTTCGCGCCGGAAAACAAGCGCGGCTACTATGCCTCGATCCCGCAGATCGGCTTGGCGCTCGGCCTGTGCCTGTCGTCGGGCGTCGTGGCGCTTCTCAGCCTGCTGCCCAACGAAGCCTTCATGGCCTGGGGATGGCGCGTCGCCTTCGTCGGCTCCATCGTGCTCATCGTCGTGGGGCTCTACATCCGTCTCAAGGTGACCGAGACACCCGCCTTCGCCGCCGTCAAGGAGGAGCAGGAGGAGGTCAAGATCCCCTTTTCCGAGATGATCCGCAAATATCCCAGGAACATCCTGCTGGGCATGGGCGCGCGCTATATCGACGGCGTGTTCTTCAACGTCTTCGCGGTGTTCTCCATCGTCTACCTGTCGAAATACGCGAATGTCGAGCGCACCACCGCGCTGGTGCTGGTGTGCCTGTCGGCAATCGTCATGGTCGTGTCGATCCCGGTCTTCGGCAAGCTGTCGGACCACTGGGGACGGCCGAAGACCTATGCCATCGGCAGCCTGCTTCTGGCGCTGGTGACCTTCCCGGCCTTCATGATGATGGGCAGCGGCAACCTGTTGTGGATCGGGCTGGCGCTGGTCGTGCCGTTCGGCATCATCTATGCCATGTGCTACGGCCCGGAGGCGGCCCTGTTTTCGGACCTGTTCGACGTGAAGGTCCGCTATACGGGCATTTCCTTCGTCTACCAGTTCTCGGGAATCTTCGCGAGCGGCATCACGCCGATCATCGCGACCTACCTGATCGACTTCGGAGACGGCACGCCCTGGCTGCTGGCGGGCTATGTCGTGTTCGCGGCGCTGGTCTCGATGGTTTCGGCGATGCTGATCCGGCCGCTGGACGTACCGGAACTCGCCTATCAGCGGTGACGCCAGACCTTCGACCCATGCCTGCGGCATTGCCTCCACGGTGATGCCGCAGGCGGTCCTGTCTTGCAGGCTGCTTAGGCAGGGTCCATGCGGGTTGGTGATACGAGTGCGCTTCGCATTGCCATGACCTGGCGGGAGTGTCATTTAGATCGCCAGGCTTTCGGAGACCCGCGTGCTCAAGTCCGAAGACAAGCAAATCGACGCCCGGCAATTGCGCATTCTGCTGACGCTGATCGAGGAGTGCAGCGTCACCCGCACGGCCGAGATCCTGAACCAGTCGCAGCCCTATGTCAGCCTGGTGCTCAAGCGCCTGCGCGAACTGGTCGGTGACCCGCTGCTGGTGCGCAGCGGCGCGAAGCTGGTGCCCACCGAAAGGGCGAGAAGCATGGTCGAGCCCATCCGCGCCGTGCTTGCCGGTATCGAGCAGGTCGTCAGCCCGGCCAGGACCTTCGTGCCGGCCGAAGCGAGCGGGACCTTTCACATCGCCTCCGCCGATTGCATGGAGGCGTTCTTCCTGCCCCGGCTGATCGCGCAGATGCGGACGGCCGCGCCGGGAATCCGGCTGACCATCCGCTCCATCGAGCAGGGCTACGACTATGCGGCGGCGCTGGAGCGGGGCGAGCTCGATGCCGTCATCGGCAATTGGCCGAGCCCGCCGCAGAACCTGAAGACCGTGCATCTCATGGCCGACGACATCGTCTGCCTGATGGGCGAGCAGCACCCGCTCGCGGCGGCGCAATCGCTTTCCATGGCCCGGTATCTCGAGGTGGAGCATCTGGCGCCGGTGCCGATGTCTTCGGCCGATCCGGGACCGATCGACGGGCGGCTGGCGGAACTGGGGCTGAAACGCGATATCCGGGTGATGGTGCCGGAGTTCAACCTCGTGCCCTATGTGCTGCTGTCGTCCGACCTCGTCTTCACCAGCAGCCGCCATTTCGCCCAGCACTATTCGGCCTTCCTGCCGATCCGCACCATCGACGCGCCCGCCGAGTTCGGCAAGATGCGGTTCTACCTGCTGTGGCATGAGCGGGCCCATGCCGCGCCCGAGAACAATTGGCTGCGCAACCAGATCATCGGGGTGGCGCGCGCCCTCGCGACCCGTCCGGCCGCAGTACTATAATCGAATCGATATAAACTTCTTTCGCTGCATGCCACTTTCGATATGCGGGTGGGGGTGCCACCTTTCTCCTGTTGCTGCAGTGACCAATTCGGGCCGTCGGCCGTGGCCTCGACACGATGGAAACAGGAGATTCACATGCAGGTTAGCGAAACGGAGAAGCTCGGCCGATGGGCCGGCCGCAACACCGACAAGGACGTGTTGCGCGAAGAGGTCTGGGGGGCGCTTGAGCGCGGCAACTACAATGTCGGCCCGGTGTGGAGCCGCATCCCCAATTTCGTCGGCGCCGACGAGGCCGCCAAGCGGCTGTCGGAGCTGTCCTTCTGGAAGAAGGCCAAGGTGGTCAAGTGCAATCCCGACCCGCCCCAGATTCCGGCCAGGCTGCGTGCCCTCTATGACGGCAAGCTGCTCTACACGCCGGTGCCGGAACTGGTGAAAGGCTTCCCCTTCGTGCTGCTCGATCCCGAGAAGCTGGCGAAGAACAACGTCCAGTTCGAGCTGGCCGCGACGTCCCAGGGCGCGGTCGAGCATGGCGAGCCGGTGGCGTTCGAGGACATGATGGAGCTCGATGTGGTTATCGTCGGCTGCGTCGGCGTTACCCGGCAGGGCGGACGCACCGGCAAGGGCGGCGGCTTTGCCGACCTCGAGCTCGGCATCTTCCGCGAACTGGGCAAGGTCTCGCCGGACACGCCGATCGTCACCACCGTCCATTCCACCCAGGTGGTGGACGACGACCGCATCATCATGCTCAAGCACGATTCGGCGCTGAACTGGATCGTCACCGAGAAGGAGGTCATCGAGACCCGCTCGCCCTATCCGCAGCCCACCGGCGTGGCCTGGGACGTGGTGCAGCAGGACCAGCTCGACGACATCCCCTTCCTCAAGACGCTCAAGGAGAACCTGCTGGCCCGCCGCGCCGGATAGAAGCCGCTGGAAGCCTGCAGTCTTGCCAACACCAACAAAAGAGGGGTTCGAAATGCTGACACGCAGGAATTTTCTCAAGCACACCGCATTGACGGCATCCGCGGCAGCCTTGGGGCTGGCGGGTTCCGTGAAGCGTTCGGCCGCCGCGGACCCCGTCCGCGTCGCCCTGATCATGACCGGGCCCATCACCGACGGGGGATGGGCCCAGCCGGCCTACGAGGGCCTGACGGCGCTGGGCGAGACCGGGAATTTCGAGGTCGCCTACGCCGAGAACGTCACCCAGGCCAAGATTCCGCAGGTGGTCCAGGGCTATGCCGATGACGGATACGATCTCATCATCGGCCATGGCTTCGAATTCGGCAGTGCGTTCATCGAGATCGCGCCGGACTATCCCGACCAGAAGTTCTTCGCCTCCACCTTCAAGCCCGAGGGCGAGGTGCCGGAGAATGTGCGCTATATCGACCTTGCCTATTTCCCTGCCGCCTATGGCGCCGGCACGCTCGCCGCGCTGATTTCGAAGAACGGCAAGGCCGTCGGCTTCGTCGGTGGCGGCGACAACCCGACCCAGCAGCGGATGATGAAGTGCTTCATCGCCGGTGCCGAGAAAGCCGTGCCCGCCATCAGGGGCCTCGGCGTCGTGACCGGCGACTATGAGAATGCGGCGCGCGGCAAGGAGGCGGCCGAGACCATGGTCGCTAATGGCGCGGACGTCATCTGGCATGGCGCCAACGTCACCGGTCTCGGCGCCATCCAGGGCGCGGTGTCCGGCGGCGCGACGGTCATCGGCTGCTATTCGGACCAGACCGAACTGGCACCCGACAAGATGGCCACCAGCTTCGTGATGAACCTGGCCTGGATGGTCAAGGAAGTGGCCGGCTCGGTCGCCGACGGAAGCTTCGAGGGCGGCGTCGAGTGGAAGCCGAAGGTGACGGAGATGTGGGCGCCCAGGGCAGCATCGATGGGCGACTACAATCCCGGTCTCGTGTCGGATGACAACTGGCAGAAATTCCAGGCTGTATGGGCAGAGCTCGGCGAGGGCAGCATCGACGTGGCCGCGCTCGTGCCGTGATATCGAAGGCCCGTTCGGCTATAGGCCGGGCGGGCCTTTTCGGCCATGAGAGCCGAGGGGAAGCTGGCACCGTTGCAGGGAGGATAAGATGGCGCCGTTCCTGACCGCCCGGCAGATCGTCAAGCGATTTGCATCCGTGGTGGCAAACGACCGTGTCGACTTCGATGTCGGGCGCGGGGAGATTCATGCCTTGCTGGGCGAGAACGGTGCCGGCAAGAGCACGCTCATGCAGATCGTCTATGGCCAGTATGCCATGGATTCTGGCGAGATCCTGATCGAGGGCCAGCCGGCGCGCATCCGCCACACCCGCGATGCGATCGACCGTGGCATCGGCATGATCCACCAGGAATTCATGCTGGTGCGGCGTTTCTCCGTGGTGGAGAACGTGGTGATGGGCCTCGATGCCGGCAAGGGGCCGATGGTCGACCTCAAGGCCGCGGCGGTGCGGCTGAAGGAGCTTTCACAGCGCCATGGCCTTCAGGTCGATCCCTGGCAGCTTGTGGAGCACCTGCCGGTGGGCGTGCAGCAGCGTGTCGAAATCCTCAAGCTGCTTTACCGTGACGCGCGCCTGCTCATTCTCGACGAGCCCACGGCGGTGCTGACCCCACAGGAGACCGAAGCGCTGTTTTGTGTGCTGCGCGAGCTTGCGGCCGATGGGCGCTCCATCGTCATCGTCACCCACAAGCTCAAGGAAATCATGGCCATCAGCGATCGGGTGACGATCATGCGCGACGGCCGGGTCGTGGCCTCCGTCAAGACGTCCGAAAGCTCGGAGGACGAGCTCGCGCGGCTGATGGTCGGCCGCGACGTGTCACTGAGGGCCAGCAAGGCCGCGCGGCCGGCGGGCAGGGACGTGCTGCGCATCGAGGGGCTGCATGTCGCCGATCATCGTGGGCACAGCGCCGTCGCCGGTGTCGATCTGACGGTGCGCGAGGGCGAGATTCTCGGCCTCGCAGGTGTCGACGGAAACGGCCAGTCCGAGCTTGCAGAGGCCATCATGAACCTCAGGCCGGTGCGGCAGGGCAGGGTGCTGCTGGGCGATATCGACCTGACATGCGCATCGCCGGCGGAACACCACCGGCACGGCCTTGCCTATGTGCCCGCCGACCGGCGCCATGTCGGCTCCCTGACCGACCTGTCGATCGGGCGCAACGCCATTCTCGGCCGCCAGGGTGCCTTCACCAACGGCATGGGGCTGATGGACGAGCAGAAGATCGCCGGCTTCGCCTCGGGGCTGATCGAGCGCTTCGATGTCCGGCCGCGAAACCCTGCCTACATCGCCGGCAAGCTTTCTGGCGGCAATCTGCAAAAGGTCATCCTCGGCCGCGAGGTGATGCGCGACCCGGCGGCCATCATCGTCGAGCAGCCGACGCGCGGGCTCGATGTCGGCGCGATCGAGGCGGTCTGGCGCGAGATCATCGCCCAGCGCGATGCCGGCAAGGCGATCCTGCTGATTTCCGCCGAACTGGAGGAGATCCTCAACCTCGCCGACCGCATCGCCGTCATCTATGAGGGCCGCATCATGGGCATCGTCGAGGCAAAGGACGCCTCGCTTGCCTCGATCGGCATGATGATGGCCGGCGCCGGCCAGGCTGACGCCGATCTGGAGAAAGCATCATGAGGAAACTGATCGAGCGCCGGACCACGCCGGCGGCGTCCTTCACCGCGGTGGCGCTTGCGACCGGTCTGTCGGTGGTGCTGGCGCTGGTGATCGGCGGGCTTCTGTTCCTGCCCTTCGGCGCCAATCCGTTCCAGGCCTATGGGGCGCTGTTCGAGGCCGGCTTCGCCACGTGGCGCGGCTTCGGCTTCACGCTGGTCAAGGCCGCGCCGCTGATCCTCATCGGTCTCGGCACGATCTGCGCCTGGCGTACCGGCTTTGCCTATCTGGGCTTCGAGGGTTGCCTGCTGGTCGGGGCCGCCAGCGCCACCTGGTTCTCGCTCCAGGTTGCCGAGGGCGGTGCGATCGGGCCGCTGCCCTTTGCCGTCTTCCTGCCGCTGGCCGTTCTCGTCGCGATGCTGACGGGTGCCGTCTGGGCGGGAATCGTCGGCCTGTTCAAGAGCCGTTTCGGCGGCAACGAGGTCATCACCTCGCTGATGATGAACTATATCGCCATCTTCCTGGTGCAATATCTGGTGTCGGGACCGCTGCGGGCGAAGGGCGAGCTGCCGGCCAGCCCGCGCCTGCCGCAGGAGACCTGGCTGCCCGTGATACTGGAGGGAACGCGGGCCCATGCCGGCATCCTGATCGCCATGGTTGCGGCGGTTGCGGTGTGGCTGCTGCTGCTTCGCAGCCGTGTCGGCTACGAGCTGGTGGTGACCGGGCTGAACCCGAAGGCGGCGCGCTATGGCGGCATCAATGTCGGCAGCCGGCAGATCATCGCCGCCCTGCTGGCCGGCGGGCTGGCATCGCTCGCAGGCATGGTCGAGGTGCTCGGCGTGCACCACAGGCTGGTCGACGGCCTGTCCGAAGGCACCGGCTTCATCGGCATCGTCACGGCGCTGCTGGGCAAGCTCCATCCGCTCGGCGCGGTGATTGCCGCCCTGCTCTATGCCGGAATGTCGGTCGGCGCCGACGCCATGCAGCGGCAGGCGGGGTTGCCGGCTTCGGTGATCTTCATCGTCCAGAGCCTGATCGTGCTCTTCGTGCTGGCCAGCGACCTGCTGCGCTACTACGCGATCAGATGGCCCTCGACCCCGTGCCGGCCGGGTCGTGTCATCATGACGGAAGCCGGGAGGAAGTAGATGGAATCGGATCTCGTCCTCTCCACCTTTCTCGTCGCCTGGCTGGCGGCCGCCGTGCGCCTTGCCGGGCCGCTTTTGCTGTCGGCCCTGGGCGAGATCTTCGCCGAGCGCTCGGGCATCCTCAATGTCGGCATAGAAGGCACCATGCTGATCGGCGCGGTCGCCAGCTACCTGGTCGCGCTGCAGACCGGAAGCCCGGTGATGGGCCTGCTGGCGGCCATGCTGGCCGGCCTTGCCGCCAGCCTGTTCCTGGCCTGGATGTATGTTTCGGTGCAGGCGAACCAGGTGGTTGTCGGCATCATTTTCAACATCTTGGCGCTCGGCCTGGCGAGCTACTTCTACCGGCTTTTCATGGGCGGGGTTTCGGGGCCGCAGAAAATCGTCATGTTCGAGCCGATCGCCATACCGTTCCTGTCCGAGATTCCGTTGCTTGGGCCCATCCTGTTCAGGCATACGGTGTTCCTCTATGCCGTCATGCTTCTGGTGCCCGTGGCCGGCTTCGTGCTCTACCGCACCAAGCTCGGGCTGAGGCTGCGCGCGGTCGGGGAAAATCCCCGTGCGGCGAGCACGGCCGGGATCAGCGTATCGGCCATGCGCTATGTCGGCGTGCTGATATCCGGCGCGGCTGCCGGGGCGGCGGGCTCGTATCTCATTCTCGCGCAGGTCGGCCTTTTCCGCGAAACGATCATTGCCGGCCAGGGCTTCATCGCGCTCGCCATCGTGATTTTCGGCCGCTGGAACCCGTACAAGGCGGCACTGGCGGCATTGGTGTTCGGCGCCGCGGACGCGCTGCAACTGTCGTTGCAACTGTTCCAGGTCGGCCTGCCGCCGCAATTGCTGCTGGCCCTGCCTTATCTGCTCACGGTGATCGCCATGTCGGGCCTTCTGGGCAAGGCCAACCAGCCCGACGCGCTGATGATGCCCTATCGCAGGGAGTAGGCGGCACCGCCTTCCGGAACAAGGCGGCACAAATCCAACGGAAGGCGGGCCTGCATGAAGCGGCGGCCGTTGTCGGCCGGCCGAATGGGAAGTCCGTACCGTGGCATTCCCACGCATATTGGCATGAAACGAAGTACGGCCCGGAGCTTTCCGAGCCTGTTAACCGGTCAATTTTCGTGTAAAATCAAAAACTTAAAAAATGGTAGTGGGAAGCGAACTGGACCCGTGCCCTCTCTGAAAAAGGGTGAAAATCGGTGGCCGACGGTCATCTCCGGCGTCAGTTCACCGACGGTGGCGCCGACCCGGCGGCATCAGCCAACCGCGCCGCCTGATCGACCTCATCACCCATTTCCGGGCATGGCTCGGACAGAGAAGTCCGATACCGATCCGCCCAAGCCCTGAGCGCGTCGCCCGGAGGCGATCGTCTTGATGCGGGAAGGCAAGGGGTGGGGCTTCGTCGGCGTCGCAGGGAATGCACGGCCCACGAAGCCCCGTCTCGACTGGAGATCGAGAGCCGCAAACAAGCATAATGCTGCCGCGTGGTCCAGCGGTTCAGGCGACGTCAATCCTTACCACATTGTTAAGGCCGCCGCCTCAATCGTGTCAAAATTGCCACATGCCCTCCCGAATGGCGGCGGCCAGGAGCCTGACGAGGCAAATTCGGCTTGAATGAATCGCCCCGGTGGGAAATCAATCAAGCCGGAAAGAGGGGCGACTCGCACGATCTTTTCAATCACTGCCCTCGGGCAACCAAGAAACCATTCAGTTTTGGACTGGAGAGACACATGAACATCAAGAGCCTGCTTCTCGGCTCCGCTGCGGCCCTCGTCGCAGTTTCCGGTGCGCGCGCCGCCGACGCCATCGTCGTCGCCGAGCCGGAACCCGCTGAATACGTCCGCATCTGCGACGTCTACGGCGCTGGCTACTACTACATCCCGGGCACCGAGACCTGCCTCAAGGTCGGCGGCTATCTGCGCTACGACGTCGGCGTGGGCGACCTGTTCGGTCACAACGACGTCGTCGACAAGAAGGACCTTGCCGACTTTGTCCGTGACAATCCTGGTGCTACCGACGGGGATATTCGAGCCGCCCTTGCCGACGGCACCATCGACACCAACGACACCTATTTCAAGCAGATGCGTGTCCAGGTGAACATGGATGCCCGTGCCGAGACCGAATACGGCACCCTGCGCGGCTACATCGCCCTGAACTTCAACGAGCGCATCAATGCGGTTAATGTGTTTGATGACCAGGATGCCTTCCTCTACAGCGAAACCACGAGCGGCAATCGCTGGAACATCGACCATGCCATCATCCAGCTCGGTGGCCTGACCGTCGCCTACTCCGACTCGCTGTTCGAATCGCTGACCGACTCGGCCGGCACCGTCGTCAACGACGACCTCGTCAACTTCACGCCGGGCAAGTCGCACTACATCGCCTACACCTTCGACGCCGGCAACGGCTTCTCCGCCACGCTCGGTGTTGAAGACGGCAACGGCTTTGACGGCGCGCTCGACTCCTATGTCCCGCATGTCGTGGCTGGCGCCTCGTGGACGCAGGGCTGGGGCAAGATCGCCGGCGTCGTCGCCTATGACTCGAACTATGAAGAAGTCTCCGGCAAGGTCCGCGTCGACGTCAATGTCAACGACGCTCTGAGCCTGTGGGCGATGGCTGGCTTCACCGGCGCCGACAACGATATCGGCGAAATTGGCAGCTACTACGCCACTTGGGAAGGCGACTGGGCCGTCTGGGGCGGCGGTCAGTACCGCTTCACCGAGAAGGCCGCGCTCGACGTGCAGCTCTCCTATGACGACGTCGAGACCTTCGCCGCTGTTGTTGGCGTTCGCTACAACATCGTTCCGGGCTTCGTCATCCGTCCGGAAGTTGCCTATGTCTCCGCGAAGGACGACTTCGACAACTCGGAAGACTTCTGGGGCGGTTACCTCCGCTTCCAGCGTTCGTTCTAAGATCGGTTTCACCGTCTGAACAGAAGGGCCCGGCAGGCAACTGCCGGGCCCTTTTCTTGATTCTCAGGCTTTCGAACGACGGGCCATCTCGATGACTGGCTGCTGTTCGCCCTGGATCAGCAGATCGATCGGAGCATTGCCACCCAACGCAACGTTTCGCGCAACAAGCCACTGCCATGCATCCCGCTGATCCTTGAAGATGGCAATGACCTCCGCGAGGCCATCGACCGGGCGTCCGTCGAGGAACTGCCTGAGCGGGAAAACGGGCTTCTTGCTGGTCCTGGCATTCAGGGCGATACACTCGCCGCGCTTGTGCCATCGATGCAGCGTGGAACGATTGATCCCGAAATGTTTTTCGATCAGCGTGGGGCCTGCAACGGGGCCGGCCCAGTCATCGGGCAGTTGCAGCCCGTCGGGCTCGGAAGGTGCGGCCGCCTGGAAGCGCCGGATGCCGTGGTCAAGCGAACCCTGTGCCGTCTCCACGACATTGGCGACGAAATCCGTCGCCAGTTCGGTGAGATGATCCTCCAGCGCGGCCATGGAACGCTGCACGGATTGAGGCTGGACGGCGATCTGCGCCGCGATCTGCGCGGCCAGTTCCGATGCCGTCCGGACACCGGGCAGCTGCAGGGTCGGGTCATGCTCCTTCAGCAATTCGCCGATCAGCCTGGCGATCTTCGCTTCGAGTTCTTCCCTCTTCGCCAGCCGCGCCCTGAAAATGTCGCGGGACAGTTTCCGTCTCGTTGCCAATCTTCCGAACCCCGTTGTCTTTCACGACAGCAGACTGGCAATCTTTGCGCGCGCGTCAATGGAACCCTGACCTTGCCTCGGCAAAGCCGTGATCACTGCGCCGTGGTTGAGACGCACCAGGCCATATCTGCCGGAGACCGGCCTTCACGGCCGGTCTGGCTTGGGATATCAACCTGCCATTGAATCATGACCGTTCGCGAGACCCTGGAACTGAAAGACCTCGGATGCTGCCCATACTGGTGATCAATCTCGATCGATCGAAGGAGCGATGGGAGAAAATCTCGGCGAGCGCCAGACAGTCGAAATCGCTTATCCGACGTGTCGCTGCCGTCGACGGTGCCGAAATTCCGCCCGATGCATGGGTCGGGTTCGACGCGGGCCTGTTTCGGCGCAATCATGGCAAGGTCGCGCTTGCCGGCGAGTATGGCTGCTATCGCAGCCATCTGAGGGCATTTGCTGAAATCGTCGAGAATGGCGACGAACTGGCCGTCATCGCCGAGGACGATGTCGTCCTTAACGGAGATCTGGAGAAGCGTGTCAGGGCGCTGTTCGAGGCTCGCCCCAGCATGGGCCTCCTCAAACTGGTCAATCATCGCGTCAAGGGTTTCGTCAGATACGGCACTTCGCGGCTGGGTGACGACTACGGCCGCTGCATGCATGGACCGCAGGGCTCATCCGCGTGTTACGTCGTGACCCGGCAGGCGGCCGGACAGCTTTTGCAAAAGCTCGATCCCATGTCTCTGCCCTATGACGTGGCGCTCGATCGCGGTTGGGCGACCGGGGTGGAAACATTTACCACCCGCCATCCTCTCGTTGCTTTCGAGGGTGAGAGCCGATCCATTACGACTGTGGGGAGCCGCCAGGACTATGGCAGTGTCAAAATTCCGGCCTTCAAGCGGCTCGGAGCCTTATCCTTCCGCACACGGGATTATCTGGCACGCGTCGTGTATGCTCTGGCAGGCAGGTAGACGGGGTTGCTCTAGGTGGCCACGGGGTCACCGAACAGTTTGTAGTACCGCTTGTGTCCCTACCCCCTGGACTGGCGCCGCGAGCGAAGCCACTTCCATATGGACTATTAACGGTCCATATTCTGGTCAAAAGGGGATCGAATTGATGAAGCTATCGGAACAGGTCAAGCCCATCAGCTATCTCAAGGCACATGCGCCGGAAGTCATCCGCCAGCTTGGAGACAACCGGCAGCCTGTGGTCATCACGCTGCACGGTGAGGCAAAAGCCGTGCTTCAGGATGTTATGCAATATGAGGAAATCCAGGAGACGCTGGCCCTGTTGAAGGTTTTGGCGCTCACCAACCGCAAAGTCGTGGAGGGAAAGGTTCGTCCAGCCACTGAGGCCTTTGCCCGCCTTCGTACTCGGCTGTCAAAGCCCGAAGCCTGATGTCGCACCGCGTTCTCTTTGCGGACGATGCAGAGCAGGATCTCGAAGATGTCTACCGCTTCATTGCCGGTCGTGACGGTGTGCAGACTGCCGACCGGATTCTCGGCGAAATCGAGCCGGCGTGTCTTGCGCTTGAAGCATTCCCGGAGCGGGGAAATGTCCCGAAGGAGTTGGGCGGGCTTGGCATGGCTGAATATCGGGAGTTGCATCACAAGCCATGGCGGATGATTTACCGCACCGTCGGGGATGATGTGATCATTTACTGCATTACCGACGGACGGCGGGACATGCAGTCCTTTCTGGAGCGAAGGCTGCTCCGTTGAACGCGTCGATTCCGCAGCTTCGCCAATCCTGTCACGCCAATTCATCGATACGGTCAATCTCTGCGCCGCCCGGCCCGACTGGCAATCACCTGCCGGTAGAGTTCGCAGGGGAATCGCATTTGAAAAAAGGAGTGGCGGATTGGGCCGGAATTGATTCTTTGGGAGGCTTCCTTGATTTGGGGGGTCTCATGTCCTGGTTTGCTCGTGCCTTTGAAAGTCTTCCCGATCCGCGCACCGGCAATGCGCAGCGTCATGACCTGCTGGAGGTGCTGGTGATGGCACTGACGGCGGCGGTATGCGGTGCGGAGACGTGCTCGGACTTCGCCGACTTTGCGGTTGATCGGGCGGACCTGTTCGGGGCATTCCTGCGTCTGGAGAATGGCGTTCCGAGCCATGACACCTTCTCGCGCATCTTCCGGCTTCTGGACCCGGATGCGTTTGCGGCGTGCTTTGGCCGGTTCGTAACGGATTTGGGGGCGGCGGGCGCCGGCGTTGTGGCGATCGACGGAAAGACGCTGCGGCGCTCGTTCGACACGGCCGCCTCTCGTTGCCCCTTGGCGGTGGTCACCGCCTTTGCCTCGGCAACGCACACGGTGATTGGCCAGGAGAGCTTCCGGGTGAGCGAGGGCGACAGCGAGATCCTGGCGGCCCGGGCATTGCTGAACTGCCTGGACCTGACGGGTCAGTTGGTCACCGCCGACGCCCTCCATTGCCAGAACGATACGGCTCAGCTGATCCTCGATCGGGGCGGCGACTATCTGCTTCGGCTCAAGAGCAACCGCCCGGCGCTGCACCGGATGGTCAAGGAGTATTTTGCCGATCCGGCGATCCGCGGCGAACTGGCCGTCTTCGAGACCACGGACGCCGATCACGGCCGGATCGAGCGGCGGCGAGCCTATGTCAGCCACGATCTCGACTGGCTGTTGATTTCCGCTGAGAGCTGACCCGGGATTTTCGCCGAGAAGTGACCCGCCTTCATGTATGGTTTGGGTCTTAGGTTTTGGTCAAGGGGCGGCTTTCTCCTTCTTGCTCGTTGCGGCCTGTGCTGAGCTGTTCTTGAAGCGGAAGCTGTCGTTTCCGGTTTCCAAGATGTGGCAATGATGGGTGAGGCGATCGAGCAGCGCCGTCGTCATCTTGGCATCACCGAAGACGGTCGCCCATTCGCTGAAGCTGAGGTTGGTGGTGATGACGACGCTGGTGCGCTCGTAGAGCGTGCTCAGTAGATGGAACAACAGCGCCCCGCCTGACGCGCTGAAGGGCAGATATCCGAGTTCATCGAGGATGACGAGATCGGAATGGGCGAGCCGGTTGGCGATCTGGCCGGCCTTGCCTTGGGCCTTCTCCTGCTCGAGCGTGTTGACAAGCTCGACGGTGGAGAAGAAGCGCACACGCTTGCGGTGATGCTCGACCGCCTGCACGCCAAGGGCGGTGGCGACGTGGGTCTTTCCGGTGCCAGGGCCGCCGACAAGCACGACATTGTTGGCATCGCCCATGAACTCGCATCGATGGAGCTGACGCACGAGGGCTTCATTGATCTCGCTGCTGGCGAAGTCGAAGCCTGCCAGGTCGCGATAGACCGGGAAGCGTGCACTCTTGAGCTGATAGGCCACGGATCTGACCTCTCGCTCGGCCATCTCGGCCTTCAGCAGCTGCGACAGGATCGGGATGGCGGCCTCGAAGGCGGGAGAAGCCTGCTCGGTGAGCTCGGCGACGGCCTGCGCCATGCCGTGCATCTTGAGGCTCCGGAGCATGATGACGATGGCGCCGCTGGCGGGATCATGACGCATGACGCACCTCCCGAACCTGGCGCAGCGCATCGTAGCGCTCGACATTGGCCTGTGGCTCCTTGACCAGGCTCAGCGCCTGCGGCGCATCCACGACGGGTGCCGTGATCGGCTTGCCGTCGACCAGCCGATGCAGGAGATTAAGGATATGGACCTTGGTCGGCACGCCAGCCTGCAGGGCCATCTCCACTGCCGTCAGCACGACCTGCTCGTCATGTTGCAGGACAAGCGACAGGATCTCGACCATCTCGCGGTCGCCGCCGGGCTTCCTGAGCAGGTGCTGCTGCAGCCGTTTGAAGGCTTCGGGGAGTTCAGTAAAGGGAGCGCCGTTGCGCAGAGCACCGGGCTTGCGCTGGATGACCGCCAGATAGTGACGCCAGTCGTAGACGGTGCGACCGGGGCCGTCATGCGACCGCTCGATGATGCGGCGGTGCTCGCACACGATCTGCCCCTCCGCGGCAACCACAATCCGCTCCGGATAGACCCGGAGGCTAACCGGCCGGTTGGCAAAGGACGCCGGCACGCTGTAGCGGTTGCGCTCCAAATGGACGAGGCAGGTCGGAGAGACCCGCTTGGTGTATTCGACGAAGCCGTCGAAGAGGCGTGGCATGGGCATCAGGAACCGTGCTTCCTCGGCCCGGATGTCTTCGATCGTGCCGGGTCGGAGGCCATGGGGAATCTGTTGCCACAGCTCCCGACACCGCTGCTCCAGCCAGTCGTTTAGGGCCTCCAGCGATGGAAAGCGCGGCATTGGCTGCCATAGCCGGTGACGCGCATCCTGGACGTTCTTCTCGACCTGTCCCTTCTCCCAGCCCGAAGCCGGATTGCAGAACTCGGTCTCGAACAGATAATGGCTGGCCATGGCCGAGAAGCGGGCATTGACCTGCCGCTCCTTGCCGCGGCCGATCCTGTCGACCGCCGTGCGCATGTTGTCGTAGATCCCGCGCCGGGGAACGCCGCCCAGAACCCGGAAGGCGTGGTTGTGGGCGTCGAACAGCATCTCGTGCGTTTGCAGCGGATAGGCCCGCACGATGAAGGCACGGCTGTAGCTGAGCTTGCAGTGCGCCACCTGAAGTTTGGTGCGCTCGCCGCCGATGACCGCCCAGTCTTCCGACCAGTCGAACTGGAAGGCCTCCCCGGGCTCGAACGCCAGCGGCACGAAGGTGCCGCGCCCGCTCGTTTGCATCTGACGCTGGCGCTCTTCCTTCCAGGCCCGCGCAAAGGCGGCGACACGACCATATGAGCCCTCATAGCCGAGGCTCATCAGATCGGCGTGCAACTGCTTGATCGTGCGCTTCTGCTTGCGCGGCCTGTTTGCTTCCGTCCTCAGCCAGGCAGACAGCCGCTCGGCATAGGCATCAAGCTTGCTCGGCCGCTCCGGCGCCTTGAAGCGGGGCTCGACCTCACCTGATCGCAGGTATTTGCGGATCGTATTCCGCGACAGTCCCGTGCGCCGTGCAATCTCCCGGATCGAATGTCCATCTCGCAGATGCCAGCGTCGGATAACGCTCAGTAACGCCATGTCTATCACTCCAAAGTCCCCTGCAATCAACCAGCAGGGGTGGGTTCAAACATGGGTCACTTCTCAATGGAAAAATCCCTCAATCCCGGGTCAGCTCTCAGCGGAAATCAACATACTCGAAGCTTCTCCTGCCGCATGTCCTGTTCAATGCCGCGCGGCGGTCGAAGTTGCGGGGGTTCATACGTGGGCTGAGCAGTCGCGCTGGATAACGAACGGCCGCTGGTGACCAGAGCGCCCTCAAACCCCTCAACCCGACAGCTTCTGAGTGACGAAGACCTCCAGATATTCTCCCTTCGAGGCTTCGAGACCTATCGCGAATAATGTAGGCAGCGTCAGGAAAGGTCATAGCATGCATGTCGACTTGGGGCCGTTGCTTGGCGGGTCGTTCCACATATGACAATGGATTCGACGTAGCCGACGCTGGATCGCGCTTCTTGTGTCATCTGACGCGCCTTTGGCTGGTAGGGGGCTGCTTCCTCGGCTTGAGCCGAGGAACGCCGTGTCGCTTAACGCAGGGCGGCGCAGATTTCGCGCACCCGGGCACCGAAGCTGTGCTGCTGGGTGATCCAGTCCGCGATCTCTTCCCTCTCTGCCTGGCTGCGACGCGTCTTCGCCGCTTCAATCCCAGCTCGCAGCGATGCACCATCCTCAAGGATGGTGCAGGCGGCCCGCACTTCCTCCGGCATCGCGGCCACGCTGTCGGTCAGAAGCGGTGCACCGGTCGCCAGCACGTCGAAGATCCTGTTCGAAACAAAGCCATAGCTTCGCATCGAGTCCCAATGATCGTTGAGAACGACGCCGGCAGCAGCGTAGTAGGCGGGTAGCCTGATATTTGCTACGTTCTCAGCCCTTATCCAGTCGGAAGGGGCCAGTCCCTCCCACATCTCGCCGTAGATATCGAGCGGCACCTCCTCCGCGATCGCCTTAGCAATAGTGCTGCGCAGAATCTTGCGAGAGTTTCCTACATAGAGCCGCTCATGACGCGGCGCTCCAATACGGGCGTCGAGATTGAATCGCTCTGTCTCGGTGCATTGCAGGAGTGGGCGGATGGTGGGCTTCAGTCCGCGATTACCCAGTTCCCTTGCCCAGTGGTCCGAGGCGACGAAAACACTGTCATAGCCGTCGATCTCTTCTTCGGTGACTTTGTCAGGATGGCTGATCATCCACATCAGGCGGGGTCCAGTGCTGCCCGCCGGGGGAGTTGGGAACATTGAAAGGCCGCGGAGCACCAAATCCGCTTCACCCTTCGCGGCTGGGTCCGACCAACTTTCAAGGAAGTCGATCCGTGTCTCAAGGCCGAGACGGGCTGACGACTTGGCGAGTGCAACGGCAAAATGATAGTCCCCCCAGCGGTCTTTCAGCTGCGGACGTGGGCAAGGAATTCGAAGCCGAAGCGCGGTGACACCCACCGCTAATGCCGGCGCCGGCGGGCGGGGATATACCAACCTCGGGATTTGCGTCGCGAGGCCCATTTTCGCAAGTTGCATGGAACTCGGCGCATAGCTCTCGACGACCACGCCATCGGCGTCGTAATGCGCTTTATCATCACCTATGATTTTGCCACTCCAGCGTTCGGCGAAGATGGCGCGGTTTACCGGGATGGCCTTGCCACGGCCCTCGGATTTGCCCTCGTGGTGAATGACAACGGAGTCCGTCGCGCAGGTGAAGACCGGCTTGCCCTGACCGATTCGCAGGCATAGGTCGACATCCTCCTGCCCGTTGACGAAGAGTGGGTCGAAGCCACAGGCTTCGACGAAGTCGCTGGCGCGCAGCGCGATGCAGGCCGCGGTCAGCGCTTTGAACCAGCGCCGGCGCCCGGTCAGCGGATCATCACTCGGACGACCAGTGTAAAGACCGTAGGCAAAGGGTGAGTGATCACTGAATATCAACCCGATGGACTGCACTGTCCCATCCGGGAAGACGAGCTTTGGCTGCACAGCCCGGATCTCTTCTCGTTCGAGCGGGGCCAGCAAGGAGCGCAGCCATTCCGGCGTCACTTCAGTATCATTGTTCAAGAACACGACCTTCTCGCCCCGACTCATCGCAAAGCCGAGGTTGTTCCCAAGAGAGAAGTTCATGTTTTCGGGGTTGAGTAGCAGTTTTATCCGCGGCTCGCGCTCCGCCCAGTCACGCAGCAGGTCAACCGTCTGCGCGTTGCTGCCATTATCGACGACGACGACCTCAAACGGCAGGCCTGCCTCATGTCGAAAGATCGAGGTCAGGCATTTATCGGTGAGTTCTGGGTTATTATAGACGCAGATAATCACTGACACGAGTTCGGGGTCGCGCGCACCCACCGAACTGCGCAGCCCAGCCCAGTCTATCATGTGCTTGTTTCGCACAACGAACAGATACGATATATGCTCCGTGACCGATATCCGTTGGGCATTGTGGGAATTGTCGTAGTCAGCTCCAATCGAATTGCAGAGCGCGGGTGGGTGCACAGCGCAATAGCGGATGATCAGGTCCCAGTCGACCATTCGGCGCAGCGTCTCGTCGAAACCACCCAACTCCTCAAAGACGTGTCGGCGATGGGCGAAGACGTTAAGGTCGATGTAGTTGGCGAGTTTCAGCCGCGGTAAGTCGAAGGCGACCCAAAGCGTATCCGCGACTTCGGGATTGTCGAAGCCGCTGTGGAGTCTGCGCACGGCCGAATAGCAGCACGATGCTCCGGAGCGGAGCATTTCGAGCAACGTGATCTCAAGATAATCCGGACGCCAGCGATTGTCGTCGTCCAGATAGGCAATGATGTCGCCCTGAGCCGTTTTGAGGCCAGTGTTACGGGCTGCGCAGACGCCGCGTCCTTCGGTGTGAAGCAAGCGTATCCGCGGATCGGTCCAGCGTTCGGGGATTGCCTCTACTGTGCCGTCGCTTGATCCGTCGTCGACGATGATGAGTTCCCAATTGCCGTAGTTCTGTGCGAGAACCGAGAGGATCGCATGTTCAATGACATGCAGGCGGTTCTTCGTTGGCATAATGATTGAGACGAGCGGTGGATCAGCCGCCAAACGTGCGACCGTCCCCCGCAGCGTGGCCTTCCAGGCTTCGGATGCTTCTGGCGAGAATTTGGGATCGACCGGCACCAGGCGTGCCGGGGGGGGGGCGACAGCAGCAAGCGTGGTCGCGGCGGAAGGACGGAACTGACCTTTCGGGTCGAGAAGTCCGAACATCGTGCGATATTCGCGCTTAGCGATCGACGCGGTTAGACGGTCGCGCTGTTCGTCTGACAGCATGAACAGGTGCTTGACTGCGAATTTCGCCAGATTTCGGCGAAGCGCAGACTGCATAGGTTTGCGTAAGAGCTTCTGGGCCCGGCGCAGTCCGTCCGCCAATTCGGCGATAGAGCGGTCCTTGTTGCGGAGTTCTCCCTCTTTGATCGAGAGCTTGTCGGCAAAGATCGCGTCGCGCTTGGCCATGACGGAAATGACACGATCGGGCAACGCCTGGATTTCGCGTGGCATAGGTGCGGCAGGGGAGTCTGGTAGAAGTGCGTCGGAACCGAGTCCGGCGACTTGTGCCAATAGCGCCGTGATCTGCTGTTCCAAGAAGAACCTTTCACCGGCGAGGGTAAAGAAGCTTGTAACGAGCTCTCGTCCCATGGTGGTGGTAAGCAGGTCCACGAGCTCTGCGATCTCGTCGGTAAATTCGTCTCCGAAGAAGAGCACACCCAGCCCGTGCTGGTAGGGGAAGTTGACCGCGGGGAACTGTTTGACAAGTTCCTCCCAGTAGCGGAATACACCGAAACCGCGGTTGCGGACCTCGGTATCGTGGAAGAGCACGATGGCGCGTCGCGAAAGCTTCGGTATCCAGCTTTCGAAGTCCTCCTTCACGTCTTCGTAGAAATGCCGCCCGTCCACATGAAGCAGATCGACCGAACCGTCCTCAATATCGTTGAGCGCCTCGGCGAAGGTCTTGCGCAGAAGAGTGCTGAAACTGTAGTGCACATTTTCTTGGGTGACGCGATCGTAGACCTCTTCGCCGTAAAGGCCTGCGTGCTCGTCACCCTGCCAAGTGTCGACGGCAAAGCATTCCGTCTGCAATCCAGCTGCGGCTACGGCTTCGCAGAACGCGAAATAGGAAAAGCCGTAGTGTGTGCCCAACTCTACAATCCGCCGCGGGCGTGCGGCCCGTACCAGCCACTGTGCAAAGGGCCCGTGTCTGAGCCAGGCAGAGGCCGGCGGGATGAACGAAGGGTAGCTGGCAGGATGGCCGAGAAAAGGTAATGTCATTTTGATCAAGTCAGATTGGACGCAGCAAAGGCATATATCCGCAACAATCAAGTCGGGTGCCCGTTGGGTGATCTACTCCGACAAGTATTCGGAGGCAAGCCTGTTGCCCAGGGGAATCGGGTGAGTTCATTTTGCGATGAGGCTTGCGAGGAAGTCATCATCCCAGGCCGCAAGTTTTCGTCTGAGAGTCTGATGGTCAGTTCCGGAAAGAATGGATAGGGCCGCGCGTCCCAGGTCTAGGCGGCGCATTCCGGCACATGGACCATGCGACCGCCAAAAACAGAAGATTGAAATTTGGGGCGACGGCAGCGTTGCGCGCGATTATCTCTACGTTGAGGACCTCGCGAAGCTTTGTGTCGTGGCAGCAGTCTCTTGCGACAGTTCGACGCGCAGCACAGGGTCAAGCATCACCTCCATCTGCTTGCTGATCGCCGCGACGAAGGCGTCGTCATCCTGCAGATGGGGAATGATCAGCCCACCACTGCTTTGATCAGCCCCTACAGACGGGTCCGGTTGGAATGTTAGGCGTCGTACGTAGATTACCGAATCGGCCGGTTCGCCAGAGGTCGGCGAACCGGCCGCATATTGATAAACCGTCGGCGCAGTTATCTACGTACGACGCCTTAGTGCATTGACGGGCGCGTCGCCAGTGCGGCCGGCGCGCGGTTGCCATACCGACTATCAAGTCTGGCGCGCCGGCCCTACGGCCATGGGCATGACCGCGCCGGTCGATCTTGTCCGCCTTGCGATTATGACTATGCTGCCGGCGCGGTTGCTCCAATGGCCGCTCGGGCCGGCGCACCGCTTCCCACTCCCCTAGTGCCGAGCGCCGGCCCGATTAACTCGCGAGAACCCAAGGCCACGCCATGCGCGTCAGAACATCATCCTGTAATCTATGCGGTTCCAGCCATTGGCAGGACCAAGGGTCGAGAGCGGGAGTGCGATGTGCCAATTGCAATTCGTTGGAGCGCACCAGGATTATCAAGCTGCTTCTTGACCATCACAAACTCCTCCGGCCAGGGATGAAAATCCTGCACTTCGCGCCCGAGAAAGGCTTGGCAACCTTATTTGCCGAACTTACCCCAGAGGGGTACGATCCTGTCGACCTCGCGCCAGACGGATACCGGTTTCTAAAAGTTCGTCAGTTTGACGTGGTTACCGATATGGAGACTTTGGCAACCGGCACTTATGATCTCATCCTACATTCACATATTGTTGAGCACCTGCCGATCAGTTTAGCGCACTTCTTTTTTCATGTATTTCGCGCGCTTAAGGAAGACGGCGTTCATGTATTTGCCGCCCCTCTCATGCCGGGTCACTATGATGAGTATCTCGGCCCTCTTTCAAAGGAGGATGCAACGAAACGGTTTGGTCAGTGGGATCATGTGAGATGGTTGGGCGTCGAAGATTTTGATCGGCACCTCGGCGCATTGATGCGCCTAGAGAAAGATTTCGACCTCACCAAAATCTTCTCAAAACGAGAACTACGCGCCTGTAATATTCCCGCTTCACAACAGATGGGTCTGCACGGAAGCACGGTGTTCATGACCACCAAGAATGATTATAGACTAGCGGGCGACTATGAGATGCCGCACACGCCATCACCAGACCCAATCAGAGAATCCCGAAAGCGCCGCAAGTTCCTGCGATGGTGGTGATCGCGGCGGCTCAAACGCTTGCTTCGCCTGACACGCTACCTGGCGGGACGAGTGAGGTGGGAGATAGCGAACTCCCCGCAAAGGGGCGCTCGAACCGACCTGATGACGATGGCGAAGCTGAATAAACGGGCCGACGCCTGTCACTTGGGGGTGAGGGGAGCGCCGGCCCATGCGGCCACAGGTCATAGCCGCGCCGGCAGAATAGCTGATTTCGCAAATTGGACAAGATGGCCGACGCGCCGGAAAAGGCAGTGGCGCGCCGGCCCTGCATCCCTTTGCGGTTCTAAAGGACGCATCCTTCCCTATCGTTGGTAGACCCGCATGACAATGCGTTTCAGGCAGCCAGCGCCTTGCCCTGGATGATTGCGTCCAGAACCGCTGCGAGGAATGTCTGGCCCTCTCCCTCGATGATGGTGTCATCTGGCGCGTACAGCTTGGCAACGAATTTGCCGATCGGTTGGTCGATGCCATCGCCAATAGCCCAGCCAGGAAAGACAGCCGCAAACAGCACCAGGGCGGAGTGGAGGTTGCCGTCGAGCGCTTCGTCAAGCAGCGTTTGGATGTCCGCCCTGGGGTTGTCCAAGGAGCCGACGATGTGTTGCAGTTTATGCCGGACGTCATCCATGCAGCACATCCCTTGACAAGTAGCTTAACCAACGAAACTGGCGTGACAATCCCGAAGGGACGCCGAAATCACGAACGTGTCAACCGGCGCGGCGACCGATACAACGTCTGCCACCTTGCACCAGCCTCTTCCGAGGAATTCCTCATGCCACCCTTCGGCGGCAGCGTCCGCGTTGCCATTCGGCGATCGCGGCTTCGAGATTGGTGACGAACGCGTCGAAGGCCGGATCATCACGCTGGTCCTCGATCAGGGCGCAGGCATGGATGACCGTGGCGCGATCGCGCCCGAACAGACGGCCGATATCGGTCAAGGTGATAGAAAGGCAGACCCGGGCCAGATAGATCGCCAGCTGGCGCGACCGGCTGGCCTTGGCGCTGACGCGTGTGGGGGCGGTGATCTGGGCGACGGAGATGCCGGTTTCGTTGGCGACCAGCGCCAGCACAAAGGCCCAGTCGAGGACCTTGTCGCGCGCGTCAAGGTCCACCACGATCGTGTCGTTCATGTTCACAAACCTTGGATGGAGGAGATGGCCTCGGCCGGTGTGCCTCGGCCATGGGACGGCGCGGTCTGGAACACCCGCCAGGTGAAGGGGCCGGCAAGGGGGGTGCCATAATCTGCCAGCTGCTCGGCCGCGGTGTAGAGGGCGGAGGGTGAGCCGGTGGTCATGGTGCGAACCACTGTCGCCCCATCGAGCAGTTCGATGTCGTAGGCTTCGACCTCTTCGCCGAGGGGAACTTCGGCCACCCAGCTGTCGCCACTGACGCGAGTGCGCCTGATCCAGGACAGCAGGATGTCGCCGGAGGAGGGGTTGCGGACCGCCTTGAGGTGGACCGGGGAGAGGGGCCGCAGACCCATGCCTTGCGGGGCGAAGGTGGTTGCGACATAGGTGTCATCGGATTGCGGGCGGGCAGCCGGGCCGATGCGCCAGTTGAAGGGCAGGCCGAGATCGGCCTGGCCGACTGGCAAGGCCGCAAGGGCATCGTCGAGGACGACGATGCGCGATCCGGCAGGTGCCGGACTGGCCATCGCCCATTCGGTGCCGCGCTGGCCGCGCAAGAGCCGCGTCAGCCGATAGCGGCCGGGCGCGATCAGTTCGGCCGATCCGGCCTGCAGGATTTCCCAGACGTTGGGTGCGCTTTCCACGGCAATCGCGTTGGCGCCACCGAACAGCGCCATGTCGGTGACGCTTTCAAGCCGGCCGAAGGCGAGATCGACGATCAGCACATTGCCATGGTCGAAGCGCGCGGCCGGCCCGGACCAGAGATCGTTGACCAGCGTGCCGATGCGGGCGCGGGTGCCGAAACTGGTGACGAGTTCGAAGCCGTCATTTTCCGGGCTGCGGAACACCGCCATCTGACCCGGCCATGGCACCGCATGGGCGGCGATCAGCGGATGGTGCGGGATGTGGGTTTCCGTCAGTTGCGGCAGGTCGAGGATCACCACCTCCGGCGCACCGAAGGCGACGATCTTCGATGGTGTCGCCGGTCGTGCCGCGCCGGGTGGCAGGTCATAGTCCTGCCGGTCCTGACGGATCGCCTCGATGGACCGGGCTTCGGCATCGGCGACGGACACGAGGCGGAAATCGAGCTGGCGACCGTCATGGTCGAGCCGGATCACATCGGCCGGATCGAGCGCCAGAAGCGATGGCGGCAGGCGGAAGACGGCGCTCTCGCGTCCGGTCCAGGCTTCCATCAGCGCGCGACGGCAGCGGCGTTCGGCTTCTTCGGGCGGTACGGCAAAGGGGAAGGTTTCGGAAGAAATGCGGGATGCCTCGACGGTGATGCGGCGGGCTTCCACCACGGCAGCATCGTAATCCTCGTCGGCGCGCGCCACCTGCCATTTGAGCGCCTGCGGCAGTTCGGTCTCCTGGCCACGGGTGAGTTCCAGCACTTCGTCCCGACCGGGCGCAACCATGGCGTCGGCTGAAATGCTGGCGATGCTCGCACGCCCGCGCATGACGAAGCGGATTTTCCCCTCGCTCTCGACGGCATCGAAGCCGAAGTGACGGGCGAGGTTGGAGATGGAGGCACGCGGGGATTCCAGCGCGCCGATGACGTAGCCCTCAAGCGCACCCCACAGGCCGGAGACATCGATGCGGGATTCCGGCAGACCGGCACGCAGGCACAGATGCCGCACCAGCGCTGCCAGCGACACGGCGCCGAGCCGTCCGCTCAGCCAATGGCCGAGCCGCCAGTTCGGGCCGTCGGTCCAGACATTGGTCAGCTCCGGAAAGAATGGATAAGGTCGCGCGTCCCAGGTCCAGGCGGCGCATTCCGGCACATGGACCATGCGACCGCCATAAACAGAAGAGGTCGGATTGTTCGCGGGCGTGCCCCACCACAGCCAGGTGGCTTCCAGATACGCCCGCTGGATGGCATCGTCGCGCCAGCCGCGCGAGAAGTAGGGTACAGAACTTTCGGACGCTTTCGGGTCGACGAAGACATTGGGCTGGTTGGTGCCGCGATCGATGGCCGGACAGCCGAGCTCGGTGAACCAGATCGGCTTCGACTGCGGCACCCATGGCGTGGCGGTTCCGCTTTCCACCCCGCCGGGGCGATCAAAATGCAGGTTCGACCACCAGGAACGCAGATCCTTGGTCCGGAACACCCATGGCTTGCCGTAAGCGCCATCGGTGATCGGGGTGCGGGTCTGGTTGATCCGGTCGGCTTCGGAGGCGTAGAACCAGTCAAAGCCTTCACCGCCGGCGATATTGGTCTGCAGATAGGCGCGGTCATGGATGGCGGGCCAGCCGGCCTGTGCGTCGAGATGGTCGAACCCGTCGCGCCAGTCGGAGAGCGGCATATAGTTGTCGATGCCGATGAAGTCGATATTGGCGTCGGCCCAGAGCGGATCGAGGTGGAAGAAGACATCGCCGCTTCCGTCGCTTGGCTGATGCCCGAAATACTCGCTCCAGTCAGCGGCGTAGCCGATCTTGGTGTGCGGCCCAAGGATTGCGCGGACAGCAGCGGCCAGGCTCTTGAGGGCAGCCACGGTCGGAAACGTCGACGCACCGGAGCGGATGGTGGTGAGTCCACGCAGTTCCGAGCCGATGATGAAGGCGTCGACACCCCCGGCGGCCTGGCACAGATGGGCGTAATGCAGCACCATGCGCCGAAAGCCCCAATCGCCGGCCGGCCCCGTCCAGCTGACGGTTTCTCCGGAGACGGCAAAGTTGGTTGGCGTGGCGGCGCCGAAGAAACTCGCGACCTGCGAGGCAGCAGCGCCGGTCTTGTCGACGCTGCCGGCATGACCGGCTGCCGGCGAACAGGTGATGCGACCACGCCACGGAAAGGCGGGCTGGCCCACAGCGCCGGCATTGCCGCTGTAGGGATTGGGCAGAGAATTGCCGGGCGGCACGTCCATCAGGATGAAGGGTGAGAACGTGACACGCAGACCGCGCGCCTTCATCTCGCGGATCGCCTGCACCACCGCGAAATCGGCCGGCGTGCCGCCATAGACGGGCCTATCTTCCGCATCACGGCTGACGAGATGGGCATTGGCGCGGGCAACGCCATTGACGGACCAAGTCCTCGGACTGGTGGCTTTCGTGGGGACCTCGACGCCCGGCCTGATCGTGCAGTTGCCGGCACGCAGATCATTGCCGAACCAGGCGACCACGAGGCTGACGCTCTCGACCTTTGGCGCCATGGCCTGCAACCGGTCGAGCGCCACCACCATGTCGGTGCTGTCGGAACTTGCGTTGAGGTTTTCCGGCACCTGCGCGCCCCCGCCGCCCTTGCGGATCGCCTGCGTTGCATAGATGAATTCGCCCGAGGCCGGGATCATGGTGACGGCCTGCGTCAGCCCTTCCGCCGTGTCGGGCAGGTCAAGCGGTCGGAATACCTCGAAGGAAAGCTGCGGCAGACGATTGCCATAGTCACCAAGCGGCAGTTCCTCGAACACCACATAGGCGGTGCCGCGATACGATGGCGTGTTGGCGGCGCCCATCCTGGCAGCGATGAAGGGATCGGCGCTCTGGTTCTCGTCGCCGGGATACCAGCGCCAGGTGATGCCGGCGGTGTCGAGCAACTTGCCGTCGGCCCAGATGCGGCCGATGCCGGTGATCGGCCCCTCGCACAAGGCAACCGCGAAGCTGGCGTAATAGAGATATTCCGTCGTCCTGACCTTGCCGCCACCGCCACCCTTGCCGCCGCCCTGCGTCGTGGTCTTGGTCTCCTCGCGGAAATCGGTCGCCCAGATGATGTTGCCGCCGATGCGCATGCGGCCGTAGAGCCGCGGGATGACGGCGCCCTCCGTCGAGGAGGTGATGCGCAGACTATCGAGCCGCGGTCCCTCGATGCGCTGGGTCGGCGCCAGAGAAGAAATGATCCAGCTGTCGACCACCGAGCCCACGGTCGAGCCGATGAAGCCGCCGATGGTGGCCGCACTGACGCCAAGGATCGTGCCGCCGATCGAGCCGCCAATGGCGGCACCGGCAACGCCCAGAACAAGTGTGGCCATGGATCAGGGTTTCTTCTTCTTGCGCCCGAATTGGGCAGGTTGCGGAAACAGGAAGGCGAAGGCGATGCGCCGCCGCCAGGGCAGGGTGAGCGGTTCCTCGATGACGCCGAGCCGCTCGTAGGCGTGGATGAAGGTGCCGGTCTCGGTCAGGATGCCGACATGCTTGGCGATGGCGCGGCGTTCCATGCGGAAGATCAGCAGTGCGCCGGGACCGGCATCATCCGGTGCGATCTCGATCATGGCGCCGCGTGCGCCTTCGGCCAGCACTTCGCGCGGACCGGTTTCGCCCCAGTCGCGGCTGTAGGGCGGGATGACAAACGGCTCGTCGCCCACCACCGCGCGCCAGACCCCACGGGCGAGGCCAAGGCAATCACAGCCGACACCCATGAGACTTGCCTGGTCGTGATAGGGTGTGCCGAGCCAGGCGCGCGCGGCGGCAATGACCTTTTGGGGAGCGGCCGGCGTCACAGCACCGCTCCGTCATGGCCACCATCGCGTGTCGCATAGCGCAGCACGGCATCCTGGCCGGGGATATGCGGAAAGCCGCGGAAATTGGCGACATTGGCAAATTTCGCCGCGCAGGTGGCGAGCCGCTTGTCGCAGCCGGCATGGATGACGAAAGCGTCCGTTTCGGCAACCGGCCGTACCGGCGCCTCGAGCAGCGTCAGGATGGCGATGCCGTCCGTCAGATCATGGGACAGAACTTCAGCCCGGCGTCCCGCATTGGCGCCGCTGGTCCAGGTCATCGTGCCGAAGCCAAACCAGCCCGCGGCAAAACTCCCGAGGCCCGACGCCGTGAAGGCGCGGTCGCGCAGCAGATCGATCACCGCACCATTGCCCTTGAAGGCCGGCGCATCGAGATTGACCAGGCAGCGGGTATCGCCAAGCTCGGCATCGCAGGTCGCCTGGAACATGCGACCGACCGTCTGGCCGAGCACATGCGACTGGCTGCGCATTTCGGCGATGAAGGCCAGCCGGCCGCGCCGGATCTGGCCGATGGCGCCACGGCGCAGCAGAACGCGCTGTGCGGTATCGGTCCAGTTGACCCGCCAGACCTCGACTTCGGCGTTGTCCCAGCGGCCATCGAGAATGTCGGTTTCTGTGATGCGGTCGGACGACAGCACGCCCTGCGCATCCTGTGCGTCGACGGAGAGGTCGGAGCCTGAGCGCACTTCGGACGCCGTCAGCCCGCTCTCCGGCTCGAACGTGGTGCCGTCAAAGGCAAGCGTGCGGTCATGATCGGTGAAGCCAAAGACGACGCCATCGGCACGAGTGATGCGCCAGCACCAGCAAAGCGTCGTCGTGCCCTCGTCGAGATGGGCCTGCATTTCTGGGGAAAGGGATTTCATGAGCGGGGTGCCCTCATCTTGAAGCGTAAAGCATCTGTCTTTACATTGACCGCAAGTCAGGAGGTTTCGATGGCCGCGCCCGCGCAGACACGACGCACACTCATCAACTTGCGGGTGGCGCCACAGGACCGGGACCTGATCGACCGGGCGGCGGCGGCGCTTGGCAAGAACCGGTCGGAATTCATGATGGATGCAAGCCGACAGGCCGCCGAGGACGCGCTTCTCGACCGTAACCTGCTTCACCTCGACGCTCGGGCATTCGGCGCGTTCCTGGCGGCACTCGATGCGCCGCCTGCGCCCAACGAGGCGCTGCGCCGCCTGATGACAACGCCCGCGCCTTGGGACAAATGACCACGCCGCCTCTGCGCTCGCCGGAACTCCTGAACGACAGCCACCAGATCGACAGTTTCGATTCCGGTCACCGACGCTCGATGTCTGGTTGCGGCGCCGGGCGCATGCCAACCAGATCTCGGGGGCCTCACGCTGTTATGTGTTGTGTCGCGGCGACCGCGTCGTGGGCTATTACGCGCTTGCGGCCGGATCGATAGCCCATGCAATGCCGTCGCGCCGGCATCGGCAGAACATGCCCGATCCCGTGCCGGTCATCGTTCTGGGGCGCCTGGCGGTCGCTCGCTCGGAACAGGGAAACGGGCTCGGCCGGGCGCTCCTGCGCGATGCGCTCTTGCGGATATCTGCGGCGGCGGACGCGGTCGGCATTGCCGCCGTTCTGGTTCATGCGCTGGATGAGCGGGCCAAGGCCTTTTATCTGAACTGTGGCTTCGCCATCTCGCCGATCGACCCGCTGACACTGATCGCCCGCATTCATGACATCCGCGCCGCAATGGGCGAGCGGTGATGCGCGCGGTGGCAAGCGCACGTTATTCTCACTCACCATCGATCACGAGCGCGCCGTCCATTTGGTGAGTGCATCCTTGAGCGTGTGGCCGCCCATATAGAGGCCCATGAACCAGGCGGTCAGCGTCATCATGGTGGGCAGATCAACGGCCGCTGCGATGTCGGAGCCGAGGGCGGCATCGGCGATCGGCACTAGCACCAACCGGAACAGGAAGAGGAAACCAAGGAACCACATCCACGCCGGCCGCCAGGCCCATGTCCACCAGCTTTCGCTCTTGTCCATCTCGGCCAGCATCAGCCGGTTGGCCTCGCGCTGCTGCTCGACCCATGCGGCGACAAGCCGGGGCGTTTCCGCCTCGGTGGCGGCCACAGCGGCTTCCAGATCCTTGGCGGGTAGAGATGGAAGGGCCTCTGGCGTGACACCAGCCTTGCCGGCAATAGCGTCGATGACCATGCCGCCGATTTCGCCGACCGAACCGCCGAGATGCTTTTCCAGCAGTTGCTTGACGATTGGCGCGCCGACTTTGGTCGCAGCCTCGATCAGGATGGAAGCAAGAATGGTGTTCATGACACGACCCTTTCCGCCTCGGCGGCATAGGCCGAAGCACGCTGGCGGTGGATGATGGCGCGGATGATCAGCACGGCCGCGACAACCGCCCCGGCCGCCAGCAGGCCGCCCAGCACCCAGCCGGCGATCTGGTCGGCATGCTGCGGATTGATGAGCGCATCGCCGCCGCCGGCCGTCGTCGCCGTACCAGCTGTGCCGGCGCCAACGGTCTGCTTATTTGATCTGGAGCTGGCGGCCGTCGCCTCCTTCTCCAGTTGCTCGCGGGTCGGCGCGGAATCAACCGATCTGGCGAGCGCCCACGCGACGCCCCTGGCCTCGATCTCGGCGACACGCCGTGACCAGCCTCGGCCGAAAGTGTTCCAGATGGCGAGCGAGCGCATGAAGCCGAGACGCCTGGCGCACAGCTTCTTGACCGTCTCGTGATCGGGACCGCCGATCGACGCCGTCAGCCATTGTTTCGCGCGTGCCGGGCCGGAGTTGACGCCAGCATCGAAGGTGGCGAGATCGACACCGGCGGCAAGCCGGTCGCCATTGACCGGTTCCCAGTAGCCGGCGCGGTAGATGGCATCGACGTCCTTTGCCGGAATGTTGCGCAGCTGGGTTTTGGTGGCGCCCGGCCTGTAGCGGCGATAGGTGGCGAGCGTGATGCCCTTCATGGTGGCGCCGCCGGGATCTGAAGCGTGATCCGACCAGCCGCCCTCATGGCCCAGCGTCACCGCCAGGCAGTTCTCGAAATTGCCCTGCATGGGATTACCTCAAGAGTAAGAAAATCAGGATGAGGAACGCGACCACGGTCCCGACACGCAGACGGTGAACGAAGGTCTCGCGCGGATCTGGACTGTCGCGACGGAACTGGCGGGCAAGGCGCAACAACTCACGCATCGTGATCGCCTCCCTTGTTCTTCATGCGTGCCAGCGTCACCTCGAGAAAGGCGGGCCCGAAGACACCGACCAGATAGGCGGCGGACCCTGCCGCACCGCCGGCCGGGATGGCTTCGGTCGGCAGGCCGAGCCATCTGGTGACCAGCGCCATGGAAAAACTGCCCATGCCGGCGGCGATGATGCCGCCGAGCAGGATGTGGCGCAGCGCATCGCGCAGATGCATCTTGGTGGTCAGCGCATTGGTGGCGCCGCCGAGCGCGCCCCAGGCGGCGAGGATGACCGCCGTCGAGGCGCCAAGGTCGCGCAGCACGCCAGCGATGAAGCCGGGTTCATCGTTCATCTTCGGATCTCCACGAGAGGAATGGAGGTGATCGAGCCGAGCCGCTCGACATCGAGGGTGATGTCGAGCAGGTCGGTGTCGAAGCGGACGGCCACGTCGAATTCGAAGCCGGCGGTGACGGCCACGCTCACACCGGGTGCCGTATTGAAGGTGACGAGCCCGGTTGCGGTATCGACCGTCCAGCCGGAGAGATTCGGCGTGCCGGCGAGGGCGATCCTGACGCTGCCGGCAACAGGTTTCGTGATCGTGCGTGTCCAGGACTGCGCACCCGAGCTGTAGCGCTTGACCAGCTGGAACACTTCTGTGCTCCCATCACCGGTACCGATCAGCTGATCGGTGGCAGCGGGTGCTGCCGATGGCAGGCAAGACTTGTAATCGGCCCAGTCCTTGAACCGGAAACCATGCAGCCGTCCGTTGCGCGCCTCGAAGAAGGCGACGACCGCCGCCAGGTCGTCGGCGCGGCGGATGCCATAGGCGACGTCATAGCGGCGACGCGAGTTCGCCCAGCTGGCATTGCGCTCCTCGTCGCCCGAGGCCAGTTCAACGATCTGGGTGCGCCGTTCCGGTCCGCCGCGTGCGCCGCGCGAGATATCGTCCGGAAACCGGACCTCATGGAAAGCCATGTTCTTGACTCCCTCAGAGACCGCGCCGGCCGAGCGAGACCGCACGGGCAATGTCGGCGGCAACCTGTGTGCGCGATTGCCGGAAGCTTTCGGCATCGCGGGTCATGATGGTGATGTTGACGGCTGGCGCGGTTGAACCCCGTGCCGCAGCGGCGGCTTCACGACGGGAGAGCACCCGCTCGCCACGCTGCAGGATCGCTGGCACTTCGTCCGGCCTGAGGCCGGCCCAGCCACCCGAATGCATGCGCGGTGCTGCGGCAAAGGCCATGGCCGGCACCATGCGACCGGGGCCGGATGCGCCAACCACGCCGCCGGCATGCAGGATATTGGCGAACAGCCCGCCCGCATTGCCGAGGACGCCAGACAGCGCATTGGCAATCGGCCCGAGGATGAAGCGCCGGGCAGCCAGTTTGGCCAGATCGGCAATCAGCGAGGTGACCAGGTCGCCGAACTTCAGCTTGCCGGTCTTGACGAACTCGCCGATGGCGTTCTCGGCGCCCTGAAACGCAGTAACCAGCGCATTGCCGACATCGGCGCCGATGTCGCGTGCCTTGGCAGCATAATCGGTCAGGCTCTTGATCACCGCATCCCAGCCGGTGACCGCTTCATCGGATGCATCCTTGTTGGCCTTGCCGGCCTTTTTTGCCGCAGCCGCCGAACTATCAAGTGCGGTGGTTACGCGGCCGGCTGCTGCGGCATCGTCGAGCGATGCGGCGCTGTCCGCCCCCTTGATGGCGTCACCCAGCGCTTGCGCGGCAGGGCCGACACCATCGAAGGCATGGGCGCGCGTGTCCTGCGCACGCTGGCGGTAGCGGTCTGCCATCACGCCGGCATTGCTGACGGCATGATCGAGCATCGAGGCGTAAGACTGTGCCCCGAACCAGTCGATCCGAGTATCTGCGCCGAGCGTCTCGGCGACAGTGTTGAAGGTCGGACCGATCGTGGCGAGAAAGTCGGCCCATTTGTTCGAGAGGAACGCCATCAGCTTGAGCCAGAGCTGCTCGACGTTGGCCTTGATCGAACGGAAATCGTCAACGAATGAGGAAGCAACCGTCTTGATACCGTCCCAGACGGCGCTGGCCAGATTACCCATAAGCTCGAGCGCGCGGCCGAAGCCGCCAGCGCCCTTCACCAGCTGACCGAACCAGTAGATCAGTTCCCCGGCACCAACGATCAGCGCGCCGATGCCGGTGCGGATGATGGCGCCGCGCAGCAGCGCCAGCGCGCCCGACAGGCTGAACGTGGCGATGCGCGCCGCAACGAAGGCCGCAACCCAACGTCCGGCCATGAAGCCGGCAAAGGCAACACCGATGGCGGCAAGGTGTTCGAGATTGTCGGCCAGCAGGATGATCGCGCCCGCCACCATGGACGACGCGCCCGCCATCGTGTCCCAGGAACCGACCAGTTGCAGGGCGGCGTTGGAAAGCAGCGTGAAGGCATCGCCGATGGTGGCCGGCATGCTGTCGGCTTCCTGGCGCAGGCGCTCGAGATTACCGACCAGGGCGCGACGGATCACATCGCCGGTGATCGTGCCTTCGGCTCCGAGGCTACGGAGCTGATTGACATTGACACCGAGTTCCGCCGCCAGCAGTTCGGCGACACGGCCGCCGCTGGCGATTACGGTGTTGAGGTTGTCGCCTGACAGTTTGCCCAGCGCCATGGCCTTCGACAGCGCGTTCTGTACCGATGCCGCGCGTTCGCCCTTGGCGCCAGACACCACCATGGCGTTGTTGAGCGCCTCGGTGAATTCGAAGCTCTCCTTCGTGGAGAGACCAAGCTCCCGGAGCGCCGTGGCATTGGCAAGCCAGGACTCGGTGGTCTGCTCGATCCCCGAATAGGTGCGCCGCGCCATCGCAGCGAGCCGCTCCATGACGGCTGCGCCCTTTTCTTGGGAACCAGTGGCGAGATCGACCCGCGAGCGCAGGTCCGTCCAGGTATTGGTATAGGTGACGAGTTGCTGGACGCTGATCGCCGCGCCGAGCACGCCGATGACGCGGCGGACGACCTTGCCGGTGATGTCGGCCTGTTTCTCGATGCGCTTGAAGCTGGCCTCACCAGCCTCGCCAACACCCTGGAACTCGGACCTGACCAGCCGCCCGCCCTCGGCGACGAGCCGGACGGAGACGCGCTTTTCTGCCATAGTTAGGAGGATCCTTGAAGAAGGAGCAGTTTTGTCTTACGTTTCGCCTATCGATCAAGTTGGAGTATGACGATGAACGAAACTGCGACGCTGTCGTCGAAATTCCAGATCTCGATTCCCAAGGCTATCCGCGCAGCCCAGCATTGGGAGGCGGGCCTGACCTTTGCATTCATTCCCAAGGGAACGGGTGTCCTTCTGGTCCCCGTGCCCAAGCGCGAGACGTTGGCCGGCATTGCCAAGGGCGCATCACCCAGTGACTACCGCGACCGGACGGATCGTACTTGATGCGCCTTGTCGACACCTCTGCCTGGATTGAATGGCTGATTGGTTCACCGACCGGTGAACTCGTCGCTCAGCATCTACCCGAGCAATCCGACTGGCTGGTGCCGACCATGGTGCAACTCGAACTTGCAAAATGGCTGGTGCGCGAGGCAGGCGAGGACAAGGCCGATCAGGTGATTGCCTTCACCCAACTCTGCCATATCGTGCCACTCGATACTGAAATTGCACTGGCGGCGGCTGAGGCGTGCCGGGCGCACAAGCTGGCAACAGCCGATGCCATCATGTTTTCTACCGCCCGTATGCACAATGCCGATCTCATCACCTGCGATGCGCATTTCGACGGATTGCCGGGGGTGACACTGGTTGAGAAGATCAAGCCCTGAACCTCGTCGGATTAGCCGCGTTCGGCCGCCATCTGCTCGTTGAGCTTGCGCACCATCACCGCCTCGATCTCGGGTAGGCACTCTGCGACAATGAGCGGATCCACACCGAGCGCTCGCGCCATGGCGAGAGTAGCACCCATGTCCCAGCCGATGATGACGCTGGCGCCCATGCCGCCGGCCACGCGCAACTGTCCGGTCAAGCGCAGGACGAGGTCCCAGACCTGCCAACCTTCCGGAGTTTCCGGATGGTTCAGCCGCGCCGGGCAGTCCGGGCACGTGATTTGACAGGCCGCGCAGTAGCTTTCGCCCCCGCCGAAGTGCCATTCGGCGAGGGCGATGAGACGTTTTTTTCCGCTTCCAGCATCAGATGCGGCGCAAGACACCGGGTCTGGAACACCTCGAACACCGGCCAGATGTCGAGCAACGCGTCGATACCATCAGGAGTGACCGCCACCGGCTTGCCGGTCACGTCGCCAACGCCCTCCCAATCCGTCACGACGCGCCGGGCGACAGCCTTGGCCATGACCACGGCCATCTGCTCCTGGCTGGCGTCCTTGGGCAGTGCCTCGACGGCCGGATCGTTGCGGGCGGCGACCATGATGGCCGTGGTGACCGGCAGGACATGCAGACGCAGTCCGGATCCCAGATCGAGCCAGCGCGGTTTGGTGGAAAGGTCGAGACGGATCATGGTCAGTAGTCCTCCAAATCATTGACGAGAACGGCGGTGCACATGCGTCCGAGCGTGGCGTCGCGAGCGGCCTGCCAGTCGAACGAGGCCTGCACCCCTTGCGGTCCGGAAATCTCGATGCGCGGCCGTGGCAGGTAGACGGCATGCGCCGTGAAGGTGAGGCTTTCGCCGGAGATGAGCGTCCAGGAGAATTCCAGCTCACAGGGCGTGCCGCTGATCGCCTGGCTGACGAGGGTGCTGTCGGCAAAGCGCACTTCGGTGCGGCCGGTGAGCGCGGCGATTGACGGATCGGCGCCGTCGATCATGCCGTCGGCACGGATGGTCTCGATGCGGTCGAGATTGTTGGCATAGGTGATCTCGGTCGAAATGACATTGCCGAGCGCCGTACCGTTGCGTTTGATCGCGCCGTTGAAGTGCCCGAAGCGGATCAGGTCCAGTTCGGCCGGTGTGCCGGCCTGTGATGTGGTGCTCACGGTCTCGCCCTGTGCCACCAGCCGCGCGGTCGCGGTCAAAAGGCCCGAGCGCTGCATCTGCCAGCTGAGCTGGTCTAGCATCACGCCGGAATACATCGCGTAGCGTGGCACCTCCGGCATTCCGGTCTCGATCGCCATCGACGGCAGCGTCCAGGACCCCGACTGGAATGTGTGGGTGAAGGGGCCGGGCGCCGTGCCCGTCGTGGTTGGCGCACCGAACGCTGCTTTCAGCCAGAAGCCGAAAGCAGCGGCGTCGATCGGGACGACCACATCGCCATCGGCCGTCACCGCATCCTTGACCGGCGCCAGCGGATCGCGGCCGTAACCGAGAAGTTCGGAATTGAGCAGCGGCTGCTCGGACCCTAGTGTCGTGCTGGCAAAGGGCATGCGGGTGAAGCCGCTGGCGGGCGGCGTACCATAGGTTGTCTCGAAGGCGCGCGCCATCCGCGCTCGCGCCCCTTGGGCTCGTGCCATGATCTTGTCCTTGTCAGATGTTGTTGGGTTCAGCCGAGCGGGTCGGCCGTGGAATAGTGCAGGACGACCGGAATGACGGCCGCCTTCAGGCTGGCCGCGCCGTCCACCGGCAGATCGACCGGCTGCGGCGCTTCCGCCTCGACCCAGTCGCAGAGACCGCCGAGCGTCCGGTCAGCGGCGAGTGCTGCGCCGATGTTGGCGCAGAGCGAGTCGAAGGCCGTATCCCGGCTCGCCCCCTGCACGATGACCTCGATTTCGGCACGGTGCTGGTAGTGATACCGCAAGGGCGAGAGCGTCACCTCGGGGTCGCCCGGCTCGCCATCCCGCAAGATCAGCAGCCCTGCGGCCGGCACGCGCTCAGGCAGCACGTCGCCGCGCAAGACGGTGGCGGACAGTGCCGAAAGCCGCGTGTGCAACGCGGCGAGAATGGTTTCGCGGGTGGTGGGCATGACGATCCCGGTTCGCCGGGACCATCCCGGCTTCAGTGATCCCTGTCGGGTTTCGGTTCGCCAAGAGCGGCCAGCCGTCGCGGCAGGTCCGAGCGGGCGTGCAGGAAGTCGATGATGATCACCTGCTCGGCATCCTCGACGAAGACAACGAAGTGCTGTCCGGCGCGCGCAAAGCGCAGATCCTCGGGCAGGTCCGGATCAATGAGGCGACGGCAGTCCTGTGACATCGCCGTGCCGGCGGAAATCGCAATGCACCGGGCAATCAGGTCGTCTTCATAGGCGGCGGCCTGGCGCGGACCGAAGGTCTCGTGCGTCCAGCGGGCAATTTCCACCAGCGAGGCTTCCGCCTGCCGCGTCAGGCGCCAGGGTCTTGGCATCAGGACTACGAACGGGCTACTGCAAACGCACGACGGATTGCGTCTTCACCACTCCCTTCGGCAAGATCGCCACGCCGGGCCTGTTCAAGCCCGGTCGTCAACCGATCACGCAACGCGCCAAGTTCGGTTTCCTCACGCTCGAGCAGGCGCAGCCCGGCACGCAGGGCTTCCGAGGCGTTCTGGTAGCGCCCTGACGCGACCAGCTGGTCGACCAGAGCAGACTGGGTATCGGTCAGAACGACGTTGCGGGTGACCATGCGAGTCTCCATCGAGTGCTGTGGCAATATATGCCAATGCCGCAAAGATGTCGACTTCGGAACAAAAGGTTGGTTTGTAGAGGCCTGCCGCAACGCCATATCAGCATGGCGCCGACGGAAAGGATGATGCTCATGGGTCGCAGCCTTCAGGACAAGCTCGCTACGCTCGATCCCGGCCGCCGGGCTCGGATTGAAGCTGAGACTGACCGCTTGCAGGAAGAGTACCTGAACACGCAGCAACCGCCCAAGCGACAGCGCGAGGAGCGTGACGACACGGATTCCGAAAAAGGATGATCTTTACCGGGTTTCCTCCCAGTTCGCGACGATCATCCCCGGCAAGGCACTCTCGACGGCACGGGCATCGCGCACCAGACCGAGGCGTTTGGGCAGTTTCACTTGCGGCACCAGCAGGAAGATCACCGCCGTGGCGCGCCCCTTCAGCCGGCTGGAGATGCGGCCGTCCTTGTGGCGGGTGATGTTTTCGCGCACACGGCCGGACTTGCTGACGCGCACATTGTCGGCGACCAGCAGGCTCGGACCGCTGCGGCGATAGACGAAGCGCAGGCGCATGCCGGTGCGACGCTCCCATTCGCCGGTACTGATGCGGCCGCCCCGTATGGATCTTCCAGCTTCGGGCATCGGGATCGCCAGCCAGAAGCCGTCCTTCGAGCGGATCAGCGGACCGGTGTCATGCGCGCCGACGATCACCGGTGCTTTGGACCACACCAGCGCGGCGGCATTAAGGCTCGGCCTGCCTTTCGGATATTGTTCCGAGCGGATGGTGCGGGCGAGCCTTGTCCCGAGCCCCGCGCCGGTGATTTGTGCGCGCCAAGCGGATTTCAGGCCGGTTCCGGCATCGCGCATCGCCGTGGTGACGGCCTTTTCGCCGGCCTTCACCTCCGCCTCCATGATCCGGGCGATATCGCCGATGATGTTGACACCAAGCTTCATGCTGGCCTCAGATCGACGGTCCAGACGAGGCGTTCCCGATCACGCACCGGCTCGCCCTGGATGAGGAAGGCATCACCATCAATCGCGATCTGGTCGCCGGGGCGCGGTGCTGACACTTCAGCCACGCGCAGGTCAATGCGGGTGGTTTCCGACCAGAGCCGCGCTTCACCGAAGCCGGTGATCTCGTCGGCGCGCCGGGCAATGACGCGCACCGGCACGGGCGTACCGCCGTCGGGCGTATAGACAGCATCCTTGCCGATATTCGGATCGGCGAAGAGCGCGCCCACGGCGGCGGCGAAGGCGCTCATCAGAACGAGGCGTTCAGCCGCACGCGGCCGATCGTATCGCCTGCGCCGCCGGCAACTGCCGCGATGGCCACGCCGATCAGCGTGTTGGAGGTCGTGGTCTTGGTCGCTTCCTTGGCGGTATTGTCCCAATAGACCTTGTCACCGGCAGCCCATGCCTGGCTGGCGACCTTCTTCAGATCGAACACGCCGACAAGCGCGGTTTCGACAGGATCGCCACTGGCGGCGGTGCCTGCGGCGATTCCGAAGATGGCGCCGACGAGCAGGCCATCGCCGGAGGCAACGGCATAGGGGGCGGTCAGGGTGATGGTGTTTCCGGGCTGGACGTAGTTTTTCATCGCGAGGGTCCTTTCGGAAAAGCGAAGGGCGGCCCGTCAGGACCGCCCGCGTGTCAGGGTTCAGGATGGTGCGTTACGCGCCGGGATTCTTGTAGAGGCCGCGCCAGTCGATGGCCTTGGCGCCGAAGTCGAGGCGGCACTTGATCTCGACGCCGTCGACGTCGAAGCCATTGCGGGTTTCGATGTAGGCGCCCTGCTGGCCTTCGAGATAGGCGTATTCGATGGTGTCGATCTGGGCCGGTGAGGCCGCCAGATACCAGGCGGTCTCGCTGGCGGCGTCGAGCCGCGGCTCGCTGATGGGGCTGAGCGTGCGGATCGACTGCGGCACGACGCTGGCGGTGGCGGCAGGCACGAGGTTCTGGGCGACCAGCTGCTCGGCCTTCAGCTCCAACGATGCCGGCACGATCAGATAGGCGGGGCGGATGTTCAGCACCGTCTTCTTGTCGAGCCCGGTCTGCTTGGCCATGGCGGCGCGGGCCGCACCGACGTTTGCGACGTCGAGCGCCGCGCCGGTGCCGGCGAGGTTCCTGTGATTGGCATGGAACAGCGCCGTGCCGTCGGCCATGGCCTGGTTCGAGGTGATGATGCCCCAGACCACGTCGCTTTCCAGCTGGGCGATGGAGTTGCCGTACATCGCCGGGATGCGCGTGAAGGCGTCGAGATCGTCGTTGATCAGCACCTGCCGGGTGATCGCGACCACGCGGCCATAGGTCTTGACCTTGTAGCTTTCCTTGCTCTCGCCGAGCGTGCCGCGCTTGAACTCGCCGCTTTCGCCGACTTCCAGCAGCTGCGGCGCCTCGCCCAACTGCACCCGGTGCATGGCCTTGAAGTCGGTGGCCAGCACCTGGCGGCAGAACAGCGCGAAGGTGCGGGGATAGGCGTCGTAGGCCTGACGCAGCGTCTTGTTGGTGACCGCCGACAGGATCTCGGGGAAGTCGGAGGTCGAATGCAGCGCCCGCGTCGCCACCTCGTCGCGCGACAGCCCTCGCGTGTTCACCCCGGCATTGCCGAGGCTTTCGCGGGCGAGCTCCAGCAAGGTCATGCCGCGATACTGGCGCGCGGCATCTTCCAGCGGGAACAGCGTCGGGCTGTAGCGGTGCAACAGCGCAGAGGCCACCGCGTCGCGGCGGGTGATGCGTTCGTCCCGGCCACCGAGCGGCACGGAGACATGCGGGAAGGTCCGGGTCTCCTCGGATTTTGCCGCGACCTGATCGAGGATCAGGCGGCGGGACTCGTCGACGCTGACCCCGCGCTTGACCAGATCCTCGGCAAAGCCGCGCTCGAGGTTGAGCCGCGAGGTCAGATCATAGATGGTCGACACACGTTCGCGCTCGGCCTCGCGGGCGCGGGTGGCGACCGCTTCTGTCTTGGAAGCGGTGGGCGCATCGGGCACGGATGCCACCGGCTGCGTGCGCGTCGCGGCCGGGTCGGGCTGAGCCGACGTCGGTGCAGCAGCCGGTTGAGGCTGGGCGGCGCGGGCCTCATTGATGGCGGGGTCATTTCCCGCTACGAAAGTGGTGCTCTCAGGCATGGATGCCTCCTTGTTCGAGCGGGTTTCGATGAATTCCATGGGGTAGCTGGCCTGGTCGGCGGCACGCACCTGCGCGCGCGGATCGGCGGGAACGGTGACGAAGCTGACTTCGAGCGGCGTCCAGCGCTCGACGATGCGCTTTTCGACCTCGCCTTTCTTCTCGGCTTCGATGACCTTCGCCCGGTCGATGGAATAGCCGACCGAGACATTACGGATGATGCCGTCGCTGATCAGGCCGAACATCCGGTCGGCGGCTTGATCCAGCCCCTCGCGCGGAAAGCGGATGGTGGCCCGGCCTTCCTTGCCTTCGATCCAGGCACGTTCGACGACGCCGACCTGCGAGAAGGAGGACCAGACCGAATGGCTGTCGAGTGCCGGCGCCCCGGCATTGAGGCGCGACAGATCGATTGCCCGCTCGCTGACCTCGAGGATCTCGTCGAAGGGAACGGAGCTGTCCCAGCCGGTCCAGCGCTGTCGGCGGACGGCTGCACCGGTGGTGAAGACGACATCGACGGAGCGGGTCTCCGTATCGACGGTTGCGGGCAGAATGGGTTCGCGGCGCGTCTGCATCGGCAGCGATGCCGGCGCGGGCGTGATTGTGGTGGGCATGACGCTCAGGTCTCCTCTGGGTCGGTTGGGGACGCGGCCGGATCGGCGCCCGGATCGCTGGCGGGATCCTTCGTCTGCGCGCTGCCGGTCTTGGTGACGCGGCGCGGGTCGCTGTCGAGCACCAGCCCCAGCTCGTCGAGCCTGGCGTTGGTGGCGGCGATTTCGGCCAGCACCGCATCGGGATTGTGGCCCTGCCGGGCGATGGCCTGCGCCAGCGTCATGGTGCCGGAGCGGATCGCCAGCAGGTCGGCCATCGCGTCCTTGTAGGGATCGACGGCGTCGAATTTCGGCGGTGACCATTCGACCGGTACGTCAGGCGCCGGGATCTGCCCCGCCGCCCATGCGCTTTCCGTGAACCAGCGCCAGACCGGGGCGCAGAGCATCGGAATGAACAGCTGCCACTGCACCGCATCGATCATGCGGCGGAACTCGACCAGCCCCGCCCGGATCGAGGAATAGTTGACCTGGGAGAGATCGCCGGTCAGCAACTCGTAAGGCACCCGGAACCCGGCCGAAATGGTGTGCAGGCTGGCGCGCTTGTATTCGCCATAGCCGCCGGTGGCGGCGGGCTGGTTGAAGCGGATGTCCTTGCCGCCACGGGCATAGGCGATCAGCCCCGGCTCGAACTGCTCGACCCGGTTGCCATCGGCATCGACCACGGCGGGGGCGATGCCCTGCTGCGCCTCGTCGTCGCCGAAGACGATGGCCGTGACACAGGCCTCGGTCTTCTTGCGGACGAGTTCGGCCACTTCGTAGTCGTCGAGATCGCGCAACGACCGGATCACCGGTGCGCCCCAGGGAACGCCACGCGCTTGCGTGCGCTGTTTTTCATAGACATGGGCGATGTCGGTCGCGGGAACCGGGCGGCTGTCAAAGCCGCCACGCAGCGCACCATGCGCGTCGCCGGGGTGCTCGGCATAGAGCCAATAGGCCCGGCGTTTTCCGACCGGATCGAACTCGATCCCCTGAACGATCCGGCCCGCACCGACGGCGCCGGATTTGGTCGCGTCGAGGAAATCGGCCTCCAGCACCTGCAATTGCAGCGGCACCGGCAGCCCGTCCGAGGATCGCCGCGGCCTGCGGCGCACCAGCACTTCGCCAGCTTCCACCATCTCGCGGCAGATCAGCGTCTGCAGCCCGTAGAAGTCGAGCTGGCCATCGGCGTCGCAGGATTCAGCCCACCGTTCGAAAAGGTCGTCGACGCGGCGATCCAGCGCCTCGTCGCCACTGGCGGCGCGCGGCATGATCCCCGCGCCGACGATGTTGTTGACCAGCACCGCCACGGCCTTGGCCGCATGCGGATTGTTGCGCACCAGATCGCGCATCCGATCGCGCAGCAGCGCCCCGGCGACTCCGATCTCGGTGTCAGCCGAAGAGCCCGGCGTGCGCCAGCCATCGGTGCGGCGGCCCTTCGCGGCTCCGTCATAGCCGCGTGTCAGCGTCTCGAACGCCTGCCGCGCCATGATGCGGCGGGCGGCCATGCGTGGCGCAGCGAACGCGATGGCGTGGTCGAACCAGTTCGCCGCCATCACCGATCTCCGCGCGAGAAGCCGGCGAGCCCGGCCACCGGCAACGGTCGGCTGACGCCCGCAATGGCCCGCTCGATGGTGCGGATGCGGGCGAGCAGATCCTCGGCCGTGCCGTAATCCACCGACTTGCCGTCATAGCTGACGCGGGTGGTGCCGCTGGCATAGGCCCTGCGCAGCGCCGAGAGCTCGGTTTCCGTCCAGTCCGTCATTGCAACTTTCCCTGTCGGGGCGGAGTCTGTCCTCAGGCGGATCGTTGATCCGACCTGTGGGGCCCTCCACGCCTCTTGTTCAGAACCATCGCTCCCGCCGTCCAAGCCAGTCGGAGCGGCGTTTGCCCGTCGGGGCCTGTCCGTCCCTGCGAATTTCGCCTGCCGGGGTATTCCCTTCGGGAACAGCCCCGAGCTGATCCTCGAGATCGCGCCATTTCTCGTCCGGCCAGCGGTCCGCGCCCGCGATCCATGCAGCGGCGCGGGCATAGACCCGGCAATCCAGCGCCTCGTTGCGCTCGCGCAGCTTCTGCCATTCCAGCTTGGCGAAGCCGCGTTTGGTGCGCACCGTGACCAGCTGTTCGGCGACGACCTGCTTCAGCCATTCGCTTTCCACCCATGTCGGCAGGTGGATGGTGCCAGGCGGAAACGCCGCGCCCTCGGCGCGTTCCTCTGCTGTGGGCCGCTCCAGCCGCAGGAAGCGGTAGGTCTCGGCCTTGAAGGTCGACACCGCCACGGTCCAGAGCCGCGCGCCACGACGCAGGCGTTTTCCGCCATCGGTCGCGTCGACGAAGGTCGGCCCCGACACCGGGCTGGAGCGGTTGAACCCCTCGACGCCCTTCACCGGCGCGACCTGCGCGAAGCCGGTCTTGCGCGACCAGGCATAGACGGCTGGCGCCTCGTAGCCGGTGTCGATGGCGAGACGCGCGATCCGCAGATGCGCGCCGCACTCGTGCGGCCAGGACCTGTCCAGCAGCGCCGTCAGCTCGCCCCAAGCCTCGTGCCGGTCCGGCCCGCCCTCGATCACGACGTGATCGACGAGCCAGCTTTCCAGACCGCGACCCCAGGCCCAGACATCGACCTCGATGCGGTCCTTCTGCACGTCGGCCCCGGCGGTCAGGAACAGCCCGCCCGCCGGCACGATGCCCGGTTTCCACGCCTCACGGCGGTCGTAGAGCCGCTGCCAGTCCGGCGCTTCGCCGGTCTCGACCCAGGTCTCGCCGAGGATGGTGTTGCGGAACGCCTTGATCGCCTCGTCCGAGCCTTGGGCGGCTTCCCAATTTCTCGCAATCTGCATCCAGCTCATCCAGCCCACCGGCGAATAGAGCGCCGAGAGGTGATAGCCGACCGTCCGCGGATCGGCCGTGGCGGCCGTGGCCCGCCATTCGCCGCCCTCCAGCATCGCCGTCTTGTGGTGCTCGGCGATGGCGCTGTCGCAGCCCTCGCAATGATATTCCGCCGTCTCCGGCTTGTCCTTCTGCCAGCGCAGCCGGTCGAACTTCAGCCATTGCATCGTCCCGCAATGCGGGCACGGCACGAAGAACCGGCGCTGGTCGCTGGCCTCGTATTCCCGCTCGATCCGCGACAGGCCCCGGATCGTGGGCGTCGACACCAGCAGCACCTTGCGCCGGTGGGCGAAGGTCAGCGACCGCGCTTCGGCCAGCGTCACCGGATCGCCTTCCTCGTCGGCCGAGGCCGGATAGGCGTCGACCTCGTCGAGAAAGATGTAGCGTGCCGGGGTCGAGCGCAGACCCACGGCCGAGTTCGCCCCGGTCATGATCAGGATGCCGCCGGCGAACTCCTTCGACAGCATGGTGTTGCCGGCATCGCGCGAGCGCGCCGGTTTGACTTTTGCCCGCAGTTCCGGGCTTTCGTCGATCAGCGGGTCGATCCGCTGGCGCGAGTTGCGCTTGGCCAGTTCCACCGTCGGCTGGACCGCAAGCATCGGCCCCGGCGCCTGGTGGATGACGAAGCCGATCCAATTGTTGCCGGCCTCGGTCGCACCGACCTGTGCGGCCTTCATGAACACGACGCGTTGTGTCGGGTCACCGGGCGACAGCCGGTCCATGATCTCGCGCATGTAGGGCGTGCGGACCGTGCGGTAGCGTCCCGGCTCGGCCGAGGCGCGTGACGACAGCCGGCGATGCCGATCCGCCCATTGCGAGACGGTCAGGTCCGGATCGGGCGTGAGACCGGCGCTCCAGGCGCGCAGCATGTCCGCCGCGCCCTCGAATTCCGTCAGGTCATCATCACCGGTCTCACCGGAAATCGGGCTGGACCTCGGCGAGTTCGTCGAGGTGGGCGCGTACATGTTTTTCCAGAACCTTCTGCATCGTGGCCGGCTCCAGCCCGAGTTCCGCCGCCATCAGCGCCGCGGCGCGTGCCGGCCAGTTCACCCATGCGTCCCGTTCCTCCCGCGCCAGCCGGAAGACCAGCAGGGTGGCCCGGGCCCGCTCGATCAGTTCTCCCTTGAACTGCTGAAGCTTGAGCCGTCGTTCCTGTGCCTTCAGCACCTCGTTGGCGGTCCTGGCCTGCAGGAAGGTCGTGCCACCGCCGACGGCCGGGATCGCCAGCCCCTGTTCGCGCAGCGTGTCGCCGACAGCGGCCACCGCCGCCTCGGGCACCGGCTTCAGTTTCGGGGTGGGCGGTCGCGGGGCTTTCGCCACCCCACTGGGGTCACGGTCCCCGCTCACTCTGGTCTTCGCCGGATCGGTCGTCTCCGTCCGATGGCGGTCGGAAGCCGCCGCATCGATGCTGCCATCCGGATAGAGAACCAGCCGCCCGGCCGCCTTTGCCTTCTGGATGGCGCCGCGCGACAGGTCGGAATGGGTGGCATACTGGCGCTCGCTCATGCCCTGCATGCGAACTCCTTCTCCGGATTACCATCGACCCGAAAACAGCAATGAAATGATCGTCTATCCAGTTGATGAAGCCGTCGATCAGAGCATCACTGTCAGCGTGAACAGAAAGGACCACGCCATGACGAACGCCAGCAAAGCCAAAGCCATCGACGCATTCCTCGCAGCCAAATTCGAGATCGACGCAATCCTCGAGCGTCTCACGGCACTGAGCGACGACCACTTCAACACCAGCCCCGACGCGATCGACTGGGGTCATGTCGGCATGCTGGAGCACTACCGCGCCAGGCTGCGCGCGATCTGCGACAGCGCCTTCCATGAAGGCGAATACGCCAAATAGCACCAGCACATTCAGGTTCCGTCCGCCGACTGGCGGGCTCGGCCTCGTGGAAGGGCCCGCATTCCGCGCGCCCGAACATGGAGGCCATGATGGCTCAACTTTCCGACACCCAACTCGTCATTCTCAGCGCCGCCGCCCAGCGCGACGACCGCATCGCCCTGCCGCTGCCGGCCAATCTGAAGGGCGGTGCTGCCAGGAAGGTGGTCGACACCATGATCGCCAGGGGTCTTCTCGAAGAGGTCGAGGCGCGGCGCATCGCTCTCCAGCCGCAACTGAGCGATCCCGTCTGGCGCGAGACCGGCGACGGCCACGGCGTCACACTGGTCGCGACCGACGCGGGCTTCGCCGCCATCGGCATCGAGCCCGAGGAACTGCCCGAACCGGACGGGCCACGTTCCGCCACAGCTGGCGACACGTGCGCATCTGCCGCCGGCGCGGACCATGACGCCACCGCAGCCGACACCGCGCCCGTGGCGGCCACCGGCGCGAAGGTGCGCACACCGCGCGACGGCACCAAGCAGGCGACTCTGATCGCCATGCTGCGCGCGCCGGACGGCGCCACCATCGACGAGATCGTGGCCGCGACCGGCTGGCTGGCTCATAGCGCCCGCGGAGCCATGGCCGGGGCGCTGAAGAAGAAGCTGGGGCTGACCGTCACCTCCGAAAAGGTCGAAGGGCGCGGGCGGGTGTACGCCTTGAAGTGACAGCCAGCCATCTCGACGCGCATCGAAAATGGCGCTATATTCGCACCGAATTTGATGCGCGCCGGGAGGCCAGCCATGAACATCACCAAGGACATCAGCCCGCTGACCGAGTTCAAGCGGGATTCGGCGCGCATGATCGCGCAGATCAAGGAAACCGGACGGCCGCAGATCCTGACCGTGAATGGCAAGCCCTCGGTCGTCGTGATGGACGCCGCCGCGTGGCAGGAGATGCAGGACCAGCTCGACCATGCCGAGACCGTTGCCGGGATCCGCAAGGGTCTGACACAGGCCCGCGCCGGTGAGGGCATCGAGGCGGGCGCCTTCTTCGACGGACTTGCCCAGATCAAATGACCGCGCCCCTGCCGGTGATCATCACGCCGAACGCGGCGGATGATCTGACAGCATCATGGGCGTGGCTGCGCGAGCGCAACCCGAGGGCGGCCGACGAATGGCTGTCGGGCATCCGGGCCACAATCCTCAAGCTCGGCTCGATGCCCGAGGCGCATCCGATTGCGCCCGCGTCGCAAGCCTTCGATCTGCCCATCCGCCGCGCTCTCTATGGCAAGACGACCCGCTGGCGCATCTACTACGCCGTCATCGACGGGTCGGTGCAGGTTCTCCACGTTCGGCACGGACGTCGGAGCGACTGGCAACCCTGATCGCCTCGAACAGCCGCCGCAGCAAGTAACCACGCGCCAGCGAGACGCCAACGAAGGCGAGGCCGATGGTCAGATGTTCGCCGAGCCCGGTCTCGATGCCGAACCACGGGAACACCACGATCTGCGTGGCGATGGCCAGCACATAGCCGACCACGACATTGGTCGCGGCCTCGACCATCGACATGGTGCGGGATTGTCTCATCGCAGCCCCTCTGGCAGGCATTCCAGAAACGCGGTCACGAACTCCGCCGCGAGCGGCGGCACGATCGCATTGCCGTAGCCCCTGAGCAGCCCCATGCGACCGGATATCCCATCAGCCAGCGGGAATGTTCCGGGCTCAACCGGTCGCCAGCGTCCGTCCCGGCAGAGGAGCCAGTCAGGATTTCGCCAGACGCCGTCCGTCGCGCCGGTCCCGGGGGGGTCGGCACATTCGACCAGTCGATCAGCCCCACCGTCCTGCGGCTCGCATCGGTATTGCCGGCCGCGTTGTAGCTCGCCGTGGCCGGTGTCCCTGCCATCGGCGTCGGCCAGCCTGCCAGCCAGGCCTGCCGCCCCAGCAGCGCGTTGATCGGAACCTTCGGGCACTCCCCTCCATCCTTGTGATCGCGCGCCGAGGGCGTCGCCCAGCCCGCCATCGCCGGGTTCCATTGCGACGGCGCCGAAGAACAGCCGCTGGCGGATATGCGGGGCGCCGATGCCCGCAGCCGGCAGATCGGCAGCCGCGACGGCGTAAGATGCCGCCTCCAGGTCAGCCGCCAGAGCGTCGAACCACGCCCAGCCAGCCGGGTCTGCAGACGCTGTTCCAGCCGTTCGGCCAGATGGGCCGAGCACCGCCGCACTGGCGACCTGCTCGCCGAAGACGAGGTCCGGGCGGCAGGCGACGACGAGGCGCAGGAAGGCGGGGGCGAGATGGCGGTCATCGTTCTGTCCCTTGCGCTGCCCGGCCTGGCTGAAGGGCTGGCAGGGCGGCGATCCGGTCCAGACCGGCCGGTCCTCGGCTACGCCGGCAAGGCGCAGCGCATGGGGCCAGCCGCCGATCCCGGCGAAGAAATGGTATTGGGTGAAGCCCCGCAGATCCTCGGCGGCAACGTCGAGAATGGACCGCTCGTCGACCTCGCCTGCGGGCAGCTGTCCGGCAGCGATCAGTTCCCGCAGCCAGGCACAGGCCACGGGATCGGAATCGTTGTAATAGACGGCCATCAGGCGGCAGCGTCGGTATCTGTGTCCTCGCCCAGCCGCTCGGCCTTCACGGCTGCGAAGGTCCGGCGGTCACCGTCGAAGATCGCGTCCTTGCCGGTGTCCGTCTGCCAGCGTTCGACGGCGACATCGACATAGGCCGGGCTGATTTCCATGGCAAAGACGCGGCGGCCATTGGCCTCGCCGGCCATGATCTGCGAGCCGGAGCCAGAGAACGGCTCGTAGCAAAGCCCGCCCCGCGCCACATGCTGGCGCATCGGGATGCCGAAGGCGTCGAGCGGCTTCGGCGTCGGATGATCGGGGCGGTCGTCCCTGGCGAAGCTAGGCATCTCCCAGGTCGAGGGCAGCGTCTGCTCCGCCACCTTGGGCGGGCGGTTCGGACGGCGCCAGCCCATGAAGCAGGGCTCGTGCTTCCAGAGGTAATGCGACCGGGTGAGCACCCCGCGGTCCTTCACCCAGATGATCTGCTGGTGAACGAAGGCGCCGGCCTTTTCCCAGCAGGCTTCCAGCATCGCCTGGCGACGCGAGGCGTGCCAGCAATACCAGGCGGCATCCTCGGCGATGGCTTCCGCCACGGCTGCGGCGATGAAATTGTCGTAGAGTTCGGCGCCCTGTGAAGAGTCGTCCCAGGTGACGCCGTAGGACTGCGACCAGTCTTTATTCCGCGTCGGATGGTTGGAGCCGTCGTAATCGACCAGATAGGGCGGGTCGGTCGCAAACAGCACCGCCCGCTCGCCGTTCATCAACCGGCGCACATCGTCATGGTTCGTGCTGTCGCCGCACAGCAGCCGGTGATCGCCGAGGACCCACAGGTCACCCGTGCGCGAGACCGGATTGCGCGGCGGCTCAGGAATGGTGACCGGCGGCACGGAGCCCCCGGCGCCAGCTTCCTCGCCATCGTCCTCCGGCACGAAGGCCAGCAGCTCGTCGAGTTCACCGTCCGAGAAGCCGACCAGCGAGAGGTCGAAATCCTCGGCCAAAAGCTCGTTCAACTCGGCCGACAGCAGCACCTCGTCCCAGCTGCCGAGTTCGGTCAATTTATTGTCCGCGATGCGATAGGCCCGGCGCTGCGCCTCGGTCAGATGGCCGAGCACGATGACCGGCGCCTCGGTCAGGCCCAGTTGCGTGGCGGCCAGCACCCGGCCATGGCCGGCGATCAGCTCGCTATCCTCGCCGACGAGGCAGGGCACGGTCCAGCCGAACTCGGCCATGGAGGCGGCAATCCTGGCGACCTGGTCGGCGCCATGCAGCTTGGCGTTCTTCGCATAGGGCTGCAGGCGCGCGAGCGGCCAGGTCTCGATCCGCTCCGGCGAGAAGGTGAGGGTCATGAACGATCCTGTCGATGATGGTGGTGGCAAGAGGTGGCTTGCGGCTGGTGGAGTCCACCGGCTTCCGGCTGGCTTCCAGCTGGACTCCAGTGGCTTCCAGCTGGACTCCGGAGTCCAGGGTATCCACCCTGGAGACCATCCTGGAATCCACCTGCCAAGCATTTGTTATTGCAGGCTATTTAGACGTTTTCGGGCGGACTCCGGCTGGACTCCGGAGTCCAGCAAATCCACCTGGAATCCACCCGGAATCCACCTCGCAAGTATTTGTTATTGCTTGTGATTTCGGCGTTTTCGGGTGGATTTCGGCCGGGGTGGACTCCCAAAATTTTCGGCCTGTCGCTGGCGATATGCCGCGCTGCGCCCCCCAGCATAGGATTATCGCCAGGAAGGAACCAACGATATCAAAGGCTTGGCGGTTTCGGAGACGGGTTGCATCGGCAACATGCCTACCGCTCACCCGGTTGCGAACGCTCGTCGGTCATCCGGACGACGATGTCGTCGACGCAGCTGTCCAAGCCTGGAAAGATCTATAGGCTCCTGGAGCGATTTTGTCTCCCTCGTCGGTGTCTCACCGAATAATGTCTCACGCTCCGAAATCATCTTGACAGCGACCTGACCCTTTCAACCACGAAACCGCGTGAGCGCTTGCGGGGTGGCTGGCGGCCGTTCAGCTGCCAGGCAATCAGGCACAGCGCGTAATCGTAGCGACGATGGGCGGTCGCCCGGGCCATGCCGAACCGCCAGCAGACATGCTTCCATGGCATGCCGTCGGCGCGGGCCCACAACAGCCTGGCATCATCGGGCTCGAGATATTTCGACCAGGTCAGCGTCTCCTCCATGCGGCTGATGGCGCCGGGATGGGGCGGCGGCCGCTTCATCGGCTCGCCGGCCCGCCCCACCATGTCCGAAAACTCCACCATCATGTCCGGCCAGGTGTTGAAGAACCCGCGCACGCGCTCTTCCGGCAGGCGCTTCAGGACATCGGCCGCCTCCTGGATGCGCGCCTCGACGACATCGCGATTCCAATCAGCCATGACCTGTCTCCCCGGCACCTGCCTGCTTGCCGTAAAGCTTCTCGCCCAGTTGGCGGACCAGTTCGCGCTCGGGCCAGGTGAGGCGGTGATCGTCGACCAGGACCGCGAGCAGGCCCTGACTGCGCCAGCCTTCGCGCTTGACCCGATCGGGATCGCGGCGCTCGCCACCGAAGCCGCGCGGGGTGAACGTCATGGTCTTCATGGCTGCACCTGCGGCATCAGGGCTGCATCGGTGCCGACATGCCTGCGCACCTCCTCGAACCAGATGGCGGCCATCGGCCCCGACAGCCGGTCGATCTCGGCCAGCCAGTTGGCAAAGCGCAGATAGCGCATGCCGCCGCCGTCGTAGCGGCCGGGACGGAACGACACCGTGCCGGAGGTGATCAGCCCGTCATGGCCGCGCAGGGCCCAGCCAGTGGTGGTGCCGAGGTCGAGAGCAAGGATGCAGGACGTGGAACGGCGCCCCGGTTCGAGGCGCAGGTCCGACATGGAAATCGTCTGGTTCATCTTGAAGGCTCACCTGGATCGTGGGCCTTCGGCTTTGGTCATGGGCAGGGAATCACGTCATGCGCGCCGGATCAAGGAAAATGCACCGGGTTGGCCGCTGGTCCCACTTGGCATTACCTGGTCCCACTTCGGCATCAAAGTGGGACCAGAATTTTCTTATTGAAAACAACGTTGTCCCCACTGGTCCCACTGGTCCCACCTTTTCCTCTATGTCGTGTAAGAAGAACGAAACGGGAAGGGACATGCACGCTCCATATAGAAAGGAAGGGAGTTGGTGGTCCAAGTGGGACCAGTGGGGACATGATTGATTGTGAACGGTTTTTTCTGTCCCCACTTTGACCCCGAAGTGGGACCACGCCCGAAGTGGGACCAGGGTGAAACGCAAAAGGGGCACCCTTGCGGATGCCCCTTTGCGCCTGATCTGCAATCGTTGCGGTCAGCTGTTCCCACCCGGCCTGCGATGGCGCCATTCGCGGGCCGCGCCGGTACGGCTGCGATACCGTTCCCAATCCCGCGATTTCAGCCAGGCGCCGACGCGCATCTGGTCGCCCTTGGTCCATTTCGCGGGTTCGATGCCGAGGGCGCCTTCGAGGATCTCGCCGACCGACACATCACGGATGGGCTCGGGGCGTTCGAATTCCTCGTCCTGCCAATCATCGTAACCGGCATGGCCGCGATTGACGCTGCGGGTCTCATGGGTCAGCCAGCGGTCGATACGGGCATCCCAGGCATCGGCCTGATAGCGCGCTTCCTGCGCGGCAGCGGCTTCGGCGAGGATTGCCGCGTCCTCGATCCACCAGATCGCGCCTTCGCGGAAATGGTGGACAGCCTCGGCCCAGAGCTGGTCGCGGTCGCGGGCGAGCGCGGCGATGTCGATGGTCCCGCAGCGCAGCGGCCAGAAGCGACGGTTGCCGGTTTCGTCGCGCAGATAGGTGTCGGGGTTCACGGTGCCGGCGAAGACGCATTGGCGCGGCACCTCGACGGTATAGCGGCCATAGGGCGGGCGGAAGCGGTCGGTGGTGCGGGTCAGGAACGCCTTGATGCGGGACACCTCGGCCCGGCCGATGGCGTCGAGTTCGGCGATTTCCACGATCCAGACGCCCTGCATGTGGATGGCGGCGTCCTTGGAGCCAAGCTCGGGCAATTCGTCGGTGAACCAGTCCTCGCCCGCCAGCACCTTGATCGCGGTGGATTTGCGCGCGCCCTGCGGGCCTTCGAGGATCAGCATGTGGTCGGCCTTGACGCCGGGGCGATAGATGCGGGCGACGGCCGAGATCAGCCAGAGCGCGCCGACGGTATGATGGAACGCGGTGGGCTCGGCGCCGAGATAGGCGCTGGTCCAGGTCTCGATCCGGGGTGTGCCGTCCCATGTAAGGGTGTCGAGCCAGTCGCGGACCGGATGGATGCGCAGCTCGCGGGCGACGGCGCCAACCGCGCGGCTGACGACTGTCGGGGCGACGTTGAGGCCGCGCAGCTGCAGCCATTCGGCGGTGCGAATGTCGTCGGCGTCCTCCCAGGGGCGGGGAAAGGTGGCATTCGTATCGTCCCATGGCAGCGGCTGGCGAACCACGATGCCTTGGGCGAACTCGTCGAAAGCCAGCACGCCCGCGAAGGCGGGATCGGAGTTCAGGGCGATGATGACATTGGCCTCGTTGCGCTCGGGCGTGCCGGAGAGGTCTTGGCACAACCGACTGAGCCATGCCGGCTTGACGATCCGCGCATGGGGATCGCCGGTGGCATTCACCCGGCGGCGCAGCTCGGCCATCTGCTTTTCGAGGATCGCCATGGCGATGCCGGTGACGGTCTTGATCCGGGCGAGGATCTTGCGCTCGGGCAGCGGATCGAGCCGGGCCAGCGCGAGACGACCGAGCAGGCTGGACAGGGTTGCCAGTTCGGGCGGATTGGTCAGGGTCTCGGTGGCGGCGACAAGCGCCGCAACGACGTTCTCGGCCGGGAGAGCGGTCGGGGCTGTTGCGCCCTCGGCTGGAACGGCCGACCCGCTCGGATAATCCTCGGCCCGCGCGCCGCGCGTCAGATCGTCGTTGAAATCGTCATCATGCAGCGGCAGCACGATCTGGTTCGGGATATCGGCGCGGTTCAGCCGATCCGACAGGGTTGCGGCTGCCTGCCGGCCGGCATTTCCCGCATCAGCATAGATGGTGATGCGGGTCGTGCCCTCGGGCCAGTGGAAGCGCGCCAGCCCATCGGCCGACAGAGCCGCCCAGACCGGCGTGCCGAACAGGGCATGTGCCGCCAGTGCGGTCTCGATGCCTTCTGCCACGCCGAGGTGGCCGTCCTCCGGCATGGGAAACAGCCGCACGGCGGCCTCGGCGACCGAGCCCAGCATCTTCTTGCCAGCAGGGGCTTTGGCACTGCCATCGTCGAGCAGAAAGGTGCGGTGGATGCCCGGCGCGCGGGTACCATCCGCAAGGCGCGGCAGCGCGATCAGCCCCGGCCATCCACGCAGCGTGTCGAAATCTGTCAGGTCTGGGTGAAACAGCAGATCGGGCGATCCCGGATCGCCGAGACCGCGCGCATGCAGGTAGCCTTCGGCGACAGTTCCGGCGAGCGGCAAGGCGCCATCGACCAGACGCACAACTTCGGCAGAATGATCGGGTTTCTGTCGCGGGGCCGACCGGGGTGCGGGACGATCCATCCCGGCAACCCGCGCAGCCTCGTCGAAGAGCGCACCGTCGCAAAGTCCGGTCGCCTGCGCGATCAGGTCGATGGGGCCAGCGCTTTCGCCGGTGGCATGGTCGAATCCCCAGCCGGCATAGGGCCCGTCGAGGTGGATGGTGCAGGAGCCTTCCTTGCGCGGTGGGCGTCCGGAAAGGTCGGCACAGCGCAGGCTGCGGCGGTCGCGCGCCAGCCGCGCCTCCGGGAAGATGCCGGGCAGCCAGTCGCCTGCAGTCGCGGCAAGCCGGTCCTTCACCGCCGCCAGGTCATGGCGGGCCTTCGGGGTGGCGATGTCGTTGAGGTCGATCATGGCGCCCCTCAGGCCAGCAGCACGAGCCCGCGCTCGGCACGGGTGATGGCGGTATAGAGCCAGCGGCGGCGGTCGAGATCGCTGCGGCCCAAGCCGTCGTCCCAGACGATGACGTTCTCCCATTGCGAGCCTTGCGCCTTGTGGGCGGTGATCGCCCAGCCGAAGGTCGCCTCGGTCAGCTTGCGCTTCTCCTTGTAATCGCGATCGTGGCGCCTGGCGTCATAGGCGACGTGATCCTCGAAATGGCCCTTGTAGATGCGCAGGCGACCGGGACCACCGTCGCTGTCGTGGGGGGCAACGCGGCGGCCGTTCTCGTCATGGACCACGGCCGAGAAATAGAGCGTGCCCTCGTCGACGATATCCTCGAGGGTGAGGAACATGCCGTTGATTAGGCCGAGGGCACTGTCGTTCTTGAGGCAGATGATCTTCTCGGCCGCGCCGGTCGGCAGATATGTGCCCCCGAACCCCGCTGCGGCGCGCATCGCATTGTTGATCTGCAGCCGCGTCGCGTTCAGCCCGCAGATCAACTGTCCGCCGCGCAGCGCCTGTTCGGGTGAGATGTCGCCCTTGCGCAGCTTGGCGACATAGGTGTCATAGCTGCCGAAACCGATCGGCTCGCCCATCCGCGCCATGGTGGCGAGGCGGATGATGGCGCTCTCGGCGGCCTGGCGGTGGATCTCGGTCAGCATGACGTCGGGTGCATCGCGGGTGAAGGCGCCTTCGCCCTTGATCGGCGGCAGCTGGCCGGGATCGCCGAGGACGAGAATCGGCTTGCCGAAGCTCATCAGGTCGCGGGCCATTTCTTCGCCGACCATTGACACCTCGTCGAGCACGATGAGCTTCGCGTCGGCGGCATCACTCTGCGGGTTCAGGGCAAAACGGGGATGCTTCATCGCCGAGAGTGCCTGCCGCATCGCCTCGATCGTGGCCTCGGCGGTGGTGTGCGCGAAGCCGGTCAGGCGCCGGGCGACGGTCTCGGCGTCCTGCACCTTCTTCGCGGCGGTCTCGATCTCCTCCTCGGTCGCCTCGATCACCGAATAGATCAGGCTGTGGATGGTGCGCGCCGGCGTGCCCTTGCGGGTCAGCACAAGTGCTGCCTTGCCGGTGAAGGTGGCGGTCACCACGCCCGGCAGGCAATTGCCGTCCCTGGCGCTGCGATGGGGCGAGAGGCCAAGCTCGTCGAGGGCGAATTTCAGCACGGTGGATTTTCCGCTGCCGGCATAGCCGAAGAGGCGGAACACCTGTTGCTGTTCGCTGCGGGTCTCGAACCAGTCGCGGATCGCGGCAATGGCGGCGGCCTGCGCCGCCGAAGGGGTAAAATCACTCATGTCCTGGAATCTCCACTGTGTAATCCTTGAGCGCGCAAGCATCGGGGATCATGGCTGCTCACCCCAGCATCGGATTGCCCATGTGCAGGGCGCGTGCCATTTGCCGGCCGCCATGCCGCCGCGGCAGACGACCGCGGTGCGCTCGGCGGCGGTGCGCGGCAGCCATTCGCCGGCCTCGGAGGCGCGCACCACGGCGACGGCACGGTCGGACATGTCCTGCGCGAGGTGCGCATCGAAGGGCACCAACTCGCTGTGCATCTCCATCGTGTCGCGGTTCAGCGCGGTGAACAGCGCGGGGTTGGGCAGATCGAGATAGGCCTGATAGAGCGCGATCTGGGCGGCATAGACCGGCCGCGCGATACTGACGCCGCGCTTGACCACATCTTTCCAGCTGGAGGCACCGAGCGCCTTGTTCTCCCAGAGCGCGGGATAGTCCATGGCAACCGGACCGGAGACGAGGCAGCCGTCGATATGACCCTTGAACCGGCCGCCAAGCGCCTCGAAGCCGAACTGGCGGCCATCGGCGCGTGCGGTGCGCAGGTCGAACCCGGCGATCCGGAACCAGCCGGCGACGATATCTTCGGCCCGGTGGCCAGCCTCGAAGATGCGCAGCGTCTTCGGCGGGAACTCCTGACCCTCGTCCTTCGGCAGGCCAAGGAAATCGTACTGGATCTGGCGCAGGCAGTCGCGGCCAAGGCCGGAGGAACTGACATAGCTCCGGGGCCGTTCGCTGCGATTGCGCGCCGTCAGCGCGCTGTCGATGGCGGCCGAAACAGCTTCCGCAATCGGCGGGCGCGGTGCGACGGCGCCGTAGAGCCAGCCCGAGCCATGGTTGAGGTCGATCATTGGTCGCGCTCCCAGAAGCCGCCGGCCTGCGCGATGCAGGTCAGCTTGTGAAACTGGGCATCCGTCAGCCGGGCGCGCGCACCGAACCGTTCGAGTTTCTCGCGAAGGCTGTCGCAGAATTCGATCTCGAACGCGGTGACGGCGTTTTCTGTAGCGGCGGCGAGAAGCCCTGTCCAACTGCAGGATGCCAATTCGTCATTCAGGTCGATCATGGCGCGCCCCTCAAAACGGAATTTCGTCGTCGAGGACGGTGCCGGTGCGCTCGATGCGTGCGGCCTGGTCCTGCATGCTGTCGATGTAGCCGGTGACGGCCGCCTCAATCAGGCGGTCGATCTCGGCGGCGCTGCGGTTGAAGAGGGGCGCCATCAGCCCGAGTTCGGTCAGGGCTTCGGCAAACAGCCTCCGCGCATCGCGGATCGCCTTTGCCTCGCGGGCGGTCTTGTCGATCATGCCATTCATCCTCTGGGCAATTGCGCTGCCCGCGTCCTGACAGCGGCGCGAGCAGAAACGGTAATGGGGGTAGCGATCCCAGCGCAGGCCGTGGCAGTAGCCGAAGCCGCGTCCCTCGCGCGCGCAGACCGCGCAGATCGTCATCCGAGCAAGAGCAGCGCGATCGGGTCCTCGCGTGGCCAATCCTGCCGGTGCAGGCGTTGCGACTGCAGAACGATCCAGCGCGCGATCGCGTTCACCGCCATGGCTTCGAGGTCGCCGAGGGTGAGGCTTGCGACGGGTTGATGCAGTCTTCCTCGGGCCTCGAGCCATTTGCCGATCTCCAGCGCGGCTTCGCGCGTCACCTGTGCCTGCCACCGGTCTGCCTCATCTGGCGGACGCGAAACCTTGTCGGAGTTCCGCACCCGCCGTTTGGGTTGCGCGTCACCCATTGAGCCAGTCGGGCATGGTCGGCGCCCCTGCTTCTGTGGGCGCCGGCGCCTGTGCTGCAGCAGCGGGTTGCGTACCCCAGTTCTGTGCAGCGGGCGACGGCTGTGCCGCGCCCCATGCCGGTGCCGATGTCAGTGTCTGGGCCTGCCAGCCCGGCGGCGTGCCGCTCGCGGTCTTGCGCGCCGGGGCGTTGACGGGCTCGGGCGGAACGCTCTCGCCGCGCATGACCGGTCCATGCTGCGGTTCGTCGGGCAGAACGACGTTGGCGATCCGGTTCTGGTCGCGGTATTGCGGGTTGGAGGCGGGTTCCACCATGAGGCGGGCCGCAAAAGTGATGCCATCGAGATGCTTGAGCCCGGGCAGCACCCGTTTGGCCTTGGCGGCAGGGCTTTCGTCCTTGGGGTCGAGGCCAAGGGCGCTGTCGACCATGGCGCGAAAGGTGGATTTCGAGATTTTCCAGCCGATCGACTGGCCCTTTTCGTCGAGTTTGCCGCCGGCCACGGTGAAATTTTGCCAAAGCTTGCGCCGGGCGTACGGGCCATCGACCACGGTGAATTCGCAGTCCAGCATCTTCGCGTCGCTGTACTGCGAGGCTTTCAGCAAACCCGCATCCATCGGCGTGGCACCGTTCACACCGCCGGGGCGGATGGTCAAACGCAGCTTGGCGAAGGTGCCGTCGGGGATCAGTTCGCCGATCGGGGCCATCTGCGGCTGGGCGTCGTTCAGATCATAACTCATGGGTCTGTCCTTTCCGTGAGATCAGGAGGCGAATGGGGTTTTGGTGGGCGCGCGGCCGTCGATACGGGCGAGAAGCGTGCCGAGATCGGGCGGCTCGGTCATGTCGAGGCGGCCGGATCGGTCTTTGGCCGGAAGGCTCCAGGGATTGCCGGACTTGCAGACCAAGCGGCGCTCGGAGGCGGTCTCATCGAGAACCCAGTCCCCTTCGGCGTCGTGGGCGAAGAGCTGCATCGAGACCACCTGATCGACGATGCCGGGCAGTTCGCGGCCGGTCTTGGAGCCCTCCATCTGTGGCTGCCAGGTGACGGTGCCGAACTCGTCGGTGACCTTTTCCAGCACGCCGACGAAGATCACCGTCTTGCCGCGCGCATGCTGCAGGTGCTTCAGCGCCTGGATCACCTCGCGGCCCAGAAGCCCGTAGGCACCGCGCACATCCGGCTTGCCGGTGCGCTCCGAGAAGGCTTCCGGCTGCTGGCGGGCATAGGCCATGGCCTGGCGGGTCAGATCGGTGATCGAGTCGACGAAGACGATGCGTTTTGAGGCAAGGAAGGCCTCGATGCCGCTGTCGCGATGTTGGGCCTGCAGCCAGGCGTGATACTCCGCGCCGTACCAGGATTTGGGATGCTGCGCCGGGTCCGGCCCGCCGATCAGCACAACCAGATCCCGGAAATCGGCGAAGCTGCGCACCGGGATTGAGGCCCCGCGCCAGTCCTGCACCGATTTCATTCCGGCCTCGAGGTCGAGGCAGACGGTCTCCTCGGCGGGCAGGGATTTCAGCAGCGTGGTCTTGCCGACGCCGGGCGGGCCGAAGATTGCCAGCGAGGTCTTGTTCTCGGCCGCCGAGAGGCGTTCGTCGGCACTGATGATGCGGAAAGTCATGGTTCGTCTCCGAAGGATTGAAAGGGGTGCGGCGGCGGGGATGACCGGGTGCCGAAGGGGAACCTGCCCGGCGTTGCCGACCGGGCGCCCCGCCGCCGCGCGTTACCGGTCTCGGGTCTCGAGCCGGAACACGGGTTTGCCGGTGGTCTCGCTGCGGGCGGATGCAAAACCTTCGCGCATCGCCTCGGGCCAGGCGGTGAAGCGGCGCTCGGGCACGCGCCAGGCGATCTCGAGATACTGGTTCGGATCGTCGCCCGACGCGGCGATGCGCGCAGCCATCGCGGCCAGCCGCTCCTGATCCCAGGTCACCTTCTTGGGCAGATCGGCAATCACCACCACGCCGGCATCCTCGATCCGCACCGTGCCGCTGGTCTTGCCCTGCGCGGCACGCTCGGCTTCGGATGCCGCGCCGTAGCGCTGGGCGATCCCGGCCTCGAGCCGATCCCGCAGCCGCTTGATGCGCGCCGTTTCCGTCAGCGCCGCCTCCTGCAGGGTGAGCAGCATGTCCGGCGGCAGCGCTGCGATATCGCAGATGGCGAGGCGGTCGAGATCGTCGAGACCGGGGGTGTTGTCAGGGTGCGACATGATGAAAACTCCGAGAGAGGGAAACGGCGCGGCCATCAGGCGGCCATGGGTTCGGTGATGAGCCGGGCCAGCGAGACCGGCGCGTTGCGCGGCTTCGTCCGCGCGATGGCGAGGTAGGCGAAGTCATCGGGGCCGAGCCGCGCCTGCACCGGATGGACGAGGCCCATTTCGAAGGCGCGGTGGACGACGCGGGCCAGCGCCCTGAGCCGCACGCGCTCTGGCTTCGACAGCGTCGACACCATTTTGGCCGCATCGACGACGAGGAAACCGCGATGGTATTCCAGCCAGTCACCCGGCTCGGCCTGGCCGATCCAGGCGCAGAACTCGATGTCGGTGGGCAGCGGCTGGTGCGTTGGAATTGGTCGGATCGTGTTCATGATGATTACTCGCCGTTGAGGCCGACCGTCTCACGCCTGGCGGCGTGGCGGTTGCGGGTTTCGTTGGTTATGTACGGATGGAGGGGGCAATCCTTCTCACGCCGAGGCCCAAGCCCAGCCATCAGCAACCGCAGGCGAAGGTCGTGGACGTGCCGGTAGAAGCTGGCCGGCGACATGGTCGTGGTGCGCTGCGCGTCGGCCAGGCTGCCGGTTTGGGCAATCAGCCCAACCAACCGTCGATAGAAGCAGGGCAGATTCACCAGCGCCTGGCGAAGGTCAGCATTGAGTTCCGGGTCAGCCGTGGCGGGATCGGCCAGATCGTGGTCGGCCGTATCGAGCGGTTCGAGACCTGGCCGGTCTCGATAGGCGCGCGCCAGATCAGCGACGGCGTTGCGGGCCAGCAGGCTGACAAAGGTCGACCACAGCCCACGCTGCGCATCGTAGCGGCTGGATCGGATCAGGATCGCCATCAGGATGATCTGCTGGAAATCTTCATGATCGGCCTCCGCAACAACGAGACTGCGTGCCAGTCGCCGTGCATGAAAGCCGGCCGTCGTCATGGCGGCATGCAGGCGGCTTGTGTCGATGCGGGCCGGTAAGGGGTGTTGATGAGCCATGCTGTTCCTCGGCGATCGGACGTGTTCGGTTCGATGCCGTCAGCACAGCACAGGTGCGGCTGGGGAATTGAGGAATAATGGTGCGCAATGGGGAATAAGTGCCGGTCGAGCAATTATTCCCCACAGGATTATCAATCACTTAAGTCAATAATCGGAGTGGTGGGGAATAAATCGTTAGGAATTAATCCCCAATTCCCCTTGCACCGACTCGACTCCTGATCGCAGAGAACATAGTGTGAACGATAGCATTGACGAAGTATGCAACAGGAGGGGCCATGACCAGCATCGTTCACTACCGTCAGGATGAGAGGACCGCTGCTCCACGCTTGCGTTCGCCGCAGGAAGTCTGGGCAGTGGCAACCCAGTTGCGCCGGCAGGTTCCGGGTCTTGGTGCCGGCATGCATGATGGGCGCGAACTCATGGCGGCTGTTCAGCATCTCGAGGTGAACATGCGTCCGATCGAGATCATCTGGGATGGCGACCATCACGTACATGATGAATGCGGCAGACCGGTCTTCGGTGTGTGCGAGACCGATCGCGACAATCCGGGCGCCGCACTTGTTTCGATCAACGGCCCGCTTCTTTGCGATCGCCCCGACCTGATGCTGAGCACCGTCGCGCATGAGCTTGGCCATGTGATCTTCGATGTGCCGGCCGGCCATCGTCATTATCGAGCGGTGACACCCACGGCCGCAAGCCTGCTTGCGGCCGAGCGCATTTGCGAGCGGCGTGCCAATGAGTTCATGGGCGCACTTCTGGTGCCTGCCTTTGAACTGCACCGTCAGCTTTTGCTGTTGGCGGGGCGTGAGCGCCTGAAACTTTGTCGCGCCCCGCATCACGGTCGTCCCGGTTGTCCGATTGTCGATGGGCGCAATGATCCCGATGCGCTGGCCGGTGTGGTGGCGGCCCTCGGCACCCAGTTTGGCGTCTCCGACAGTTTCATCGACGTGCGGCTGCGCCGCTACGGCCTGGTCGCCACTATGACGGAGATGCGCTGATGAGTTTTGGTTCCCTTGTCCGGGCACGCCGCCAGGAGCTTGAGATCGGCCTCAATGATTTCGCCGAGCGGCTGGAAGTGTCGCCTGCCTACTGGTCACGCATCGAGCGTGACCGGGAAAAGCCGCCACGTGATCACCTGATCGAACGTGCTGCGGCCATTCTGGGGCTGCGGCTTGATGAACTCTTTGTCCAGGCAGAGCGGCTGCCGCCCGACATGCGCCGCGATATCGGCACTGTGGTGCAGGTCTATCGGCGCATGCGTGCCGTCAAGAATTGAAGCAGGGCGGGGCGGGAAAGATGTCGATCCTCGAAAAACCATTCTATCACATTGGCGAAGTCTGCGCTCGCTGGAACATGGGTGAGCATGATCTGGCCGCGTTCGTGCTGGCCGGCGAATTGACCCTGTCGGCGACGGTCGCCGGGGTGCGGGTAATCCATGGGATCGTTGAGGAAGTCGATATCAACCAGTGGGAGAAGATCCCGGAAGGCCACCGTTATATCATCGGCACGATCGACATCATGCGCGATGATGCCTGGACGGTTTTGCGCGAAGGATGCCATGGGATTACCCACCTGAAAGTGCCGGAAGATGAATATATCGCGATCGACGACTATCGCTGGAGCAATGGTTACACCGTTTGTCGTGACGATCTCGTCATCTGTCGTGCCGAGATTGACCGCTTCGAAGCTGCTCACCTTGGACTGGCGGCAATGGTCGGCAAGGATGGCCGCGGCAACCGCGAGGCGGGGATAGCTGACGGCTCTGATGATGCGCGCAATCGGCCACGGACGGGTGCGCCTGTCAAATATGACTGGGATGGATTCTGGGTCGAGGTCTGTCGCCGCATTTACGAGGACGGCGTGCCGGCGACCCAAGGCGAACTGGTCCGGCTGATGCAGGACTGGTTCGGCAAAAGTGGCCGTCACATGCCGGATGTCAGCACCCTGAAAAAGAAGGTGAGCCCGCTCTGGCGCCAGATTGCGCCACGCGGGTCCGACAGCACGTTGGAGGGAGGGGAGCGCCGTCGCGTCTGAGCGGTTGAGAAGAAACCGAGGTCCGACCGGTAAATAAGGGCAGACAGCAATGCTGGAGCCCGTTGATGAATCCCCTCTTGCCCGAGCGCATGTCCGCCGCCGAGCGGCTTGACGAAATCGCCGCCATTCTGGCCACCGGTTTCATTCGCCTGAAAACCCGCCAGTCAAGGAAACTCTCTGCCCGCCCAGAGAAGAGTTTGGTGGACTTCGCTGGTCACCGGAGCCGTCATGGCGCCACAAACGCAGGTGCGGAGAATTGACGATGACGGACGGTGTGCTGGCCAGGCTGGCGGAAATCGGGACAATGGACATGGCGGCGCTGCAGGCGATGTGGCGTGAACTCAACGGCACGGAGCCACCGCGCCACAATCGCAAGTTCCTCGAAAGCCGGCTGGCCTATCGTGTGCAGGAACTCAAGCTCGGCGGGTTGAAGCCGCAGACCAGAGCCCGTCTCAAGGCGCTGGCCGATGAACTGGATGAAAAGGCGGGCAACAAGCTGCGCAAGGGGCGTGTCAATGACCGCCTCATCGCCGGTACCAGGCTGATCCGGGAATGGCAGGGGATCGAACATTGTGTCACCGTGACTGCCCATGGCTTTGATTATCAGGGGCGGCCCTACAAGAGCCTGTCGGCCATCGCCCGCGCGATTACCGGCACGCGCTGGAATGGGCCGCTCTTCTTCGGGATCCGGAATCACCGGACGCGGGAAGAGTGATGATGCAGGCACCGTCTGCACCGCCCGTGCGCAAGCTGCGCGCAGCCGTTTACACCCGCAAATCTTCGGAGGAGGGGCTCGAACAGGAGTTCAACTCGCTGCACGCCCAGCGTGAGGCCTGCGAATCCTACATCGCCAGCCAGCGTTCCGAGGGTTGGGTGCTGGTTCGCGACCAGTATGATGATGGCGGCATCTCCGGCGGCACGCTGGAACGACCGGGGTTGAAGCGTCTGCTGCGCGATGTCGAGGCCGGACTGATCAATGTGGTCGTGGTCTACAAGATCGACCGGCTGTCGCGCTCCTTGATGGATTTTGCCAGGCTGGTCAGCATTTTCGATCAGAATGACGTCACCTTCGTCTCGGTCACCCAGTCGTTCAACACCACCACTTCGATGGGCCGGCTGACGCTGAACATCCTGCTGTCGTTTGCCCAGTTCGAGCGCGAGGTCACCGCCGAGCGCATCCGCGACAAGTTTGCCGCCTCGCGCAAGAAGGGCATCTGGATGGGTGGCCCGGTGCCGCTCGGCTACCGTGTCGAAAACCGCAAGCTGCTGATCGAGGAGAAGGAAGCCGCAACCGTCAGGATGATCTTCGAGCGCTTCCTGATCGTGGGTTCCGGTACCATCCTGGCCCGCACGCTGCATGCGGAAGGGGTCACCATGCGCAGCGGCCGGCCGATCACCAAGGGCTTTCTCCACAAGTTCCTGAGCAACCGTGTCTATATCGGCCAGGCCGTTCACAAGGGCATCGCCTATCCCGGTGAGCACAAAGCCATCATTTCGCAGGACCTTTGGGACAAGGTCCAGTCCATCTTGACCATCAGCCCGCGACGCAGGGCAGGGCATTCACGGGCCAGGACGCCAGCGCTGCTGAAGGGCCTGATCTTTGCCCCGAACGGCTGCGCCATGACCCCGACCCACACCGGCAAGGGAAGTCGGCTTTATCGCTATTATGCCACCACAAGCGTCACCGAACTCGGCCCGCACACCTGTCCGGTCCGCAATGTCGCGGCCGGCGAAATCGAGACGGTGGTCATCGACCAGCTCCGGGCGGTGTTCAGCGCGCCGGAAATGGTCGTGCGAACCTGGATGGCAGCCCGCCAGCTAGACAGCACGATCAGCGAGGCCGACATCCGCGATGGCCTGATGCGGCTCGACCCGATGTGGGACGAACTCTTCCCGGCCGAGCAGGCGCGCATCGTCCAGCTGCTGGTCGAGCGCGTCGATGTCGGTACCGACAATATTGCCATCCGCATCCGAGCCGAGGGGATGGCCAGCCTGGTTGCGGAACTGCGACAACGGCAGGGCTGGAAGGAGGCGGCTGAGTGATGACCGACGTCGAGATCAGCACCGACGGCACCACAATCACCGTCACCATTCCGATGAGCTTCAAGATCCGTGGTGGCCGCAAGCTGATCGTCGCACCGGACGGCATGCATCTGTCGCCGTCACCGCGTCCGCAGGCCGACAGCACGCTGGTCAAGGCGCTCGCCCGTGCCTTCCGATGGAGCGAGATGCTCGAATGCGGTGATTTTGCCACCGTCAGCGAGATCGCCCGGGCCGAGAAGATGAACATCTCCTATGTCAGCCATGTCCTGCGGCTTGCCCTGTTGGCGCCCGATCTTGTCGAGGCCATCCTCGACGGCCGTCAGCCGCCGACCATGCAGTTGCAGCCGCTGATGCGGCAGGGTTTTCCGATCGAATGGCAGAAGCAGCGCGAATTCTTTTCAGGCACGACGCGCTGACATGGACAGCCGCATGGTTATCCGGCCAAGTTTACCGGCCTTCCCGTGATGGGGGCGTCCGGTCGCGCGCTCACGATGGAACCTGGTCGACCTGGCTCTTCTGAGATCAGCTCGATACCACGGTCGATGATGCGGGCGTAGGCTCGGGCCGCGACTGGCGAGTCACGATCAACCGGACTCCTTGACATGTACGTCACAGAGATGTACATATTCGTTGAATTTCAACAGCAAGGAGGCGACCATGCGCGCTTTCCATGATGACACGAAAACCATTGATGAGCGGGCAAGCGAACGGATGAATTTCCGCACCAAGCCGCATATCAAGAAGGCGATCCAGCAAGCGGCCGCGCTGTGCGGCGTGGATGACTCGGTCTTCACGATGAACGCCGCCTATAGTTCGGCGCTGGAGACGATTGCCGCGCACGAGCGCACCATGCTCATTCCGGCAGATCATGCTGCATTCTTCTCGGCGCTCGACAACCCAGTAGCTCCGACTGCCAAACTGCGGGATGCCTTTGCGCGCCACCGGTCGCGTGTCGCTTCCAAGTGACTTCGCCCGACGATGCAGGGCTGATCATAGAGCCGTTCGATCCTGAGAAACACGATCGGGCGGCTTTTTCCTGTGGTGTTGAGCAGGTCGACAATTTCTTCAAGAAGACCGCGAACAAGCTGGCGAAGGCTGGAAATCTCCGCGTCTATGTCATGGTTGGCGTAGATGACGAGATTATCGGCTTCCATGCGATCAATGCCCATGCGGTCGATTATCAGGCATTGCCGAAGGCCTATGCCCGGACCCGGCCGCGTCATGGATCGATCCCGGCCGCATACATTTCCATGATCGGCGTCGATCTACGCCATTCCGGGCATGGCTATGGTGGCGACTTGCTCGCCGATGCGTTGCGTCGCATCGCACTGGCATCCGAAAACCTGGGGATTGCCGTTGTCGTGCTCGACGTTCTTGATGACGGAAATCCCGGCCTGACCGCTCGTCGCAAGAAGCTTTACGAGGGCTACGGTTTCATGCCCCTCAAGTCCGATCCGCTCAGAATGTTTCTTCCTGTCGCAACGATCCGAACGATGCTGGATGCGGCGGACTGATCGTCGGCGAACCCCATCAACTGCCGAGGGACTGCAATTCGCTGACGCGGATTTTCGACCGGAGGAGCCTTCTCCCGACCGTGCAGAATTCAAACTGCAGATGGATTGTGCGGTTAAAAGACCAATGATTTCAATAGGCGAAATCTCTGTGTCTTTTGGCCAAGATCAACAGTTGCGGAGAATATCGGCCGACAGAGAGCAAAACAGGCACTTTTCTGGTAGGACGCGGTAAACAGCTTGCCGCGTAAAAGCCCGCGTTTCCTGGGGCTTTGAGCGGTCTGGATCGAGCCGGAGAATGTTTGGTGAAATTGGAGTGGTAGCGGAGGAGGGACTCGAACCCCCGACACAAGGATTATGATTCCTCTGCTCTAACCGACTGAGCTACTCCGCCCCGGTGCTTGGGATTCGATTTGCAGCGCGTCGCCGCCGAACCCCTCGCCAAGGTCGCGCGGATATAAGGTGGCCTTGGCGACCGTGTCAAGCGCGCAAACGACTTGTTTGGGAAGCCGGGCAACCTATTTTCAGCGTGCCGCGATCTTGCCTGCCTGAACGGGCGGGGTTGAGTTCGGACCGGCCCGCCGCTATGTGTCAGCCAAGAAATTTTCGAGTCCACGATTGATGAAACCGCGTATTGCCGTCCTTGGATGCGGATACTGGGGCAGCAACCATGTCCGCACCCTCAAGGCGCTTGGAGCCCTCCACGCGGTCTCCGATGCGAATCGCGACCGCGCCGAAGGCTTTGCCAGCGAGCAGGAATGCCTGGCGCTGGCGCCGGACGAGTTGTTCGAGCGTGACGATGTCGATGCCATCGTCATGGCCTTGCCCCCCCAGTTCCATGCCGAAACCGCCATCCGGGCGGTCAATGCGGGCAAGGATGTGCTGGTCGAGAAGCCGGTGGCGCTCACGGTCGAGGATGCCGAGCGCGCGGTGAAGGCGGCCCGGGACAACAAGCGCGTCTACATGGTCGGCCATGTGCTGCGCTTCCATCCGGCCTTCGAGAAGCTGAAGGCGCTGGTCGATGCCGGCGAACTCGGCGAAATCCGCTATATCCATTCGCACCGGCTGGGCCTCGGCAAGTTCCACACCGAAAACGACGCGCTGTGGGATCTCGCCCCGCACGATCTGTCGATGATCCTTGCCATTACCGGCGCCGCGCCGATCGAGGTGCATGGGGAAGGCGCGGCGATGCTCGACCATCTCAGCGATTTCGCCCATCTGCACATGCGGTTTCCCGGCAATCTGCGCGGCCACCTGTTCGCCTCGCGCCTCAATCCCTACCGGGAGCGGCGGCTGACGGTGGTCGGCACCAAGGGCATGGCCGTGTTCGACGATGTCGAGCCGTGGGAGCGCAAGCTTGCCGTCTACCACCACTCGGTGTGGCAGGACAGCGGCCAGTGGGCGTTCACGGCCGACGAGCCGCATTATGTCCCGGTCGAGCAGGGCATGCCGCTGACGCGCGAACTGGAGCATTTCATCCAGTGCATCGAGACCCGCGCCGAGCCGCGCACCGATGGAGAGGAGGCGATCCGGGTGCTGCAGGTGTTGACCGCCGGCACGGTGCGCCATCAGGGCGCGTTATAGGAGCGTTTCGCTCCTATCCTGGTTTTTGCCGTTTGATCAGCCGTGGGCCTGGGCCGGCGCGGCGCCCAGGCGCGACAGCATGGCTTCGGCCTCCGCGCCGCGTTCGGAGCGGCCGATGAAGCCGCCGCCCAGCACGCGCGCCTCGTTGCCGTCGTCGGAATAGAGCACGCAGGCCTGGCCGGGAGCGACGCCGGATTCGCCGTCGACCAGTTCGACCACGGCCGTGCCTTCGTGCTGGCGCAGTACCGCCGGGCGGGGAGGGCGGGTGGACCGCACCTTGGCGAACAATTCCACGCCTGCGGCCGGAATTTCCGAAAGGGCCCCGTCGCCCAGCCAGTTCATGTCGCGCAGATAGACCCTGTGCGTTTCCAGCGCCTCGCGCGGGCCGACGATGACGCGCGAGCGCTCGGCGTCGAGATGGACGACGTAAAGCGGCTCGCCCGACGCCACGCCGATGCCCCGGCGCTGGCCGATCGTGTAGCGCAATATGCCTTCGTGGCGGCCGAGCACGCGGCCGTCGATATGGACGATGTCGCCGGAACTGGCCGCACCGGGCTTTAGCTTGGCGATGATGTCGGAATACTTGCCCTGCGGCACGAAGCAGATGTCCTGGCTGTCCTGCTTGGCGGCCACCGAAAGCCCCATCTCCTCGGCCATGGCGCGTACGGCGGGCTTGGGCAGGTCGCCCAGCGGAAAGCGCAGATAGTCGAGCTGCTCCTGGGTGGTGGCGAACAGGAAGTAGCTCTGGTCGCGGTCGGCGTCGAGCGGGCGGTAGAGCGCGCGATGGGCGCCGTTGGGACGCGAACGGATATAGTGGCCGGTGGCCAGCGCGTCGGCGCCCAGCTCCTTTGCGGTGGCCAGCAGATCGGCGAACTTGACCGTCTGGTTGCACGCCACGCAGGGGATCGGCGTCTCGCCATGGACATAGCTTTCCGCGAAGGGATTGATCACGGCCTCGCGGAAGCGCCGCTCATAGTCGAGCACGTAATGGGGAATGCCCAGCGTCTCGGAGACGCGGCGAGCATCGTCGATGTCCTGTCCGGCGCAGCACGAGCCAGGCCGGTGCGTGGCGGCGCCATGGTCGTAAAGCTGCAATGTCACGCCGACGACGTCATAGCCCTCGCGTTTGAGCAGCCCCGCCACCACCGAGGAATCGACGCCGCCAGACATGGCGACGACGACGCGCGTGTCCTGCGGGCGTGCGGGAAGGTCCAGGCTGTTCATCTCTTCATTCCAAACAGGATGCGGCCGCGATTGCATTCCGGTGTGCCGGAAACGGGCCAGTCAGGCAAATATAGGGCAGGCTTCGATGGCTTGCCAGACCGGTTTTCATGTCCGGCACGAGATCGGAAAGCAGCTTTACGGCATTTGAACCATATTTGAAGCAAACGCCAGAGCATTTCCTAACGTGACGTTCATGTTCGTTACCTATCCATTAGGGACCGCTTAGGCAATTTTTAAAGCTGTGGCGGTAGTGTGGCAGCGATTGGTTCTTGCGTGTTTTTAGTAGAGAGTATGATGACCGATCTTGTTAGACCGCGAGTCAAATACGTAATCGGGCCCGACGGCAGCCCGCTTACAATTGCCGATTTGCCGCCGACCAACACACGGCGCTGGGTTATCCGGCGCAAGGCCGAAGTGGTCGCGGCCGTTCGCGGCGGCCTTCTGAGCCTCGAGGAAGCCTGCCAGCGTTATGCGCTGACCACCGAGGAGTTCCTTTCCTGGCAGGCCTCGATCGACGAATACGGGCTGGCGGGGCTGCGCACCACCCGCATCCAGCAATACAGGCACTAAAGCGCGTCGCGATCCCGCTTTCGGGCGACATGCTCCACTCGCCGCGCGTCCTGACGGGCGCTATCGGCAATCCGTCCCTTTTCAATGGCGGCCCGGAATAGCTTTCGGCGCCCTGGCTTATCGCTGAACCATCATAAAAAGGCCTCGACCGGACAAGGTCGGGGCTTTTTACATTCCGACGTCGAGAAACCGGGCGGCAGGATCGGCGGATCCATGCGCCTGCAATGCAAAACGGCCCCGCAGGACAATCTGCGGGGCCGTTGAAGTCTTCGGAAGTGCCAGGAAAATCAGCCGATCATGGCGCTGCGCGGGCCGGTGTCGACATCGCGGGCCTTGCCGTCGCGCATTTCCAGCATCTCGGCCTTGGAAAGCTCCGCTTCAGCTTCGATGAGTAGGGTTTCGGCCGTGGCCCGCTGCTTGGCGAGGTCGGATTGCGAATCCCTCAGGTTGTCGCGCCGCTGGCGCGCGGCCTTGGCGAATGTCGGATAGGCGAAATGGTTGATATCGGTGATCCCGGCCTTCTTTTCCTCGGCGGTGATCTGCAGTTCCAGCTCGGTGGCCATGCGATCGAATTCGGCGATCATCGCGTCGAGCTGCGCCAGTTGCCGCCGTTTCTCGTTCACCTGGAACTGCTTCAGCCGAACGAGGCTCTCACGTGACTTCATGACCCTCAACTCCGCACATACTCTTTACGCTCGCACTGTTGTGGCGAGACGGCCGGGGCCGTCATCCCCCTTGTCCTCCATTGAGACCCTCCAATGGAAAACAAAGTCCTAAGATTTTTCGCGCCCGGTAACCATTCGTTTACGGGCATTGTTAATCATACGGGGCAGGGCTTAAGACCCGGTAAAAATTCCGATGCGGATTGTGCCGGCGAGAGAGTCCGATGAATCACTTACGTCTGTTTTTTGACGTAGTGGATGAATTTGGGCTTTTCCCGAATCATCTTTGGATTCAATAGGGTGTGGAAAGAGGTTAAAAATTCTGATATCGTCCGAAGCACGAAATTAGGATTTGTTAACCATTCGGTGGCAGTTTTGATTCAGGCAATCGCTGCCGCGGACCAGGACGGGTCGTAAAGAGGTTCGGCGGCAGAAAAGGGGAATGAGATGCGCGTTCTGCTGATAGAAGATGACAGTGCAACGGCACAGAGCATCGAGCTTATGCTGAAGTCTGAAAGCTTCAATGTCTACACCACCGATCTTGGCGAAGAAGGTGTGGACCTCGGGAAGCTGTATGACTACGACATTATTCTCCTCGACCTGAATCTTCCCGATATGTCGGGTTACGAGGTCTTGAGGACACTTCGCCTTTCCAAGGTGAAGACGCCGATCCTGATCCTCTCCGGCATGGCCGGCATCGAGGACAAGGTGCGCGGCCTCGGCTTCGGCGCCGACGACTATATGACCAAGCCGTTCCACAAGGATGAGCTGGTTGCCCGCATCCATGCCATCGTGCGCCGCTCGAAGGGCCATGCGCAGTCGGTTATCACCACCGGCGACCTGGTGGTCAATCTCGACGCCAAGACGGTGGAAGTCGGCGGACAGCGCGTGCACCTGACCGGCAAGGAATACCAGATGCTGGAGCTGCTCTCGCTGCGCAAGGGCACCACGCTTACCAAGGAAATGTTCCTCAACCACCTTTATGGCGGCATGGACGAGCCGGAACTCAAGATCATCGACGTCTTCATCTGCAAGCTGCGCAAGAAGCTCGATGCCTGTTCGGGTGGCCAGAACTACATCGAAACGGTCTGGGGCCGCGGCTACGTGCTGCGCGAGCCCGAAGACATCCGCGAAAGCGCCTGACGGCAGCATCCCCGCAATGAAAAACCCGGCAATGCCGGGTTTTTTGCGTTCGGAAGTTCTTCTTAGCCGAAGTCAGGCGGCGATTTTCAAGGTCCGGAAGCTGTCCAGAAGCTGGCCACGGTCAAAGGGCTTCAGCAGATAGCCGTCGGCGCCGGCACGCCTGGCGCGCATGATCGCGCCGACGTCCATTTCCACGAGTGAAATCAGGAGCTTCGGAGCGGCAGGGTCATCGATGGCGCGGATCTGGCGAATCAGGTCCACAGCGCTCATGTCCGGCAGGTTGGTGGACACGACGATGACATGCGGCATCGTCTGCCGGCACATTTCCACGGCCTCGGCGCCGCTGCCGCTTTCGAAAACGGTCATGTCGGGGGTGGCGAGAATCCGCTTGGCGACCCGGCGAACCACGCTCGACGCGTCAACGAACATGCAGCTTTGCTTCATCTGTCTTTCCCGAACGGCGCGTTGCCGGAAGATGGCGTCGCGAGGCTTCGGCCATGCTAGGCGCAATCGGTAAAGAAGCGGGAAACCCGCCGGCTAAAATTTGCCTCAAGCTGTCGGGAATGGGCAGGCCCGGAAAGGCCAGGCCCTTGAATCGGAAACCGGCAAGCGGTTTCGGACTATTTCGACGATCGGTCGACATGTCGGGTCGCGCCCTCCCGGCTTCAGGCGGGCAGGGCGCATGAACGGTGAATATCTCAGGCGGCGGTGAGGGTGATCTCGTCCGGCGTGGCGCGGATGGAGATGGTCATTCCGGCTTCGCGCGCCAGCAACAGCGTGTAGTAGGGCTGCACGGCATGGGCGTCGATCGGCTCTTCCGGCTTGTTTCCGGAGTGCAGTTCCAGGAACTTCGGCGGCACCCGCAGCATCGGGCCGCTGGACGAAATGACGAAGCGCGGCGCCGTCTCGACGTTTTCGAGCACCACCGCGATGCGGCCGCCGCGCGGGATGGCGGCGTTGGCGACGAGGATGAGGTTGAGCAGCAGCTTGACCTTGTTCTTGGGCAGGAGCGCGCGGCCGCCCGTCCAGCTCAGGTCCGGCTTCTCGTTCTTCAGGAAGGCTGTCGCCACGGCTTCCGCGTCGCCCGTATCGATCTGCATGCCGGCCGAGCCTGCGGCGCCGAAGGCGATGCGCGCGAATTGCAGCCGGGCCGACGCGTTGCGGGCGCTCTGGCGGATGAGGTTCATGGCGTCCTCGTCGGCGCCGCCTTCATCGAGCAGTTCCAGGCCGTTGTTGATGGCGCCCACAGGGGAAATGATGTCGTGACAGACGCGGCTGCACAAAAGGGCGGCAAGATCAGGCGCGGAAAGCGTGAAAAGGTCTGTCATAAGCGGTAATCCCTGCGAATCAGTCTGTCGACGTGCATACGCCACCTTGCGCCGCCACCCTATACCTTGCGGTGTCGATGCCGGCGGCGGGTGCCGGCATGGCTGCAAAACGTGGCGTGGTGGCGCAGGCGGATGTCCCCAAAGGGCAGTTTCGGCCTTCGAACAGCCACGTTCATGTGAAAGCTTAATGGTTGAAAAAGGATTACGGCATAATTTGCCGTAATTGGCATCATAAGTGGTCGGCACAGAATCACGGATGCCCGAGGCGCAGGCAAGGTGCTCCGTTACGGAGATTGACTGCATGTTTTCCCGAATCCTCGAGCTGGGTTTCATCCGTGCTCTTGCTGCGACCATCATCCTCGCGAGCGCGCTCGCCGTTTCGGTGTCGGCGTCGCGGGCTCAGGAATACACGGCGCAGGAGATCGTCGAATCCGGCCATCGCTTCTTCGGCTCCACGTCGGGCGGGCTCGCCAGCGTGGTGGAGAAGGTGTTCGCCTCCTACGGCCTGCCGAACGGCTATGTCCTCGGCGAGGAGGGCTCCGGCGCGCTGATCGGCGGCCTGACCTATGGCGAGGGCACGCTCTATACCAAGAATGCCGGCGACCATAAGGTGTTCTGGCAGGGGCCTTCCCTGGGCTGGGATTTCGGCGGGCAGGGCTCGCGCGTCATGGTGCTGGTCTACAATCTCGACGATGTCAGCAATCTCTACACCCGTTTCGGCGGCGTGGCCGGTTCGGCCTATGTGGTGGCGGGCGTCGGCTTCAACGTGCTGAAAGCCAACCAGATGCTGCTGGTGCCGATCCGCACCGGGGTCGGCGCAAGGCTCGGCATCAATATGGGCTATCTGAAGCTCACCCAGGCGCCGACCTGGAATCCCTTCTGAGGAAACAGCGTTCCGGCAGGAGCCGAATCCGTCTTGCCGGGGCAGCGGATTTGGTTCATGCCTAGGCCCTGTCGCCCGAAAGCGGGAACCGGTTTCGGGGCAAGGACATGCGTAAAGGCAGGAAGCTGAAGCGCGGCCACGCGCTCTGGCCTTCGGTGAAGCTGTGGGGAACGGATAGCGTATCTTGGTCCAGTCGATCCTTTTCTTCCTGCTCGGTTTTCTGTGCGCCGGCTTCATCGCGCTTCTGCTGGCGCCGCCGATCTGGCGGCGCGCGGTCACGCTCACGCACCGGCGGCTGGAGGCGGCGCTGCCGCTCACCCAGGCCGAGCTTCGCGCCGACAAGGACAGGGTGCGCGCCGAATTCGCCATGCAGGCCCGGCGCCTGGAAATGACCATCGAGGCGCTGCGGGACAAGGAGGCCGGTCACAAGGTCGAGATTGGCCGGATGCAGGAACAGGCTCGGATCGTGGATGCCGACAAGGCCGAACTGTCGCGCACCATTTCCGACATGGAGGCCCGCAACGCAGCGCTTGCGGCGCAGCTCGAGGAAGCCGGGGCCAAGGCCGCCAAGCAGGAGGCCGATCTGGCGCAAGTCAGGCAGGAACTCGTCCGGCGCGACGAGGAGCACGCCAAGCTGTCGCGTATGTATGAGGAGGCTTCCTTCCTGGCCAGCAGCCGCCAGATCGAACTGGTGGCGCGCGAATCCGAGCTGGAGCGGCAGTCGACCGATATCGGGCAGTTGCGCACCCAGATCAGGCAGCTGGAGCAGGCCAATCGCGACAGCAAGGCCGAATCCGACAATGCGCGCGAGGCGCTCAAGGTCGAACAGAAGCGGGCCACCGACCTTGACGACCGGGTTCAGCGCCTGCTCGGCACCGTGGCCGACCGGGACGAAAAGCTGGAACGGCGCGAGCGCGAGCTTGCCCGGACGCGGGAAAAGGCCAAGGGAGCCTCGCAGGGCAAGCGGGCGGCAGGCAAGGCTTCCGCAAAGCGCCAGGCCGTGGTGGATGGCGAGGAGGTGACGCTGGCGCGCCTCAAGGCCGACCGCGACCGGCTGGAGCGGCGGCTGATACAGAACAAGGGCACCGAGGCCGGAAGCGCCATCGAGCTGCGCGAACAGATGGCGGCGCTTGCGGCGGAAGTGGTGCATATGACCGCGCTGCGCGAAGGGACCGGCTCACCCATCGCCAAGCTGCTCGCCGTCAAGGAAGGCGAGGCCATCGAGGAAAGCGCGGCGGCCAAGGACTGCGAACAGGCCGGCGTGATCAGCCTTGCCCAGCGGGTCCGCTCGCTACAGGATACCCAGGCGGGCAGTTGAACCGCAACGATCTGAAAGCCTCGACGCCTCTTAACCCTCGCCAGCCTGTTGCGCTTTCCTTGCAAAGGCGTGCAAGGCGATGGCCGAGGCTGCGGCGACATTGAGGCTGTCGAAGCCGGGCGCCATGGCGATGCGGGCGGTCTGCAGGCGTTCCAGCAGCGCTTGCGGCAAGCCTTCGCCCTCGGTCCCCAGATAGAGCGCCAGCGGGCCGTCGCACCTGGCGTCGCGAATGTCCGTCTTGCCGCGCGGCGAAAGCGCGAACTGGGTGAAGCCTCTCGTATCCAGCATGTCGGCAAGCCCGGCCGCATCGTCGAACAGGGCAAACGGCACCTTGAGCGCAGCACCCACCGAAACCCGGATCGCCTTGCGGTAGAGCGGATCGCAGCTCGTGCGGTCGAGCAGAACCGCATCGGCGCCGAAGGCGGCGGCATTGCGGAAGATGGAGCCGACATTATCGTGGTTGGAAATGCCGACCAGAACGGCCACCAGCGCCTCGCGGGGCAGGGTGGCGACGAGTTCGGCGGCCCCCGGCAGTTCGCCCCGCCGGCCGATGGCCAGAATGCCCCGGTGCATGTGGAAGCCGGCGATACGGTCCATCACCTCGGCGGAAACGACATAGACGGGAACGGACTGCGGCAGGCGCTCCACGATGGGGCGAACGCCGGCCAGGCGGTTTTCCAGCACCAGCACCGATTCCACCTCGAAGCGCCGCGTGGCCGTCAGCACATCCAGGACCACCTTTCCTTCCGCGACGAACCGGCCCTGCCTGCCGACGAGATCGCGCTCGCGGATGTCGAGGAAGGCCGAGACGCGCTCGTCCTGCGGATCATCGATGCGGATCGTTTGCATGGCGCCTCCGTTTCATTCCAACGCGGCATAGAGCATCGGGCCGGGAAGGGGAATCCGGTTCAGGCGGATGTTCAAACGGCAGGGACCGGCCGCCGGCACGTGGCAAGGCGGGGCGGGGAGGATCAGGTGCCGGTGCGCAGGCCGGAGCTGTCCTTTTCCTCGATGAACAGGTCTTCGAGCAGGTACAGCAGGCGTTTGACCGCCTGCGAGCGGCAGGAATAATAGATCGTCTGGCGATCGCGCCGGGTCTCGACCAGCCCGCTGTTGCGCAAACGTGCCAGATGCTGGGAAAGCGCGGATTGGCTGAGGCCGACCAGATCGGCAAGCGTGTTGACCGAAAGCTCCTTGTGCATGATCAGCGTGAGGATCTCGATCCGCTTTCCATTTGCCATCAGCGCCAGGAAAGCGGCGGCCTGTTCCGTCACAATTCCCTTTGTCGCTCGCATGCGCCCTCCCCAGATCGCCTTCCGTTCCCGTGAACGCCAACGATCTCTCGCCTCGTTCGAGCATCGGATTTCCCCGCAGATCGGATTCCGCTTTCGGTCCGATGCTCTTGCGTGACCTTGCCTCATGGGGGCGATGGGGCAAAGGTATCGCTTGCAACAGCCATGCCGCCGCGGCGGCACGTTGCTGATCCCACTGGAAAACTAGGGCATTTGCGTCAAATCTCAAGATCGCTCGGGCGAGGTCTGGCCGGCTTCTGCGGCGCGGCCGGCTTTCGCCATCTCCACCAGGACCAGGCGCAGGTCCTGCGCCGAGGCCAGCGGCTGGGGAAAGAACACCCGCAGGCACTGGTCGCCCGAAGCGAGGTCCATGCCCTCGGCATCGAAACCCGTCACCACCCAGTCATCGCCCTTGGCCTTGCCGAAATGGCGCGCATAGATGGCGATGGCGTCGCGGTGGTCCTCGTTCATGTGGTCGATCGCCGATTGCTCGCGGGCGGCGAACTCCTCGTTTTGCGCATTTTCGGTGACGAGTTCGGCGCGGTCGAGCAGATAGGCCTTGCCGAAGCCGCCGTTCATGCTGGCCCGCTCCGCTTCGAGGCGGAAGAAGGCGAAGTCGCCGAGGCCGGCATAAAGCTTCGCCTTGGGATTGCGGTTGAGGTAGCGGCGCGCGATGCGCTCATGCTCGGGCGTGTCCCGCGCGATGCGCCGCGCCCGGCAAACGAGGCTGATGCGCGGATGGGCCATGGCGTCGCCCTTGCCGGGTTCGCCCACCAGGAGGGCGCAGCGCGCATCGGCCTCCAGCGCCTGCGTGTGGGCCGAAAGGCCCGAGATGAGCGTCACCGGCGTGCCGTCGATGTCGGTGGCGATGCCGATGCGGCTGATCATCGGCACGCCGGTGCCTTTCTCGTTGAAGGCAAGCGCGCCGAAACGGGCGCTGCGCACCAGCGTTTTCGCCAGCCGGATCGCGTCGGCGTCGGTTTCGCGGATGACGTCTTTCTTCTTCTCTTCCAAAGCCAGTCTCCTGCAACAGGGCGCTGCGTCAGGAAATGCCTTCAGGGTTTTTCCTCTTGAAGAAGCGCAGTCTCGAATGCGGGCGCGAAGTTTTGCGCGCCCGGCCTATTTGGGGGCCATGCGGATGGCGCCGTCAAGGCGGATCGTTTCGCCGTTCAGCATCTGGTTTTCCACGATGTGTAGGGCGAGGGCCGCATATTCGGAGGGCTCGCCGAGGCGCGGCGGGAACGGCACGGCTGCGCCCAGCGAATCCTGCACCTCCTGCGGCATGGCCGCCATCATCGGCGTCTTGAAGATGCCGGGCGCGATGGTGCACACGCGAATGCCGGAGCGGGCGAGATCGCGGGCGACCGGCAGCGTCATGCCGACCACGCCGCCCTTGGAGGCGGAGTAGGCGGCCTGTCCGATCTGGCCGTCATAGGCGGCGACGGAAGCGGTGTTGACGATCACGCCGCGCTCGCCGCCGGACAGGGGCTCGAGCTTCGCCGCGGCATCGGCGAACAGGCGGATCATGTTGAAGGTGCCGATCAGGTTGATCTCGATCACCCGGCGGTACTGGTCGAGCGGATGCGGACCTTCCTTGCCGATGGTCTTCACGCCGATGGCGATGCCGGCGCAGTTGACCAGTATGCGGGCCGTGCCCAGCTTCTGCTCCACCTCGGTCATGGCCGCCACGCCGCTCTCGGCGCTGCTGACGTCGCATTTGACCGCGATGCCGCCGATGTCGGCCGCGACCGCCTGTGCCCGCTCCATGCCGACATCGAGGATGGCGATGCGCGCGCCCCGGGCCGCCAATGCGCGGGCGGTGGCCTCGCCAAGGCCGGAGCCTGCGCCGGTTACGATTGCGATCTGGCCTTCGGCGTTCATGGACGGGCTCCTCTTTGCAGGACTGCGCCTGCTTTACGAGGTCGGCCGCGCGTCCGCAACCGTGGCGGCATTCGACTAAAGCATGTCGCCCGAAAGCGGGGTCCGGTTTCGGGACACTGCCATGCGTGGCCCCGGCCTATCTGGCCAGCGCCGCGTGGGTGACCTCGCCGGTCAGGCCGGCCACCGCACCCGGCACGATCTCGTGGACCAGCAGCCGGTCGGGGTCGACCGGCCGGGGCATGGAGAGTTGGCCGTAAGGAATCCTGGCAAATCCCAGCGGGCCGTAATAGGGCTCGTCGCCGACCAGGATCACCGAGGACCAGCCGGCCTTTGCCGCCGCCTCCAGCGCGATCGCCACCAGCCGCCGGCCGATGCCGAGGTTCTTGTGGGTGGGGCGCACCGCCAGTGGCCCCAGCATGAGCGAGCGGCCCTTGCCGGCGGCGATCGGCGTCATGCGCACCGAGGCGATGACCGCATCGTTCCTGACCGCGACGAAGGACAGGGCGCGCTCATGCGGTCCGCCTTCGCGGATCTTGTAAGCGGCGCGCGCGAAACGGCCGGGGCCGAAGGCCTCTTCGTTCAGGATGTCGATCTCGGGGTCATGCGCCGGGGTTTCCGGCAGGTATGCGACGTCGGCAAGGCTCATGTCTTTGCAGTCCGGTATGCGGGGAAAGGGGCCGCCCAAGGCGGCGTTCGCCAGTGCGCTCAGGCGCGGGCGTCCTTTCGTCGTCGGTCGAACCGGATGGCTGCAAAGAAATCCAACATGGTGGCTCCGGCTAGCATCAAAAGCCGGCCGCTGCAATCGGCCTTTTGCGCGGATGCGGCGGTTGACGCACTGTTTCCGGCTTTGACGGTGCCGGCGGCGCCGTTCCGTCCTATATCGGAGGCAACGAAAGGATATGTCATGGGATTGCTGGTCGAAGGAAAATGGCAGGATCGCTGGTACGATACGGTCAAGAGCGGGGGGCGGTTCGTCCGCTCCCAGTCGCAGTGGCGTGACTGGATCACGCTCGACGGCGTGCCGGCCCCCGGCCGCGAGCGCGGCTTCAAGGCCGAGCCGGGACGCTATCACCTCTATGTTTCGCTGGCATGTCCGTGGGCCCACCGCACGCTGATCTTCCGCGCCTTGAAGAAGCTAGAGGACGTCATCTCGGTCTCGGTCGTGCATCATTTCATGGGTGAGAACGGCTGGACGTTCAAGGCCGAGGACGGCGCGACCGGCGACGCGCTCTACGGCCTCGATTTCCTGCATCAGATATACACCCGCGCCGACCCAGCCTATTCGGGGCGGGTAACGGTGCCGGTGCTGTGGGACAAGCAGCAGCAGACCATCGTCAACAACGAATCTTCCGAGATCATCCGCATGCTCAATTCGGCATTCGACGAATGGGGCGACGCGAGCGTCGATTTCTATCCCGAACCGTTGCGGGCCGAGATCGACGCGCTCAACGAGGAGATCTATCCGGCGGTGAACAACGGCGTCTACCGGGCCGGCTTCGCCACCACGCAGGAGGCCTATGAAGAGGCCTATGGCGAGGTGTTCGCCATGCTGGACCGGCTGGAAGACCGGCTCTCACGCCAGCGCTACCTGACCGGCCAGCGCATCACCGAGGCCGACTGGCGCCTGTTCACCACGCTGGTGCGCTTCGATCCGGTCTATGTCGGCCATTTCAAGTGCAACCGGCAGCGCATCGCCGATTATCCGAACCTGTCGAATTATGTGCGCGACCTCTACCAGGTGCCGGGCGTGGCGGGCACGGTGAACCTGCACCACATCAAGGCGCACTATTACGGCAGCCACAAGACGATCAATCCGACCGGCATCGTCCCGCTCGGCCCCAAGGTCGACTACGCGGCGCCGCACGATCGCGCCCGTTTCGGCTAGAGGGATTACCAGTAGGGCGAGGGCGGCGCGCCTTCGAACACCTCGGCGAGGCGGCGGCGCGTAGCCGGCGTCGTTGCCTGCGGCAGCGCGTCGAGCGCGAAGAAGCCGGCTTCGGCGATTTCCCTGTCCGGCTGCTTGGGAGCGGGCTGGCTGAACCGTTCGATCAGGTAGAGGCCGACATGGTCGCGCGGGCTGGACTGGCGGTTGAAATGCATCGACTTCAGCAGCGGGGCGCCGGTCAGGACGATGTTGCCTTCCTCGGCCAGTTCGCGTTCCAGCGCCTTTTCCATGGTTTCGCCGACCTCCACGCCGCCGCCCGGCAACTGCCAGCCCGGCAGATAGGTGTGGCGCACCAGAAGCACAGTGCCCGCCTGCCGGTCATGGACGAGGCCGCGCACGCCCAGCGTCATCGGCCGGCGCAGCCTGAAATAGAGATGGAACAGCCGCACCCGCAGGCTGGGGCGGTCGTTTTCAAACGTCATGATGTCCGGATCGGAACCGTGCATTGAGCTTTCCGTTTCCCGCAGGCCCGTTTTTTCGCGGCCAGTGAGTGGAAAGAGGCGCAGGCCTCGCATAAGAAGGCGACCATGTTCAGGCTTGCGCATCTGTCCGACGCCCATCTGGGCCCGCTTCCCGATGTAACCTATCGCCAGCTCGCCTCCAAGCGGGCGGTGGGCTACATCAACTGGCAGCGCAACCGCCGCCGCCATTTGCACGATGCCGTCATCGACACCATCGTCGATGACATGAGGGCCAGCGGGCCCGATCATGTCGCGGTCACCGGCGATCTGGTCAATCTGGCGCTCGATGCCGAGATCGAGCTGGCGCGCCAGTGGCTGGAAACGCTGGGCAAGGCCGAGGATGTTTCGGTGGTGCCGGGCAATCACGATGCCTATGTGCCGGGCGCGTTCGACAAGGTGTGCCGCCTGTGGGCGCCGTGGATGACGGGCGACGGGGCGACGCAGCCGGTGGATCGCGACGCCTTTCCCTATCTGCGGGTGCGCGGGCGCATTGCCCTGATCGGCGTCTCGACGGCCCGGGCGACGGCCCCGTTCATGGCCAACGGCTATCTGCGCGAGGGCCAGGGGCGACGGCTGGCCACGCTGCTGGAAGAGACGGGCGCCCGGGGGCTGTGCCGGGTGGTGATGATCCATCATCCGCCGGTGCGCCATGCCGTGCCGCAGCACAAGCGCCTGTTCGGGATCAGGCGCTTCGGCAGGATCATGGCCCGCCATGGCGCGGAACTGGTTCTGCACGGCCATTCGCATGACCCGTCGCTGTATTTCCTCGCCGGCGCCAACGGCCCGGTGCCGGTGGTGGGCGTCGCGGCGGCCGGACAGGCGCCGGGCGGCAAGAAACCGGCCGCGCAGTACAACCTGATCGATATCGAGCCGGACGGAGAGCGCTGGCACCTGAAGCTGACGCGGCGCGGGCTGGAAGGGCCGGCCCTGCCGCCGGCGGATATCGAGGTGCGGGAGCTTACGGCATCCGTGCTGGAAAAGGTGCTGTCGGTCAGAAGGTGAAGCCCATCGCCTTGATGCGGTCCCAGAACAGGACCAGCGACAGGACGAGGCCGGCCAGGGCGCCGGCCGCCACGAATGCAAGGCCGGAGAGCAGGCCGGCCCAGCGCCTGCTGCGCCGGGACGCGCGCGTCTGCCGCTCCGGCGCTTCGCCGGATTGGCTGATTGCGACATGGATTTCGCCGCCGGCGTCCAGCATGCGCTGGCGCTCGACGAGACGCTCGGCGATATAGCGCGTCACTTGGTCGGCGACCGGCTTGATCTCGGCGGATTCGGCCAGCACGACGCGTCCCAGCCTTGTGTCGCGCACGAAGCGATAGGTGCGGCGGTCGCGTCCCATGGCGATATGGGCGACGGCATCGATCCACAACCGCGGTTGCAGGCCGGCGGAAATCGCGAAGTCGAACATGTCGATTTCGTCGGGGACTTCGGCGAAGACCGGAGCCAGCTCCGTGGCCATCAGTTCGAGGCGCATGCGGTGCGCCTCGCGCATGTCGACCACCACGTCGTCACGGTCGGCAAGGCTGTTCTTGACCTCGCGGATCGCGGTGGCGAGCTTGTGCGGCACCTCTTCGGCTGGCGCGACGTTCTCGCTGGCATCGTTCATCGGCTTCCCGCCCACGCTTGATTAAGGCAGCCTTAACATAGCAACGTCTCCCGAAATTGGGAGCCGGTTTCGGGGTGATGGAGGGCGGCGATTCGCCCCTTCAGCTCGCCTTGCCGAGGCCGGCGGCGCGCAGCGCCTCCACCAGCCTGTCCACCATGTCGGGCGGATATTCCCGTTGCTCGAAAACCCGGCGCGGATTGGCGACGAAGCGCGGATATCGGCTGGCCAGTTCCGCGATCAGCCGGTCGCGCGCGGCCGCGTCGTTGGCGTAGTCGGCGGCGATCAGCCGTGCGGCGAGATAGTGGGAGCGCGTCGAGGCGGGCTTGAGCGCTTCGGCCGCGCTGGCCGCCTTTTTCATGTTGCCGAGCATGAATTGCCCGAGAAACAGCCCGAAATCCCACCAGGAAGGGCGGGAGCTGGAGGCCTCGACGGCGCGCGCCATGATCGCCGTGCCCTGGACATAGTCGCCGGCGAAGACGAGGCCGTAGCCGTAGGCGGCCGCCATGGACAGGTCATAGGTGTTCAGCTCATAGGCCTTGCGCATCCAGCGGATGGCTTCCTCGGTGTTGCCGAGGCGTGAGTTGAGATAGCCGTAGGCGCGGTGCGCATAGGGGCTGGTGGCGCCCATCTGCACCGCGCGATGGGCCATGGACAGCGCCTTTTCGGGCGTCGCATCCTTCGGGTAGTCGTAGCGGCTGGTGACCGCCTGCAAATGCAGCACCGCCATCTCGGAATAGATGAGCGGCGATTTTCCGCCTTCCGCGATCAGTTGCTCGAAGCAGCTATAGGCGGCCTTGTGCACCGAGGGGATAGGGTCCTGATAGTAGTCGTCATTGAGCAGCAGGCAGCGCGCGAGGCCGGTCTGGATGCCGGCCTGCTCGATATAGGCGTAGATGGTGCCGGAGGCGGTGGTGGTGGCGCTGAGCATGCCGGCCACGCTGTCCTCGATGCGGGCCGGGCTCATGTCCTCGGGGTTGAAGGTTCTGGAAATGAGCACGCGATCGGTGCCGATGTTCTGAATTTCGACGGTGATGCTGTCGGCTTCCGCCCCCGGCGCCAGCTTGAAGACGAAGCTCATCGCCTGGGAGACGGGGTTCGGGCTGCCCTCGAAATCGCGGCCGATGAAATCGATCGTGTCGAAGCCCGACAGCCCGCTGCGCAGAGTGGCGAGCATGGTGGCCTGCCCCGGCGTGTCCGCGGCGGTGCTGATGTAGATCACCGGCAAGGTGTCCGGCGCCAGCGTGCCGATGCTGCCGGTGCGGGTGGTCTCGGCGGGCGCTTCCGCATGCTGCCCGACCAGTATCGTCTGGCGCAGGAACAGCACGGCAAGCATGACCGAGACAAGCCCCATAGCCGCCCACATGAAGCGCATCTGGCGCGAGAGGGAGGACGGGATCGCCGGCGCATCTTGTGCAGGCGCGGGAAAGGGAGCGTCTTCAGCCGCCTCGGCCGGGGCGGGCTGCGGCCCGTTGGAGACATAGGCCGGGATATAGCTGCCGCGTGGAATGACGATGCGGACAGGCTCCGCTGCGCCCTCGGTCGCGAAATACTGTTGCAGGAGATCGCGCAGCCGCCCGGCCTGGACGCGCACGACCGCATCCGTGGAGGGGTCGAAATCCGCATCCTTGCCGAACACGTCGACAGCGATGGCAAAGCCCTTCAGGCGGTCGGCTTCGCCGGCCTGCTCACGTTCCACCAGATATTGAAGGAGGTCGCGGGCGCGCTCCGAGCGGCTGAATGTGCTGCTGGCAAGCACTCGCTCCAGCGTCTTGCGCACTGCGGGGGCAGCAGGCGTCGTGGATTGCAAATGACGAACCTCTCCATTCGGCCGGCGGGAGGTCGATCATATAGAGTTCTGGCTGCCTCGGACAAGCGTTGGCTAAGGGAGCGGCGGCGGTCTGGGCCGGTTACCTTCAGGGCAACCGGCCCAGGGTTAACGATTACTTACCGGCTATGATGCGGTTTGCGGCGGAAACCACCGCTTCGAGCGAGGCACCAACGATGTTGGTGTTGATGCCGACGCCGAACAGGCGCCCGCCCGGATGCTCCATCTCGACGTAGGAGATGGCCGAGGCGTTGGAGCCGCGTTGCAGCGAATGCTCGGAATAGTCGAGCACCGTCATTGGCACGCCGATATGGCGCGAGAGCGCATCGACGAAGCCGTCGATCGGGCCCGTGCCGATGCCCTCGATCTTGGTCTCCTTGCCGTTGTCCACGATGGTGGCCTCGAGGATGCGCCGGCCCTTCACCTCTGTGTCGGGGTAGGTGTGGTGGTCGACGAACTTGAAGCGGCCTTCGGGCTGCTCGACATAGAGCTTGCGGAACTCCTCATGGATGCGCTTCGAGGGCAGTTCCTTGCCTTCGTTGTCGGTGATCTCCTGGATCACGTTGCGGAATTCCACCTGGAGGTTGCGCGGCAGGTTGATGCCGTAGTCGGTCTGCATGATGTAGGCGATGCCGCCCTTGCCCGACTGCGAGTTGATGCGGATGATGGCTTCGTAGGAGCGGCCGACATCCTGCGGATCGATGAGCAGATAGGGCACTTCCCAGACCGGCGAATTGGCCGTCTTGAGCGCCTTCATGCCCTTGTTGATGGCATCCTGGTGCGAGCCGGAAAAGGCGGTGTAGACCAGTTCGCCGACATAGGGGTGGCGCTCCGGAATCTTCAGCTGGTTCGAATATTCGTAGACGTCCTTCATCCGGTTGATGTCGGTGCAGTCCAACTCGGGGTCGACGCCCTGCGTGTACATGTTGAGCGCCAGCGTCACGATGTCGACATTGCCGGTGCGCTCGCCATTGCCGAACAGGGTGCCCTCGACGCGGTCGGCGCCGGCCATCAGGCCGAGTTCTGTGGCCGCGATGCCGGTGCCGCGGTCGTTGTGGGGATGCAGCGAGACGATCAGGCTGTCGCGGCGGTCGAGATTGCGGCACATCCATTCGATCTGGTCGGCATAGATGTTGGGCGTGTTCATCTCCACCGTCGACGGCAGGTTGATGATCAGCCTGTTGTCCGGGGTCGGATCGACGATCTCGATCACGGCGTTGCAGATTTCCAGCGCCACTTCGAGTTCGGTGCCGGTGAAGCTCTCCGGCGAATACTGGAAGCGGTAGCCGCCGCCCGCCTTGGCGGCCATGTCCATGATCATCTTCGCCGCGTCGGTGGCGATCTGCTTGATGCCGGCGACATCCTTGGCGAACACGACGCGGCGCTGCAATTCGCTGGTCGAGTTGTAGAAATGGATGATCGGCGTTCTGGCGCCTTCCAGCGCCTCGAAGGTGCGGGCGATCAGCTCGGGCCGGCACTGCACCAGCACCTGCAGATCGACGTCATCGGGCACGTTGCCTTCCTCGATGGCCCAGCGGCAGAAGTCGAAATCCGTCTGCGAGGCGGAGGGAAAGCCGATCTCGATCTCCGGGAAACCCATGTCCAGCAGCAACTGGAACATGCGCGCCTTGCGGTCGTGTCCCATCGGGTCGATCAGCGCCTGGTTGCCGTCGCGCAGGTCGACCGAGCACCATACCGGCGCCTTTTCTATGCGCCTGGACGGCCATGTGCGGTCGGCGAGGCTGGGGATTGCAAAGGGCTGATATTTGCGTGCCGCCTCGGGCATACCTTTGCGGGCCGAAGTTGCGCGAATGTCTTGTCGTGCGTTCATCGTCGTCTTCTCCCGGCTCCCACTGCCTGCCTCGCGGCTGCCATCGGGTCAGGGGTGCCTTACCAAAAAAATTGAGTCGTCGAATGTAGGTTTGCCAAGGAGCATCTTGCCGGACGGCTGTATCGACCGCCGGGTGCTCCTTCAGCGAGCCCGGCGATCGCCGATAAGGCCGAGAAGAAGGAGGGTGGAGGCAAGCGCGCGCAACGTCTCGCCGGAAATGCCGGTCGGACGGTTGGAAGCGGATGCGGAGCGCCTGTTCATGTGCGCTCTCTTACAGGAGCCGCCTGCCCGAGGCAAGCCATTTACGCGGCCACGGTGCGGGCGAAGAAGCGCGCCAGCGGCGGTCCGACGAGGAGGACGAGCAGGAAGCGCGCCGTTTGCAGGGCCATGACGAAGGACATGTCGACATTGTGGGTGGCCGCCGCGATGATGGCGATGGTCTCCATGGCCCCGGGGCTGGTGGCCAGATAGGCGGTCATCGGATCGATGCCCAATGTCCGGCTCATCAGCCAGCCGAGGGCGCCGCAGAAGATCAGCAGGGCGGCGATCGAGCCGATCATCTGGGGCAGGGCGCGCATGGCATGGTGCAGCACCGGCCGGGTGAAGCCGAGGCCGATATGCCAGCCGATCAGGGCATAGCTCATGCCGAGCAGCCATTGCGGCAGGTCGAAGTCCAGCCCGATGCCGAGATGCAGCAGCATGCCGAGGATCATCGACCCGAGGAAGAAGGGCGACGGCAGGCGCAGCAGCCTGCCGAGCTGTGAGCCCAGTATGGCCACTCCGAGCGTCGTGGTGAGCCCGAGGGCGTCGGGCACCGGGAACCAGACGATGTCGGGCCGGCTCATCTGGGTGGTGTCCACCCACAGGCTCGCCACCAGCGAGGCCGAGACCGAGATGATGATGACGCGCAGATATTGCATGACGGCCACCAGCCGCTGGTCGGCGCCGAAGGCACCGGCCATGAGCACCATGGCGGCCGCGGCTCCGGGCGTGGAGCCCCACAGCGCCGTGGTGCCGGGCAGGATGCGCCAGCGGCTGATCAGCCAGCCCAGGAAGCTGGATGCGGCGAGCGTGGCCAGGACCGCGCCCATGATCGGCGGCCAGTGCACATAGAGCAGGGGGAAGATGTCGGCCGACACGGAACTGGCGATCAGGCAGCCGATGATGCCCTGCGCAACGCTGAAGGCGGGCAGGGGCACGCGGGCTGTCGCCCCGCTCACGCCCATGGCGATGCCGCCCAGCATCGGCCCGATCAGCAGTGCGGCGGGCACGCCGGCAAGCTCGAGCGTGCCGATCAGGGCAGCCGAAACGGCAAGCAGGACGAACCATTGCAGGGCCGGGGCCGCTCGGCTCATCCATGGACTGTCGGCTTCGGCTTGCGGCGGTTCGATGGTCTGGTTCACGGGCAAGGCTTCGCGCTGGGATTGTCAGGCGCAGCGACGGGCCGCGCCCAAACGTGGCGCCGCCGGACTCGGGGCGGCCAGCCGTTGATAAAGCCGATCGGCCGGGAAGCGAACCCCTCCAGGGCAGGATTCTTTTGGCTCAAGGCAGCCCGACGCCGCCCGCCGGCTCCGTCTCGATCTGGAACTCGAAGCCGGAAACCAGCGGCCTGGCCTTGGCGATGGTTTCCTGCACATGCGGCAGTTGCAGCGAGGCCTTGTGGCTCTCGGCGTCGGTCCAGACCTCCGTCACCCACAGCGCCGAAGTGTCGGCGGGGTCGCGCGCGACGATGTAGCTGAGGCAACCGGGCATCGAGCCCGTGGCCTGAAGGATCAACTCAAGAAGCTGGTCGCGCTTGCCGGGCAGTGCGCGCAGTTTACCGATCAGCCCATACATGGAACCCTCCTCAGCCTGTCCGGTCTCGTTCCAAGCCCTGCGGCTTGCAGGATCGTGCAGCTTGACCGAATGCGCAAGCATAACCCTTACAAGGCGCTACGGGTTCCGGTTGAGATCGCGATTCAAGCGAAGGGGACCGCAACGCTGCCCCTGGGCAGTTTCGCCTCGTCGTCGGGCTCGACATGGATGGTGACGCGCACGGACGGGTCGTCCGCCTTCAGGGCGTCCTCTATGCGGTCGCAGATGACATGCGCCTCACCGACCGGCATGTCGGAATCCACGACCATGTGGAATTCGATGAAGGTCGCCCGCCCGGCGATGCGGGTCTTGAGATCGTGGACCTCGAGCGCGCCCCTGGAGTTGACGGAGATGATGTCGCGGATGCGCATCTGCTCTTCCATGTCGACGCTGCGGTCCATCAGGCCGTTCAGCGATTCGCCCATCACCTTCCAGCCCTGGTAGAGGATGTTGAGCGCCACGATCAGCGCCAGCAGCGGGTCCAGCACATGCCAGCCGGTGAACACGGCGGCGACCAGGCCGACGATGACGCCGGCCGAGGTCACGACGTCGGTCATGATATGCTGGCCGTCGGCGACCAGCGCCGGGGACCTGGCGGAACGGCCGGAGCGGATCAGGATTATCGCCCAGGCCCCGTTGATGACGGCCGCCACGCCGTTGACGGCGAGGCCTTCCCAAGGCTGTTCCATAGGTTGCGGCGCGCGGATGGTGTCCCACACCTGCGCGATGATGAGCAGCGCGGCCACCACGATCAGCACGCCTTCGAGCACGGCCGAGAAATACTCGGCCTTGTGATGCCCGAACGGATGGTCGCTGTCCGCCGGCTTGTGGCTGACGTGGATGGCCCAAAGTGCCGCGCCGGAGGTGATGACGTTGACGATGGATTCCAGCGCGTCGGAATAGAGCGCGACCGAACCGGTCATGCGCCATGCGACAAACTTCAGCCCCATGACGCCTAGCGCGACGACGATCGACCAGAAGGCGAGGGTTCGCACCCTGCGCTTTGATGCGTCCCTGTCGTGATGCACTCTTTCCATCTCCATGTCGGGGAACCGGCGTGGAGGCCTCAGGCCGCCTTTTCCCTTGCCTTTCGGGGCAGGTGGACCACCACGTTCTCGATCATGCGCATGCCGGCGTCGCCGCCCAGGCTCATGATCGATTCGGGGTGGAATTGCACGGCCGCGACCGGTTCCTTCGCATGTTCGAAGGCCATGATGGTGCCGTCCTCGCTGGTGGCGGTGACCTCGAACTCCCGCGGCAGGCGGGCCGGATCGGCAAAGATCGAGTGATAGCGCCCCACGGTCACCTCTTTGGGCAGGCCGGAAAAGATGATGCCCGGCTTCGACACGCGGATGCGCGAGGGCTTGCCGTGCATGGGAACGGCAAGCTGGCGCAGTTCCCCGCCATAGGCCTCGGCCAGCGCCTGCAGGCCGAGGCAGACGCCGAAGATCGGCAGCTTGCGTTGGCGCGCCTTCCTGATGGTGGCGGCGCAGTCGAAGTCCTTCGGCGTGCCGGGGCCGGGCGAGAGCACGACCAGGTCCGGCTTCAGTTCGTCGAACACGGCGTCGGCCACCGGCGTGCGCACGGTCGACACCCTGGCGCCGGTCTGGCGGAAATAATTGGCCAGCGTGTGGACGAAGCTGTCTTCATGATCGACCAGCAGGATGTTCAGCCCTTCGCCGACGCGGGCGGCGGCCCGTTCGACGGCGGCGCTGTTGCCGGCCTTGGCTTCACGGATGGCGGAGAGCATGGCGGATGCCTTCAATTCGGTTTCGGCTTCCTCGTCCTCGGGGACGGAATCGAACAGCAGCGTGGCGCCGGCGCGCACTTCGGCAATGCCGTCCTTTATGCGGATGGTGCGCAGGGTCAAGCCGGTATTGAGGTCGCCGTTGAAATGCACCATGCCGATGGCCCCGCCATACCAGGCGCGGGGGCTCTTCTCGTTCTGCTCGAGAAAGCGCATGGCCCACAATTTCGGCGCGCCGGTGACGGTGACGGCCCAGGCGTGGCTGAGGAAGGCGTCGAAGGCGTCCATGCCCTCGCGCAGCCGGCCCTCGATATGATCGACCGTGTGGATGAGGCGCGAATACATCTCGATCTGGCGCCGGCCGATGACCCGCACCGAGCCCGGCTCGCACACCCGGCTCTTGTCGTTGCGGTCGACGTCGGAGCACATGGTCAGCTCGCTCTCGTCCTTCTTGGAGTTGAGCAGCTTCAGGATCTGTTCCGAATCGGAGATCGCATCCTCGCCGCGCTTGATGGTGCCGGAGATCGGGCAGGTCTCGACGCGGCGGCCGCTGACCCTGACGAACATTTCCGGCGAGGCGCCGATCAGATATTCGCCGTCGCCCAGATTGATGAAGAAGGAATAGGGCGAGGGATTGGTGGTCTTGAGGCGGCGGGCGATGTCGGAGGGCACGGTCTCGCAGCGCTCGTAGAAGGTCTGGCCGGGCACCACCTCGAACAGGTCGCCACGCTTGAAGCTGGCCATGGCGTTGCGCACCAGCGCCGCATATTCGCCGGGCTGGTGGTCGCCCCGCGGCGGAATGCGGTCGGAGGGCGTGAAGGGCGCGTCGGGGGTTTCGCGGGGCAGGCCTTCGGTCGAGAAGCCGTTGCCGGCATAGTCGTAGCGGTCGGTCCAGGCCTTGGCCAGGTAGTGGTCGACGACCAGGATCTCGTCCGGCAGGAACAGCACCAGGTCGCGCTGGCTTTCGGCACGCTCCAGCCTGTATTCGACCGGGTCGAACTGGAAGGCGAGGTCGTAGCCGAACGCCCCGTAGAGGCCGAGATTGCTGTCGTCGTCGGTGCGGAACAGGGCGGTGAGGGCGCGCAGGACGCTGAACACGGAGGGCGCGCGGCTGCGCTCCTCCTCGGTGAAGATGCGGTCCGGCTTGTTCACCTCGAGCAGGATCAGCCGGTCGTCCGCCTGGGTGACGCGGATGTCCTCCAGTTCCGATACGGTGGCAAGCAGCGTCGGCAAAAGCGCCTTGCCGCGCGCATTGAGCGCCTCGACGCGCATGGAGCGGCCACGGGCGGAAATGACCAGCGGCGGATCGACGATGGCCGTGTCCCAGCGCGTGTAGCGGCCGGGATATTCGTAGTTGGAGGAGAACACCGCGCCGCGCCGCGAATTGAGACGGTCGATATAGGCCTCGATCGCCCCGGCATAGGGCTGGTCGTGGCGCTGGCGGGTGATCGCGACGCCCCCCGCCGTGATGAAGCGCTCCGCCCCGTTGTCGAGAATTTCCACCGTCATTGCCGTCTCCGTTCGTCTTCAGGCAACGGACCTGGGGCTGAAACGTAAAATGGCCGCCCGGAGATCCGCTGCGGCCACCCATCATTTTCACGCGCACGCGCTCAGAAGGCCGCTGTCAGCAGGCCCACCACCACGCAGAGTTCGAGGAACGCATGTTCATGGCACTTCCATAGCGGCCTTCGCATGGGCCGGCAAGCGGTTTCGATTTTGGTGAGAGGGAAAAGCGGCGGGAGGAAAAAAGCAAAGGCGGCACCGGGGCCGCCTTTGCTTGTCGATGCCCGCTCAGAACCTCTGCGTCAGCGAGATTTTGAAGGACCGGCCGGGCTCGGAGTAGAACTCGGACGGCTGGGTGCCGCCTGTCCGGACGCTCGAATAGTCATAGTAGGTCTTGTCGAAAACGTTGAAAATCCCGGCATTGATCTTCAGGCCATTGAGCTGCTCGGGTTCCCACCACGCGCTCAAGTCCACGATTCCATAGCCGGGGGTGGCAAAGTAGGTGGTCGAGGTGCCAGAGGTGATGGTGGTGCCCCGCGCCTTCGCAGCGCCAATGAAATCGACACCCACCCCCCAGGTTTCGGTGTCGTAAGCGAGACCTATGACACCCTTGAACGGAGCCACGGAAGGAAGGAATTCACCGGTATCGGTGTTGTCGCCTCTGGCATAGGCAAGGCCGGCCCTGACACTGAAGCCGTTGTCGAAGCGCTTGTGAACCGAGGCCTCGGCGCCATAGATGCGGGCGTTCGGTATGTTCATGGAGCCCGTAATGCCGAATGGATAATTGGCCGGATCGTATCCAAGCGCCAGGGCTTCATCGGCGGTCAGGCTCCGGGCTTCGATGAAGTTCTTGTATTTGTTGTAGAACAGATTGACGCGTCCGCCGAAATTCTGGTCGCCGAGTTTTGCGCCGATTTCAAAGCCGTTGCTGGTCTCGGTTTCCAGGTCGGGATTGCCGATGCGCACATAGGTGCCGGGTCCGCCGTAGCTGCTGTAGAGTTCGCCGGCTGTCGGCGCGCGGAATGCCATCGCCCATTGGCCGAAGAATTCGAGCTTGTCGTGCGGCCTGTAACCCAGCCTGAGCTTGGGGGACACGCCGGCGTCGCTGAACCCCGGGGGCAGTGCAGGGCCGGTGGCATTGTCCGCGAACTCCGGCGTCATCTTCGGCGAGTGCTCGAGCCAGTCGAACCGGATGCCCGGCATCACGTAGAAGGGGCTGTCGCCCATGCTGATTTCATCGTCGATAAAGAAGCCGAAGCGCTTGCTGTCCACCTTCGGCGTGTCCGCCTGGTTGGTGTGCAGGAAATTGCACTGGTGGAAGGGACCATAGAAGGGCGGACAGTTGTCCACGCCGGATGAATACTGCACGGATGTGCTGGAGGCGATGTCAATGCCGGCCGAAACCAGATGATTGAAGCCTCCCGTGTCGAAGCTCCTGCTCCCCGAACCTATAAACCCGAAGGTCTCCTCATCCATCTCGTTGTCGCGGGAAATGAAGCCGAGCGGATCGGTCGTGGTTCTTATGCCGGCATAGCCGTTGTTCCTGACCTGCTTCATCCAGTAGAGCGAGCCGACGGCACCATCCAAGACGCCTGCACTGCCGTCATAGGAGTAATCGAGCGAGATGCGGTCGCGCGCGGAATCTTCGTGAGTATCGTAGTTGCCCGGCCGGTAGTTCCCGGTCAGGGACTGGTTCGTCCTGGCATCCGTATCGCGATCCTTGCGGAAACGTTCTGCGGTCAGGCCAAGTACGTGGCCGCCCTCAAGCGTCTGGCGAAGCTTGAAAAGGAGGTTGTGCTGGTCGTAGTCGGACGGGTTGGGCAGCGTCCTCAGCGGGCCATAAGCCTCGACGGTGCCATTGTTTTCGCGCTCGTTACCCTGCTTGTATCCCCCCTGGAACAGGACGGATGTGCCGCCAAACCGCTTGGCCACGGCTACCGAGCCGGCAATGCTGTCGTCGGAGCTGTCATAGGTGCTTTTCAGCACTCCGCCCCAATCGCGGCCGTTGCTGATGAGGTCTTCCGGCTCGAGCGTGGACAGGCCGAGGACGCCACCGAGGGCGCCTGCACCTGCGCGGCTCGAATCCGCGCCGCGCATGACGTCGACGGCGGACAGCGAGGAGAAATCGAAAGCGTCGACGCCGCCACTGGCGCCGCGCGTCACATCGTAGAGATAGGGAACCGGAATTCCATCGATGGTGGTCAACACGCGGCTGCCTTCGAGGCCGCGGATATTGATCGCGCCGGTGTTGCGGTTGAAATTGACACCGGGTTCAAGGCTGCGCCCCAGGTCTTCTATGCTGGTGACCTGCTTATCCTCTATGGCCGTTGCATTGACCGTCGTGGTCAGCGGGCTGTCGGTTGCCGCCCCGGCCTTCTGCTTCTTGCCCTTCACGGTGATGGTTTGCAGGACCGTCGGCTCCTGGGCGCTGCTCTCCTGGGCGGCGGCAGGGGCGGCGGCATAGAGCATGGCCATGGCCGTGCATGCCATCAAAGCCGAGGGTGAGCGCCAGACCTTCATGCCAGTTCCTTCTCCGTTTCAGGGCGCAAAAAAGGGTGCCGACAGGCAAGCCATGCCCACCGTTGGCGCACCGCGATTTTCGTCAGAATGGGGTAGGCCCGACCGTTCCCACCTTATTTCAGGCGTTTAGAAAACATGATTTCCTAAGTCAAGAATTAAAAGGTGAGTCTTTGAATCAACTATTTAGCAAAACCGAATGTGTGGGAAAATTGACACACCAGCCGGGCTGGACCGGCATGGCCGCATCGGCAAGAAAAGCAGTTCCGGTTTTCCCCTGCGGGTGCATGACAAAAGCCCCGGTGCCGGGAAAGGCGCCGGGGCTTTGCCGTGTTGGGCGCGCCGGCGACGCCGGCGGCCAGTCTGATGTGCCGCCTTCATCCGAAGCCGGTTGCCCTGGCTCGCAAGATGCCGACGCGGGGAGAAAGCCTCAGCTGAGGCCTTCGATATCGCCGTTTTCGTTGAGGTAGATGTTTTCGGAGGAGGGTTTGGAGGGCAGGCCGGGCATGGTCATGATCTCGCCGCAGATGGCCACGACGAAGCCGGCGCCGGCCGACAGCCGCACCTCGCGCACCGGCACGGTGTGGCCGCTCGGCGCGCCGCGCAGGTTCGGGTCGGTCGAGAACGAATACTGCGTCTTGGCCATGCACACCGGCAGGTTGCCGTAGCCTTGGCTTTCCCACTGGTGGAGCTGGTCGCGCACGGACTTGTCGGCGATCGCCTCCGAGCCGCGATAGATGCGCTTGACGATGGTGTCGATCTTGTCGAACAGGCCAAGCTCGTCGCCATAGAGCGGGGCGAACTGCGAGCGGCCGGATTCGGCCAGCGCCACCACCTTGTGCGCCAGCTCCTCGATGCCGGCCGAGCCCCGGGCCCAGTGCTGGCACAGCACCGCTTCCTCGCCCATGGTGGCGACATAGTCCTTCACCGCCTGGATCTCGGCCTCGGTGTCGGTGTGGAAGTGGTTGATCGCCACGATGGCCGGCACCCCGAACTGCTTGACGTTCTCGATGTGGCGGCCAAGGTTGGCGCAGCCCTTCCTCACCGCCTCGATGTTCTCGGCGCCGAGGTCCTCCTTCTTGACCCCGCCGTTCATCTTCAGCGCCCGCACCGTGGCCACGATGACCGCCGCGGCCGGCTTCAGCCCCGCCTTGCGGCACTTGATGTCGAAGAACTTCTCCGCGCCGAGGTCGGCGCCGAAGCCGGCCTCCGTCACCACATAGTCGGCGAGCTTCAGCGCCGTCGAGGTCGCCATCACCGAGTTGCAGCCATGGGCGATGTTGGCGAAGGGGCCGCCATGCACGAAGGCGGGGTTGTTCTCCAGCGTCTGCACCAGGTTGGGCTGGATGGCGTCCTTGAGCAGCACCGCCATCGGCCGGTGCGCCTTGAGGTCGCGGGCGAAGACCGGGCTCTTGTCGCGGCGGTAGGCGATGATGATGTCGCCCAGCCGCTTCTCAAGGTCCTGCAGGTCGCGCGCCAGGCACAGGATGGCCATGACCTCGGAGGCCACGGTGATGTCGAAGCCGGCCTCGCGCGGATAGCCGTTGGCGACGCCGCCCAGCGACACCACGATCTGGCGCAGCGCCCGGTCGTTCATGTCCATGACCCGCCGCCACGCCACCCGGCGGGTGTCGATGCCCAGCTCGTTGCCCCAGTAGATGTGGTTGTCGATCAGCGCCGACAGAAGGTTGTGGGCCGAGGTGATGGCGTGGAAGTCGCCGGTGAAGTGCAGGTTCATGTCGTCCATCGGCACCACCTGCGCATAGCCGCCGCCGGCCGCCCCGCCCTTCATGCCGAAGTTCGGACCCAGCGAGGCCTCGCGGATGCAGATGATCGCCTTCTTGCCGATGCGGTTGAGCCCGTCGCCCAGCCCCACCGTCGTCGTCGTCTTGCCCTCGCCGGCCGGCGTCGGGTTGATGGCGGTGACCAGGACCAGCTTGCCGTCCGCCTTGCCCTGCACCGACTTGATGAACTCGGCCGAAACCTTCGCCTTGTCGTGGCCGTAGGGCAACAAATGCTCCGACGGAATCCCGATCTTGCCCCCAACCTCCTGGATCGGCTGCTTGCGCGCCGCGCGGGCAATCTGAATGTCGCTCTTGATCTCGGCCATTGTGCGTTCCTGTTTTCGACTGGTCACCGCAGGCGGCTGCCCGGAGCATGGATAGAACCCGTCAGGAACATGCTTCGCCGTTCCAAAACAGGCGTGCAATAAACAAAAAACGACAGGGCGCGGACGCCCCGCCGGCGTCACCGGTCGAGGACGGACCGCAGCTCGACGATGTTGGAGCGCACCTGCAACAGGTTGAAGCCCATCGTTGCCAGGTGCGAGGGGAAGAAGGCGCTGGATTCGTTGCCGTTGGAGATGATCCAGGGTTGCACGTTGAGCGAGGCGCGCAACTGGCCTTCCATGCGCGTCCACAGCGCCGTCAGGTTGCGCTCCGCGATGATGGCGGCGAAGTCCGAGCGGGTGGCGACGAGAATGCCGTAATAGGCATAGAGCTGGCCGTAGGCGAACCAGAAGCGGTCGTCGGCGCGCAGGTCGAACCAGCCGGCGTCGGAAACCTCGATGCGCTGGCGCAGGATGTCCGAAGTCGAGCCGATGTCGCCGGCGATGCGGTCGAGGAACTGCATCAGGTTGTCGGCGCGGGCGTCGAAGGTGGCCTGGCACCTCTCGAGGCTGGTGTTGAAATTGCGCAGATTGGTGATGGCCTCGCGGTAGACGCTGGGGGTCGGGCGGGTAGGGCCACGCCAGCCGATGTACCAGGCGGTCTCGCTCCAGGCCAGGTTGGTGCGGGCATTCTGCAGGTTCTGGTCGATCTGCGAGGTGCCGCGCACGCGGCCGAGCGTGTCGACCAGCTCGGTGGTGGTGCGGCGCATGACCTGGTTGATGCCGAGCTGGAAGGCCGCCTTGTTGTCGAAGAAAGGGGTGTTGCGCCACTCGATGCCGAACAGGCCGAGCTTGGACAGCACCATGGAGGAAATCCAGGCGTTCTGGTTGACGTTGAAGTCGATCAGGTCGGCGGAGGTGCCGGCAATGGCGGAAGGCTTGCAGGTCGGCTCGGGTTCGCCGGCGACGGTGGCGGAAATGGCGTCCGGCGTGACGGGGTCGCCGGCCCCGGTGCTCTCGCGCGCCTGGGCGAGGGAGGCCGGGTAGTCCGGGTTGAAGCCGGTCCAGAACTGGGTGACGTAGAAGAAGTAGCCGTACATGACCACGATGATGGCCAGGATCGCGCCCACAACCGCCTTCAGGATCAGGCCACGCTGGCCATACCAGCGCCCGACCCACATGAACGGCCACAGGACGATGCCGACGAGAAAGCCGATGCCCCGGCCGATCCACTGGAAAATCCGGGTGATGAAGTTCACGATCGGATCAAGCATGCTGCGTCACTTTCTGCCCTGGAGTGTTCGGCTTGTCCCACAACCGCGGAAGCGCCCCATCTTCCTGATTTGACGCAACCGTCGGTAAGAAAACCAGCATCTGGAGCCCCTGTGGCGCACTCGATCACGCGTACCGCATATGGACAGATATGCGTTTTTGGCAGTCTCGACAACATGGTAGCGGAATGCAGATGCCGCGCGCCCTCGCGGACGCGCGGCACCGGTTGCGGACAGCGGTGGGCACGGGAGCGCCGCGCGTCGTTCCGCATACGCGAAGGACGCTCCAGCGCTGTGATCGACCGGCCGTGACCGGGCGGCGCACGCTCAGCGTATGTTGCCGTCCGGACGCGGGGTCGTGCCGGTCTCGGAAGGCAGCACCGGCACGGTGACCGCCGGCGGCGTTCCGGTCAGCGATTCCAGGAAGGCGACGATCTGATCGGCCTCGGTGTCGGTCAGTTCCTCGCCGAGCTGCGAATCCGCCATGATCTGCACCGCGGTCTTCAGGTTCCACACCTTGCCGGTGTGGAAATAGGGTGCGGTCAGCGCCACGTTGCGCAGCGGCGAAGCCCGGAAGACATAGGAATCGTCGACGGTCTGGGTCACTTCGAAGCGACCCTTGTCGCCTTCCGGCAGGATCTCGGCGCCCGGCTTTTCGATCAGGCCGAACGGATAGTAGCCGTTGCCGCCGACATTGACGCCGCTGTGGCAGGCGGCGCAGCCCTTGTCCATGAACAGGGCCAGGCCGAGCTTCTGGTCGGAGGTCAGGGCATCGTCATCGCCCTCGAGGAAGGCATCGAAGGGGGCGGGCGTGTTCAGCGTCGTCTCAAAGGCTTCGATCGCCTTGGCCAGGTTGTCGAAGCTGACCTTGTCGCTGTCGTCGGGAAATGCCTTGCCGAAGCCGTCGACATAGCCCGGCATCGAATTCAGCGTGGCGATCACCTGGTCGGGCGTGTTGGCCATTTCGACGCTGGCCTGGATCGGGCCCTTGGCCTGCTCCTTCAGGTCTTCGGCGCGGCCGTCCCAGAACTGGGCGATGTTGAACACCGAGTTGAAGACGGTGGGGGAGTTGCGCGGCCCCTTCTGCCAGCCATGGCCGATCGAGGTTTCGAGATTGTCGTCGCCGCCGGTCGCCAGATTGTGGCAGGAATAGCAGGAGAAGACCCCCGAGGCCGACAGGCGCGGATCGAAGAACAGCATCTTGCCGAGCTCGATCTTCTCGGGCGTGATCTTGTTGCCCGGAAGTTCCGGAGCGGTTTTCGGCAACGGCTCGAAAATGCCGAGCGCCTCCTCGCGCAAGGCGGTGTCATCGGCGGCGAAGGCCGCCGATGACATGGCCGCGAGGCTGGCCGTGAGCAATACCCTCAACATGGATTCTCTCCATCTGGTTGGTGTTTCGGGTAGTGTCGCCCGCTGCGGGCACAGGGCCTTGATCCAGGTCAAGAACCGGCTGGAAGGATTGGGGAGATGGAGCGATTGAGCGCCTCGGCGCGCTTCAAGGATCAGTCGGTCAGGCCGTAGAGGCGGGCGCGGAAGGCGGCCTTGTCCTTGAGATATGCGGTTTTCAGCACGTCAACGACGTGGGCGCGCCAGTTCTGGGTGAAGTCCTCATAATCGGCATAGAAGCCCTGCTTGTTGAAGACGTAGCGCGACACGAAGTCCGAGGGCACGAAATCCGAGATCAGGCGGTTGGTGAGCCATGCGTCGGGATGGCCGGGCCTTGCCCGCACCACGAGGAAGCGCTGGTTCGGCGGCACCTCGTCAATGCGCAACTGGCCGAGTTGGTTGATCTCGCGCTTGGCGGCGTTGAGGAAAGGAAAATTGCCATCCTTGTTGATGCGCTCGGCATTGTTGTGGATCCAGGTCTGGAGCCAGACCTTGTCCACGTTCGACAGGTTGCGGTCGGGCTCGGCCTTGCGGATCAGGTCGCGCACAACCATCTCGGCCCGGTGTTCCAGATAGCCGGAAGATTCGATCCAGGAGGCACGCGGCAGTTCCAGGCGGCCGGTCTCGGCAAGGAAGCGGAACACGCGGTCGGCATCGAAGATCGAAAGATAGCTGACCTGCCATGGCCGCGAACGGCGGAAGCCCGGCGCGGACGGATCGCAGATCACCGTGGTCGTATCCCGGTCGATGAACACGTAGAGGCCGCCGAAATGGCTGGTCCAGTAGGCGTTGTGGCGGAAGATCACCTGGTCGGGCACCAGCGCGTTCTCTCGGATGTCGCCGCACACCTTGGCAAGCTCGACCATGCGGTTGAGCATGTCGTCGTCGCGCCAGGCGTCGGGCTCCTGCTTCAGCCGGTCGACCAGCTTGCCGAGTTCCGCCGCCTTGCCGAGCACGTCCTCTGCCGACAGCACGCGGAACTCCACCTGGTTGATCGACAGCAGGTCCTCGATGTCCTCGACCATGGAGACCGAATCGTCGATCTCGCCGTAGATCACGTCCTTGATGGTGAGCGCGTTGATGGCCCGCTGGTTGCGGCTCATGAACTCGAACATCAGTTGCGAAGTGTTTGAAAACGCGGTGTGAACCACGGGCAGGTCGATCTGCGCCGGCGTGAGGATGATGAAGCGCCGATTGACGCCGTTGGGGTCGAGATAGGACAGGTCGCCCAGCTCCTCGGCGATCTGCGGCGAGAAGCCGGTGCGGTCGATCTCGAAGGATTGCAGGTCGGTGGGCGGCAGGCCGAACGCCTTCAGCGCCTTGTTGTAGCGCTCGATCAGATGCGGCTCGTCCACCGTCAGCAGGCGGCCGTAGATCAGCGCGCTGTCGCGCAGCAGGGGGAAGCGGGAGGGCATCAGCTTTGCCTCTTCGTCTTTCCCCACCCGCGTAGAAAGAGGAGTGTCAACGCGGACGAACCCCTCTCCCCGCATGCGGGGAGAGGGTAAGGGTGAGGGGCATGTTGAAGATGCAGGTGAGGGGCGACGCTACTTGTCACGATGCGGTCTCCCGGTAATTCGGAGCGGCGATGAAGCGCAGGTTCGCGGTAACAACCGGATCAAGCCTTCGCTCCAGCGCCGCGAGGATGGTATCGAGTACGGCGTCCCGTTGCAAAAGCGCATCGGTGTTCCAGAATCGCAGCACTGACCATCCTTCATGGACCAGGAAATTGCCCCGCAGCCGGTGGTATTCGCTGCCGGCGTGCTGGCTGCCGTCCAGTTCGACCACAAGACGGCTCTCCCGGCAGACAAAGTCGGCGAAATACGGGCCGATGGGAAGCTGGCGGGTGAATTTTGCGCCTGCAAGCCGGCGGCCCTTCAGATCGGACCACAAAGCGCGTTCAGCGTCATTATCGGTCTTGCGCAGCGAGCGGGCGCGCTCGGTTCGCAAGCCATTGGGGCCGCGCATGACGATGCCCCTCACCCTTACCCTCTCCCCGTGAAGAACGGGGAGAGGGGGGCTTCGACGTTGGCAAACTCTTCGGCTGGCGGAATTCCTCTAGGCATTCCACAGCCCCTTCTTTTTCAGTTCCTCCATCTCGCGGGCGGCGCGTTCGCGCAGGCGGGCGTCGCGCAGGAGCTTGTCCACCGCCGCGTCGTCGGACTTGTCAGCGTAGCGGAATTCGGAATCGGCGTAGCGGTTGATCTCCTGCATCACCATGTCGAGCGAGAACGGCCCGCGCAGGTCCTCGATCATGGCCTTCTTGTCATCGTAGGGCTTGTGCATGAAGGTCTCGGGCTTCTCGAACCACTCGTCCGGCAGTTCGATGTCCATGGCGCGCATCTTGATCGCGTCGGTGACGTTCTTGATGGCGCGGCCGGTGAAGCGGGGTTCGGCCTCCTTGATGCGGTGCAGGTAGTCGCCGATGTCGGCCAGCGTCTTCGGCTCGCCGTTCTCCTTCAGGTAGCGCTCATAGACCCGGGCGAGCCCGTCTTCCTGCGGCCGGGCATGGCCCTCATAGGCTTCCGCAATTGCGCGCTGGATTTCCTGCGCGGCGTAAAGCTCATGCTCGCCCAGCGGGATTTTGTGATTCTTTCCAGCGAGTAGCACGAAGATGTCAATGTAATCCGCGCGCGTCTGCGGCCCGTCCACCAGCCAGCGCGCGCCGGCCCGCTGGCGCAGCGCGTCGTCGACATTCTCGGGATAGTTGGAGAACATGCCGAAGGAGCAGTTGCCGCGCACGACGGTGGCCGCGCCCGCGAAGGCGTCCATCAGAACGCCGGTGATCTCCTGCTGGCCGGCCGAGGCGCGGTCGTCGGAGCGTCTGGCCGCCACCTGATCGATGTCGTCGATGGTGCCGAAGCCGATGGCGCGCGGGTTGAGCACGTTGTTGATGAACTGGCGGCAGTTCTGGCCGGACTTGCCCTGATAGGAGGAGATCTGGTCGACGCCGAAATTCTCGTAGATGAATGGGTAGCCGGCGATCTGGCAATAATCGTTGACGAGGCCGGCGATCATCTGGATCAGGGTCGTCTTGCCGGTGCCGGGCGCGCCGTCGCCGATGAAGGTGAACAGGAAGCCGCCCAGTTCGACGAACGGGTTCAGTTCCCGGTCGAAATCATAGGCCATCAGCATCTTGGCGAGCTTGACCGACTGGTATTTGGCGATGTGGTTGCCGACCACTTCCTCCGGCTTCTTGAAGGTCATGACCAGCGGCTTGGCGCGCTTGCCGGGAGCCACGTCGAAACCGTCGAGGGTGAAATCGTCGGCATCGATGCGGATGTGACTGCTCTCGAACGGCCCGAGCGCGCCGTCCAGCCGACCCTTGCGTTGCAGGAGCCCGTCGATGGCGACACGGGCGAAAGAGCGGGCGCGCGTCATCAGGTCGGCGTCGTCCTTCGCGCCGGTGAGCGCCCGGTCGAGCCCGGCCACGATCGACTTCACCGCATCCTGCGGCGAATCGAACAGGAAATCGGGCTCGGCGATGTCGTTCGGGGCCTCGCCGTCGCTGTCGATCAACTGGTAGAGATAGGCGGCGAAGCTGAACGCCGCGATGTAGGCGGAGGACGACAAGAGCTTCTTGAAGTGGGCGGCATCGTCGCCCTGCAGGGGCGAGCGGGCATTCTGGGCTTGCAGGCCTTCGAGGTCGGTGCCTTGCGCGAACACTTCGGCAATGGCCAGCGCCACCGCGATGCCGCGCCGAGCCCGATAGAGCAGCGTGTGCTGGGGAATGGACAGCAACTGGTCGTCGGGGTGGACCGCGCCGACAGTCTTTGCCAGTTCCACCTCGCGGGTGCGGCGCACCGAACCGGTCGAGACGGTGGAGACGAAGCGGCGGTTGGTGCCGGCCAGCGCGGTGCCGCCGGCATGGGCCGGGTCCTCCAGCACCACGATGCGGGTGATGAAGCTCTGCGCCGTGGCGCGGTGCTTCTCGATGGTTGCTTCGGGAATGGCGGTCAGGCCGGTGTCCATAGCGTTCCCCGTCGTTTGATGCGCAGGCATGGCCCCTCACCCTTACCCTCTCCCCGTGAACGGGGAGAGGGGGATTTCAGCGTTGCGGACAACCTCCTTCTTCCCGCTTGCGGGGAGAAGGTGCCGGCAGGCGGATGAGGGGCAGCGCCGACGCTGGACAAGATTGCTTTAGACATCGCTGATCACCTGCCCGTTGGACAGAATGTGCACCTTGTAGCCCGCGAAGATCTTCTGCGTCTCGCCGGCGGCGTAGAGCGCTTGATAGGCCTCGTGCGGCACCAGCGCATGGTTCTCGTAGGCCGATACGCCCTGGCGCGTGGCTTCGAGATCGTCCGTGTCGATGTGGAATTCCTGCGTCGTCTTGGAGCTGGAGAACAGCCCGCGACGGCCCGGCTTCTCGCCCTTGGAAAACACCTCCTGCACCGTCCAGGTCAGCAGCCAGGCATTGTCCGGCTTGCGCACCCGCTCCAGCACCTCGTTGACGATGGAGTTGTTCTCGGTGATGCCGGCCGAATAGAACGGTCCCAGCACCACGCGGCGCAATTGTTTGGGGTGCAGCGTCTCGAAATCCTTGTCGAGATTGCTGGCGATGGTGATCGGCGACAGCGAATAGGCCGAGTTGCGTTCGGTGAAATCGTCGAACCGATGCGCCAGTTCGGGGTTGAGCAGGCCATCGACGGGCAGGGGGATTTCCACCTTGCCGTTCAGCTTGCGGTTCTTGTCGACCAGTTGCCGCACCATCGGCTCGGAGGAATCCTCCACCGTCGCCATGTAGACCAGCGGAAGGTTGGCGGCGCCGTCGAAGCTTGCCCAATGGACGAGATAATAGGGCAGGCCGGATTTCGGGTTCACCGAGACCTTGACGGTCTGGGCGAGCGTGAACGGCCCGAAGGTCTCCTTGCTGTCCACATCCTCCAGATAGAGGCGCTCGGCCATGGAGCGCTGCAACGCTTCCGGGAATTCCTTGTTGCGCAGGATGAAATCGGCCATCTCCTGCCGCAGCTCGTTGGCCTGCGGGATGGTGGCGAGCCGCGCCTCGGCCTGGCGGCGGTCGTTCTCCAGTTCCAGCACGTTCTGGAACACGGGAAAGCCGCTTTCGGCGCGCGAGATGCGGAAGCTCTCCTGGAAGCCCAGCCGGTTGCGCCAGCAGGAAAAGGATTTTTCCAGCCGGGCGATATATTCGGCCACCACGGAAGCGATGATGTCGTGCCGGTAGAGCGGCGAGCGATCATCGCGCAGGAACACCTCCAGCCCGTTCAGTGCCGCCGCGATGGAGGAGAAATAGCGTGCGGCGGCGTCGGTCTCGGCGTTCATGTAAGGCCCTGTCCTATGCCTTTGTTCCGCCCTATGCCTTCACATAGTCCGCGGCATTGTGCTTGCGCAGCACGTCATCGAAGCGGCGGGCGAAGGCGTCGTCGGCCAGCTTCTTGCGGCGCTGGATGTCGGCCGTCGCCACCATGTTCTTCTCGTGCAGTTCGAGCAGGTCGCCGATGTGCTTCTGCGCCGCAGCCCCGATGCCGGCCATGGTCTCCTCGGCCGTGGTGTCGACGCGGGAGCCCAGCGTGTTGATCTTGTGGGCGACGTCCTGCTGGGCGGCCGTCTTCAGCGAATCCTCCAGCGCCTTGTAGAGCACGATGCGCTGCTCGGTATCGATGGTCAGCTTGTTGATCAGCGTCGCCTGCGCCGCGATCTGGTTGTTGAGCGAATCGACGAAGGTCTGGAACATGGAGGTGTAGCGCTCCAGCGTCTGGCTCTCGGCCAGCAGTTCCTGTTCCTTGGCCTGCTTCTCGTTGTATTCGGTCGCCAGCTTCGAGCGGTCGCCTTCCAGTTCCGTGCGCTCGGTCTGGTTGGTGGAGGCGGCGATGCGGTTCTCGATGTCGAGCAGCAGCGGGTTCAGCTCCTCGATGCGCTTTTGCGTGGCGGTGAGGTTCTCGATGGTCGCCTTGCGGCGCTCGATCACCGTGGACAGGCTGGCTTCCGAGGTCTTGTAGCGCTGGTCGAGCACTTCACGCTGCGCCTTCAGGATGCCGACGATGGTGTCCGACTTGGTCAGCAGTTCCTGCAGATTGCCGGCCAGCGACATGTTGCGCACGCGCTCCGAGCGCATGCGCTGCTGGCGCTGGCGCGAGAAGATGCCGATGAATTTTTCCCAGCCCGAGTAGTTCTTCATGCTCTCGAACTCGGTGCCGAAGACGTTGGTGGCGTCCTCCAGCCCGATGATGAGGTCGGCGATGTTGGCCTCCATCACCTTCTGCTGGCTGAGCACGTCCTGGATGCGGGCGTTCTCGATGTCGAAATTGGCGTCGCCGATGGTCTTGTCGGCCTGGGCCAGCGTCTCGAGCACGGAGCCGGACTGCTCGATGCGCGAACGCATGTCCTCGACGGCCTGCTTCGTCTTCGCAATCTCGGCGTCGAAATTCTGCAGTGTCGCCATTCGGCCCTCCGGCGTTGAAAGGTGCATTCGCGTTTTGCGAGCGGCGAATATAGGCAGGGGCCTTTCCCATGGAAAGGCGCAAGGCGGCCGATTCCACGAAAAAACAGGGCCTTGCGCCGTGAAGCCGAAGGGCACGCGCATGAAAACGCCCGCCTGCGGCTGGCGCGAGGCGGGCGAGAACGGACGGTTATGACCGCTTTGCGCCTGAAGCATCGGACCGAAAAGCGTACGCGGTTTTCGGGTTATTCCGATGCTCAATCAAAGTGGTAGAGCGCCCATTGTGCGTCCGAACGGGCGCACGGCGCTCTACGAGGCGGCGGCGGGTCGGGCCGGGCGGGCCTGCGGGCGCGGCTTCTTGGCCGGGCCGGCAATCAGGCCTTCGCGAATGGCGAGCTTGCGGGCCGCCTTGCGCGAACGGCGCACGGCTTCGGCCTTTTCACGGCCGCGACGCTCGGAAGGTTTCTCATAGGCGCGGCGCGCCTTCATCTCGCGGAAAATGCCTTCGCGCTGCAATTTCTTTTTGAGGACCCGGAGGGCCTGGTCGACATTGTTGTCACGAACAAGAACCTGCAATGAACTTCCTTCTTTCTGTAGATGTTGAAACGGATGGGATCGGATAAAATCCGGCGGGCACGATGCCGCGCAACATCCCGGCGGATTGCTTCTATATAGGATGAAATCGGCAATTGTGAACATTTCTGCCGATTTATTGCCGGTTGTGTGGAAAGCGCGTGTGCGGCGCGGCCCCGCCGCGCTCCCGTGCCGGTGGCGATGCATGTCGTGGATCGGCCAAAGAGCGGCGTTAGCGGCAATGTGTTAGTGCTTGAATGCAAACGAGAATAATGTTTGGCTTGAATAAATCATAACCGCGGGCCTTCCGGCGCCGCATGCAAGCCAGAAATGGGAGAAGGCAATGCCCAGCTTGAAATCAATCGCGGTTTCGCTCGCCTTGACGGCGGCCGTCAGCACGGGTGCGCTCGCCGCGGAACCGGAAAGCTGCAAGACCGTCCGCTTCGCCGATGTCGGCTGGACCGACATCACCGCAACCACCGCCACCGCCTCGGTGGTGCTGGAGGCGCTCGGCTACCAGACCGACGTGCAGGTCCTGTCGGTGCCCGTCACCTATACCTCGCTCAAGAGCAAGGACATTGACGTCTTCCTCGGCAACTGGATGCCGACCATGGAGGCCGACATCAAGCCCTATCTGGAGGACGGCTCGGTCGAGAACGTGGTGACCAACCTCGAAGGCGCGAAATACACGCTGGCCGTGCCCACCTACACCTATGAGGCGGGACTGAAGAGCTTCCAGGACATCGCCAAGTTCAAGGACAAGCTCGGCAACAAGATCTACGGCATCGAAGCCGGCAATGACGGCAACCGGCTAATCCTCGACATGATCGCCGACAACAAGTTCGACCTCGGCGGCTTCGAACTGGTGGAAAGCTCCGAGGCGGGCATGCTCGCCGCCGTGCAGAAGGCTGTGCCTTCCAAGCAGGACATGGTGTTCCTCGGCTGGGAGCCGCACCCGATGAACGCCAATATCGACATGAAATATCTGGAGGGCGGGGACGATGTGTTCGGGCCGAACTATGGCGGCGCCACGGTGCTCACCAATGTGCGGGCGGGCTACACCACCGAATGTCCGAACATGGGCGCCTTCCTGAAGAACCTCGTCTTCTCGCTGGAGATGGAGAACGAGATCATGGGCGCGATCCTCAATGACGGCGCCGAGCCCAAGGCGGCTGCCACCGCATGGCTCAAGGCCAATCCCGACACCATCACCCCCTGGTTGGAGGGCGTGACCACGTTCGACGGAGGCGATGCCTCCGCTGCGGTGAAGTCGGCCCTGGGCCTTTGAACGCGGCAGGCCGCATATCGGACGGCGATGGCGGACGATCCCGGGCGGTCGGCCGCCGTCGCCCTGTCCGCAATTGCGGGAGGCAGGGGCGTTTCCGCATTTCGACGTAGGGCGGAAACGTTCCGGGGCATCGGGCCGAAAGTGGACTCCGGTTTTCGGTATCTTCCGGTGCATGGCAATGAAGACCCGAAGCGCGACGTGCCAATCCGGAAGATCGCGGCGCCTTCGCAGACAGAAACGAGAGGGACGCAATGGATCCGGTCTCGGCATTGATCGCCAGTTTCAAGATTCCAATCGGGCAGTGGGGCAGGTCGTTCTTCACCTTCCTCACCACCAATTTCGAGTGGTTCTTCGATGCGATCGCCGACGGCGTGACCTGGGTCCTGCAAGGGCTCATCGACCTGCTTCTGTGGGTGCCGCCGGTGATCGTGGTGCTTTTGATCGCCGCGCTCGCCTGGTGGCTGCAACGCTCGTGGAAGCTGGCGCTGGCCGTGGCGCTCGGCCTTGGCTTCATCATCAACCAGGGCCTGTGGAAGGACACGGTGGAGACGCTGGTCCTTGTGGTCGGCGCCACCGCCGCCTCCATGGCCATAGGCGTGCCGGTCGGTATCTGGGCGGCGCACAACGAACGCGGCTACCGCATCCTGCAACCCATCCTCGACCTGATGCAGACCATGCCGACCTTCGTCTATCTGATCCCGGTGCTCATCCTGTTCGGCCTCGGCATCGCGCCGGGCCTCATCGTCACCGTCATCTTCGCCTCGCCGGCGCCCATCCGCCTTACCTATCTCGGCATCACCTCGGTGCCGAAGCCGATGATCGAGGCAGGCGAGGCGTTCGGCGCCACCAGGCGCCAGCTCCTGTGGAAGGTGGAGCTTCCGGCGGCCTTGCCCACCATCATGGCCGGGCTGACGCAGTGCATCATGCTGTCCCTGTCGATGGTGGTGATCGCCGCCCTGATCGGCGCCAACGGCCTCGGCAAGCCGGTGGTGCGGGCCCTGAACTCGGTCAACATTCCGCTTGGCCTCGAAGCCGGCCTCGCCATCGTCATCGTGGCCATCATTCTCGACCGCATGAGCCGCGTCAGGACAGGAGCCGCCCGATGACCATCGCCGTCGATTTCCGCAACGTCGATATCGTCTTCGGCAAGGATACCAGGCGCGCCCTCGAAATGATCGACAAGGGCGCCTCGCGCGACCAGATCCTGGCGGAGACCGGCGCCGTGCTCGGCTGCGCGGGCGCCAATCTCACCGTCAAGGAAGGCGACATATCGGTTCTGATGGGGCTTTCGGGCTCGGGAAAGTCCACGCTGCTGCGCGCCGTCAACCGGCTGAACGTCGTCAGCCGGGGCGGGGTCATGGTGCATGACGGGGACCGCATGGTCGATGTCGTCACCTGCGACGACGCCACCTTGCGCCGCCTGCGCCAGAAACAGGTGGCCATGGTGTTCCAGCAGTTCGGCCTGCTGCCCTGGCGCACGGTGGAGGAGAATGTCGGCTTCGGGCTGGAACTCGCCGGCGTGCCCGACGCGGAGCGGCGCGAGCGCGTCGCGCGCCAGCTCAAGCTGGTCGGGCTCGACCAGTGGGCGAAGAAATATGCGCATGAACTGTCCGGTGGCATGCAGCAGCGCGTGGGGTTGGCGCGCGCCTTCGCCACCGAGGCGCCGATCCTTCTGATGGACGAGCCGTTCTCGGCGCTCGATCCGCTGATCCGCACCAAGCTTCAGGACGAGCTGCTCCAGCTCCAGGAGAAGCTGAAGAAGACCATCATCTTCGTCTCCCACGATCTGGAGGAGGCGCTGAAGATCGGCACCAGCATCACCATCATGGAAGGCGGGCGCATCGTGCAGACCGGCGCGCCGGAGGACATCGTGCTCCAGCCCGCCAACGAATATGTGCGCGACTTCATCGCCAACGTGAACCCGCTGTCGGTGCTGACGGCGTGGAACGTGATGCGCATGAAGAACGAGCTGGAACACGACACGGACGGGTGGGTCTGGCTCGACCGGCGCGCCACCACCCGCTTCAAGCTGGACGATCAGGACCTTGTGGTCGCCGCCGAGCGCAACGGCCAGCCGGCCGACTGGGTGTCGTGCACCGATGTGGAGCGGCTGCCGGAAGGCGGCTCGCAGGTGTTCTGGGCCACGCCCGGCACCTCGTTGAAGACCGTGATGCTGGCCATGCACCGCTCGCAGACCGCACCGGTGGCGCTGTTCGACGAGCAGTCGCGCTTCGTCGGCTCGATCGGCATACGCGACGTGCTGAACGCCGTTTTGCGGCGGTAGCAGCCGCTTCGCGCCAAATCCTGTTCGCGTCATCAACTCTGATGGTTTTGATTGTCTCTGAGCCTTGCGTTGAGGGTTATGATGATCTTTCGCATGGTCGCTGCGATTGCGAGGATCG
>NZ_JBEPML010000006.1:0-264504 GCF_040545735.1 Aquamicrobium terrae
ACCGATCCTCGCAATCGCAGCGACCATGCGAAAGATCATCATAACCCTCAACGCAAGGCTCAGAGACAATCAAAACCATCAGAGTTGATGACGATTAAGTATTTGCCGGAGCAAGTCAGGTTCGCAAACAGGATGAAGGACGTTGTCCGCAACTGCGTGCCCGATATGCGATGACCCTGAAACCAACCGCCCTTGCCGGTCGGGGCGGCATCGGTTAGGACAGCGCGCGGCGTGGCGAAAGCCCGCCGTACGCCATTTCATGCCCGAACCGCCGAGTACCCATCATGGCCGAACGACCGGAAAAGATGAAAGCGCGTCTGCCGCGCGGCTTTGTTGACCGCAGCGCTGACGATATCCGCGCCGTCGACCGGATGATGGCGAAGATCCGCGAGGTTTACGAGCTTTACGGCTTCGAGCCGGTTGACCAGCCGCTGATCGAATACACCGACGCGCTGGGCAAGTTCCTGCCCGATCAGGACCGGCCGAACGAGGGCGTCTTCTCCTTCCAGGACGACGACGAGCAATGGCTGTCGCTGCGCTACGACCTGACCGCGCCGATGGCCCGCTTCGTGGCCGAGAATTATGAGCGCCTGCCGAAGCCGTTCCGCTCCTATCGCGCCGGCTGGGTGTTCCGCAACGAGAAGCCGGGTCCGGGGCGCTTCCGCCAGTTCATGCAGTTCGATGCCGATACGGTCGGCACGCCGGGCGTGGCCGCTGATGCCGAGATGGCGATGATGATGGCCGACGTGATGGAAGCGCTGGGCATTGCACGCGGCGACTACGTCATCCGCGTCAACAACCGCAAGGTGCTGGACGGCGTGCTGGAGGCCATCGGCCTTGGCGGCGACGACAATGCCGGCCGCCGGCTGACCGTGCTGCGCGCCGTCGACAAGCTCGACAAGGTGGGCGCCGACGGCGTGCGCGACCTGCTCGGCAAGGGCCGTCTGGACGAGAGCGGCGACTTCACCAAGGGCGCGGGGCTGGACGAGGCGCAGGCGGATCGCGTGCTGCTCCTGACCTCCTCGACCGGCGACGACCTTGCCGGCGCGCTGGCCGCCATGCACGATGCCGTCGCCGGCTCGGCGCGCGGCGAGGACGGCGTGCAGGAACTGGCCGACATCGGCGCCATGGTCGCGGCCGCCGGCTATGATGACGGCCGCGTCAAGATCGACCCCTCCGTGGTGCGCGGCCTCGAATATTACACCGGCCCCGTTTACGAGGCCGAACTGCTGGCCGAAATTCCCAACGAGGACGGCAGGATCGTGCGCTTCGGCTCGGTCGGTGGTGGTGGCCGCTATGACGGGCTGGTGTCGCGCTTCCGTGGCGAGCCGGTGCCGGCGACGGGCTTTTCCATCGGCGTTTCGCGCCTGATGACGGCGCTGAAGAACCTCGGCAAGCTCGACATGTCCGATGTCGTCCAGCCGGTCGTGGTGCTGGTCATGGACAAGGACACGGAAAGCCTCGGCCGCTACCAGAAGATGGTGTCGGATCTGCGCCGGGCCGGCATCCGCGCCGAAATGTATCTCGGCGGCGCCGGCATGAAGGCGCAGCTCAAATATGCCGACCGTCGCGGCTGCCCGGTGGCCGTCATCCAGGGCGGCGACGAGCGCGCGAAGGGCGAGGTCCAGATCAAGGACCTGATCGAAGGCGCGCGCATGTCGGCCGAGATTTCGGACAATGCCGAATGGCGCGCCGCGCGTCCCGCGCAGGTCACCGTGCCGGAAGCCGATCTGGTCGCCGAGATGAAGAAAATCCTCGATGCGCAGGCGGCCGACCGGGCCGGCCAATGAGCGAGGAACGGCGATGACATCGCGATCCCCTTCCGTCGTGGGCGACGTAAAGGCGCTGTTCGTCGCCAAAAGCGTCGATCTGGTCGAGGTCGGCGTCTTGCAGCCGGCCGACCCGTTCCTCGACATTGCCGGCGAGGATCTGCGGCGGCGCATCTTCCTCACCGAGAGCGAGACCGGGCAGGCACTGTGCCTGCGGCCGGAATTCACCATTCCCGTCTGTCTCGACCACATCGCCTCGCAGGCCGGCACGCCGCGCCGCTACGGCTATCTCGGCGAGGTGTTCCGCCAGCATCGCGACGGGTCCAACGAGTTCTTCCAGGCCGGCATCGAAGACCTTGGCGACACGGATACGGCATGCGCCGATGCGCGGCTGGTGGCCGATGCGCATGAACTGCTGGCGAAGGCCGTTCCGGGCGCCGGCCTCAAGGTGACCATCGGCGACCAGTCGGTGTTCGAGGCGGTGCTGGCCGCGCTCGGCCTGCCGCGCGGCTGGCGCATGCGGCTGGCGCGCGCCTTCGGCTCGCATGCCATGCTGGATGCCGCACTTGCCGATCTCGCCAATCCGCCGCGCAACGGCCAGCTTGCCGGGCCTGTGGCGCTGCTCGCCGTCGACGGCGATGCGGAAGGGCTGGCCGATCAGATCGCCAGGGGCATGGAGCAGGCCGGCCTGCCGCTGTCTGCCGGCCGCACGCCGGCCGAGATCGCCCGCCGGCTGATCGAGAAGGTGCAGTTGCGCAGCGTGCGCCTGTCCGACGACGCCTTCACCGCCCTGAAGACCTTTCTGGCCATCGACACGCCGCTTACCGGGGCGACGGCCGCGCTGCGCGGCTTTGCCGCCGAGGCCGGGCTGGAGCTTGGCGCGGCGCTCGACCTGTTCGCGGCGCGCGCCGAGGCCATTGCCGGCCACGGCCTGGCTTCCGATGCGGTGCGGTACGACGCCGCCTTCGGCCGTCCGCTCGACTATTACACCGGCCTCGTCTTCGAGATCGGCGCCGAAAATGGCGAGGACCGCCCGCTTGCCGGCGGCGGCCGCTATGACCGGCTGCTGACGCTGCTAGGCGCGCGCCAGCCCATCCCCGGCGTCGGCTTCTCCGTGTGGCTCGACCGGGTCGAAGCGCTCAGGGAGGCGCGGGCATGAGCGTGACGCTGGCCATTCCCTCCAAGGGGCGCCTGAAGGAAAAGACGCTGGAAATTCTGGCGCGTGCGGGGCTTGCCGTCAGCCTGCCGGAGGACGACCGCCGCTATCATGCCCATGTCGAGGGGCGCGCCGATATCGAGGTCGTGTTCATGTCGGCCTCCGAGATTTCGGGCGAGATCGGCAGCGGCGGCATCGACCTCGGCGTCACCGGCGAGGATCTGGTGCGCGAGAACCTGGCCGACTGGGAAAGCCGCGCCGAGATCGTGGCGCGGCTCGGCTTCGGCCATGCCGATGTGGTGGTGGCGGTGCCGGACATGTGGCTCGACGTCGATACGATGGCTGACCTCGACGACGTGGCCGCCGATTTCCGCCAGCGCCATGGCCGGCGGCTGCGCATCGCCACCAAATACTGGCGCCTCACGCAGCAGTTCTTTTCCGGCAAGCACGGCATTCAGGTCTATCGCATCGTCGAAAGCCTCGGCGCCACCGAGGGGGCGCCGGCGGCTGGGTCCGCCGATGTCATCGTCGACATCACCTCGACCGGCTCGACGCTGCGCGCCAACCATCTCAAGGTGCTGGGCGACGGGGTGATCCTGCGCTCGCAGGCCTGCCTGGTGTCCTCGCGCAAGCAACGCCCGGCCGCGGACGAAACGCTCATTGGCGAGATCGCCGCCGCCGTCGAGGCCGCCGTGGGCGCGCCGGCCGCGTGAGGCAGAAGGCCCGCTCGTCGGTGGTTATCTACCCTGGATCACGCGGATGAAGCGGGGGCTCTTGGTGCGGAAATCCTCATAGGTGATGCGGCCGCTGGCGATGCCGTTGAAGGCGCGCGTGCAATAGGTGCGCGCCACATTGCTGCGCGGGCTGACATTCATGATCTTGGCCATCTGCGCCTTGCGGGCCGGCGTGGCGCGCGAGGCGCCGCTGTAGCAGCGGTCGATCGCGTCCCGCTTCATGGCCGGGCTGCCGCGCACGATCTCCTGCGCCTGCTTGTAGCTGGATTCGGTGACGCAGCCGCTGAGCATGGCGGTGGCCGCGATGGCCGTAAGCACTGCCGAAATGCGCATCTCGTTTCGTCCTCCTCTGCGAATGCACGGAAAAGTTGCCGCATGGAGGTGGTCCTGTCAAAGCCGGGCTGACTTGCCCCTGCCTCAGGCGACGACCTGAAGCTCGGTCACCACCCGGTCACGGCCGTTGTTCTTGGCCCGGTAGAGCGCCGCGTCCGCCCGCAGGAACACGCTCTCGAAGCCATCGTCCGAGGCGAGCGCGATGGCGATGCCCGCGCTTGCGGTGCTGGCGACGGCGCCATTTTCGGCTTGCAGGGAGCTTGCCGTGAAGGCGGCCCGGATGCGTTCGGCCGTGGCGATGGCGGCCGGCAGCGACGCCCGCCTGATCAGCAGGACGAATTCCTCACCGCCCATGCGTGCGGCGAGGTCGCCGTCCCTCAGGTTCTTGCGAAGCTCCAGCGCGAACTGGCAAAGGATCCGGTCGCCGGCATGATGGCCGTACTGGTCGTTTATCGACTTGAAGCGATCGAGGTCGAAGACGACCACCGCGTCGCCCGGGTTGATTCGGTCGATCGCCAAATTGTCGAACAGGGCGCGCCTGTTCAGGATTCCCGTCAGCGCGTCCGTTCGCGCCTCCAGCCGGTGCCGCCGTGCCGCCCGCGCCTGGTTGAGGCCGATCGAAAGCGCCCCGATGCCGGTTATGCCCGCTATGGACATGATCGCGTTGAAGTTCTCGGCCCAGTTGTTGGGCCGGGCGTCCAGCATCCATTTGCCGTCGCTGAGCAGCACCGCGCCGCAGGCGGCGAAGGACAGGGCGGTGAGCAGATAGAGCAGGGTGATGCCGGAAATCGAAACCGGCGATTCGCTGCGCGTGCCCCAATATTCCCACGCAGTCATCACCAGCATCACGGCCGCGAACAGATTGTAGATGGCGATGCCGATCCCGTCGAGGTCGATGGCGATGAGCGTGGCGACGGGAAGCGCAAGGCCGGCGCACAGGAGGGCGATGGTGCCCCGCCGTGTCTGTTTGCCGACGAACAGCCGGGCGGACACGTAAACCGCGACGAAGCCGATGATCTGCAAGGTGAAGCCGATCACCGAGGCCGGTTTGACGGCGATCGAGATGGTCGAATAGATGACGACGCCGCTGCCCAGCAGGGCCATGCTCAGCATCCAGCCGATGAGGAAGCGATCCATGCGGTTCTGGAGCCATACGCTCAGCATGGTCAGGGCCAGTGCGGTGGCGCAAACGCCGGCAGCGAAGAAAAGCGTGCCCGAATCCATCCCCATGCCGACCGCGCCCCTAGCCGCGACTCCCCATTCCATCACCTCTAGCACATCGAAGCGCATTGTCGGAGAGCGACTGCAAACGAGGTGAATGGAACCTATAAATAATTCTGTGCGGAGGCGCTCCATGCCGCCGCGTGCGGGCACTGGAATTGGCCACGGTCGATCTGGTACCTTGCCGGAAACGTCACTGGAAGTCACCCATGGCCCCTTCCGAGATCGCGCCTGTCGACCTTCACGCCCCCGGAACCGGGCGCCTGCCCGCCTTCACCTTCTACAATTATTTCCGCTCCTCGGCCGCCTACCGGGTGCGCATCGCCCTCAACCTGAAGGGCATCGTGCCGGCCCGCACCGTCGATCTCGATATAAGGGTGGGCGAGCAGAAGGCCGAGGAATTCAGCGAGGCGATCCCGCACGGCCTTGTGCCCGCTTTTGCCTGGGAGGGCGGCTCGCTGACCCAGTCGCTGGCCATGATCGAGTGGCTGGATGTGCTGACGCCCGATCGGCCGCGCCTGATCCCCGCCGATCCCGAACAGGCGTCCCATGTGCGGGAGATCGCGCTTGCCATCGCCTGCGACATCCATCCGCTCAACAATCTGCGGGTGCTGAGCTATCTCGGTGGGGAACTGGAGGTTCCGGAAGCGCGCCGCCTGCAATGGTACAGGCACTGGATCGCGGAAGGCTTCACCGCGGTCGAGCGAATCCTGCAACGGCGGCGCGGTGCGGCTACCTTCGCGCTCGGGGCGCAGCCGACGCTGGCCGATATCTGCATCGTGCCGCAGGTCTTCAACGCCCGCCGTTTCGATGCCGACCTGACGGCGTTTCCCCTCATCGTCGAGGTGGCGGAAAGATGCGAGGCGCTGGACGCCTTCGCCAGGGCCAGGCCGCAGGCCGGCTGATGTGAAGGCCGGGCGTCGAATCCCGATCGGGTGCAGGTAAGAGGAGGCATGAATGAGCGGTGAAGGACGTCTGAAGCGGCCGTTGCAACCGATGAGCACCCTGGTGCGCGAAGCGTTGGAGGCTCGTGGTCTGATGGACAAATACGCGGCCCGCCCCGCCTATCAGCGCAACGACTACCTGTCGTGGATCAATTCGGCCAAGCAGGAGGCCACGCGGCAGAAGCGGCTCGACCAGATGCTCGACGAGCTTGAGCGGGGCGGCGTCTATATGCGCATGAAATGGAACGGGCCGGCCGCCTGATCAAGGCCGCCGAAGGCTGACGTGGGCTCAGCAGGCCGCTGCGTGCGACCGGGGACAACCTGCCGATATTCGTCATGGCCCGCCGACTCGGGAAGGACCTGTTAACCATCGCTTCCTATTGCTTGGGGAGCAGTCAAACGGCGAGTCTCAAGTATGTCATCCATGCGTCTTTCCCGGGCCAATTTTTCGGACATGGTTTCGCAGGGCGGCACTCCTGAGCCGCGACCCGAGGCGCCGCGCGGACCGGTGCTGCAGCCGCCGGCGCAGGCGTCCCGCATGGTCGACCTGCACCGCACCGGCACCAGCTATGTGCAGGCGAAGGGCAATGGCGACGTGTTCCCGAATTTCGGCGGCACCGAAGGCGAATTCGCCCGTCCCGACTGGCAGAACTATTTCTTCCTGGCGCCCAATGTGCGCTTCACCCGCACGCCGGATCGCGAGATCAGGAAGCTGCGCGACGAGGATGACGGGCACAGCACGCCGGCGGACGAGGCTGCCGCGCAGCCGGCGGCTGTTGAGCCCGCAACGCCGGCGCCCGTCGTCGCGCCCGTCGTAAAACAAGCAGTTTCCGTGGCGGTCCCGGCATCGGCGAACAATGCCGTGGCCCGGGGGCCGCAAGCGCCGCACTCCGCTCCGCAGCGACCTGTGGCAGCGGCCGCCGTGCCGGCCCGGCCTGCATCGGTTCGCTCCCCTGAAACGCGCCTCGTGCCGAACCGGCGCTGGGCCTATATTTCGGACCATGCCTTTTTCGAGTTCGCGGCCGGGAACGCCGTCGATGTGCCGCCGCCGGCCCGCCCTGCGGTGCCGTTCACGCCGCCGGTGGTCGCGCCCGCCCCCGTTGCCCGGGCGCCTGTCGATCCGCGCGCCTTGCGCAATGCCGACATCACCACGCTCTACCGGGTCATCGAATGCGCCGTGGCCGGCAAGGCCTTCGAGGCGCAGCCGCAGCCCATTGCCGCGCAGGCGGCGGTAGAGCCCGCGGTCGCCAAGACGGAAACCCGGCCGCAGGAAAAGCAGGTGGCTTCGGTGGCGGCCGCCCCGGAAGCCGTAGCGGCGCCCGCCCGCCCGGCCCGCTCGGTCGAAATCACAATGCCTGTCCCACGTGCGCCGACGCCACGCGCGCCGGGGCTTCCGAAAGCCGGCCGCGTGGCGCAGGTTTCGTCCGGGGAGTCCTATGAATTTCCGTCCGAGGAATTGTTGCAGGAGGCGCCGGAGGGACAGGGTTACTACATGTCGCAGGAGCGGCTGGAGCAGAATGCCGACCTGCTTGAGAGCGTTCTCGAGGATTTCGGCATCAAGGGCGAGATCATCCATGTCCGCCCCGGTCCGGTCGTCACCCTCTACGAGTTCGAGCCGGCGCCGGGCGTGAAGTCCTCGCGCGTCATCAATCTGGCCGAAGACATCGCCCGCTCCATGTCGGCCATCTCGGCGCGCGTCGCCGTGGTTCCGGGCCGCAACGTCATCGGCATCGAACTGCCCAACGAGACGCGCGAGACGGTCTATTTCCGCGAGATGATCGAATCGCAGGATTTCCGCAAGAGCAGCGCAAAGCTGGCGGTGTGCCTGGGCAAGACCATCGGCGGCGAGCCGGTGATCGCGGAACTCGCCAAGATGCCGCATCTGCTGGTCGCCGGCACCACCGGCTCGGGCAAGTCGGTCGCCATCAACACCATGATCCTGTCTCTGCTCTACCGGCTGAAGCCGGAGGAATGCCGCCTCATCATGGTCGATCCCAAGATGCTGGAACTGTCGGTCTATGACGGCATCCCGCATCTTCTGACCCCCGTCGTCACCGATCCCAAGAAGGCGGTGACGGCGCTGAAATGGGCGGTGCGCGAGATGGAGGACCGCTATCGCAAGGTGGCGAAGCTCGGCGTGCGCAACATCGACGGCTACAACCAGCGCGCCGCCGCCGCCCGCGACAAGGGCGAGACCGTGGTCATGCAGGTGCAGACCGGCTTCGAGAAGGGCACCGGCGAGCCGCTGTTCGAGGAGCAGGAGATCGACCTGTCGCCGATGCCCTATATCGTCGTCATCGTCGACGAGATGGCCGACCTGATGATGGTCGCCGGCAAGGAGATCGAAGGGGCCATCCAGCGCCTCGCCCAGATGGCGCGCGCCGCCGGCATCCACCTGATCATGGCCACGCAGCGCCCCTCGGTGGACGTCATCACCGGCACCATCAAGGCCAATTTCCCGACCCGCATCTCCTTCCAGGTGACGTCGAAGATCGACAGCCGCACCATTCTGGGCGAGCAGGGCGCGGAACAGCTTCTCGGCCAGGGCGACATGCTGCACATGGCCGGCGGCGGCCGCATCGCCCGCGTGCACGGCCCCTTCGTCTCCGACGACGAGGTCGAGCAGGTCGTCGCACATCTCAAGACGCAGGGCCGTCCCGAATATCTGGAGACGGTCACTGCCGACGAGGACGAGGAGGAGCCGGAGGCCGACGACGGCGCCGTCTTCGACAAGAGCGCCATGGGTTCCGAGGACGGCGACGGCCTGTTCGAGGAGGCGGTGAAGGTGGTGATGCGCGACAAGAAGTGCTCGACCTCCTACATCCAGCGCCGCCTCGGCGTCGGCTACAACCGCGCCGCCTCGCTGGTCGAGCGCATGGAAAAGGAAGGGCTGGTCGGCGCCCCGAACCATGTCGGCAAGCGCGAGATTCTCATGGGCCGTCCCGACCGCGCCGATTGACGCAAATCTTATCGGACCGAAAGCAGGGTCCCGCTTTCGGTCCGATCAAAGCGTCGGATCGTCCTTGTGCGTCCGGAAGGACGCGTGGCGCTCCAAGGGGCAATCTGAAGCGCGTCGCGATCTTTCAGATTCGCTGCCTACGCTTTAAGCTGTTGTTTTTACGCGTGTCGTTATCCCGAAACCGGTTCCCACTTTCGGGCGACATGCTCTAGGAAGAAACCTTTTGTGCCCGCCGGGGGGGCGAGGTCTTTTCCTTGTTCGTTGCCGCCTCCGCCTCCTGTTCCAGACGGGCAGCTCTCAGGCGCGCCGTCTTGGCGTTTCGCCGCGCGACTTCCGTGTCCATGATCTCGCGGGCGACGCGGGCCGATATGTCCGCCTTGGTTTCCATGCGGGTGAGCTTCGGTACAAAAACAGCATTGACTGCGTCGTGGTCCATTTCGCTACTCCTTTGCACAAACGAAAAAAGGCCGGGTGCACAAATGAAAAAGGCCGGGAAATTCCCGACCTTCTCCGCTTCGCCTCAATGGCCAGTGCCAGTACATCCGTGGTCAAGGACCAGAGGCGATATCCCGTCAGGCAGCCTGAAGGTTCTCGGCGGCGCTCTTGCCGCTGCGATTGTCCTTCACGATGTCGAAGCTGAGCTTCTGGCCCTCGACGATGGAGCGCATGCCGGCGCGTTCGACGGCCGAGATATGGACAAACACGTCCGCCTGGCCATTGCCCAGTTCGATAAAGCCGAAGCCCTTGGTGGTATTGAAGAACTTTACGGTTCCAGTGTTCATGGCGATTTCCTTTCAAATCGGCACAGATTGTCGCCGCTTGGCCGAGTGCCAAACGCCGTAGTCTTTCGAAATTGAGAGGAGAAGATCGTCAGAACGCCGAAGCGCGAAAACAAAGTTCGTCAGCAAGATCGATATGGTAATACATATATTCCAATCATGTTGATTGCAAGGCTTGCCTCAAAGAATTTAATTTCTGAAGGCTTTTCAGCGTTTCGGGGCTGTAATCCTCTGATTGTATATAGTCGGTGAAGGTATAAGTTTGCCGGCCACGAGGCGTGATCCGATCATGGCGCAGCCGGAAGGTCCCGGCCATGCCGTGAAGCGCGGCGACGCTGGCCTTCGGCGCGGATTCTCCGCTTTGGATACCGCTACAGCGGAAAATCGCCGGATCAGGGCGCTTTGGAAATCAAGGCGGTTGGAGAATTTGGTGGAGCCAAGCGGGATCGAACCGCTGACCTCCTGCATGCCATGCAGGCGCTCTCCCAGCTGAGCTATGGCCCCACACCCGGTTTTACGGGCACCGTTTCCGGTGAGGTGATCGGGTCGGCGCGTCGCCGTCCCGATGTGGGCGGCTTCTAGCGCCGCCCGTCGTCAATAGCAAGCCTCTTTGGCCGCTTTTTCATGCCGCGCACATAAAAAATCGCGGCAGGGGGACGGATCAGATTTCGTCTTCCTCGTCGTCACCGACGCCGATCATGTCGGCAACGTCGTCGTCGCCTTCCTCTTCGTCGGCAAGGAAGGTGTCGTCGTCGTCGTCGCCCAGATCGACATCGTCGTCGTCGCCGAGATCCGGCAGGTCGTCACCCTTCGCCTCGTCGTCGGCTTCTTCGAGGGACACCAGCTCGGCGCCTTCGTCCTCGTTGTCCAGTTCCTTCTCGGCGGTCTCGTCCTCATCCTCGATGATGGAAGACTTGCTGTCCTCGAAATAGGAACGCGGATAGGTCTTGCCCGTATAGGGCGAGACGATCGGATCCTTGTTCAGGTCGTAGAATTTCTGGCCCGTTTCCGGGTCGATACGTTTTGTGCCAAGTTCGGGTTTAGCCACGGCAAGCCTCGTCGAAAAAAGTCTGGTCCCCTTAACGGCTCCCTGCAAGCCTGTCAAAGCCAAATGCTGCCAAGGGAAAACGAGCTTTCCGCCACTGTGCCGAGGGGGATGACCGTCGCTGCGGGTCGTGATACGAGACCGCCGCGCTGCCTTTGAAACTGCCCGCCAACCGGGATCTTCGCAAGAGGAATAGTCATGTCGCATACCGCCGCCCCGCAACCGGCCATCGCACGCCGTTCGTCTCCGCTCAAGGGCGAGGCGCGCGTGCCCGGCGACAAATCGATCTCGCACCGCTCCTTCATGTTCGGCGGGCTGGCCTCCGGCGAGACGCGCATCACCGGCCTGCTGGAAGGTGAGGACGTGCTGCGCACCGGCGAGGCGATGAAGGCGATGGGCGCCCATATCGAGAAGGCGGGCGACGAGTGGATCATCCGCGGCACCGGCAACGGCGCGCTGCTGCAGCCCGAAGGTCCGCTCGATTTCGGCAATGCCGGCACCGGCTCGCGCCTCACCATGGGCCTGGTCGGCACCTATGACATGGAGACCACCTTCATCGGCGACGCCTCGCTGCAATCGCGGCCGATGGGGCGGGTGCTCGACCCGCTGCGCCAGATGGGCGTGCAGGTGCTTTCCGCGGCCCCCGGCGACCGCATGCCGCTGACGTTGCGCGGCCCCAGGCATGCCGCACCGATCACCTATCGCGTGCCGATGGCTTCCGCGCAGGTGAAGTCGGCCGTGCTTCTGGCGGCGCTCAACACGCCCGGCATCACCACCGTCATCGAGCCGGTGATGACCCGCGACCACACCGAAAAGATGCTCAAGGGCTTCGGCGCCAGCATCAATGTCGAGACCGACGAGCGCGGTGTGCGCCATATCTTCATCGAGGGGCAGGGCAGGCTCGCCGGCCAGACGATTCGCGTGCCCGGCGACCCGTCCTCGGCCGCCTTCCCGCTGGTCGCCGCGCTGATCGTGCCCGGCTCCGACATCGTCATCCGCAACGTGCTGATGAACCCGACCCGCACCGGCCTGATCCTCACCTTGCAGGAAATGGGCGCCGATATCGAGGTGCAGAACCCGCGCAACGAGGGCGGCGAGGACGTCGCGGACCTGCGCGTGCGCCATTCGCAACTGAAGGGCGTGACGGTGCCGGCCGAGCGCGCGCCGTCGATGATCGACGAATATCCGGTGCTGGCCGTCGCTGCCGCCTTCGCCGAGGGCGAGACGCTGATGCAGGGGCTGGAAGAGCTGCGCGTCAAGGAAAGCGACCGGCTGGCTGCGGTCGCCGCCGGCCTCAAGCTCAACGGCGTCGATTGCACCGAGGGCGAGGCGACGCTTGCCGTGCGCGGCGTGGCCGAAGGCAAGGGGCTGGGCGGCGGCGAGGCGGTGAAGACCCATCTCGACCATCGCATCGCCATGAGCTTCCTCGTCATGGGGCTGGCCAGCGAGCATCCCGTGACGATCGACGACAAGGCGATGATCGCCACCAGCTTCCCCGAATTCATGGACCTCATGGCGGGGCTGGGTGCGCAGATCGAGGCGTCGGACGGGCCGGCGTGATGGCCACCCCGCTCGCCGCTTCTCCCCTGGTCATCGCCATCGACGGGCCGGCGGCGTCCGGCAAGGGCACGCTGGCGCGGCGGCTGGCCGATTATTACCACCTGCCGCATCTCGACACCGGCCTCACCTACAGGGCGGTGGCGCACATGCTGCTCACGAAGGGCTGGCCGCTCGGCGATATGCCGCACGCGGTGGAAGCCGCCAACCTCGTCGATCTGAGCCGGCTCGACCGCACCGCGCTTTCGGCCCACGCCGTGGGCGAGGCGGCCTCCAAGGTCGCCGTCATTGCGGAGGTGCGGCGCATACTGGTCGACAAGCAGCGCGCCTTCGCCGCGCAGCCCTCCGGCGCGGTGCTCGACGGGCGCGACATCGGCACCGTGGTGTGCCCGCATGCCACGGTGAAGCTCTATGTCACCGCCAGCGCCGAGGTGCGGGCGCGGCGCCGGCTGGCCGAGATCGAGGCCAAGGACGGCACCGGCGACTTCGCCACCATCCTTGCCGATATCGAGCGCCGCGACGAGCGCGACATGGGCCGCGCCGATTCGCCCTTGCGCCCGGCTGCCGATGCGCACTTGCTCGACACCAGCGAAATGGATATAGAAGCCGCGTTTCTTGCCGCCAGAACCATCGTTGATGATATAGTGGCGACAGGAAGCGAAGCCTGAGCGGGACTTGATCGGCGCATTCGCCTGAGAAATCCCCGCTCGGCACCGGACTGAAACCGCCTGCCGGCACTCCACGCGCCGTATTTCCGACCGCCCCTTGGCGGTCTGGGCCCGAAGGGTCCGGAATGTCGGTCAGGCAAACGCAACGCGAACCCACGGCGCCGCCTCCTTCACGAGAGGCATTTCAGGAGAACATATGTCAGTTTCAAACCCTACTCGCGACGATTTCGCGAGCATGCTCGAAGAATCCTTTGCCGACGGTCACGCCGGTGAAGGCCAGGTCGTGCGCGGTATCGTCACCGCCATCGAGAAGGACATGGCCATCATCGACGTCGGCCTGAAGGTCGAGGGCCGCGTTCCGCTGAAGGAATTCGGCGCCAAGGCCAAGGACGGCACGCTGAAGGTCGGCGACACCGTCGAGGTCTATGTCGAGCGCATCGAGAACGCGCTGGGCGAGGCCATGCTGTCGCGCGAGAAGGCTCGCCGCGAGGAAAGCTGGGTCCGCCTCGAGGAGAAGTTCTCCAAGGGCGAGCGCGTCGAGGGCGTCATCTTCAACCAGGTCAAGGGCGGCTTCACCGTCGATCTGGACGGCGCCGTGGCCTTCCTGCCGCGTTCGCAGGTCGACATCCGTCCGATCCGCGACGTCACCCCGCTCATGCACAACCCGCAGCCCTTCGAAATCCTCAAGATGGACAAGCGCCGCGGCAACATCGTCGTTTCGCGCCGCACCGTGCTTGAAGAGAGCCGTGCCGAGCAGCGCTCCGAGATCGTCCAGAACCTCGAAGAGGGTCAGGTGGTCGAGGGCGTGGTCAAGAACATCACCGACTACGGTGCGTTCGTCGACCTCGGCGGCATCGATGGCCTGCTGCACGTCACCGACATGGCATGGCGCCGCGTGAACCATCCGACCGAAATCCTCAACATCGGCCAGACGGTCAAGGTGCAGATCATCCGCATCAACCAGGAGACGCACCGCATCTCGCTGGGCATGAAGCAACTCGAGAGCGATCCGTGGTCCGACATCGGTACCAAGTTCCCGATCGGCAAGAAGATCACCGGCACCGTCACCAACATCACCGACTACGGCGCGTTCGTCGAGCTGGAGCCGGGCATAGAGGGCCTCATCCACGTTTCGGAAATGTCGTGGACGAAGAAGAACGTGCACCCCGGCAAGATCCTGTCGACCTCGCAGCAGGTGGACGTGGTGGTGCTCGAGGTCGATCCGGCCAAGCGCCGCATCTCGCTCGGCCTCAAGCAGACGCTTGAGAACCCGTGGGAAGCTTTCGCCCGCAACCATCCGGTTGGTTCGGAAGTCGAGGGCGAGGTCAAGAACAAGACCGAGTTCGGCCTGTTCATCGGCCTCGAGGGCGATGTCGACGGCATGGTCCACCTCTCCGACCTCGACTGGAACCGTCCGGGCGAGCAGGTCATCGAGGAGTACAACCGTGGCGACATGGTCAAGGCCCAGGTGCTCGACGTCGACATCGACAAGGAGCGCATCTCGCTCGGCATCAAGCAGCTTTCGCGTGACGCGGCCGGCGACGCCGCCGCTTCCGGCGAACTGCGCAAGAATGCCGTGGTGACCTGCGAGGTCATCGGCGTGAAGGATGGCGGTCTGGACGTTCGTCTGGTCGAAAGCGGCCTGGAGACCTTCATCAAGCGCTCCGACCTGTCGCGTGACCGCGACGAGCAGCGCCCCGAGCGCTTCACCGTCGGCCAGAAGGTCGATGCCCGCGTCATCCTCTACGACAAGAAGAACCGCAAGGTTCAGGTGTCGATCAAGGCGCTGGAAATCGCCGAGGAGAAGGAAGCCGTCGCGCAGTACGGTTCGACCGACTCCGGCGCTTCGCTGGGCGACATTCTGGGCGCCGCGCTCAAGAAGCAGGGCAGCTAAGCAGCTTCCGCCATTCGGCCGCGCCGTTTCCACGGCGCGGCCGACAGGAACAAAAAACCCGCCGGAGCGATCCGGCGGGTTTTTTTGGTCGGTAAAGCAGAGCTCGCGTAGCCGGCCCGTCAGGCCCTGCCATAGAGCGGCACCAGCGCCCCGCTCATCGCCTGATTGGCGGGCGACGCCAGATAGGCGATCGTCTCGGCCGCCGCCTCCAGGCTCACCCAGCGGGTGAAATCGGCATCCGGCATGGCCTCGCGGTTGGCCGGCGTGTCGAGCGTCGACGGCGCGATGGCATTGGCCAGGATGCCCTTGGCCTTGACCTCCTCGGCCAGAGCCACGGTCATGGCCGCCACGGCCGCCTTGCTCGTCGCGTAGGCGACCATGCCCGCGCCGCGCCGCGGGTCGAGCCCCGGGCGGGCGGCGACATTGACGATGCGCCCGGCCGTGCCGCTGGCGAGCATGGCGCGCAGCGCCGCCCGGCAGCAGAAGAAGGCGGTGTGGATGTTGGTTTCGAGAAGCTCCTCGAACGAGGCCGCTTCGGTCTTGTCGAGGGGAGCGGCGGCAAAACCGCCGGCGAGATGGATCGAGGCCCACAGTTCGGGCACGTCCGCATAATAGGCGTCCACGGTCCGCACGTCGGCCAGATAGATGTTGTGGCTGAGCCGGACATTGGGATGGTCTGCATGGGGAAAATGCGGCGGCGGTTCCGCATGGGTATTGGGCACGTGGCATATGGCGCCTTGTTCGACCAGTCTCCCGACGACGACGCTGCCCAGTGCGCCGGTTCCGCCGGTTACGATGATATGCTTGCCGTCAAAAGCTTTCGTCATCAGCGATAGATCACTCCTCACCCTGGCATATCCCTCCACCGTGGCCCGTTTTGGAGTGCCACTCAAATGCTATTTCCGTGAACCTGCCTTGCCTTTTCGCATGGCGGCCTTGCGTTTTTCGGTGACGGACTGTCACCCTCCGGAAACTTGAAATGTAGCTCAACTTTATTTCATTTGACCGTGAAGACCGCTTGAGGCGTTAGGAGCGCCTCCGCAACAGGAAGAAGATCGATGTCCATAACCACCGAAACCGGGCGCCCGCGCCTCATCATTCCGGCCCTTGGCGGCCTTTATGCCGCGCTGCACGAAGGTTCGGAGACGCTGCTTCGCGTCGTCACCGGCGGCATTCTCGCCATCCACGGCTCGTCCAAGATCGTCGATCCCTTCGGCGCGGCCCAGATGGTCGAGGGGCTGGGCTTCTATCCCGGCGCCTTCTGGTCGCTGCTCCTGTCCTGCACCGAATTCTTCGGCGGCATCTTCCTGATGCTGGGCTTCCTCACCCGGCCCTCCGCCTTCGCCGGCCTGTTCGTGCTGCTGGTGACGGTGTGGTTCCACTGGATCACGCTGGGCCAGGGTTATTCCGGCGCCGAAAAGTCGATCCTGTGGTCGGCCATGCTGTTCTACTTCGTCATCCGCGGCGCCAACCGCCATTCGGTCGACGCCCGCATCGGCAAGGCTTTCTGATCCGGGGCGATCGGCGGCAGCGACCACCGATCGCACTTTGCCTTCGGCGCGAAACGGACTATGAAACGGCTTCAGCCAGACCCCCGGCCGGGCCGGGGCATTTAGCCGGAGCCACTCATGACCGAAATCCTGCAAACCCCCAAGCTCGTGGTCGTCTTCGGCGGGTCCGGTTTCGTGGGACGGCATGTGGTGCGCGCGCTGGCCAAGCGCGGCTACCGCATCCGCGTCGCCTGCCGCCGGCCCGACCTTGCCGTACATCTGCAGCCGCTCGGCAATGTCGGCCAGATCCAGGCCGTTCAGGCCAATCTGCGGTTCCGCCGGTCCGTTGACCAGGCGGTGATCGGCGCCGATCACGTCATCAACCTCGTCGGCGTCCTCCACGAGGGCAGCCGCCAGAGGTTCGGCGCGGTGCATGAGTTCGGCGCCCGCGCCGTGGCCGAGGCCGCGCGTGCCGTCGGCGCCCGTCTCACCCATGTTTCGGCGATCGGCGTCGACGAGCGGTCGCCGTCGGCCTATGCCCGCACCAAGGCCCGCGGCGAGAAGGCGGTGCTGGAAACCGTGCCGGACGCCACCATCTTCCGCCCTTCGATCATCTTCGGCCCCGAGGACGAGTTCTTCAACCGCTTTGCCGCCATGTCGCGCTATGCGCCCGCCCTGCCGCTGATCGGCGGCGGCACGACGAAATTCCAGCCGGTCTATGTCGGCGACGTGGCCGAGGCCGTGGCCCGCGCGGTGGACGGCGTGGCGGTCGGCGGCCGCATCTACGAGCTTGGCGGGCCGGTGGTCGCCACCTTCCGCCAGTGCCTGGAGGAGATGCTTGCCGTGATCGAGCGCAAGCGCCTGCTGGTGCCGCTGCCGTGGTGGGTGGCGGACCTGGCCGCTTCCTTCCTCGGCCTGTTGCCCAAGCCGCTGCTCACCCGCGACCAGGTGGCGCAGCTCCGCTCCGACAATGTGGTTTCGCAGGCGGCGCAGTCCGAGGCGCGCACGCTGGCCGGCCTCGGCATCGAGGCGCAGGCAATGGCCACCATCCTGCCCAGCTATCTGTGGCGCTTCCGCGCCGCCGGCCAATTCCAGCGCCGGCAGGCGGCCTGAATTCACGCCTGTTGACCGGCTGAAGGGATTTCGTCAGCCGACGATGTAGAGGGCGGCGAGGCCGACTGTGCCCACCACCAGCCGCCACCAGCCGAACAGCCTGTAGCCATGGCGGCTGACATAGCCGAGCAGGCTGCGCACCACGATGACCGCCGCCACGAAGGCCGAGAGGAAGCCGGCCACGATGATGTTGAGGTCCGAGGCCGACAGCGCGTTCCAGTTCTTGCAGAGATCGAGCGTGAAGGCGCCGAGCATGGTCGGCATGGCGAGGAAGAAGGAGAACTCGGCCGCCGCCCGCTTGTCCGCCCCCATCAGCAGCCCGCCGACGATGGTGGCGCCGGAGCGCGAGGTGCCGGGAATCATGGCCAGGCACTGGAACAGGCCGATCTTGAGATAGAGCGACAGCGGAAATTCGCGCACTTCATGGTATTTCGGCCGGAGGTCGAGCCTGTCGATCCACAACAGCACGATGCCGCCGAGGATCAGCATGATGCAGATCAGCTTCGGCGTCTCGAACAGCACCGACTTGATGAAGCCATGCGCCAGCACGCCGATCACCGCCGCCGGCAGGAAGCCGATGGCGAGGCCGACCAGCATGCGCACGGCCGGGTCGTCGGGAAGCTGCGGCGGCACGAACAAATTGGGACGCCGGCGCCGCACGATGGCCGAGACGAACTCGACGGCGCAGCCGCCCATCCAGATCAGGGTGGCCAGGATGCCGATCACCACCTCGCTGATGACATGGAGCCGGTCCCGCCGCTTCATGAAGTCCCAGAAGCGGGCCGCATAGACCGACAATATGGCGAGGATGGCGCCAAGCTGGATCAGCACCTCGAAGGCCTTGCCGGTCGATTCGAAGCCGAGAAAATGGCCGGCGAGCAGGATGTGGCCCGTCGACGAGACCGGGATGAACTCGGTCAGCCCTTCCAGCAGGCCGAGCAGAAGGGCCTCGATGATCGTCTGATTTTCCATATGGGCGGATGATCCCAGTTTGCTTGTCAGGACGGCGTTCTGACCCTATAGGTCGCAAAGCTTGACAGTCCGTTGGTGCGGGCGGCAAGGCTTACCGGTGCCGGCATCGATTTGCCAGTGCGCTTTTTTGACCCAAGGAACCATGCTGACGCTTTTTCATCATCCGATGTCCGCTGCCTGTCGTTTCGTCCGAATCGCATTCGGCGAATATGGCGAGGAATTGGCGTTAATTGAGGAGAAGCCCTGGTCGAGGCGCAAAGAGTTCCTGGCCCTCAACCCGGCCGGCACCCTGCCGATCCTGCTGGCCGAAGGCGACGTGCCCGTGGTGGGCGCCGAGGTGATTGCCGAATATCTCGACGAAACGCGCGGCGTGCTGAAGCGCGACCGGCGGCTGCTCGCCGAAAACCCCATGGACCGGGCCGAGATCAGGCGCCTCGTCGACTGGTATCTCGTCAAGACCGAGAGCGAGGTGACCCGCCATCTGGTGCGCGAGCGCGTGCTGAAGCCGCTGATGCCGGATGCCGCGGGCGGCGGCTCGCCCGATTCCACCGCCATCCGCGCCGCGCGCGCCAATATCAGGCAGCATCTGAAATACACCAACTGGCTGGCCGGCACCCGTCACTGGCTGGCCGGATCGCGCCTCACCTATGCCGACCTTGCCGCCGCCGCCACCTTCTCGGTGCTGGATTATCTGGGCGAGATCGACTGGCGCGAGCACGCCGCCGCGCGCGACTGGTACATGCGGGTGAAATCGCGCCCCTCCTTCCGCCCGTTGCTGTCCGACCGCGTGCGCGGCCTGGCGCCGGTGTCCCACTATGCGGACCTCGACTTCTGATTCCGGCAAGCTTCGCGCGCTGATCGACAGGGAAGCCCTGCGCGCCGGCTTCGACCTCGTCGCCGTCACCTCGCCCGATGCCATTCCGAAGGCCCCGGCACGGCTGGCGCAATTCGTGGCTGACGGTTTCCACGGTTCCATGGGCTGGATCGAGGAGACGCTGGAGCGGCGCGCGAAACCCGGCGTGCTGTGGCCGGAAGTGCGCTCCATCATCGTGCTGGCCATGAACTACGGGCCGGATCACGATCCGCGCGAGCTTCTCGCCCATCCCGACCGGGCCGCCATCTCCGTCTATGCCCGCAACCGCGACTATCACGACGTGATGAAGGGGCGGCTGAAGGAGATTGCCGGCAAGATCGTTTCCCGCGCCGGCGGGGACGTGAAGGTGTTCGTCGACACCGCGCCGGTGATGGAGAAGCCGCTGGCCGAGGCGGCCGGGCTCGGCTGGCAGGGCAAGCACACCAATCTGGTCAGCCGCATGCATGGCTCGTGGCTGTTCCTCGGCTCCATCTTCACCACCGCAGAGCTGGAGCCGGACGAACGCGACGTCGATCGTTGCGGCTCCTGCCGCGCCTGCCTCGACGCCTGCCCGACCAACGCCTTTCCGGTGCCGTACCGGCTCGATGCGCGCCGCTGCATCTCCTATCTCACCATCGAGAACAAGGGGCCGATCCCGCTTGAGTTCCGCGCGGCGATCGGCAACCGCATCTATGGCTGCGACGACTGCCTTGCCGCCTGCCCGTGGAACAAGTTCGCCCAGGCCGCCTCCGAGGCGAAGCTGGCCGCGCGCGACGACCTGCGCGCCCCGAAGCTCGCCGATATGCTGGAACTGGACGATCCGGCCTTCCGCGCCTTCTTTTCCGGCTCGCCGGTCAAGCGCGTGGGACGCGACCGCTTCATCCGCAACGTGCTGATCGCGGCCGGCAATTCCGGGGATGCCGGGTTGACCGGTGCGGTGCGCGCCCTGACGCTCGACGCCTCGCCGCTGGTGCGCGGCGCTGCCGTCTGGGCGCTGTCGCGGCTTCTGCCGCAAGGCGCGTTCGACAGTCTGGCGCGCGCGGCGCTGCCTGAAGAAGAGGAGCCGGACGTGCGGATGGAATGGGTGCAGGGCATGGGTTCGGCCGGGGAGGACAGGATATGAGCATGGAGCAGGTCTTTATCTTCGGCGCCGGCTACTCGGCCCGCGCCTTTGCCGGTCTGTGTCCGAAGGATGTGCCGGTGTTCGGCACAACGCGCGCGCCCGGAAAGTTCGAGCTGCTGCGCGCGGCCGGCATCTCGCCGCTGCTGTTCGACGGTGTGGTGACGGGCGAGGTGCGGGACGCGCTGGCCGGCACCACCCATCTGATCGTCTCGGCGGCACCCGGCGAAGCCGGTGATCCGGTGCTGAATGGAGCGCGCGAGATCCTTGCGGGCGAGATGCCGAAGCTGCGCTGGATCGGCTATCTTTCCACCGTCGGCGTCTATGGCGATCACGCTGGCGCCTGGGTGGACGAGGAAACGCCATGCCGGCCGGTGTCGCGCCGCTCGGTGCTGCGGGTCGAGGCCGAGCGCCAATGGCTGGCGCTTGGCGAGGCCATCGGCCGGCCGGTCGCGGTGCTGCGCCTTGCCGGCATCTACGGGCCCGGCCGCAACGCCTTCGTCAATCTGCGGGACGGCACCGCCAAGCGCCTGGTCAAGCCGGGACAGGTCTTCAACCGCATCCATGTCGCCGACATCGCCGGCGCGCTGCTGCACCTCGCCAATGCCGCGCGGGGCGGCATCTTCAACGTCGCCGACGACGAGCCTTCGCCGCCGCAGGATGTCGTGACCTATGCCGCCGGGCTGATGGGGGTCGAGCCGCCGCCGGAAATTCCCTTCGACCAGGCCGAGCTGACGCCCATGGCGCGTTCCTTCTATGGCGAGAACAAGCGCGTCTCGAACGCCGCGCTCAAGGCGTCGGGCTATGATTTGCGCTTTCGCGACTATCGCGCGGCCCTTCGCACCCTGTGGGATGACGGCAACTGGGACCAGGGAGAATCGCGGGCCAGGATGCGCCTGCCTTGATCGTGGCACAGTTGGCGGCATCATGTGATTCGCTTTAAAGCATGTCGCCCGGTTTCGGGATGATGACATGCGCAAAAACAACAAGTTGGAGCGTACGGAGCGAATCTGAAAGATCGCGACGCGTTCTGATGGCCGTGCGCGGCGCCGGACTGGAGAGAGGGCATGCGAGCATTGCGGGGGACGATGGCGAGAGGCGTGGCCATGCTCGCCGCACTGTCCACGCTGACCTTTGCGCAGGACGCGGTCGCGCAGGAACTGGCCAAGAACCTGTTCGGGGCCCACCAGCTGCCGGCCGCGACCCAGCCGCAATCCATCGGCTTCTATTCCAAGGGTTGCTTTTCCGGCGGCGTCGCCATCGCCACCGATGGCCCCACTTGGCAGGCCATGCGCCTGTCGCGCAACCGCCGCTGGGGCCACCCCGCGATGATCTCGCTGATCGAGAAACTGTCCCGTGATGCGGTTCAGGATGGCTGGCCGGGCCTGCTGCTCGGCGATATCTCGCAGCCGCGCGGCGGGCCGATGCTCACCGGCCATGCCTCGCACCAGATCGGCCTCGATGCCGACATCTGGTTCACCCCCATGCCCGACCGCCGCCTGACGCCGCAGGAACGGGAGAACATGTCGGCCACGTCGCTGGTGAACGAAAAGACCCACCGGGTCATCGACAGGCTGTGGACGCCGGCGCATGAAAGACTGCTGAAACGCGCCGCCTCCTACCCCGAGGTGGAGCGCATTCTGGTCAATCCGGGCATCAAGAAGAAGCTGTGCGACACGGTGAAGGGCGACCGCGCCTGGCTGCGCAAGATCCGGCCGTTCTGGGGCCATGACTACCATTTCCACGTCCGCATCGGCTGCCAGCCCGGCTCGCCCGACTGCAAGCGGCAGGCAACGGTCGCGGCGGGCGAAGGGTGCGACAAGTCGCTGGCCTGGTGGTTCACCGAGGAGCCCTGGCGGCCCAATCAGAACCCCGACGCCCCCAAGGCCCGCGACGTGATGACCATGGCGTCGCTGCCCAAGGCCTGCCGCGCGGTGCTGGAAGCGCCCGATCCGGTGTCCATCGCCGCCGTCACCTATCCTTCCGCCGGCGCACCCACCATCTCCAGGGCCGATCCGATTGCGGCGCTGGCGGCCTCGGACGGATTGTCCACGGCCGTGAGCTCCTTCGCGGCGACGCCCGAATATGGCGCGCCTCTGCCGTTTCCGCGCCCGGCCGATTGACCGGAAAGGGAGCTCCGCTGTACTGCTGCCATTTCAATCGGTTTAAGCTTGGGCTGGAAAGGTGTTTTCCTTTGGCCCGGCATGCGCTAAAGCATGTCGCCCGAAAGCGGGAACCGGTTTCGGGATAACGACATGCGAAAAACAACAACATGAAGCGTATGGAGCGAATCTGAAAGATCGCGACACGCTTTGGAGCGCCGTGCGTCCTTTCGAACGCGCAAAGGACGCTCCAACACTTTGATTGAGCATCGGAACAATCCGAAAACCGAGTACACTTTTCGGTCCGATGCTCTAGCCTTTTGCAGCCGGATGGAACCATCCGGCGCCGCGCAAGAGCGGCAAGACCACACATATCGAGCATCGACCCGGAAAGGCGATGGCTTGTCGGGGACCAGAATGACAGGTTCGGATGATGGCGAGGTTCGGTTCAGGTTTCCGGTCCTGATCGGCGACATAGGCGGCACCAATGCCCGCTTTTCCATCATCGACGGCGAGACTTCCGGGGCCGGCGAGCCGCGCATCGTCAAGACGGCGGATTTCGCCGGTGTCGACGAGGCGATCCGCGCCGCGGTTCTGGACGGTGCCCCGCGCCGTCCGCGCACGGCCATCTTGGCGGTGGCGGCTCCCATCGAGGGCGACGAGGTCCGGCTCACCAATTGCCCGTGGGTGATACGGCCCAGGCGCATGCTGGCCGAGCTCGGCCTCGACGACGTGGTGCTGCTCAACGATTTCGAGGCGCAGGCGCTGGCCGTCGCGGCGCTCGGCATGGACCACATGGAAAAGATCGGCGGCGGCGAGCCGGTGGCCAATGCGGCGCGCGTGGTGCTCGGCCCCGGCACGGGGCTCGGCGTAGCCGGTCTCGTCCATGCCTTCGGCGGCTGGGTGCCGGTGCCGGGCGAGGGCGGCCATATCGACCTCGGCCCGCGCACGCGGCGCGACCACGAGGTCTTTGCGCATCTCGAGACGCTGGACGGGCGCGTTTCCGGCGAGGACATATTGTGCGGCCGCGGCCTCACCAATCTCTATCGCGCCATTGCCCGGGCCGGCGGCGGCGAGCCCGCCTTGACGGCGCCTTCCGACATCACCGCCGCCGGGCTGGCCGGCAGCGACGCGACCGCCGTCGAAACGCTGGAAATCTTCACCACCCTGCTTGGCCGCGTTGCCGGCGACGTGGCCCTGATCTTCAAGGCGCGCGGCGGCGTCTATCTGAGCGGCGGCATCGCCCAGAAGATCGTGCCGGCGCTGAAGGCCGGCAATTTTCGCGCCGCCTTCGAGGACAAGGCACCCCACAACGCGCTGATGCGCTCCATTCCCGTCCATGTCGTCGGCCATCCGCTGGCGGCGCTGGCCGGGCTCGCCGCCTATGCCCGCACGCCGTCAGGCTTCGGCGTGGAAACGGCGGGACGGCGCTGGCGAACGTAAGCTCTCCGGCTGCAATTTTGGGCTCGGCCATAGGCAAATGGATGCAAAGGCTCTAAGAGGGTGCCCGACCTCATCCGGCGTCTTCGGACGCAGACCAATGCAACGGACCCAACCTTGACCGTCGGCAGCAACCGCAGCAAGCCCCAGCCCGGTGAAGTCATCGCCGTTCTGAAGCGCATTTTCGCCGAGAACGGCCGCGAATATATCGGGTACTATGCGCTGACCATATTCTGCCTGCTGGTGTCGGCGGCCACCGCAGGCCTCGCCGCCTGGATCATGCAGCCGCTGGTCGACGACATCTTCGTCAGGCAGCGCTATGACCGCGCCCCGCTGATCTGCGGCGGCGTGATCGCCATCTTCCTGATCCGGGGCATCGCCACCTATGGCTATTCGGTGACGCTGGCTAGGATCGGCAACAATGTCGTGGCGCGCTACCAGAAGCGTGTCTTCCAGCACCTGATGCGGCTGGGCATCGACTTCTTTGGCGACACGCGCTCGGGCCGGCTGGCGGCGCGCATCAACGAGAACGTCGCCGGCATCCGCGACCTGATGGGCATGACGCTGCGCTCCGTCGCCGGCGATCTCGTCGCCCTCATCGGCCTCGTCGCGGTGATGATCTGGCAGCAGCCCTATCTCGCCGCCTCGATCATCGTCATCGGCCCGCCGCTGGTGTGGGCGGTGAACTACATCATGCGCCGCGTGCGCACGGTGACGCGCGAATCCGTCACCATCAACTCGCACCTCATCGGGGCCATGCAGGAGGCGGTGCAGGGCATCGCCGTGGTCAAGGCCTTCACCATGGAAGATCAGCTTTCGGCCCGCATCGGCCAACTGGTCGATCAGGCCGAGAGCCGCTACAACAAGATCGCCCGCGTTTCGGAGCGCCTCGGCCCGATCACCGAAAGCCTTGCCGGCTTCGCCGTCGCCGGCGTCATCGGCTACGCCTCCTACAAGGCGGCCACGACCAACCATCCGCCCGGCGACGTCATGGCCTTCATCACCGCGCTGCTGCTGGCCTATGACCCGGCCCGCCGGCTGGCGCGCACCCAGGTCAATGTCGAGCGCGCGCTGGTCAATGCCCGCATGATCTACGAGATCCTCGACCTCGAGCCGCGCCAGGGCGACGTGCCGGGCGCCGCCGCGCTGGCCGTGCCTAAGGGCGAGGTGCGCTTCGAAAACGTCTCCTTCGGCTATGTGCCGGGCCAGCCGGTGCTGCATGGGGTGAGCTTCACCGCAGCCCCCGGCAAGACCACGGCCATCGTCGGCGCCTCGGGCGCCGGCAAGTCGACGCTGGTAGCGCTGCTGCAGCGGTTCCACGATGTCGATGGCGGCGCCGTCACCATCGACGGGCAGGACGTATCGAAGGTGACCAAGCGCTCGCTGCGCCAGTCCATCGCCTATGTCTCGCAGCAGCCCTATCTGTTCGAGGGCACGATCCGCGACAACATCCGCTATGGCCGCCCCGAGGCGGCCGACAACGAGATCGAGCTGGCGGCGCGGCTGGCGGCGGCGGACGAGTTCATCCGCCAGCAGCCCGAAGGCTACGACACCCAGGTCGGCGAAAACGGCGCGACGCTTTCCGGCGGCCAGCGCCAGCGCGTGTCGATCGCGCGCGCCATGGTGCGCAACGCGCCGATCCTGCTGCTCGACGAGGCGACCTCGGCGCTGGACAACGAGTCGGAGGCGCGCGTCCAGCAGGCGCTGAACGAAGCGATGCGCGGCCGTACCACCATCGTCATCGCCCATCGGCTTTCCACCGTGGTCAATGCCGACCATATCGTCGTGCTGGACGAGGGGCGGGTGGTCGAGCAGGGCACCCACGCCGCACTGATGGCCAATCCGGACGGTGTCTACGCCCGCTTCTACCGGTTCCAGGGCGACAAGGGGCTGGGCCTCGTCGACGACGAGGCCACGGATATGGCCGGTACATCCGCAACATCGGGGAGCAGCATATGAGCGATATGGGTCTTGTCGTCGTCGGGGCGGCCGGCCGCATGGGGCTGGCGCTGGTGCGCGCCGTGCACGAGGCGGAAGGCGCGCGCATCGTCGGGGCGGTGGAGCGCAAGGGCTCGCCCGCGCTCGGCAAGGACATCGGCGAACTGGCCGGCCTCGGCCCTTCCGGCGTGGCCGTCGGCGACGATCCGCTGGCCGCCTTCGCCACCGCCGATGGCGTGCTCGACTTCACCGCGCCCGCGGCCAGCGTCGAGTTCGCCGGCTATGCGGCGCAGGCGCGCATCGTCCATGTGCTCGGCACCACCGGCCTGTCGGCGGAAGACAACGCCCGCATCGAGGCGGCCGCCCGCCACGCCACCATCGTCAAGTCCGGCAATATGAGCCTCGGCGTCAACCTGCTGGCGCTGCTGGTCGAGCAGGCGGCGCGCGCCCTGGAGGCCAAGGATTTCGACATCGAGGTGCTTGAGATGCACCATCGCCACAAGGTCGATGCGCCCTCCGGCACCGCCCTGCTGCTGGGCGAAGCGGCGGCCGTCGGGCGCGGCATTTCCCTTTCCGGCAACGATGTGCGGGTGCGTGACGGCCACACCGGCCCGCGCCAGACCGGCAGCATCGGTTTCGCCACGCTGCGCGGCGGCTCCGTGCCGGGCGACCATTCGGTCATCCTCGCCGGCAATGGCGAGACCATCACCCTTGCCCACCACGCCCAGGACCGGGCGATCTTCGCGCGCGGCGCGGTCAAGGCGGCCCTGTGGGCGCGCGGCCGCAAGCCCGGCCTCTATTCGATGCGCGACGTGCTCGGCTTCTGAGCCGGGTCGTTTCGCGAAACGCAACTGAAGAAGGAGCAAACATGTCCGGAACCCTCGTGCTCGTGCGCCATGGCCAGAGCGAATGGAACCTGAAGAACCTGTTCACCGGCTGGCGCGACGTGGACCTGACCGAAAAGGGCCATGACGAGGCGCGCGCGGCCGGGCAGAAGCTGAAGGAGCGCGGCCTGAAGTTCGACATCGCCTTCACCTCCGATCTGCAACGCGCCCAGAAGACCTGCCGGCACATCCTCGATGCGGTCGGCCAGGGCGATCTCGAGACCATTCGCGACCAGGCGCTGAACGAGCGCGACTATGGCGACCTCTCCGGGCTCAACAAGGACGACGCGCGCCAGAAATGGGGCGAGGAGCAGGTGCATGTCTGGCGCCGTTCCTACGACGTGCCTCCGCCCGCCGGCGAGAGCCTGAAGGACACCGGCGCGCGCGTGTGGCCCTACTATCTGCACGACATGCAGCCGCATGTGCTGCGCGGCGAAACGGTGCTGGTGGCGGCCCACGGCAATTCGCTGCGCGCCCTCATCATGGCGCTCGACGGCCTGTCCGGCGAGGAGGTGGTGAAGGTGGAGCTCGGCACCGGCGTGCCGATCGTCTATCGCCTGAACGCCGATTCCACCGTTGCCTCGAAAGAGATCCTGGCCGGCTAGAGCATTTTGCGGCCAGACGGGCTCGTCTGGCGATGCAAACCAACCTGGAGCCGCGGGCGTTCTTCGTAACGCCCGCGGCTCCATGCTTTTCCGAAGCGGTTCCGGCCTCGAAACCGCTTCGTCCTTTTTCCGGAATGGGCCTGAACCGTCCGCGAATACCCTTTTCGTTTCGGTCTGATCGCTGCGCACCCACCCGAGGGGCGGCCGAAGCGCGGCGATTTTTTGTCGCGGCGCGCGGTGCGTAAAAGTGGTATATTATTTGCCACATTAATGTGGAGGCCGACGACAATGAACGACAGCGAAAAGCGCGACCGGGTTGTTCTATCCGGCGAACACGCCAGCGGCAGGGACTTGGAAGGCAGCAGCCTGATGCCCATGCTCATCGCGGGCCTCATCCTCATCACGGTCGGCGCGCTGGTGGTGATGGTGTTCGTCTAGATCATGCCCGAAACCGGCATCCGGCCTGCACGCGGCCGCATCACGCTGGAACTATCGGATCTGGAAAAAGAGTGGTGCAGCTAACGGGAGAAAGTACGAACCAAATTTGGCAGGCGATTGAAGATATGTCGACTTGGAGGAATGTTTTGGAGAATACATCTCGATGGTGAATTCCTGAGAGCTTGGTTGGCAATTTAGATCGCGGAGGGTCGATCTGACCTGTCACTACCGCATCCATCGGAATGCGGTAGTTGACCGCATCTCGGCGATAGGTTCGCCAGTTGCCGCAATCATGCATCCCGAGCGCGCAGCGCCTCGATAATCGCCGCCGCCCTGCCGAGCGCCGCTTTTGCGGCATTCAGTTCGATGGCCAGCTCGAAAAGATCGCGGTCAGCCAGCTTCAGGAGAGTGTGCAGGACGGCATCCGAATTCCTTGCCAGGAGGATCAGGTGCCAGCCGTCCGGCCCCCGCGTTCCGGCAATCCAGTATTTGGCCGTGCGGTCGCTGGCGCCCGTCCAGCGCATGACCGTCTTCGTGGCCCTGAAACTTGAACCCAGTTCTGATTTTAGCGCCTCGGAGATCGCAGCGGCATAGATGCCTCCTGGCTTGCCACCATCCTGCGGAACAACTGTGCCCTTCTTCGGAAACATCTTTCCGGTCTCCTTGCTTTACACTCCCGGTCCGCAAGGCGAGACAATACAGAATCCAATGGCCAGAAATGGTGATCGACTGGAGCCAGAGGGGCAGTGACGCAGCCCAACAGAACCCGCCGAAAATCAGGGCCGCGGAATACGTCCGCATGTCGACCGAGCATCAGAAATACTCCACGGACAACCAGTCCGCAGTGATCCGACGCTACGCGGAGAAACGAGGCTACGAGATCGTTCGGACCTATGCCGACGAAGGCAAGAGTGGCTTGCGGCTCGTCGGCCGTGACGCCCTTCAGTCCTTGCTCGATGATGTCGAACGCGGTCGCGCCGACTATGCTGCTGTCCTGGTGTATGACGTCAGCCGGTGGGGGCGTTTCCAGGACCCCGACGAGGCAGCCGAAATCGAGCTTCGGTGCAAGCGGGCGGGAATCCTTGTCCACTACTGCGCGGAGCAGTTCGAGAACGACGGCAGCATCGGTTCCTCGATCGTCAAGACGGTCAAGCGGGCAATGGCCGGAGAATACAGCCGCGAACTATCGGTGAAGGTTTTCGCGGGACAGGCAAACCTGATCCGGCTTGGATATCGACAGGGAGGCGCGGCCGGCTACGGTCTTCGCCGAGTCCTGGTGGACCAGACCGGGAAACCAAAGAGTGAACTGGCGCGCGGCGAGCAAAAAAGCATCGCCACCGACCGGGTCATTCTTGTTCCGGGTCCAGAGGCGGAAATCATGGTAGTCAGGGAAATTTACGACCACTTCACGTCTGGAGGCCGCTCCGAGCAAGAAATTGCCGGCATCTTGAATTCCCGCGGAGTCCTCACCGATCTTGCCCGCCCGTGGACGCGAGGCACTGTCCATCAGATTCTCATCAACGAGAAATACATCGGGAACAATGTGTGGGGGCGCACCTCTTTCAAGCTGAAACAGGTGCATTGCAGGAATCCTGCGTCTGCGTGGGTTCGGGCGGACGGTTCGTTTCAGCCGATCGTGGAGGCGGCGTCCTTTGAAGCGGCGCGGGCGATCATCGCGGCCAGATCGGACAGACTCTCCGACGAACGGATGCTGGAACTGCTTTCCGAAATCCTTAGCCGGCGCGGCTACCTGTCGGGAATCATCATCGACGAAGCGGAAAGTTGCCCATCAAGCAGTTCCTATTCCTCCCGTTTCGGGACCTTGCTCAGGGCATATGCCCTCGTAGGATTCGTTCCGGATCGCGACTATCGCTACCTCGAAATCAACCGGGCGCTCCGCCGGATGCATCCTGGAGTAATCGCTGAGGCAATGAGCGGAATAGAAAGGGCCGGAGGTCTGGTGGTTCAGGACCCGACGACGGACTTGCTTTCGATAAACGATGAATTCACCGCATCCATTGTCGTCGTCAGGTGCATCAATACCGCCGCCGGCTCTCTTCGTTGGAAGGTGCGGCTGGACACGGCGCTGGAGCCCGATCTGACGGTCGCCGTCCGAATGAACCAGACGAACGAGCACCCCCATGACTATTACTTGCTGCCACGGCTGGACATGCATGACGCCGTCCTGCGCCTTTGTGAGTTCAACGGGCTTTCCCTTGACGCCTACCGCTTCGATTCCTTGAGCCGATTCTACGAGATGGCGGCGCGGGCGCCCCTTCCGGAGGCAGCGTGATGGCCGCGACACCCGCACAACGCGTCGAGATGATCCCGATCAACCGCATCACCGTGGTCAATCCGCGGATACGGAACAAGAAAGTCTTCAAGGAAATAATCGAAAACATTGCGCAACTCGGCCTCAAGCGACCCATCACAGTCACCAGAAGAGCGGAAGCAGGAGGCCCCTATTACGACCTGGTGTGCGGGCAAGGAAGGCTTGAAGCCTTTCGCTCGCTTGGTCAACGTGAGGTTCCGGCCCTCGTTGTCAGCGCGAACCAGGAAGACTGTCTGGTGGCGAGCCTTGTCGAAAATTGCGCCCGTCGCCAGCACCGTGCCATCGACCTGCTGCAGGATATCGGCGGCATGAAGCAGCGCGGCTATGGCGTCCCGGAGATTGCCCGGAAGACGGGACTTTCGGGCGAATACGTGCACGCTGTCATTCGGCTTCTCGAAAAGGGAGAGCAGCGTCTGCTGCGTTCGGTGGAGGCAGGCCAAATACCGTTCAGCGTCGCGCTGGAGATTGCCGAAGCAGACGATCAAGGCGTACAGGCTGCCCTTCAGAACGCCTACGAGAACAACCTGCTCCGAGGCCGTAAGCTGCTGGCGGCCAAGCGTCTCGTGGAAATACGGCGACAGCGGGGAAAGTCCCTCAGGATTAACCCCGGGGCCAAGCCGCGACCGATGTCATCGGAAGCCTTGGTGCGGGCTTACCAGGAAGACACGAACCGGAAGCGCATATTGATCCGTCGCGCGGAGACCGCGAGGGGGCGCTTGCTCTTCGTGGTCGAAGCCATGAGGCGCCTGATCGCCGACGAGCTTTTCCAGCGCCTGTTGGCTGAAGAAGGTCTTGTCACCCTTCCGGAGCCATTGGCGGCTAGGATTGGCCGAGCCAAGGCAACGAATTCATGAAAGCGTCCCGCAGCCCGGCGGCAGTTCGGCATGCATTCGAAAATGCCAGCCTTAGGATTCCGATAGCCGATATCATGCCACTGAGACAACTGACGCCTGCCATCTTGAAATCGGTCAAGTACGCGCAGATCGCGGCGTCCATTGCCGAGATCGGTATCATCGAGCCTCCTGTGGTCGTGCGAGACAAGTCAGACCCGGACCGCTTCCATTTGCTTGACGGGCACATAAGGATCGACGTTCTCGCCAAACGAGGCGATATCGAGGTCGTCTGCCTCGTGGCCATGGAGGACGAGGCCTTCACCTACAACAAGCGGGTAAGCCGTATAGCGATCATCCAGGAGCACAAGATGATCCTGATGGCGATTGAGAAAGGTGTGCCAGAGGAGCGGCTTGCCCGCGCGCTCAACGTCAATATTGCCAGTATCCGACACAAGAAGAGCCTCCTCGAAGGCATCTGCCCGGAAGCCGCCGATCTGCTGAAGGACAAGCACGTACCCATCAACACCATCAGCGAGCTGAAGAAGCTGAAATCGGTGCGGCAGATCGAGGCGGTCCAGCTGATGATCGCGATGAACAAGTATACGATCAGCTATGCGCGCTCCCTCGTCGCCGCCACGCCGGACAGCCAACTCGTCCGCGGCAAGAAAGGCATGAAGGGACTGAGCGCCCATCAGATCGAGCTGATGGAAAACGAATCCGCAAGCCTGGATCGGGAATTCAAGACAATCGAACAGGACTACGGAACCGATCATCTCGAACTGGTGCTTGCGACCGGATACGTGGCCAGATTGCTGGGCAGCGCCAGGATCGTGCGCCATTTGGCCCAGCATCATCCTGACATCTTTTCCGAGTTCCAGAAGATCGTGGAACTACAGAAAGCGGCATGACGGGAACCCGGATCCGATAAACGTGGGGACCGCAAGGGACGCTGCACCGTGGGGCAGATCAAGTGTGGTGTAGGAATGGCGGCGAACCCGTCGCCACTCTCATCTCGGCGGCGTCAGTCCCGAGGCGTTCGAAAGCGCCGCGGCGTGAGGCTGGGAATTGTCTGCCAATCCAGGGGCAGTCCACAAATGTAACCCGAGGGTGTCTATGAAACTTGGGGCTATTCAGCATGCTGGTTTTAGTTGGATACGAGCCCTTGCTCCTTCAATCGTTGGAGAACATTTATAGCATGCTTGGATTGAAGTTCGCTCGGAAGCTGCCGGGGCATCGAGGCACATACACCAAGGATCTGTTGATCCTTGGGAGTGAGTTTCCGGCCCGCGACACCTCGCGCCAAGATTTCTCGCCAGAATTCAGGTCCGCGATTTACAACCTCGGATTGGGCAGAAATACCGTCAATTTGTCGTTCCTTGCTCCTTTGATCGCGCTCGCTGGTGCGGGCAACCTCCTTCAGAACCAAGCACCCATCGAATTCGGCGCCATAGTCTAGCTTACGTCCCTTCAAGCCATTCCAGCAAGCCTGCTGTTTGGCCCATTCCGACATGTTGCGTACGCCAGACGGAGGGTGAGTAATAACGAAATGAGCCTCGGCCGCGGCAAGAAGCAGCGCACGCAGCAATGCCTCGGGAACCGCCTGTCGCCGCCAGATCGTGTCAAGATCAAGCACCTGCTTTTCACCATTGGCATCGTGGAACACCTTCGCCATGGCGTAAGTGACGATGTTCGCGCGGTAGCCACCCTCGTACCAGGGTTGCTTCGGAACCTCTGCCTCGAGCTTGCGGAAGATGATGGCCTTGGCGATCAGCCGACGATACCAGAGCTCGTCATACTTCGTGTCGCTTTTCGACCACGCCTCTCCAATCTCTTTAGCGAATTCGGCAAAGTTCTTCTGCGCGCCACGCGATACGATATGAGGGTGCTCGTCGGCTGAGTACGCGATCTTGGCGAGGTCAGTCTTGTTAAATAGTTGCGCCTTGGGAAACTCCAGATCGAACTTCTTCTGCTGCGCAGCTGTCAGTCGGCCGCGTGCGTTGATGAACTGCCCACGAGACCGCTCGTAGAACCACTTGCTGTCGTGCCGTTCTCCCTCGCGCGCCGTGAAGATGACATCCCGCGAGAATTGCTCTATCCGGATATGGAATGGGTGGTTTGAGAAGAAGTCGGCCGCATTCACCTTGTTCTGCGTGTTGGCGTATTCCGAGATCTTCGGCACGATGTCTTCGGATCGTTCGGGGGGCACAACCGTCAACTTCATCTGAACGAAGACCTGCGGAAGCTGTTCCTTCGCAGATCTCAACCCGGTATGGATCGATCCCGTTGTCTGTGCGCCGTTCACGATCTGAAGGTTGCTGATTGACGAGATCGCGAACCCTTCGTCGGTCCGGACACAACTCACGTCATCGGCCGTGGCAGACAGACCGTTGTTGTAGGGAAAGAACAACTCCGGCTCGTCCCTGATGGTCTTCTGGATCCCTTTGTTCGTCTTGGCCCTAGCTTGGAGGAAGGAGCGGACATTGGCTTCCAGGAGACGCGCCCCCCACCGATCGTAGATGGCGGCCAACTGTTCGCCAGGCACGATCAGCAGATAGCTTTCGAGCGCTGCGCCGGTCTGCGAGGCCTTTAGCGCGGGAAGCGGGGCACCGAAGTCGTTCGCGAAGTCGATCACCATGTCCTCGCGCGCCTGGCCAGATCGGTCGAACCGCTCGAACCGGGCGAGATCCCAGACGGACCAGGTGATCGGCACATCCTCGATGTCCGCCAGCTTCACGGCATCATCGCGGCCGATGTATTGGCGGTTCGAGACGAGGATCAGCTTGACCTTGGTGACCTGTGACCAGGTCGTGATGATCAGGTCGGACGTCTGGAAGGCGGGGTTTGCCTCATTCAGCGCATCGCGAAACGTCTCGGTCCGAGCCTTCTTCAGAAAGCGAATCAAGGGGTTGAGGATGGGGGGCACATCGCCCTTGCCGAAGGTCTGAACATCGTCGCTGTCGACAAAGTCGCAGACGATCAAGCCAAGCACCCCCTCGCTGTCGCGCGGGTCGCCAGCATATCCGTCGATCCTGAGCTTCTGGGCACCTTCGCCGCTTTGGTAGTACGCCCGGTCGGCCACCTCGAGTTCACCCGCCTCTGTCAGCCGCTCGGTCATCCGGTCGAAGAATGCCTCTACCATCAGAATGCCACTTGCGTCGGCCTCGCGGCGGATATCGGCCACCAGGCTCTGGTGGTATTCTTCAAGTTCCTTCATTGCTGGCCCTCATTGACAAGACCCGACCGCACGTCGTCCCAGCGCGCCCGGAAAGGTGCGCAGGCAGACAGCGCGAGTGCATAGGTCACGCCTGACAAACCGAGCGGAACAGGGGCGGCGATCCGGGGGAAACCTTCTGTGATGGTGTGGAAATCAGGGGGGGAGACGATCCAGCGCCATGCCGAATAGTCGTGCAGCACGTCGTATCCTGCGTCGGCAAGGTGCAGATCCCAATCCATGATTGCGGACGGCTCCGTCCACTCAAGCAGTTCGGTGACCTCGGCCACGTACTCGGTCAGCGTTCTGCCATGGGGTGGCTGAACCTTGTCGACTGCGAGGATCGCCAACCAAAGGTGACGGTCGGGCACATCGGCCAACTGGTGTTCGTTGCTGATCTTCACGAAGGGTTGGGATGCCCCGCGCCGCGCCTTGACTTCGATGCAGTCGGTCTTGAGCTCAAAATCCTTTGGGGCCCCGGAAGGGCCGGTCCAAGCCGTGAGGGCGGGTTTCGCACCCAGACTGGCGATCAGCAGCTTCAGGACTTCGATCTCGCCGATCAAACCCTTCTGTGCCTCTTCCGGCAGGACATCTAGCTTTCCGCCCCGCAACAGGTAGTGCCAGCGGAACGTGCGCCCGATGGCTCGCTCCAATGCTTCAGCCTCGGTTTCGGCGAGCTCGCCCGCTGCCATTACATCGCGGCAAAGGGTCTCGAACAGCTCCAGCTGTGCATTGTCCTTCAGCCGGATGTAGAGGATCGGCCCGCCCGGCAGCGTCTGGAACCGGATATCGAGGTTCCTGAGCTTAGGCAGATCGGGGGCCGGTTGCGGGAGGTTCAACAGCTGCAGGACAAGGGCGACGTCGGCGCGCGGCATTACGGCCCAGAACCAGTTCCACCGCGCCGCGGCCGAAATCCGCCGCGTGTCAATCTTTCCGGCTTCGAGACCGGACCACGGCGTGTCATTCGGGATCACCGAGCGCCTCCTCCTCGACTTCCTCTTCGCCGAACATCTCGCGCATGCGGATCGTGTTGACGACATATTCGACGGTGCCGCCCTGAACGTCAGACGGCGGAAAGCAGATGCTCCAGGCAAGGACGATACCGGGCGGTTTTCCGTTCAGCGCTTCGTCTGAGACGGTGGGGGCCACGAAACGGAGGATAATCAAGGGACGGCGCCCCGGTATCTCGCAGAAAATGCGCGGCGGAAGAGTTTTCGGGACTTCTTTCCCTTGGCGGTCGCACTCCTCGCGGAAGGCTTGGGTCGCGGCATCTATCTGTTGCGCAGTCAGGCCGACGCGCTCATCCCCGGGCGATCCCACCCGCCTGCTGGTGCCACTGATTGCAAGCACTCCCTGGCGCAGATCGGGTTCGCCAACCGATCGGCCGAAGGCGCGCATCCCGAGTTCGCCCAGTTCAACCTCGGGGACGTCTGCCTTCTGGGCGCTGGCAAACAGGACATCCCATTCCTTCAGTTCCCCGTCGGCACGGGCATCGATGTAGTCGCTCATCAGGCGCGGATCGGTCAGGGGATCGGCGGCGTCGGCGCGGAACACCCGGAGGAAGTCGCGCACCAGATCGACGGGCACAGACTTGTAGAGGATGCCTCTGGACGGGTGTTCCGCAGCCAGCCCGCGCGCCCTGATGGCCGCCACCAGATCCCGTCCCGCCTTCCGGTTGCGATCCAGTTGCTCACGATCGGCCCGTATCCGCGTGGTCTCGACCAGCTTGCCCGCCAGCCCGACTTTCATGGGAAATTCACGACCAGTGCCCATCTTGTTTCGGGCTGTCACGATCAGCGATTCCGGATGACTGCGGACGGCAAGCCCGAACTGCTCGGGCGTGGCATTCACCAGTTCCATGCGCTTCAGCTGGGCCTGGAGATCGTCCATCGCCTCGTGGATGTGGGCATACCAACCGACGCCATCAGCGGGGATCCACACCCGGCACAGATCCTCGTAGCCCGGCCGATATCCGAACCAACGCCCCATCTGCATGAGCGTGTCGTACATCATGGAGTTGCGCAGGAAGTAGCTCACCGTCAGCCCTTCCAACGTCAGTCCGCGCGACAGGGAGAACCCGCCGACAGCAATGACGGTCACGCCATGTTCGCCAGCCTGATCATAGTCGAGCGCCTGCGACCGTTTCGACGCGTTGACCTCGACCACCCGGGCGGCGACCAGCACCTCATGCAGTCTTGCCTGCAAGTCGAACCAGTCGGCATTGTCTGCATCTGCGTATTCCACCTCCCATACCGCATGCAACGCCGCGATCTCCGGATTACGCAGCGCAGCACGGCCCTTGCCTCCGTCCACGACGACAGCATCCCGGATTCGCCCGACGACATCGGCGATCCTCGACCGAAGCCGGCCCTGGACGTCCGTGAAGCGGGAGGCATTGACCAGCATCGAGGCATGCGCCGCCTGCTGGCCCCGCGCGTTGCGGATCGCACGGGCAACGATGAAGGCGCGAACGGCCCGCACGAGGCTGTCGGGCAGCACATCGACCGGATGGTCGATCTTGTGCTTCATCGGGAGGATATCCTCGTTGTCGTCGATCAGGCGAACGTGCCGGTCGCGAGCGTCGAGGAACACCTTCTGAGCACCGAAATAGTTCGACGGCGCGTCCAGACCAATGATGAAATGGCGCGGAAACAGGTCCTGCTTCAGCGCCTCGTCATCCGTGTCCGGGTCGATGAAGATGTTGGCGAAGGGCGTTGCCGTGTAGCCAACATAACAGCAACGGTGAAACAGCGAGAGCAGCTCGCGGATCTGGCCGTTGATGCGGGTGACCTCATCGCGGGAATAGGCGGTGTTGATCGAGGCGTTGTCGGCCTCGTCGTCGATCAGCAGCATCGGCTGGCTGACCATCTGGGTGCCCTGATGGACGGAATGCTCCTTCAACCATTCCAGCAGGTTCTTCAACGTGCTCGAATTCTTCTTGATCACCAGGACCACGGGGACGTTGTATTGCCCGATCTGGCTAGTGTTCGTGGTGGCCGTCGCCTTGTTGAAATCGCGCAGAGTGTTGGTCAGGGAAACTGGGAATTCGCGCTGATCGAACGTGCCCACCCCGATGATCTTCTGCCGCTGCGCCTTGTTGGAATGGGCCAGGCGCCCAGTGTCACGGCCGATGAAACCCTCGTCAATCCGGGCCTGGGTCTGATTGCGCAGGTTGTTGTGAATCCCCGCGATCACCACGATCAGGCGATAGCCCGCATCGGCGGCCTTGCAGATCAATCCGGTATAGTTCGCCGTCTTGCCGCTCTGGACGTGGCCGACGACCATGCCCCGGCGGCTCCAGGGGCTCATGTTCTTGGGATCGCCGAGACGGTCCAGCACCCGGTCCGTCACCTCGTCTGTCGCGTCGATCACCGACTTCGGCAACCCCTTGAGGTTCAGGAGTCGGCGGTACCGACTCCAGTAGAAGTCCCCGATCTTGCCGTTGATCCGCGCATCACGCAACCATGGACGAAAATCCTCCGCATCGACGATGGCCCCGAGGCCCATGCTGATGCCGTACTTCTCCTCGATAAGGCGGGCGAGTTCCTCGACTTCATCATCCTCGACCTTCCCGGCAAACATCGGCGTACTGCGCAGCTGCGCAATGATGTCCCGGATGGACTGCGCGGTATGCGGCCCGGTCTGCGATGCCATGTACATGGACGTCATGCCTTCAAGGCTGCTCAGCAATGGCTTCACGACTCTTCCCTTGCCTCGATCAATGTCGAGATGATGCGCTGGGTGTCCTCCCAAGCCGACCGGAAAGGATCGACGTCTTTCATAAGCGACATGATTTCCTTGATGTCCTTCCGGGCGCCCATGAGTGCGGACAGCGTCGCTTGAACGGCCTGGGCCAGCGTATCCTCGTCCACTCTGTCGGGCACGATCTCCTCGGCTGTGCCCGCCATGTCCGCATGCAGGGTTTCAACCGGGAGTGACGCCCCGACCAGTGCGATGCAGTTGAAAAAGCCGCGCCGGAGCTCTGGTGGCAGGTTTTCGGCGAAATCGGCGAAGGCGGGATGCTCGACATTCGGCCGATATCTGATCTGCCCGTCTGATTGGATACGATGCCACATCGGCAGTCGTTCGTGATTGACCAACTTTTGTCCGCGCTTGTTGTAGGTCCGCTTGGAGCCTGCCTGAATCCGCTCGATCACCTTTTTCAGGCGGTCGCGGACGATGGGGGGCAACTGCGCCGAGGATTTCTTGACGTCGATCTTCCAGTCGGCGTCCATGCTGTTGGGGATGTCGATCCTGACGCGGGACAGCTTGGTGAGCTCGGACTGGCGGCACAGGCGGAACCAGGTTCCGAAAAGGATCAGGCGCTTGCCGCGGTAGAGGTAAAACCCTTGGGACTTCAGATGCCCTTCGGGGCCGGCTAGATCCTCCCAATCCGTCTTGTTCATCTGCTTGTGATGCGGAAGCGTGAAGCTCTGGATTTCGACATCACCATGGGGGAGGGCAAGTCGTTCCTCCGGATCCGCGATGGTCGCCGGGTTCTTTCGGGCGAAGGGATCCAGCGGTCGCAACATTCGGCCGTTCAGCAGTATGCGGAGTGGTTTGGCTTCCTCCATGAAGCGATGAAACACGAGGCGCAGATGCCTTTCGGTTTCGGCAATCCTCTGGTTGATGGCTTCTGCGCGCTTGGCGGCATCGTGGGAATAGCCGCCGTTCAGTCGATCCAGCTTCTGCCAGAGAACGAGCGTGCCCGCGGCGCCCAAGTGATCAACCGCGGGGATTAAGGACGTGTCCTCGGGCAGTTGCACTGCCCATTCGTTCCTTTCCGCGATGTCATCAAGATCCCAGATAGCCGCACTCGTTTGGCCTGCTTTTCTGGAAACAACCGTCAATCGTCTGCATTGCGAAAAGCTCGCGCTCTTCAGGCCAAGACCGAAACGCCCGAGATCGGGTTCGTCGCGGGTTGCTAGCGGGTTCTGGCTCCCTGGGCGCATGGCGGCGACAAGTTCACCTTCGGTCATGCCTTCGCCATCATCGACAATCGCGATGTATGGTTCGTCGGAATAAGTCTCTGTGATGATCTGGATTCGGCGGGCGCTTGCCGTAACGGAATTGTCGATAATGTCGGAAATTGCAGTTTCGAGGGAGTACCCGATGTCCCGCAGTCCCTCAATCAGCGCTGATGCATGCGGGGTTGCATCAGCCCATCTTGAAACACCCATTTCCTTCATTCAAACCATTACCCAAGCAACCCGCCCCACTCTTGCGCGAACAAGAAGGAGTTACAAGGCTCGAAACGAGACAAGCAGCGCGCTCAGCCGCCGTGGGTGCCGGATTTTGTCACGGATGCATGGATCAAGGCCGCAATCTGCCGTGCAAGAAATGGCGGGACGGCATTCCCGACCTGAACATACTGCTGAGTCCGATTGCCGAGAAATAGGTAGTCGTCAGGGAAGGTTTGCAGGCGCGCCGCCTCGCGCACAGTCAGGCTTCGGCATTGCATCGGATCGGGATGTATGAAGTAGTGCCCGTCCTTGGAAATGTGGCTCGTGACGGTGGTCGAAGCCTCGTTCGCCAACTGAACCCGGAAGCGGTCATTGAAGACACCGCTATGCCAGTTGCGGTGATCCGGACTGAGCGACAACGGGAAATCAGTGGCCTTCGGGCTGTAGCCCCGGACGGTGCCGAACACGGCCGCGAACAGGTAGCGACCGAGATCCGAGGCCATATGCCCGCGTGTCTCGTGCTGGGCAATTGCGCGCAGTTCCGGTCGCTCGAGCCACCGCAGCAACTCGTCGTTCGAAGCGCCATAGCCCTCCGGCAACCATGACACCGCCCGAACGGTCGGTGAGCCGTCCCTCAATCGCCTTGATACGGACAGGAAGGCTTCACGGAGCGTGCTTTCGTCCTTCTCCCTGCAAATGCCGACCAGACGCTTCGCTGCGGCACCGACCTCACTTCGCCAGACAGCCGCGTCGTCGAGACCGCGGCTGATGCCGCTGCGCAGGGCGGGCATCGTTCCGATGACTTCGTTGACTGTCCGAGCCGCCCCGGAGACGGCGATCTCGGCATCTGCGGCCCTACCCGCGAGGTCGGACCGGATCCCGACAATGATCACCCGATGGCGCCGCTGCGGGACCCCGAATGTTTCTGCGCGTACGATGAAGTCCGACGGCTGCGCCGCCTCCTGAAGCCTCGCCTTTCCATTCTCGACCCGTATTGCGCGCAACTCGTAGTGATGGCCGTGACCCATGCCGAGCGAGGACAGGTCCTCCATCAGCATCTCGAAGACAAGTCGGCTCTCGACCGTGGACGAGAGCATGCCCTTGACGTTCTCCATCACGAAGGCGGCCGGGCGAAGCTTGTCGAGAACCCGGATGTACTCGCGGAAAAGATAGTGCCGCGCATCCTCCTCGGGAACATAGCCGACCTTGCTCCTCGATCGGGCGCGCCCGACGAGGGAATAGGCTTGGCAGGGCGGACCGCCGATCAGGATCGTGTCGTCGTACTTGGCCTTCAACTTCTCGATTGCGCCATCAATGGCGGTCGCCGCAGCCTTGGTACCTAGCTCAAGCGCGCGCGCTTCATCGATGGCATGCCGCCACGCCTCGGCGTCGACGGTTGACCAGTCCGGTTCGGAAGCAAGGCCTGCATGAAAATTGATGAATTGTCTCGGCAGCACATCATGGCGCGTACGGTACTCGCGCAGGAACGCTCGCAGCGTCAAGGTCCGGTGAGCTGACGTCTCTTTCTCAACCGAAATGCCGATCCGGAACGGCAAATGGCCGTCTTCGACGAGGGAAGCAAACCCCTCACCAAGTCCGCCCGGACCGGCAAACAGATCAACAACGCCGAAAGTAGAAGGCAAATCAGGCTCCTGACGCATTTCGTTCAGCTGGTGTATACTAGGTTCAGTGACGAAGACCAGGGCGCATGTGACTGACATCGTGGACCAGAAGACCCGATCTCGGATGATGTCGGGAATACGTGGAAAAAATACGAAGCCAGAGCTAGCTCTTAGGCGAGCATTGCACGCACGTGGCTTTCGCTTCCGGCTCCATTCCGGCAGAGTTCAAGGGCGACCCGACCTAGTCCTTCCGAAGCATCGAGCTATCGTTTTCGTCCATGGCTGCTTTTGGCACCGCCACGAGGGCTGTCGCTATGCCACCAACCCGGCGAGCCGCCAAGGGTTCTGGCAGGCGAAGTTCGAAGCGAACGTCGTTCGGGATGGCGCTGTTCGCAGTGCCCTTCTGGAGGAAGGGTGGCGCGTAGCGACCGTCTGGGAGTGTGCACTTAGGAGACCCGCGCAGGTGGAAATCAGTTCCCTTCTTCTGGCTGAATGGCTTTTAGGTTGTTCTGCTGAGGTTGAGATCGGGGGCGCAGATGTAAGTGGCGACAATCTCCACGTCCCCCAAAGATAGGTCACGTCTAGCGCGGGATTGGCGATTCGAGCTTCGGCCTTGCCGCCGGTGATACCGCTCTTGATGAATGAGTTTGTCGCGCCGAATCCTTGAGGGCGCCAGAAAATTAATCGTGAGAAAGTTGCGGCCCGAACGGAAGGAACGCGCCTTCATCGCGGACGTCGAGGCACACTTTGCGTTCCCCCCGAAAGCGGACGTGGCGGTCGAGCCGTCTGAACGACCGCATGATGCCACCCATTCAGTCCTCCAACTCGCGATACGCCGTGATCAAAAGCGGCCGTTCGTTCATCTTTACTAAGCGACCTATACGAGTCGCGCTACGCCACCCAAGAAATGGGGCCCCTTAGAAGGGGTCGCGCCGCTTTCGCCTGTCGTCGAGGCCATAGAGCGGCATTGAGCTTATGAGCTGGCCGGGATTCGCAAGTTGCTTCTTCCGCTCTTCGGCGCCGATCGCGAAGGATACGTAGAACAGCGCGGATCGCGCCATCTGCATGACGCGGATCGCCTTGGCTTCGAGTTCGTCGCTGCCGATGGAGATGCCGAAGCCATTGTTGCTCGTCCCGTTGATCCTGAATGGCTTGGCCCAGCCTTCGCTCACACGCAGATAGGTGTGCTCCAGCGCATTACGGATGCCGTGCAGCTCATGAGCATCGGCTGCCGTGGTCTGCTTGAGTTGGTCATCAAACAGCTCCTTCGACAACCAGAACAGGCCGCGCAATGGCAGATTGTCCCGCTTCTCGAACTGAGGCAGCAGGCGCGCCTTGTTCTCGACCATCCACACGTTCTTGAAGCTAATCCTTTCCGGCACCTTTCCTAAGGCCCAGTAGCGATCAACGAGAAAGGCGACCTTATCGAGCAACGAATAGGCGATGCGGAAGGCAGTACGAACCCGCTCGCTGGCCAGCGAATATAGCGGATAGTCGAGCGTGTCGATGAGCGCGACTCCGCGATCAGAGAAATGGACCCGCGTGCTGCTCATCCCCTCGAACAGCGTGAAGCGCGCGGAGGCGTATTCCTGCTTCATCTGATTGAAGAAGCCGACGATCGGCGGCGGCAGATGGCCGTCGGGACGGTCGTTCAACCCTTCGGTCAGCGGCGGCAGCATCAGCTCGTCGGTGGCCGCCGCAAGATGCGGTCCAAGATCGTTCAAGGGGCATAGAAAGAGACGATGCTTAAGGCACCAGTGGCGATAGGCGCGTTCGATCTTCGACCGGCCCTCATCGCCACGATCGAGGTCCTGCATCGCCCGGACCGCGTCGACATTGACCGCACCAGCGAGTTCCGTCGCTTGATTGGCAAAATACGCGAGTGCCGGTCGCGGATCAGCGGAATCATAGAAAGCGTCCTCGGCCATCGTCGAACGAAGACTGTCGAAGGCATGCAAAGCCAGGACCGCGCGCTCGCGGTCATCAACCACCATGCCGGCATAGCCCCTGAGCCCACAGCCTCGGTTGCCCCGTGCCATCGCAAAACCTGGAATGATCCTCAGAGCAGCATCCCAGACGGCGACCGCGTCGATCGTGCGACCCACCATATCGAGGAGGTTCGCGTGGTTAGTGAGAATCTGGCATTGACGCACCTTGTCGAGACTCGCAAAGCCGGGATGGTTTGAGGCACGCGACAGCGCGAGCAGTTCCGCCTGCCGCTCGGGCACCTCCCAGGACCAAGATCGTCGAACATTCGCGATATGCGACCGTGCTGCCCAAGCATTGGCTCGGAAATGCTCGACCAGCGCGCCATCGGTGTCGGCGAGCTCACGCTTCGACAATTCGTCGAGCAGATGGAGTGCGCGCTTAGCGCCACGCTCGAAGGCCGCGTCGAAGGCGTCGTCGATCAACTGCCCGATGTGTGCGAGCGCCTCGGCATCGCTCATTCTCGTGATGCTGCGTTCGCACCGCTTGTTGAGGTCTTCGAAGCCAGGATTCGGCGGCATCGCCTTCATCGTTTCATCGACGGCAGGTGACTCGCATTTAGGGCGAGAGCACGACCCGGAACTTCGCCTGGGTCGTCTTGAGCAGATAGAGTTCAGTCGTTGCCAGCAGTCGCAAGGCGTCATCGGTGATGGAAGAAACCGAGCCGCCCGGCTGGACAAGGATCATCTCGAACTCGAGTCTCGCGCGGCGCGACTTTTCCTTGAAGTAGGAGAGGTCTTTGATGTCGCCCTTCAGGAAGCGATTGTGGCCTTCGCGGGCCCAGGTTTCCTGCCGCCTTTTCAGGTCGTGATAGAGTGTCGGAAGGCCGGCATGCTTCGCTACAATGCTCTTCTGCGCCTGGCCACAGACAATGTAGAAGTTCCGGATATCTTGTGACACCCGCGCCTCATGGGCGCCCTTGCAGTGGACGAGGCATAGCCGGATCGTGGTGTCGTCTACATCCCTTAGGCACACGAGGTCAGCGGCCTCTCCGTGACCGTCATCGTTGAAGATGACGTCGAACTCGCCCTTGAGCCGCTCGAACGTCCGGAACTGAATAGTCTTCTGGTCGCCTGACTTATGCATAGACTCCTTGTTCAGGTCGATGCCGTCCCAGTTCCACGCCTCCAGCCTGCCACGCTGATAGAGTCCGACGTCCAGCTTTACTGGAATATGGTAGCAGTTGTACGAATAAGTCCCGTCTGCATACCGAACGATGAAGGGATCCTTCTGGAGGTACTCCTCCAGCGGCACCGCCGGCAGTGTACCGTGGCGGAACATGATAGCAGGACCGGACACGTGGTCGTGGCGGTATCCGCCTGGAATCTGTTCACTGATGATGAGGGCGTATTCGGACATCGCGCCGTCAGCCTCGACACGGAAGACGATTTCGCCGTTCGGCCCGACATCACCGAGATTCAGATCGACGGCGAATACCGGGACTTCGGTCGCACCGAATATGACGAACTGGCGGTCATTGAAGCGCATCTGCGCCTGCTCGCCCCATTGGGCGGATATCGGCCATGCGGAGTGCTGCTTTGCGAGTTTCTCCGGGCGAAGGAAGTCGCGGACGATGTTGCTCTCGCTCTCAACTTCGGACGAGACCTTCGCCCACGTCGCGGCGGTCCACTCGATCCAGTCGGATATGGTACCGGACTTTTGCTGCCAGACCTTGCCGCGTCGCTGGGTTCCTCCCCAAAGAACGCGTTCGCCGTTCTCGTATCCAAGACACGCAAGGTTATTGAGCGAGGACTCGGCTTTCTCGATACTTGCGAGCCCTTCGGTGACATTCGGCCCGAAATAAGAGGTGAAACTGATCGCGCCAATACGCGACGATCCAAGGCTCTTCACCAATGGCAGTTCAACATTGTTCAGAATGTTGAAGATGGGCGTGCCCGACACCAGCGTAGTGTCGTCGTTCGTGACTGCCTTGGCAAGCCTTTCCGACCGCAACGCGTCGTAGTCGCTCGCAAAGAGGCAAAGCGCTCCAACAGCCTTATCCCACTTGAGAATTAGGAGGTCGTAGATCGTATCGTACACGTTCTGGTAGTTACCCCAGGCCACATCGCTAGAACGACACACGACGGCAACCAGAACGCTGTCCTGTTCACTGAGCGCGTACCAGCTCTCTGAGTCTTTCTGAAGCACCGACTCGAAGGCCAAAGGGTTCCAGTCCTCGCATTTCGTCCGAAAGAGCTGCGCTGAAAGTGCCGGTCGGAGGTTCCAAAGCGAAAGGTTCGCATGAAGATCGCCGGACTCTTTAAGCGCAAACACCACGTCCTGCAGCCGCAGCTCCTGAGCAATTCTTTCCTCGCTCAAGCGCTTGATGAGCAGATCCCAGTCGGCTCCTTCTGCGTAAAGGGCGGCGAGTTTTGCCTCGGCATCGGGGTCGGCAATGTTGGTGACGACCGTGGCTTCGCCGATTTTTTCGGCGGGGCCTTTGCGGGTGAAGCGGCCGATGAACTGAAGTGTCACTGCCAGCGACTTATGCGTGTCGTGAAGGGCCGCGACCTTGAGGTAAGGGAGGTCGAATCCTTCGCCCAGCATGTCGACGCAGATGACGATCCGGGCTCCATCGACCCCTCGATCGAAGAGCTGGGTCATAGCCTCGCGATTAATTAGGGTGCGCCCGGTGCCAGAGTAGACGACCACCGGTTTGAGGTCCGGCGCGAGGCGCTGATAGATGCGGCCCACCGCTTCGGCGCGGTCTTTTGATGAGGTCCGCGCCATCAGCAGGTGATCGAGCTTCAGGTCGTCCCGGTCATGTCGGAGCGTCGCAATGGCTTCCTTGGCAATCGCGACATCGCGGGCTTCCTGGTCACCGTATTCTTCGATCGTTCTGAGGTTGATAGGGCGGTAGTAGCCGGCGGCTTGGGCATCGCCGAGCTTGTAGTTGAAGATGATCTTGCCATCGACGCGCTTGCCGTCGCGCCGGAACGGCGTTGCGGTGAACTGGAGAATACGTTTTGCAGCGAAGTGCTCCCGAACGCCCTGCCACGTTCTGGCAGTGATGTGGTGGGCCTCATCTACGATGAGATCGGAGCATGCGCCCGCGAGACGGCGGACGACTTCGGCATCCGAGGCCTCGAGGACGTTCGGAAGGGCAACGATTACGTTTGCGTTCCGGATGAGCGACTCCAGTTCGTCCGTTGACATGATGCCGGTCGTGATGATCGCGACGCGGGGCTTGGCGAGGTCGTGGGTGATGACCTGGGCCTCAGGGAGGACGCCGAGGCTGATGAACTTGCTGGCGATCTGGCTTCGCAGTGTATCGCTGGGAACGAGGACAAGTGTGCGCCCAAGCCGGCGATAGACGAGCGTTGCCAGCATGGTTTCTGTTTTGCCGGTGCCGGTCGGAAGGACGACGGTGGCCGGTTCAAAGGTGGACCCGACTGCAAAGTGGGCGGAGATAGCGTGCAGCGCGCCGATCTGCGGGGTGCGCAGGCCCGGAAGGTCGTGCTCTTCGTCCTCGGTCCGAAAGTCGAACCTGTTGATCCATGACTGCAGGACCTTTTCCGGCGTATCCGCGTAGGTCGCCAATTCGCCTTGGGAATCCCATTGGATTGCAAAGGTTTCAGGAAGATTGTCGGGGTCGTCGACGCCTGGCGCTACGACCACGGGCAGCGGCGTGGATATTCGGCGCGCCCCCTTTCGGCGAAGCAGAATCTCGCCGTACGGAGGACTGAGCTCCGTGGTGATGAGATCGTGCCCCTTGATCTGTGAGGATGAAATTCGCGCCTTGGTGGAAGCGCCGCCGAAGACGCGCTGGACGATGCGATTTCCGCCGACCTTCAGACCGCGCTCTGGAAGTGCTGGAAGATCAAGAATCCCCCGCCAGGTAACGAACAGGCTCATGTCGCAGTGTCGTACAGAGTTGAGCAGTTCTTTCTACGTGCGCACTCGCTGTGTGACGTTGAAGACATCATAACATCCATCCAATTCGTCAGGTCGCTACAAATACCCTGCCGGTGGGCACTGGGGATGTCGCAACGCTCTTGAAGCGGCTTGTATTCGGGCCAGACGGCGAGAGTGGCGTCCCTGGAGCGGCGCATTTCAGACCATTTTAGCATGGCGCGTCCTCAATCTCCGACGACTTGGGGACCGCGGCGCAGAACGCCGACAGGCATGGGCGGGACATTCGCAGCGGTCAGCACGCTCGTCGCCCCTTCGGGTCCAAGATCGATGTCGTATCTGCGGCCGGGCTCTACGGTCGTGCTGACCAAACGTCGGCACAAAAGGTCGGCGAGCGCCGGGTCTTCGACCGCGCAGATGATCTGACGCCGATCGAGGCGGAGCGCGGACAGTACCTCGACGAGATGAAGCGCGCGAAAATCGTCGATATGCTGGACGGGATCGTCGAGCAGGAGGGCGCGCCACGGCGTCCAGGCGCGGGCTAGGTGGACCGACAGGAGGAACGCCAGTCCGGCCGCGCGACGTTGGCCCGAGCTGAACACGAACTGCGGATTAAGGCCGTCGCCGACCTTGAGGCTCAGGAAGCGTTTCACATCGCCGCGGATGCTGTAGTCGATGGTCCTCCAATCCGCGTGCGGTCTCAGACGTTGATAGAGCTCATTGAGCAAGGGACTGATCTGAGCTAGGCTTTCATCGATGATCTCGGCGCTGACTCGCTTGACCGCCCGTTCGATCTTGCGGGCGCTGGTAGCGGCTGCCTGTGACTGGCTGACGACATCGGCGAGCTTGTCGATCTCCTCGCGCAGACCTTCGATGGTCTTCTCGATCGACGCCATGCGCGAGACCGACTGGGACGCCTCTAGGACTATCAGGGCGCGCTCGAGGTTGATTAAGCGGTCACGTTCGGCCACCACATGGGCTTCGAGCTCATCCGGATTAGCGAGGAAACGCGGATCTATCTTCCAACGCGCGAAGAACGCGGCATGAGTCTCTTCTGCTTCGCGCAAGGCGCGTTCTTCGGCCTGATGGGCGGCGACATCACGCTCGACCAGGGCGAGGGCCGCTGATGCTTCTCGCGCCGCATCATCGGCCGCAGCCATTCTTCGGCGCGCGTCTTCGACGCCAGAGGCGAGGCCTGAAATGCGCCGTCGGGCCGCTTCGACGCCTGCGGCGAACTCGGCGGAGGTGCGATGGGCCGCGCAGAGAGGGCAATGGTCCTCATGAACCCCAAGGCGCTCACCGTGCTCGACCAGAATGGCGAGCGAGGCAGCGACCGCATCCACGTCCTCTTCCCGGGCAAGCAGCGTCTCGGCGGCGTCTGCCGCCTTCAGAGCGAGGTCTTTCGCCTCCCTTGCCTTTTCAAGTTCGGCTTTGGCGGTTTCCCGCGTCGCCACCGCATCAGGCGCCTGGAAGGCCTGCTGACCGGCGAGCAGCGTCCGACCGGCTTCGACCGCTTCCGCACTGCGGGCAATACCTGTTCGTCCGTCGGCAAGCGCGTTGCGAGCGGCCTCGAGACGAGCCACCATGTCGGTCGGCGCATTCGGCACGGCGGCGCTCACGATCTCCAGAGCGGCTGAGACGTCGCCGGAGCGGCTAAGCGTGGCCTGGATTTCTGACTGCTGGGTCAAACGCTCGCCTAACTTGGTGCGTGCATTCTCATAGGCGGCTTCGTTGCGGGCGTGCGCGGCATCGGCCGCAGTCACAACATCCTTGGCCTTCGCGGCCGCCTCGGCCCCTTCGAGAGCGCCGAGGGCTGAGCGCACGAGGTCGAAGCGCTCTGTCTCAGACAGATCGAGACTTAGGGCTGCGATCCATTCGTCGCGAATAATAGAGGTACGGGTCAGTTGCCGCAGCGCGTCCTCTGGCGCCGGCCCGCTGCACAACGCCGCTTGGATTTCTTCCGGTGACACATCGGCGCCGCTCTCGCGCGTCCGGGTGATCTTGAAGGACTTACCCTCGTCGTTGACGAAGACGGCGGTGACATAGTGAGCTTCCGGTTCGCCGGCGCCGCGCCACCATAGATAGTCCGCGAGGCTTTCCTTGGCCGCCTTCTCGACGGCGTATTTTTCGATGAGTCCGGTGATCGCGAATTCGACGGCGTCACACAGGGTGCTCTTGCCAACGCCATTGCGGCCGGTGATGACGGTGAAGCCACCTCCGAAATCGATCCTGGCCTTATCCCGGAAACCACGGAAGCCGCAAACCTCCACATAGTCGAGCTTCATGATCTGGCTCCTAAGATGCGAGCGACGTCCACGGCCGACGTTTCGTTGAGGAAGGCTGTCACGGCTTCAGGGGGAACATCCTTCAAGCGGGTGCGGAGGCGGTCTTCGAAATTCGTCGCCCCCAGGATCGGCTGCGCGCGGATTCCCATCAAGGGTAGCAAAGTCCTTTCGATGTCCTCCGCCGTCGTCACCGCAGTGCGCGCGATCTTCCGGGTGAGCGTGAAATCTTCCTCGATCCGCTCGATGGCGCGGGCATGCGTCGGTGCGTGCTCGGCGGTTAGAAACACCGAATAGACATTCCAGGCCTTGGCGCCGGCTCCCCGCAGCATCGCAGCATGACGTGCAAGGGTGGTCTTCTGGCTGACCTGCCAACCGGCCAAGAGCCCATCCGCCGTTTCAAAAACGTGGACGAAGCCCATTAGGGCGGCGCTCTCGAAACAGGTCACTGGGCCACTCGGACCCGACCAGGACCAGGTTTCATACTGTGCATTGCGAAGCACGATTTCGGCTTGGGTCGCGATGTCCATCAGATATTCAGCTCCGCGCGTGCGCCGTTGAGGTCGAACCAGTCTCCGCCGGCGGCCGGGCGTATGAGATCGCCGGTTCGCCCGCCTCGAATGACATTGCCGGGAAGACCGAGATCGGTGGCGCCCACGGCGACCACGATGTCGGAGCTGACGGCAACAGGAGGTTCGATGAATTTCGTTCTAAGCGACCCGAGGATCGCCTCGGCGCCATTGATGACCCGGATGCTGCGGCCGTTCAGTTCGTAGCCATCGGGGAGTTGGGTTGCGCCAGCTTGGCGCAACAGGAGGTGAAAATACCCCAGCGCCTCGACATTGCCGGGGCGAAGGCGCGTAGCCGGCTGCACGGCAGGAACGCCTTCGGCGTCCCTACGCAGCCCATAGAGGATCTCGCTGTCAAAATCGGCGATCTGGAGCCAATCCGGGTGGCATTGAACACCAGTCGTCTGCTCGAAGACGGTGCGGCCTGCGGCCAGGACTTGGCGCAGATAATTCATGGAGAACGCCCTGCGCAGTTCGTCGAGGACATCCGCGCCGGATGCGCGAACATGCTCGAAATGTACGTTGTCGGCATGAGCAACCTGCCAGAGCTGAGGCGCCTTTTCTTCGAGGGCGACCGTCGGCGAGAGATCGACGACTGTGACGGAGAGCGGCTGCACGTCCGCAAGGGCGCCGCCGATCACCGCGTTGAGATATTCCCAGTCTGACCAGAAGCCGACGACCAGCAGGTCCTTCTGCCGCAGGTTCGCGGCCATCCAGGTTTTGCTGCGTTCGATACGGGCCGAAATGACGGGATCTTCGAGTTGGGATGGGGCCCAGACGGTCGACACGGGATCGCGCTGCGCGCATCCATGAAATTTCAGGAGCGGGGCTTGGCGCGTCGCATCGACATTGGCTTCGTCGCCATCGAGAGAGCCTCTGAAGGCCGCGCCATAATCCCATGCGCGGCGTTCGATGAGGATATCGTAGTTGCTGGATATGCCGGCGACGGCAGCGCGGGTAATCAGAAAATCAGCGATCGCGGCATGACCGGGATTGTACGGCCGCGCAAAGGCCGGCCATGGTACCAGATGTTCGATAAAGACGGACTGCAGCGTATTGGTGGCGACGAAGTGCTCGGCCAGCGCCTCGAGATTATCGCGCAGGGCGATGTCGCAGGCGGGATCGACCTCGAGCTGGTACTTGTCGAAACAGCATTCCGCTACAGTGCGTGCCGATGGTAAGCTGCTCGGCGGCGCCATCGAGAGGCCCGCGCCGCAGACCACAAGAAGCCGCCCGGCATTCATGGATGCGAGAAGTCGCGCTTGGATCTCCGGACTCAAACTGCATTCCCCCGACCACATACAGCTATTGCCACCGGATCCCATTTACCAGTGGAGTTTCTCTTGGTCACAACATAAGCAAAAATTGCGCTCCCCGAGAATGTCCGTTGTCGACTATTATCGGGTCGCGAGCGGCTAGACCGTTCCGGACCAGAGGCTAAACCAAGCCGAAAAGCTTGGAAATGGCGAATGGCTGCTTCGAGGAGCTCGCGACTAGATCCCAAACAGGCGAATTGGTTCGAGTAAGGAACGGCAGCTTTTCGCCGAATGCTCTCCAAAACCGGACTGTCCGGAGACGGCCCCCATTCTGCCTGAACGAATCCTCTCCATGGGCAACGGACATCTTGCTGCCGCGACGGGCACAGCTATGGTGATGCGATGCCGCTCGATCATTTCATTCCCCAGGTGCATCTGCGGAATTTCTACTCGGCCGACGACAAGGGCCGCCTGGTCGCGGTCAAGAAGGACGACCTCAAGACCTTTCACCCCTGGTCGGAAGATGTGTGCCGAAGGTCGGACGGAAGCACGAACCTCTACCTGCATGAGCCTCGGGCAATCGAAGAATTTCTGAAGCGCATCGAGCCGAACTACAATGCCGCGCTCGATGCGCTGCGCAACCGCGCGATCGGCGTCGAGCATGTGTATGTGATCGCCGGCTTCGTCGCTTACATCGTCTCCTGCTCGCCTACGGCCATGCGGATGAACACGCCGCATATCGCGGCGACCGTCCGATCGGCGGCCGAGCTGCTGGACGCGCAAGGGCTGATTCCGCCGATGCCGGAAGCGTTCGGCAACCGGGGCCTGACGGAACTGCTTGACGACGGCTCGGTAAAAATCACCATTGATGAGAAGTATCCCCAGGCGATCGGCATCTCGCAGATAGAGGGCCGGGTGTATATTTTCGGCAACGCCTTATGGGACATCATGTTCGCCGACCCGTCCGACGGGGCGTTCTTCACCAGTGATTTTCCGGTCAGCCTTGGGCCGTCCTACGATCCCCGCGTCGTCAGCAAAACGGTGCCGCTGGCGCCCGACGTGGCGGTATGCATCCACCCGCAAGTACGGGAGCGGGGGAAGGAGCCTGACTTCTCGTTTCCCGAATTCCGGGCAAAGTTCCGGCGCCTGAAGGCGAAGGAGATCAGGCTTATCAACCGCGGGCTCGTCGAGTCGGCAGAGACCATGGTCTTCTATCATCGAGATGCCGACTGGCTGCTTCCGTTCGTGCGGAAGCATCGTGATTTCCGCGCAGATGCTATCGTGACGAGGATCCCCATGCCGACCGGCGGAAACATGATCGCGGCCCGGCAAGGCATCGTGCCCTTCAAGCGACCCAGTCTCGCCTGACTTGGGCGCGTGACCTGTGAATATTCGGGACAACCCCCTATATCTGCGTAAGTGTTTTCTTGACGACCCAATATCTAGTATACTGCGTGATGGAATCAGTCGTCATTCTCTCTAAGGAAGAGGACGATCATGCAGACCCAGACGGCCGCGATCGGCGGCGAGCAGTTTGAAGGGTATTGGGACCGGCTCAGCGACGAAGAGTTGCTGCGGATATCCTTCACCACCGACGACCCGGAAAATCTTGAGGGACTCGTTCTCCAGGTTCCATCGGTGAAAGAGCGGCCCTTCGTCGAATTTGCCTACGATTTCCGGGGCTCGCGGCGATCCAAGATCCGATGCGCCCATTGCAAATATCCAAACCATCTTGCTGGGTTTGTCATCAAGACCGATAGCGGACAGCGGTTCCTGTGCGGCCATTTATGCGGCGCGAAGATCTATGGTGCCGACTTCGCCCATCTGCATAAGGATTTCTCCCATGCCCGCGACCGCGCCGGATATCTGCGGCGCGTCCAGGGGCTTCGGGAAGCCCTGCCCGGGTTCATGCGATATCTCACACAGTTGAGGAGCGATCCGGCCTTCGATCTTTATGACCGCACGCGCCAAACGCTGGTCACGCGAATGCCGCGGCTGCGGGGAGCGCTGCAGGTCGCCATCGACCGCGGCGGCGGCACCCTCAGTGTCGACGAGAACGTCCGCGATTTCGCGGCCGAAGGGCGTGACGAGGATCGCTACGACCGTGAGATGGAGGAGTGGAATAGAACGACCGTTACCGAGCGCAAGAAGCTTCGCCGGCAGGGGCAACAGCCCGATAAGCCGAGAAAGCCTCTATATAAAAGCGTGTCGCGTCCGATCGGAACGGTGGCGACGAAGACGCTGTTTTCGACGGCAAACAGTCCCAGACAGGTCGTCGAGGATATCGCGGCGCAATTTGCCAATCTGGCTGATGACCCGGTCAAGCAGATGAGCGCAGCGGACAAGCTGGCGTTCTTCGGCTATCGCGGCAAGCAGGATGCGCAAGGCAGTCAGTGGCGCGTGCTGGTGGGATTCGGGGACACCAGCAATAAGGGGATGGCGAACCTGCTAAAGCAAGTCGGCATCCTGCTGGATCGTCTTGAAGAGCAAGTCGAGCGACTCGCGGAATTGCCGTCGTTTTTTCAGCCCAGGACGCTGTCGGCCGTCGCTAGCTGGGCGACGGCCGCCAAGCTGGCGGGCACCTACACCGCCGGCCTCAACAGCCTGGTGTTCGAGAACAACCATGGACAGACGGTTGCGGCGCAACTGCCGCCGGAGTTCAAAGTGCCGTCGGTATCGGGTATCGAACGGCTCCGCCTCGCCATGCGCGAGGGTACGTAACTTGTTGGAACGCTTTAGACGTACGGCGGCTACTGAGTCGGGGTCGGACGCCGAACGACAGCTTTACGCTTGGTGAACCCCAGAACCGGACAGTCTGGAATCGGCCCCGGGTCTGCCGTCCGAAGGAAGTAAACGAATGGCAAATTTCGAGCGGCGACGGCAGCACGAAGCAATCCGCTGTATCCGATGCACTTCCCCTCACTCAGTAGATTCTATCTCCACAGGGACCGCGGGCATGATCTGAGTCGCAACTGGGGTATAGAGGTCGATGTCGACTTCTGGCGAGACCAGCGTGACGATCAGCGAATAACGGGCCTGTTGCTCGCAGACCACCGTTTTGCTTCGCTCCTTCCACCAGCCGGACACAGGCTTGACGCAAATCAGGTCTCGCGCAGCCAATCTCGCGCCGCTGCCGGTCCATTGATCATAATGGATCGACCCGGCCGATATGTTGCTTGGGCCGAACTCCCAACCGGAATCTGTCGGACGCCCGGCTGCGACCAGCCCGGGCGGCAGGGTTTCTTCAGCATTGATGCCAGTGCGAAACTGAATCTCCGTCTCCTGCGAACGCTTAAGATCGAACCGTAACCCAAATGACTGGTAGTTCTGAGGGTCGATGGCTGCCGCACGGCCCGGATTGGGTTCAATGAAATAGGAGAGGGTCACCTTCAGGATGAAGTCGTTGTCGGCGTACTGCTCCAGAAGCGCTTTCGGCCACGGCAACGGATAGTAGTGGCACTCATTGAAGCCCACGCTGTAGGTCTTCTTACCGTCCTTGATCGTGACCTTCTTTTTGTAGGGCTGGATGGTCTGCTGTGCGACAAGCGCCAGATGCTCTTTGGCCGATGCTGTTGCACGCTCGTAGGACGGCACGCCATAGCCGAAGCAACGCGCGAGGCGTTGTTTCTCACGGAGACCTTGGGCTGCCTGAAGCCGCTGCCACATCGGAGCGGTCCATTCCGCGCTATGCACCATCAGGGCGCGAATGGTTTCCGGCCAGTAGTCGGGATGATCGGCTTTCAACCGGGCGGCGAGGCGCGATGCGAGCGCGGTGGACGCGCTGGTGGCGGCAAAATTAACGATCGGCAGACGATCAGCTTCGCTGCCGGTCGTCAGCAGTTCCAGCGAGGGACAGGATATGAGGCCCTGGCCATTCGGCGATCGGGCGCGGTTTCCCGCCTCCATGACGATTTCGGGTTTGACAGGGGTCTTGCCCTGCACCCAGGCAAGCGAATTGCGCGAGTAAGGGCTGAGGTCGCCCATCGGAGCCATGGGCTGATAGCCGTCCAGCCCGTCGTCATCAATGACCTGCTTTTCCGTGTATCCGCCGACTGTCAGCGCATTCCATGCCTGTGCGGGGTCTTCGATCGGATAGTGCTGGAGTGACTGGAGGTCGGCGAAGTTCATCACGGCAGGCACGTTTCCGGCAGAGATGAAGAACAGGCGGTGCGGGGCGCTCGTGTCATCACCCTCCATCCTGCCGATTGCGGCTCGATCGACGGATGCGCTCCAGCTTGTACCTCGCTCGCCCGACACATCCTCATTGGTGATGGCCATGCAGAAGACGCGATCGGAGTCCGGGTTCTGGATTTCGGCAAGGGCGACGGCAGTGGAGGTGATTGTGCCCAATCTCGCCGGTTCGTTCGGCGGGAAGCCATCGGCGGGCATGATCCGCACCGATTCCAGCCGATGGCGGAGTGGCCTTTCGCCCTGATCCTGAAGGGCGGCGAACAGGTCGCCGTGTAATACAAGCCCGGCCATTTCCGTGCCGTGGCTTGCAGCCTGATTGTCGCTCGGCACCCAATCGGGATTGGCGGTGAGCAAGTCAGCTTCGGCCAAGGCCGGTTCGATCAGAACGTGCGCCCGGTTGACGCCGGTATCGAGCAGGCAGACGCGCGGGGCCAGACGATCCGCTCCGCCAAATCACCAGCCCAATCATGTTGGTTCTCGCGTTCGTCCTCCACAAAGAAGGAGGGTGTATCGGAGCCGCGCCGAAGCTCGGTGATGCCTTTGCAGGCGAACAATGCCACCTCAATGTCAGCGCGGCGCGCGAAGACTGGAACGACGACAGTTTCCGGGAAGGTCAGACGATAATCGTCATCGGCAATCTGGCATTCGAGTTGCCCCAGAACATGAAGCACCTCGCCTTCGAAGCCGCGCATACACCAGACTTCCCACCAGATTTGCGCCTGCGGATCGTCAGGAAGCGCAGTGGGCTTGTCGGTCCAGAATGAGAACAGTCGCGCGCGCCGGATCGCTTCGATCGGCTCGACATAGGATTTGTGCTGGGGTCTTTCCTTCGCGGTCAGCGGTCCCGCGCGGTAATCCTCCAGGATCGTTTCCAGAACCGGCAGGGATTCGTCCGGCACAAATAGGACGGCGGTCAACTTCTCAGTCTGGGCGTCCCGTTTCGCGGCACCGGACAGGATGCCGGATCGGCTCTTGTCGAGGTCTTCTGCGTCAGAGCCTTTCCGCAGTTCCACCTCGTAATAAGCTCCTTCCGATCGCTCAAAACGCTCGTCGGGCGGTGGCGCTTCAACGACTTCCTGAAATGCGGCGCGCAACTGCCCAAGCAGAATTGCCCCATGCTGTTCGCGAATGCGCGGCGCGCTTCCGCCGCCCATGTTGCGCGAAGGTGCCTTGTAAAGGCTTGGTTGACGGCGATCGGAAATGTCGAGATGTGGCAGCACGAAATCGGGCATGTCGTATCAGCCGGATTTCGTGTTGGAGAAAGCCTCCTGCATGGCACGCCGTTCGGTTAGCCGCCGGACGAGTTGATCGGAAGTGACGGTATCGGTTTCGCTGAGGATCGCCGATTTCACGGCATCCTCCGTCGCACGGGTAATCTCCGCCTGGCTCAACCCTTCTGCGGCTCTGAACAGGGTTTTCCATGCGAGGCGCGGTGCCTTGAACGGACGTAGCGCAGCGAGGACGATATGCTTCACCTGCTCCTGAGACGGCATCTCGAAGGCCAGCACAAGGTCAAACCGACGTAGCAGGGCATTGTCGAGCAGGCCGGGGTGGTTCGTAGCGCCGATGATCAGACTGTCAGTAGAGTTCTCTTCCTCCATATACTGGAGGAAAGAATTCAGGACACGGCGCATTTCCGCCACGTCGTTGGTGGCATTGCGCCGCCCGCCGACCGCATCGAATTCATCGAAAAGATAGACGCCTCGCCGTTTTGCCGTTTCGTCAAAGACTAGCCGCAGCTTTGCGGCGGTTTCGCCCATGAACCGCGTTATCAGGCCTTCCAGCCGGATGACAAAAAGCGGGAGGAGGAGCTGCCCTGCCAGCGCCTCGGCAGTCATTGTCTTGCCGGAGCCGGGTGGGCCCACAAACAGGGCACGGCGATTTGGCGTCTTGCCGTGCTCGCGCAGCCAGCTCCGCTTTTGCTGCTCACGTACCAATTCATCGAGACGGGCGCGAAGCGTCTGATCCAGCACCACGTCCCTGAGGGTGTAACGAGGTTCCCGATGCTCGATCAGCCCTTCCAGCTCACCACGCGGTTTGGCGAACTGGATGGCGACAGGCGATTCCCTGCGCGATTTCCGTGCGATTTCAACGGCGGACCGAAGCGCCTCGGCACTGGAGCGGCGGCCCTGTCGCGCCTCGGAAGCGGCTACCTGCAACGCAATCGAATAGAATTGCTCGTCGTCGCCTTCAGCGCGACTGTGCAACATCGCCAATATTTGTTTCGCGTTGGACAAAGATTCGAACCTTCCAAGCTGCCGACTTCAGCAGTTCCCTCGTTCGATCTTATACAGGAAACGCAGAAACAAAAGGTCAACCTGAGACACCGAATCGGTGACGCACAGGAATGAAATGTTAGATCAGCATACAACGCGAAAACTGGACCGGGACAGTTCTGTCGTCGCCTGAAGGTCCACCGCTTCCAAGCCTTAAGCCGCCGGTCCCTTCACGGCTCACGTTCATGCCCATAGTCGGAAGCGCTAAAGCGGCAGCTTCCGGGAAGCCGCCGCCCGTGATCTTGGAACGACAGAGATGGGGTTGCAGAACGGCAGCCATCCGCGTGACTGCCGCCAAGACCGGACAGTCAGCAGACGGCCCCGAATCGGCCTTCAATCATTCAGCTCGGGTCGCTCCTCATTTGGCGAAACACGACGACGGATGCTGGCAACAACCTCATCGAGACGCTATTTTCGTGACGTACGAAAATGACCTCTAAAACTTTGGCGAGACTCGCTAAGCGCAATGATTGCTAGGGCGGCTCCGCCTCGACAGGCAAGGTCCGACGGTGCCGGACGTCCATGATGATCAAGACGGATTCCGTCGACTGCAGGACGATGTGCAACCATGGCAGAGGATGAACAGAAGCGAAAACGCGGACGTCCGACGATCTACGGCCACGCCATGACGCCGGCCGAGCGCCAGCGGCGTTCGCGCGTCGAACAGAAGCTTCGGTCGCCCAGGCGATTTGTCGAAGATGCGCAGATCGCGGTGGGATCGTTGCGCTGGACGTTCGCACGCCTCGACGATCTCGCCAGGGATGGCGAGATGGACGATGCGACAAGGGATCGCCTGCTTGGCTATTGCAACGACCTGAGACGGACCGAAAAGAAGATCGTCCGGGCATTGAAGCTGGTGCTCAGACCCCCGAACGTAGGATAGTTGGCCAGGCCTTGATTTAACGTGGCGTCTTGGGCCGTTAACCATGCCGGCGCCTGGCGTCTTGAGATCTTTTCCGGATCCCGATCGATTGCGCGTGCTTCGTTGGCGGAGCAGCAGAAATCGGCCTCCGCAGGTGTTTGCACCACCGCACGGAGGCCTGACCCGCAACCTGATTGGAAGGTCTTGGGCTATGACAATTGATAGAAGGCATTTCCCCCGTCCGGAAGGGTACCGGTGGAATTCGGCGGCGAGGCTACGGATTTATCGACGCCTTTTTCAGCAGTCGACGGCACTGCGGTCTCCAACGGTCTCCGACGGCGACACCGACAGGCTGGTGGATGATGCCATGAAGGCGGTGCTCGCCGGGGAAGTCCGCGACGACAGCACCTTCGGCGAGTATGCGTCGCTGTTCGGTTTCTTCCGCTCGGCAGTGATGCAGGAAGGCCGTCTGCTGGAAACGGCCATCGAGCAGGCCACGCAGGAGAACCCGGACCTCAAGCTCCTGCCGACGAAGTCGATGCCGATCGTACCCGCCGCACAGGAAATGCTGAAGCGGACACCGTCCGACGAGATCAAGGGGGTGCGTTTTCCGTCGCGGGTGCACGCGACGGAATCCTACAAGCCGGATCTCTTCGTGGTGAACCGGCAAAGCCACAGCGGGCTGATCCTGGATATAAAGAGGAGCCTTGGTTCCTACCGGCCCCAGGAGGTGGACCGGCTGCGGTTCCGGATGCTGGCGGTGGCGGCGATCGCACCGGAGTGGGTGGCTGAGCATCAGGGGCCGCTGCTGGTGAAGATCGAGACCGCGATCGTCGACGGTGCCGATGAAATCTCCGATCCCGAGCGTGGCGTGTTCCGGCTTTCCGAGATCGATGATCTGCTCGAAACCGACTGTGCCGCCGAATTCGTCAGGGACGTCCGGGATGCGTTCTCCCGGCGGGTAAAGGACGAGCTTGCACGCCGCTGCCGGACGCTGGTGAATCCCGTCGAACCTGACAGGATTCCCGATGCAGAGAATCTTGCGGCGAATGACCATTCGTCGCCCCGCGCCGAGTCGGCCTCGGTCATTCCGTTGCAGACGCCCGTGACGGCGCAGCCTCGTTTCGGCTACGCCCGAAGGCCGAATCTGCACTGACGCCACGGGCGATCCCCACTCTCTATTGCCAAATTTACTGACCGTGGCCCGCCGCGGAACGGAGGAGCATGTCCTCATGAAAAAGCCCGTCATCTTGAAAGAGCCCGTGCGGCTCACGGTTGTGGCCCCGGAAACCCGGAAACAGCGAGAAATGACTCCTGCCGACGCATGCACCGTAACTGGAGCGGCCGCTGCCCGCTTGGAATCCCGATTGGCCGTGCCGGCAATCGGCAAACCGGGGCCGACGATCAGGCCCGGCAAGGCGACCGCATCGCTCCCACTTCTGATGCTCATCGGGCACAGCGAATCCTGCGCGACGCTGAGGCGTGCAGGCGCCATTGCGTCCTGCGACTGCCGGATAAAGCCGATGGAAGACCCCGCCGTCGCGGTGGGGCTGGCGGTTCATTTTGCCCGGATCAGCCTCAGCCAGCGCGTCGCCCTGCCGGATGTCATCATCGAGCTTCTGGCACGGCGCGTCGAAGAAGGCGATGCAGCCTGCATGATGGTCGCGGAGTGGCTGGAGACGGCGGGACTCGTGAACCTCAAACAGGTGTTCCGTTCAGACAAGAAGCGGAGGAACCGGTGATGGACTCCCGTCTCGCGAAGCATCTTTTGCGGCGTCTGCGTCATCAGGCGCAAGCCGACGCAGTCGCCCGTGCGGCCGGCGCCAAACTGCTGACGGAGCGACGCGTTCCCGTGGCCGGGCGATGGGTACACAGCTTCGTGCCGGGACCGCTTTCGGCGGGCAGATCGCAGGCCGAGATCGCCCGCATGCTCGATCGGCTCGGGCGCTCCGGATCGGTCTCGCGTGATGATAGCGCCCCTGAGGGCGAGGACATCGCCGCCGCCTCCGATGCGCCGGAAGCATCAGCCGATCACGGCGACAGCAAGCCCGATGCCGCCAGCCTGCTGCGCGCCGTTCGCCAGTCGGCGGAACCGCTGCGGGCAGCAGACGTCGCCACGATGCTGCTCCTCACTCGCTCGATCACCATGAGCGCGACACCGCTTGGCGAGATCCTGGAGGCGCTTCGCCTTCCCACTCCCATCATCACCCTCACCGGACGGGTGGCGGGATTCGAGGAGGTGTTCCTCGACCTGCTCGAACGGGGTCTCATCCTTCCTGGCAAGGTTGCGACATGCAATGGCAATACGTTCTCGCGGGATTATGGATTCCGCTTCTCCCATGTTCCGGATGCGCACTGGCGCATCGTCGTCTTCGCTGCGACGAATGTCGAGCCCGAAGACCGCGAGAGGATGGCGAGGAAAGTCGCATTCGTGGCGCGAAGCCACTATCCGATCCTTGGCATCTCGGAAGACGAGGACCGGCTTCCAGGCCCGCTGCGGCAGGCCGCCCGCATCAACCTCGTCTGCGGTCCGCTCGACATGGGTATCATCCGCGAGACCATGCGCGCCGTGCTGGGGGAGGTGCCGGAAGGCTGCCTGCCGCACGACCATGCTTCGGCGCTGACGCTTGCCGATCTGGCGCTGGCGATCCGGTCGGGAACGTCAGCCAAGCGGGCGCTCGCCATCCTGGACGGCCTTGCCCGCATGCGGCTGGCATCGGCGGCAGAGGAAGAGAACGACAGCGGCGTGTCGAACAGGAAAGAGTCCGGCCGCAAGGAAACCGGCGGCACGACCGCGACGAAGTCGAAACCCGGGCGCAGTTCTCCCGGGTCGGGCAGCGAGCGGATCGAGCCGACCGCGCCGACGGGGACAGACACCGACCGCTTCATCCCCCGCGTCGAGACGCTGTCGGGCTATGGCGAGGCGACGGCTTGGGCTTTTGATCTGAAGGAAGATATGGCGCTGTGGCGCGCGGGACAGCTTGGTTGGGCGGACATGAGCGCAAAGCTGCTCCTGTCCGGGCCACCCGGCACGGGCAAGACCACATTCGCCAGGGCGCTCTGCAACACGCTCCAGGTCCCGCTGATCGCGACGTCGGTCGCGACCTGGATGGAGCCTGGCTATCTCGGCGATGTGCTGATCCGCATGAATGCCACCTTTGCCGAGGCCGAGGCGGCGAAGCCCGCCATCCTGTTCGTCGACGAGATCGACGGCATCAACATGCGCGGCAGCGCAGGCGAATGGACGACCTATTGGGACCAGATCGTCAACCGCCTGCTCGAACTTCTCGATGGAGCCAGCCGATCCGACGGCGTCGTCGTCATCGGTGCCACCAACAATCCGGATCGGATCGACAAGGCGCTGCTGCGCTCCGGCAGGCTGGAAAGGCACATCGTCATTCCAAAGCCCGACACCGAGGCGCTGATCGGCATCCTGCGCCATCACCTGAAGGACGATCTCGACGCCGTCATCGCCAGCGCACCGAAGCGGGAGACAGGCCGGGCGGGCGCCGGAGCCACCGACGACAGTACCGCGACCGACGCTGCGACTATCGCCGCTGGCGACCCACCCGCAATCGCATCCCGCCGCAACCCGCCAGCAGAATAGTAAGGAGGCTATCCATCATGGTGATGTTTTACCCGCGCAAGGTCGAACAGGGCGCCGGCTTCGACTATCAACTGGCGCGTCTCATTGCCCTTGCCGACGACATGAAGGAAATCCGCGCGGGCGTGCCGCCCGAGCACCTTGTCGTCGACGCGCCGATCCTGGAGCGCTGGATGTTGGCCAACAGGCCCGCCCCGTGTCTCGCCGGGCTGTCGTTCGGGCATCCGCTGCTGCCGGGCGAGGCCCGGCCGGTCGCCACCTCCGACCTTTGCCTGATCGCCGACGACCATAGCTGGGCGCGCACGCTGTCGCGTTGGTACCGCCTCGGCCGCCCGGCCGACAGCCCGCTCGGCGATTCATGACCTGGTGGACGACCATGGAGGAACAGGAGGAACTCATGGCAGTGAGTGAGCAAGGCTGCCAGGCTGGAGCGCCTGGCGATGCCGTCCTGCGCGCCCTGGCGGTAAAAGCGCGCGGCATGAGCGGCGCCGATATCGAGCGGCTGGTCCGCGAGGCGCGCCAGAAGGCACGGCGGGCTCATCGGCAACTGGTCTTCTCCGACGTCTTTGACCTGTTGGCCGCCGCCCGACCTGAGCGATCGCAGGCGTTGCGCTGGTGCATGGCCATCCATGAGGCCGGACATGCGGTCGCCAGGCTGGTCCTCGACCTGGGGCGCATCACCTCGATCGGCATCGACGGTCCGGCCGGCGGCTACACTGAGGGGAAAACGGCAACCACGGAAACCGAGACGGAAGCCGTCTTCGACGGCCTGCTTGCCGTCAGTCTCGCCGGGCGCGCGGCCGAGGAGGAGCTTTTGGGCTCCGTCAGTGCAGGTGCTGGCGGCTCGCCGGACAGCGACATGGGAAAGGCGACCGCACTGGCGCTCGCCATGGAGACGGAACTCGGCTTTGGCGAGACATGGCCGCTGCTCTATCGACATGCCGACAACCAGACCACGATGCTCGCCTACAATCCCCCATTGGCAGAGCAGGTCAATGCCCGGCTTGAAGCCGCCTATGCCCAAGCCCGCGAGCTAATTCGCAGCAACGAGGATGCCGTCCGGTTCCTTGCGAACGCCCTGATGCAGCATGACACGCTTGAAGGGACGGCTCTCGTTATCGTTCTGAAAGAGGTGGGGAAGCGCGTGGCGTCAGCGGATTCCGATCAATGAAGCTGCCGTCGTTCGGAGGTTGGCAAGGCACGAAGCGGCGTCGCGGGGGCAGTACTCGGCTGCAGATTGGCCTAGGGGAATATTTTTTTCGGCGTCTCATCGGACTTTATCCATCACTCACGCATGCAAGGATTCAAGGACACTCCTCGGGCGGCGCCGATCCAGAAGAATTCGACACTGACAAATGCTCGGAAATGTTGGTTCCGTCGAGGTTGTCAACAATTCGGCCAAAGAGGATTCGCGTATAGTTTCCGCGCTTCTCCTAGTTGTACATGTAATGTTGACAATTTCCCAAACGAATCCTTTTGGTATTAGCGGATGGTTTTTAAGAAATCTATTGACTGATGAAAATGGAAATCCTTATTCAATTGGTCCGGATCGCAAAAAAATAGAATGGCGTGGAGGAATAGGAGCGTTGCATGAAAAAGCGCAGGACGAATTTGACCGGTATCGGAGATGCCTTCCTGAACGAACGCGCAGCGCCGTCGCAGCGCACGCCAGCCAGTCCGATCCGGGCGATAACGAAATCCCTCGAGATATTGGCGAACGGACCGGGACCTGAGTTGATCCCGTCGCTGCTCGCTCGCAGCGATGGACCCAGTATCGCTCCCAGGATACTGGCGTTCGCCACCGGTGAAACGGCGAGTTGCTCAGGCGGACGCAGCTGCGCCAGGCTCTACTTGGCGCTCCAGGGGATGGCCGTTCCGCTTCGACACACCACCACGGGCCTCGACCTGACACGTCTCGAATGGTGGCTGCAGGCAATGGCCGAACATGCCACCGGCCGATGGGGAGGCAATGAAGATGGCGTGAACGCCATCGCCGCCGCGCAGCCAGAGATCTGGGAGCAGGCGCAGGCGGCTACCAAGGCTTGGGAACGCTAGCGATGCAGGTCGAGCGAAGGAGGACTTCCAACGGCAGGCGCTTCTTCCTGCCCTGCGGCAGAATCTGAACCGCAGTGAACCCGAAGGTAAGGCGATACCGTGCCCGAAAAAGCAGATCTGGTTGCACCGTGGAGGAGTGCGTGCAGTCGCCGCCGGAAGCCACGTCTCGATCCGCGAAAACGTCGGCAAACACCATCATGGCGCACGAAGCAGGATGCGGGTCTACTTTGCCGATCCTCATATTTTTCGTGCCGTCAATCGCGGATCCTAGAAGCACGTCGCCGGTGGATACAAGAATACTATAGGATAAAGTAGGATGAACGAAGAACACAATTCGTCAAATTACATAGGAATTGCCAATAGATTCGCCGGCAATTTAGGCGAAAGAGACGAATTCATCCGTGTTGTCTACTCCATTATGGAGAATTTTGTAGATCGTGCTTTCGGGGTGGATGCCGTGCAACAGGTTGCCAGTGAACCGGCCCGACCTTCTGTCGCAATCTCCAAGGTATTCAGGCCGCGTGCACATCAGAGGCGTAACCGCAACGATCGCAGAAGAGCACGTATCGGCGGTCGTAGAACGAGCCATAGGCGTACGATCAAAGGTGGAGAAACCAAATGCAGAAAGAGAGCATAATTGTCATCGGCTATGGCCGAGTTTCAGGCAAGAAGCAGGTAAAGGAAGGCGACGGCCTAGGCTCTCAGGAGGCTCGTATTCGAGAGCATGCCGAGCGAAACAGCTATCCGCCGCTCAGTGCCATGTTCACTGATGACCGATCTGGCAAATTCGCTGATCGTCCTGGCTTCAGGGAGATGTTGTCCTTCCTGAAGAAAAATCGTTCGAAGACCTGCATTGTCATTATCGATGACATTACGCGACTTGCCAGAGATGTTACCGTTCACCATAAGCTTAGGCAGGCAATCGCGGCCACCGGCGCGCGACTCGAGTGCCCTTCGTTCGAGTTCGGTGAGAGTTCGGATGAGGTGTTGGTGGAGAATCTTCTCGCCAGCGTATCGCAGCACCAGCGCCAGAAGAATGGCGAGCAGGTCAAGAATCGCATGCGAGGCCGACTCTTAAATGGATATTGGTGCCTCCACGCACCGATAGGATATACTCACGCGCGCGTTTCAGGCCAAACAATTTTGGTCCAGATAGACCCGATCGCCTCCATAGTTAAGGAAGCTCTGGAAGGCTTCGACAGCGGCCGGTTTCAGTCACAGGCGGAAATCCAGCGTTTCCTCGAGAACAGCCCTGACTTCCCCCGCTCGTCAGGGGGCGGCGTGAAATTTGACCGTGTGACCACCATGTTGAAGTGTGTCCTCTATGCCGGATACCTTGAATATCCGGAATGGGACGTCAGCCTGCGGAAAGCTCACCACGAACCGCTGATCTCGTTCGAGGCATACCAGAGGATTCAGGCCCGATTGAACGGTGCTGCCAAGACCCCGGCCCGGGCTGATATCAGCGAGCATTTCCCGCTGAGAGGCTTCATTCGGTGCGCTAGGTGCGGCAACTCGATCAGTGGTGCCTTCTCCAAAGGACGGCCCCGGGAGTACCCCTACTATTTCTGCATAGGCAAAGGATGCGAAGTATACCGCAAATCCCTTGGCAAGGAAACCGTCGAAACACAATTCGAAAGTCTTCTTCATTCGCTTGAGCCGACCACCGATCTCGTCGATCTGGCCGAAAGAATGTTCCGCGACATTTGGAAACAGCGTGGAGCGGGAGTTCAAGAGCGGAAGGCTGCACTACAACGGGAGCTCGACACCATCGAACGCTCGATAAACCAGATCATCGATCGCATTTCTGCTACCACCGAACCGGGACTAATTGCACTCTACGAAAAGCGGGCAAGTGAATTGCAACGCGACAAGGTCGCGCTTTCTGAAAAACTTGTGTCGAAGGACGATTCGCTACCGGATTTCGATAAAACGTTACGAACCGCTTTGCGATTCCTCGCAAGCCCTTGGAAACTATGGGAAACAGGTAAGCTTGAAGACCGCCGAGCGGTGCTGAAGCTGGTATTCTCGAAGCACCTTCGCTATGACGCAAACGAAGGGTTTCGAACCGCCGAAACCACATTGCCTTTCAAAGTCTTAGATACACTTCAAAATGATCCTGGCAATTTGGTGCCCAGGGGCGGAATCGAACCACCGACACTGCGATTTTCAGTCGCATGCTCTACCAACTGAGCTACCTGGGCCTGTCTCGAAGAAGCCGGGAGATTTCCCGGCCCAGCAGGACGCCGGAACGCCTGCGAGAGCGCGTGGGTTATAGCACGTGATTTTTGCCTGTCCAGCCGCCTTGACGGGATTTGCGGCCTCTTTTCTTCGCTTTGTCGCCCGGCACCATGGACCGCCCGCGATGCCTGTGATGCCGGACGGGCCAAGCCGTTGCAACAAAAGCGGAAATTCCCGGGCGGGTGATCCTGCGGCCCTTGAAAAGCCGCGATTGCCGTCCACCTTGCCGGCATGTGCATGGAAACCTTCATAAGGGTCTCGAGGCTCGCCGGCAAAGCACGCCATGCGGCCCGGGGCGAAGCGACTGAAACCTGACGGCCGCGCCCAGATTCGCTCCGGGAGAGACCTGAAAGCGGCTCATTCCGCGATGCCCGGCATCGCCCAGAAGGAGCGTTTCCATGATTTCCGATCCGTCCAGGCATGTCTGCAGGGGCTGCAAGCGCGAGCTGCCGCGCGCCGCGTCGCGCTGCCCGTGGTGCCAGGTGCCGGTGCCGCCCTTTGCCGGCGGTCCGCGCCGCCCGGCGCGGGTTCCGGCCCGGGTCTGAATTCGGCCTGAAGCCTTGCGGTCAGTCCTGCTTGTGGGGCTTTTCGATATGGCCGCCGAAGGCAAGGCGCATGGCCGACAGCAGCTTGTCCGCATAGGTCGAATTGCCCTGCGAGGAAAAACGGCTGTAGAGCGCCGACGACAGCACCGGCGTCGGCACGCCGGTGTCGATGGCGGCCTTTACCGTCCAGCGACCTTCGCCCGAATCCGAAACCCGGCCGCCGAACTGCTCCAGCGCCGGGTCGGCGGCCAGCGCATCGGCGGTGAGGTCGAGCAGCCATGAGCCGATGACGCTGCCGTGGCGCCACACCTCCGCCACTTGCGCCACGTCGATGTCGAACTGGTAGTATTGCGGCTCGGAAAGCGGGGTGGTCTCGGCGTCCGCCGTGCGCTCCTGCTTGCCGGCATTGGCGGCCTTCAGGATGTTGAAGCCCTCCGCATAGGCCGCCATCATGCCGTATTCGATGCCGTTGTGGACCATCTTGACGAAATGGCCGGCACCGCTCGGGCCGCAATGCAGGTAGCCGCGCGCGGCCGTGCCGGGCGCTTTCTTATCGCCGCCGGGGGCCAGCGAGGCGAACACCGGATCCAACTGGCGCACCGCCTCGTCCGGCCCGCCGATCATCAGGCAATAGCCGCGCTCCAGCCCGTGCACGCCGCCGCTGGTGCCGACATCGACGAAATTGACGCCCTTGGCCGAAAGCCGCGCGGCAAGGTCCACGGCGTCGCGATAATTGGAGTTGCCGCCGTCGACGATGGTGTCGCCGGCCTCCATCAGTCCGGCCAGTTGCTCGACCACCGCGCCGGTGATCGCCGCCGGCAGCATCAGCCAGGCGTGACGGGGTTTTGCCAGCTTGCCGACGAACTCTTCCATGGATGCGGTGCCGACGGCCCCTTCCGCCACGAGGGCCGCGACGCTTTTCGGATCGATGTCGTAGACGACGCATTCATGTCCGGCATTCGAGAGACGCCGAACCATGTTGGCGCCCATCCTGCCCAAGCCCATCATTCCGATCTGCATGACCTGATATCCTGTGGTGATGCCGCCGGCGAAACCGTGCCGGGGGTATGGTTGCCTCCCGTCCCCCTTGCTTATTTGCGTCGCAGCGCCTCGGCAAGGGCGGCGCCCAAGGCGCCCTGCTGGGGGGTGCGCTGTTGCGGCCTGTTCTCCTCCTGCGGCTTCTTGAACGGGCGCGAATCACGCCGGCCGGCGCCGTCGTTCTGCGGGCGCCGCTCCTGCTGCGGCGCGCCGCCGTCCTTGCGCATGGAAAGGCCGATGCGCTTGCGCTTCACGTCCACCTCGACCACGCGCACCTTCACCACGTCGCCGGCCTTCACCACCTCATGCGCGTCCTTCACGAAGCGGTCGGCAAGCTGCGAGACATGCACCAGCCCGTCCTGGTGCACGCCGATGTCGACGAAGGCGCCGAAGGCCGCCACATTGGTGACGGTGCCCTCCAGAAGCATGCCGGGCTTGAGATCCTTGATGTCGTCCACGCCCTCGGCGAAGGTCGCGGTGCGGAAGCTCGGGCGCGGATCGCGGCCGGGTTTTTCAAGTTCGGAGATGATGTCGCGCACCGTGGGCAGGCCGAAGCGCTCGTCGGCGAAGACGCGCGGATCAAGCGCCTTCAGCGCCGCACTGTCGCCCATCAGCGCGCGCACGTCGCGGCCGCAGGCGGAAACGATCTTCTTGGCCACCGCATAGGCTTCCGGGTGCACGGCCGAGGCATCGAGCGGTTCGGTGCCGTCGGGGATGCGCAGGAAGCCGGCGCATTGCTCGAAGGCGCGGGGCCCGAGGCGCGACACCTTGAGCAGGTCCTGCCGCGTGGCAAACGGGCCGTTGACGTTGCGGTGCAGCACGATGGCTTCCGCCAGCGAGGTGCCGAGGCCCGACACCCGCGACAGCAGCGGGGCGGAAGCGGTGTTGAGGTCCACGCCGACGGCGTTCACCGCATCCTCCACCACCGCGTCCAGCGCCTTCGCCAGCCGGAACTGGTCGACATCGTGCTGGTACTGGCCGACGCCGATCGACTTCGGCTCGATCTTGACCAGTTCCGCCAGCGGGTCCTGCAAGCGGCGGGCGATGGAGACGGCGCCGCGCAGCGACACGTCGAGGTCCGGGAACTCGGCCGCGGCCGTCGACGAAGCCGAATAGACGGAGGCGCCGGCTTCCGAGACGATGACCTTGGTGGGTTTCGGCGGCTGCATGTCGGACAGCATGTCGGCCACCAGCCTTTCGGTCTCGCGGCTGGCGGTGCCGTTGCCGATGGCGATCAGCTCCACGCCATGCTTGCGGATCAGCGCCGACAGTTCCGCCTGCGCGCCGCGCAGGTCGTTGCGCGGCTGGAACGGATAGACCGTGCTGGTGGCGAGAAGCTTTCCGGTGCCGTCCACCACGGCGACCTTGACGCCGGTGCGAATGCCCGGATCGAGGCCCATGGTCGGGCGCGAGCCGGCGGGAGCGGCAAGCAGCAGGTCCTTCAGGTTGCGGCCGAAGACGTGGATCGCCGCCTCCTCGGCCCGTTCGCGCAGGTCCCGCATCAGGTCGAGCGACAGATGCAGCGACAGCTTCACCCGCCATGTCCAGCCGGCCACCTCGGAAAGCCACACGTCACCGGGAAGGGTGCGGCCGATGGCGTAGGCGTCGCAGATCATCCGCACGGTGGGGCGCATGGGCGAGGTATCGTCGGCATCGACCTCGATGTCGAGGGCGAGCACCTCCTCGTTGCGGCCGCGCAGCATGGCCAGCGCCCGGTGGCTCGGCACTCCGGCCCAGCGCTCGGCATGGTCGAAATAGTCGGAGAATTTTGCGCCTTCCTCCTGCTTGCCGTCCACCACGCGTGCGCGCAGCACGGCGCGCTCATGCATGTAGCAGCGCAGGCGGCCGACGAGATCGGCATTTTCCGAAAACTGTTCGGCGATGATGTCGCGCGCACCTTCCAGCGCCGCCTTCACATCCGCCACCTCGTCGGTGAGATAGGCGGCCGCCAGCTCGGCCGGCACGGCGGCGCGGTCGGACAGGATCGCCTCGGCCAGCGGCCCGAGCCCCCGCTCGCGGGCGATCTCGGCCTTGGTGCGGCGCTTCGGCTTGTAGGGCAGGTAGATGTCCTCAAGCTCGGCCTTGGTGGCGGCGGCGGCGATCCTGGCTTCCAGCTCCGGCGTCAGCTTGCCCTGCTCGCGGATGGAGGACAGGATGGTGTCGCGGCGCGCATCCATCTCGCGCAGATAGGCGAGGCGTTCGGACAGCGTGCGCAATTGCGTGTCGTCCAGCCCGCCGGTCGCCTCCTTGCGATAGCGGGCGACGAACGGCACCGTGGCCCCGTCGTCCAGCAGCGTGATCGCGGCGGCCGCCTGGTCGGGCCGGGCGTTGATCTCGGCGGAAATGATCGCTGCGATGCGCTTGATGTCGGTGCTCATGCCTGTCCCGGATTCGTTGATGGGCAGCGACCATAGAGCAAGACCGGCGAAAGTGGGAACCGGTTTCGGACGGTCAGTTCAGATAAAGGATGGAGGCATTGAGCAGCGTGGCGAACGCGACCCACAGCGCATAGGGCGCGAACATGAGGGCCGAGGGCCTGTCGCTGCTGGCGGTTCGGGCAATGAACCACAGGATCGTCACCAGCAGCAGCAGGATGACGATGAGCGCAGCCGCCGTGGCATGCGCGGCGAAGAAGATCGGCGACCATGCGAAGTTGAGTGCCATCTGGACGAACCAGAGCTTCATGGCGATGCCGGACGGATCGCGCCGCCATGTGCGCCAGCCGACGATGGCGATCAGGATGTAGAGGATCGTCCAGACCGGGGCGAACAGCCAGTTCGGTGGATTGAAAGCCGGCTTGACGAGTCCCGCATACCATTCGCCGGGCGGCGTCGCGATGCCGATCGCCATGCCCGCGCCCACGACGGCCAGCAGAAAGACGCCAAGCGATGCATATCTGTTCAAGGTAGACCCCTGTGGTGGCGGCACCGGTGCAAACTGGGGCGCGAGCCGGACAGGTCAAGTGCGGCGAAGCGCGCAGAAATAGAAGCCGTCGGTGCCCGTGCGTGCGGGCGAAAGGGAAACGCCCATGCCGATGCGCGCGCGGTCCTCGTGGCTCGGGAAATGGTGTTTCCACAGCGCCGCATGGTCTTCCGGTGCGAAGGCGGGGTTGCGTTCGGTGAAGGCTTTCGCCTGACCGTCATTTTCTTCCTGAAACACCGAGCAGGTGACATAGGCGAGCAACCCGCCGGGCTTCACGTAGGCGGCGGCCATATCGAGGATTTGCGCCTGTTCGGCGAGGCGGGCGTCGAGCTGCTGGCGCGTCAGCCGCCATTTGGTGTCGGGACGCCGCCGCCATGTGCCGGAGCCGGTGCAGGGGGCGTCGACCAGCACCACGTCCATGCGGCCTTCCAGCGGGGTGAGGTCGTCCGGTCCGGCGGCCACCTGAATGTTGCGGCTGCCCGCACGTTTGATGCGCTCGACGATCGGCGCGAGGCGGGGCTTCAGCGCGTCATGGGCGAAGATCTGGCCCTGGTTGCGCATCGCGGCCGAAAGCGCCAGCGACTTGCCGCCGGCCCCGGCGCAATAGTCCAGCACCTGCATGCCGGGCTGGACGCCGGCCAGTTCGGAAACGATCTGCGAGCCCTCGTCCTGCACCTCGAACCGACCCTCGGCGAAAGCCTCGCCGGTCTGGACATTGGGATGGCGGCCGCTGCCCTCGATGGGCGCGATGCGGATGCCGTGCGGGGCGATCGCGGTCGCCTGGGCGCCGGTGGCGGCGAGGTCGGCCAGCACCGCATCGCGGCCGCCTTTCAGCAGATTGGCGCGCAGGTCGAGAGGCGGACGGCGGGCGAGCGCGGCCGCCTCGGCCGCCCAGTCCTCGCCGAAGGCGGCCTTGAGCAGCGGCGCGCACCAGTCCGGACAGTCGGCGCGGGCGTCCTCGGGCATCTCCTCAGCAAGACGCTGGCGCACGGCCTGCAATTCGTCGTCGGAAAGCGGCGGCGGGGCGAACCTGTCGTCGGACAGCAGGGCGTTGACGCCATCGGCCGTCTCCTCCCATTCGAGCAGGACCGCGCCGAAGGCGAGTGCTCTCGGGCTGTCGGCGTCGAACAGCCATGCGGCCGAGCGGCGGCGGCGCAGGGCGTCGTAGACGATGTTGCCGATGGCCGCGCGGTCGCCGCCGCCGGCAAAGCGGTGGGCGGCGCCCCAGTCGCGCAGCGCCTCGGCGGCTGGCCGCTGCCGTCCATCGATATCGGCCAGCACTTCCATGGCTGCGGCCAGCCTTCCGCCCATGCGCATGTATTCTATCCGGTTTCAGGTTCAGAAAGGCTCTAAGCCGCCGGCTGCGGCTGCACAACCCCGGCTGCTCAAAGAACATGGCTGCAAAAGAAAAGAGCCGCAGGGAGGGTTCCCCGCGGCCCGGATCGAAAGGCCGGTTGCGGCTTGCGGCTGCGTGAAAGCCTACTCGGCCACGGCGCGGCGGCCGGTCATGGTCTCGATGATGACGCGGTAGAACAGATGCGGCGTCGGGCCTTCCGGCGCCGGCTTCAGCCCGCCCGGCTCCCACCAGTTGGCATGGGTGCTGAGCAGCGACCAGGCATGGTCGCGGGCATGTTTCCAGCCGATCCGGTCCGGCAGTTCCTCGAACGTGCCGTTGACGACGACGCTGCGCCATTCGCCATGCTGGCCGAACTCGTCGGCCTGCACGCACACCAGCGGATTGGCCCGCATCCAGTCGATCTTCTGGCCGGTGAGCGAGAAGCTGTAGAGATGGTTGCCCTCCAGCGCGAAGGTGATCGGCACGACATAGGGCTGGCCGTTCCGGCTGCAGCCCAGTCTGCCGACGCGTTGCGCCGACAGCAGCGCCATGCACTCGACCCGGCTCATTTCGGTGATGATCATGCCGCCTTCTCCCTCGTTGCCAATCCTGAAGACCCGATGCCTTTCAGCGCACCACCAGCACCGGAACCTTGGCGCTGGCCACCACTTCGGCTGTCTGGCTGCCCAGCATAACCCGGTTGATGCCGGTGCGGCCATGGGAAGACATCACGATCAGGCTGCAGCCGCATTCCTGCGCCGCCTCGACCAGCGCGCCGGCCACCAGCCGCCACGGCACGTGCACGGTCTCGATGGGGATACCGAGCGCCTCGGCCTTGCGGCGGATCGGCTCCAGTATGCGCTGGGCGATGCGGGCCTGCGCTTCGTCGAAGGCGGCCACCTCCGTTTCGCTGGGCGACCACAGGTCGGAGGCGAAGGCGAACTGGCCGCCGAGCGGTTCGGTCACCGTCACGGCGGTGACCTTGCTGCCGTGCTTCTTGGCCAGTTCCAGCCCGTGATCGACACCCGCCTGCGCGGCTTCGGACCCGTCGCTGGACACAAGAATATGCTCGTACATCGCCATTCACCCCCAGGGGCTGCATCGCCTCGCACGGCCAGCGAACCATTGCCCGCGCCCGCATACAAGCCGCATCTTGTCGCGGGCTCAGCCGGTGGCGGGAATCCGTTCGTAGCGGGTGAGGCTGGCGTAGCGCTTGCGTGGTCCCGACACCCGCCAGAACTCGATCCAGCAATCGCGGCTGCGGAAGACGAAACGGCCTTCATAGAGGTCGTCGCCGCAGTGATGGCGTACGCTCTGGCTGGCCGACAGGCCAAGCCGCACGAATTCCGAGCCGTTGGGGAACAGGACGTCGACACCGTTGGCGTCCATTGACAGGCGGTAGAGACGCCTCGCCTCCGTCGTGCCATGATCGCTGCGCAACTCGCCGGTTTCGGTGATGGCGTCGGCCTCGATCCGTGCCTGCCCGGCAAAGCGCAGATGGGCGTGGCCGAGATGGTCGACCAGCCGGCGGCGCACCGTCCACAGGCCGATGAAATCGGCCGGGCCCGATGCCAGGGGCGCGGAGATCGAGGTGCGGTCGGAAGCTGACATGGCATGCACAGGCGTCATCCATCCACCATGGCCGGTCGTTTTGCCGCCCGCAAGCGCCGATTGCCGGGTCCGGCGGGATCGAATATCCGCGATCGTTCGGAGAAATCGAACATTACGACATAAATAATGCGTTGGATTGCATATAACGGAAATGGCATTCCCCATTCGACCTGAATTGGAGAATGTCGTGTCTGCAAGTGAAAGCTTCCTGTCGGCGCCGGTTGCCAGCAAGGCGACCGTCAAGCGTGCCGGTGGCGTCTGGCCCGGGCTGGTGCTGGTCGGCGTCATCACCGGCGCGGGCTATTCGCTGCGCGAAATGCCGGGCCTCGTCATCTTCAGCCCGATGATCCTGGCGGTGATCATCGGCATGCTGTTCGCCAACACGGTGGGGGTCGCGGCCAACACCAAGGAAGGCATCCGCTTCAGCCAGAAGACGCTGCTGCGCCTGGCCATCGTCCTGCTCGGCTTCCAGTTGACGGTCGACCAGGCGGCCTCCATCGGCCTCGGCGGCTTCGGCATCATCGCCGTGACGCTGGTGACGACGTTCCTGTTCACCCTGGGCGTCGCCCGCCTGCTCGGCGTCGAGCGGCGGCTTGCGCAACTGATCGCCGCCGGCACGTCGATCTGCGGCGCCTCGGCCATCGTGGCGGCCAATGCCGTCACCAATGCGCGCGACGAGGACGTCGCCTATGCGGTGGCCTCGATCACCCTGTTCGGCACCGTCGCCATGCTGGCCTATCCGCTGCTCGGCGCGCTTGCCGGCCTCGACCAGAACGCCTTCGGCCTGTGGGCCGGCGCCTCCATCCACGAGGTCGCGCAGGTCATCGGCGCCGCCTTCCAGTACGGGGCGCAGGCCGGCGAGGCGGGCACCGTCTCGAAGCTCACCCGCGTCGCCCTCCTCGCGCCGATGGTGTTCGCCATGGGCTTTGCCGCCCGCCGCTCCGGCGGCGGCGAAAGCGGCGCCCGCCCGCCGATGCCGTGGTTCGTGCTGGGCTTTGTCGCTGTCGTGTTGTGGAACAGCTTCGTCGGCCTGCCCGACACGGTGCGCCCGCTGGTCGTCTTCGTCACCACCCTGATGCTGACCATGGGGCTTGCCGCCATGGGGCTGAATGCCAATGTGTCGGAGATCAGGTCGCGCGGCCTGGCGCCGCTTCTGCTTGCGCTTTCCGCGTTTGTGTTTATCGCTGGCTTCAGTCTGCTGTTGGTGAAGCTGTTGGGTTGAACGCGGGAAATGACGCTTGAGCAGTTGCGCATCTTCGTCGCCGTCGCCGAGCGCGAGCATGTGACGCGGGCTGCCGCAGACCTCAATCTTACCCAATCGGCGACGAGCGCGGCAGTGTCCGCGCTCGAGGCGCGTTATGCGACCAAGCTGTTCGACCGGGTCGGGCGGCGCATCGCGCTGACCGACGCCGGCCGCACCTTTCTGGCCGAGGCCAAGGCCGTACTGGCCCGCGCCGCCGGCGCCGAACTGGTGCTGGCCGATCTCGCCGGCCTGAAGGTCGGCTCGCTCAGGCTGGCCGCCAGCCAGACCGTGGGGAACTACTGGCTGCCCGGCTTCGTCCACCGGTTCCGCTCCGCCTATCCCGGTCTTGCTGTGGAACTGACCATGGGCAACACCGAGACGGTGGCGGCGATGGTGCGCAAGGGCGAGGCCAATCTGGGCTTCGTCGAGGGCGATGTCGAGGACCAGGCCCTGAACGTCGCCGCGGTCGCCGACGACGACATGGTGCTGATCGTGGCGCCGGGCCATGCATGGGCCGGCAGCCTCGACGGAGCGGCCCTCGACCTGAGGTCCTCGCCCTGGGTGATGCGCGAGCATGGCTCCGGCACCCGCTCCATCCTGGAGGCGATGCTGAAGGCGCACGGTCACCGCCTGGCGGATGTCGAGATCAGCCTGGAATTCCCCTCCAACGAGGCGGTGCGGGTGGCCGTGGAGGCGGGCGCGGGGGCGACGGTGATGTCGCGGCTCGTGGTCGCCAACGCCCTGAAGGCCGGCCGTCTGGCGGCGGTGAACTATCCGGTGCCGCGCCGCAAGTTCTTCATGCTGCGCCACACCCAGCATCACGAGACGGCAGCCGAACGCGAATTCGTCCGGCTGGTGAGCGAAGGCTGAGTTTCCGCTTCAGTGCGTGCGGCGGCGGTAGATCCACAGCCGCGCCGGCGGGATGTTGCGCAGGATGAAGTCGAAATGCTCGACGGTATAGTCGCCGCGTCCCGGCGGGATGGGCGACATCGGGCCGTAGGTGATCTGCACCACCGGCCTGCCTTCCGGCATGCGTGACAAAAGCCCGTCGAGATATTCGACGCGGCGCGGGACCGGGAAATTGAGCAGCGGCACGCCCGAGATGATCGAATCGAAGGTCAGGTCGGCCGCCTTGCCGAGCGTGGTGTCGAGATTGAAGGCATCGCCCTCGATGACGTTCACGCCGGGGAAATTGGTTCGCAGGTGGCGGGCGAAATCGGCCGAATATTCGACCGCATAGAGGTTCTGCGGCCTCACGCCGTGCCTGAGGATGGCCTTGGTGATGACGCCGGTGCCGGGGCCGAGCTCCAGCACCGGCAGGCCGGAGCCGAGGTCGATGACGGAGGCCATGCGCCGCGCGGTGACCGAACTGGTGGGAACGATGGCGCCGACCGCTTTCGGCTTGTCGATCCAGCCCTTGAAGAATTTGAGCTCGTCGTCGAACTTTGCCGCCAGCGTCTTGCGCAGTCCGGTTCCTCTAGCCATGCAAATCTCCTGCGGCCCCCGTCGTCGTACTTAGCATCTGGCTGGCCCGGTTCAAGGAAAAATCTGGCCTAAGATGCTGATGCCGCGACGGAAGCGGACAGGGCCCCGTCTCGCTGTGCGGCGGCCCCTTACTTCTCGGCAAAGGAATCGAAGAAGTCCTTCATGCGGGTGAAGAAGCCGCTCGATTGCGGCGAGTTCTCCTGGCTGGAGATCTGTTCGAACTCCTCCAGCAATTCGCGCTGGCGCCGGGTCAGGTTCTGCGGCGTCTCGACCGCCGTCTGGATGTAGAGATCGCCGATCTGCGGCTGGCGCAGCACCGGCATGCCCTTGCCCTTGAGGCGGAACTGGCGGCCGTTCTGGGTGCCTTCCGGCACCTTCACGCGGGTCTGGCTGCCGTCCAGCGTCGTCACCTCGAAGGAGCCGCCGAGCGCCGCCGTGGTCATCGAGATCGGCACCTTGCAATAGAGGTCGGCGCCGTCGCGCTGGAAGAATTCGTGCGGCTTCACCGACAGGAAGATGTAGAGGTCGCCGGCAGGCCCGCCGCGCAGGCCCGCCTCGCCCTCGCCGGCCAGCCGGATGCGGGTGCCGTCCTCGATGCCGGCCGGGATGTTGACCGACAGCGAGCGCTCCTCGGTGGTGCGGCCCTGGCCATGGCACTTGCCGCACGGATCCTTGATGGTCTGGCCGCGCCCCTGGCATTGCGGGCAGGTGCGCTCGATGGAGAAGAAGCCCTGGCTGGCGCGCACCTTGCCGTGGCCGCCGCACATGGTGCAGGTGACCGGCTGGGTGCCGGGCTTGGCGCCGGAGCCGGCGCATTCGTCGCAGGAGACCGAGGCCGGCACATGGATCTGTGCCGTCTTGCCGGTGAAGGCTTCCTCCAGCGAAATTTCCATGTTGTAGCGCAGGTCGGCGCCGCGTTCGCGCCCGCCGGAGGAGCGGCGGCGCCCGCCGCCCATCATCTCGCCGAAGATGTCCTCGAAGATGTCGGCGAAGCCGCCGGCGGCAAAGCCGTGGGCGGCGCCGTTCATGCCGCCGTTCTCGAAGGCCGCATGGCCGAAGCGGTCGTAGGCGGCCCGCTTCTGCGGGTCCTTGAGGCACTCATAGGCCTCGTTGATTTCCTTGAACTTGTGCTCGCAGGCGTGGTCGCCCGGATTGCGGTCGGGATGGAACTGCATGGCGAGCTTGCGGAAGGCGCTCTTGAGTTCCTTGTCGTCCGCGCTTTTGCTCACACCGAGCGTTTCGTAGAAATCAGCCTTCATTTAAAGCCCGTCTTGGTTCTGCTGCCCGATGGCTCCAAATCGGCCGAAACGGCCATTCCTTGTCGATCGAAGCGTCTGGAACGATTTTCCGGTTACCGGCCTGTGTGCCGCATTGTCATGCGCCTGAAACGCACGGTTCCCGGAGCGTTCCGCTTTTCTTTCGTGGCCTTCGATTTAGGTGCTGCGCGGTCCCGATGCCAGAGCCGGCAAAGGTCCGGGCGCATTTTTCCGGCCGAAGTTGCAGAAAAGCCCGGCCTGGACCGGGCTTTTCACTGTTCGCGTCGAAGATCAGGCCGACTTCTTCTTGTCGTCGTCCTCGTTGATCTCCTCGAAGTCGGCGTCGACCACGTCGCCGTCCTTGGCGGCATCCGCCTTGGCGTCGGCTTCGGCCGCTTCCTTCTGCGAGGCCTCGTACATGGCCTGGCCGAGCTTCATCGAAACCTCGGCCAGCGTCTGGGTCTTGGCCTCGATGTCGGCCGGGTCGTCGCCCTCGGCGGCGGTCTTCAGCGCCGCAATGGCGTCGGAGATGGCCGTGCGGTCGGCTTCCGAAACCTTGTCGCCATAGTCCTTCAGCGACTTCTCGCTGGAATGGATCAGCGATTCGGCCTGGTTGCGGGCCTCGACCAGCGCCTTGCGCTTCTTGTCGGCCTCGGCATTGGCCTCGGCGTCCTTGACCATCTTCTCGATGTCGGCGTCGGACAGGCCGCCCGAAGCCTGGATGCGGATCTGGTGCTCCTTGCCGGTGCCCTTGTCCTTGGCCGAGACGTTGACGATGCCGTTGGCGTCGATGTCGAAGGTGACCTCGATCTGCGGCACGCCGCGCGGTGCGGGCGGGATGCCGACCAGATCGAACTGGCCGAGCAGCTTGTTGTCGGCCGCCATCTCGCGCTCGCCCTGGAAGACCCGGATCGTCACCGCGTTCTGGTTGTCCTCGGCGGTGGAGAAGGTCTGGCTCTTCTTGGTCGGGATGGTGGTGTTGCGCTCGATGAGGCGAGTGAACACGCCGCCCAGCGTCTCGATGCCCAGCGACAGCGGGGTCACGTCGAGCAAGAGCACGTCCTTGACGTCGCCCTGCAGCACGCCGGCCTGGATCGCCGCGCCCATCGCCACCACCTCGTCGGGGTTGACGCCCTTGTGCGGCTCCTTGCCGAAGAACTGCTTCACCACTTCCTGGATCTTGGGCATGCGGGTCATGCCGCCGACCAGGACTACCTCGTCGATCTCGCCCGCCTTGATGCCGGCATCCTTGAGCGCCGCCTTGCACGGCTCGATGGTGCGCTGGACGAGGTCGTCGACCAGGCTCTCGAACTTGGCGCGGGTCAGCTTCAGCGTCAGGTGCTTCGGCCCGCTGGCGTCGGCGGTGATGAAGGGCAGGTTGATCTCGGTCTGGGTGGTGGACGACAGCTCGATCTTGGCCTTCTCGGCGGCTTCCTTCAGGCGCTGCAGGGCGAGCTTGTCGTTGCGCAGGTCGATGCCCTGGTCCTTCTTGAACTCGTCGGCCAGATACTCGACCAGACGCATGTCGAAGTCCTCGCCGCCGAGGAAGGTGTCGCCATTGGTCGACTTCACCTCGAACACGCCGTCGCCGATCTCCAGCACCGAGATGTCGAAGGTGCCGCCGCCAAGGTCGTAGACGGCGATGGTCTTGCCGTCCTTCTTGTCGAGGCCGTAGGCGAGTGCGGCCGCGGTCGGCTCGTTGATGATGCGCAGCACTTCCAGGCCGGCGATCTTGCCGGCGTCCTTGGTGGCCTGGCGCTGGGCGTCGTTGAAATAGGCGGGAACGGTGATGACGGCCTTCTCGACCTTCTCGCCGAGGTAGGCTTCCGCCGTCTCCTTCATCTTCTGCAGGATCATCGCCGAGATCTGCGAGGGCGACTGCTTCTTAGCCCCGGCCTCGACCCAGGCGTCGCCATTGTCGCCCTTGACGATCTTGTAGGGGACGAGCTTCTTGTCCTTTTCGGTGACCGGATCGTCATAGCGGCGGCCGATGAGGCGCTTGACCGCGAAGACGGTGTTTTCGGGATTGGTGACCGCCTGGCGCTTGGCCGGCTGGCCGACGAGGCGTTCGCCGTCGGAGGTGAAGGCGACGATCGAGGGGGTGGTGCGCGCGCCTTCCGCGTTTTCGATCACTTTCGCGTCCTTGCCGTCCATGACGGCGACGCAGGAATTCGTGGTTCCGAGGTCGATGCCGATTACTTTAGCCATTGGTTCAGTCTCTCCTTCAAGCAGGCTTTCAAGGACCCTGTCAGGCGTTCCGGCGAAAGCCCCTGTTCACAAGAATTTCCGTACGCGCCCGCTTGCATGGAACGGCCGGTACGGATCTGCGGCGTATATAAGAACAGGCTTCGCGGCGTGCAAGCGTTCTGCGCGCTGCTGACATGCTTGCAAGGCCCGGCGCGGCGAATCGGCGCAAAAAAGGCGTGAAATCGCGCTTTTTGGCTGTTTCTGGCCCCCGATCGCGGCTCCCGGGTGGGAAAAATTTGACCTTGGGCGGCGGCCCGCATAGAGCAGGCCGGCCGGCATCGAAGCCGGCTTCACCAACAGGACCAACGACATGGCCGGAAACGACGCCCTCGACCTCAACCCGGAACTTCTCGCCGCCGCCGGCGAGAACAAAGCCTGGCCGTTCGAGGAAGCGAAAAAAATCGTCGCCCGCTATGCAAAGACCGGGTTCCCGGAAACGATCCTGTTCGAGACCGGCTACGGCCCCTCGGGCCTGCCGCATATCGGCACCTTCGGCGAGGTGGCGCGCACCACCATGGTGCGCCATGCCTTCCGCATCCTCACGCAGGACAAGGTCAGGACGCGGCTTCTGGTGTTCTCCGACGACATGGACGGCATGCGCAAGATCCCGGACAACGTGCCCGACCGCGCCGCGCTGGAGCCTTACCTGCATATGCCGCTCACCGTCGTGCCGAACCCGTTCGGCGGCGACTACGCGAGCTTCGGCCATCACAACAACGCCATGCTGCGCCGCTTCCTCGACACCTTCGGCTTCGACTACGAGTTCGCCAGCGCGACCGACTACTACAAGGCGGGGCGCTTCGACGAGGTGCTGCTGCGCGCCGCAGAGCGCTATGACGACATCATGAAGGTGATGCTGCCGACGCTGGGCGAGGAGCGCCAGGCCACCTACAGCCCCTTCCTGCCGATCTCGCCCAAGAGCGGCCGCGTGCTCTACGTGCCGATGAAGCATGTCGACGCCGAGGCCGGCACCATCACCTTCGACGACGAGGACGGCACCGAGACCACGCTGCCGGTCACCGGCGGCGCGGTGAAGCTGCAATGGAAGCCGGATTTCGGCATGCGCTGGGCGGCGCTCGACGTCGATTTCGAGATGTTCGGCAAGGACCACCAGACCAACGCCGCGATCTACGACCGCATCTGCGAGATCCTCGGCGGGCGCGCGCCGGAACATTTCGTCTACGAACTGTTCCTCGACGAGAACGGCCAGAAGATCTCCAAGTCGAAGGGCAATGGCCTGACCATCGACGAGTGGCTGACCTATGCGCCGACCGAGAGCCTGGCGCTCTACATGTTCCAGAAGCCGCGCGTGGCCAAGAAGCTCTATTTCGACGTCATCCCGCGTGCCGTGGACGAATATTACCAGTTCCTGTCGGCCTATCCGAAGCAGGACTGGAAGAACCGTCTCGGCAATCCGGTCTGGCACATCCACAACGGCAATCCGCCTTCCATCGACCTGCCGGTGCCGTTCGCGCTGCTGCTCAATCTGGTCAGCGTCTCCAACGCCCAGAACAAGGATGTGCTGTGGGGCTTCATCTCGCGCTACGCGCCGGGCGTGACGCCTGCGACGCATCCCGAACTGGACAGGTTGACCGTCTATGCGATCCGCTATTTCGACGATTTCGTGAAGCCGTCGAAGGTCTACCGCGCGCCGGACGAGGTGGAGCGCGACGCGCTGGCGAAGCTGTCGCAGGCGCTGGCCGACCTGCCGCAGGGCGCCGACGGCGAGGCGATCCAGAACGCGGCGCTCAATGTGGCGCGCGCCATCGAGCGCTATCAGGACCACGCCAAGAAGAGCCCGGAGGGCGGACCGGGTGTCTCGGTCGCCTTCTTCCAGATGATCTATCAGGTGCTGATCGGTCAGGAGCGCGGTCCGCGCTTCGGCTCCTTCGCCGCGCTCTACGGCATCGCCGAGACCCGGGAGCTTATCGGGAAGGCGCTGGAAGGCCGTCTGGCGGCGTAGCCGGTACAAGTTCGGGAGGGCCGGGCAGCTCGATGATGCTGTCCGGCGCCGCCGGGGCTCCCGATCCCTGCGCCGGTGCCGGCGGCAGGCCCGAAAGGTCCGGCGCGTGGCCATAGATGCCTTTCCTGCCTTTTCGTGCCTTCTCCGCCGCCTGCGCATAGGGGCCGTCCTGCGGGGCGCGTGCCCAGCCGTTTTCCACCAGCCATTCGCCGATGTCCTGCCTGGCCAGCCGGCAGCGGGCGGTGAAATCGCCCTCGCTGTCATTTTCGGGTATGTCGCAGACCACGGCGCGGCCGCGCAGGAAGGCGCGGAAGGCGGTCGTGGCGCGGGTGCCGCACGGCCATTGCCGGCCGCTGTCCGTGCAGGTTTCGTCCGGCGCCACCGGGTCGATGCCGGCGACGGTCACGGTCCGGCCCTGCGCCTTGATGCGCCCGGCGCCGGTGGCGAGCGGGCGAAACAGCGTCGCGCCCTTCCATTCGGCATCGGGCTTCGGCTTGGGCGGAACGGCGAGGGAAAGCTCGCTCAGCGGCTCGCGCGGCGGCAGCCGTTCCAGTTCGGAGGGCTCCAGCGGCGGCGGGGCGATGACGTCCGGCTCGATCGGCCGCGAGGGGAGGGAAGATTGCGGCACGGCTTCGGAGGGCTCGGGTGCGGTGTCCTCCGGTTCCGCCTCCGGGAAGACATCGTTGATTTCCGTGTCGAAGACGATGCCGCTTTCGGATTGCGGTTCCGCATCCGCCCCCGGATTCAGCGCCCTTCCGCCGGCCACGACCAGAACGGTCATGATCAGCAGGCAAAGCGCCGCGAAGCCGGCATGCAGGGGTTTCATCGCTATTGGCTCGCCCACACGATCCGCGCCATCCACTCCACCTCATGGACGGGGAATTCGCGATCCGGATGTTCGGGATTGAGCGAGACCAGCGAGATCGTCCTGGCGCTCTGACGGCTGAGCACCTTGGCCATGACCTCGCCGGACGTGGTCTTGACCACCACGCGGTCGCCCTTGCGCACGCTGGCGCCCGGTTCGACGATCAGCACGTCGCCGTCGCGATAGAGCGGCAGCATGGAATCGCCCTGGACCTTCAGCGCATAGGCGGGGCCGCCGCCCGGTGCCGGCAGTTCGATCAGGTCCCAGCCATGGCCGACGGGGAAGCCGGCATCGTCGAAGAAGCCGCCGGCGCCCGCCTGCGCGAAGCCGACCAGCGGCACGGAGGGGCGCCGCGCCGGCAGGGCGTCGGGCGCGGCGGTGGCCCGGTCCTCGACCAGCGCGATAAATTCGTTCAGCGAGGAGCCGGTCGCCTCGATGATCTTGGCCAGCGATTCGGTCGACGGCCATCGCGGCCGCCCGTCGGCCGACAGCCGCTTGGACTTGTTGAAGGCGGTGGAATCGAGCCCCGCCCGCCGGGCAAGGCCCGATGCGGACAGCGAGTGGCGCTCGGCGAGCGCGTCGATGGCGGCCCATACGCGGTCATGCGAGAGCATGCGCCTGAGGTCTCCGAACAGGAAAAAATACCTTTCGATTTTTATCCCCGCCCGCCCGGCTTGTCCACCCGCGAGGCGGCAACCGTCAGCGCTGCGCCTTGGCGGCGGCGCGCATGGCCGTATGCGAGGCCATGAAGCTGCGTTCGTCGGCATCGAGCGGGCGCGGCGTGGCCTGCTTGCCGAGCGCGATGACGACCTCCTCCATGTCGAGGAAGCGTCGGGCGGCGCGGTCATAGACGCCGGCGGTGGTCATGATCACCGCCGCCGTCTCGCCGCTTTCGAGCACGAAGCGATGCCGGCCGATGGCCTGCGTGCCTTCCCAGGTCTCGATGGAGGAAAGGACGTCGAAGCGCTGCCACAGGCGGATCTCGCGCACGAAGACGGTCTGCAATCCGCCCAGCATCGGCGCCCAGCGATGCTTGCGGGCCGCCTGCCACAACCCGGCGCGCAGGAACACGTCGATGCGGCCGACATCGGCCAGCATCATGTAGCGGGCATTGTTGAGATGAAGGTTGGCGTCGATGTCGGTCGGCAGGCAGCGGAAGCCGAGCCGGCTTTCCTCGCCCATGTGGTAGTCGCCACGGCTTTTCGCCGTCGCCATCATCCGCGCCAGCCGCGCCCACACATACATGTCAGTTCACCTTCACGGGCCCCTCGGCCGTCTTCCACCCGGGGAGAGGGCGGTTTGCGAAGCAGGCCGGGTGGGGGGAAGCAAACACCCGGCCTGCGTTTGTTTGTCCGGCGCGCGCCCCGCGTCAGGCGGCCTTCCGCGCCTCGCCGTAAGGGTCGAAGCGCTGGTAGAAGCTGTCGCCCCTGGCGGCCATGTCGACGAGCAGCTTCGGCGCCTTGAATTCCGCCCCGTATTTCTTCTGCAGCCGCTTGGCGATGCTCACGAAGCGGGCCGCGCCGATGCCGTCGATATAGGAGAGCACGCCGCCGGTATAGGGCGCGAAGCCGAAGGCCAGGATCGAGCCGACATCGGCCTCGCGCGGGTCGGTCACGATCTTTTCCTCCATCACCCGCACCGCTTCCAGCGCAATGACGACGAGGAAGCGCTGCTTCAGCTCCTCGAAGTCGATGTCGTCGGGGTTCTGCTGCGGATAGAGGTCCTTCAGGCCCGGCCACAGATGCTTCTTGGCCGGCTTTGCCGGGTAGTCGTAGAAACCCTTGCCGTTCTTGCGGCCGAGGCGGCCGTGCTTGTCGACCATGGTGTCGACCAGCGCCATCTGTTGGGGGTCGACCGCCTTTTCGCCGAGATCGCGCAGGGTCTGCTTCATGATCTTCTGGGCGAGGTCGATGGCCGTCTCGTCGTTGAGCGCCAGCGGCCCGACCGGCATGCCGGCGGCCTTGGCGGCGTTCTCGATCATCGCTGCCGGCACGCCCTCGATCAGCATCTTGTAGGCCTCGCCGATATAGCGCAGCACGCAGCGGTTGACGAAGAAGCCGCGCGTGTCGTTGACCACGATCGGCGTCTTCTTGATCGCCCGCACATAGTCGATGGCCACGGCCAGCGCCTTGCCGCCGGTCTTCTTGCCGAGGATGATCTCGACCAGCATCATCTTGTCGACCGGGGAGAAGAAGTGGATGCCGACGAAGTTCTTCGGCCTCGCCGAGTTCTTGGCCAGCGAGGTGATCGGAATGGTCGAAGTGTTGGAGGCGAAGATAGCCGTCGACTTCAGCACGGCTTCCGCCTGCTCGGTCGCGGCCTTCTTGACGCCCGAATCCTCGAACACCGCCTCGACCACGAGGTCGCAGCCATTGAGGTCGGCATAGTCGGCGCTCGGCGTGATCAGCGCCAGAAGCTTTTCCTTGTCGGCCTGCGTGGCGCGGCCCTTCTTGATGGCGCCGTCCATCAGGCTTTCGGAATGGGCCTTGCCCTTGTCGGCGGATGCCTGGTCGCGGTCGAGCAGCACCACGGGAATGCCGGCCTTGGCCGTGACATAGGCGATGCCCGCGCCCATGAAGCCTGCGCCGATGACTCCGATCTTTTTGAACTTCGTCTCCGGCACGCCCTCGGGGCGGCGCGCGCCCTTGTTCAGCTCCTGCAACGAAATGAACAGCGAGCGAATCATCGCGGCCGCTTCGGGGCTCTGCATGATCTGGGTGAAATAGCGCTGCTCGATGCGCAGCGCTGTGTCGAACGGCACCAGAAGGCCTTCATAGACGCATTTCAGGATCGCCGCTGCGGCCGGATAGTTGCCGTAGGTCTCGCGGCGCAGGATGGCGATGGCCGGTGGCCACAGATTGGCGCCCGCCGCCGAATAGACCGGCCCGCCGGGCAGCTTGAAACCCTTCTGGTCCCATGGTTGCACGGCCGAAAGCCCGTTCCTGATCAGGGTCTTGGCGGCCTCGATCAGCTTGGCCGGCTCGGCGATCTCGGTGATCAGGCCCATTGACTTGGCCTTCTTCGGCGTCAGCGTCTGGCCGCTGGTCAGCATCTGCAGGGCCTGCTGCTGGTCGGTCAGGCGCGGCACCCGCTGGGTGCCGCCGGCACCTGGGAAGATGCCGATCTTGACCTCGGGCAGCGCCATCTTGACCTTGTCGCTGTCGGCGGCGACGCGGGCGTGGCAGGCGAGCGAAAGCTCGAACGCGCCGCCCATGCAGGTGCCGTTGATGGCCGACACCCACGGCTTGCCGCAGGTTTCCAGCTTGCGGAACAGGCCGGTCATGTAGCCGGCGGTCTCGAACAGCTTCTGCGTGGCCTTGACCGGATCGCTGGCCTTCTCCTCGGCGAAGATCGACAGCATCTTTTGCAGCATGGTGATGTCGGCGCCGCCGGAGAACGTATCCTTGCCGGAGGTGATGACGGCGCCCTTGATGGCCCCGTCGCCGGTCACGCGGTCGACGATGCTGTCCAGTTCGCGCATCGCCTCTTCGGTGAACACGTTCATCGACCGGTCGGGCATGTCCCAGGTGACGAGGGCGATGCCGTCGGCATCGGTTTCGACGGTGAAGTTCTTGTAGGTCATCTGTCCTGCCCTCCGATCAGACGCGTTCGATGATGGTGGCGGTGCCCATGCCCGCACCGATGCACAGCGTCACCAGCGCGGTGTTGAGGTCGCGCCGCTCCAGCTCGTCCAGCACGGTGCCGAGGATCATCGCGCCGGTGGCTCCCAGCGGATGGCCCATGGCGATGGCGCCGCCGGCGACGTTGATCTTGTCGTGCGGAATGTCGAAGGCCTGCATGTAGCGCAGCACGACGCTGGCGAAAGCCTCGTTGAGTTCGAACAGGTCGATGTCCGAGATCTTCATCCTGGCGCGCTTGAGCAGCTTCTCGGTCACGTCCACCGGACCGGTCAGCATCAGCACCGGCTCGGAACCGATGTTGGCGAAGGCGCGGATGCGCGCGCGCGGCTTCGCGCCGAGCGCCTTGCCGGCCTTCTTGGAGCCGAGCAGCACGGCGGCGGCGCCGTCGACGATGCCGGAGGAATTGCCGGCGTGGTGGACGTGGTTGACCGCCTCGACCTCGGGGTGCTTCTGCACCGCCACGGCGTCGAAGCCGCCCATCTCGCCCGGCATGACGAAGGACGGGTTGAGGGAAGCCAGCGCCTGCATGTCGGTGTCGGGTCGCATGTGCTCGTCACGGTCGAGGATGGTCAGGCCGTTCTGGTCCCTGACCGGAATGACCGAGTTCCTGAACCAGCCCTTTTCCCAGGCATGCGCGGCGCGCTTCTGGCTCTCCACCGCATAGGCGTCGACGTCGTCGCGGGAGAAGCCGTATTTGGTGGCGATGAGGTCGGCCGAGATGCCCTGCGGCACGAACCAGCCGGGCAGGCCGACCGAGGGGTCCATGAACCAGGCGCCGCCGGCCGCGCCCATGCCGACGCGGCTCATCGATTCCACGCCGCCGGCGATGACGATGTCGTCGGCGCCCTGGGCGATCTTGGCCGCGCCGAAATTGATGGCGTCGAGGCCGGAGGCGCAGAAGCGCGAGATCTGCATGCCCGGCGCCTTGTCGTCGAAGCCGGCCTCGAAGGCGGCGGCGCGCGGGATCACCGCGCCGGCTTCGCCGACCGGATCGACGCAACCGAAGATGATGTCGTCGACCGTGCCGGTGTCGAGCCCGTTGCGGTCGCGGATCGCTTCCAGCGTCTTCGCAGCCAGCCGCACGGCCGGCACCTCGTGCAGCGATCCGTCCTTCTTGCCGCGCCCGCGCGGGGTGCGCACCGCGTCATAGACATAGGCTTCAGCCATGATGTGCTTCCTTCCCTGAAGATTCGAATACGGGCTCGACGCGAACGTCGCTCCTGACGGAATTGGCGATGAAGCAGACCTCATGCGCCTTGTGATGGAGGTCATCGAGCGTGGCACGGTCGGCGTCGCAGTCGATGCGCGGCCGCAGCGTCACCTTGGTCAGCGCGATGCGGCCCTCGGCGGTCTTTTCCAGGATGCCTTCCGCCGCATCGTGATAGGCGCGCACGATGACGCCGGCGCGGCGCGCAAGGTCGAGGAACGACATCATGTGGCAGGAGGACAGTGCCGCCACCATCAGTTCTTCCGGATCGACGGCCGTCGGGTCGGAATAGGGGCGCGGCACGACGCTCGGCGAGGCCGAGGCCCGCACCGCAAGGCCGTTGTCGAAGCGGATTTCATGCACGCGCGAATAGCGCCCGGCGGGGAAATTCTCTTCCGGATTGGCCTTCCACTCGATTTCCGCGACATAGGTCGACATGGGGTTCCTCAGAGGCTTCGTGCGATCAGCAGTTTCATGATCTCGTTGGTGCCGCCATAGATGCGCTGCACCCGGGCGTCGCGCCACATGCGCGCGATCGGATATTCGTTCATATAGCCATAGCCGCCATGCAGTTGCAGGCACTCGTCCATCACCCTGCCTTGCAGGTCGGAGAGCCAGTACTTGGCCATGGAGGCGGTGGCGGGGTCGAGCCCGCCCTCGATGTGGCGCTTCACGCAATCATTGTAGAAGACGCGGCCGATGGTGATTTCGGTCTTCAGTTCCGCCAGCTTGAACTGGGTGTTCTGGAAGGAAAGGATCGGCTGGCCGAAGGCCTTGCGCTCCTTGACATAGTCGATGGTCAGCGCCAGCGCCCGCTCGGCCATGGCGATCGCCGTGGTGCCGATCATCAGCCGCTCCTGCGGAAGCTGCTGCATGAGCTGGACGAAGCCCTGGCCTTCCTCCGCGCCCAGCAGGTTCGCGGTGGGCACCCGCAGGTCGTTGAAGAACAGCTCGGACGTGTCGTTGGCCTTGAGGCCGATCTTGTCGAGGTTGCGGCCGCGCTCGAAGCCTTCGGCGCCGTCCGTCTCGACCACGATCAGCGAGGTGCCCTTGGCGCCCTTGTCCGGGTCGGTCTTGGCCACGATGATGATCAGGTTGGCGTTCTGGCCGTTGGTGATGAAGGTCTTCGAGCCGTTGATGCGGTAATGGTTGCCGTCCCTGTCGGCGCGGGTGCGTATGCCCTGCAGGTCGGAGCCGGCGCCCGGCTCGGTCATGGCGATGGCGCCGATCAGCTCGCCGCTGGCCAGCTTCGGCAGCCATTTCTTCTTCTGTTCCTCCGAGCCGTAGTGGAGGATGTACGGGGCGACGATAGCGTTGTGCAGGCCGATGCCGAAGCCGTCGACGCCGACATGGCTGATGGCCTCGATGATGGCACTCTCATGGGCGAAGCTGCCGCCCGCGCCGCCATATTCCTCCGGCATGGAAGGGCAGAGCAGGCCTGCTGCGCCCGCCTTTTCCCAGGCGGAGCGGTCGACGATCTCGTTCTTCTCGTAGGCCTCGTAATGCGGCGCGACCTCCTCCGAAAGAAAGCGGTGCGCCATGTCGTAGAGCATGCCGACATCTTCGCTCGCCCATTCAGGCTTCGGCACGGAGAGCACTTCGGCGGGGCTGGTCATGGTTTTTCTCCGATGCCTCCCTCGTTGGACCCGCTTACCCTAGAACGCCTCCGCCGGCAGCGCCATCATGGTGTCGGCGCCGGTGGAGATGCGGGCCAGATGCGCCGCGGTCTCCGGCATCACGCGCTCCATGAAGTAGCGGGCGGTGACGATCTTGTGCTCGTGGAAGGCGGCCGTGTCGCCGGCGCCCTCGGCAAGCTTCTCCTGCGAGACCTTGGCCATGCGGCCCCACAGATAGCCCAGCACCACGAGGCCGAAGAGATGCATGTAGTCGGTCGAGGCCGCGCCGGCATTGTCGGGCTTGGCCATGGCGTTCTGCATCAGCCACATGGTCGCCGCCTGGAGGTCGTTGAGGCCCTTCTTGATGGACTTGGTGAAGGGCGCCATGGTCTCGTCGGCGCGGTTTTCCTCGCAGAATTCGCCGACCTCCTTGAAGAAGGCCTGCACGGCGCGGCCGCCGTTCAGCGCCAGCTTGCGGCCGACGAGATCGAGCGCCTGGATGCCGTTGGCGCCTTCGTAGATCATGGCGATGCGGGCATCGCGCACGAACTGGCTCATGCCGTGCTCCTCGATGTAGCCGTGGCCGCCGAACACCTGCTGCGCCATCACCGCATGCTCGAAGCCCTTGTCGGTGAGCACGCCCTTGAGCACCGGGGTCATCAGGCCGAGCAGGTCGTCGGCGGCCTGCCGCTCCGCCTCGTCGGCGGAACGGTGGGCGATGTCGGAGTTGAGCGCGGTCCACAGCACCAGCGCGCGGCCGGCCTCGTTGAAGGCGCGCATGGTCATCAGCGCGCGGCGGATGTCGGGGTGGACGATGATCGGATCGGCCTTGCCCTGCGGGTTCTTCGGCCCGGAGAGCGAACGGCCCTGAAGCCGCTCGCGGGCATAGGCGACGGCGTTCTGGTAGGCGACCTCGGACAGCGACAGGCCCTGCAGGCCGACGCCGAGGCGGGCCTCGTTCATCATCACGAACATGGCCTTGAGGCCGCCGTTCTCGGCGCCGAGCAGCGTGCCCTCGGCCTCGTCATAGTTCATGACGCAGGTGGCGTTGCCATGGATGCCCATCTTCTCCTCGATGGAGCCGCAGGACACGCCGTTGCGCTCGCCCGGATTGCCGTCGGCGTCGAGCTTGAACTTCGGCACGATGAACAGCGAGATGCCCTTCACGCCCTCCGGCGCGCCCTCGATGCGGGCCAGGACCAGATGCACGATGTTGTCGCTCATGTCGTGCTCGCCGGCCGAGATGAAGATCTTCTGGCCGGAGATGCGGTAGGTGCCGTCGCCGTTGGGCACGGCCTTGGTGCGCAACAGGCCGAGATCGGTGCCGCAATGCGGCTCGGTCAGGTTCATGGTGCCGGTCCAGCCGCCGTCGATCATCTTCGGCAGGAAGGTCTGCTTCTGTGCCTCGCTGCCATGGGCGACGATCGCCGCGATCGCGCCCTGCGTCAGGCCCGGATACATCATCAGCGCCATGTTGGCCGAGGACAGATATTCGCCGACGGCGGCGTGCACCGCATAGGGCAGGCCCTGGCCGCCATATTCGGCGGGCGCGGCCAGCCCCATCCAGCCGCCTTCGCGATATTGCTGATAGGCCTGGCCGAAGCCCTTGGGCGTGGTCACGGAGCCGTCGTCGTTGCGGGTGCAGCCTTCCGTGTCGCCGATGCGGTTGAGCGGCAGCATGACGTTCTCGGCGAGCTTCGCGCCCTCGGCCAGAATGGCCTCCAGCACGTCCGGCGAGGCGTCGGCGAAGCCGGGCAGGTTGGCATGGTTGGGATAGCCCAGCACCTCGTTGAGGAGATAGAGCGTGTCCTGGACCGGTGACTGGTAAATGGGCATGCGGTTCCTCCACCCGTGGGACTGATGCGGGCGCTCGCGGCGCACTGAATCCGATGATGGCACAGATATAGCAAATATTGACGTTTGCGTAAACGTCAATCTTGCAGGAGGCGCATGCCGCTGCGGAAATCGCCGCCGTGCCGGGCCAAGCCATGGCGTGACCGGCGGGAGGTGGCGGGCAGGCAGGTAAGGGAGCTGTCGCAAGGAAGGCAAGAAAGAGCCGCCGATCGTCGGGCGGCCGGGGCCGGATCAGCTTACGGCGACCAGCGGCGGGCGGCGCATCAGGCTGCGCAGCAGGGCCAGCGTCGCGTCGGCATTGGCCGCCCTGCCGAACAGGAAGCCCTGTCCGGCCAGGCAACCGAAATCGAGCAGGCATTGCGCCTGCGCCTCTTCCTCGATGCCCTCGGCCACGACGTCGATGCCGAGCCCCTCGCACATCGACAGTATGGCCCGGATGATGTGCTGCGAGGGCAGGTCGTCGAGCAGGGACGAGACGAAGGCACGGTCGATCTTGAGCTTGTCGAAGGGGAATTCGCGCAGCCGGCCGAGCGAGGACTGGCCGGTGCCGAAATCGTCGAGGGCGACGTGGATGCCATGGCGGCGCAGGTCGTCGATGATCTTGGCGACCGAGGCCGGGTCGCTCATCAGGCCGGTTTCGGTGATCTCGACCTCCAGCCGGCATGGGTCGAGGCCGGTGCGCTCCAGCGTCGCGAGGATGTGGCGGCCGGTGTTCTGGTCGACGAGCTGCGAGGGGGAAAGGTTGAAGGACAGGAACAGGTCCTGTGGCCAGGCGCTCGCCGTTTCCGCCGCCTTGTGCAGCATGAGCTGCGACAGCGGCCCGATGATGCCGCGCTCCTCGGCGATGGGGATGAACACCGCCGGCGACATCGGCCCCAGGTCCCTGTCGGTCCACCGCGCCAGCGTCTCGAAGCCGATGATGCGCCGCGTCGCGAGATTCACGATCGGCTGGAAATGCGGTTCCACCTCGCCGACCGAGACCGCGCGGCGCAATGCCTGTTCGATATGGGTCACGCGCCGGGCCGCTTCCTCCATCTCGCGCGTGTAGACCATCACCTGCCCGCGCCCCGAGCGCTTGGCGTGGTAGAGGGCGGTTTCGGCCTTGTTCAGCAGGATCTCGGTGGTCTCGTCCTGCGAGTAGAACAGCGAGCAGCCGGCCGAGGCCGACAGCCGGGCCGTGCGTTCGCCGACGTCGTAGGGGGCGGACAGGATCTCGATCAGCGTGCGCGCCCGCTCCGACACCGCCTCTTCGCTGAACACCATGGGGCACAGGAAGGCGAACTCGTCGGCCCCGATGCGGCAGACCGAGGAGTGGCTGTCCATGGACGCGCGCAGCCGCATGGCGATCTGGGCCAGGATGTGGTCGCCGGCCTGGTAGCCGAACAGATCGTTGATCGGCTTGAAGCCGTCGAGGTCGAGTATGCCGATGGCGAAGGGGGCGGGATCGTCGGCCCGGTCGCGGATCAGGCGCTCGACGCGGTCGCAGAAGCGCCGGTGATTGCCCAACCCGGTCAAGGCGTCGGTCGAAGCCAGCTCGTTGCCGTCCCTGCTGATCTGCCGGCTGCCAAACGGCGTATGCATTGCGCTTCCTGGAAAGGGTAAAAAGAGGCTCGTGGCGGACCTTGGCAGCAAAGCCTTTAGGAAAAGTATCCGGCGAAATCATATTTCACGATTGCGAAATTCTTCGCCGGCCGCCGCATTGGCAGGGCCCGCCAACTTCCTTATATCTCACGCCTCGTACCCCTCGGAGACTCCCCCATGCCGCTCAAGATCGCGGTCCAGATGGACCATATCTCCACCGTGTCGATAGAAGGCGACACCTCTTTCGCGCTGTCGCTGGAAGCGCAGCGGCGTGGCCATGTTCTCTACCACTATACGCCCGACCGCCTGTCGCTGCTCGACGGCAAGGTGTTCGCCCGCATCGAGGAAATGACGGTGCGCGACGAGAAGGGCAATCATTTCACGCTGGGCGAGCCGGTGCGCACCGATCTCTCGGAAATGGACGTCATCCTGCTGCGCCAGGATCCGCCGTTCGACATGAACTACATCACCACCACGCACATACTGGAGCGCATCCATCCGGCCACGCTGGTGGTCAACGATCCGGCGTGGGTGCGCAACAGTCCGGAGAAGATCTTCGTCACCGAATTCGCCGACCTGATGCCGCAGACGCTGATCACCAAGGACCCCGGCGAGGTCGCCGCCTTCCGCCGCCAGTTCGGCGACATCATCATCAAGCCGCTCTACGGCAATGGCGGCGCCGGCATCTTCCATCTGCGCGACGACGACCAGAACCTGTCGTCGCTGCTCGAAATGTTCTCGCAGATGTTCCGCGAGCCGTTCATCGTCCAGCGCTACCTCAAGGACGTGCGCAAGGGCGACAAGCGCATCATCCTCATCGACGGCGAGCCCGTCGGGGCCATCAACCGGGTGCCGGCCGACCATGAATCGCGCTCCAACATGCATGTCGGCGGCCGTGCCGAGAAGACGGAGCTGACAAGCCGCGAACGCGAGATCTGCGAGGCGATCGGCCCCGCGCTGCGGGATCGCGGTTTCATTCTGGTCGGCATCGACGTGATCGGCGACTATATGACAGAGATCAACGTTACCTCGCCGACCGGCATCCGCGAGGTCAGGCGTTTCGGCGGCGCCGACATCGCCGCCCTGTTCTGGGATTGCGTGGAGGCGAAACGAAGATGACCGGCGACAGCACAAGGGAAGCCAGGGAAAAGCTGGCGCAGGCCCGCGAGGTCATCGCCTATCTGCTGGAGCGTGCCGGGATGGACGGCGCGGAAGGCCAGCGGGCGCTTGCCTATTTCGACGGCGACGGCTTCGACCGGGACTTTCTGCCGTGGCCGCGCCATGAGGGGGAATCGCTGCATCCGGACGAACTCAACGCCACCAATGACGATTGAGGACGGGGACGACTGAGCGCTTACTGGAAGGCGATCGCCTGGAGCGCCGAGCCGTTGCGTTTCAGCCACGCCTTGCAGCGTGGCGTATCCGGGCACAATTCCTCGCACAGCTTCCAGAATTTCGGGCCGTGGTTCATTTCGCGCAGATGCGCGACCTCGTGCGCCACCAGATAATTGATGACCGGGCGCGGCGCCATCATGATGCGCCATGAGAAGGACAGCGTGCCGTCGGCCGTGCAGGAGCCCCAGCGGCTCGACGTGTCCTTGAAGCGCACCGCCTTGGCCTTGCGGCCGACCGCGGCCGTGTGCTTGTCCACCAGCGCGCCGATCTCGCGGCGGGCCTCGCGCTTGAGGAAATCCGCCACGCGGCGCGGCAGGTGGACGCGCTCGCCATGGACGACGAGCACAGGGCCGGTCTCGTCCGCGCCGATGGCAACCGTGCCGCGCCTGCCCGGCTCGTGCACGATCAGGTGCGGCACGCCGTAGAGCGGCAGCTTGACGCCGGGCCGCACCTGCGGCCGGTCCGGCACCTTGGCCAGCTTTTCCTCCAGCCAGCCCTGATGGCGGTTGAGGAAATTGTCGACCTCGCCGACCCGCAGTCCCGGCGGCACGGTGATGCGCAGGCCCTGGCCGCCGGCATCGATGCGCAGGGTCAGACGGCGCGCGCGCCCGTTCTCGACGATCCGCAGCGGCAGCGTGCGCCCGCCAACCGTGTGCTCGCGCAGCTCCACCGGTTGCGGCGCGGGCTTCGCGGTCCTGTTGAGATTGCGAAAGAAGCCGAAGGACATGGCGCTACCATAGGCGATTCGCCGGCGGGATGGATGGGGGATGAAAGGGTCTAAGCGAACGGCGCCGCCGAAGCGACGCCGCCTGCAAATGCCGTGGGCCGGCAAGATCAGTCGTCGAGCAGATTGTCGTCCGGCTTGCCGCGCTTCTTCGGAGCCTGCGTTGTGGGCGCGGTCGCGCGGTTGCGCTGGGCCATGAAGCGGTCGAACTCTTCCTGGTCCTTGGCGCGGCGCAGTTCACGCGCATATTCGTCGAACTCGTTCAGCATCTCGTCGAGCTTGCGGCGCTCTTCGTCGAGACGGGCCAGTTCCTTCTCGCGCCAGTCGTCGAAGGCGACGTTGCCGGTGCGGGTGTGGCCCCAGCGCTGTGCCTTGTCGGCGCCCCGGCGGCAGCCGGCGAAGATGCCGTCGGTCGCGCGGTTGACGTCCTTCTTGAAGCCTTCGAGCCGGTCGCCCCAGATGATGTAGGCGAGCATGGCAAGGCCGAGCGGCCAGAACACCATGAAGCCGATCACCATCAGCGTGATGGTCGCCGGCGTCCAGGCCGGGCGGATCAGTGCAGTCGTGTTCATTTTCTTCGCGTTCCTTCAGTTGGAGCCAGCCGTTCCGGCTGCCTGAAAACGAGATGGGAAGGCGAAAAAGGCGATTCAAGACAAAATCCGCGTCACCCGTATATGCGGTTGATGCCGTTGTCTTTTTTCGCGGGTCGGGCAGGTGGTGGAAATGCGCCTGCCTGCCTATGCCTCCGGCTGGCTGGCGCGGGCCGTCATCTCGCGCACCGCCCCGATCAGAAGCTCGATGTCCTGGGGCCGCGACAGGCGGTGGTCGCCGTCGGGCACGAGCGACAGCGTCACGTCATCCGCCGGCAGCAGGCTGACCAGCTTGAGCGCATGGCCGTGCGGCACGGAATCGTCCAGCATGCCCTGCAGGATATGGACCGGGCAGTGGGTGTCGATCGGGCCGCCCATCATGAGGTTGTCGCGACCGTCCTCGATCAGCGCGCGCGTGTAGATATAGGGCTCGTCCGCATAGTCGGACGGTATCTGGAAGTAGCCCTGCTCGGCCAGGTCGCGGCGCTGGTCGCCGGTCATGGCCGGCTCCACCAGCTCGGCGGTGAAGTCTGGCGCCGGCGCGATCAGCACCAGTCCCCTGACGCGGCTTTCGCCGGCCTTGAGCAGTTCCTGCACCATGCGCAGCGCGACCCAGCCGCCCATTGACGAGCCGACCAGAACCTGCGGGCCGCGGGTGTAGCGGGCGAACACCGCGAGGCTCTCGCGCAGCCATTTCGAGATCGTGCCGTCCTCGAACGCGCCGCCGGATTCGCCATGGCCGGAATAGTCGTGGCGCACGAAGGCCCGGCCCTGTCCGGCGGCCCACTCGGCCAGCGCCTCGGCCTTGGTGCCCAGCATGTCGGACTTGTATCCGCCCAGCCAGACCACGCCGGGCACATCGCCCTCCTGACGGCGCACGGCGATGGATGTGCCGTCGACATCCAGGAATTCGACTTGCGATGCGATCATGACAGGCTTCCTTCCGCTTGCCCTTGTTCCTCCGGCCGGACCGCGCCGCCAGCGATCGGCGGTCCGGGAAACCTTCCCGCGATTTCTTCGTCCCATGCCGACAGATGCAATTCCGATGCAGGCACTTGCAATGGAGTATGGTGATTTTTGCTGTTCGCTGTGCTATTGACACCGCGCACGCGCTCCCCACATAGGCGCGTCCGTATGCGCAGATCAACAGTTCGAGGAGAATACGACCATTCGCAGACCTTTCAAAGCAGCAGCGCCCGTCAAGGAAGGGCCGCGCGCTAACCGGGACATCAGGGTCCCCCGCGTCCAGCTTATCGATGCCGACGGCAACAACCGCGGCGAACTTGCCACCAGCGAAGCCCTCATGCTGGCCGAAGAGGTCGGGCTGGACCTCGTCGAGATTTCCCCCAATGCCAATCCGCCGGTCGTCAAGATCCTCGACCTCGGCAAGCTGAAATACGCCACCCAGAAGAAGGCGGCGGAAGCCCGCAAGAATCAGAAGGTCATCGAGATCAAGGAGATCAAGATGCGCCCGAACATCGACGACCACGATTACGAGGTGAAGATGCGCGCGGCGCGCCGGTTCTTCGAGGACGGCGACAAGGTCAAGGTCACGCTTCGCTTCCGCGGCCGCGAGATGGCGCATATGGAACTTGGCATGCAGCTCCTCAACAAGGTGCGCGAGGAGACCGCGACCATCGCCAAGGTCGAGGCCGAGCCCAAGCTCGAAGGCCGCCAGATGATGATGGTGCTGGCGCCGCGCTGACCGTCACCCGCAGGCGCGCCGCTTTCTCTCCCCCGCCGGCCCGAGGCCGGATCAGGGGGAGGGCGCCTCTTTCCTGCCTCAAGGCCGTGTTCATGCGATCGAGGAAGCGCGATCCGGGGTGAGGTCATGGGCGAAGGCATCGTCAAGCAGCAGGCCGAAAGGCCGAACCTGAGCGGTTACCAGCGCGCCCGCCGCCGTATCCTCGCGGTCCTGGTCGTGCTGTTGTGCGCCCTGCTGCTGGTCGGCCAGTCCATCTATCCGCCCGAATCCGTCGTCCACGAAACCATCGAGATGTTCGGCATATTGCTGATCTTCCTCGGCATCGTCGGGCGGCTGTGGTCGACGCTCTATATCGGCGGCCGCAAGTCGGCCGAGGTGGTGACCGGCGGCCCCTATTCGATCACCCGCAATCCGCTCTATGTGTTCTCGACTCTGGCCGCCGCCGGTGTCGGCGCGCAGATGGGCTCGCTGACCGCCATGTTCGGCTTCGCGCTTTTGTGCGCCTTCGCCTTCCATTTTGTGATCCTGCGCGAGGAACGCTTCCTGAAGGAGGTGCTGGGCGCGCCCTACGAGGCCTATCTGGCCCGCGTCCCGCGCTTCATTCCCGACCTGTCGCTCTATGACGAGGGCGACACGGGTTCGTTCCAGCCGCGCCTGCTCAAGACCACGCTGCTCGACGGGCTGGTGTTCCTGCTGGCCATGCCGGTTTTCGAATCCATCGACGGCGCCCAGATGGCCGGCATCCTGCCGGTGCTGTTCACCGTGCCGTAAGGGGCGGTTTCGTCGCGCAGGCAAGGTGTTGCGCTTGCGCCCGCTTTGCCGTATAGACCCGCCGTTCAGGAAAGCCGCCCGGCAGGGCATGCCGTGGCGGTTTCTTATGCTTTCCAGGCTTTGGTCGGCCTGGAACGCCTAGCCTCGATTGTGAGGCATTCAGAAAAGGACAAGCAAAATGCCCAAGATGAAGACCAAATCGTCCGCCAAGAAGCGGTTCAAGATCACCGGCACCGGCAAGGTGCTTTCGGCTGCCGCCGGCAAGCGCCACGGCATGATCAAGCGTACCAACAAGTTCATCCGCGATGCCCGCGGCACCATGGTTCTCGCCGAGCCGGATGCCAAGAAGGTCATCAAGAATTTTCTGCCGAACGGCGGCGGCCTCTGAGCCGGTTGGAACGATTTAAGGAGATCATGACATGGCACGTGTAAAAAGGGGCGTTACCGCCCACGCCAAGCACAAGAAGGTCCTGAAGGCCGCTTCCGGTTTCTACGGCCGTCGCAAGAACACCATCCGCATCGCCAAGCAGGCGGTCGAGAAGTCGCTGCAGTACGCCTATCGCGACCGCAAGAACCGCAAGCGCAATTTCCGCGCCCTGTGGATCCAGCGCATCAACGCCGCGGTGCGCGAGCACGGCCTGACCTACGGCCGTTTCATCGACGGCCTCAACAAGGCTGGCATCGAGATCGACCGCAAGGTTCTATCGGACATGGCCATTCATGAGCCGCAGGCTTTCGCCGCGCTGGTGGCGAAGTCGAAGACCGCGCTGGAATACCTCAAGGACACCACGCCGAACGCTTTTGAGAGCGCTGTAGCTTAAGCCAGCGTTTTCCCGAAGCTTCTGCAACAACACGATTTGGGAAACCCGCGCTGGCAGGGCTGGCGCGGGTTTTCTTATGGAATGCGATGAGCATGCACGCAAAAGACAACACAGGGGCGCTCTCCGCCGAAGGTCTGGCAAGCCTGCCGGGCCTTGTCGCGGCGTATGCGCATCTGCGCGTGGCGTGCGTCGAGGTCGAGGGCCGGCGCCTCTGGATCAAGCGCTACGATGTCGAGCGCATGCCCTTCGGCAAGGTGCTGCATGCGCTGGTCTCGCCGCTGCTTCCGGTCTTCCTGCGCTCGTCGGCGCGCGCGGGGGGGCAATCCGGGCTGGAGCGCGAGCGGCGCAAGATGGAACGCTTCCGCGCTGCCGGCTTCCCGGGCGCCGATATTCTGTCCAGCGGACCATCGGTGCTGGTGCTTTCCGATGTGGGCGAAAGCGCCCAGAAGCGCCTCGGCGAACTGCGCTCCATGGATGCCGCCGCCCATGACGACTTGCTCGTCAGGCTTGCGCAGGGGCTGGGCGAGGCGCATCGCGCCGGGCTGTGCCACGGCAGGCCGCACCCACGCGACATGTTCCTGGCACAGGGCCGCGTCGGCTTCCTCGACTTCGAGGAGGAGCCCGAGGCGGTCATGTCGCTGCCGATGGCGCAGGCCCGCGACCTGTGGCTGCTGTTCCTGCAAATATCGTCGCGCGCCGCCCTGCCGGGCGCGCAGATGCGCGCCTTTTCCGCCTGGCGCGCCGCCGCGCCCGCCGCCGTGGTGCCGGCGCTGGCGCAGCTCGTCGGCTTCTTCCACCGCTGGATGGCGCCGCTGCGGCTGCTGCCCGAAAGCCTGCTCGGCAAGGACGCGCTCTATGCGGTGCAGGCCACGTCTTTCCTGAAAAGCGCGCTCGATGCCGCCGCGGCACCCGCGTCTTCCCTTCAAGCCACCGGCCGCGAGCGGCCAAGAGGACAATCATGACGGATATCGACCAACTCGAACGAACGCTGTCGGATGCGATTGCCGGCGCCGGCGACGAAGCCGCATTGGAAGCGGTTCGCGTCTCGGCGCTGGGCAAGAAGGGCTCGGTCTCGGAACTGCTGAAGACGCTGGGCGCGATGAGCCCGGAGGAGCGGCAGGTGAAGGGCCCGGCGATCAACGGCCTCAAGAACCGCGTCACCGAGTCCCTCTCCGCGCGCCGCGCCGAACTGCGCGACGTGGCCATCGCGGCGCGGCTGGAGGCCGAGAAGGTCGACGTGACGCTACCCGTGCGCGCCTCGCCGGCCGAGCGCGGCCGCATCCATCCGATCAGCCAGGTGATCGACGAGATCGCCGCCATCTTCGGCGACCTCGGCTTCGCCATCGCGGAAGGGCCGGACATCGAGACCGACTACTACAATTTCACCGCGCTGAACTTCCCCGAAGGCCACCCGGCGCGCGAGATGCACGACACCTTCTTCTTCCAGCCGGACGAGAAGGGCGAGCGCAAGGTGCTGCGCACCCACACCTCGCCGGTGCAGATCCGCACCATGGAGGCGCAGAAGCCGCCGATCCGCATCGTCATCCCCGGCAAGACCTACCGTCAGGATTCGGATGCCACCCACTCGCCCATGTTCCATCAGGTCGAGGGGCTGGTCATCGACAAGACCGCCAACGTCGCCAACATGAAGTGGGTGCTGGAGGAGTTCTGCAAGGCCTTCTTCGAGGTGCCGCAGGTGAAGATGCGCTTCCGCCCGAGCTTCTTCCCCTTCACCGAGCCGTCGCTGGAAGTGGACATCCAGTGCGACCGCTCGCGGCCGGGCGAGGTGCGCTTCGGCGAGGGCAGCGACTGGATGGAAATCCTCGGCTGCGGCATAGTCCACCCCAATGTGCTGCGCGCCGGTGGGCTCGATCCGGACGAGTATCAGGGCTTCGCCTGGGGCATGGGCATCGACCGCATCGCCATGCTGAAATACGGCATGCCGGACCTGCGCGCGTTCTTCGACGCCGATGTGCGCTGGCTGCAGCATTACGGCTTCCGCCCGCTCGACATGCCGACCCTGTTCGGCGGACTGAGCAACTGATCGAGCGGCAAGGGACAGAAAAATGAAGTTCACCCTCTCCTGGCTGAAAGACCACCTCGAAACCGAAGCCACGCTCGACGAGATCGTCGAGCGGCTGACCGCCATCGGGCTCGAGGTCGAAAATGTCGATGACAAGGCCGCCCTCAAGCCCTTCGTCATCGCGAAGGTCCTCACCGCCGAAAAGCACCCCGACGCCGACAAGCTGCGCGTTCTGTCGGTGGATACCGGATCGGGCGCGCCCGTTCAGGTCGTGTGCGGCGCGCCCAATGCGCGGGCCGGCCTGGTCGGCGCCTTCGCCGCGCCCGGCACCTATGTGCCCGGCATCGACGTGACGCTCTCGGTCGGCAAGATCCGCGGCGTCGAGAGCCACGGCATGATGTGCTCGGAACGCGAATTGCAGCTTTCCGACGAGCATGACGGCATCATCGACCTGCCGGCCGATGCGCCGGTTGGCACCGCCTATGCGAGCTGGGCGGGGCTGGACGATCCGGTCATCGAGATCAACCTGACCCCCAACCGTCCCGACGCGACGAGCGTCCAAGGCATCGCCCGCGATCTCGCCGCCTCCGGCCTCGGCAAGCTCAGGGAGGCTCCGGTCGAACCCGTCGCCGGCAAGGGCGAATGCCCGGTGAAGCTGACCATCGAGGCGCCCGACCTGTGTCCCGGCTTCGCGCTGCGCCTCGTGCGCGGGGTGAAGAACGGTCCCTCGCCGAAGTGGATGCAGCAGCGGCTGCTGGCCATCGGCCTGCGGCCGATCAACGCGCTGGTCGACATCACCAACTACGTCACCTTCGACCGTGGCCGGCCGCTGCATGTTTTCGACGCCGCCAAGGTCGCCGGCAATATCACCGTGCGCCATGGCCGCGAGGGCGACAAGGTGCTGGCGCTGGACGGGCGCGAATACGAGCTGACGGCGGACATGTGCGTCATCGCCGACGACAATGGTGTCGAATCCATCGCCGGCATCATGGGCGGCGAGCATTCCGGCTGCGACGAGAACACCACCGACGTGCTGATCGAATCGGCGCTGTGGAATGCCCTCAACGTCGCCCGCACCGGCCGCACGCTGGGCATCATCACCGATGCGCGCTATCGCTTCGAGCGCGGGGTCGATCCCGAATTCATGGTGCCGGGGCTGGAACTGGCCACCCGCATGGTGCTGGACCTGTGCGGCGGCGAGCCGACCGAGACGCAGGTCGTCGGCTATGCCGGCCACACGCCGAAAATCGTCTCCTTCCCGCTGTCGGAAGTGAAGCGGCTCACCGGCCTCGACGTGCCGGGGGACGAGAGCCTGTCGATCCTCACCCGGCTTGGCTTCAGGCCGCTCGGCCATGGCGACGTGGTCGATGTCGAGGTGCCGTCCTGGCGGCCGGATGTCGACGGCAAGGCCGATCTGGTGGAGGAGGTGATGCGCATCCACGGCGTCGACGAGATCGCGCCGCGCCCGCTGTCCAGCCATGATGCGGTCAACGGCAAGATCCTCACCACCTTGCAGGTCCGCAGCCGCTTCGCCCGGCGCGCGCTGGCCGTGCGCGGCATGCTGGAGGCGGTCACCTGGTCGTTCATTCCGGCAAGGCACGCCGAACTGTTCGGCGGCGGGCAGGAGGCGCTGAAGCTCGCCAATCCGATCGCATCGGATATGTCCGACATGCGCCCGTCGCTGCTGCCCGGCCTGATCGCCGCCGCCCAGCGCAACGCGGATCGCGGCATGGGCGACGTCGCCCTGTTCGAGGTGTCCGGCACCTATGAGGGCGACACGCCCGAAAAGCAGCGCCGCGTCGCCGCCGGCATCCGTCGCGGCACGGCGAAGCTGGACGGCTCCGGCCGCCACTGGAACGGCAACGCCGCCCCCGTCGGCGTCTACGACGCCAAGGCCGATGCCATCGCCGTTCTGGAAGCCTGCGGCGCACCGGTGGACCGCTTGCAGATCGAAGCCGCCGCCCCCGGCTGGTATCATCCGGGCCGTTCGGGCGTCATCAAGCTCGGCCCCAAGGTGGTGCTCGGCCATTTCGGCGAGTTCCATCCGAAGACGCTGGAAGCGCTCGACGCCAGCGGGCCGCTCGCCGGCTTCGAGGTGTTCGTGGACGCCATCCCCGAGCCCAAGGCCAAGCCGACCCGCACCAAGCCGAAGCTGGAACTGTCCGCGTTCCAGGCGGTGAAGCGCGACTTCGCCTTCGTCGTCGACAGGACGGTGGAGGCCGGCGCGCTGGTGAAGGCGGCGTTGGCCGCCGACAAGAAGCTGGTCACCGATGTCGGCGTGTTCGACATTTTCGAGGGCGCAGCGCTTGGCGAGGGCAAGAAATCCATCGCCATCGAAGTCACCATCCAGCCGGTCGAGAAGACCCTCACGGACGAGGATTTCGAAGCGCTGGCCGGCCGCATCGTCGAGAATGTGAAGAAGCAGACCGGCGGCGCGCTGCGGGCCTGATCTGCCTGAAGAACGAAGAAGCGGGCAGGCGGATCGCTCCGCCTGCCCGCAATCGTTTCAGCCGTTGGTGAGCGCGAGCGCTTCTTCGGTGTAGCGCTTGCCGGCCACCTTTTCGGGCGAAAGTGCGTCGCCGATATTGGCGACCTCGGTGTCGCTCAGCCGTATCTCCGCTGCCGCGACATTCTGTTCGAGGTGGGCGATGCGGCGCGCGCCGGGGATCGGCACGATGAAATCGCCCTGATGCAGCACCCAGGCAAGCGCCAACTGCGCCGGCGTCACGCCCTTGCCCTCTGCCATCTGTTCCAGCAGCGCCACCAGTCTCGAATTCGCTTCCATCGCCTGTGCCTGGAAACGCGGCAGGGTGCGGCGCCAGTCATCTTCGCCGAGGACTTCCGCCTTGCGGATCGTGCCGGTGAGCAGGCCGCGCCCAAGCGGGCTGTACGGCACGAAGCCGATGCCGAGGTCGCGGCAGACGGCGAAGATCTCGCCTTCCGGCTCGCGGCTCCACAGCGAATATTCGCTCTGCACGGCGGCAATCGGGTGAACGGCATGGGCGCGCCGCAAGGTCTGCGCGCTCACCTCCGAAAGGCCGAGCGCGCGCACCTTGCCCTCCCGCACCAGATCGGCCATCGCGCCCACCGTGTCCTCGATCGGCACCGAGGGATCGACGCGGTGCTGATAGTAAAGATCGATGACGTCGATGCCGAGGCGCTTCAGCGACGCTTCCGCTACCGCCTTGACGTGCTCGGGGCGGCTGTCCACGCCCACCATGCGCTCGGCCCCGGTGCCTTCATCGCTGATCCTGAAGCCGAACTTGGTGGCGATGGTGACCTTGTCGCGCCTGCCCTTCAACGCCTTGCCGACGAGGCGTTCGTTCTCGAACGGGCCGTAGACCTCGGCCGTGTCGAAGAAATCGACGCCGATCTCGACGGCCCGGTGCAATGTGGCGATGGACTCCTTTTCCTCCTGCCCGCCATAGGCGAAGCTCATGCCCATGCAGCCGAGGCCGACGGGATTGACGGTGAGTTCCGGTCCAAGTTTGCGTGGTTGCATCTGCAAGCCTCCTTTGTGGGATGCGGCAGAGATAGGAGCCAAGCCGCCGTTCGATAATCCGTTTGTTTGAGCACTGGCTGTTCTGTATTTTAGATTAATGTCGCGTCATGAGCTTTCCCATCTCCCGGTCTTCGCGGCGGTCGCCCGGAACGGCAGCTTCCGGGCCGCCGCACGGGAACTGGGCATTGCCCCGTCGGCCGTCAGCCATGCCGTTTCGGCGCTGGAGGCGCGGCTGGGCGTACGGCTTCTGGCGCGCACGACGCGCAGCGTCGCGCTTACCGAGGAGGGGGCGGTCCTGCTGGAGCGGCTGCGGCCGGCGCTGTCGGAGATCGACCTTGCGCTGACGCAGGCGGTGGAAGCGCGTGACCGGCCGGCGGGAAACCTGCGCCTGAACGTTCCGCGCACAGCCGCCGAGCTTGCGCTGGCGCCGCGCCTTGGCGCCTTCGCGGCCGCCTATCCGGATATCAGGCTCGAGATCGTCAACGAGGACCGCTTCACCGATGTCGTGGAAGGCGGCTTCGATGCCGGCGTGCGGCTTGGCGAAAGCCTGCAACGCGACATGATCGCCGTGCGCATCGGGCCGCAACTGCGCAGCGCGGTCGTCGCGGCGCCCTCCTATATCGAGAGCAGGGCGCTGCCGCGTCATCCGCGCGACCTTGCCGGCCACCGCTGCATCCGCTTCCGCTTTTCCAGCGGCGTCATCTATCGCTGGGAGTTCGAAAAGGCCGGCGAGGAGGTCGTCATGGACGTGGACGGCCCGCTGATCCTCGGTGAGGACAGGGGGATCGTGCAGGCCGCGCTCGACGGCGCCGGCATTGCTTTCCTCTTCGAGGATTATGTGCGCCAGCCATTGGCCGAGGGCCGGCTGGTGCGCCTGCTGGAAGACTGGTGCCCGCCCTTTGACGGGTTCTTCGTCTACTATCCCAGCCGCAAGCAGATGCGCCCGGCGCTTCGCGCCTTCGTGGATTTCTTTCGCTGGCGCGACTAAAACCTGTTGTGGCGACCGCTTGGCATTTCCGCCCCTTTGGGGCAAATCCGGGCCGGCAATTCTGGAGGCAGTAGCATGTTCCGCTGGGGTATCCTTTCGACGGCGAAGATCGCCCGCGACCATCTGTTGCCGGCCATCGCCGCTTCGGAAAACGGCGTGGTGGCAGCCATCGCCAGCCGCGACCCGGCCCGCGCCCGGCAACTGGCGGACCGGTGGAATGCCCCGCACGCCTTCGGCTCCTATGAGGAGCTGCTGGCCTCTGCGGAGGTGGATGGCGTCTACATTCCCCTGCCGACCTCGCAGCATGTCGAATGGGCGGCGAAGGCCATCGAGGCCGGCAAGCATGTGCTGGTGGAAAAGCCGCTGGCGCTGAAGGCCGCCGACATCGCCCCGCTGATCGCGCTGCGCGATCGGCACAAGGTGCTGGTCAGCGAGGCCTTCATGGTCGTTCACCATCCGCAATGGCTCAAGGTGCGCGCGCTGATCGCGGAAGGGGCCGTCGGCCGGCTGCGCCATGTGCAGGGCGCCTTTTCCTACTTCAATGTCGATCCGCACAACATGCGCAACCAGCTCGATCTCGGCGGCGGCGCGCTGCCGGACATCGGCGTCTATCCGGTCGTGACGACGCGCTTCACGACGGGCGGCGAGCCTGTGCGGGTGCAGGCGGCCATCGAGCGCGACGCGACGTTCGGCACCGACATCTATTCCTCGGTGCGCGCCGATTTCGGCGGTTTCGAACTGTCCTTCTATCTCTCGACGCAGATGGCCGCCCGCCAGATCATGGTGTTCCACGGCGACAAGGGCTTCATAGAAATTGCCTCCCCCTTCAACGCCGGGCTCTATGACGACCAGCGGGTGACGCTGCACAACCAGGACCACGATGCGGCGCAGCTGTTCCGCTTTCCCGGGGCACAGCAATATCGCCTGCAGGTCGAGGCTTTCGTCCGCGCGGCCGCCGGCGGCAGGGACCGTGTCTTCACGCTGGAGGACTCGGTGGCGAACCAGAAGGTCATCGACGCCATCTTCCGGGCCGGCACGCATGACGGCTGGGAGCCGGTCTGAGCCCTCCATGAGCGCCGTTTCGCTGCCGGAGCTTCCGGTCACCGCCGCTCTGGCCGATCTCGCCGCAGCGCTCGACAAGGGCAACAAGGCGGTGCTGGTCGCGCCTCCGGGTGCCGGCAAGACGACGCTGGTGCCGCTGGCCCTGCTCGAGGCCGGCTGGCGTAACAGTGGCACCATCGTGCTTCTGGAGCCACGCCGGCTGGCCGCGCGCGCCGCCGCGAGGCGCATGGCGTCCCTGCTCGGCGAGGAGCCGGGTGGTGTGGTCGGGTATGCCATGCGCATGGAAAAGCGCGTGTCGGAGCGCACCCGCATCCTTGTCGCCACCGAGGGCGTGCTGGCACGCATGATCCTCGACGATCCCGAACTGCCGGGCGTCAGGGCGGTGATCTTCGACGAGTTCCACGAACGCTCGCTGGATGGCGATTTCGGTCTCGCGCTGGCGCTCGACGTGCAGGGTGCGCTGCGTCCCGATCTGCGGCTGCTGGTCATGTCGGCGACGCTGGACGGCGCGCGCGTGGCAAAACTGCTGGACGGCGCGCCGGTGATCGAGAGCGAGGGCCGGTCGTTCCCGATAGACATCCGTTATCAGGAGCGCCCCGCCGGCACCCCGGTCGAGGACGCCATGGCCGCCGCCACTCGCGCGGCCCTTGCCGAGGAGACCGGCAGCGTGCTCGCCTTCCTGCCCGGCCAGCGCGAGATCGAGCGCACCGCCGAACGGCTGGAAGGCCGCGTCGGGGTCGATACCGATATCGTGCCCCTTTACGGCATGATGGACGCCAAGGCGCAGGACGCCGCCATCCGCCCGCCGCCGCCCGGCCGGCGCAAGGTGGTGCTGGCCACCGCCATCGCCGAGACATCGATCACCATCGACGGCGTGCGCGTCGTCATCGACAGCGGGCTGGCGCGGCTGCCGCACTACGAGCCGGCCAGCGGGCTGACGCGGCTGGAGACGGTGCGGGTGTCGCGCGCCTCCGCCGACCAGCGCGCCGGCCGCGCCGGCCGCACCGAACCCGGCGTGGCGATCCGCCTGTGGCGGGCCGAGCAGACGGCAGCGCTGCCCGCCTTCACGCCGCCGGAAATCCTCGCCGCCGATCTGTCAGGGCTGGTGCTTGATTGCGCGGCCTTCGGCGTTGCCGATCCCGCCAGCCTCGCCTTCCTCGATCCGCCTCCCGGCCCGGCGCTCAACGAGGCCCGCAACCTGCTGCGCACGCTGGGCGCCGTCGATGCGGACGGCCGCCTCACCGAAGCCGGACAGGCGATGCGCCGCCTCGCCCTGCCGGTGCGGCTTGCGCATATGGTGGCCGAGGCGGCCCGAAGCGGCGATGAGCGGGATGCCGCCGTGCTCGCCGTGCTCCTGACCGAGCGCGGACTGGGCGGCGACAGCGTCGATCTGGAGCGGCGGCTGATGCGCCTTGCCGGCGAACGCTCGCCGCGCGCCAATGCGGCGCGGCAATTGGCCGAGCGGCTGGCGCGCAGCGCCGGCAAGGGTTACAGGGGTGGGGACCCTTCCACCCCCGGCGCCCTGCTGCTCCATGCATGGCCGGATCGCGTCGCCAAGGCGCGCGGCGAGCGCGGGCGCTTCGTCCTCGCCAATGGCTCGGGCGCCATGCTCGATGCGTCCGATCCGCTGGCCGGAGAGCCTTTCCTCGTCGTCGCGGACTCGCAGGGCAAGGCGCAGAACGCGCGCATCACCGCAGCGGCCGCCGTCGGCGAGGACGATATCCGCGCCTTGCTCGGCCACGACATCGAAAGCCGCCGCGAGACGCTGTTCGATCTGGAGCGCCGCAGCGTGCGGGTGCGCGAGCAGAGCCGGCTCGGTGCCATCGTGCTTTCCGAGCGCATGCTGCCCGCCCCGAAGGGTGACGAGGCGAATGAAGCCGTGCTCGATGCGGTGCGCGCCCACGGGCTCTCCATCCTGCCATGGGACAGGCAAGCGACGACGCTGCGCCAGCGCCTGTCCTGGCTGCACAAGGGGCTGGGCGAGCCCTGGCCGGACATGGCGGACGAGGCGCTCGTTGCCCGGCTGGAGGAATGGCTTTTGCCCTTCCTGAACGGCGCGGCTTCGCTTTCCTCCATCGGCGGCGGCGCGCTTGCAGACGGCCTCACCGCATTGGTGCCGCATGATTTGCAGCGGCGTATCAATGCGCTGGCCCCCACCCATTTCGACGCGCCGTCGGGCAGTCGCGTGCCGATCCGCTACGATGGCGAGCAGCCGGTTCTGGCCATCCGCGTGCAGGAATTGTTCGGACTCAGCAAGCATCCCGCCATCGCCGGCGGCACCGTGCCGCTGACGCTGGAGCTGCTGTCGCCTGCGCACCGGCCGATCCAGACGACCCGCGACCTGCCCGGCTTCTGGCGGGGCTCGTGGGCCGATGTTCGCTCCGACATGCGCGGGCGCTATCCCAAGCATGTCTGGCCGGAGAACCCGCTGCTGGCTGAGGCCACCAGCCGCGCCAAGCCGAGGGGCACGTGAGCGCGACAGGAGGCTTGCCGGATGCCGGCTTCCGGACCATCATGCGGTTTCAAGCATAAGGCAGGCTCATGTCTGGTTTTCGCCGTCAGCTTCCCTCGATGACGTCGCTGGTGGTGTTCGAAGCCGCCGCGCGGCAGTTGAGCTTCACCCGCGCCGCGGCCGAACTCGGCATCACCCAGGCGGCGGTGAGCCGTCAGGTGCAGGCTTTGGAGCAGAACCTGGGCTTCCAGCTTTTCCGCCGCCTGCACCGCTCGATCGAACTGACCGAGCGCGGCCAGACCTTGTCGAAGTCCATGTCCGAGGCGCTGGGCACCATCACCCGCACCGTGCAGTCTCTGACCGCCGAAACCAGCGCCGGCGAACTGGTCATCTCGGCGTCGGTGGCCTTCTCGCATTTCTGGCTGCTGCCGAAGATTTCCGACTTCCGCCGCCGGCACCCCGAGATCCGGCTGAAGGTGATCAGCCAGGACGCCAATGTGAACCTGCTGCGCGAGGACGTCGACATCGCTATCCGCTACGGCGAGGGCAACTGGCCCGACGGGCGGGCGATCATATTGTTCAATGACGATGTTTTCCCGGTGTGCAGCCCCGACTATCTGGCCGCCCACGGCTCGCCCGACTGTGTGGCCGATCTCACCCGCCACAGCCTGATCGTCAGCGATTCTCCCGATCCGAGCTGGATCGGCTGGGACCGCTGGCTCAACGCCTTCGGCCACGGTGCCGCGCCCCGCAATGTGACGTTGAGCTGCAGCTTCTACACCGACGCCATCCATGCCGCGATGCGCGGCGAAGGCATCGCGCTCGGCTGGCACAGGCTGGTCCACGATCTTCTGTTGCAGAACCGGCTGGTGCGCGTCTCCGCCGAGTCGCTGCGCACGCGCGAATCCTACTTCGTGGTGCTGCGCAACGGCCAGCCAGTCAAGCCGCAGGTGGATGCCTTCCTGCGCTGGATCCGTGCGGAGCGCGCCCAGCCGGACATCGTCCAGCCGGAAGCCGTTGCAGCCTTCTCCGAGGCGTAGGGTCCCGGTTTCTTTCATTACGGGTTGCATTACATGGTGTAATGCCTATCATTCGGGGCCTTGGGGTTTACAACCCTGGGGTAAGCTTGAAATCATGACCCTCAAAATAGAAAGCCGACCGGCTGGGAACCCGGGACGAGCATTGGGGGCAGGAACGATGAGGAGACGAGTCATCCCAGTATCGAAATCAGGCTTTTCCGCTCGTGGGAAAGCCGACTGCCAGGCAACGCCCGGCGCCTTCCACATCTTCCCGGATGGGAACCGCGCCGAAATCTTCACTTTCCGCACTCCGGCATATGAATGCGCCACCACCGGCGCCCCGGCAATCGCTCCCGTTTCACCGGGAGGCCGCCCTTGATGCACGGAACGCAGACCCCGGAACCTCCGACCAGTTCGCAATCGGCCAGACGCATCGAGGTGCGCGGCGTCAGCAAGGCCTTCGGCACCAATGCCGGCGAAGCGCTCGAACTGGCGCGCCAGGGCGTTTCCAAGGGCGACATCCTCAAGCGCACCGGCGCGGTGCTCGCCATCAACAACGTCTCCTTCTCGGTCGAGGCCGGCGAGATCTTCGTGGTCATGGGCCTGTCCGGCTCGGGCAAGTCCACGCTGGTGCGCTGCCTCAACCGGCTGCACGATCCGTCCGTCGGCTCCATCGAGATCGACGGCGAGGACATCGTCAACGTCTCCGAGGATCGCCTGCGCGAATTGCGGCTCGGCAAGATCACCATGGTGTTCCAGCATTTCGCGCTGCTGCCGCACCGCACCGTGGCCGAGAATGTCGAATACGGGCTCAAGATGCGCGGCATGGCCAAGGCCGAGCGGCGCGAGAAGGCGCTGAAGGCGCTGGAGAATGTCGGCCTTGCCGGCTGGGGGGACCGTTACCCCTCCAACCTCAGCGGCGGCATGCAGCAGCGCGTCGGCCTTGCCCGGGCGCTGGCGCTCGATCCCGAGATCCTGCTCATGGACGAGCCGTTCAGCGCGCTCGATCCGCTGATCCGGCGCGACATGCAGGGCGAGCTGATGGAATTACAGCGCCGCTACCGCACCACCATCATCTTCATCACCCATGACCTCAACGAGGCGCTGACGCTCGGCGACCATGTCGCGGTGATGAAGGACGGCCGCCTGGCGCAGGTCGGCAGGCCGGCCGAGATCGTGCTCAACCCGGCCGACGACTATGTCGCCGCCTTCACCCGCGACATCGACCGCGGCCGGGTGCTGCCGGTGCGCACGGCGATCCGCAGCACCGACGATCCTGCCGCGCTGCAGGAACTGGTCGAGAAGGGCGCCGTCACCATCGAGGGCAGCCGCCCCTTGCATGAGGCCTTCAGCCTCGCGTCCGAAGGCGGCCCGATCGTGGTGCTGGGCGCCGAGGGCCGGCCCGAAGGCCGGGTCGATGCGGCCGACATCGCCTCGGTGCTCGCCGGCGACCAGGCCGAGCAGGATCCATCCAGGCAGGGGAGGCAGTGACCATGTCCGACACGATGAACACGCTTCGCGCCGCCACCGACTTCGCCCGCCCGTCCCGCTACGGGGAACTGCCGCTCGACGACTGGATCCAGATGGTGGTCAAGGATTGGCTGGTGCCGATGCTGCGGCCCTTCTTCCGCCTCGTGCAGATGCCGATCCAGATGCTCATGGACAACCTCCAGGCGCTGCTGCTCGCCATCCCCTTTGCCGTGTTGCTGGTTCTGGTCGTGCTGGGCGCCTGGCGCGCGGCGGGCAGGGGTGTGGCCCTCTTCACGCTGGTGTCGCTGCTGCTGCTCGAATGGATCGGCATATGGCGCGAGACCATGGTCACGCTGGCCATGATCATCACCGCCGTGGTGTTCTGCATCATCGTCGGCATTCCGGCCGGCATTCTGGCGGCGCGCAGCGACAGGGCCGCGGCCATCATCCGGCCGATCCTGGACGTGATGCAGACCATCCCGTCCTTCGTCTATCTGGTGCCGATCGTCATGCTGTTCGGCGTCGGCATGGTGCCGGCCGTCATCGCCACCATCATCTTCGCCCTGCCGCCGCTGGTGCGCCTCACCAATCTCGGCATCCGCCAGGTGCAGGAGGAACTGGTGGAGGCCGGCCGCGCCTTCGGCTCGACCTCGCGCCAGATCCTGTGGGAGATCCAGCTTCCGCTGGCGCTGCGCACCATCATGACCGGCGTCAACCAGACGCTGATGCTGGCGCTGTCCATGGCCGTGATCGGCGCGCTGATCGGCGCCGGCGGCCTCGGCCTCATCGTCAACACCGGCCTCGGCCGGCTCGATGTCGGCTATGCCAGCGTCGGTGGCCTCGGCATCGTGCTGATGGCGATCATCCTCGACCGGGTGACGCAGGCGCTGGGCGAAACCGGAAACGAGGGCAAAGGCAGGGGAGGCTGACGGTCTCCCGCCGCATGCCCCTTAGCAATGCATGGAGAACTCGCAAGACATATCGACGGACGACCAAGTCCCAATTCACCCAACGCCAGAACAGGGAGAAACATGAAATGGCCGGAAACAGGATTCTTTACGGTATCGGCGCGGCACTGACGGCACTGACGCTCAGCGTCTCGCCGCTGGCTGCGCAATCGCTGCCGGGCGAAGGCACGACCGTGCGCATGGGCCAGCCCACCTGGGACACCGAGTGGTTCCAGGCCCAGGTTTACAAGAAGGCGATGGAAGCGCTGGGCTATACGGTCCAGGGTCCGACGGCGCTCGACAATCCGCCCTTCTACCAGGCGCTCGGTCAGGGTGACATGGACTTCTGGGCCAGCGGCTGGTTCCCGCTGCACAACACCTATCTGGACGAGATCAAGGGCAAGGCCAGCACTGTCGGCTATGTCGCCAAGGGCGGCGCGTTGCAGGGCTATCTGATCGACAAGAAGACGGCCGAGGAGCACAACATCCGCACCGTCGACGACTTCAAGAAGCCCGAGGTCGCCAAGCTTTTCGACGACAATGGCGACGGCAAGGCCGATCTGGTCGCCTGCCCGCCGGGCTGGGGCTGCGAACTGACCATCACCCACCAGATGGAAGCCTACGGGCTGGGCGACACGGTCGAGCCGATCAAGGCCGCCTATTCCGCCTCCATGGCCGATGCCATCAGCCGCTACGAGCAGGGCAAGCCGATCTTCTTCTACACCTGGACCCCGAACTGGACGGTCGGCATGCTGAAGCCGGACGAGGACGTGGTGTGGCTCGAAGTGTCGAAGCCGTCGCTGCCGGAAGACCAGAAGGAAATGGAGTCGCAGACCTCCATTCCCGACGTGAAGGGCTGCGCCAGCAACCCCTGCCAGATGGGCTGGCCGGCCAACGACATCCAGGTCGTCGCCAATGACGAGTTCCTGGAGAAGAACCCGGCCGCCAGGAAGCTGTTCGAGGAGATGAGCATCCCGCTGGAGGACATCTTCGCCCAGAACGCCCAGATGTATCAGGGTGCGGACAAGCCTGCCGATCTGGAGCGTCAGGCCGACGAATGGATCAAGGCCAACCAGCAGACCTTCGACGGCTGGATCGAGGCCGCCAAGGCCGCCGCCCAGTAAGCGGAGATCGCGATCAGGGCTGCTCTGCGGAGTCGGCCCCCTCATCGTTGCAAAAGCCGGCGGTACATTCCGCCGGCTTTTTTGCACATGGCCGCTTGGCGGAACAGGCGTTCTCATTTCTCAATCGGCTGCAACCGGATTGCAATTTTTACGCAAGTCTGTTCCCGCGATGTTCCTCGAAGGGGTATCAAGATGCATTTCTCCCGCATCCGGCGGCGCGATGAGCCGGCTTCGGAAAAGCGGAATTTGTTGTCCGGGCAACAACCTTCCGCACCCGGCAGGCAGACTTGACGCCTCCCCACCGGAACAGGCGTTCTCTTTTTTCAATCCGGTACAACCAGAATGCACTTTTACCACGATTTTGTTCCCTTAATGTTCTTGAAGAGGGCGGCAATTCGTGCTTCTCTTCTGCAACCGTCCGGTGTGGGGACGATCGCAGGCGGTGAGCCGGCCAATCGCTTGGTGATTGGCAGCAGGCAGCCACTACGACCTGCCGATCGCGCTCGGCCTGATGGCGGCGCTGGGCGTGGTGCCCGGCGATGCGCTGGCGGCCTATGTGGTGCTCGGCGAATTGTCGCTCGACGGCACCATCGCCCCGGTGGCCGGCGCGCTGCCGGCGGCCATTGCCGCCAATGCCGGGGGCAGGGGCCTGATCTGCCCGCATGAATGCGGCCCGGAAGCCGCCTGGGCCGGCAGCGAGATCGACATCCTTGCGCCCCGCAGCCTGATCGCGCTGGCCAATCATTTCAAAGGCACGCAGGTGTTGTCGCGTCCGGAGCCGGGAATACGCGCCGGCGGCACCGATCTGCCGGATCTTGCCGACATCAAGGGCCAGGAAAGCGCCCGCCGTGCGCTGGAAGTGGCTGCCGCCGGCGGCCACAATCTCCTGATGGTCGGGCCGCCCGGCTCCGGCAAGTCGATGCTCGCCCAGCGCCTGCCGTCCATCCTGCCGCCGCTGTCGCCGCGCGAATTGCTCGAAGTGTCGATGATCGCCTCCGTTGCCGGCGAGCTGGCCGAGGGCCGGCTGACCGACCGGCGTCCGTTCCGCGCCCCGCATCATTCGGCCTCGATGGCGGCTCTGGTCGGCGGCGGGCTGCGGGCGCGGCCGGGGGAAATCTCGCTCGCCCATCACGGCGTGCTGTTCCTCGACGAATTGCCCGAATTCTCGCCGCAGACGCTCGATGCCCTGCGCCAGCCGCTGGAAACCGGCGCCTGCATGATCGCCCGCGCCAATCATCGCGTCAGCTATCCGGCGCGCATCCAGCTCGTCGCGGCCATGAACCCGTGCCGCTGCGGCATGGCGGGCGAGCCGGGCTTCCGTTGCGCGCGCGGCGAGCGCTGCCGTACCGAATATCAGGCACGCATTTCCGGGCCGCTGCTCGACCGCATCGATCTCAGGATCGAGGTGCCGGCGATTTCTGCAACTGATCTGATCCGGCCCGGCAAATCGGAAACCAGCGCCTCCGTCGCTGCTCGGGTGGCGCGGGCCCGCGAGCTCCAGCGCGTGCGCTTCGAGGCATCGGGCGCGGACGGCGTGCTCACCAACGCCCAGTGCCCGCCGTCGCTGATCGAGACCGTTGCCGCGCCGGATCAGGCGGGGCTGGCCCTGTTGCAGGACGCCAGCGAAAAACTCGGCTTCTCCGGCCGCGCCTACCATCGCGTGCTGAAGGTGGCGCGCACGCTGGCCGACCTCGACGGCAGCGAGGACCTCGGGCGGATCCATCTGGCCGAGGCGATTTCCTACAGGATGGACAGCCAGCGTCTGGCGAATGCGGCCTGAAGCATTTTGCAGCCAGACGGAATCGTCTGGCGTTGCACAAATGCGGCTGGAAAACCAAGCTGGAGAACAGCGGCCGCGTTCGTCAGAACGCCCGCTGCTCCAGAGCATGTCGCCCGAACGTGGGAGCCGGTTTCGGGACAACGACATGCGTAAAAACAAAAGCTCAAAGCGTAGGAAACGAACCTGGAAGATCGCGACGCGCTTTAAGCGGATGAGAGGCCAGCCGTCACCGGCTGCTCGCGCTCACGCCTCTTCGATGCGCAGCATGTGGTTGTCCCAGACATGGTCGGGATCGTCGAGGGATTTGCCGTGGGTCCCGACGATGACGCCGCTGCCCGTGGTCGCCAGAAAGCCCTTGCCGTCCGGGGCGACGCCGCACACTTCGGTCAGGTCCTGTGCCGACAGCACTTTGGCTGTCGCGGCATCGATCACCGCCAGCGAATTGCCCTGCGGCGAGGTCACCGCCACGGTGCCCGACAGGGGGTTGGCGGCGACCGAGCCGACATAGTTGCGCAGGCTGTTGAGCACCTCCTGCGGCATGTCGATCAGCGCGATGCCCTTGTCGCGCGTGGCCTTGCCGACCAGCGGCGGACGGTCGGTCACCGGCCCGCGATACTGGCAGCCGAACCACACATTGCCGTCGGCGTCGGTGTCCATGTGGCGGATCGACAGCTTGTGCAGGTCGGCGGGCAGCTCGTGCTTCTCGATCAGGTCGCCGCTGATGCGGTCGACCAGCACATAGGAAGGCTGCATGGTGGCGATGTTGAGCTCGGCCCGGCCATAGTCGGGATGGGTTTCGATGCCGCCATTGGCGATGGCCAGCGTGCGTCCGTCGCCGAGCAGCAGCAATTCATGCGGGCCGACGCCGTAGGTGGGGAATTCGCCCACGCGCCGGAAGCCGGAGCGGGCGTCATAGACGCCGACCATGCCCTCGCCATTGTCGAAGTCGTTCTCGGTCGCGTAGAGCAGCGCGCCGTCCTGCGTGAACACGCCATGGCCGAAGAAGTGCCGGCCCGGCACGCTGGCAATGGCCAGCGGCTCCTCGCGGCCCTTGTGGTCGAAAACCATGGCGAAGGTGCCGGGCTGGCGCGCGAACACTACCGAGCGCCCGGAAACGGGGTCGAAGGTCACGTCATGGCCGCGATCCGGCAGATCGACCGTGTGCAGCACCTTGCCGGCTTCGGACAGCACCGCCGCGCCGTAGCTGCCGTCGCGGCGCACGAAGGCGGTGGCGAAAACGGCATCCGCCGCCAGCGTGCGCGCCCAGGCGGCGGGGGCAAGGGCCGCGGCGAAGCCGGCGCCTGCGGCGCGCAGGAAGTGGCGGCGGTCGATCAGTGGCGTGCGCATTGCGGTGCCTTTCCTGTTTCGGCCGTCTCCACGTGTCAGTCGCCGTCGAGCGACGAGAAACCGGCGGTCAGCCCGAACTCGCCGCTCAGCCTCACGCCGAACAGGTTGGAGAGGCTGGAGGTGACGGTGCCGTAGTAGTCGAGCTTTTCGCGCCGTGCCGGATCGGCCAGCACCTCCTCGACCGGGCCTTGCACGGAGCGTGCAGCTTCGGCGCCGTTGGTGAGCTGAATTTCGATGGATTCGGCGATCCAGCGCGCCTCCGGCGATAGGGCATCGGTAAGATGCGAGGCCCGGAACAGGCCGTGCAGGCCTTCGAGATTGGCGGCGAGCGAGGCGGTCGTGCCCTGCGAGCGCCAGTAGAGCGCCTGCTTCGGCTTGTCCTTTTCCGGGCGCGAGCCGAGGAAGCCCCTGAGCCGCACGTCGCGCACCATTTCGAGCCCGTTGATGAATACGCCCATCAGCTCGGTCACGGCTTCCGAACCGTTGCGATAGACGGGATTGTCCGGGCCGGGGCTGCCCCAGATGGCGGCGAAGCCGTCCGTCCGGTTCCAGGCGTCGCGCACCTCGGCGCTCACAGCGGCGATGTTGCCGGCCACCGCCGCGCCGAAGCTGCAGCGATAGGCCCCTTCGCTTCCGGCCAGCTGCCCGGAATCGGTGCCGAACAGCACATATTCCAGCGCCCCGAAGCCCTGCATGGCGACGCTCTTGCCGGCGATCCTGTCCGCGTCGGCGGCATCCGGGTCCTTGGCCGCAAGGGCGGCCTGCACCTGCTTGAGGCCGATGCTCTTGCGGTCCGGCCAGAACAGCAACCGCTCCAGCCGGTTGCCCTCGCGGATGGGGCCGAACATGATCAGCTCCACTTTCGACCAGCTTTGCGCGACCTGTCCGAATTCGGCGCGCGCGCTGTCGAGGGCGTCCTGCGAGGGGGTCTTGCACAGGGCCTCGACGGCCGTTTCGAGCGCGGCGGCGTGCTCCGCGAGGTCGCCATAGGCAGGGCGGACGAAGCCCTCGACCGCCTGTCCGATGACGTCGGAAGCCGGCATCGCCGCTTGGGTTGCGGCCGGTATGAAGAGGGAGAAGGCCAAGGCGAGCGCCAGGGATTTCATCTAGAGCGACTCCAGGAACTTGATCAGCGCCGCGCGGTCTTCGGCACCGGCGGCGGCAAAGCGGTCGCGCGCGCCTTGCGCCTCGCCGCCGTGCCACAATATGGCTTCGGTCAGGTTGCGGGCGCGCCCGTCATGCAGGAAGAAGGTGTGGTTGTTCACCCGTTGCGTCAGCCCGATGCCCCACAGCGGCGGCGTGCGCCACTCATGGCCGTCGGCGACGCCCACCTGCTGCCCGTCGGCGAGCCCTTCGCCCATGTCGTGCAGCAGGAAGTCGGAATAGGGCCAGATGAGCTGGAAGGCATGCGCCTTGTTCGGCGCATCGCGGCGGGTGACGAATTTGGGCGTGTGGCAGGAGGTGCAGCCCATGTCGTAGAACGCCTGCTTGCCGGCCAGGACCTCCTTGTTGTCGAGATCGCGGCGCACCGGCACGGCAAGGTTCTGCGAGTAGAAGGTCACCAGGTCCATGATCGGCTCCGGCGCCTCGGTGTCGCCGAGCCGCGCCTGCACGCCGGTCTGCATTTCGAGGCAGGTCTTCTGCGCCTCGGTGCAGTCGCCCCAATGGCGCGGCGCCTCGGGCGAGGAAATGCCGATGTCGCCGGCCAGCGCGTCGGCCGATTGCTGGCGGATGGTGGCCGCCTGGGCCTTCCAGCCGAAGCGGCCGAGCGTCGGCTTGCCGGTTGCGGGATCGGGCACGATCGCCGCCTTGCCGGAAATGCCGTCGCCGTTCGCATCGTCGGGGTCGGCATTGGCGAGGATGTCGGCGGGGTGGATCTGCTCGACGAGGCCGAGGCCGATCATCGGGTTGGCGATGCGCGGCGACAAGGTCGTGCGCTTGTCCAGCGGACCGTAGCCGAGGTCGTCGATCGCATAGCTCGGCTTGCGCAGCGAGACGGCGGTGCCGTCGCCGAGGGTGACGGGCACGTCCTCATAGGTGATGCGCATGCGCCCTTCGCTGACCAGCCCCGGCACGGCGAGGTCCTGCAACTGGGTGCCGTAGACCGGATCAGGGAAGTTCAGCACCTGGTGCGCGGCGACCGCCTGCTTCTCCTCTTCCGTCTCGGCTTCCCGGGCAAGGCGCAGGAACATGGAGGTGGCGTCGAGGCTGGCCTCCGGCGGGTGGCCGCGCCCGTCTTTGAGATGACAGCTCTGGCAGGCGCGGGCGTTGAACAGCGGTCCCAGCCCGTCCGAGGCCTGGGTGGAGGAGGGCGACGACACCCAGTTCTTGCGGAAGATGGCGTTGCCGAGCTTGAAGGTGCCTTCCTCCTCGAAGGTGATGTTGGCCGAGGAGTGCGAGAAGGAATTGGCGTTGATGCGCTTCTTCGCGGTGCCGGCGCCGCCCTGCATCAGTTCGAACTGTTCGGGCCTGGAAAAATCCGCGGTCGGCGTGGTGATCGCCCTGACGCGGGCAAGGTCCTTGGGCGTGAGGTCGTCGCGCACCGAAGGCGTGTCGGGCAGGTCGCCGGCCGTCGCCGGCGAGGCCGGCACCAGCAGCAGCGCCGCCAGGGCGCCCGCGCCCGTCCGAAGAAGCATGAGCCGCCACCCGCAGGGGGCGGCGCAGTCACACCCACCCGACGCCAGGCGAACACGCCTTGCGGCACCATGTCGTGCGGGCCCGGAGCCGGCTCCGGGATCGGAGGGATGCGGCAGGCCAGAGCCGGCCCGCCGCCGGCGGCGCAGAAAACCTAGTATGCGCCGCATTCCCGCATGTCCTATTCGGCCTCGTTGGCCGGGGCGGCGTTGAGAAGGCCGTATTTCTCTTCGCCGATCGAAGCGAGCAGGTCGAGCTGCGTCTCGAGGAAGTCGATATGCCCTTCCTCGTCCGAGAGCAGTTCCTCGAACAGCTTCATGGTGACGTAGTCGCCCAGTTCGTTGCAGATCTCGCGCGACCGCTTGTAGGAGGTGCGCGCGTCATATTCGCCGGCCAGGTCCGATTCCAGCACTTCCTTCACATTCTGGCCGATGCGCAGCGGGGCCACGGATTGAAGGTTCGGATGGCCTTCGAGGAAGATGATGCGCGCCACCAGCTTGTCGGCGTGATGCATCTCCTCGATCGATTCCTCGCGCTCTTTCTTGGCGAGCTTCTGATAACCCCAGTCTTCCAGAAGACGATAGTGCAGCCAATACTGATTGACAGCACCAAGCTCCAGGAAAAGAGCTTCGTTAAGCCGCTCGATGATTTGTGAGTCGCCTTTCATGGGTCCTGCTCCCGTATTGGATGCGCAATTCTCTTACGCGATCCAAGTGTGAAACGATGTCCACGCCGCCCGCCTCCGAGCGGACGTGGTACTCCTCGGTTACCCGAATGATCGTTTCGACCACATTTGGGAAGCAGCCGCAACAACGACCGCGCTTCTTCATATAATGATAGACTTTCGCCGGCACGATCAGCTGCCACGGATCGCTGTCCAGCAGATCGACGATTGCGTCCTCGATCTCCTTTTCGGTGATGATGTTGCAGTGGCAGATCAGCATGTCGTCTCGGCCTGGCTGAGCGGCGCGTAACAGCGCCGCCATAGCTGGAAGGGGAGGTGGGAGCGGTCCTTACTGGAAAACCTTGTCGGGAGCGTCGAGGCTGTCGGAGCCCTCGAAGGCGATGGCGTCGAGCTTCAGTGCGGCGACCACGCGTTCGATCGACTTGGTCTGGTCGACCAGCGCGTCGATGGCGGCCTGCACGGTGGCATTGCCTTCCGCGTTGCCCTCGCCGATCTGCTGGTCATAGGCCTCGCCGCCCTCGGCGCGCGCCTGGATGGCTTCCATCTTGGCCACGGTCGCATCCAGCTTGCCGGTCATCTCGGTGTCGAGCGCGGGGTCGATCCCCTTGACCATCTCGGACAGCGAGGGGCCTTCGACGGTCGAGCCGTCGATGCGCTTGTAGCTGCCCAGATAGGCTTCGCGGATGCCGGCCGCGTCGTAGAGATGCGAGATGTGGGTGTTGTCGGAGAAGCAGTCGTGCTCTTCCTCCGGATCGTGCAGCAGCAGGCCGAGCTTCATGCGCTCGCCGGCAAGCTCGCCATAGGAGAGCGAGCCCATGCCGGTGAGGATGGTCGACAGGCCGGTGTTGTCGTCGCCGTCGGTCAGCGCCTTGCGGGCCTCGCCGCCTTCCTTCCAGTTGTCGACCATTTCCTGCAGGTCCGAAACCAGCAGGGTGGAAGCCGCCTTCAGATATTCGGCGCGGCGCTCGCAATTGCCGCCGGTGCAATTGGCCTTGTCATAGTCGGTAAAGGGGCGCTCGCCGGCGCCCGGGCCGGTGCCGTTGAGGTCCTGGCCCCACAGCAGGAATTCGATGGCGTGATAGCCGGTGGCCACATTGGCCTCGATGTCGCCGGCTTCCTGCAGCGTGCCGGACAGGAATTCCGGCGTCAGCTTGGAGGCGTCGACTTCCTGGCCGTCGATCTCGATCTTGGTGTTGGCGATCACATTGGCGGTATAGAGGGTGTTTTCGTCGGATTCGGTGCCGTAGCTGGTGTCGACATAGTCGATCAGGCCCTCGTCCAGCGGCCAGGCATTCACCCGTCCTTCCCAATCGTCGACGATGGCATTGCCGAAGCGATAGACCTCCGTCTGCTGGTAGGGAATGCGCGCCGCCTTCCAGGCTGCCTTGGCCGCATCCAGCGTCTCGGCGGAAGGCGTGGCGAGCAGGGCGTCGATGGCCGTGTCCAGCGTCTTGGCGGTTGTCAGCGAGTCTTCGTATTTGGCAAGCGCGATGTCGGAATAGGTCTTGATGATCGCTTTCGCGTCGGTCTCCGCCCTGGCCGGCAGGATGAAAATGGCTGCCGTCAGCGCCGCGGTGGCGCCGATCGCCGCCATTCTGGCCATGTGGCGGGTCGAGACCCGGTTTCTCGTCATCACTCTCATCTCCTCAAGGAGTTCAGATGTCCGCTTGCCGGCGCCGGGGAGGCGAACCGGTGCCGGCTGCACGGACTGCTTCGACGGAAGGAGATGATGTCACGGTCGGCACGGCACCTTGCCGCGGACGGGGCAGGACAAATCCACGACGGACATTGCCGGCACGAAACAACACCGAAGCCTCCAATCGAAAGGGTTAAAGGCCCTCACATCAAAGGTATGCGCCAAAACGCACATTCTCATAAAGCTTCCCGTCTGCCGAAAGTCAATCAAAATCTCCAAAAAGGGCAATCAAAACAATAGTTTAGAATTATTCTAAACTGAAGGAGTCAGGTTTACAGGCGCAACGGCCGGCAATTGCCGGTTGACAGCCGGGCCCGGGCGGTGCGACGCCGGTCGCACCCTCTTGCCGCGCGGGGCGCCAGTCGCCATCTGGCGGGGGTAGGCCCTGTCCTCGAATGCTTGAAATCCGGGAAGCTGTGCGATGAAGAATGGTGCGATCATTGTGGGAACCGGCCATGCCGGAGTGCAGGCGGCGGCCAGCCTGCGCGAGGAGGGCTTCGACGGCCCCGTTCTGCTGATCGGCGAGGAAAACGAGCTTCCCTATCACAAGCCGCCGCTGTCCAAGACCTTCATCAAGGATGCCGAGGCGCGGCCCCAGCTTCTGCGCGGCGAAAGCTTCTACAGCGGCAACGCCATCGACTACCGGCCCGGGTTGCGCGTCACCGGCATCGACTTGGCCGGCCGCCGCCTCGAACTGGCCGGCGCTGCGCCGCTGGCCTTCGACCGGCTGGTCCTGGCCACCGGCTCGCGCCCGCGCAAGCTGCCCATCGACGGGGCCGGCCTGGCCGGCGTCGTCTCGCTGCGCGAGGTGGCGGATGCCCGCCTGATCCGCGAGCTCAGCGGCGCCTGCGCGGACGTGGTGGTGCTCGGCGGCGGCTTCATCGGGCTGGAGATCGCCGCCACGCTGCGCGCCGCCGGCCGCAACGTCACCGTGGTCGAAGCCATGGACCGGCTGCTCGGCCGCGTCGTGGCGCCGCCGATCGGCCAGCATGTGCGCCAGCGCCTGGCCGATATGGGCGTGCGCATCCTCACGGGCACGACGGTCAGCCGGCTGGAGGGCGAAAACGGCCATGTCTCGGCCGCCGTCACCTCCGCCGGCGAGCGCCTGCCGGCGCAACTCGTCATCGTCGGGGTCGGGGTCGTGCCCAATGTGGAACTGGCCGAGCAGGCCGGGCTTGCCGTCTCGAACGGCATCCGCGTCGATGCGCAGATGCGCACCTCGGTGCCCGAGGTCCTGTCGGTCGGCGATGTCGCGTCCTACCGCCACTGGTCCACCGGCGGCGACGTGCGGCTGGAATCGGTGCAGAACGCCACCGACCAGGCGCGGCTGGCGGCGCGCACCATCGTCGGCGGCGCGGACGCCTATGGGGCGGTGCCGTGGTTCTGGTCGGACATCGGCGACATGAAGCTGCAGATGGTGGGGCTGACCGCCGGCGCCGACAGCCATCTGGTGGTCGGCGAGCCGCAGGACAACAGGTTCTCCGTCTATCACTTCGCCGGCGACAGGCTGCTCGCCATCGAATCGGTCAACCGCCCGGCCGACCACATGCTCGGCCGCAAGATGCTGGGCGCCGGCTTCTCGCCGTCGCGGCAGGCGGTGCTGGAGGGCGCCGATGCGTTGAAGGCCGCTTTCGCGGCCGCAGGATGAAAAAAAGCCCCGGCCGCGGGACAGCCGGGGTGTTGATTGCCTGCCCTGTGAAGAAGCCTATTTGCGCGCCAGCAGGTCGCGGATTTCGGTCAGCAGGGCAACGTCGGCGGGCGGCGGGGCGTCCGCCGCCGCTTCGGGCTGGCGCTCCACGCGCTTGCGGATGCTGTTCACCCCCTTGACCATCAGGAAGATGATCCAGGCCAGGATCAGGAAGTTCAGGACCACGGTGAGGAAGGAGCCGTAGGCGAATACCGCGCCCTGTTCCCTGGCCGCGGCCAGCGAGGTTGCCGTCACCGTCGAGGACAGCGGCAGGAAGAAGTTGTTGAAGTCGAGGCCGCCGAAGACGGCGCCGACGATGGGCATGATGATGTCGTTGACCAGCGAATCGACGATCTTGCCGAAGGCGGCGCCGATGATCACGCCGACGGCCAGATCCATTACATTGCCTCTGGAAATAAACTCCTGAAATTCCTTCAGCATTTTCCTCTCCAATGTGTGCGGCACATGCCGCTTCGTTGCTGCCCCACCCGGTCGGTGCCCGTGCGACAATAGCAGAAACCGTGGGTTGAAAAACGGGGAAATCGCGGCCCGGTTCCCGCCAGCCCTGCCCGCCTGCCCTACACGCCGAAGGTCGCGGTGGACAGCCATGCCCGGCTGTGCTTGCCTCGTATCGTCAGGAAGCCGTGGAAGTCGAGCCGTGCTGGGCTGGTTGATCGTTGTCGCCGCCATTCTCTATGTGACGATGCTGTTCGCCGTCGCCGCCCTCGGCGATCGCCATGCGGCGCGGCGCGGCCCCATCGCCTCGCGCCCCTATATCTATTCGCTTAGCCTTGCGATCTACTGCACCTCGTGGACCTTCTTCGGCTCGGTGGGCCTCGCTTCCGAGCGCGGCCTCGAATTCCTGACCATCTATGTCGGGCCGATCCTGATCTTCATCTTCGGCTACCCGTTCCTGCGGCGGGTCATCCGGCTGAGCAAGGCCGAGAAGATCACCTCGATCGCCGACTTTCTGGCTGCCCGCTACGGCAAGAGCTTCGCCGTCGCCTCGATCGCCACCATCATCGCCACGGTCGGCATCATCCCCTATATCGCGCTGCAACTGCGCTCCATCGCCGGCTCCATCGGCCTGATGGCGGCCTTCTATTCGCCCGACGTGATCTCCGACGAATTCGTCTATCGCGACGTCGCCTTCCTGGTGGCCTTCCTGCTGGCCGCCTTCGCGGTGCTGTTCGGGACGCGGCATGCCGATGCGACGGAGCATCAGGACGGGCTGGTGCTGGCCATGGCGGTGGAGTCGGTCATCAAGCTGGCCGCCTTCCTTGCCGTCGGCATTGCGGTGACGCTGTTCTTGTTCAGCAGCCCCGACAATCTGTTCGAGGCCATGCAGGCCAACGAGATGGTGCAGGCCTCGATGGGCTTCCAGACCTCGCCGTCGACCTGGATCGTGCTGACCATGCTGGCCGGCAGCGCCATCGTCATGCTGCCGCGCCAGTTCTACATGACCATCGTCGAGAACCGTTCCGAGCAGGAGCTGAAGACCGCGAACTGGCTGTTCCCGCTCTATCTGGTGCTCATCAACCTGTTCGTGGTGGTCATCGCCTTCGGCGGCCTCACCGTGGTGGGCGGGCGCGCCAGCGCCGACCTCTATGTTCTGGCCGTCCCCCTGTTCAACGGCCATCACGTCATGGCCATGATCGCCTTCATCGGCGGGCTTTCGGCCGCCACCGCCATGGTGATCGTCGAAAGCGTGGCGCTGTCGATCATGATCTCCAACGACCTCGTCATTCCGCTGGTGCTGCGCCGCCTGCTGCGCTCGGCCTCGGGCGAGCGCGAGGACTGGTCGAAGGTGATCATCGTCATCCGCCGCGCGGCGATCTTCTGCATCCTGTTCGTGTCGTTCCTCTATTATCAGGAGATGGCCGACAATGTGCGCCTCGTCGCCTTCGGCCTGATCTCCTTCGCCGCCATCGCCCAGTTCGCGCCGGCCTTCGTCGGCGGGCTGGTGTGGCGCGGGGCCAACGCCCGCGGCGCGGTGCTCGGCATGGTGTTCGGCATTCTGCTGTGGGCCTATACGCTGTTCGTGCCCTCGCTGCTGCCGCCCGACACCTCCTTTCTGGTCGACGGGCCTCTGGGCATCGCGGCGCTGAAGCCGCAGGCGCTGTTCGGCACCAGCGGCGAGCCGCTGACCCATGGCGTGCTATGGAGCCTTGCCGTCAATGTCGTCTTCTACGTGCTGGGCTCGCTGTCGCGGGCCTCGCATCCGCGCGAGCGCATCCAGGCGGCGATCTTCGTGCCGCGCGAGACCAGCCCGATGCCGAGCCTGCGGCGGCTGCGCACCGAGGTCACCGTCAACGAGATGAAGGACACCATTGCGCGCTATCTGGGGGTGGAGCGCACCGAGCGCTCGTTCCAGTCGTTCGAGCAGCGCGAGGGACGCAGCTTTCCCGGCAACGCGCCGGCCACGGCCGAAACCCTGCGCTTCGGCGAGCAGCTCCTGGCCAGCGCCGTCGGGTCCTCCTCGGCTCGCCTCATCCTGTCCCTCCTGGTGCAGCGCCACGACCGCTCGGCCAAGCATGCCTTCCGCCTGCTCGACGATGCGTCGGACGCGCTCCAGCAGAACCGCGACCTGCTCCAGATCGCGCTCGACCAGATGGAGCAGGGCATCACCGTGTTCGACAAGGATCTGCGGCTGACCTGCTGGAACCGGCAATACCGCCTGCTGTTCGACCTGCCGGACGAGATGGGGCAGGTGGGGGTGTCGCTGGCCCAGATCTTCGGTTTCCTCGGCGACCGCGGCGACATCACCGGGGCCGAGGAGGTTGCGGCGCTCAACCGCCTGACGCGCTTCGGCGAGCCCTGGCAGCTCGAACTGCTCACCAGCGGGCGCATTCTCGAGCTGCGCTCCAACCCGATGCCCGACGGCGGGATCGTCGCCACCTATGCCGACATCACCCAGCGCATGCAGGCCGACCTCGCCCTGAAGCGGGTGAACGAGACGCTGGAACAGCGGGTGGTGCGGCGCACGGCCGAGCTGACGCAGGTCAACGAAGAGCTGGCGCAGGCGCAGAAGATCGCCGAGGAGGCCAATCTGGGCAAGACGCGCTTCCTTGCCGCCGTCGGCCACGATATCCTCCAGCCGCTCAACGCGGCGCGGCTCTACTGCTCCTCGCTGATCGAGAAGGCGCCGCGCGGCCCGCTCGGCGACGCGGCCGTCAACATCGAATCCTCGCTGGAATCGGTGGAGACCATCCTGGGCGCCGTGCTCGACATATCGCGCCTCGATGCGGGGGCCATGAAACCGGACGAGACCGTCTTCAGCCTGGACGGCCTGTTGCAGCAGATCGCCACCGACTTTCAGCCGATGGCCTCGGCCAAGGGGCTGCGGCTGCGCATCGTGCCCTCGTCGATCAGCGTGCGCACCGACCGCAACCTGTTCAGGCGGCTGGTCCAGAACCTCGTTTCCAATGCCATCAAATACACGCGCCGGGGCCGCGTGCTGGTCGGCGCACGCCGGCGCGGCGAGCTGGTCGAGATCCAGGTGATCGACACCGGCATCGGCATCGGGCCGGACCAGCTCAACACCGTGTTCCGCGAGTTCACGCGCCTCGACGAGGGCGCCCGGGAGGCCGAAGGACTGGGGCTCGGCCTTTCCATCGTCGACCGCATCGCCCGGGTGCTGCATCTGGAAATCCGCATCTCCTCGGTGACGGCGCAGGGAACCCGGTTTTCGGTGCTTCTGCCTGTCGTCTCCGGCGAGGCGGCACGACCCGTGCGGCGGCAGGTGCCGCCGCCACGGCCCTTCTCGACCCTGTCGGGCCTCGAAGTCCTGTGCATCGACAACGATCCCCGCATTCTGGAAGGCATGCGCCTGTTGCTGGAGGGCTGGGGCTGCTCGGTCACGGTTTTCTCCGGCTTGCGCGCATTCCTCGAGGCGCGCGACCGGCGGCCGCCGGTCGACATCATCCTTGCCGACTATCATCTCGACGGCGAGAACGGGCTCGATGCCATCGACCGCCTGCGCGACATCTACGGGATCGAGACGCCGGCCGTGCTGGTAACGGCGGATCGCTCGACCGAAGTACGCGCCGAGGCCGAGGCGCGCGGTGTCACGGTCATCAACAAGCCGGTGCGCCCGGCCGCCCTGCGCACCATGCTTTCGCGCGTGCGCCCGCTGGCGGCGGAGTAAAGCATGATCCCGAAAAGTTGCAGACTTTTCGGACAGGATCATGCGTCGGGCAAACAACCATGATCCCGAAAGGTGCAGCCTGTTCGGACAGGATCATGCGTCGGGCAAAGAATCATGGTCGCGAAAGGTGCAGGCCGTGCACGCCGGCGCTCAGGCGGCGGCGATGGAGTCGGTGCCGATCTTGGAGAGCTGGATCACGGCCTGCGTGCGGCTGTCGACGTCGAGCTTCTGCAGGATCGCCGAGACATGCGCCTTCACCGTGGCTTCCGATACGCCGAGCTCATAGGCGATCTGCTTGTTGAGCAGCCCTTCGCCGAGCATGGAGAGCACCCGCGTCTGCTGCGGCGTCAGCGTTTGCAGGCGCCGGATCAGGTTGGAGATTTCGGGGTCGCGCTCCTCGCCGAGGTCCATTTCCGCCGGCGCCGCGATGCCGCCGTCCAGCACGGTGCGCACCGCGCTGCGGATTTCCTCCATGCTGGCCGATTTGGAGATGAAGCCGGAGGCACCGAGATCCAGCGCCCGCCGGATCGTCACCGCATCGTCATGCGCCGAGACCACCACGATGGGCAGTGAGGGCTGGATGCCGTGCAGCGAGATCAGGCCCGAAAGCCCGCTGGCGCCCGGCATGGCGAGGTCGAGCAACAAAAGATCGATGTCGCCATTGCCGACCAGCACCGACTTGGCGCTCTCGAAATCGCCGGCTTCGAGAATGGACGGCTCCTCGCCGATGCCGGCGATCGCCTCCTTCAAGGCCCCGCGAAACAGCGGGTGATCATCGGCGATTACGAAGGTGTAGCCTGACGGCAATGATTCCTCCCCGCCACCGCTTGTCTGCCCGTTTCGACGGCAGCCGGCGAATTATGCGTCGGCGTGCCGTGTTTTCAAGCACAAACTTTACGCCGTCGGTTCGGCGCCTCCGTTCCGGCCCGCGGCCGTGCTCAGGTCCGGTCCGGCGCCGGCTTCGGTCCGGCGGTGTCCTGATTTTCCATGTCCTTGACGATGCCCATGAAGGAGCGGAAGAACCGCTCGACATAGCTCATCGTCTTGTTGAACTCCTCCTCCGTGGGCAGGGTGGATTCCAGCCGCGCGGCCAGCGAGTTCTCGAGCTTCGCCACCCGGTCTTCCAACGCCTTCACCTGGCTTTGCAGGCGCTCCATCTCGTCCTGCACGACGTTGCGCTCGTCGGCCGCCATGCGGCAGACAAGCTGGCCGGACTGCTCGCGGCAGGTCGACATGGCACCGGTGGTCGTGTCCATGCGCACGAAGCCGTCGTCGGTCTTTTCCATCCGGTAGCGCTCGGCCTCGCCCTGGGCCGAAGCCGGGATCGCCAGCAGGGCGAGCAAGGGCAGGGCGATCAGGATGCGGTCTCGCATGGAAGCCTCCTTCCGGCTGTTTGCCCCCAAATATGGTGGCCGGAGTATAGCAGCCATTGTGCCCGAAATGGGGATGGCCGCACAGGCGCACTTTCCATGGCCGGGGCTTGGCGGTATAGCCCGCTCATGTCGAGCCTCATCTACAAGATCGTTCCGCGCACCCTGTGGCGCGAAGCCGAGCGCACGGGAAGCTTCGCCGGTGCGCCGGTGGACCTGGCCGACGGCTATATCCATTTCTCGACCGCCGCCCAGCTGTGCGAGACCGCGGCAAAGCACTTCGCCGGGCAGGACGACCTGGTCCTGGTCGCCGTCGACGGCGCGGCTCTGGGCGAGGCCCTGCGCTGGGAGCCCTCGCGCGGCGGCGCGCTGTTTCCGCATCTCTACGCGGCCCTTGCCGTCGACGCGGCCCTTTGGGTGCGCCCGCTGCCGCTGGCGGAGGACGGGCGGCATCGGTTTCCCGAACTGGCCCCATTTTCTGAACCGCCCCCATTTTCCAAACCGGAGTAGGCATGAGCGCGCTGGATGCGATCGGCAGGAAGCTGCTGTTTTCCCTCGATCCCGAAACCGCGCACGGGCTTTCCATCGCCGCGTTGCGCTGCGGCCTGCCGGTCGGGCCGAAGCCGCCGCGTGATGAACGCCTCCGGGTGCGGCTGTGCGGCCTCGATTTTCCCAATCCGCTCGGCATGGCGGCCGGTTACGACAAGAACGCCGAGGTGCCGGATGCGCTTCTCGGCCTCGGCTTCGGCTTTGCCGAAGTGGGCACCGTCACACCGCTGGCGCAGCCGGGCAATCCGCGCCCGCGCATCTTCCGCCTGACCGAGGACGAGGCGGTCATCAACCGGCTCGGCTTCAACAATGAGGGCCATGAGGCGGCCGAGCGCCGGCTTCGCGCCCGCAAGGGCAGGGGCGGCATCGTCGGCGTCAATATCGGCGCCAACAAGGACAGCGCCGACCGCATCGCCGACTATGAGCGGGGCGTGGCGCGCTTTGCGCCGCTCGCCTCCTATCTCACCGCCAACATCTCCTCGCCCAACACGCCGGGCCTGCGCAACATGCAGGCGCGCGCGCAACTGGCCGAGCTTCTGTCGCGCGTCATGGCCGCGCGCGAGGCCGCGGCGGCAAGGCCGCCGGTCTTCCTCAAGATCGCTCCCGACCTGGTCGAGGCCGAGCTGGAGGACATCGCCGCCGAGGTTCTGGCCAGCGGCATCGACGGCGTCATCGTCTCCAATACCACCATCTCGCGCCCGCCGCTGAAAAGTGGCGCGGTCGCCGGCGAGACGGGCGGGCTGTCGGGCAAGGTGCTGTTCGAGCGCTCGACGGTCGTGCTGGCGAAGATGCGCAAGCTGCTGGGTCCCGAGATCGCCATCATCGGCGTCGGCGGGGTGAATTCGGCTGAGACGGCGCTGGAGAAGATCCGCGCCGGGGCCGACCTCGTCCAGCTCTATACGGGCATGATCTTCGCGGGCCCCTCGCTGCCGGCGCGCATGCTGTCGGACATGGCCGGTGCGTTGCAGCGGGGCGGGCACGCTTCGGTGCGGGAGCTGCGCGACGTCTCGCTGGAAAAATGGGCGGTAAAGTCGCTCTGAAGGCCGGCTTTACGAGACCGTTCGCGCAGGGCCGGGCGCGAAGGTCGCGCGTTCGCGTCTGGGCAGCATGGCGGCAAGGCCAAGCCCGCGCATCAGCAGGAAGATGTGCAACGCGATCCACAGGCCGTGATTGCCGAGCAGCGGAGTCAGCACCGTCATGGCCGCCGCGAAGGCAGCCAGCGCCAGAAGCATGATGTTGCGCATGTCCGTCGACCATGTCGCGCCGATGAAGACCCCGTCCATCTCGAAGGCAAGCACGGCGCTGACCGCGGTAAAGGCTGCCCAGGGCAGGAAGGCGGTGGCCATCGCGCGCACGTCCTCGGCGGTGGTGAGGAAGGCGATGAGACCGCCGCCCCAGGCAAGGAGCGCCGCCGTCGCCACGCCCGCCAGCACGAAGCCCCACACCGCGCAAAGCCGCACCGTGCGGCGGAAGGCGTTGCGGTCGCGGGCGCCGACGGCGCGGCCGGCAAGCTGCTCGGCGGCGGTGGCGAAACCGTCGAGGAAGAAAGCGGTTGCCATGAAGAAATTCATCAGCACGGCATTGGCGGCCAGCGTCACCGTGCCGAACTGCGCGCCCTGGCGGGCGAACAGGGCGAAAGTCGCCAGAAGCGCGAAGGAGCGGATCATGATGTCGCGGTTGAGCGACAGCATGCGCCCGACGGACGCCATGTCGGCGATGCGGGCAAGGTCGATGCGCGGCCCGGTGCGGAAGCGCGACAGCACGATGGCCATGCCGGCCAGCATGGCCGCCAGCTCGCCGCCGACCGTGCCCCAGGCGACGCCGGCCACGTTCCAGCCGAGATGGAGGCCGAGATAGAGCGAAAAGGCGATGTTGGTGCCGTTGAGCAAAATTTGCAGCCCCAGCGCGGCCTTGCCCTCGCCGCGCCCGAGCAGGTAGCCGAGGAGCGCATAGTTGATCAGCGCGGCGGGCGCGCCCAGCAGGCGGATGCGGACATAGGTGTCGAGCGCCCGGTTCACCGCCGGTTCGGCGCCGAGGAAGCCTATGCCGCCGGCCGCGACCAGCGGCGCCATGATGGCGATGAGCAGGCCCAGCCCCAAAGCGATGAGAAAGGCACGCCAGAACACGGCCTGTTCCTCGCCGGCATCGCCGGCGCCGAAGGCCTGCGCCACCAGCCCGGTGGTGCCGGAACGCAGGAAGTTCAGCGTGGTGAAGACGACATTGAACACCAGCGCGCCGGCGGCCAGCCCGCCCAGCAGCGCCGCATCGCCATACTGGCCGATGATCGCCGTGTCGGCGAGGCCGAGCAGCGGCGTCGTCATGTAGGCCAGCGTCATCGGCACGGCGATGGCCAGCACCGTGCGGTTGGAGACGGTGAAGCCGCGTGTGGGGCGAAGCGCCTTGCTGTCGATGCTCACGGTGTCCGCCCTGTTCCTCGCCGTGGCCGGCGATCCCCTGCCTACAGCCCGGCGTTCCCGCTATTTGCGATAATTGGCGATGCGGATGAGCAGGAAGGCCGGGATGACGATGGCGGCGCCGAGCAGGATGTAGCCGAGCACGCGGTCGATGGCGCGGAAGCCGAGGTTCCAGATGTCGAGGAAGAAATTGCGGATGCCGATGACGACATCGTAGGGCGACCAGCCGAAGGCGCTCATCACCAGCCCGACGAGGAACGAGACGACGAGCAGCTTGAGCAGGATGCGCAGCGGCGAATCGCCGAGGAAGCGGGTGAGGGCGGACAAGGTGTTCTCCTGAAAATCCGTTCCGGCCATGCAATAGGCAAACCGCACCCCATGCGCAAGAAAAACCCGCCCCATGCTTGTCGCGAAGGGGCAGGATGAAGCTATGTTGTTCTAAACGTTTTTCTGCCGGCGCAGGCGAGGTGCGAGCGTGATGGCAATCAGACCCACGGCGGCAAACAGCAATGCAAGGCTGATCGGCCGCGTGATGAAGGTTGTGGGGTTGCCGAGCGAAAGCAGCATTGCCCGTCTGAAATTCTCTTCGATAAGCGGACCGAGCACAAAGGCCAGGATCAGTGGCGCGGGTTCGGCCTTCCACTTCATGAACGCGTATCCGACAAAGCCGAAGAAGATCATCACATAGATGTCGAAGACATTGTTGTTCACGCTGTAGGCGCCGATACAGCAAAAAACCAGGATGGCCGGATAGAACAGCCGATAGGGGATCTTCAGCAGGGATACCCAGACCCCGATCAGGGGCAGGTTGATGATGACCAGCATGAGATTGCCGATCAGCATGCTGGCGATCAGGCCCCAGAACACGTCGGGGTTTTTCGTCATCACCTCCGGGCCGGGCTGGATACCATGGATGAGCATGGCGCCGGCCATCATGGCAATGGTCGGGTTCGACGGGATGCCCAGTGTCAATAGCGGCACGAACGCCGTCTGGGCACTGGCATTGTTGGCTGCTTCGGGGCCGGCCACGCCCTCAACGACGCCCGTTCCGAAGCGATGCGGATATTTCGAGATGCGCTTTTCCACCGTGTAGGCGGCGAAGGAACCCAAGGTGGGTCCTCCGCCCGGCAACAGGCCGAGGAAGGAGCCGATGAAGGTGCCGCGCAATGCCGAGGGGACGACCTTCCTGAACTCCTCGCGGCTGGGCATCAGCCGGCCGATCCTGCCTTTCAGGACCACCCGTTCTTCGGGGCTTTCGAGATTCTTGAGGATTTCGGCAACCGCAAACAGGCCCATGGCCAGCGGGACGAAATCGATGCCGTCGCTGAGATCGAAGAAACCGAAGCTCATTCGCTGCACGCCGCTTGAAACGTCGGTGCCGACAAGCGACAGCAGCAGGCCGACGAAGACCATCGCCAGGGCGCTGAGCACCGATCCTTGCGCCAGGATGACGGCGGCGATCAGCCCGAAGATCATCAACGAGAAATATTCCGCCGGCCCGAAGAACATCGTCAGCTCGCTGAGGCCGGTCGCGAATATCGCCATGAGAATCACCGCGATGAAGCCGGCGAACAGCGAGGAAAGTGCGGCGATGGAAAGCGCGGGCCCAGCCCGCCCGTTGCGTGCCATCTTGTAGCCGTCGAGGCAGGTGACCACCGATGAACTTTCACCGGGAAGATTGACGAGAATGGCCGTGGTCGATCCGCCATATTGTGCGCCGTAATAGATGCCGGCGAGCATGACCAGCGCGGCCACGGGCGGCAGATAGAAGGTGACCGGAAGCAGAATGGCTATGGTTGCAACAGGCCCGAGGCCGGGCAGGACACCGATCAGGGTGCCGATCAGCGCGCCGCTGAAACAGTAGAACACGTTCTGGATTTGCAGGGCGACCGAAAGGCCGGCGAACAGATTGGAGAAGGCGTCGAGCATCGTCCTATCCCATCACCCACAGAGGAATGGGAAGGCGCAGTGCAAATACGAAGACACCCGCCGAGAACACGGTGAGGCCAATCGCCAGAGCCAGAATTTCTCCCTTGCTGCTGTCGCGGTCGGCCAGACTGACGAGCACGACGAGCGCCGGCATCGCCACGAGCAGGCCCGCTCTTTCCACCAGCAGGCCGAAGGACAACAGACCGGCGAACAGGAAGACCAGCGGGCGTATCGGCCAGGAATGCAACCTGTCGCCGCCGAGGAAAAACGAGCGTAGGAGAATGCCCAGACCGGCGAGGGCAATAAGGCCGCACAATGCCGTCGGCATATATCCCGGGCCCATGCGCAGGATCGTGCCGATCCGCAAGCTGGAAATCTGCCAGTAGAGCAAGCCTGCCATCAACAAAAGCGTGGCCGCAAAGAGAATGTCGTTTGGATTCTTGATTGCACGCATGGAACCTCCCTTCCACTGGATCGGTCGGCTACCGGTGCAGGAAGCTGCCCGATGCCACACAAAGCGCAGATCGGTCGATCTGCATGAGCGAGCTGGAGCCGGCCAGCATCATGGTGCGCTCCAGTTCGGTTTGAAGGATTTCTACCGCCCTGGCCGCCCCCGTCGCACCGCCCGCCGCCAGGCCGTAAAGCATCGCGCGGCCGCACAGCACGGCCTTGGCCCCGAGGGCCAAAGCCTTGAAAATGTCACTGCCCCGCCTCACGCCGCTGTCCAGAATGATGTCGCAGCGCCCGTTCAGCGGCTTGCCGATGGCTGAAAGTACTTCGAGCGAGCTTGCCGTGCCGTTGAGCTGCCGTCCGCCATGGTTCGATACGACGATGGCATCGACGCCTCGCTCGGCGGCGGCGAGTGCATCCTCCACGCGCATGATGCCCTTGACCACGAGCTTGTGCGGCCAGATCGAGCGCAGCCAGTCGACGGTTTCCCAGGACAGGGCCGTATCCATCTGGGCGGAAATGAAGCGTGCGCCGTCGATGGCACTGGTTTGTCCGCGTGGCAGAAACTCGGCCAGATTGCCGAACCCTGGTGGGCCATGGGGCGCCACCACGTCGAGCAGCCAAGCCATGCGCCTGGCGACATCCAGTTTTGCGCCCCATGTCAGTTTGCCGGGGCTCGCGTAATTGTGCTTGTCGGTTTCGCGGTTCCCGAGCACGATGGCATCGCTGGTCAGCACCAGCGCTTCGCATCCCGCCTGCTGCGCCCGTTCGACCAGACGGCGGGTGATGGCGGTGTCCTTCAGCATGTAGAGCTGGAACCAATGCCGGCCGCCATCGATCACGCGGGCCACTTCCTCGATCGAACTGCTCGACATGGTGCTTTGCGTGAACGGGATGCCTGCCAGGCGCGCGGTCCGGGCCAGGACCAGGTCACCGTTCTTGGCCAGCAGGCCGTTGTAACCCGTCGGCGCAACCGCGAAAGGCAATTGCGAGGTTTTGCCGAGAATGTCGACGGACATATCGACCGCGCGAATGCCGGCCAGTTGCCGCGGCAGGATCCGCGTGGCGGCAAAGGAGGCGCGATTGGCCGCCATCGTCGTTTCATCCTCGGCACCGCCATCGACATACTCGAACGAGAAGCGCGGGACCCGCCGTCGGGCGAGACTTCGCAGATCATCGATATTGCGCGCCTGCGCCACGGCCCTTGCACTTGCCACTTCGAACCCTCCGGGACACGGGAACAACGGTGATCAGACGGTGCTGATCACGTAGCCCCTGCCGTTTTCGTCATTCGGATCGAGATGCCATTTGGCAAAGCCGACGATGGTCGAGCGGCCCTTGACGGTAGGGACCACCGCCCGGTTTCCGCCCACGGTCGTCTCGCGAACGATGCAGCCTTCGAATGTGCCGGAGCCCAGCAGTCCTTCCGCCTGTATCGGTTCGCCGATTTTTATCCGGCCGCGTCCCTCGAGCATTGCAAGCATGGCCGAGGTGCCGGTTCCGCCCGGTGAACGGTCCATCTTGCCGTTGCGATAGGTGTGGACGCAGCGATAGAACGCGCCGGGCCGCTGTGACGGTTGGTAGAAGGTCACCAGGTCGATTTCGGTGATGTGCGGCTTTTCCGGATGGACGAGCTGGATTTTCTCATTGATCTGGCGCTTGGCCAGCACGCCCAGCTTGGCGAGGATTGCCCCGTTCTCCGGCGCGATCCGGCAAAACGATTCCGGAAGCGGGATGGTGATGAAATAGTTGCCGCCGAAGGCAATGTCGGCCTGCACCGTACCGAGATCGCGGAGTTCCACGGGGATGTCGCGTTCGGCCAGGAAGGCCGGAACATTTTCGAAGCGGCACGACCTTACATCGTCGCCATCGACTTCGACTTCGGAGACAACGATCCCGGCGGGTGTTTCGATCCGGATCCGGTTGGGGCTCGACGACTGTGGGGTCAGGTCGAAAGCCGTCATGATCATCGAGGTGGCTATGGTGCCGTGTCCGCACATGTCGCCATAGCCGTCGCCATCCAGCCAGATGACGCCGACATCGGCCTCGGGGGTGGAGGACGGCACGATCAACGCGCCGAACAGGTCATTGTGTCCGCGTGGTTCATTCAGGATGGCCTTGCGCACCCAGTCGAAGCGCTTCCTGAAATGCTCGCGCTTTTCCAGAAGGGTGGTCCCTCCCGGAAAGAGGAATTGCCCGTTTATGATGCAGGTGGTTTCACCTTCGGTCTGTGTGTAGACGGCGTCGACGAACGTCGTTCTTCTCATGCAATTTCGCTCCAGATGTGAGATTTTACCGTTGAAAGACGCGGCAGGTTGCGGGATCGCCTCCCTGCCGCGCATGATGGTCGTCATCTCAGTCGAGCGTGATATTCGCCGACTTGACGAGGGCGCCGAAGCGTTCGATTTCCCCCGAGATGAAGGTCGCGAAATCTTCCGGTGAATTCGCCACCACCTCGATACCTTGCTTTTCCATCCGCTCGGTGAAAGCGTCCTGCTTCAACACTTTCTCCAGCTCCTGATGCAGGCGTCCGGTGGCTTCGGGTGGAATTCCGGCTGGCGCGACGAGGCCGTACCACTCATAGATCTCGACATTCTCCAACCCGGCCTCGGCCATGGTGGGAACATCTGGCATGACTTTCGAGCGTTGGGCGCTGGTTACGGTCAGTGGCCGCACCTTGCCGCCCTCGACCGAAGACATCACCGACGAGATCACGTTGAACATCATGGGAATCTGGCCGGCGATGACGTCGTTGAGACCCGGGGCGCCGCCGCGATAGGGGACATGGACCATGTCGACATTGGCCGCGAGCTTCATCGCCTCTCCGGCAAAATGCCCCGACAGGCCGTTTCCAGCGGAACCGTAGGGGATGGTGCCGGGGTCCTTCTTCGCCATTTCCAGAAGTTCAGCCAGCGTCTTGGCCGGAAACTGGGGATTGGTGACCAGGGCCACGCCAACGCGGGTGACCAGGGTCAGAGGCTGGGCATCCTTGACCGGGTCATAGGGCAGGTCGGGGACAAGATGGACGCTCGAGGCGTATGAGCTTGCGATGATGCCGAAGGTATGCCCATCCGCGGGCGCGCGCAGGATCGCCTCCGTGCCGGTAACGCCGCCTCCGCCGGTCTTGTTTTCCACCACGACCGGTTGCCCGAGCGCCTCACCGAGTTGTGGAGCGATCAAGCGGGCGATGGTGTCGCTGGTGCCCCCGGCCGGGTAAGGCACGATCAGGTGCAAGGGCTTGGACGGGGCCCATTCCTGTGCTGCCGACAGGCTCGAAAACGCCAGGGTAAAACCCAGCGCGATCAGAAACGGGATTCCCCTTGCGCTTTTCCGTGGTTGTTTCGTCATTATTCTTATACCTCCCTTTTTCATATCCTGCCTGGCCTCCGGGTTTCTGGGTGTCCCGCTCAAAGCCCGTATCGGTTCGCATCGGTTGTTTCGGCGCACTGCTTCCGCCGGCCGTGTCCGGCACGCACCCTTAAAGGTCGAGTACGAGGCGATCGCTCTTGGCCCGGGATACGCAAACCAGCATCACCTTCCCCGCTTCCTGATCGGCGCGGCTGAGAACGTCGTCATTGTGTTCGGGGACCCCGGAAAGCACGCGCACAAGGCAGGTGCCGCAAATGCCGGCACGGCAGGAATTGGTGACTTGGCAGCCATTTTCCTCAAGAATGTCGAGCAGGCTGCGATAGGGCGGGACGACAAGCCGGCGGCCGGATCTGGCCAGTTCGACCTCGAAGCTGCCCGCCTCCTTGAAGGCCGCCTTCTCGCTCGGGGCAAAGCGTTCCAGATGGAGGGCGCCGGCCCGCCATGTCTGGCATTTTTCCTCGACAGCGTTGAGCAGCGGACCAGGCCCGCAGCAATAGACGACCGCTTCCGGATCGTGCTGTCCGAGAAACCGATCCAGATCGAGCAGTCCGAATTCATCCTGCGGAACGATATGGATCTCGCCTCCGGGGATCTCCCCGATCTCTTCAAGGAAGGCCATCGAACGCCGGCTGCGCCCGCCATATAGAAGTGTCCATGGCTTTCCCTGCCCGGCGACCGTGCGGATCATCGGGATGATCGGCGTTATTCCGATGCCTCCGGCAATGAAGAGGTAGCGTTTCGAATCGACCAGGCCGAAATTGTTGCGCGGTCCGGCGACGGTGAGCCGGCCGCCCTCTTCCAGCTCTTCATGAAGATAGCTGGAGCCACCCCGGCTGCAGGGATCGTGCAGCACGCCGATGCGCCAGCGATCCGCATCTTCGGGGTTCCCACATAAAGAGTACTGGCGCACGATCTCTCCGGGCAGCAGCACATCGATATGCGCGCCCGGTCGCCAGGCCGGCAGGCGTTCTCCGTCCGGTGCAGCAAGCTCGATGCTCAGTACACCTTCGGCAATGCGATCGAGTCGCGTGATGACCAGGTCGAACAGTTTGCTCGCCTGTTCGAGCGACCAGGAGTCGAATGTCGTCATAAGCTCGGCCAATCTCGTTACGCAACCGGTTCGGCTTGGCTGAGATGTCGCCACCCGCGACATCTTCCGTGGTTCCAGATGATTTCGGGCAGCGGCCTCAGGCGCTCCGGGCCTGGGTGACGGATTCAGGCGTGAAGGTCTTCCATGCGAGGTCGCGCATGCCGCGCATGGCCCTCAGGATTTCCTCGCGGTCAGTGTCGGTCTTGGCATAGGCGGCCAGCACCTGCCGGCCCAGTCCGACATGAAACTTCTCGTCGTTCTCGATCTGCTTGTAGATCCGCACCACTTCATCGAAGCCATGGCGTTCGCCGGCTCTGAAAGTCGGCTCGAAGCTGCCGGATGCGGAGGTCTCGGAGCAGTTCCACGCGGCAATGGCGGCCAGCGGGTGGCGCTCCAGGCAATCCCACAGGAAGTCGCTCCACGGCTTGGCTTCGGGAGGCGTCGAGACGGGAACCTTGCCACCCAGGGATTCAATGGCCCTGCCCACCATTTCGTAGTGCTCGGCTTCCTGAAACGACTGTTTGGCCAGCAGCGTGATGTGGCGCCGCTCGAAGGCCAGGCCATAGCGCCGGATCTGTTCGTTCAGCAGGAAAACGTAGTCGATTTCACGCCAGGCGCGCGGCTGCAGCCATGCTGCGAGAATTTTGGGGTCAGGATTTTGATCGTAAGCGGCGAAGAACGCTTCCGTGGCCTGACGCGTGTTCTCGACGACCGAATCCAGAATCTCGTCGAGTTCGTCGTTGATGTCGTCCAGGCCTTCTCCGCCCCTGATCTTGCGCACGTCAACCAATGTCCATTCCTCCTTCGCAAAGCTGCGGTATTCGTCCGCACGACCGCGTCATCGAATGACCGATGCCGACCCGACCGTGCAGGATTGTGAATTGCTCTGTTGTCCGGGCTCTGAAATTCGCCTGCTCGCCTGATCCCTGCGAACTGCCCTTCTGACAACCGGATGATAGCCCCGGACCCAACCGGAGCAAAACGATTGCAATTGCGCTCTGGTTTAGTTTTACTAAATCAAAATAAAAAAGAGGGAACGGGTGTGAAAAAACTCCCACCATTGCGGGCGGTGCAGGCGTTCGAAGCGTTTGGCCGCCATGGAAGCGTCAGGGCGACCGCCGACGAACTGGGCGTGACGAGTGGTGCGGTAAGCCAGCAGATCCGGCGTATCGAGGATATGCTCGGACTGCGGCTGCTTGAACGGCACGGCAAGGTCATTTCGCTGACGCCGTGGGGACGTATCTACCACAGCCGGATCAGCGGGGCGTTCGACCAGTTGCGGGAAGCGCAGGCCGAATTGCAGGTCTTGCGGGAGGAAAGCAGCCTGGTGGTCAGTTGCCTTCCTTCATTGGCCAGCAAGTGGCTCGGCCCCCCGCTTTTCGACTGGCAGATGAAGACCGGCGCCCATGTTCGTCTGGTGGGAACCGGCGCCGAACCGCAGCGCGGGGACGAACCCGTCGATTTCCGAATTTCCTACGGAGATCGGGTCAAGGCGTTCGAACACTATGCCGAGCTGTTCACCGACTGGGTCGTGCCGGCGTGTTCGCCTGCATTCCTTGCCGCAAATCCTGTGCGGCAGCCGGCCGATATTCTGCGCAGGACATTGTTGGGCATCGAATGGGATTCCGGCTACCAGCAGCCGCCGAGCTGGAGGGACTGGGCGGAAAGTATCGGCGAACGGCCGCCCAACGCACCCAGGGATCTGCGGTTTTCGATTTCCAGCGCCGCCATCGATGCCGCCGTCAACGGGCGTGGATTTGTCCTGGCCCAGCTTTCGATGGTCCGCGACGACCTGATGGCCGGCCGCCTGGTCGCCCCCTTCGATCTGCGCCTCAAACTGGCGCAAACCTATTTCCTGGCATGGGAGCTTTCCGCGCTCGACAAGCCGCTCGGCGCAGAACTGCGGGCCTGGATCGTCAGGATTTCGCGCCGTCAGGCCGCCTTGAACCGGGAGTTGCTGCCCGGTGGGCCGGTTCCTTCCGGCGGCCAGGATGGAGGCCAACTGAAAAAAATTTAGCGGGAAAACCCGGGCCCGCCAGATTTTGCTCGCCTGTGCGCGCGCTCGCGTAACATAAATTTTTGGGAATGCATACAAAGTAATCGATATTGCATGCGATAAACTTTTGAGTATCGTTTGCGTTGGTCCGGATGAAGTTTGCCCGGCAAGGCTGAATCGCAAGAACCCGGCCGGCGCAGGACGGACCACTGCATCTACATGATGGGAGGGAGTTATGGCGGAAGCCCCGAAAGCGATGCAAAGGCGCGTGGCCATTGCAAGCCTGATAGGAACGACTATCGAATTCTATGATTTTTACATATACGGCATCGCCGCAGCACTTGTATTCAGCAAGATCTTCTTCCCGAGCCTTGATCCTGTAGTTGGAACCATCGCGGCTTTTGCCACCTTTGCGGTGGGCTTCGTTTCGCGCCCTCTGGGAGCGGTCGTGTTCGGCCATTTCGGCGACCGCATCGGCCGCAAGGCCATGCTGGTCGCCTCGCTGGTGACCATGGGCGTCGCGACGGTTCTGATCGGCCTCCTGCCGACCTACGATTCCATCGGCATTACCGCACCGGTCCTTCTATGCCTGCTGCGCTTTCTTCAGGGCATAGGCCTGGGTGGCGAATGGGGCGGAGCGGCGCTGGTCGCGACCGAATTCGCACCCAAGGGGCGGCGGGGGCTGTTTGGTGCTCTTCCGCAGCTCGGCAGCGCCCCCGGCTTCCTGCTTTCCAACGGCATCTTCCTCGGCCTCAGCCTTTTCCTCAGCGACGAGCAATTCATGAACTGGGGATGGCGAATTCCGTTCCTGCTCAGCACCGTCCTCATCGTCTTCGGCCTGTATATCCGGCTCAGCATAGCCGAGACGCCGGTCTTCCAGCGGGTGCTCGATAAGGAAGCCCAGTCGTCCGCGCCGATCGTAAGTGTCCTGAAGACCAATTCGGTTCAGGTTGTTCTGGGAGGCATGTCGACGGCCATTACCTATGTGCTGTTCTTCACCACCGGAACTTTCGGCCTCTCCTATGGGGTGCAGACACTTGGCCTCGAGCGCTCCCATATGCTGAGCCTGACGATGGTTGCGGTTGTCGCCATGGCCACATCGACGCTGGTTTGCGGCATGCTGGGCGATCGCTACGGCCGTCCGCGCGTCATCACGATTTCGGCCTTCGTCGCGATCATCTGGTCGTTCTTCTTTTTCCCGATGCTCGACACCGGCAATTCCTGGCTCATTGCGCTGGCGTTGTCCATGACGCTGGCCGTCATGGGAGGAATCTATGGTCCGATGGGCGCCTTCCTGCCGGAATTGTTCAAGCCCAGCCTGCGATATACGGGTGCTGCGCTCGCCTACAGCCTGGGCGGGATATTCGGAGGGGCGTTGGCGCCTATCATCGCCACGGACCTCGCGGCCACCTACGGTTCGCACTCCATCGGCTATTACCTCGCGGCCATGGCGGTGCTGAGCATCATTTGCGTCGCAATCTTGCGCCGTCGCATGCCGAAGGACTTTGGGGAAGAAACCGACGCGGCCGAGGCATCGACTGCGTCCAAAGGCTCCGTCGGGTCGGCTCTCTCCACCGGCTGACTGATCACGGTGAGGCGGGCGGCGATGTTGGTCGCCTGTCTCAGAATAAATCAAGTATTTATGTTGCTGCCAAAGAATATCAGGAGCATTTCAATGAAAACGCGTGCCGCTGTTGCCGTTGGAGCAGGCAAGCCTCTGGAGGTGATGGAGGTTGACCTTGAGGGCCCGCGCGAGGGCGAGGTGCTGGTCGAGGTCAAGGCGACCGGCATCTGCCACACCGACGAGTTCACCCTGTCGGGGGCCGATCCCGAGGGTATCTTCCCGGCCATCCTCGGCCATGAGGGGGCGGGCGTGGTGGTCGATGTCGGCAAGGGCGTGACCAGCCTGAGGAAGGGCGACCACGTCATCCCGCTCTACACGCCCGAATGCCGGTCCTGTCCGTCGTGCCTGTCGCGCAAGACCAACCTGTGCACGGCCATCCGTTCGACCCAGGGGCAAGGCTTGATGCCCGACGGCACCTCGCGCTTTTCGGTCGGCGGCGAGACGATCCACCACTATATGGGCTGCTCGACCTTCTCCAACTTCACCGTGCTGCCCGAGATCGCGCTGGCCAGGGTCAACCCGGACGCGCCCTTCGACAAGATCTGCTACATCGGCTGCGGGGTGACGACCGGCATCGGGGCGGTGATCAACACCGCCAGGGTGGAGATCGGGGCGACGGCGGCGGTGTTCGGGCTGGGCGGCATCGGCCTCAACGTCATCCAGGGGCTGCGGCTGGCCGGGGCCGACATGATCATCGGCGTCGATCTGAACAACGACAAGAAGGAATGGGGCGAGCGGTTCGGCATGACCCATTTCGTCAACCCGAGCGAGGTCGAGGACGTGGTGGCCGAGATCGTCAACCTGACCAGGCGCGGGGCCGATCAGATCGGCGGGGCCGACTACACCTTCGACTGCACGGGCAATGTCAAGGTGATGCGCCAGGCGCTGGAGGCCTCGCATCGCGGCTGGGGCAAGTCGGTGGTCATCGGGGTTGCGGGGGCGGGCCAGGAGATCGCGACGCGGCCGTTCCAGCTGGTCACCGGGCGCAGCTGGATGGGCACCGCCTTCGGCGGCGCGAGGGGCCGCACCGACGTGCCGCGGATCGTCGACTGGTACATGGAGGGCAAGATCCAGATCGACCCGATGATCACCCACACCATGCCCCTCGACGACATCAACAAGGGCTTCGACCTCATGCACAGGGGCGAAAGCATCCGAAGCGTCGTGGTATATTGAGGCTGCGGCGGCTGGCCTTCGATGTCCGGGACCGCGAACAAGCAAAAAGGCGGAGGAGGAACTCATGACAAGTACCGTGACGATACATCCGGCCCTCGACGGCGGGGTGAAACAGGGCAGCGCCGGCTTCGAGGGGGGCACGCTGGTATGCGCCTGCGCCAGCCGGCCGGTGAAGGTGGCCATCAAGGGCCAGATCGCCCACAACCATGCCTGCGGCTGCACCAAGTGCTGGAAGCCGGAAGGAGCCGCCTTCTCGATCGTCGCGGTGGCCGCCCACGAGAATGTTGCCGTCGTCGAGAACGGCGACAAGCTTGCGGTGGTTGATGCCTCGGCGCTGATCCAGCGTCATGCCTGCAAGGAATGCGGCGTGCACATGTACGGCCCGGTCGAGCGCGACCACCCGTTCAAGGGGCTGGATTTCATCCATCCGGAGCGCTTCGGGGAGAGCGGCTGGCCCGAACCGGGCTTTGCCGCCTTCGTCTCCTCGATCATCGAGGCGGGCGTCGACCCTGCCGAGATGGATGGCGTGCGCGCTCGGTTGAGGGAACTCGGCCTCGAACCCTATGACTGCCTGTCGCCCGGATTGATGGACTACATCGCCACTTGGACCGCCAGGAAATCCGGCGTCCTCAAGCAGTGACGGCCCGGCACATGGGCCGTCCGGGCAAGTGAGTGCACCCGGACCTGGTTGAAAGTACGGACAGACGCTTTCGTCCGACCGGGACTGGACGAAAGTTCCATGCGTTGTGACTGCCTGGCCAAGACAGCAAACGCGCCGGTCGCCTTGCTACAGCAGCCGGCCGGTTCGCAAAAAATCGCTGTACTTTGCCCGTTGCGGCGGGCAGCCCGCGCATGCTAACGAAGCGCGGCGCGGGTATGATGTAATGGTAGCCTGTCAGCTTCCCAAGCTGAACGCGCGGGTTCGATTCCCGCTACCCGCTCCAAGTCATCCGCGCGGTTTTCCCTGCGTCGAGCATTTTTCCGCCAGACGGAATCGTCTGGCGTTGCAGGAATGCGGGCCGGAGCTGCGGGTGGCGTCCGCCAGTATGCCCGCGGCCCCTTGGTCCTGCGGCTTAGTATTGGCCGCGATAGTAGCGCTCGTCGCATTCCGCGACATAGACGCGGCCGTCCGGCGCGCGATAGCGGCACATCTGGCGGTCGCCCGGCTGCGGGCCGCCCGAGGTGGCCACAACGGCTCCGAGCAGCGCGCCGGCGCCGGCACCGATCAGCGTGCTCTTGGTGTCGCGGCCGATGGCCTGGCCGACCAGCGCGCCACCGGCACCACCCAGTGCCGCACCAGTGGTGGCGCGTTGCTGCTGGGGCGTCTGCGAGCAGCCGGCAAGACCGATCGTCAGGGCTACGGCGCCCATGGCGGCAAATTTGAGGATGTTCATCTGGTCCTTCTCCTTGTCTGAAAGCCGGCCCCACATTGCACAACAAACATGAACGCAGCCTGACCGCAATGGGTTCCCCGGGCCTTCATGCATCGGCCGTGGCAGGGGATGGAGAGCCGGGAAGGCATCCGCGCCATGCGCGGATGCCCGTGTCGATAGGGGAGGCGGCAGCCTCCGCTCAGAACGCGCCCGAGAGCGAGAGGAAGTAGGCCCTGCCCGGTTCGTTGAACGTGTTGGCCCCGTCGCCGGTTCGGAACAGCCTCTCGTCGAAGATGTTGTTCACGCCGGCGGCGAGCTTGAGATTTTCGTTCAGTCGGAAGTCGAGGCTGGCGTTGACGACGGTGTAGGCCTTGCGGGCGTTCAGCTCATCCCCTTCACGCGGTTCACCGCTGGTGGAGTTCCAGGTGAGCGGCTTGATCCTGCCGTAATGCGTGGCCGACACGGTGAAGCCGAGGTCCTCGGTCGCCTGGTAGTTCAGCGCCGTGTTGATGGTGTACTCGGGCACCAGAGACAGGGGCTGTCCGTTGGAGTCCTTGGACTCGATCATCCTGGTGGCGTTCGTCGTCCAAGTCAGCTTGTCGAAAACCGGAACGGCGAGATTTGCCTCCAGACCGGAAATGACAGCAGGTCCGCCATTCTCCCAGCGGTAGAGACGGGTGCCTTCCGTGGGACGGTCGGGGAACTGGAACCAGATCGGCTCGTAGCCGGTGATGATCTTGTTCTTGTAGTCGTTGTGGAAGTAGGTGATGCCCGCGTTCCAGCCGGCATCGTCGGTGTAGTTGATGCCGATTTCCTTGTTGACGCTGACTTCCGCGTCGAGATCGGGGTTGCCGATGATGTAGCACGACATCCCGAAATAGGGTGCCCGGCATCCGAAGCCGCGGCTCGTATAGACATAGTTCGGGTTGAGCTGGAAGAGGTTGGGCGCCTTGAAGGCCCGCGCGATGCCGGCCTTCAGCGTGATCTCGGGTGTGAAATTGTAGGACGCATTCAGGCTCGGGCTCCAGTTCAAGCCGAACTTGTCGTGGTAGTCCACCCGCAGTCCCGGCGTCAGGATGAAGTCGTCGGAGATCATGATGTTGTCTTCGGCATAGATGCCGAACATGTGAGCCGAGGATTTCGGGTCACGGTCTTCCGGGTTGTTTGGAATGCCGAAATCGATGCCGTTGCTGATCGTCTGCCGGATCGAAATGGGATCGTCCATCAGCTCGCCGCGATAGTCGACGCCGAGCGTCAGCTTCTGGTCGAAGTGGAGCGAAACCGGGATGTTGAACTCGCTCTTGGCGTAGATGTTGTCGAGCGTCGCCGTGCCCCAGGTCGGGCCGTCCCCGCCGGTGGAGATGGTGCCTTCGCCGCCGCCGGCAAGGCCCTCGTTGAGGCGCTTGTTGACGGTATGCTCCCACTGGATGGAGCTTTCCGACGTGCCGAAATCATACTGGCCGTAGTGGGTGGCGGCGAGCGCCGAGCGGGTCATGCGGTTGGTTTCGTCACCGTTGCGCGCGATCTCCTTGAGGATGTCGCTGCCGGTGCCGCCATATTGCGTATCACCCGCATACTGGTTGCTCTGCCGGCTCCAGTTCGCCTCGAAGTCGAGCCGGTGGGACTCGTTGACCTCCCAGGACAGCAGGCCCTTCAGGTCCTTGTTGACGACGCCCTCGCGGCCGGCCGGCGCCGTGACCCCGTCTGTTTCCCCGCCGTTGATGCTGAGCTTGTCCGGCTCCTGCTCGCCGATGCCGGCAAAGAAGCGGTAGGACAGAAAATCGTTGATCGGGCCGGATGCCAGAAGGTTGGCGCGCCTGCTGCCGCCTTCGTCCGAATGCTCCGGGACGTTGAAATAGGTGTTGACGCTGTAGGTCGCCTTGTCGGGACGCTTGGTGATGATGTTGATCACGCCGCCCGATGCGCCCGACCCGTAGCGCGCCGCCGCCGGTCCGCGAATGACCTCGATGCGCTCGATGGCTTCTGCCGGCACCCAGTTGGAATCGCCGCGCGTGTCGCGTTCGCCGTTCATGCTGTAGCGCACGGCGTTGCGCGACAGAACCGGCTTGCCGTCGATGAGGATCAGCGTGTTCTCCGGCCCCATGCCGCGGATGTCGATCTGGCGATTGTTGCCGCGAACGCCGGTCGCTGAGTTGCCGGTCAGGTTGATGCCGGGCATCTTGCGCACGATCTCGGATATGTCGTTGGTGGGCGGTGTCTTGGCGATGTCCTCGGCGGATATGTTGGAGACACCGGGTGCCTGTTTGAGCTGCTCCTTTGCCGACAGAACCGTGATTTGGTTGAGGACGATATCGCCGGATGCCTGTTGGCTGGCTGTTTCTTCCTCGTCTTCGGCCGTCGAGTTCGCCGTCTGGGCCAGCGCCGGAAAAACAGAAAGCGATAGCAGCAGGCCCAAGGCTGTTACCGTTCGAGATGTCGGGCGGAAATGCATTTCGATAGTCCCTCACTTCAGATGTCCGACAGGCGCGATCCGCCCCACAGGGAGAGTTCCCATGCGGCTGGTCGGTCGACTGGCTGAAGTGGAGGGGAGACGGTGCCGGCAGAAAAGCCGTTGCGGTTCAGTGTTCGATCATGTGCATCGGCGTTTGACATTCGCCGCACAGGCGGGAAGGCCCGTCCGGCAGTTCTCCTGCTCGACCGCTCTGCACGATGGCCGAGCGGGCGTTGAAAAAACATGACTTTAAAAGTCAACAAATCCTATAGGTCGGACCCGGAAAAATAGGAAGGAGAGATTTGCGCCGGCCGGACAAAGAGGGGGAGAGTGGCAAAAAGGCCGCAGTTTTCACCGCGGCCTTTTGCGTCCGGTCCCGGAGACAGGCTTCGATATCAATAGATGTCGAAGTCGAAATACTTGTCCTGGACCTTCTTGTAGGTGCCGTCGGCAACGATGGCGTCGATGGCTGCGTTGAGCTTCTCGCGCAGCTCGTTCTCGCCCTTGCGGATGGCGATGCCGGTTTCCAGCTCGGTTCCCGCGACGTCGCCGATCATCTTGCAGCAATCGGCATCGGCCGAGTTCTTCAGCCAGTCGACCATCACGAACTTGTCGGAGACGACGGCATCGAGGCGACCGTTGATGAGGTCCTGCACCGCCTCTTCCTGGGTCGGATAGAGTTTTACGTCGGCGCCGGCCTTGGCGTAGTGGTCCTGGGCGTAGATCGCCTGCGTGGTCGCCGCCTGCGCGCCGACCGTCTTGCCGGCGAGGTCTTCGGGCGTGGTGCCCTTGAGGTCGCTGTCCTTGACGGCGGCCACGGCCAGCGGCGTCACATAGTATTTGTTGGTGAAGTCGACCTGCTCCTTGCGTTCGTCGGTGATCGACATGGAGGCGACGATGGCGTCGAACTTGCCGGCCTGCAGGGCGGGGATGATGCCGTCCCAGTCCTGCACGACGAATTCGCATTCCACCTTCATCTGGTCGCACAGCGCCTTGGCGATGTCGACGTCGAAGCCTTCGAGCTTGCCGTCGGCGGTCAGCGTGTTGAAGGGAGGATAGGCACCTTCGGTGCCGATCTTGAGCTTGCCCCCTTCCTGTGCCGCTGCCTGCCCGGCAGCAAGGGCGACCACGGCTGCCGTGGCGACGCCCGCGAGCCATCCGGAAATTCGCATAGTGAACCTCTTCCCAAAAATCACAGGCCCCCTTTGGCCTGGAGGGCAGCCAAGCACAGCCATCGGCCCGACACAAGCCGAAAGCTTTAGGGTGAAAGCAGTGCGGGCGCTGACCTTGCGTCAGGAGGCGCTGCGGAAATGCTTGGACAGTTTCAGGCCCTGCGCCTGGTAGTTGGAGCCGAGATCGGTGCCGTAGAGCGCCTTGGGGCGCTTGAGCATGTGCTCATAGACCAGCCGGCCGACGATCTGGCCGTGGTCGAGGATGAAGGGCACCTCGTGGCTGCGCACCTCCAGCACGGCGCGGCTGCCGGTGCCGCCGGCGGCCGAATGGCCGAAGCCCGGATCGAAGAAGCCGGCATAGTGCACCCGGAATTCGCCCACCAGCGGGTCGAAGGGCGTCATCTCGGCGGCATGCAGCGGCGGCACATGCACCGCCTCGCGGCTTACCAGGATGTAGAACTCGTCCGGGTCCAGCACCAGTTCGGCGGCGCCGCGATTGTAGAGCGGCTCCCAGAAGTCGAGCACGTCGTGCGCGGCGCGGCGGTCCACGTCGATCAGGCCGGTGTGGTGCTTGGCGCGGTAGCCGATCAGCCCGCCGGCGTCGCCCTCGAGGTCGATCGACAGGGCGATGCCGCCACCCGAAATGTCGGGCGGCTCGGTGGCGACCAGCGTCTCGCTGCGATGAAGCGCGCTGAGTTCATCTTCGGACAGCAGCGCATTGCCGGTGCGGAAGCGGATCTGCGACAGCCGCGAGCCGGTCCGGGCGATGATGGGGAAGGTGCGCGGGCTGACTTCCAGATAGAGCGGGCCGTGATAGCCGGCGGCGATCTTGTCGAATTCGGCGCCGTGGTCGGTCATCACCCGCGTGAAGATGTCGAGCCGCCCGGTGGAGCTTTTCGGATTGGCCGAGGCCGAGACGCCGGCCGGCAGCGCCAATGTCTCCAGAAGCGGCACGATGTAGACGCAGCCTGTCTCCAGCACCGCGCCCTGCGTGAGGTCGATCTCGTGCAGTTGCAGCCGGTCGAGCTTCTCCGCCACGCTGTGGCCGGGACCGGGCAGGAAGGAGGCGCGCACCCGCAACGCCTTTTCGCCGAGCCGCAGGTCGAGGCTGGCCGGCTGGATCTGGTCGGCGTCGAGCGCGCGCGGCGCGGCCAGCGCGCCGCTTTCGAACAGCGCGGCGATGTCCTGATCGGGTAGAATGCCTGTCTGACGCAAGGGTACGCTCCCGGCCGATGATCGGGCCACAATCGCGAATGTCTTAAACATACGGCCGATTGACGCAAGACGGAGCGGGGTTTAAAGGAGGCTTATCCCGTGGTGATTTGGCCGGTCGGCTTGCAGCCACGTTAAACAAGTCGCTAAAGGACCGTCTGGCCTCAAGGCCGTCTGTACCGGTTGCGACTTTCGTGACCGGTTTTTTTGTTGTTGGAAGAGAGCCATGACATCAGACAAGACACGCAATTGGAGACCCCGCACCACGCTGGTGCACGGTGCAACGCTCAGGTCCCAGTTCGGCGAGATGTCGGAGGCGATCTTCCTCACGCAAGGCTATGTCTACGAGACGGCCGAGTCGGCCGAGGCCCGCTTCAAGGGCGAGGTGCCCGGCTTCATCTATTCGCGCTACGCCAACCCCACCGTCGACATGTTCGAGAAGCGCATGTGCGCGCTGGAAGGCGCGGAGGACGCCCGCGCCACCGCCTCGGGGATGGCCGCCGTGGCCGGCGCCATCCTGTGCAGCCTGAAGGCCGGCGACCATATCGTGGCGGCGCGCGCCCTGTTCGGCTCGTGTCGCTGGATCATCGATGTCCTGGCGCCGCGCTACGGCATCGAATCCACGCTGGTCGACGGCACCGACATCGCCAACTGGGAACAGGCAGTGCGCCCCAACACCAAGCTGTTCTTCCTCGAAAGCCCGACCAATCCGACGCTCGAGGTCATCGACATCGCCGCCGTCGCGGGACTGGCCAATTCCATCGGCGCGCGCCTGGTGGTCGACAACGTCTTCGCCTCGCCGCTGTTGCAGCGGCCGCTGGATCTCGGCGCCCATGTCGTCGTCTATTCGGCGACCAAGCATATCGACGGGCAGGGCCGCTGCCTCGGCGGCATCATCCTGTCCGACAAGGACTGGATCGACGAGAACCTGCACGACTATTTCCGCCACACCGGCCCCTCGATGTCGCCCTTCAACGCCTGGGCGCTGCTGAAGGGGCTGGAGACGCTGCCGGTGCGCGTCGACCAGCAGATGCGCTCTGCCGCCCGCATCGCCGATTTCCTGGCGCAGAACCCCCATGTCGAGCGGGTCGTCTATCCGGGCCGTCCCGACCATCCGCAGGCCGACATCATCGCACGGCAGATGTCGGGCGGCTCGACGCTGATCTGCCTCGATATCAAGGGCGGCAAGAAGGCGGCATTCGCCTTCCAGAACGCGCTCGACATCGTGCTGATCTCCAACAATCTGGGCGACGCCAAGAGCCTGATCACCCATCCGGCGACCACCACGCACAAGAACCTGAGCGAGGAGGCGCGCGCCGAAAGCGGCATCGGGCCGGGCACGCTGCGCTTCTCGATCGGCCTCGAGGACGCCGACGATCTGCTGGAGGACATCGAGCAGGCGCTGTCCGTAGCCGCCAAGACGGCCTGATTGTTCCGGCCCCGGAGGCGGGCTTCAGCGGCCCGCCTTCGGTGCGACGGAACGCCAGGCCATGGTCATGGCGTGGCGCAGCGTGGCTTCATCGGCGCCGGCGAGCGCCACCTCGGTCCAGCCTTTGCGGCCCCATGCGCCGGCGGCGGGCGAGAAGATGTCCGCCGCGGTTTCCATGAGAAGCCCTTGCTGGTCGGGCGCGAGCTTCAGCACCGCCCGTCCGTCGCTTTCGCGCCATGTCGCGAATATCCGGCCCTTCACGCGGAAGTCCGTGACATCGAAATGACTGCCTTCGGCGGCGCCCTCGAAGGACAGCGCCATGTCGCGAAACTGTTGTCCTGTCGTCATCGGCGTGTTCCCTGCTCCCATCATGCCAAAAGCCGCATCAGGATGCGAGGCCGGCAAGGTAGGGGCTTGACCGGCCGCGGGCGGAGGCCAATTCTTCCTGTCGGGAGGGCGAAGCATGTACAGCGCCACCACACGTGACATCGAGGTCAGGGTCCGGCCCTTCTATCTGGAGGAGCGGTCCGATCCAGCGGAAAGCCGCTATGTGTGGGGCTATCGGGTGACGATCTGGAACCACTCGGGCGAGTTCGTCCAGCTCATGTCGCGCTACTGGCGCATCACCGACGGCACCGGACATGTGGAGGAAGTGCGCGGCGCCGGCGTGGTCGGCGACCAGCCCGAACTCGACCCCGGCGACAGCTACGAATACACCTCCGGCTGCCCGCTCACCACGCCGTCCGGCTTCATGGTCGGCAGCTACACGATGCGCAACGCCAAGGGCGAGACCTTCGACGTCGCCATTCCGGCCTTCTCGCTCGACCTTCCCGGCGAGCGGCGAACCGTCAATTGAGGCTTTTTCAGAAAAAAGCCGGCCCGTTGTGGCGCGCCGGCGGGTTGGTGATCAGTCTGCGGCCGGCAGGAACTCGGCCGGGTCGAACTCATAGGCCTTCGAGCAGAACTGGCACTCGACGCGGATGCGCCCGTCCTCGATGCTGTCGCGCACCTCCTCGGCGGTGAAGCCGTCGAGCATGCCCTTGATCCGCGCCTGCGAACAGGAGCAGCGGTCGGTGACCTCGACGCCGTCGAAGACGCGCACGCCATGTTCGTGGAACAGCCGGTAGAGCAGCCGCTCCGCGCCCACCGTCGGATCGATCAGCTCGGCCGGCTCGATGGTGCCGACCAGCGCCAGAAGCTCCTGCCAGGCGTCGTCCTGCGGATGGTGGCTGGGCTCGGTCTCGTCGCCGTCGCCGCCGTTGAGGTCGGGCATGCGCATGCGCTCGGGCGCCTGCGGCAGGAACTGCGCCAGCAGGCCGCCGGCCCGCCACTGCTCGGCGCCGCCGGCCACGACCTGCTTGGCGACGGCGAGCCTGAGGTCGGTCGGGATCTGTTCCGACTGCCGGAAATAGACGCGCGCGGCCTCCTCCAGCGAGATGCCGTCGAGCTGCACGATGCCCTGATAGCGCTGCATATGCGCGCCCTGATCTATGGTCAGGGCCAGCACGCCGGAACCCAGCAGGGCGATGTCGTCAGTCCTGCCCTCGGCTTCGAGCGCGGCCACCTTGTCCGCATCGAAGCGGGCATAGGCGCGCAGCGCATCCGGCGTGCTGAAGTCGGCCACCAGCATGTCGACCGGCCCGTCGGTGCGCGTCTGCAGGATGAACTTGCCCTGGAATTTCAGCGACGTGCCGAGCAGCACGGTGAGCACGCCGGCCTGGGCCAGCAGCCGCGCGACGGGCTCCGGATAGGCATGGCGCGACAGGATGGTGTCGAGCATGGCGCCGAGCTGCACCGCGCGGCCGCGCACGTCGAGCGCGGCGACCTCGAAGGGCACGACATGGTCGTCGCCGGCATGGCCGAATTCACCAAGCTTTTTCTCGCGGGGCTTTGCTTCGTGTCCGGTCACTGTCATGGATTCCAGCATGGCTTGTCTCCGGCCGCGGGCCCCGCCTTAGCAAGCAAGGCCGGCCCCTGGCATCGTCGTGGTGTGGGATGGTGCGCCGGAGATAGGCACCGACCCCGACGGATTCAAGCGCTGCCGCTAGGCGCCCGCGTCCAGGCACCAGGCCAGGATGGCCTTCTGGGCGTGCAGCCGGTTTTCGGCCTCGTCGAACACCACAGAATTCGGGCCGTCGATCACCTCGTCGGTGACCTCCTCGCCGCGATGCGCCGGCAAGCAGTGCATGAACAGCGCGTCCGGCTTGGCCCTGGCCATCAAGGCGGCGTTGACCTGATAGGGCAGGAACACGTTGTGCCCGCGCGCCCGGTGCTCCTGGTTCATCGACACCCAGGCATCGGTGACGACGCAGTCGACCCCGCTCACCGCTTCCTCGGCGGTCGGGAAGAAGGTCACCGAAGCGCCGTTGGCGCGCGCCCAGTCGACATAGCTCTGCATCGGCTCGCTGCCTTGCGGCACGGCGACGTTGACGTTGAAGGAGAAGCGGGCGGCCGCCTCCATCAGCGAGTGCAGCACATTGTTGCCGTCGCCGGCCCAGGCGAAGGTGCGCCCCGCCACTGGGCCGCGATGCTCCTCGAAGGTGAGGATGTCGGCCATGATCTGGCAGGGATGGGTGTCGTCGGTCAGCGCGTTGATGACCGGCACGCTGGCGCTCTCGGTCAGTTCGATCAGCCGTTCATGGTCCGTGGTGCGGATCATGATCGCGTCGACATAGCGCGACAGCACCTTGGCGGTGTCGGCGATGGTTTCGGAACGGCCGAGCTGCATCTCGGTGCCGGTCAGCATGATGGTCTCGCCGCCGAGCTGGCGCATGCCGACATCGAACGACACGCGGGTGCGGGTCGAGGGCTTGTCGAAGATCATCGCCAGCACCTTGCCTTCGAGCGGGCGGGTGCGTTCACCGGCCTTGAGGCGCGCCTTTCGCCGTGCCGCATCGTCCAGCATGGAGCGCAAATCCTGCGCTGAAACGGTGGACAGGTCGGTGAAGTGGCGCAGGCTCATCTATCGGCTTCCAATCACTTTGCTTCTGCGGGCACCCGGGCCAGGCTGGCTGCCCCGGCGCGGATGCGGGCAAGCCCTTCCTGGATCTCCGCATCCGTCAGGGTCAGCGGGGGCAGCAGGCGGATGACGTTGTCGCCGGCCGGAACGGCCAGCAGCTTGTGGTCGCGCAGGGCGGCGTTGACCTCGCCGGCCGGCAGCACGCATTTCAGCCCCAGCATGAGACCGGTGCCCCTGATGCCTTCGATCACGCCCGGGAACTCGTCGGCGATGGCGGCAAGCCCCTGCTTCATGAGCAGCGCCTTGCGCTGCACTTCCTCCAGGAAACCGTCGGCCAGAACCACGTCGAGCACCGCGTTGCCGACCGCCATAGCCAGCGGGTTGCCGCCGAAGGTCGTGCCATGCACGCCGGCGACCATGCCCTTCGCTGCCTCTTCCGTGGCGAGGCAGGCCGCCATCGGGAAGCCGCCGCCGATGCCCTTGGCGATCGCCATGATGTCGGGCGCGACACCGCTCCACTCGTAGGCGAACAGCTTGCCAGTGCGGCCGATGCCGCACTGGACCTCGTCATAGATGAGCAGCAGGCCGTGCTTGTCGCACAGGTCCCGAAGCCGCTTCAGCGACTGGCCGGGCAGCGGGCGGATGCCGCCTTCGCCCTGCACCGGCTCGACCAGGATGGCGGCGGTTTCGGGCGTGATGGCCTTCTCCAGCGCTTCCCTGTCGTCGAACGGCACCTGGTCGAAACCCTCGACCTTGGGGCCGAAGCCCTCCAGATATTTCTGCTGGCCGCCGGCCGCGATGGTGGCCAGCGTGCGGCCGTGGAAGGCACCCTCGAAGGTGACGATGCGATAGCGCTCGGGCTGGCCGTTGGCGTAGTGATAGCGCCGCGCCGTCTTGATCGCGCATTCGAGCGCCTCGGCGCCGGAATTGGAGAAGAACACCTTGTCGGCGAAGCTCGCCGCGACCAGCCGCTCCGCCAGCCGCGTCTGCCCGGGGATGTCGTAGAGGTTGGAGACATGCCAGAGCTTGCCGGCCTGCTCGGTGAGCGCGGCGACCAGATGCGGATGGCCGTGGCCCAGCGAATTGACGGCGATGCCGGCGGCGAAATCCAGATACCGCTCGCCCTTGTCGGTCACCAGCCACGAGCCTTCGCCGCGCTCGAAAACCAGAGGTATGCGGGCGAAAGTATCGTAAAGCGCCGAACCGCTCATTATATGCGTCTCCGGGACCGGAAATTAAAAAGCCGCCCATTCGGCGGCTCCCAGCGCTTATCATGGTTTTGGGGTGCGCTGTCAATGGAAAGTCGCCCCCGCCATGCGGGCCGGATGGCCCCCGTCCGGCGGCGGGTTGCGGCCCGAAATGACGGGTCAAGTTGGGGAAAACCGCAAAAACTGATTCGGGTTTCGATCCCGACTCTTGTCACCGAGTCCATGCATATTGTAGTTATGGACGTGAAATAACTAGATTTCGTGCGGCATACCCAATCATCCACATAGATGTGGTGCCTGACCGGCTTTTGTCGGAACGGGAAGGGATTCCGAGGGCCGCACGTCCAAAGGAGCGCAGTCTCATGAACTGGACTGACGAGCGAGTTGAGCTCTTGCGAAAATTGTGGGCGGAAGGGCTGAGCGCCAGCCAGATCGCCGCGCAGCTGGGCGGCGTCAGCCGCAATGCGGTGATCGGCAAGGTGCACCGGCTGAAGCTGTCCGGCCGCGGCCGCACCACGGCCGCGCCGGCCCGCCAGAAGAAGACCTCCTCGCCTTCGGTGTCGAAGCCGGCGCGTTCGGCCAGCCCGGCCCGCAGCGCGGCGCCGACCGTCGGCGCGACCGCGTTGCAGGTCCAGTTCGACGCCGAGCCGGTGGCGCGCCAGCACCTGCGTGCCGTGGAGAACGTTGTCGTGCCGATCTCGCGTCGCCTCGACCTTACCGAGCTCACCGAGCGCACCTGCAAGTGGCCGAACGGCGACCCGCTGTCGGAGGATTTCCATTTCTGCGGCAACGAGGCGGGCGAATCCGGCCCCTATTGCGCCTATCACGCCCGGCTTGCCTTCCAGCCGGCCTCGGAGCGCCGCCGCCTGCGCTGATCGCAGCACGACTTTGCTGCCCTAACCGGAACCCCGCCGCGAGGCGGGGTTTTTCGCGTTGCGGGCCTGACGGCTGGCATGTCGGAAAAAACATGCTAGCATCGCCATGTCCGATGGAAAAAATCAACAATCGGGGGGTTGAGTTGGTCAGTCGGGTCTTCATAAGGCGGGTTTCGCCAAGTTGGGTTTTAACCGGGCGCGGTAGGGGAGCCCTATCCCTGCCGTTCGCGGGCAATAGATCGACGGATCGGGGGACGTTGCCTGTACGATCCTGAGGTGGCCGGAATCCTGTTTCGGCGGGTGGTCTGAGGGTCGCTTTCAGCATTTCACGACAAACCGGTGTGCTTCCAGCGGTCGACGGCTGTCGGCCAGGGGCATGGCGCCTTGCGCGGCCTGTCTCGGCGGGCAGTCGGCTGTCGGCGAAACAGGACCTGCGGCCGCAAGCAATGTCATGGATGACCAGCTTGGATGGCACAGGCTTGGACGACAAAGGGGGGAGGTGTCATGCATCGAACGGTCATCGAGATCGGAGGCGGCGCCGGCGGGGGCCGTGGTTCCTATCCCAGCCGGGAGCGGGCCGGGACGGTTTCGGGTCCCGCCATCCGGGCACGGGTCGACGGCTGGAGCACGGTCGAGGAATGGCGGCCGGTGTTGCGGCGGCTGGCCATTCCGCCGCCGGTGGCGGCGCGGCTCCTGCGCACGCGCGGGGCGCGCAAGGATGTCCTGTCCGCATTGACCGCATCCGGGGCCCCGACCAGAGGCGAGGTCATCCGGGCCCTGGCCGATGAAACGGGCCTGCAGTGGCTCGACGCCATCGACCCGCAGCGGCTGGTGCTCAGCGACGACCAGCTTCTCACGCTCCTGCGCGGTGATGGCGACCACCTGCCGGTGAGATATCTGGAAGGCGGGAGTTCGGTTTCCCTCCTGCTTCCCTCAAAGCTCATCCGCCCCGGACGCATGTGCGCCTTTCTGCGCGCTCGTCCGGGCCTCGCGCCGCGGGTGAGGATCGTCGATGAGAAGTCGCTGCGCGCGGCGCTGGTCGAACGCGGGCGCCCGCTTCTGTCCCGCATTTCGGTCAACGGCCTGTCGGACCGCCGTCCCGACATGTCGGCCCGCGTCGTCGCCAATGCCTGGCAGGGCTATGTCGTGGGCATCGTCATGGCCCTGCTGCCGGTCGGGCTGATACTGGCGCCGACGCTGGTGCTGGCGCTTGTCCATGTGCTGGCGACGTTGTTTTTCTTCTCCTGCGTGGCGCTGCGCCTCCTCGCCGCCCTGATGTCGGGCTCCGTGGAACATGAGCCGCCGCCGGCACCGGCCGGAAACCTGCCGACCTATTCCGTCCTTGTCGCCCTCTACAAGGAAGCCGATATCGTTCCCGACCTGCTGACCGCGCTCGACTGGATCGTATGGCCGCGAGACAAGCTGGAGATCAAGCTGGTCTGCGAAGCCGACGACCATGAGACGCTGGCGGCGATCCGCGCCGGTCCGCTGCCTGCCCATATCGAGGTGGTGGAGGTGCCCGATATCGGCCCTCGCACCAAGCCCAAGGCGCTTTCCTATGCCCTGCCGATGACCAGCGGCGAGTTCGTGGTGCTCTACGATGCCGAGGACTGGCCGGACCCCATGCAGCTTGCCGAAGCCTGGGCCCGTTTTCGCAAATGCGGGCCGGACGTCGCCGTGCTGCAGGCGCCGCTTGAAATCTCCAACGGGCCGGAGAGCCTGGTGGCGCGCATGTTCGCCTTCGAGTACCGGGCGCTGTTCCGAGGCCTGCTGCCTTTCCTCGCGCGCCATCGGCTGATCCTGCCGCTCGGCGGCACCTCCAACCATTTCCGCCGCGCCGCACTGGAAGAGGTTGGCGGCTGGGATCCGTTCAACGTCACCGAGGATGCCGATCTGGGATTGAGGCTGGCGCGGTTCGGCTACCGGGCCGAGACGCTGTCGTCGCCGACCTACGAGAAGGCGCCCCGCAGGCTCGGCATCTGGGTGCCGCAGCGCACGCGCTGGTTCAAGGGCTGGGCCCAGACCTTCCTGGTGCATATGCGCCATCCGGTGCGCCTCGCCCGCGATCTCGGCCTGCCTTCCTTCCTTGCGGCGCAAGTGCTTCTGGCCGGCATGCTGGCCTCGGCGCTGCTGCATCCGTTCCTGCTGGCGACCTTCCTTGTCAGCGGCGCGCGGCTGCTGCTCGGCGTTTCGAAGGGGGCGGCCTATCCGGTGCTGATGGCGCTCGATGTGGTCAATGTCACCTGCGGCTACCTCTCCTTCCTGCTGCTCGGCTGGCGAACCATGGGAAAGGGACAGAGGCGTGGTTTCTGGAAGGTCGTTCTGCTGACGCCCGCCTATTGGGCGATGATGTCCTGGGCCGGCTGGCGCGCGCTGTGGCAGCTCTGGCGCCAGCCGTTCCGCTGGGAAAAGACGCCGCACGAAACCATGCTGGCAACGCTGGCCGGCAACGTCCGCAGGCAGTGACGCCCTGCTGGTTTACGCCATCAGCAGGGACGAGCCTTCGCCGATGATCTTGCCGTCCTCCTCGCCGATGACGGCGAGGTCGCGGCCGTCATAAGGCAGCGAAAGCAGCACGCGGCGGATGACGGCGAGCCGGGCCCGGCGCTTGTCGTTGGCGCGCACTACGGTCCATGGCCCGGCCTTGCTGTGGGTGGTCTCGATCATCAGGTCGCGGGCCTTGGTATAATCGTCCCAGCGGTCGATGCCGGCGATGTCGATCGGCGAGAACTTCCAGTTCTTCAGCAGGCTGTGGCGGCGATCGTGGAAGCGCTCGAGCTGCGTCTCCTGGCCGATGTCGAGCCAGAACTTGAACAGATGGATGTCCTCGTCGCGGATCATCTGCTCGAAACGCGGCGCTTCCTCCAAGAACTGCCTGTGCTGCTCGGGCGTGCAGAAGCCCATCACCGGCTCGACGCCCGCCCGGTTGTACCAGGAGCGGTCGAAGGACACGAACTCGCCGGTGGTGGGGAGGTGCGCCACATAGCGCTGGAAATACCATTGGCCGCGCTCGGTCTCGGTCGGCTTGGTCAGCGCCACGGTGCGCGCGGTTCTGGGGTTCATGTACTGGTGCAGCGCGAAGATCGTGCCGCCCTTGCCGGCCGCGTCGCGCCCCTCGAACAGGGCGATGACGCGCTGCCCGGTCTCCTGCATCCAGGCCTGCGCCTTGACCAGCTCGATTTGTAACGCCTCCAGCGTGGCCTCGTAGTCGTCCTTCTTCAGCTTCTTGTCGTAGGGATAGCCGCCCGCGGTCAGCTTGTGCTCTTCCACCCAGTCGGGCAGCTTCGGGTCGTCGATGTCGAACAGCCGCTTCTTCCCGCCGACCTTGATCTTCAGGGGTTCGGCCCCTGTTGTCATCGCAGTGTCATCGGAGTTTTTCATTCAGGCGAACCTTTCGCGGATGGAAGTTCGTGCTAGGACAGGATGCGGACCTATAGGAGCAATCTGCCGGACATCATGGCCGATTTGAGTGACCGACAGAAATATGGCGCACAGCGCTTCGTGCGCAACCTGTGGCAGGCACGCTGGCTTCTGGCCGCCACGTTCGTCGCCCTGTTCGCGGTGCAGTGGTTCGCGGAACTGCCTGTCGTGGTCATGCCTGCCGCCGTCGCCGCCTTGCTGCTGGTTGCCGGCATCGCCGGCGGCGCGACGGATGAGGACGGGGAGCGCAAGGCGGGGGCGGAGGCCGGCGGACTGCAGAGCCTTTCGGCCGAGAACCTTGCCGCCGCCGTCACCGATCCGCTGATCGTCTTCGACGACAGCGCGTCGGTCATCCATGCCAATGCCGCGGCCCTTGCGGCGTTCGGCGACCTCAGGCCGGGCATGTCGCTGCAACTCAAGTTCCGGGCGCCGGAAATGCAGGCGCTGATCGATGCGGCTCTGACCGGCAACGGCTCGCAATCCGCCGACTTCATCGACAAGCTGCCGGTCGAGCGCGTCTACCGGGTCACCGCCTCGGCGGTCGGTCACGGTTCGCGCCTGCATGTGCTGCTGTTCAAGGACCAGAGCGAGGCGCGCCGCATCGACCGCATGCGGGCCGACTTCATCGCCAATGCCAGCCATGAGATGCGCACGCCGCTCGCCTCTATCGCAGGCTTCATCGAGACCCTGCGCGGCCCGGCCCGCAACGACCCGGCCGCGCGCGAGCAGTTCCTCCAGATCATGCAGAACCAGACCGGCCGCATGGCCCGCCTGATCGACGACATGCTGTCGCTTTCCCGGCTGGAGATGAAACCCTACCTGAAGCCGGGCACCGAGGTCGACCTGCGGCAGGTGATCGAGAGCGTCGTCGACTCCCTGGCGCCGCTCGCCCGGGAAAACGGCCTCGTCATCGAGCGCGACTTCGCCGACGGGCCGCTGCTGGTGCCCGGCGACCGCGACGAACTTCACCAGGTGTTCGAGAACCTGCTGGAGAATGCCTGCAAATACGGCCAGGACGGCGAGCGCGTCGTCGTCTCCATCGCCCGCAGCGACAAGGCCCCGCAGCCGGGCATCGAGGTGACGGTGCGCGATTTCGGCCCCGGCATCGCCGAAGAGCACATTCCGCGCGTCACCGAGCGCTTCTACCGCATCGATTCCGAAACCGTGCAGTCGCGCAAGGGCACCGGGCTCGGCCTTGCCATCGTCAAGCACATCCTCACCCGCCACCACGGCCGCCTGTCGATCCGTTCCGAGCTCGGCAAGGGCGCCGCCTTCACGGTTCATTTGCCGGCCAACTAGATTTGCGCGGCGGCCCGCATTAGGGTGGGTGGCGGAAATCCTTGCCGGCTTTCGCGCAATTGTCATGTGATTGGCGTACTGGAAGGGAAGAGATAGGGCCGAATCGCGGTCGCGGAGGATGCCGTCAATGCAGTCGGTGCATATCGTCAGCGCCTATGACGAGGAACTGAAATATCTGTCGAAGCGCATCGCCGCCATGGGCGGCCATGCCGAGCGTATGGTCGAGCAGGCCGTCGCCGCCCTCGTCAACGGCGACCCCGATCTCGCCCGCAAGGTCGTCGAGGACGATGCCATCCTCGACCAGGGCCAGCGCGAGGTCGACGACAAGGCGATCCTGCTGATCGGCAAACGCCAGCCCATGGCCACAGATCTGCGCGAGGTGATCGGCGTCATCCGCATTTCGGCCGATCTCGAACGGGTCGGCGATCTGGCCAAGAACGTCGCCAAGCGCGTCGCCTCGGTGGGCGAGGGGGCGCAGCCGGTGTCGCTCTACCGGGGCATCGAGGCGCTGGCCGACCTGGCGCTGACCCAGCTCAAGGAAGTGCTCGACGTCTATGCCTCGCGCTCGGTGGCGACGATCGGCTTCGTGCGCGACCGCGACGACCAGATCGACGCCATGTACACCTCGCTGTTTCGCGAGTTGCTGACCTACATGATGGAAGATCCGCGCAACATCACCCCCTGCACGCATCTCTTGTTCTGCGCCAAGAACATCGAGCGCATCGGCGACCACGCGACCAACATCGCCGAGACGATCTATTTCATCGTCACCGGCGATCAGATGCCGGTGGAGCGCCCGAAGGGCGACAAGACAGACCAGATCGTCATTCCCGCGAAATAGGCTCGAACCAATTCGTTCCGGGCAAACGGCGCGAGGCCTACCGGCTTTCCTGGAACACCACCCGCGTCTTGTCGGAAGATGCCGCCAGCGCCCGCTCGAGCAGCGACTCTGCATGGGCGTTGCGCTCGCGCGCCGTGTTGGCGCCCATCACCACCACGATGTAGCGGCGTCCGTCGGCGCTGTAGGAGGTGACGATGTTGAAGCCGGAGGCGCGGACATAGCCGGTCTTGATGCCGTCGACGCCGTGCACGCGGCCGAGCATGTCGTTGTGGCCGCGCACCAGCTTGCCGCGGAACATGAAGTCGCTGGCCGAGAAGTAGTGGTAATATTGCGGGAAGCGGTTGCGCAGCGCGATGCCGAGAACCGCCATGTCGCGGGCCGTGGTGAACTGGCCCTCGTCCGGCAGGCCGGACGCGTTGCGGAAGGTGGTGTCGCGCATGCCGAGCTGGCGCGCCCTGGCGGTCATGGCGGCGGCGAAGGCTTGCTCGCTGTCGGCGAGATATTCGCCCACCGCCGCCGCGACGTCGTTGGCCGACTTCACCGTCAGGGCCCGGATGGCGGTGTCGACGTCGATCCGCTCGCCGGGCCGCAGGCCGAGCTTGCTGGGCGGCCGTGAGGCCGCGTAGGCGGAAACCGGGATCTCGGCGTCCTTCTCCACGCGCCCGGCCGTCAGCGCCTCGAACAGCATGTAGAGCGTCATCATCTTGGTCAGTGAGGCCGGATAGCGCGGCGAGGTCGAGTTCATCTCGAAAAGCTGCTTGCCGGTGCGCGCATCGACGACGATCGAGGCGTATTTCTGCGGCGCGGCCGGCACCGCAAGCACCGCCTCGGGCGGCATGGTGGTGCTGCAGCCGCCGATCAGCGCCATAAGGGTGAACAGGACGACGAGTTTGTGGAGCAGTCGGGACAAGTGCTTGCCGTGAAAAACAGTGCTGGCAGGAGAATGAAGGCGGAAACCGGCGCGGACCCTAGCCCAAGCCGTTGCGTGCGTCCATCGCTTCGCCATTGCCAGCCGCATGCGGCTTGCGCATTGTGGCCCCCGTGCAGCAGGTTTCGGAAAGGGCAGGCATGGAAAACATCACTTTCGGTGCGGAGGGCATTTCGGTGTCCGTCGATCTTGCCGTCGGGCATATCGCCGACCTTGTCATCGAAAGGGACGGGCGCAGGCTGAAGCCGCTGCACCGCGCGCCATGGATCGGCGAGCCGCGCGAGGCACTGCCGGGCACCCTGCCGGACGGCGTCCTGCGCCTGTCCGGTGATTTCCTGTGCGCGCCGTTCTCGCGTGCCGACGTGGAGCCGGCGCCACTGCATGGCTGGCCGGCGAACAGCGCCTGGGATGTGACCGGCTGCGCCGCCACGCCGGACGGCTGGCGGGCTTCGCTGCGGCTGCGGCGCAAGGTGATGGGCGCGACCGTGGACAAGATTCTCGTGCTGCGTCACGGCCACCCCTTCCTCTATCAGGAACATGTCTTCACCGGCGGCGAGGGGGCGATCTCCGTCGCCCACCACGCCATGACCGTGATGAAGGAGGGCGGCCGCCTCGCTTTCTCGCCCAAGCGCCTTGCCGGCACCGGGGACGAGGCGCTGGAGCCGGACCCGGCGCGCGGCCGCTCGCTGCTGGCCTATCCGGCCCGCAGCACCGACATCACGCGCTTTCCGGCCGCCGATGGCGACGCAGTCGATCTGCGCGACTACAGGCCCGAGCGCCTGCAGGAGGATTTCGTCACGCTGGTCGAGGCCGAACCGGCGGGGCTGGGCTGGACGGCGGTGGCCCGCAAGGCCGAGGACGATCTCGTCCTCGTGCTCAAGAATCCGGCCGAACTGCCGGTCACCATGCTGTGGATCAGCAATGGCGGCCGTGACTATGCGCCGTGGAGCGGCCGCCATCGCGGCGTGCTCGGCATCGAGGACGGCCGCGCCGCCGTCGGCCATGCGGCGTCGCTGGGCGACAACTGGCTGAAGCGGGAAGGAGTCGCCACCGCCTTCGAGCTGGGCGGCCGCGTTGCCTTCCGGCAGGTCATCGGCGCGTTGCCGGTGGGGTCGTCGCAATTGCCGGACAGGGTAGAGGCGCAAGCCGGCAGCCTGCGTCTTGCCACGGCCGGCGGGGGCCGGATCGAGGTGCCCTTCGATGCGGCTTTCCTGTGTATCCGGGCGGTGGAACCCGTATGATGGTTCTGGCGTTCCTGTAAGGAAGAGGGTCCCATGTCCGCCATAGCGTCCATTGCTTCCGCCATCTTCAAGCGCGCCGGCAAGTCCGGGCGGTTCGTCGTCGCCATTGCCGGGCCGCCGGGTGCGGGCAAGTCGACACTGTCGCAAAAGCTGCGCGAACTGCTGCCGGAGGGCGCGGTGGAAGTGGTGCCGATGGACGGCTTCCACTTCGACGACCGGGTGCTTGAAAGCCGGGGCATGCGGGCGCGCAAGGGCAGTCCGGAAAGTTTCGACTTCGCCGGGTTCGAGGCGCTGCTGAAGCGCATCAGGGCCGGCGAGCCCGACATCGCCATTCCCCTGTTCGACCGCGGCATGGAGTTGTCGCGGGCCGCCGCGGCCATACTGGGCACGGAGGTTCGTTTCGTGCTGGTCGAGGGCAACTACCTGCTGCTCGACGAGGAGCCATGGGCGCGGCTGGCGCCGCTGTTCGATTTCTCGGTCTTCCTCGACGTGCCGCAAGGAGTGCTGGAGCGCCGGCTTCTGGCGCGCTGGCAGGAGCATGGCTTGCCCGACGAGGAGGCACGCGCCAAGGTCGCCTCCAACGACCTGCCCAATGCCGAGCGTGTCCTCACCCGCCGCCGCGCCGCCGACATGATCATGGGCGACGGCGAGGAGTTGTAGCCTGCCCGGGCCGGCGCGGCGTTCTTACGGGCGCTTGGGGATTTCCAGCCCGGCCTGCACGGCGGGGCGGGCAAGGCCGCGCTCCAGCCATGCGGCGACGGCCGGGAAGTCGTCGAAGCCGACCAGTTCGCGGGCCTCATAGAAACCGATCAGGTTGCGCACCCAGCCCAGCATGGAGATGTCGGCAATCGTGTAGTCGTTGCCCATGATCCATTTGCGGTCCTTCAGACGCCCGTCGAGCACGCCGATCAGGCGGCGCGATTCCACGCGATAGCGCTCCAGCGGGCGCTTGTCGGCGATCTCGCGGCCGGCGAACTTGTGGAAGAAGCCGAGCTGGCCGAACATCGGCCCGATGCCGGCCATCTGGAAGAACACCCACTGGATGGTCTCGTAACGCCTGGCCGGGTCGGCGGGGATCAGCTTGCCGGTCTTTTCGGCGAGATAAAGCAGGATGGCGCCGGATTCGAACAGCGCCAGCGGCTCGCCGTCCGGTCCCTTGGGGTCGATGATCGACGGAATCTTGCCGTTGGGGTTCAGCGACAGGAATTCCGGCGTCCAGCTCTCGTCCTTGCCGATATCGATATAGTGCGGCTCGTAAGGCAGGCCGAGTTCCTCCAGCGCGATCGAGACCTTCACCCCGTTCGGCGTCGGCGCCGAATAGAGCTGGATGCGGTCGGGATGCTGCGCCGGCCAGCGCGTGGTGATGGGGAAGGCGGACAGATCGGCCATGGAGGAGCTCCTGCAAGCTGGGATGCCGGGACGGCGGAGGCGGGAGCCCCAAGATGGGGACCGCCGCCCGGGTAATCAACGGGTCACACGGCCTTGAATGCCAGCACGGCATTGGTGCCGCCGAAGGCGAAGGCGTTGGAGATCGCGGCTCGCACCTTGCGCTCGCGCGCCACATTGGGTGTCACGTCGAGATCGCAGTCGGGATCGGGCTCGCGGTAGTTGGCGGTCGGCGGCACGATGCCCTCGCGGATGGCCATCACGCAGGCGATCAGCTCCAGTGCCCCGGAGGCGCCGAGGCAGTGGGCATGCATGGACTTGGTCGATGACACCGACAATTTGTAGGCGTGCTCGCCGAACACGCGCTTGATCGCGGCGGTCTCGATCTGGTCGTTGGCCTTGGTGCCGGTGCCGTGGGCGTTGAGGTAGTCGATGTCCTGCGGCTCGAGGCCGGCATCGGCGAGGCAGGCCCGCATGGCGCCTTGCGGCCCTTCCACGGTGGGCGCGACGATGTCGGAGGCGTCGCCGGACAGGCCGGTGCCGACGATCTCAGCCAGGATGTCGGCGCCGCGCCCGCTGGCGTGCTCGTAGCTTTCAAGAACGACCATGCCGGCCCCTTCGCCCAGCACCAGCCCCTGCCGGTCGGCCGAGAACGGGCGGCAGGTGTCGGGCGACAGCACGCGAAGCGCCTCCCAGCCCTTCAGGATGCCCCATACCATCGGCGCGTCGCTGCCGCCGGTCAGCATCACGTCGGCCCGGCCGAGCCTGATCTGGTCCACCGCCGAGGCGATGGCGTGATTGGCGGAGGAGCAGGCGGAGGTGACGCCGAAAACCGGCCCGCGCAGGCCCAGATGCATGCTGACCTGACCGGCCGGCGCACCGGGCATCGCCCTCGGCACGGAGAAGATGCCGGCCCGCGATTTGCCCTCGAGCAGGATCGCCCGGTAGTTCTCCTCGATGACCTCCCAGCCGCACACGCCGACGCCGACCGTGGCGCCGATGCGTTGCGTGTTGGTCTCGTCGATGACCAGCCCGGCCTGGCGCACGGCCTCGCGCGCGGCGATCACCGCCAGCAGGCTGAAGCGGTCCATGGCCACGAGCTGCTTGCGGTCGATGCCGTGCTCGGGAAGCTGCCTGATCTCGCAGCCGGTGGCGACCTTGACGTCGTGGATCGCGGGATTGGAGATCGGGCCGATGGCCGGCCGCCCGGCCCGCATTTCGCCCCAGATGGTGGCGGCATCGGTGCCGAGCCCGCAAAGCCCGCCCATGCCGGTGATGACGACGCGCTTGCGCATGTGGGGACGGATCAGCCTTTTTGCGCGATCAGGGCGCGAACCGCCTCGATCATGTCGCCGACATTCTTCAGATTGCTCCAGGCCTCGACCGTGTTCATCTCGATCTCGATGCCGTACTTCTCCTCGAGGTCGAAGATGATCTCGGTGAGTTCCAGCGAGTGGATGCCGAGCGAGGTGAGTTCCGTGTTGACGGTTATCTCCTCGGCGCCGGGCTCGGCGTGTTCCTTGATCTTGTCGATGATTTCGGTCGCGAGCTGGTCGGCCATCCGGTTCCTTTCCTGTTGTTCCGATCCGGTGCCGCGGCTTCCGGCGCTGCGGCCTTGCGGTTCTCTCGGCAGATCATCGTTCCAACTGCCATTTTCTCCGGTTCGGAGCAGGCTCATCTCTCTATAGGAACCCAGGCGTGCCGAGGCAACAGCATTGTCGGGCCCGCGCTGGCGGTTCATGGTGCCCCCACCGGCCGGACGGGATGTGGCCGGAAACGGCATCCTGAAACCCTGTGGCGGAAGTTTCTGCGATGTTGCCCGATGCCGGAACGTTCACTTCGCGGATATGTTCCAGATTGAAAAGGCGTTTCGCCGCAGCTTCTTGACGCAAAACTGGCCTCCATACTATTTAATTCAAGGACACATGAGCTTTACCGAACAGCATTGCGCGTGGGAGGCGCTGGATCTGGACGGATCGGACGCGCATGATCTGGTGCGCTGCATTTGCGGAAAGTTGTCTTGATGAACACAGTACCTTCCTTGAACACGGCCGAAGCCAAGCCGGTCCAGTTTCCCATTCCGGCCAATGTCTATGCCGAGACCGTGGTGTCGGTGAAGCATTACACCGACCGGCTGTTCGCTTTCCGCATCACCCGCCCGCAATCGCTGCGTTTCCGCTCCGGCGAGTTCGTCATGATCGGCCTGCCGAACGCCGAAAAGCCGGTGTTCCGCGCCTATTCCGTGGCCAGCCCCGCCTGGGACGACGAACTGGAATTCTTCTCCATCAAGGTGCCGGACGGTCCGTTGACCCAGCATCTGCAGAAGATCCAGCCGGGCGACACCGTTCTCATGCGCCAGAAGGCCACCGGCACGCTGGTGCTGGATGCGCTGACCCCCGCCAGGCGCCTGTTCATGATTTCCACCGGCACCGGCATCGCGCCGTTCGCCAGCCTGCTGCGCGATCCCGACACCTATGAGCGGTTCGAGCATGTCTACCTCACCCATACCTGCCGCGACCGCGCCGAACTCACCTATGGACAGGAGCTGGTCGCCTCCTTGCAGGACGACCCGCTGATCGGCGAATTCGCCGCCGGCCGCGTCACGCTCTACAATTCCACCACCCGCGAGGAAACGCCGGTGATGGGCCGCATCACCACGCTGATCGAGACCGGCAAATTCTACAGCGATCTCGGCATCGAGCCGCTGAACCGGGAAACCGACCGCGTCATGATCTGCGGGTCGATGCACATGCTGCGCGACGTCAAGGACCTCGTCGAGGCGCGTGGCTTCGTCGAAGGCTCGCTGAACAGCCCGGCCGACTTCGTGGTGGAACGCGCCTTCGTCGGCTGAGGAACTGCGCCGCATGGCCGACAGACACACGGCCGTGCGCCTTTCCGCTTATTGAAGCCCGTACATCTTGTCGCGGTCGAGCTTGTAGCTCCACGGCAGGCCGGCGTTCTTCCAGCCGTTGACGCTGCGGGTGCCGGCCTTGTCGCCGTCCCTGGCCATGTCGCCCTCGAACCCTTCGACGATGCTGTAGACCTGGGTGAAGCCCGCCTCGGCCAGAAGGTTGGCGGCGGCGGCGCTGCGCTCGCCGGACCGGCACATGACGATGACCGGCGCTTCCGGCGTCAGCCCCTTGGCGTCGAGGCGGGAGCGCACCGCAGCCACGAAATCGGGATTGGCTTCCAGCTTGAAGGTCGACTTCTCCTCGTCCCATGACGGGAAATCAGGCAGCATCATATAGGGAATGTTGGCATCGGCATCGGCCGGCATGCCCACATAGGTCACCTCGGCCGGGGTGCGCACGTCGACGAACAGCACCTCGGACGGCGTCGCCTCCACCTTCTCATGGGCCTCGGCAGGCGTCAGGTAAAGGCCGAGGCTGGTCTGCTTCGACTTCGGCACATCGGTCCCTTCGGCCGCATGCAGCGACGGCCCCGCAAGGGCCAGGATCGCGAGTGCCGTGAGGATGGCGCGCATGGTTGATACCTCCCGTGCATAAACATTCAAATATCGATATATGTTATATGGTAAGGCCTGGCCATGCAAATGTCGGCCGAATTGCCGTAAGAACACGGAAAAAGGGGTGTTCCTGCATTTTTTGGGAAAAGCGGAAATGCGTTACCGCCCCGGCATGTGTCTATGGCGCGGCGCGGGCAGGCGCACATGCTCCGGTCGGAAGCCGAGGCCGATCAGGCGTCCGGCAAGGTGGGCGAGCACCGGCCAGCGGGCGATGCCGCGCATGAAGGCCGGCGGTCCGCTCCGCTTCCTGCCGTCGTCCTCGCGCTTGCGGCGGTCCGAGCGCATCATGAGCTGCAATTTCTGCGTCGCCCTTGTGGGGAAGCGCCGGCGCGCCTCCACCGCCGCCAGATGGCGGTCGGCCAGCTTCCTGCTGCGCAGCGGCGGGCCAAGAATGTTGGCGGCGGCGACCGCATCCTGGACGGCCAGGTTGACGCCGAAGCCGCCGATCGGCGACATGGCGTGCGCGGCATCGCCGATGCACAGCAGGCCCGGCCGCCACCAGCGCTTCAGGCGGTCGATACGCACCGAAAGCAGATGCACGTCATCCCACGCCTGCACCTCCTGCATGCGCTCCGCCGGCAGCGGCGAGACGGCGGCGACGGCATCACGGAAGGCATCCAGCCCGCGCGTCTTGATCTCGGCGAAGGTATCCTTGCGCACCACATAGCCGCATTGCCAGTAGTCGCCCCGGTCCACCATGATGAAGCCCTGGCGCGGTCCGCCATGGCCCATCACATAGGGCGGATCGTCCGGCTGGTGCGAAAGCTTCATCCACAGCACCTCGCTGGGCTTGCCGAAGCTTTCCACTTCAAGCCCCGCCTTTTCGCGCACGATGGAGTTGCGGCCGTCGGCCCCGATGGTCAGCGGCGCGCGCACGGCCAATGGGCCTTCGGCGGTGGAGGCCCGGACGCCGGCGATCCTGCCCTTGTCTTCGATGACGTCTTCGACGGTGGCGTTCATGACCAGCCGGAAGTTCGGATAGCGCGACGCCTCGCGGGCGAGGAAATCGAGGAACTCCCATTGCGGCATGAAGGCGATGAAGCGGCAGGCGGCGGGCAGGCGCGAGAAATCGGCGATGGTGATGTCCTTGCCGCCGATCTCGGCATGCAGGCGCGGCGCCTGGGTGTGGGGCAGCTTCAGCACCTCGTCCAGCAGGTCCAGCTCCTTCATGACGTTGAGCGTCGAGGGGTGGATGGTGTCGCCGCGGAAGTCGCGCAGGAAATCGCCGTGCTTTTCCAGAACGGTGACGTCGACGCCGGCGCGCGCCAGGATGAAGCCCAGCATCAGCCCGCCGGGGCCGGCGCCGACGATGGCGCAACCGGTCTCGATCTGCCGTTCATTGTCGGGGCGTTCATTGTCGTGGATTGTCATCGTCCATCATCCCGTTCGTGCCGCCTTGCCTGTCGGGTAGGGCGGGATGTTGTCCTCGGGCGACGGTTTAGCGCAACGTGCCGCGCGATGAAACCGCCCGGGTGTCGCAGGCGGCATCACAATATGGCTACAGCGTGCGGCCGTCCGGTCCGAACCGGTAGGTGCGGGCGGGATCGGGCGTGGCATGGAGCGTCGCCCCCGGCTCGGCATTGTAGACGCCGAACAGGCGCACGGTGATCAGCCCCGCCTTCTCGCAATCGAGATAGAGATTGGTGTCGGCGCCGAGATGCTCGGCATGGATGACGGTGCCCTTCCAGTCGCCCTTGTGCGGATCGACGGCGATATGCTCCGGCCGCACGCCGATGGTCTTGACGCTCTCGCCGAGCCTTGCACCGTCGATGAAGTTCATCTTCGGCGAGCCGATGAAGCCGGCGACGAACTCGTTGGCCGGCGAATTGTAAAGCTCCATCGGCGCGCCGATCTGCTCGATGCGGCCGCCGTTCAGCACCACGATGCGGTCGGCCAGCGTCATGGCCTCCACCTGGTCGTGGGTCACGTAGATCATCGTCGCCTTGAGACGGCGGTGGAGTTGCGCGATTTCGAGCCGCGTGTTGACGCGCAGCGCCGCATCCAGATTGGACAGCGGCTCGTCGAACAGGAACAGTTCCGGCTCGCGCACCACGGCGCGGCCGATGGCGACGCGCTGGCGCTGGCCGCCCGACAGTTCCGCCGGCCGGCGTTGCAGATAAGGTTCCAGCGACAGCATGGCCGACGCCTGGGCTATGCGCTTGTCGATCTCGGCGGTTGGCGCACCGGCCTGCTTGAGGCCGAGGCCCATATTGTTCCTCACCGTGAGGTGCGGATAGAGCGCATAGGTCTGGAACACCATGGCGATGCCGCGTTTGGCCGGCGGCGTCGAGGTGACGTCCTTGCCGTCGATGACGACGCGGCCCGACGTGGCGTCCTCCAGCCCGGCGATGACCCTGAGCAGCGTGGACTTGCCACAGCCCGACGGGCCGACGAAGACGACGAATTCGCCATCTGCCACCTCGAGGTCGATGCCTTTCAGCACATCGACCTTGCCGAAGGATTTTTTCACATTTTCGATGTTCAGCGAGCCCATGTGCGGTCCTTGTTGAATGTCGCGACCCGTCTCACAGCCGCACCGCCTTGCCGGTGCGTACGCTCTCGTCGGCGGCAAGGCAGACGGCCAGAGATTTCACGGCGTCGTCCATGTGGCGGGCGAGGTCGATGTCCTCGCGGATCGCCTTCAGCACGAAGGCCTGTTCGAGGTCGCACAGCTCCTGATGGCCGGGCTCGCCCTGCATGGACAGCAACCGGTCCTCATTCGGGAACCGTCCGTCCGCTCCGGTGGCGGCGCTGTGCAGGCGGATGGTCGAGGTCTTGGTGTGGGTGTCGATGTCGTCGGACTTCGCACCCTCGGCCATGACGATCGACACGCAGCCATTGGGCGAGATCACGTCCTTCACGAAGAAGGCGGTCTCGGAAATCATCGGCCCCCAGCCGGCCTCGTACCAGCCGACCGAGCCGTCCTCGAACAGTACCTGCAGATGGCCGTAATTGTACATGGCAGGATCGATTTCATCGGAAAGGCGCACGCCCATGCCGCGCACCTCGACCGGCCTGGCGTCGGTGATCTGGCACATCACGTCGAGATAGTGCACGCCGCAATCGACGATGGGCGAGGTCGTCTTCATGAGTTGCTTGTGGGTCTCCCAGGTCGAACCGGAAGACTGCTGGTTGAGGTTCATGCGGAACACATAGGGGCCGCCGAGCAGCCTAGCCTCCGCGATCAGCCGCATCCAGGACGGGTGGTGGCGCAATATGTAGCCGATCACCAGCTTGCGGCCATTGGCCTTTGCCGCGTCGACCACGCGCCGGGCATCGGCAACCGTCGTGGCCAGCGGCTTTTCCACGAAGACATGGCAGCCCGCCTCCAGCGCCTGCACCGCATAGTCGGCATGGCTGTCGGAATAGGTGGCGATGCAGGCGAGGTCCGGCTTTTCCCCGGCCAGCGCTTCGGTGAAGGAGCGGCGGATCGGCTGGCCGGCGAGCGGCCCCGGCAGCTCGACATCGGAGCGGTTGACGAGTGCTGCGATCTCGAAGCCCGGATTGGTCGCATAGGCCAGCGCATGGCTGCGGCCCATGTTGCCGAGCCCGGCGACGACGACGCGCAGGGGGGGTTCCGAGGGCATCATTGCCTCCTGCCAGTACACTTCGTTGATGAAACGAGGGCGCAGCCCCTCTCCGCCCTGCCGGGCACCTCTCCCCGTGAACGACGGGGAGAGGAACGTAGCTGCGACGCCGGTGTGCCCCTCTCCCCGCTTGCGGGGAGAGGGTAAGGGTGAGGGGCAATCGTGACGGCGTTCACTTCACCGCTCCCGACGTGATGCCGCGGATCAGTTGCCGCGAGAAGACGAGGTAGAGTAGCAGCACCGGCAGGATCGCCAGCGAGAGTGCGGCCAGCACCGCGTTCCAGTTGGTCACATACTGGCCGATGAACATCTGCGCGCCGAGCGTGACGGTCTTGGTCGCCTCGGATGGCGCAAGGATCAGCGGAAACCACAAATCGTTCCAGATCGGGATCATGGTGAACACTGCCACCGTCGCCATGGCCGGCCGCACCAGCGGCAGCACCAGACGGAAGAAGATGCGGTATTCCGACAGCCCGTCGATACGCCCGGCATTCTTCAGGTCGTCGGACACGCCGCTCATGAACTCGGTGAGGATGAAGATGGCGAGCGGCAGGCCCTGTGCCGTGTAGACCAGCACCAGCGCCGTCAGCGTGTTCACCAGCCCCGAAGCCACCATCATCTGGAGAATGGCGACGGTGCCGAGGCGGATCGGGATCATGATGCCGAGCGCCAGATAGAGCCCCATCAGCCGGTTGCCGCGGAAGCGGTACTCCGACAGCGCGAAAGCGGCCATCGCCCCGAACAGAAGCACGAAGAACAGCGAGGCGACGGTGACGACGAAGCTGTTCTGGAAATAGGTGAGGAAATCGCCCTGCGTCAGCACCATGCGGTAGCCGACGAGGTCGAACGTCTCCGGCGTCGGCGGCGCCATCGGCGCCCCGAAGATGGACCGGCGCGCCTTGAACGAGTTGATGAGGATCAGGAACACCGGAAACAGCGCGATGACGGTGTAGGTGATCAGGATCGCGTGGGCGGCGACCGAGCGGGGCAGCGAGGTGGTGGCGCGGCTCATCGTTTCCCTCCTCAGAACTGGTAGCGGCGCAGCCGCGTCTGGATGAGGAACAGATAGAGGCACACGCCCGCCAGGATGATGAGGAACATCATGGTGGCGATGGCCGCGCCCATGTTGCGGTCGCCCACCTGCAGCTGGAAGCCGAAGAAGGCGCGATAGAGGAAGGTGCCGAGGATGTCGGTCGAGTAGTTGGGACCGGCAAGCGCGCCCTGCGCCGAATAGATCAGGTCGAAGGCGTTGAAGTTGGCCACGAAGGTCAGGATCGAGATGATGCCGATGGAAGGCAGGATCAGCGGCAGCTTGATCTTCCAGAACTGCGCCATGCCGGTCACGCCGTCGCACTCGGCCGCCTCGATCACCTCGTCGGGAATGGACAGGAGGGCTGCATAGATCAGCATCATCGGTATGCCGACGAACTGCCACACCGAGATCAGGCTGAGCGCCGTCAGCGCATATTCCTCCTTGCCGAGCCACGGCGTGAACAGGCTTTTCAGGCCGACGAGGTCGAGCAGGTTCGGCGCGACGCCCCAGATCGGCGACAGGATCAGCTTCCAGGCGAAGCCGACGATGACGAAGGACAGGATGGTCGGGATGAAGATGGCGGTGCGGTAGAAGGCGGAAAAGCGCAGCTTGGGGCTTGAAAGCAGCGCCGCCAGCAATATGCCGACCGGGTTCTGCACCAGCATGTGGATGATGAAGAACCAGACATTGTTCCACAGCGCGTTCCAGAAGCCCCGCGACCAGTTCGCGTCGCCGAACAGGGTGCGGAAATTGTCGAGGCCGACGAAGGTCTGTCCGCCGGGAGCGTTGCGGAACAGCGCAAGCTGCAACGTGCCGAACAGAGGCACGATCATGATTGCCGTGTAGACCAGCACCGCCGGCGCCAGGAACACGACGATATGCCAGCGGAACGGTCTCTTGGGTGCAGCTTCTGCCGTCATGGATGCGATCTCATATGGCTGCCGGGTCTGGAAAGCATAGCCTTTTCGGGGCGCGCGGGCTCAGTCTTTTGCAAAGGCGTAACGGTCGTAAATTTGGCCAGCGCCTGTTTCGCGGGGAGGGGGCATGGATTCGCGACACCTGCCGCTCCCTGCGGTCGCTCAGGGTCGGGAATGATGAGGGGAAAAACCTGTCCGTCATTCCCGGCCTCGAAATGAGCGAAGCGAGTGGAGAGTGTCGGGAATCCATGCCGAGACGCGGGCAATGTCGTCTCCCGACAGCAAATCCGGTCTGCCCTCCCCGTCAGGAGAGGGCAGGCGCCATTGCTACGAGGCTCATTCGGCCGGCTTGTACCAGGCGTCGAGACCGGCCTGCAGCTTCTTGGCCGCGTCTTCCGGGGTCACGGTGCCGTTGATGACGTTGGCCGATTCCACCCAGGTCTCGTTTTCGAGGTTGGGCGTGCCGCGCGACAGGATCTGGTAGGTCGAGCGGATGGTCGACTTGCACTTGTCGCGCCAGGAGACGAATTCCTGCGCCAGCGGATCTTCCATCTTCACCGGGGTCGAGTTCAGGCTGAAGAAGCCGGGCAGGGCGTTGGCGTAGATCTCGGCGAATTCCGGCGAGGCCACCCAGGTGAGGAAGGTCTTTGCCGCGTCCGGGTTCTTGGTGGCGGCGTTCATGCCGATGCCGATGTCGGTGTGGTCGGAGATGTAGCAGGTGTCGCCGGCGGCCTTCACCGGCGGCGGGAAGGCGCCCATCTCGAAGTCGACCTGCGTGTTGAACACCGAAATCTCCCACGAGCCGGCCGGGAAGATGGCGGCGCGGCCGAGCGTGAACAGATTCTGGCTGTCGGGATAGGTCTGCGCCTCGAAGCCGTCGCCGAGATAGGGCTTCCACTTGGCCAGCGTGGCGAAGGGTTCCACCCATTGCGGGTCGGTCAGCTTCTGCTCGCCCTTGATGAGCGCCAGGCGGCCTTCCTCGCCATGCCAGTAGTTGGGGCCGATGTTCTGGTAGCCCATGGTGGCGGCTTCCCACAGGTCCTTGGTGCCCATGGCGAGCGGGATGAAGGTGCCGTCTTCCTTGATCTTGTCGAGCGCGGCGAAGAATTCGTCCTCGGTCGCCGGCGGCGTGATGCCGAGCTGCTCGAAGGCGCTCTTGTTGTAGATGAAGCCGTGGATCACCGAGGCCATCGGCACGCAGAAGGTCTGCTTGCCGTCGTCGGTGGTCCAGGCCGACTTGGCGACGTCGGAGAAGTTCTCCATGCCCGAAAGGTCGGTCAGGTCGCCGAGCTTGCCGTTCTTGAACAGGTCGAGCGAGGCGTCGAACGGCCGGCAGGTGATGAGGTCGCCGGCCGAGCCGGCATCCAGCTTGGCGTTGAGGGCGGCGTTGTATTCGGTCGGAGCCGAGGGCGAGAACACCACCTTGATGTCGGGGTGCTTGGCCTGGAAGGCGGGGATCAGCTTTTCCTGCCAGATGGCGAGGTCGTCATTGCGCCAGCTTTCGATGGTCAGCGTGGAGTCCTGGGCGAAGGCGGCCGAGCACAGGAGGCTCGAACCGAGAAGCGCTGCCGTGAAGAGTTTCGTGTTCATGCTCATTCTCCCTGTTGAGCCGTGTCAGGTCTGTTTGTCGAACGGTGTGGCGCGCCGGGACGAGGATGCCGCCGGCCGGCGTGGCGTGTCGCTGCATGGAGAAGAGGCGCGGGGCAGCCTGTCGCCGCCACGCCTTCCGGAGACCCTGTGGGGTCTTGCGGCGGTCTGGCGCGGTGCTTGGCAACGGATATCCATATACCCCTGTCCTCCCTGCCAAAAAGATACCAAAAAAATACCACTTGTCCATAAGGATTAACGTTTTCCTGCGAGCGGGCAACGCACTTCCTGAAATGCATTTGTTTTTAAAAGGATTTTAAAAGTATGTGACGCTGCGTCAGAGCGTGGAAATTAACGCTTGGATATTGGTATTTAAGTGGTATTGTATGGCTTGGAGGACCGGACGTGGATTTCATTCTCGGCATCGATGGCGGCGGGACGAGTTGCAGGGCAGCACTTGCCATGCCTGACGGCCGGGTACTTGCGCGCGCCAGTTCCGGCGCGGCCAATATCCGCACCGACCTGACCAATGCCCGCACCCATATCGTTGAGGCGGCGCAACGGGCCTTCACCGAGGCCGGCCATGACCCCGGGCTGGTGGCGCGCACCCCGGCCGTGCTGGGGCTTGCCGGCGCCAATGTCGGCACCTATCGCCAGCAATTGCAGGCCATATTGCCGTTCCGGGAAAGCCAGGTGGAAAGCGACGCAGAGATCGCGCTGGAAGGCGCGGTCGGCTCCGGCGACGGCGCCATCGCCGTGCTCGGCACCGGCAGTGCCTACCGGGTGCGCCGGGGCGGCGTATCGCGCCCCATCGGCGGCTGGGGGTTCCAGGTGGGCGATCAGGCAAGCGGCGCCCGCATCGGCCGCGACCTGCTGGAGCAGACCCTGCTCGCCTATGACGGCATCTGCGAGGCCTCGCCGCTGACGCGCGAGATCATGGCCGTCTTCCGCGACAATCCCGAGGATGTGGTCGAGTTCACCGTGGCCGCCAAGCCCGGCGACTATGGCGGTTTCGCGCCCAAGGTGTTCGAGCATGCGGCGCAAGGCGATGCCGTGGCGCGCCATATCGTTTCCAAGGCTGTCGCCGATGTCGAGGCGGCGCTCGGTGCCTTGGATCTGCGCGACGGCGATGTGCTGTGCCTGCTCGGCGGCCTTGCCGGGCTCTACGCGCCGCTGCTGGCGCCGCGCTACCGCGCGCTGCTCGGCCAGCCGCAGGGCGATGCGCTGAGTGGCGCGGTGCGCATGGCGGCGCGCTTCTTCGGCACCGCGGCGGCGGAGGCTGTCGATGGCTGACGCGGCCGAGACCCTGTTCGCCGATCTCAAGCGCAACGCGCGCGGGCAGCCGCTCTATCTGCGTCTGCGCCGGGTCATCGAGGATGCCGTCGACGGCGGCCTGCTGGGGCCGGGCGATGCCTTGCCGTCGGAGCGCGACATCGCCTTGCAGGCCGATATCTCGCGCGTCACCGTGCGCAAGGCGGTCAGCGATCTGGTCAAGAGCGGGGTGCTCGTCCAGCGCCACGGCTCCGGCACCTTCGTGGCGCCGCGCGTCGAGCGCGTCGAGCAGTCGCTGTCGCGGCTCACCTCCTTCACCGAGGACATGGCGCGGCGCGGCAAGACCGTGCGCTCGCAATGGCTGGATCGTGGCGTGTTCGCGCCTTCGCCGGACGAGATGATGGTGCTCGGCCTTTCGGCCAAGGAACTGGTGGTGCGCATGGCCCGCCTGCGCATCGCCGACGGCACGCCGCTGGCCATCGAGCGCGCCTGCCTTTCGGCCAGCATGCTGCCCGACCCCGAGCGCATCGGCTCCTCGCTCTATGCGGCGCTGGAGGAGACAGGCTATCGCCCGGTGCGCGCCGTGCAGCGCATCTCGGCCGCCAACCTGACCGGCCAGGACGCCGAACTGCTCGAAGTGCCGCCCGGTTCCGCCGGCCTGCGCATCGAGCGCATTTCCTATCTCGCCAGCGGCAGGGTGGTGGAGTTCACCCGCTCGATCTACCGGGGCGATGCCTATGATTTCGTGGCCGAGCTGCGCCTGAGCGGCCCCGCGGAGAATGACGGAGCAAGTGCATGACGACGGCCAAGACCCATATGCGAACCGAGGTCGAGGAGATTCCGCAGGCCGTGGCCCGCTTTCTCGACGGGGCGGCCGACGTGCTCAAGGAGGTGGGGCAGGACCTGCGCCGCTTCGATCCGGCTTTCGTCGTCACCGTGGCGCGCGGCTCGTCCGATCATGCCGCCACCTTCCTCAAATATGCGGTCGAATTGACGGCCGGCCTCGCGGTCGCCTCGGTCGGGCCCTCGGTCGCCTCGATCTATGGCGCGCGGCTGCGCCTGAAGGGGGCGGCCTGCGTGGCCGTGTCGCAATCGGGCAAGAGCCCCGACATCGTCTCCATGGCCGAAAGCGCCAAGGAGCAGGGGGCGCTCACCATCGCGCTCACCAACACGGCCGGCTCGCCGCTGGCGCGCGCCAGCGACCATGCCATCGACATCATGGCCGGACCGGAACTCAGCGTCGCCGCCACCAAGACCTTCGTCAACTCGGCCGTCGCCGGGCTGGCGCTGATGGCGCATTCCACCGGCGACGAGCCGTTGCTTGCCGCGCTGCGGGACCTGCCCTTTTGCCTCGAGCGGGCGGTGGCCTGCGATTGGAACGAACTGATCGCGCCCTTCGACAAGCAGCCCTCGCTGTTCATTCTCGGGCGCGGCCCCGCGCTCGCCATGGCCGGCGAGGCCGCCCTGAAATTCAAGGAGACCTGCGGCGTCCACGCCGAGGCCTACAGCGCCGCCGAGGTCATGCACGGGCCGATGGCGCTGGTCGGCCCCGGCTTCCCGGTGCTGGCGCTGGCCGCCCGCGATGCCGCCGAGCCGTCGCTGGTCGAGGTCGCCGATGCCCTGGCCGCCAAGCAGGCGGCGGCCTTCGCGACGAGCGATAAGGTGAAGCAGGCCGCCCGCCTGCCTTTCGCCGCCACCGGTCATCCGCTGACCGATCCGCTGCCGCTGATCGTGTCCTTCTATGCATTCGTCGAGGCTTTCGCCCGGCATCGGGGCCTCAACCCGGACAAGCCCCGCAACCTGCGCAAGGTGACGGAGACGATATGAGCGAGCGCTTCGCCCTTTCGGGGGCCAGGATATTCGACGGCGAGGCATGGCACGAGGATGCCGCCCTGATCGTGGCCAATGGCGAGATCGAGGCGATCCTGCCGGCCGGCACCGTTCCCGCCGGGGTGAAGCAGGTGGAGGCCGACGGCGCCATGCTGGTGCCGGGCTTCATCGACCTTCAGGTCAACGGCGGCGGCGGGGTGATGCTCAACGACCATCCCGATCTCGCCTCCATCGAAACCATCTGCGCCGCGCACGCGCCTTTCGGCACCACGGCCCTTTTGCCGACGCTGATCACCGACACGCCCGAAATCACGGCCAGCGCCGTGGAGGCTGGCAGGCAGGCGGCGAAAAGAAGGGTTCCCGGTTTCCTCGGCCTGCATCTGGAAGGCCCGCACCTGTCGCTCGCCCGCAAGGGCGCGCACGATCCGGACCTGATCCGCACGATGACCGATGCCGACCTCGAGGCATTGGTGGCGGCTGCCGATGAGATGCCGGTGCTGCTCACCACGGTGGCCCCGGAATCGGTCAGTGCCGAACAGGTCGAGACGCTGGTGCGCGCCGGCGTGATCGTCAGCCTCGGCCATTCCGACACCGCTTATGCGAATGTCGCCGCCTACGCGCAGGCCGGCGCCAGCATGGTCACGCATTTGTTCAACGCCATGAGCCCCCTGGGCAGCCGCGAACCGGGGCTTGCCGGCGCCGCGATCGATACCGGCACCTTGTTTGCGGGATTGATCGCCGACGGCATCCATGTCGACCCGGCCACGATGGGCATTGCGCTCAGAGCCAAGCGCGGCCCGGCGAAGATTTTCCTCGTCACCGACGCGATGGCGCCCATCGGCACCCCCATGACGTCGTTCACCCTGAACGGCCGCACCATTTTCCGCAAGGAGGGCAGCCTGCGGCTGGCCGACGGGACGCTGGCCGGCGCCGATCTCGACATGATCTCGGCGGTGCGCTTCATGCATCGCACCATCGGCCTCGAGCTCGGCGAGGCGCTGCGCATGGCCTCGCTCTACCCGGCCGAGGCGGTGGGCCAGTCGAACCGGCTCGGAAGGCTGGCCAGGGGCGCGCGCGCCAATATCGTCGCCCTGTCGGGCGATGTCGAAATCGGGTCGGTCTGGATCGACGGGGTGCGGGCGTTCAGGGCCTGAACCGATCAGCCGCGCGCCGCATCCGCGGCCTGGCGGATCGCCTCGATATTGGCGCGGTAGGCGTCGACCGTGCCGCCCTTGAACACGGCGGCTCCCGCCACCAGCACATCGGCGCCCGCCGCGGCTACCAGCGGGGCGGTTTCGGGCGTGACGCCGCCGTCGATCTGGATATGGATCGGCCTGTCGCCGATCATCGCCTTGACGCGCTTCACCTTCTCGACCACGGCCGGGATGAAGGCCTGCCCGCCGAAGCCGGGGTTGACCGTCATCAAAAGGATCAGGTCCAGCCGGTCGAGCACATATTCGATGACGCTTTCGGGCGTGCCGGGGTTGAGCGACACGCCGGCCTTCTTGCCGAGATTGCGGATGGTCTGCAACGAGCGGTCGAGATGCGGACCGGCCTCGGCATGGACGGTGATGCCGTCGCAGCCGGCCTCGGCGAAGGCGGCCAGATAGGGGTCGACCGGCGCGATCATCAGGTGGGCGTCGAAATAGGCGTCGGTGCGGTTGCGGATCGCCTTGATGATCGGCGCCCCGAAGGTGATGTTGGGCACGAAATGGCCGTCCATGACATCGAGATGCACCCAGTCTGCGCCGGCCTCGACAATGGCTTCGACCTCGTCGCCGAGCCTTGAGAAATCCGACGACAGAACCGACGGTGCGATCAGGGTTCCTGCGCTCATCCTTGCACTCCTGCCTTTCGATGCCGTGCCTGTGGCGTGAGGCCTGCCTATAGCATCGGATAAGAAACGGGAAACCGCTTTTTGGATTTATCCTGTGCTTGTCCCGGTCATTTGCCGGGGACAGCCCACACATTGCCAGAATCGTGCCATAAGCCAGCCGTGAATCATATTCCGGAGGCAGGATTGAACAGGGCGGTCACAACGATCCGGGTTTGTGTCGCCGGGGCCGGCATCATGCTGGTGGGGTGCGGCAACTCCCTGACCGAACGTCAGGATCAGGCGGTCGCCTCGGCCTTGCCCTATGACAGCGTGGCTTGCGATCAGCTCTTCGCCCGGCGCGATGCGCTGGCCATGCAATATGGACTGCCGCTGGATGCCAAGCCCGTCTTCATGCGGCAGCCTTACGGCATGGGGCCGCTGACGCCCGATATCCGCCCCGAACGCCGCCGCCAGGCAGAAGCGGCACGCGGCGAGATCGACGCCATGAACCGCTCCCTCACCCGCCGCAAATGCGCCGAGGAAACCGGCCGGATGGCAGCACAGGAACCGACGGCCCAGTAGTCGCTACTTTAGTAGCCGGCAGTGCGGTCGATCAGGTTTTCCAGCTCCTCGCCCCGCTCGTAAGCCTCCATCTGCTTCAGCATGACCGGCACCAGATGGTCGGGGTCGGAGGTCGCGGCCACATGCGGGGTGATGAACACCCTGGGATGGTTCCACAGCGGGCTGGTCTTCGGCAGCGGCTCGATCTCGAACACGTCGAGACTCGCTTCCTTGAGGGTGCCGTCGTCGAGGGCGCGCAAAATGTCGGCCTCCTTCTGCAACCGGCCCCGCCCGCCATTGATCAGGACGGCGCCGCCCAGCGCGTTGCGCTTCCGCAACTGCTTGAGAAGGGTGTAGTCGATGATGCCGGTCGTGGCCGGCGTCAGCGGCAGCAGCACCACCAATATGTCGGTCGCGTTGAGGAAGGGCACCAGCCCAGCCTCGCCGGAGAAGGTGGAGACGCCTTCCATTTCACGGGCCGAGCGTGACCAGCCGTTGACCTGGAAGCCGAGCGCCAGAAGGGCGCGGGCGGCGGCGCGGCCGAGATGGCCGAAACCCATGATGCCGACCGAAACGTCCTCGGCCGGGCGCTGCGTCAGGTCATGCCAGGCGCGCTGGCGCTGCTGCTCGCGATATTGCCGGCCCTGCCGGTGATGGTCGAGCACCCGCCAGACGACGAATTCCACCATATGCCGGGTGAGGTCCTCGGCCACCACCCGCACCACCGGTATGCCGGTGGGGATGGTCTTGTCCTCGATGATGTGGTCGACGCCGGCACCGACCGAGAAGATCACCTTGAGGTTCGGCAGCCCCGCCAGCAGGTTCGGCTTCTGCTTCCACACCACCGCATAGGAAATCGACGGATCGTTCGATCCCTCGGGTTCCAGCACCACCTCCCGCTTGCCGGAAAGCAGTTCGTACCAGCGTTGCGGATGGAACATGTTGACCGCAAGCAGGATGCGGTCTTGGCCAGGGGCGGACATTTCTTTCTCCTTTCGGGCCGGGGGCGCTCCCGCTTGCTCAACTCGCGAAAATGCCCCGGATTTTTCATTTTGACGCAATTCCGGGCGCAAACCGCGCCCTTGCCGGAACTGCCCTATTCGGAAACGACACCCTGCGGGGCGGTCTCGATCCGGAACGCGGCCGATATCAGGGCGCGTGTGTAATCGGTCTCGGGCGCTTCGAAGATCTGCGCCGAGGGGCCGGCCTCGACGATCCTGCCGTTGCGCATGACGATAACCTCGTTGGCGAGCGCGCGCACCACCTTCAGGTCATGGCTGATGAACAGATAGGCAAGGTTGTGTTTGGCCTGCAGGTCGCGCAACAGGTCCACGACCTGGGCCTGCACGCTCATGTCGAGCGCCGAGGTCGGCTCGTCGAGCATGACGAAGCGCGGCTTCAGCACCATGGCGCGGGCAATGGCGATGCGCTGGCGCTGGCCGCCGGAGAATTCGTGCGGATAGCGGAAGCGGGTGGCGGGATCGAGGCCGACCTCGGCCAGCACATCGACCACGCGCTGGTCGCGCTCGTCCATCGAGAGCTTCGGCTCGTGGATCTTCAGCCCTTCCTCGATGATTTCCGCCACCGACATGCGCGGGCTGAGCGAACCGTAGGGGTCCTGGAACACGATCTGCAGTTCGCGCCGCAGCGGCCGCATCTCGTTGAAGGACAGCGCATCGATATCGCGGCCGGCGAAGCGGATTTTGCCGGTGGACGAGATCATGCGGGCCAGCGCCAGGCCGAGCGTGGTCTTGCCGGACCCGGATTCGCCGACGATGCCCAATGTCTGGCCTTCCCGGACGGTGATGTCGATGCCGTCCACCGCCTTCACATGGTCGACGGTCTTGCGGAAGAAACCCTGCTTGATCGGGAACCAGACCTTCACGGCCTCGCCGTGCATCACCGGCCTGGCCTGCGGATCGGCGGCGGGGGGCCTGCCCTTGGGCTCGGCGGCGAGCAGGTGGCGCGTGTAGTCGTGCTGCGGGTTGGCGAAGATATCCTTCGTCACCCCGGTCTCCACCACCTTGCCCTTGGTCATCACGCACACCCGGTCGGCGATCTTGCGCACGATGCCGAGGTCATGTGTGATGAACAGCATCGACATGCCGTTCTTGGTCTTGAGCGTGTCCAGCAGTTCGAGGATCTGGGCCTGCACCGTCACGTCGAGCGCCGTGGTCGGCTCGTCGGCGATCAGCAGTTCCGGCTCGTTGGCGAGCGCCATGGCGATCATGACGCGCTGGCGCTGGCCGCCCGAAAGCTGGTGCGGATAGGCGGAAAGGCGCTTTTCCGGGTCGCGGATGCCGACCTCGTTGAGCAGGTCCAGCGTGCGCTTGCGCGCCTGGCTGTCACCCATGCCACGATGCAGCTTCAGCACCTCGACGATCTGCTGCTCTATCGTGTGCAGCGGGTTGAGCGAGGTCATCGGCTCCTGGAAGATCATGGTGATCTTGTTGCCGCGCACCTTGCGCAACGCGTTCTCGTCGAGCGCCATCAGGTCCTTGCCGCCGAACAGGATCTGGCCGGACGGATGGCTGGCCGGCGGATAGGGCAGCAACTTCAGCACCGACAGCGCCGAGACGGATTTGCCAGAGCCCGATTCGCCGACCAGCGCCAGCGTTTCGCCCTTGGCGATGTCGAACGACACATGGTCGACGGCGAGCGAGGTCTGGCCGCCTTGCGAAAAGGCCACCGAAAGGTCGCGGACGGAAAGCAGGGGAGAGGTCAAAGGACGGCCTCGATATCGGTGTGGCGGAAGTCATCGCCCTTGAACAGCAACGGTTCGCCGCGGGCCTTGGCGAGTGCATAGGCGAAGCAATCCCCGAGATTGAGCCGCGCCTCGTGGTTGCCCTTGCCGTAGCGCCGGTAGGCCTCGCGGGCGAGGTGGGCTTGCTCTGGCGTGATCCTGGCGATCTCGACCGAAGCGAGCCTCAGCAACTCATCCAGCTTTCGGGACTTGGATGCGGACTTCAACTGGTCGATGCGAACCGAGGCCTCGAGGAAATTCACTGGCGACATGGCCGGCGGGGTCAACGAGGCCGCCAGTGCGTCCTCCATTTCCCTGCCTTCTGGTTCCTCGAAGAGAATGGCCAAAATAGCCGATGCATCCACGATCAATTGGGTAGCCCCCATTCATCGTACAGATCAGAATGATCACTGGTGACGCCTTCAGGAACTGGCCCGAAGCTTTCGACAAGTTGCCTTATCTTGCGTTTGCGCTCCGCCACATCGCGTTCCCGGTGCAGGCGCGTGAGTTCAGCTTCGAGAGCCTGCTCAACGGCTGCCGTCATGCTCTGCCCGGTTTCCTGCGCGAGCTGCCGGGCAAGTCTTTGCGCCTTCTCACTCTTGATGTTCATGCCCATGACGGTCTCCATGGTAGAAATGGAGAGAAATTATACCATGGCTTGCCGGTCACCGGAACGTCTTCCTCGGGTCGAAGGCGTCGCGGGTGGCCTCGCCGATGAAGATCAGCAGGGAGAGCATGATCGACAGGGTGACGAAGCCGGTGATGCCGAGCCAGGGCGCGTTGAGGTAGCGCTGGCCCTGCTTGAGCATTTCACCCAGCGAGGCCGAGCCCGGCGGCAGGCCGAAGCCGAGGAAGTCGAGCGAGGTCAGCGTCGAGATCGAGCCGTTGAGGATGAAGGGCAGGAAGGTCAGCGTCGCCACCATGGCGTTGGGCAGAAGATGGCGGAACATGATGGTGCGGTTGGGCACGCCCAGCGCGCGCGCCGCGTTCACATATTCGAAGTTGCGCGCCCGCAGGAACTCGGCGCGCACCACGCCGACGAACGCCACCCATGAGAACAGCAGCATCAGGCCGAGCAGGATGAAGAAGCCGGGCGGCAGCACCGCCGCCACGATCAGCAGCAAATAGAGCACGGGGATCGCCGACCAGATCTCGATGAAGCGCTGGAACAGGAGGTCCACCCAGCCGCCGAAATAGCCCTGCACGGCGCCCGCCGAGACGCCGATGACGGCCGAGCCCAGCGTCAGGATCAGCCCGAACAGCACCGACACGCGGAAACCGTAGATGACGCGCGCCAGCACGTCGCGGGCCTGGTCGTCGGTGCCCAGCCAGTTCCAGTTGCCGAGGATGCAGTCGGGATCGGCCTCGCCTTGCGGATATTGCGCGCAGCGCGTGGCCGCATCGTAGCGCCACGAGGGCTTGGCCGGCGCCGCCTGCGGCACGGCGTTGTTGACGGTACGGTAGGAGTAGCGGATCGGCGGCCAGATCATCCAGCCATTGGCCTCGATCTCGTCGCGGATCACCGGGTCGCGATAGTCGGTGACGGCATAGAAGCCCCCGAATTTTTCTTCCGGATAGGCGACGATGACGGGGAAGAGGATCTCGCCCTTGTAGGAGGCGATGATCGGCTTGTCGTTGGCGATGAACTCGGCAAACAGCGAGGCGACGAACAGGACGAGGAAAATCCACAACGACCAGTAGCCGCGCCGGTTGGCCTTGAAGTTGGCCCAGCGCCGCTGGTTCAGCGGCGACAGCCACGGCCGCCGGCGCTTGGGCGCGCCGGCCTGTGCGCCGCTCTCCACAACCGCGTCCGCCATCACACGTCCCTCCGCTCGAAGTCGATGCGGGGATCGATCCAGGTATAGGTGAGGTCGGAGATGAGGCTGACGAACAGGCCGATCAGCGAGAAGATGTAGAGGTTGGCGAACACCACCGGATAGTCGCGGTCGACCACCGACTTGAAGCCGAGCAGGCCGAGCCCGTCGAGAGAGAAGATGTTCTCGATCAGCAGCGAGCCGGTGAAGAAGGCTGAGATGAAGGCGCCGGGAAAGCCGGCGATGACGATCAGCATGGCGTTGCGGAACACATGGCCGTAGAGCACGCGATGCTCGGACAGGCCCTTGGCGCGGGCCGTCACCACATATTGCTTGCGGATTTCATCGAGGAAGGAGTTCTTGGTCAGCAGCGTGGTGGTGGCGAAGGCCGACAGCACCATGGCCGTCAGCGGCAGCGCCAGGTGCCAGAAATAGTCGATGATGCGGTCCGGCCATGACATCTGCGACCAGTTATCGGATGTGAGGCCGCGCAGCGGGAACCAGTCATAGAAGGAGCCGCCGGCGAACAGCACCATCAGAAGGATGGCGAACAGGAAGCCGGGGATCGCATAGCCGATGATGACGATGCCGCTGGTCCAGGTGTCGAAGGCCGAGCCGTCCTTGACCGCCTTGCGGATGCCGAGCGGGATCGAGATCAGATAGGAGATCAGCGTGATCCACAGGCCGAGCGAGATCGACACCGGCATCTTCTCGAGGATAAGGTCGACCACCGAGATGTCGCGGAAATAGCTGTCGCCGAAGTCGAAGCGGGCATAGTTCCACAGCATCAGCCCGAAGCGCTCGAGCGGCGGCTTGTCGAAGCCGAACTGCTTCTCGAGCTTGGCGATGAATTCGGGGTCGAGGCCCTGCGCACCGCGATATCTGGTCGAGGCGCCGCCGCCGCCCGCCTCGAAGCCGCCCGCGCCGCCGAGGTCGCTGCCGCCGCCGGCGCCGAGCCGGTCGCTGGCATCGCCGCCCTGGCCGGTCAGGCGCGCGATGACCTGCTCCACCGGGCCGCCGGGCGCGAACTGGATGACGACGAAGGAGATCGCCATGATGCCGAAGAGGGTCGGGATCATCAGCAGCAGGCGGCGCAGGATATAGGCACCCATCAGGCGCTTCTCCCTCTTCTTGAACCGTCAGCCCTTGCCAATCTTCGCCGCCTTCTCGTGCTCGAACCACCACAGCGTCTCGACCGGGAAGCCGTAGTCGGGCTTGGGCTCCTTGAAGCCGAACATGTCCCAATAGGCGACCCGGTGATTCGCCAGATAATATGTTGGAATCCAGTCGAGCCTTGCGCGCAAGACCCGGTCGAGGGCGCGAAGCGCCGTGACCAGCTCGTCGCGGCTTTGCGCGCGGCCCGCCGCCTCCACCAGCGCATCGACCGCCGGGCTCTTCGTGCCCGGATAGTTGCGCGTGCCCGGCCGGTCGGCGGCGCGCGAATGGTAGAGCCCTTCCAGGGCCGAAAAGGCCGGCGTGGCGCCGATCAGCATCGCCATAAGCATCATGTCGAAGTCGAAATCGTTCTGGCGCGCCTGATATTGCGCCGAATCCACCACCCGCACCGAGGCGTCGATGCCGATGGATTTCATGTTTTCCGCCCAGGGCAGGAAGATGCGCGCCAGGGAATCGTCATTGGCCAGCATCTCGGCCTTCAGCGTCTGGCCCTTGTCGTTGGCCAGCAGCCGGCCGGACCGTTTCCAGCCTGCCTCGCCGAGCAGCTTCGCCGCTTGTCCCAGCATCCTGCGGTCGCGGCCGGAGGCGTCGGAAACGGGCTGCATCGCCGGTTCGCCGAAGGTTTCGGGCGGAAGTTCGTCACGGAACGGCTCCAGCAGCGCCAGTTCCTGCGCGGAGGGCGGGCCCGCCGCCTTGAAGTCGGACTTCTCGAAATTGGATTGGGAGCGGTCGTAGGAACCCGAAAACAGCGTGCGTTTCGTCCATTCGAAATCGAAGCACATGGCGATGGCGCGCCGCACGCGGACGTCGCGGAACTGCTCGCGGCGCTGGTTGAGCGCCATAGCCTGCATGGCAGGCCACTTTTCGCCGGCAAACTCGTGCTTCACGACGCGGCCGTCGGCAATGGCAGGAAAATTGTATTCCGAAACCCAGGTGCGCGCCGTGAATTCCTCGCGGAAATAGGTGTCGCCCTTCTTGAAGGCCTCGAAGGCGGCGTTGCGATCGCGATAGAAGTCGATGCGGATGCGGTCGAAATTGTACTGGCCGCGATTGACGGGCAGGTCGCGACCCCAATAGTCGGCCACCCGTTCGTATTCGATGAACTGGCCGGTCGCCACGCGGCCCACCTTGTAGGGGCCGGAGCCGAGCGGCGGGGCCATGCGGCCGGTGTCGAATTCGTTCTGCGTGTAGTAGGTCCTGGAGACGATCGGCATGCCGGTTACGGTCAGGATGGTCTGGGCCGACTGCTTGCCGGAAAAGGTGAGCCTCACGGTGTGTGTGTCGACCGCCTCGGCGGCGGTCAGTTCCGCCAGCGTCAGTGCCAGTTGCGGGTGGCCTTTCTCCTTGTAGAGCATCAGCGTGAAGGCGATGTCCTCGGCCGTCAGCGGCGTGCCGTCATGCCAGCGCGCTTCCGGTCGCAGCGCGAAATCGAAGCTGTTGCGGTCGTCGGAAATGGTGACGCTTTCGGCCAGCAGGCCGTAGAGGGCGTCGGGCTCGTCTAGCGCGCGCGCCATCAGCGCGTCGAAGCACAGTTCCATGCGCGGCGGGGCGTCGCCGCGCAGGGTGAAGGAATTGAGCGTGTTGAAGGTAAAGGGGCTCTGGTTGTAGGCCCAGTTCGGCGGCGGGAAATTGAAGGTGCCGCCCTTCGGCGCATCGGCATTGACATAGTCGAAATGCGGAAAATCGGGCGGATATTTCAGGTCGCCGAACGCCGACAGCCCATGCAGCTTCGTTCCCGTCGGGCTGTCGGCGAAGGCGTGCCGGGGCAAAAGCGCCGTGGCCGTCGCCGCGGCGCCGAGCGCGAGGAAATCGCGGCGGGGAAGGGCGGCCATCAATTGGCGCTCTGGTACTTGGCGGCCAGCGCCTTTTCCTTTTCCGGGTCGACCCACCAGGATTCGATATCGGCGCCGATATAGTCGGGCTGCTTGTCCGGCATGCCGAACTTGTTCCAGTAGGCCAGCCACAGGTTCGGTCGCGTGAACTGCGGCACGACGTAGTAGCTCCACAACAGCACCCGGTCGAGGGCATGCGTGGCGGCGATCAGGTCGTCGCGGTCGGTTGCGAAGATGACGCGGTTGACCAGCTCGTCGATCACCGGATCCTTGATGCCGGCCGTGTTGCGGGAGCCGGGCGTGTCGGCCGCGCGCGTGCTCCAGTAATCGCGCTGCTCGTTGCCGGGCGACTGCGACTGCGGCAGCACCTGAACGATCACATCGAAGTCGAAATCGTTGATCCGGTTGAGATACTGGCTGGTGTCGACGACCCGCAGGGTCACCGTCACGCCGATCTTGCGCAGCATCTCGATGAACGGATTGAGGGTCGGCCCCGAATCCTGGCTGGAATCGAGGATTTCAAAGCTGAACGGCTGGCCGGTCTCGACATTGGTCATGCGGCCGTTGCGGATTTCCCAGCCCGCTTCCTTGAACAGCGCCACCGCGTCGCGCAGGATCTTGCGCTCCGCCTGCGGATTGTCGAAGCGCGGCAGGGCAAATTCCTTCGTGAATACTTCCGGCGGCAGCTTGTCGCGATAATTTTCGAGGATTTCCAGCTCCTTGCCCTGGGGCAGGCCGCTGGAGGCGAAGTCGCTGCCCATGAAGTAGCTGGTGATGCGCGTGTTAAGCCCGAAGGACTGGGTGCGGTTCACCGTGTCGAAATCATAGGCGTAGGAAAGCGCCTGGCGCACGCGCCGGTCCTGGAAGATCGGGCGGCGGGTGTTCAGGATGAAGCCCTGCATATGTGCGCGGGCGTTCGACACGAACTCCTTCTTGATCACGTCGCCGGTCTTCACGGCGGGGAAATCATAGGCGGTCATCCAGCGGCGGCCGCTGTTTTCGGCGTTGATGTCCTCGAAGCCGCCCTTGGTGAAGGCCTGCCACGCGGCGTTGGAATCGAGGAAGTAGCGATAGCGGCGGGTGTCGAAATTCTCGCGGCCGATCTTCACCGGCAGTTTCGCGCCCCAATAGTCGGGCACGCGCTCCCAGATGATTTCCTGCCCCGGCCTGAAGCTCTTGATGCGATAGGCGGCGGAGCCGAGCGGCGGCTCCAGCGTTGGCCGGGTGATGTCGCGCTTGTTGCCCTTGGCGTCGGTGCCTTCCCACCAGTGCTTGGGCAGCACGGCGAGGTCGCCCATGATCTTGGGCAGCTCGCGGTTGCCCTTCTGGTCGAAGCGGAACTCGACCTCCCGCTCCCCTACCTTCACCGCTTCGGTGACGTTCTCGTAGTAGCGGTTGTACATCGGGCTGTTGGCCTTCAGCGTCTGGAAGGACCAGATCACGTCCTCGACGGTGATCGGCTGGCCGTCGTGCCAGCGCGCATCCGGGTCGAGCCGGTAGGTGGCCGAGGAATAGTCGTCCGGGAACTTGTAGGCTTCGGCCACCAGCGCATGGCTGACGCTGCCCTCGTCGGTCGCCTGCTCCATCAGCGTGTCATAGAGCAGCCCGCCGCCGAACGGGGCGAGGCCGGCGGCCGGTGTGCCCTGCACGATATAGGGGTTGAAGCTGTCGAAAGTGCCCTGCACCGTCGAATTCAGGATGCCGCCCTTGGGGGCGTCGGGATTGACATAGTCGTAGCGCTCGAAATTCTCGCCATATTTGGAGCCGCCGATGAGCGAGGAGGAAGTGTGCCATTCCTGGGCCTGCCCGGCGCCGACCCCGAGCGTCAGCACGGCGGTGGCAAGGAACGTGGTCATCGATGCCCTGATATGGTGAAAGCTCATCCCAATCCTTTCGCGACATGCCGGTGCGGCACTGTAATGGATTCCCCCGACGAGGGAATCGGATTGTGGCGATAATGCCGCGCCCGCCGTACAGTAGCAAAAAAGCCGGGCAGAACCCGGCTTTTTCAAGGATTTTCGGATTACGATTTCGTTATTCGGCCGGCTGCTCTGCGGGCTGGCCTTCCGGAGCCGGCGTGCCCTCGCTGGGCGCAGCCTCTTCGGCCGGCGCCTGCTCGGCGGGCGCGGCTTCAGTCGGGGCCTGTTCAGCGGGCGCTGCCTCGGTCGGAGACTGTTCGGCCGGAGCCTGTTCGGCAGGTGCTGCCTCGGCAGGCGCGGCATCGGCGGGGGCAGCTTCTTCGGCCGCGCCTTCGGGGGCGGCGCCCGCCTCGGGCAGCGGCACCGGGCTGTCGGCCTGCTCGCGCATATAGGCGATCAGGTTGGCGCGCTCGTCATCCTTCTTGAGGCCGGCGAAGCCCATGGCCGTGCCCTTCACGAAGCCCTTGGGCGAGGTGAGGAAGTGGTTGAGGTTCTCGAAGGTCCACTTCTCCTGGCCGCCCTTGGCGAATTCCTTCATGGCGCCGGAATAGGAGAAGCCCTCATGCGAGGCCACGGGACGGTCGACGATGGCCCACAGGTCCGGACCGACCTTGTTGGGGCCGCCCTTCTCGATCGAATGGCAGGCGGCGCACTTCTTGAACACGGCCTCACCGGCACCGGCGTCGGCGCTGGCCAGCAGATCGGCGATCGGGGTTTCCTCGGCTGCAGCACCGCCTGCCGCGCCGCCGGCATCGGCCTCGGCGGCCTCGATGGCGAAGCCCGGCGTCTCGGGAGCGTGGGTGGCAAACAGCGAATTGGAAACGATGCCGACCGAGAAAACGACGAAAACAGTTCCGAGCAAGCCGCCCAGGACCTTGTTGACCTCGAATGAATCCATACGCCCCAGGCTCCCTTTTCCGGCGGACCTCGCGTCCTCCGTCCGTCGGTAGTGCACGCACCGCCCCGAAAAGGCAGGGCGGCCAAATCGCGCGGAAACTAGGTCTTTTGCTCCGCTCTTGCAACACCTATAAGAGCGCTTCCAGTGAGACTTTTTGACACTTTATCACCAGTCCTTTCGCTCCATATGTCCACACTTGTCCTCATCCCGGCCCGCATGGCCTCCACCCGCCTGCCCGGCAAACCGCTGGCCGACATAGCCGGCGCACCGATGATCGTGCATGTGGCGCGCCGCGCCGCCGAAACGCGCCTTGGCCGGGTGGTGGTGGCGACCGACACCGCCGAAATCGCCGACGCCGTGAAGGCGCACGGCTTCGAGGCGGTGATGACGCGGGCGGACCATGAGTCCGGCTCCGACCGCATCTTCGAGGCGCTGACGCTGCTCGATCCGGGCCGCGAGGTCGAGACGGTCGTCAACATCCAGGGCGACCTGCCGACGCTCGACCCCGGCATCGTCGCCGCCGCGCTGCGCCCGTTCGAGGACGGCCGGGTCGACATCGCCACGCTCGGCGTCGAGATCGTGCGCGAGGAGGAAAAGACCAACCCCGCCGTCGTCAAGATCGTCGGCTCGCCGGTCTCGCCCGCGCGCCTGCGCGCGCTCTATTTCACCCGGGCCACCGCGCCGTGGGGCGAGGGGCCGCTCTATCATCATGTCGGGCTCTACGCCTATCGCCGTGCAGCGCTGGAGCGCTTCGTGGCGCTCGGTCCCTCGCCGCTCGAACAGCGCGAGAAGCTCGAGCAGTTGCGCGCGCTGGAAGCCGGCATGCGCATCGACGTCGAGATCGTGAAGTCGGTTCCGCTGGGCGTCGACACGCCCGAGGACCTCGAGCGCGCCAGAACCATTCTTTCCAGCTAAGTACTTTCCAGAACATACGGGGCCGGCCATGCCAGAAAAGACGAACAAGATTGCTTTCCAGGGCGAGCCGGGCGCCAATTCCGACACCGCCTGCCGCAACGTCCATCCGGCGATGGAGCCGCTGCCGTGCCCGACCTTCGAGGATGCGTTCAACGCGGTCGAGACCGGCAAGGCGGACCTTGCCATGATCCCCATCGAGAACACCATCGCCGGCCGGGTGGCGGATATCCACTACCTGCTGCCGGAATCGAAGCTGCACATCGTCGGCGAATATTTCCTGCCGATCCACTTCCAGCTCATGGTGCTGCCGGGCGTGGCGCGCAGCGAGATCAAGACGGTCCACAGCCACATCCATGCGCTCGGCCAGTGCCGCAAGTTCATCCGCAAGAACGGCTGGAAGCCGATGGTGGCGGGCGACACGGCGGGCGCGGCCAAGCTGGTGGCGGAAAAGGGCGAGCGCAGCATGGCCGCCTTGGCCCCCTCGCTGGCCGCCGAACTCTACGGGCTCGATATTCTGGAAGAGAATGTCGAGGACACCGAGCGCAACATCACCCGCTTCGTCATCCTGTCCAAGGGCAAGGACTGGGCCGAGCGTGCCGGCAACGCGGCGCGCATGATGACCACCTTCGTGTTCAAGGTCCGCAACGTGCCGGCTGCGCTCTACAAGGCGATGGGCGGCTTCGCCACCAACGGCGTCAACATGACCAAGCTGGAGAGCTACCAGCTCAACGGCGAGTTCACCGCCACCCAGTTCTACGCCGACATCGAGGGCCATCCGGACGATCCGCATGTCGCGCGGGCGCTGGAGGAGCTGCGCTTCTTCTCGCGCGAGGTGCGCATCCTCGGCGTCTACGAGGCCGATCACTATCGCGACGCGGCCGGTTCCGCCTACTGACGCTTATGCCGCGGCGTCCGCCCACGCCCTGATCAGGTGATGGGCGATGGCGCCCTGCGGCGGCACGACGAGCTGCTGCGGGTGCTGGCGGGCCAGCATGGCGCGCACCTCCTCGCGGCCGAACCAGCGGCAATCCTCCAGTTCGTTGGCATCGGTGCTGATGTCGTGGTTGAGCGGCTCGCCGTAGCAGCCGATCATCAGCGAATGCGGGAACGGCCATGGCTGGCTGGCGTGGTAGACGACGCGGCCGAGCCGGATGCCGGCCTCCTCGAAGGTTTCGCGCCGCACCGCGTCCTCTATCGTCTCGCCAGGCTCGATGAAACCGGCCAGCGCCGAATACATGCCGGGCGCGAAATGGCGGCCGCGCCCCATCAGGCATTTTTCCGGCGTGACGGTGAGCATGATCACCACCGGGTCGGTGCGGGGAAAATGGTCGATCCCGCAGGCCGGGCAATGGCGCCGGTAGCCGCCGGCGCGCATCCCGGTCTTCTGGCCGCAGCGGCCGCAGAAGCCGTGCGAGCGGTTCCATGCCAGCAAGGCCGAGGCCTGCGCCAGCGCGCCGATCTCGGCCTCGCCGATCAGGCCCTGCACATAGACGGTGCGGTGCTCCAGCATCTCCAGCCCGTCGAGCGGGTGCTCGGGATCGAGCCCGGCATGAAGGGCCAGCGCCGGCCCGTGGTCCGCAAGGCCGAGCAGGATGGCGGCTGCCGGATCGAAGCCGAGGCCCGCGCAGTCCGCGACCGTGAACCAGGGGTCGAAGCGCTCGCCGTCCGGTTTCAGCAGGATGCGCCCGCCGCCCAGCACCATGAGCCGCGCGGCGGGGTCGGTCAGTGCCTTCTCCACGCAGTCGTCTGGCCGTCGCTCGGACTGGCGGTCGATGCGGTTGCCGGCAAAGCCGACGAACTGGCTCGGTTCGCGCAGGGGTGCATCGAAGAAGGGGAAGCTCATCGGCGGGCTGGTCCGAAAACTGGCAGGCAAGCGCTTATAGCGCCGCCTTCACCTTTTCGGCAAACCGGCGCAGTTCCTCCGGCCGATAGGGTTCGCGCACGCCGTGCCCCCATACGGGGCCGGGCCATGCCGGGTCGTCCTCCCTGCGGGCGACGATATGGACGTGAAGCTGGCGCACGATATTGCCCAGCGCGCCCGTGTTGATCTTGGTGCAGTCGGTGACGCGCTTCAGCGCCTGCGCCACCATGTTGGTCTCGAAGGTGAGCATGGCCTGGTCAAGCGGCGCCATGTCGTGGATTTCCTCGGCCTCCGGGCGCTGCGGGACGAGTACCAGCCACGGCCAGCGGCGGTCGTTCATGACCCTCAGCTCGCACAGGCCGAGCCACATCAGCGGTTCGCTGTCCGCTTCGAGGCGGGCGTCGAGCGAAAAACCGGCCTTGAGCCCGGGCAGCATGGCGTCTCCCTTGAACCGGCGAAGCCGGGCATTGTGAACTGTGAGCGGTATTGTCGCCTATCCGGATCGAAACGGTAGTGCGAGGCGCTTTTCGCTGCAAGCGATTCCGCTCTTTAGCTATCATCGAATTTCGACTCGCCCTTGCATTTCGCGGTCGAATTGCCGATATGGACAGCGGGAGGTTGGTGGTGGACGGTCCACTCGCCAACCGGGTCAGGTCCGGAAGGAAGCAGCCCTAACGAGCCCGGAACGGGTCATTGTTCCAGCCTCCCGCCTTTCTTCGCCATCTTCGCGTTCATGACGGCATGCTCATTGACTGTGTCGGGGCGTGCGGGCGAAACTGGCTTTGCAGACGGCCGCTTCCGGTCGCGGTCCCCTGATGCTGGCTTGGAGCAGTGCTGATCGATGAACGACGCCGGAACCAGCGACGCAGGCGCTTTCGCAGCCGGGCAGGCGCCCGGGGCCTACCGGGTTCTCGCCCGCAAATACCGTCCTTCCGATTTTTCCCAGCTCATCGGCCAGGAGCCGATGGTGCGCACCCTCACCAACGCCTTCTCTTCCGGGCGCATCGCCCAGGCCTGGATGTTGACCGGCGTGCGCGGCGTCGGCAAGACGACGACCGCGCGCATCCTCGCCCGCGCCCTCAACTACCGCACGCCTGAGGTCGACCAGCCGAGCATCGACCTGTCGGTGCCCGGCGAGCACTGCCAGGCGATCATGGAGGGCCGCCATGTCGACGTGATCGAGATGGATGCCGCCTCCCACACCGGCATCGACGACATCCGCGACATCATCGACCGGGTGCGCTACGCGCCGGTGTCGGCCCGCTACAAGGTCTACATCATCGACGAGGTGCACATGCTGTCCACGCAGGCCTTCAACGGCCTGCTGAAGACGCTGGAGGAGCCGCCGCCGCATGTGAAGTTCATCTTCGCCACCACCGAGATCCGCAAGGTGCCGATCACGGTGCTGTCGCGCTGCCAGCGCTTCGACCTCAGGCGCATCGATGCCGGCCAGCTCGTGAACCATCTGGGGGCCATCGCCGCCAGGGAAGGCATCTCCATCGACGACGAGGCGCTGGCCATGATCGCGCGCGCGGCCGAGGGCTCGGCACGCGATTCGCTGTCGATCCTCGACCAGGCCATCGCACATAGTGGTGGGGCAGCGGGTGGCGGCGCGGTCACCGCCGAGGCGGTGCGTGCCATGCTGGGTCTCGCCGACCGCGGCCGCATCATCGACCTGTTCGAGCATCTCATGAAGGGCGACATCGCCGCCGCGCTGGCCGAATTCCGCGCCCAGTACGACACCGGCGCCGATCCGGCCGCCGTGCTAACCGATCTTGCCGAGTTCAACCATCTGGTCACCCGCCTGCGCTTTGTGCCGGACGCGGCCGAGGACGCATCGCTCTCCGAGGCCGAGCGCCGGCGCGGCGTCGAGTTCGCCGCCGCCCTTTCGGTCAAGGTGCTGTCGCGCACCTGGCAGATGCTGCTCAAGGGCATTCCCGAAGTGCAAAGCTCGAACCGTCCGGTCAGCGCGGCCGAGATGGTGCTGATCCGCATCGCCCACGCGGCCGACCTGCCGACGCTGGACGAGGCGCTGAAGTCGCTGGATGGCCAGCCGGCTCCCACGCCACGCGCCCCGGCTCCGCAGCCGCGCCCGGCGCCGGTCGAGGCCGGAAACGGCGCGCCGGCAAGTGCCATGGCCCAGCCGGCGATGCCTTCCATCATGCCGTCGTCCTCGGGCGGCGCGCAGACCATGCGGCTGGTCCAGGCCGCACCTGAACCGGTTTCCTTCACGCCGCCGCAGCCGGAACCGGAAGCGGTCCCGTCCCAGGTTTCGATCAAGTCGCTCGACGACATCGTGGCTCTGGCCGACAGCCATCGCGACGGGCTGTTCAAGGCGTTGGTAAGGCGGTGCGTGCGCCCGGTTCGCATCGAGCCGGGCCATGTCGAGGTCAGCCTGACCGAGGAAGCGCCGCGCACCCTGCTCAACGACCTCACCGTCAAGCTGAAGCAGTGGACGGGGCGGCACTGGGTGGTGTCGTTGTCCAAGGAGGAGGGCGGCCAGACGCTGGCTGAGATGGAATCGGTCCGGCGCGAGACGGCGCTGCTCGACGCCCGCAGCGATCCGGCCGTAGCGGCGATTCTCGCCCGCTTCCCTGGCGCGAAGATCATCGATGTGCGCATTCCCGACGCCCTGCAGGCGGAATCGGCGGATGAGGACACGCTGCCCGAACCGGAAGCCGACGAAGAAGATTGAACCAGTCCAGCCGGAACAACGCCGACAGGCGCTCCGGCCCAGCAACGCAAAGGATATCGCGATGAAGGATCTGCTCGGCCTGATGGGCAAAGCCAAGGAAATGCAGGCCAAGTTCCAGTCCATGCAGGAGGAGATCGCGCAACTCGAGGCGAGCGGGCAGGCGGGCGGCGGCATGGTCACCGTGACGCTGAGCGGCAAGTTCGAGATGAAGGCGCTGAAGATCGACCCCTCGCTGCTCAAGGAGGACGAGGTGGAAATCCTCGAGGACCTGATCCTCGCCGCCCACAACGATGCCAAGGTCAAGGTCGAGCAGGTGATGCAGGAAAAGACCCGGGAGCTGACCGCCGGCCTGCCGATCCCGCCCGGCATGAAGCTGCCGTTCTGAGACCCCTGGAAATACCGGGGCCCGCCTCGGCGGGCCGGTCCCGGAAGCCACAAGCCGGCAAAAAACGGCGCCTGCCATCATTTCGCCCGAAACTGTCTCATCTTAGCCACATCCGGGGATGTGGCGGCGACAGGAAGAGGGGACGATTTTTGATCGCCAAGCGATGGAAGACGCCAGCTTTGCTGGGCGCCGCCGGATCACTTGTGCTGCTCGCCGGCTGCAGCCAGACCACGCAAAGCCTTGCTCTGCACGACAAGACGGACACGTCGCCGTCGAAGACCTACACCTACCGCTATACGGAAAAAGACCGCGAATGCCTGCAGCGCGCGATCTTCTTCGAGGCCAACCGTTCCAGCCGTGACGGCATGATCGGTGTCGGCACGGTGGTGATGAACCGCCTCAAATCGGGCAAGCATGGCGACACGATCTGCCAGGTCGTTGGTGCGCCGCGCCAGTTCGCCCCCGGCGTGCTCAGCCGCAAGATGAATTCGAAAGCCCTGCCGGATGTGGTGGAAGCGGCCGATGCCGTGCTCAAGGGCGAGCGCCACCCGAAGATGAAGAACGCCATGTTCTTCCATACGGCCGGCCTCAAGTTCAAATACAACAACATGCATTATGTCGCGGTGGCCGGCGGCAACGCCTTCTATGAGAAGCGCGGCCGCAATTTCGAGCCGCTGCCGCCGGATTCCGAATTCCGCGTGGCCGCCGCGAGCCCGGCCGCCGCCGTGCCCCCTGTCACGACGAAGCTCCCCTCCGCCCCGGCGATCGCCAAGGAAAAGCCGGAAGCCGCGCCGGTCATGGTGGCAGCGGCCGCACCTGCGCCGCAACCTGCCGCCAAGCCGGACACGGACGTCATCACCACGGCTTCGGTGTCCGATACCGCGCAGCAGCAGCCGGTGATGGCCTTCGAGCAGACGCCGCAGGACACCAGCGCCATCGGCTCGCTGATCGTCAGCCAGGCAAGGCCGATGCCCGAATATTGAGGGCGCTCGCATTCCGCGAAACCTTGGGAAACGAAACGGTTCCCAGTTTCGCGGGACATGCTTTAAAACCCGGCTATGTCCAAGCGAATCGCCGGCCCCGAAATCGAACGTCTGATCCAGCTTCTGGCCAAGGTGCCGGGGCTCGGCCCGCGTTCGGCGCGCCGCGCGGCGCTGCATCTGATCAAGAAGAAGGACCAGTTGCTGGGGCCGCTCGCCGCCGCCATGGGCGAGGCGCTGGACAAGGTGCGCGTGTGCTCCACATGCGGCAATGTCGACACCGCCGATCCGTGCATCATCTGCAGCGACCCGCGCCGCGATCCGGCGACCCTGATCGTGGTCGAGGACGTATCGGACCTGTGGGCGCTGGAGCGCGCCTCGGCCATGAACGTGCGCTATCATGTGCTGGGCGGCACGCTGTCGCCGCTCGACGGCATCGGCCCCGACCAGCTCAATATCCGATCGCTGGTCGACCGTGTCTCCGCCGGCGAGGTCAAGGAAGTGATCCTCGCCGTCAACGCCACCGTGGAAGGCCAGACCACCGCGCATTACCTCACCGACCAGCTTTCCGGCCTCGACGTGAAGGTGACGAGGCTTGCCCACGGCGTGCCGGTGGGCGGCGAACTGGATTACCTCGACGAGGGCACTTTGGCGGCGGCGCTGAAATCGAGAACCGCATTCTGACCGGGAGGGCATCTGGATGAAGCGTGGATTGGTCGCTCTCTGTGCCGGCATTTTCGCCGTGCTGGCGCATGCCTCGCCTGTCTTGGCCGCGCCCGTCGATGACCAGTTCCGCGCCTGGCTGGCGAATGATCTGTGGCCGGAGGCGCGTTCGAAAGGCATCTCCAGAAAGACCTTCGACGCCGCCTTCGCCGGCGTGAAGCCCAATCTCAAATTGCCCGACCTCGTCCTGCCGGGCGAGAAGCCGAAGACGCCGAAGACCCAGCATCAGGCCGAGTTCGGGGCGCCCGGCGCCTATTTCGCCGAAAAGACGGTGGGCGCGGTGACGGCGGGCGGTCGCGCCCGCGCCGCCAGCCATGCCCGCACGCTGGCGGCGGTCGAGCGGCACTTCGGCGTGCCTGGCCCGGTCGTGCTGGCGATCTGGGGCCGCGAATCCGGCTTCGGCGCGGCCCGCATGCCCTATGACGCCTTCGAGGTGCTGGGCACCAAGGCGTTCATGGCCACCCGCAAGGACATGTTCCGCAAGGAGGTGCTGGCCGCCCTAGCCATGGTCGAGCGCGGCACTGTTACCCGCGGGGCGATGAAGTCGTCATGGGCCGGCGCGCTCGGCCAGCCGCAGTTCCTGCCCTCGTCCTTCCTCGAACATGCCGTGGACATGGATGGCGACGGCCGCGCCGACATCTGGAATTCGGTGCCCGACACATTGGGCTCCATCGCCAACTATCTCGTCCACCACGGCTGGCAGAAGGGCCGCGACTGGGGCTTCGAGGTGGTGGTGCCGGACAATGTGTCCTGCGCGCTGGAAGGGCCGGACATCGGCAGGCCGATCTCGAAATGGGCCGCAATGGGCATCCGGCGCGTCAATGGCAAGCCGTTCCCGGCGCATGAGGCGCGGGCCGAAGGCTTCCTTTTGATGCCGGCCGGGCGCAACGGGCCGGCCTTTATCGTCACGCCCAATTTCTACGTCCTCAAGGACTACAATATGAGCGACCTCTATGCCCTGTTCATCGGCCATGCGGGCGATCGCATCGCCTATGGCGACAAGGGCTTCGCCGGGCGCTGGGGCGCGGTGGACAAGCTCTACAGATCCGACATCGCCGGCCTGCAACGGGCGCTGGAGGCCAAGGGCTACGATGTCGGCGGCGCCGACGGCCTGCCCGGATTCAAGACGCGGCGCTCGATCGGCGACTGGCAGGCGAAGAACGGTCGCCCGGCCACCTGCTTCCCCGATGCCGGGCTGGTGCGCGCGCTGAAATAGCCCCGCTACAGACTTAAACCTATGCCGCCTCGGCCATTTGCCGGTGCACGTCCGCCAGGATTTCGAACGAGCGCAAGCGCGCCGCATGGTCGAACACCTGTGCGGTCACCATCAGTTCGTCGGCGCCGGTGCGGCGGATGAAGGCGTCGAGCCCGAGCCTCACGGTTTCGGGCGAGCCGGTGATGGCGCAGGACAGCGCATGGCCGAGCATGGCGCGCTCCTGCGCCCCGAGTTGTTCCGCATAGTTCTCCACCGGTGCCGGCAGCTTGCCGGGACGGCCGCTGCGCAGATTGACGAAGGCCTGCTGGAGCGAGCTGAACAGGTAGCGCGCCTCGTCGTCGGTCGGCGCGGCGACCACGTTGAGGCCGAGCATGACGTGCGGCTTTTCCAGGTGCGCCGAGGGTTCGAAGCGCGAGCGGTAAAGCTCCAGCGCCCGCTCCATCTCTGCCGGGGCGAAATGCGAGGCGAACGCATAGGGAAGGCCGAGCATGGCTGCGAGCTGCGCGCCGTAGAGGCTGGAGCCGAGGATCCAGACCGGCACCTTCTCACCCTCGCCGGGAATGGCGTGCACGCGTTGGCCTTCCGCCACCGGTTCGAAATAGGCCATCAGCTCGACCACGTCGCGCGGGAAATTGTCGACCGAGGCGTCGAGATTGCGGCGCAGTGCCTGCGCGGTCACCATGTCGGTGCCCGGCGCGCGGCCGAGGCCCAGATCGATGCGGCCCGGATGCAGCGCCGACAGCGTGCCGAACTGCTCGGCGATGATCAGCGGCGCGTGGTTGGGCAGCATGATGCCGCCCGCGCCGACGCGGATCGTGCTGGTGCCCGCCGCGACATGGGCGATCACCACCGCCGTGGCGGCGCTGGCGATGCCGGGCATGTTGTGGTGCTCGGCCAGCCAGTAGCGCTTGTAGCCGAGTCGTTCCGCATGGCGGGCGAGGTCGAGCGTGTTGGCGAGCGATTGCGCGACGGTGCCGCCTTGGGTGACGGGCGACAGGTCGAGGACGGAGAGTGATGTCATGCCGGGCTTCCGTGTCAGGTTGTGCCGGATATAGGGTGCGTGCATGGCGTGCGCAAACAGGGCGCCGGAAAGTGTCGTCGCAGTGCAACATGCCAGGAATTCATGGCTGGCATGCCGTTTTGGCGCTTGAAGTCTGGCGTTTGACCCGTATGTAGGGCACGCGAACCGATTTCAGGGAAGTAAAGTTGGCTATCTACAGGGAAAAAGACATTTTTGAGCGGCGCAATGCCGCTAGTGATGCAAAGAAGGCTCTTCTCGAGCGTTTCAAGCAGCGTCCGGCCGAAGACGATCCGCGCGTTCTCGCCCGCAAGGCCGAGCGTGAGGCCATTCTGGCCGCCCGTGCCGAGCGCGAGGCCGAGAAGGCCCGCCTGAAGCAGGAAAAGCTGGCCCGCGAGGCTGCCGAGCGTGCCGAGGCGGAGCGTATCGCCGCCGAGCAGGCCCGTATCCGCGAGGCCGAGGAAGCCGAGCGAATCGCTGCCGAACTGGCTCTCGAGGCTGAACGCAAGGCCAAGCGCGACGCGCGCTACGCCGCTCGCAAGGCCCGTGGCGGCCGCATGCCGCCGGGCTTCACCGTCCGCTGAACGCGCTATGGTCGTAAGTCCGAAGGACCGGCCCCGAACGGGGACCGGTCTTTTGGTGTTTGTGGCCGAAGCGCTGCCCGGAACCGGCGTGGTCGTAAATCGCCGCGAGTGATGGCAATTCCGGTCGAGATGCAGCAGTCTCTCATCCCGGCCGGGATCGCGGGAACCGATCTGTTCGTCATCCGGACAGGCTGCGCTTCGCCGTCCGCCGATAGGCAGGAATCACGGGACCGGCTATCAGGCGGCCAGTTTCAGGCCGATGATGCCGGCAACGATGAGGCCGATGCAGGCGAGCCTCGCCACGGTTGCCGGCTCGCCCAGCAGCCAGATGCCGAGCAGGGCCGTGCCCACCGTGCCGATGCCGGTCCACACCGCATAGCCGGTGCCGACCGGCAGATGCTTGAGCGCGAGCCCCAGCAGCACGACGCTTATAATCATCGACAGCGCGGTGAGAACCGTCGGCAGCGGCTTCGTAAAGCCATCGGTGTATTTGAGGCCGATCGCCCAGCCGGTTTCGAACAGGCCGGCGATGAACAGCAAAATCCAGTGCATGGAACGCTCCGTCTCGATGGCGGGTCGTCCCGACCTTGATCATGAATTTCAGCCTGCCTCAATCCGCCGATACCAGCCGGGCGTGCCAGTGGCTAATGGACCAAGCCTGAAACGGTGGGGTCGTCCCCACGGTTCGGGACATAAGTCCGGACGGAAAAAGGATCAAGGGCCGCAATCGCATCACTGCAATGCACCGGAGCAAGTCAGGATCGGGTTCGGGGCTTGAGGCCGAGCGACCGGTCCCGGCGATGCCGTGAAAGGAGCTTTCCTTGCTTCTTTGCGGCGGCGGCGGCGGCGGATGGGAGCCTGAGGGACCCTTGCAGCTCCATCCGGCCCGACCAGTCGCCGGTGCCGCTTCAAAGGTGAAATGATCTGGTCTGCCCGTCATTCCCGGCCTCGAAATGAGCGAAGCGAATTGAGAGCGTCGGGAATCCATGCCGGACCCTTCAAACGTCACGGGATGGATCGCGGACAGCCGCCGCTTCGCTGCGGCTTCCGGGATGAAGGGAGGGAGTTGCGCTGCCAACCGGCATGGGCCGGCCGGTTCGGCGGTCGTTAGCTGCAAGCGAAAATTTTCCCCTTCTCTGCCGGGAATTTCCCTCCGTTTGCGGTGAGGATACCTTCTGCAACGCCGCCTTCCTTGCGGGACGGTAAAAGGGCTACTCCGTCAAAATCCGAAATGTTATCGCCTACTCGGCGTCCTCGACGACGCGCAGCCGGAGTTGTCCGGTCTTCGAAGCCGCTGTGCGCGCGGTCGAGGCGCCGGTCTTTTCGTCCGTCTCATCCGCCGTGCCGCCGCCGAATTCCAGCGCCTCGATCTTCTGCCCGCGCTTTGTCACCTTGGTGGTGGAGACGAGGATGTCGTCGATATCCTTCGAGGCCTGCCCGAAATGGGTCTGCAATTTGCGCACCCGCTCGTCCAGCCGGCTCACATCCTCCATCAGGCGGATCACCTCGCCCTGGATGACGTGGGCCTGCTCGCGCATGCGGGCGTCCTTGAGGATGGCCTGGATCACCTGGATCGACAGCATCAGCAGCGAGGGCGAGACGATGACGATGCGCGCGCGGTGCGCGCGCTGCACCAGCGCCTCGAAATTCTCGTGGATCTCGGCGAACACGGATTCGGAGGGCACGAACATGAAGGCCGTGTCCTGCGTTTCGCCTTGCAGCAGGTATTTGTCGGCGATGTCGCGGATATGAACCTCGACGTCGCGGCGGAAGGCCTGTGCCGCCGCCTTCTGCGTCTCCGCCGTTTCGGCGGCGCGAATGGTGTTCCAGGCCTCGAGCGGGAATTTCGCGTCGATGACCAGCGACGGCGCGTCGTTCGGCATCTTCACCAGGCAATCCGGCCGGCTGCCGTTGGAAAGCGTGGCCTGGAACTCGTAGGAGCCCATCGGCAGGCCGTCGGCGACAATCGCTTCCATGCGCGACTGGCCGAAGGCGCCGCGCGTCTGCTTGTTGGAAAGGATCGCCTGGAGCTGCACCACCTGCCCGGCCAGCGCCTGTATGTTGCCCTGCGCGCTGTCGATGGTGGCCAGTCGCTCCTGCAATCTGGCGAGGTTCTCGTGGGTGGCGCGGGTCTGTTCGCTGATGGTCTGGCCGAGCCGCCCGCTCATGGCGTCGAGGCGCTGGCCGATCGACTGCGTCAGCTCCGCCTGCCGCGAGCCGAACACTTCGGCGATGGCGCCCATGCGGCCCTGCATCTCGGCCTGGCTGCGCAATATCTCGGCCATGCGCGCTTCCGCGTCGCGGGCATTGTCGGCCGCTTCCGCCGCGGCGGCCGCGCGCGCATTGGCCGATCGCCACAGGGCGACGACCATCGCCACCAGCAGCGCGGCGAACAGCAAGGCGCCGAACGCCAGCAACTGGCCGAGCGTGATGGTCGTGGCGCCGAGCTGGATAATGGGCAGGGAGAGGGGGCCGGGCAGGTCGTTCATCGGCGCACCATAACAGATTCGCCCCCTTCGGCCAGATCAAAACGTGAACGGATATCGATCTGCCCGGTTGACGCCGCACCGGCGAGGTCTTAGGTGAGCGCAATGACGATCAAGCCGCTCATCATCCTTCCCGATCCGTTGCTGCGCCAGATGTCCAGGCCGGTGGAGCGTGTCGACGATTCGCTGCGCAAGCTGGCCGACGACATGCTGGAGACGATGTATGAGGCGCCGGGCATCGGCCTTGCCGCCATCCAGGTCGGCCTGCCCCTGCGGCTTCTGGTGATCGACCTTGCCAAGGAGGACGAGGAGCCGGCCCCCCATGTCTTCGTCAACCCGGAAATCCTGCACAGCAGCGACGAGCGTTCGGTTTACGAGGAAGGCTGCCTGTCGATCCCCGAATATTATGCCGAGGTCGAGCGCCCGGCCACGGTGCGGGTGAAATATGTCGACCGCGACGGCAAGGCGCAGGAGATGGCTGCCGAAGGGCTGATGGCCACCTGCCTGCAGCACGAGATCGACCATCTCAACGGCGTGCTGTTCATCGATCACATCTCGAAGCTGAAACGCGACATGGTCATGCGCAAGTTCCGCAAGCTGGCGCGCGAGAAGCCGGCCGGCCGTCTCGTCGGCTGAGACCATGGCCTTGCGCGTCGTCTTCATGGGCACGCCGGATTTTTCCGTGCCCACGCTGCGCGCCATTGCCGAAGCCGGCCATGACGTCGCCGCCGTCTACACGCAGCCGCCGCGGGCGGCCGGAAGGCGCGGGCTGGAACTGACCCCGTCGCCGGTGCAGCGCGAGGCCGAAAGGCTGGGCATCGCCGTCTCGACGCCGCTGTCGCTCAAGGGAGACGAGGAGCAGCAGGCCTTCCGGGCGCTGCAGGCCGATGTGGCGGTGGTCGTCGCCTATGGGCTGCTGTTGCCGCGCGCCATTCTGGACGCCCCCCGCTTCGGCTGCCTCAACGGCCATGCCTCGCTGTTGCCGCGCTGGCGCGGTGCCGCTCCCATCCAGCGCGCCATCATGGCCGGCGACGCCGAAACCGGCGTCATGGTCATGCGCATGGAAGAGGGGCTGGACACCGGCCCGGTGGCGCTGACCAGCAAGCTGTCGATCGGGCCGGACATGACGGCCGGCGAGCTGCATGACGAATTGATGCCGGCCTGCGCGGCGCTGATGCTGGAGGCGCTGGCGAAGCTGGAAGCCGGAACGCTCGCCTTTACCCCGCAGCCGCAGGAAGGCGCGCTCTACGCCAGAAAGATCGCCAAGGCGGAAACACGGGTCGACTGGAGCTGGCCGGCGCGGGACGTGCACAATCATATACGCGGCCTGTCGCCGTTTCCCGGCGCCTGGTGCGAGTTCGAGGCGGGCGGCAAGCCCGAACGGCTGAAGCTGCTGCGCTCGACGCTGGCGGATGGTGCCGGCGAACCCGGCACGGTGCTCGACGACGGTCTCACCATTGCCTGCGGGGCCGGCGCGGTACGGCTCACCGAGGTGCAGCGGGCCGGCGCGCGCCCTGTCGCTGCGCCAGAGTTCTTGCGCGGGGCGCGGCTGTCGACGGGGATGAAGCTGTCATGAATGCCATACGTACCGCCCGCCCGGAGGATCGCGCCGCAATCCGCACCGTCGAGGAACGGGCCTTCGGCCGCACCGACGAGGCCGATCTGGTCGATGCGCTCGTCGCCGCCGGCGATGCCGTGCTCGAACTGGTCGCGGAGCGGGACGGACACATCGTCGGCCATATCCTGTTCACCCGCCTTGCCGTGGAAAGTGGGGAGCAGGACATCGATGCGGTCGCGCTCGCGCCGCTGGCGGTCCTGCCCGATTTCCAAGGCAAGGGGATCGGCAGCGCGCTGATCGTCGAGGCGCATCGGTGTTTGCGGGATCAGGGCGAAACATTGTCGGTGGTGCTGGGCGATCCCGCCTATTACGGCCGCTTCGGTTATCGTCATGACCGCGCGGCGGGGTTCGACAGCGTTTTCCAGTGCGAGGAACTGATGGCGCTGGCCTGGGGCGCCGCGCCCTTGCGCGGCCGGCTGGCCTATGCGCCGGCCTTCGGCGCCGAAGCGGGCGGCTGAGGACGTCATGCCGCGCTATCGGCTCGATCTGGAATATGACGGCGGCCCCTATGCCGGCTGGCAGCGGCAGGCCGGCCATCCTTCGGTGCAGCAGGCCATCGAAGAAGCCATTTTCAAGCTGAGCGGCGAGACGGTGTCCATTCGCGGCGCCGGCCGCACCGATGCCGGCGTGCATGCCACGGCGCAGGTCGCCCATGTCGATCTGGCCAAGGACTGGCGCGGCGACACGGTGCGCGATGCGCTCAACGCCCATCTCCAGCAGGCCGGCGAACGGGTGGCCGTCCTCAAGGCGGCACAAGTGGCCGATGACTTCGACGCCCGGTTCTCGGCGCTCGGCAGGCACTATATCTATCGCATCTCGAACCGCCGCGCGCCGCCGGCTCTGGAAAAGGGCAAGGTGTGGTGGGTGCCGAGGCATCTCGACGCCGGGGCCATGGACGAGGCGGCCAGGCTGTTGCTCGGCCGCCACGACTTCACCACCTTCCGCTCCGCCCAGTGCCAGGCCAACAGCCCGGTGCGCACGCTCGACCGGCTCGACGTCACGCGCCTTGGCGATGTGATCGAGATCAGGGCCTCGGCCCGCTCCTTCCTGCACAACCAGGTGCGCTCCATGGTCGGCTCGTTGAAGCGGGTCGGCGACGGGGCGTGGACGGCGGCCGACCTCAAGGCCGCGCTGGAGGCCGCGAGCCGGGCGGCCTGCGGCCAGGTGGCGCCGCCCGACGGGCTCTATCTGATCGGCGTGGACTACCCCGATCAGCTTCGCTGAAGCGCCAGATGCGCGCCGAGGCCGATGAGGATCGCGCCTCCCGCCCGTTCCATGAGGCGGCGCGCCGAGACCGACCGCGACAGTCTTTCGGTGAGGCTGCGCGCCAGCAGAACGCTGGCGATGTCGGCCGAGGTGAAGATCAGGTTGGTCATGGTTCCGAGGATGAGGAACTGCGCCCATACCGGAAGGGCGGCCGCCGGATCGATGAACTGCGGCAGGAAGGCCACGAAGAAGATCGCCGTCTTGGGATTCAGCACATCCACGATCACGCTTTCGATGAAGGCGCGCCGCGTCGACTTGGCCGGCATGGCCAGCGGCGGCGCGCCGTCCTTCGCCTTCTTGCGGAAGAACGAGATGCCGAGCCACACCAGATAGGCCGCGCCGGCGAGCTTCACCACGGCGTAGAGCGTGGGGACGGCATGGAACAGCACCGAAAGCCCGGCCGCGGCCGCGATCACATGCACATAGCCGCCGACATGGATGCCAAGCACCGCCATCAGGCCGCCGCGGGTGCCGCGGGCCAGCGTCTGCGCGGCGCTGTAGAGCATGGCGGGCCCCGGAATGTAGGCGAACAGCACCGCTGCGATCAGGAATTGCAGGATGGTTTCCAGTGCGGGCATGGCTTTCTCCCTCGGCCGGACCCGTCCGGCGGTTGTTCTAGCGTGGAATGACGATCCCCAGCAAAGACTGGAGGCTGAACAGGACGACCAGCGATGTGGCGAACATGCCGGCGAAGACCGCCGAGCCGACCGCGGGGCCCTTGCCGATGGCGGCATTGGTCATGCGCCAGCCCAGCACCAGCGATGCGAGGAACAGGAGCAGCGCCACCAGCGTGGCCGCCTCGCCCGCCGAAGGCATGAACAGCCGCATCAGGGCGGAAGGCAGAAGCATCCAGGCAATGATGGCCGAGGCCCAGTTGCTCGCCACCACGTAGTGCACGAAGCGGTTGCCGATGCCGGCATAGGGGGCCACCAGAGCCAGCGCCACCAGCGGCAGCACCCAGCTTCCGAGATCGACCAGCGCCAGCCGCACGACCATGGAGAAGCGCCCGGAGACGATCAGCGGATCGCCGATCTCGTTGGCGACGCCGACCCAGCCGACGACCAGCGCCGGGACAGCGACCAGCAACGCCTGGAAGGAATTCCAGAACCCTTCGGCGGAAAGATCGAGCAGGCGCAGCCCGTCCGGCTTTCCCATCATCAGGCGCCAGGCGCCGGCAAGCGATGTCTGGATTTCGTCCGCCGACAGCACGTCTACCTGCTCCCGAACCAGTCGCCGATGAAGCGTCGGTAGATCTGCGTCAGCGTCTCGAGGTCCGCCAGCTGCACCCGCTCGTCGACCATGTGCATGGTCTGGCCGACAAGGCCGAACTCGACCACCGGGCAATAGTCCTTGATGTAGCGGGCGTCGGAGGTGCCGCCCGAGGTGGACAGGGCCGGGTGCATGCCGGTCACCGCCTCGACCGAACGGGCCAGCGTGCCGATCAGCTTGTCGTCATGCGTCAGGAAGACATGGCTGGGGTTATCGCGCCACGCCAGCTCGAACTCGACCGGCTCCTTGCGGTCCTTGCGGTATTTGCGGCGGCGGCTGGCGGTATCGAGGCGGTTGTGGATCTCGGCCTGCAGGCTTTCCACGGTCCAGGTGTCGTTGAAGCGCACGTTGAAGGCAGCGCTTGCCCGCGCCGCGATGACATTGGTGGCCGGGTTGCCGACATCGATGGAAGTGACCTCCAGATTGGTCGGCTGGAAGCGCTCGGTGCCGGCATCGAACGGGGGATCGAGCAGGGCGTCGACCAGCGTCATCAGCCCGCGCACCGGATTGTCGGCCAGATGCGGATAGGCGGCGTGGCCCTGCCGGCCGAGCACCGTGAGCGTGGCCGACAGCGAGCCGCGGCGGCCGACCTTGACCATGTCGCCGAGCCTTTCCGGGTTGGTCGGCTCGCCGAGCAGGCAGGCGTCCCATGCCTCGCCCCTGGCGGACGCCCATTGCAGCAGCTTGGCGGTTCCGTTGATGGCCGGGCCTTCCTCGTCGCCGGTGATCAGCAGCGAGACGGAGCCCGAAGGGCCGCCGGTTTCCTCGACATGCCTTGCAAGTGCGGCCACGAAGCAGGCGATGCCGCCCTTCATGTCGACGGCGCCGCGCCCGTACATTTCGCCATTGGCGATCTCGGCGGCGAAGGGAGGGTGCTTCCAGGCGGCCTCGTCGCCCACCGGCACCACGTCGGTATGGCCGGCGAACATCAGGTGCGGGCCGTCGCCGGCGCGGCGGGCGTAGAGGTTTTCGATGTCCGGCGTGCCGGCCTCGGAGAAGGTCGGGCGTGCCACCGCGAAGCCGAGCGGTTTCAGCATGTCCTCCAGCACCGCCAGCGCGCCGCCTTCCGCGGGGGTGACGGAGGGGCAGCGGATCAGCTTGGCGAGGTTCTGGGCGGGGTCGGTCGGCAGCATCATGGCCAAACCGATAGAGCATTTTGCCGCCGAGTGGAATCACCTGCCGTGGCCCAAAGCCGGCAGCAACGAGCGGTCCACGGCCGGCTGCCGTTCGTGGGCCTCAGGCCGGCGCGTTGGGCTGCTTGCCGTAGCGGTTGGGGCCAGGCTGGCCGGGGAACAGGCACAGCACCAGGAAGGCGACGATCGACACGACCGGCACGAACAGGATGACGGCGATGAGGCCGGTCTTGTCGAGGTCGTGCAGCCGCTTCACCGCCAGTGCGACGTTCGACCACAGCGAGGCGAGGAAGGCGACCATGAACAGCGTCGACCACATCATGCTTTCGGGCGAACCTTCCGGCGCCAGCGTGAAGCGGTAGAGCGGGAAGGCCTGCACGACCGCCACCAGCATGCCGCCGAGGAAATAGGCGGCCCGGCTGACGCGCCCGGAGACGCTGAAGAAAAGCCAGACGAATTTCGACATCTCGGGCATCCTTGGCCTTTCCGAAGCTTCGGCCGTCAGTCGCGCAGCAACTCGTTGATCGAGGTCTTGGAGCGGGTCTTCTCGTCGACGCGCTTGACGATGACCGCGCAGTAGAGGCTGGGCCCCGGCGCGCCGTTGGGCAGCGGCTTGCCCGGCATGGTGCCGGCCACGACCACCGAATAGGGGGGCACCTCGCCATAGAACACGTCGCCGGTGGCGCGGTCGACGATCTTGGTCGACTTGCCGATGAACACGCCCATGCCGAGCACCGAGCCCTCGCGCACGATGCAGCCCTCGACCACCTCGGAGCGCGCGCCGATGAAGCAATTGTCTTCGATGATGGTGGGCCCGGCCTGCATCGGTTCCAGCACGCCGCCGATGCCGACGCCGCCGGACAGGTGCACGTTCTTGCCGATCTGGGCGCAGGAGCCGACGGTCGCCCAGGTGTCGACCATGGTGCCGGCATCGACATAGGCGCCGAGATTGACGAAGGAGGGCATCAGCACCACGCCGGGCGCGATATAGGCGGAGCGACGCACCACGCAGCTCGGAACGGCGCGGAAGCCGGCCTTCTCGAAATCGACCGCGCCCCAGCCGTCGAACTTGGAGGGCACCTTGTCCCACCAGCCCGATTCGCCCGGGCCGCCCTTGACGATCTCCATCGGGTTCAGCCGGAAGGAAAGCAGCACGGCCTTCTTCAGCCACTGGTTGACCTGCCAGGAGCCGTCCGCCTGCTTCTCGGCCACACGGGCCTCGCCGGCGTCGAGCAGCCGCAGCGAGGTTTCAACTGCGTCGCGGACTTCGCCACGCGTCGAGGTCGAGATCTCGTCTCGTCGTTCAAAAGCGAGATCGATGGTGGTTTCGAGGTTTGCCAGATCGGTCTGCGGCATCTATTGCTCCTGCACAGGCTTTGAAGGGGCAGCGGTTTAACGGGATTGAAAGCCGGGCGGACCCTATTTGAAGGTATGGTGAGGGTCAACGCGGCGTGCCGCGTGGCGGGCGAGATTTTTTAAGGGTGTAGACGATGAATCCGGAAGACAAGACGGGCTGGACGCCTCTGCCGCATTCGGACGAGGACCTGGAGCGGGCGCGCAGCGCGCCCGACACGCCCCAGACCCGTGCGGCGACCTATCGCCTGGCCTGGAACGACGAGGAGTTCATGACGCGGCGCGAACTGCGCCCGGTGCGCCTCCAGCTCGAACTGCTGAAGCCGGAGATGACGCTGGCCGAGCGCGGCATCCGCTCCACCGTCATCCTGTTCGGCGGCGCGCGCCTGCCCGAGCCGGGTGGCGAGGCCTGGGCGGCCAAGAACGAGACCCAGAAGCGCAATCTGGAACTGAACAGCGTCTATTACGACGAGGCGCGCAAGTTCGCCCGCCTGTGCTCGCAGCACTCGGCCGTCACCTACTACCGCGAATTCGTGGTGGTTACCGGCGGCGGACCGGGCGTCATGGAAGCCGGCAACCGCGGTGCCGACGATGTCGGCGCGCCGTCGATCGGCCTCAACATCGTGCTGCCGCACGAGCAGGCGCCCAACCTCTACGTGACGCCGGAGCTGTGCTTCAACTTCCACTATTTCGCCATCCGCAAGATGCACTTCGTCATGCGCGCCAAGGCGGTCGCGGTGTTCCCCGGCGGTTTCGGCACCATGGACGAGTTCTTCGAGACGCTGACGCTGATCCAGACCGGGCGCATGGAGCGGGTGCCGGTGATCCTGTTCGGCAAGGAGTTCTGGCACCGGGCCATCGATCTGGACTTCCTGGCAGAGCAGGGCACCATCAGCCCCGGCGACCAGGACATCATCGACTTCGTCGACACGGCCGACGAGGCCTGGGAGATCATCAAGAAATTCTACAGGCTGTGAGCGCTCACGCCATTTCCCGTGTGCCGGCCGCCACGCCCTGGGGCTCTTCCTGCGCGACATAGGGTCGGGGCCGGTGCACGAGCGTCACCAGCACGACCGATATGATCATCAGCAGGTACCATGAACCGAGCTTGCCGAAAGAAACCGGCACCCATGCGTCGTGCTGGTTGGGGTAGAGCCACGCCCGCGACCATGTGCCGATGTTTTCGGCGATCCAGATGAACAGCGAGGTCAGCAGGAAGGCGACGAGCAGCGGCATTTTGTGCCGGAACCGGAACACGCGGTAGTGCATGGTCGTGCGCCAGTACAGCGCGAACGTCGCCGCGAACAGCAGCCAGCGCATGTCCCACACGAAGTGGTGCGAGAAGAAGTTGACGTAGATCGCGCCGGCCAGAACGACGGTCGTCCACAGGGGCGGATAGCGGTTCAGCCGGATGTCGAAGATGCGGTTGATGCGCGCCATGTAGGAGCCGACCGCGGCGTACATGAAACCCGAAAACAGCGGCACGCCGCCGATGCGCAAGAGGTTCTCTTCCGGATAGACCCATGAACCGGCATGGGTCTTGAACAGTTCCATCACCGTTCCCACGACATGGAAGATGAGGATGACCTTGGCTTCTTCCCAGGCCTCGAGCTTGAAGGCCAGCATGGCAAGCTGGATGACGAGGGCGGAGAGAAACAGGAAATCGTAGCGGGCGATGAAGCCGGCGCCGCCTTCCGGCCACAGCCAGCGGGTGAGGAGGATGAGGCCCAGCATCGCCCCGCCGAACAGGCAGGCCCAGGCCTGTTTCAACCCGAAGACCAGAAACTCGACCAGCGAGTCCGCGACGCGATGGCGGGGCAGACCGGCGAGGAAACGGTGCGCGGCCTCGTCGATGCGCCTTTCCAGGCCGGTGAAATGCCTATCTGTCCGCAACTATTCTTTCCAGAAACCCGGCGAGATCGTCGGTCACGTAGTCGACGTCGTCCTCGTGGTCGGGATCGCTTTCCCAGATTTCGGAGAAGGTCGGCTCGAAATTGTTGGGAACGACGAGAACCGTGGTCATGCCCATCTTTTTCGGCACCGCGAGGTTGCGGGCGATGTCCTCGAACATCACCGCCTTCTCGCCGATGACGGAATGCAGGGCGGTGAACTTCTCGTAGGTCTTGAGGGAGGGCTTGGGGGTCAGTCCGGCCGCCACGATGTCGAAGATGTCGTCGAAATGGTCGAGGATGCCGAGCTGGCGCGCGGCGCGCTCGGCATGGGTGCGGTCGCCATTGGTGAAGATGAACCGGCGGCCGGGAAGCTGGCGGATGGCCGCGCCCAGCACCGGGTCCGGCACCAGCCAGGAATAGTCGATGTCGTGCACTTTCATCAGGAAGTCGTCGGGATCGATGCCGTAGCGGTTCATCAGCCCGTTGAGGGTGGTGCCGTATTCGCGGTAGAGGTCCTTTTGCAGCTTGCGCGCATCCTCGCGCGACAGCGTCAGGAGTTCCGACACATAGGCCGTCATGCGCACGTCGATCTGTGAGAACAGATTCGTGTGGTGGGGGTAGAGCGTGTTGTCGAGATCGAAGACCCAGTCGGTGACATGGGCGAATCGGGAGGGGTCGAGTGTCTGGGTCATAGGGGGCCTTATGGCATGAAAATGGCGCTATGGCTGCTCATTCATCGGCGGTTCAGGGACGGTCGGGCCCATAGCGGATTATCTGGGATTTGCATCCGGCAGGAAACGCAAATTTCAGGTTTTGGGGCTTAATGGGCGCGACCGGGGGTTGAGTATGGCGCTGGTGATCTTCAAGGCATTCTGGACGGCGATCGCTTCGGCGGCGGCTTCGGTGCTGCTCGCCCTGCTGGTGCTGCCGTTCTTCGGCGCCACGCTCGGCTCGCTGGGCCTCATGATGTGCATCGTGTGCCCGCTGGTCATCGCCTGGCCGGCCAGCGCCTACATGTTCTGGCAGAACGACAAGCTGCAGGCGGCGCACCGCGAGCTTTCGCGCGCCCATGCCCAGCTTGCCGCCGCCCACCGCCGCCTCGCCGAAAAGGCCCGCCACGACGACATGACCGGCATGCTCAACCGCGAGAGTTTCTTCGGCGTGCTGGAGCGGGCGCGGCGCAAGACCGATTCGGGCGCCCTGCTGATCATCGACGCCGACCACTTCAAGTCGATCAACGACCGCTTCGGCCACCTCACCGGGGACGAGGCCCTGCTCCAGATCGTCGCCGCCCTGCGCGGCGGCGTGCGCAGCGGCGATGTGCTGGGCCGCATCGGTGGCGAGGAGTTCGCGGCCCTGCTGGTCGGGGCCAGCGAGGAGGAGGCGATCCGCATCGCCGAGCGCATCCGCCGGCAAGTGGAGGAGATCCGCTTCCGCGTCGAGGGCGACCGCGTCATTCCGCTGACGGTGTCGATCGGCGGCACCCTGTGCGCGCCGGGCGCGACCGTGTCCGAGCTGATGCGCAGCGCCGACCGGCGGCTCTACGAGGCCAAGAACCGCGGCCGCAACCTCGTCATCTTCGGCAGCGGCGGGAAGGACGAGACCGAAGCGGCCTGACATCGGGCCGCTTCAGGCTTCCTGGCCGGTCAGGGCACGATCAGCGTGCCGGCGCCGTGCTCGGTGAACAGTTCCAGCAGCACCGAATGCGCCGTCTTGCCGTTGAGGATGACCACGCCCTCGACGCCGCGTTCGATGGCCTCGATGCAGGTTTCGACCTTGGGGATCATGCCGCCCGAAATGGTGCCGTCGGCAATCAACTTGCGCGCCTGCGACACCGTCAGCTCGTCGATCAGCTTCTTGTCCTTGTCGAGCACGCCGGGCACGTCGGTGAGGAACAGGAGGCGCGAGGCGCCCAGCGCGCCGGCGATGGCGCCGGCGAAGGTGTCGGCGTTGATGTTGTAGGTGTGGCCATCGCGGCCGGGGGCGACCGGGGCGATCACGGGGATCATCTCGGAGCGGGCGAGCAGGTCGAGCAGGGTGCGGTCGACCTCCACCGGTTCGCCGACGAAGCCGAGGTCGAGCACGCGCTCGATGTTGGAATCCGGGTCCTTGATGGTCTTGCGCGCCTTCTGGGCGAAGACCATGTTGCCGTCCTTGCCGCACAGGCCGATGGCCCATTCGCCCTCGGCGTTGATGAGAGCGACGATCTCCTTGTTGATCGAGCCGGCCAGCACCATCTCGACGATCTCGACCGTCTTCTGGTCAGTGACGCGCAGGCCGCCCTCGAACTTCGATTCGATGCCCATGCGGGTCAGCATCGAGCCGATCTGCGGCCCGCCGCCATGCACCACGATGGGGTTGACGCCCGACTGCTTGAGCAGCGCGATGTCACGGGCGAAGGCGCGGCCGAGTTCGGTGTCGCCCATGGCGTGGCCGCCATATTTCACCACCACGGTCTTGTTCTCGTAGCGCTGCATATAGGGCAGCGCCCTGGAAAGAAGTGCTGCCTGCATTTCGGCGTTGGCGGCCATTTCCGTCATCGGTCAGTTCCCGTCACTGGATGAATTGGCGCGTCTTAGCCGGAAACCGGGGCGCGGGCAAATCTCCTTGAAACTTGCCCGCGCCGTTCTTCATGCCTTGCCGGAGGCTGCCGCGGGCCGGGCCTTGCCGTTCCAGGCCCTGATCGCCATGGCGAGCGCCAGTGCGGCGACCAGCACGGTCGCCAGCCCGTAGCTGGCCAGCGCGCCCTGGTCGAAGGCGGTCCGTGCCGCCTCGGTCAGCCGTGCGGCCGCGTCGGGCGGGAGGGATTCGGCGGCGAGCAGCGCCTGGTCGATGCTGTCGCGGACCAGCGGGCCGGCCTGTATGCCCGCCGGCGGCACCAGCGACAGGCTGTAGATGGCGGCCAGCAGGCTGCCCAGTATGGCGACGCCGAGGGTGCCGCCCAGCTCATAGGCCACCGATTCGACCGAACCCGCCATGCCGGCCCGGTCCTCCGGCGCGCTGATCATGATGGCGGTGGACGCGACCGACATGGTCCCGCCGGCACCGAAGCCCAATATGGCCAGGATCGTCGCCTGCCAGACCAGAGACATGTCGCCCGACAGGGTGAGCAGGCCGAGCCCGAGGCCGGTCAGGGCCATCATGGCGGCCAGCATGCGCTCCACGCCGACCCGCATGAGCACGGCGCCGACCGTCGGGCCGGCGAGGATGGCGGCGATGGCGATCGGCAGCAGGAACAGGCCGGCCTGCAGGGGCGTGTAGCCGCGCGAGAGCTGCAATTGCTGGCTGAACACGAACTCGACGCCCATCAGCGCAAGGCTGGCGATCAGCGCCGCCACCGTGCCGGTCGCGAAGCGCGCATTGCGGAACAGCGCGAAATCGATCAGCGGCGAGGGCAGGCCCTTCTGGCGGCGGTGGAACAGCCAGCCGAACAGCACGCCGATGCCGGCGGCGGCCAACGCCTGCACCAGGTCCGGGTCGGGCTTCATCGCCTCCTTCAGCGCGTAGATGAGGCCGACCAGCGCGACGGTGACGAGCGCCGACGTCCACAGGTCCCAATGCCGTTCGGGATTGCCGGGGTGGTCGGGAACGTAGAGGCGGGTGAGGACCAGGGTGGCCAGCACCACCGGCACGTTGATGAGGAACACCGATCCCCACCAGAAATGCGCCAGCAGCGCCCCGCCGATCAGCGGGCCGATGGCCGCCGCGCCGGAGGCGATGGAACCCCAGATGCCGATAGCGATGGCCCGCTCGCGGTCCTGAAGGAAGGTCAGCCGCAGCAGGGAGATGGTGGCCGGCATCATCATCGCCGCGCCCACGGCAAGCAGCGAGCGGGCGGCGATGAGCAGCGTGGCGCTGGGGGCAAAGGCGGCGGCCAGCGAGGCGAGGCCGAAGACGACCAGTCCCCACATGAACACGCGGCGGTGGCCGATGCGGTCGCCCAGCGTGCCGAAGCCCGGCAACAGGCCCGCCATGACCAGCGAATAGGCGTTGATCATCCAAAGCTTCTGCGAATTGGTCGCGTCGAGATCGTGGACGACGCGCGGCAGGGCCGTGTGCAGCACCGTCATGTCGATGCTGACCATGAACAGGGCGCTGGAGACGATTGCGAGAACCATCCATCGGGAGGTCATGATTTCACCTGGATTTCAAACTAAATAATTCAATACGTATGTATTTATATTTGGTCAAGTCGACTCCAATTTTGGCGGAAATCAGGCATTCTTGCCGGATTCGTCCAGAATCTTGTCGATTTCCTCGCCGAGGGCATCCCACGCGTCGTCGCGAAACGTCATGAAGCCGAAGCCGCGCATTATGAACGCGCCTTCCATGGCCATCAGCGCCAGCAGCAGGCGGCGATCCTCCTCGCGGGTGAAGTCGAGGCCGTCGAGGCGTTCGGTGCAATCCTTGCGATAGCGTTCGAGCTGCTCGGGAGACTGCATCAGCACGGCCATCATGACGGCCGTGCGGTCCCGCGTGACCGGATCATATTCCTCCTCGCGCGCAACGATGATCTGCGCCCTCAGGATGGCGCGCCGGTCGGCATCGTCGCCCGCCAGCGCGGCGACCTTGGTGTCGTATTCCTCTGCCCAGCGGTCGTACATGGCCGTGAGCAGATGCTCCTTGGTGGCGAAGCTGTACTGCACCCCGCCATTGGTGATGCCCGCCGCCCTGGCCAGCGCCGCGACGGTCAGCGCCGCCGCGCCCCGCTCGCGCACGATCGATTCGGCCAGGTCGAGCAGTCTGTCGCGGTCGATTTTCTTGCGGCGGGACATGGGACGGCTCCCTCAGGCCCAGTCGAACTGCAGCGTCTCGCGGAAGGCGAAGCGCACGATATGGGATTCCACCACCCGGTTCAGCTCGGGCAGGCGGCTTGCGTCCTCGGCGGTAATGTGCACGCGCAGCCTGTCCGGCTCGGCGTTGAGGTCGATCACCTCGCCTTCGCGGAACCGGATGCGGCCCTGCTGCGGGTCGAAGCTCACCTCGAAACGGTGCGACCAGTGTTTGCACAATTGCTGCAGATAGCGGCTGGCATGTTCGGTCGTTACGGTTGCGCTGGATGCGGGCATGTCGAACCTTTCCGTCGTTCGCCAGGATGTCGGTTTCGATCGAATAAATATGCACGTAATGTTTTCTTGCCGCCGCTTCAATCACAGAGGCTGCGCACCTCCGCTTTTCTCCGGAGGCGCGTGACGAATGCCGCCGTGGCATGGTACGCACATGCGGGCAATGGTCGGGTGCGCGGATGATAAGTGAGGAGCAATTTCTGACCTCGGTGTTCTGGGCGCGGGAATTGCCACGCGAGGAACAGGAGCGGGCGCGTCGCGGCATCACCTTGCGCACCCTCGAGGCCGGCACCTATTTCATCCATCGCGGCGACCGCATCGACAGCTGGATCGGCGTCATCAGCGGGCTTTTGCGGCTGGGCTCGATCACCACGTCCGGCAAGGCGGTGACCTATGCCGGCCTGCCGCCGAGCTGCTGGTTCGGGGAGGGGTCGCTGCTCAAGGACGAACCGCGCCAGTATGACGTGCTGGCGCTGCGCCGCACGCAGGTCGCGCTGCTCAACCGCTCCACCTTCCTTTGGCTCTACGACAACAGTGTCGCCTTCGACCGGCTGCTGGTGCGGCTCATCAACGAACGCCTCGGCCAGTTCATCGCGCAGGTCGAGCATGACCGCAGCCTCGCTTCGGCCGGCAAGGTGGCGCGCAGCCTCGCCTCGCTGTTCAATCCGGTGATCAGTCCTTTCGTCGGCTCGCATATCGACATCAACCAGGAAGAGATCGGCCTGCTGGCGGGCGTGTCGCGGCCCGTCGCCAATCGCATCCTGCAAGAGCTGGAAAAAGCCGGCCTGCTGCGCAACGAGGGCGGCGGCGTGACCATTCTGGATCTGGAAAGACTGCGGCGCTACGGCGAATAAGCCAGTGCCTGCAAGGGTTTGGGAGTGGCAAGGATTCGCCTAAAGCCCAATGGCCAAATAGATTCCCGTCAGATTACATTCAACAAGGCTTCTTGTCTGTCAAGGCAGAAGTTGAAAAAGAGCGATGAGGCTTGCAAGCTTCGTCCTACAAGTCGGGACCAACACCGGCGCCGAATAAATCGGGAGGAGTTGCTTTGGCACCAGGGAGTGAGATGCCAATGCTCGATACGTTCGCCAAGCTCTTGTGCGAGCACGCTCGCGTGCGGCCTGACCGGCCCGCCATGCGGCACAAGGATCTGGGCATCTGGCACACATGGACATGGCACGAGATGGCCGAGACCATCCGCGCCTATGCGGCGGGCCTTCGCGAACTCGGCCTGCAGCGCGGCGCGACCATCGCCGTGATCGGCGAGAACCGGCCGGCCATGTACTGGACGATCCTGGCCGCCCAATGGCTGGGCGCCGTTCCGGTGCCGGTCTATGCCGACGCCGTGGCCGACGAGATGGCCTATGTGCTCGACCATGCCGAGGTCGGCTTCGCGGTCGTGCAGGACCAGGAGCAGGTCGACAAGCTGCTGGCGATCCAGGACCAGGTGCCGAAGCTGCGCGTCGTGCTCTACGACGAGCCGCGCGGCCTGCGCGATTACGACCATACGCGCCTGCATGCGGTCGCCGACATCATCGGGAAGGGGCGGGCGCTGCTGGCGGCGGACCCGGCGGCCGCCGCTTCCATCGATGCCGAGCGCGACAATGGCGGCGGCGACGACATCTCCATCATCCTCTACACCTCCGGCACCACCGGCCGCTCCAAGGGCGTGCTCCTGTCGGCCGGCCGCTCCATCGCGGCGGCGCGCGACACCGTCGCCTTCGACGGCCTGACCGATCGCGACGAGGTGCTGGCCTATCTGCCGCTGGCTTGGGTGGGCGACCATTATCTCAACTATGCGCAGTCCATGGTGTCGGGCTTCTGCGTGGCCTGCCCGGAGAGCCGGGAAACCGCCGAGAGCGACCTCCAGGAGATCGGGCCGACCTTCTATTTCGCCCCGCCGCGCATCTTCGAGGCGCTCCTGACGCGCGTCACCATCCGCATGGAGGACGCGAGTGCCCTCAAGCGGCGCATGTTCGACTATTTCATCGGGCTGGCCCGCCGCTGGGGCGAAAAGATCCTCGACGGCGAGAAGGTGCCGCCCGGCGCTCGCCTCGGCTATGCGCTCGGCAATCTGCTCGTCTATGCGCCGCTGAAGAACGTGCTCGGCTTCTCGCGCATCCGCGTCGCCTACACCGCCGGCGAGGCGATCGGTCCCGACCTGTTTTCCTTCTACCGCTCGCTCGGCATCAACCTGAAGCAGCTCTACGGCCAGACCGAGGCCTTCCTCTATGTCACCGCCCATCCCGACGGCCAGATCCGGGTCGGCACGGTCGGGCCGGCGACGCCCAATGTCGAAATCCGCATCACTGAGGAGGGCGAGGTGCTCTACCGCTCGCCCGGCCAGTTCCTCGGCTACTACAAGGACGACGAGCGGACCGCCGAGACCGTCACCGCCGACGGCTATGTGCGCACCGGCGATGCCGGCTTCTTCGACGAGGATGGCCATCTCACCATCATCGACCGGGCCAAGGATGTTGGCCGGCTGCGCTCCGGCGCGATGTTCGCGCCGAAATACATCGAGAACAAGCTGAAGTTCTATCCCAACATCAAGGAGGTGGTGGCTTTCGGCCAGGACCGCGACTTCGTCACCTGCATGATCAATATCGAGCTGACGGCGGTGGGCAACTGGGCCGAGCGCAACAACATCCCCTATGCCTCCTATCAGGAGCTGGCGCAGCGCCCCGAGGTCTACGCCATCTGCGCCGGGCATGTGGCGGCGGTGAACCGGGCGCTGGCGGCCGAGCCGCGCATGGCGGCGTCGCAGATCTGCCGCTTCCTCATCCTGCACAAGGAGCTGGATGCCGACGACGGCGAGATGACCCGCACCCAGAAGGTGCGGCGCGGCTTCATCGCCGAGCGCTACAAGCCGCTGGTCGATGCCCTCTACAACGGCGCCGCGCTTGCCGACATCTCCACCGAGGTGACCTTCGAGGACGGCCGCAAGGGCGTGATCTCGGCGCGCGTGAAGATCGCCGATGCCGAAGTCCAGGAAATCGGCACGCTGGAGGCCGCGGCATGAACGCCCTTGGCGCAACCATCGGCGAAACCCTGCTTGCGGTCGATGGCGTGTCGCTCGCCTTCGGCGGCGTCAAGGCGATCACCAACGTCTCCTTCGACATTCGCAAGGGCGAGATCCGCGCCATCATCGGTCCCAACGGCGCCGGCAAGACCTCCATGCTCAACGTGGTCAACGGCTTCTACCATCCCCAGCACGGCCGCATCACCTACAAGGGCCAGACCCGCTCGCGCATGCGCCCCTACCAGGCGGCGAGCCAGGGCATCGCCCGCACCTTCCAGAACGTGGCGCTGTTTCGCGGCATGACCACGCTGGACAACATCATGGTCGGCCGCACGCTGAGGATGCATCGCGGCTTCTTCTGGCAGATGCTGCGCCACGGCCCGGCCATGCAGGAGGAGATCGAGCATCGGCGCGTGGTCGAGGACATCATCGACTTCCTGCAGATCGAGGCGATCCGCAAGACGCCTGTCGGCAAGCTGCCCTACGGCCTGCAGAAGCGGGTGGAGCTTGGCCGCGCGCTGGCCATGGAGCCGGAGCTTTTGCTGCTCGACGAGCCGATGGCCGGCATGAACATGGAGGAGAAGGAGGACATGTGCCGCTACATCCTCGATCTCAACCGGCATTTCGGCACCACCATCGCCCTCATCGAGCATGACATCGGCGTGGTCATGGACCTGTCCGACCGGGTGGTGGTGCTCGAATACGGACACAAGATCGCTGACGGCACGCCGGAGGAGGTCAAGGCCGACCCCAAGGTCATCGACGCCTATCTGGGGGTCGGACACTGAAACGCGAGGATACGGCACGCCGTCCGTGATGGCGCTGACGTCGATCAGGGAGGATCGATGCTCTACAACATCTTCATCGACCCATTCGTGCAGATGGTGCAGATGCCCGATCTGCTGGTGCAGACCCTGTGGGAGGGGCTGGTCTCGGGCGTGCTCTATGCGCTGATCGCGCTCGGCTTCGTACTGATCTTCAAGGCGTCCGGCGTCTTCAATTTCGCGCAGGGCATCATGGTGGTGTTCTCGGCGCTGACGCTGGTCGGCTTCTACGCCAAATTCTCCTCATGGGGCTTTTCGGGCCATGCCGCCGCCTTCCTCGCCCTTCTCCTGGCGGCCGGCGTCATGCTGGTGCTGGCCGTATTGGTCGAGCGCGTGGTGCTGCGGCCGCTGGTCAACCAGCCCGACATCATCCTGTTCATGGCCACTTTCGGCATCACCTATGTGCTGATCGGCTTCGGCGAGATGGTGTTCGGCGGCGATCCCAAGCAGATGATCGCCGACGAGCTGTTCCTGCCGAGCGGTTCGGTCGACATCGAGATGCTGGGCGGGCTGGTCAGCCTCCAGAAGATCGACATTGCCGCCGCCGTCATCGCCTCGCTGATGATCGTGGGGCTGGCGCTGTTCTTCCAGAAGACGCGCATCGGCCGCGCGCTGCGTGCCGTCGCCGACAGCCACAAGGCAGCCCTTTCGGTCGGCATCTCGCTCAACCAGATCTGGGTGATCGTGTGGTTCGCCGCCGGCCTCGTCGCGCTGGTCACCGGCATCATGTGGGGCGCGCGCTCCGACGTCTCCTTCGCGCTGGAGATCGTGGCGCTGAAGGCGCTGCCGGTGCTGGTTCTGGGCGGCTTCACCTCGGTGCCCGGCGCCATCGTCGGCGGCCTTATCATCGGCGTCGGCGAGAAGCTCGGCGAGTTCTACTGGGGCCCGCTGCTCGGCGGCGGCATCGAGAGCTGGCTCGCCTATGTGATCGCCCTGGTGTTCCTGCTGTACCGGCCGCAGGGCCTGTTCGGCGACAAGATAATCGAGCGGATCTGACACGATGTTCTATCGCGAAACCGGCCAGTTCAAGCAAGGCTACGCCGCCGACTCCGCGGTCTTCCCGATCCTGCAGGATCGCTACGGCCTCGCCATCATCATGGCCATCGCCTTCGTCGCGATCCCGCTGTTCGGCAACGAATTCCTGCTGGCCTCGGTGATGGTCCCGTTCCTGATCCTGTCGCTGGGGGCGATCGGGCTCAACATCCTCGTCGGCTACACCGGCCTCCTGTCGCTCGGCACCGCCGGCTTCATGGGGGTGGGTGCCTATGCCGCCTACAAGCTCTCGACGCTCTTCCCGCAGGTCAACATCCTGGTGTGGATCCTGTGCTCGGGCTTCTTCGCGGCCGGCATCGGCGTGATCTTCGGCCTGCCCTCGCTGCGCATCAAGGGGTTCTATCTCGCGGTCGCCACGCTCGCCGCGCAGTTCTTCCTGCAATGGTGCTTCGTGCGCATCGCCTGGCTCTACAACTACAACCCATCCGGCGCCATCGAGGTGCCGGGCCGCACCCTGTTCGGCATCGCCATCACCGGGCCGATGGCCACGCCCGTCACCCGCTATTACGTGGTGCTGGGCGTCGTGGCTGTGATGACGCTGATCGCTTCCAACATCGTCCACGGCCGCATCGGGCGGACATGGATGGCGGTGCGCGACATGGACATCGCCGCCCAGCTCATGGGCATCCGCCTGCTGCCGGCAAAGCTGCTCGCCTTCGCCGTCTCGTCCTTCTATTGCGGCGTGGCCGGCGCGCTGATGGTGTTCCTGTGGCTGGGCGCGGCGGAGCCGTCGGCCTTCGACATCAAGCTGTCCTTCCTGCTCTTGTTCATGGTCATCATCGGCGGCCTCGGCTCGCTGATCGGCAGCTTCATGGGCGCGGCGCTGATCCACATCTTGCCGATCTTCATCCGTGGCCTGCCGGAATCGCTGGGCCTGCCGATCGCCGCCGCCACGGTCGAGCACCTGACCTTCCTGATCGTCGGCGCGCTCATCATCTTCTTCCTCATCGTCGAGCCGCACGGACTGGCCCGGCTTTGGCAGATCACCAAGCAGAAGCTTCGCGTGTGGCCGTTCCCCTATTGAGGGCGGCCGGCGCGGTGGAAATGGAAACTGGAGGAGAACGAAATGTCGCTTAAGAAACTGGTATTTGCGCTTTCGGCCGCATCGATGCTGGCCATGCCGGCGATGGAGGCCGCCAAGGCGGAGGATTCCATCTATGTGCCGCTGTTCACCTACCGCACCGGCCCCTTCGCCGGATCGGGCGCGCCGATTGCCGACGGCATGCACGACTATCTCACCATGCTCAACGAGCGCGACGGCGGCATCGGCGGCGTCAAGCTGGTGATCGAGGAGTGCGAGACCGGATACGACACCAAGAAGGGCCTCGAATGCTACGAGGCGGTGAAGCCGAAGAAGCCGGTCATGGTCAACCCGTGGTCGACCGGCATCACCCTGCCGCTGATCCCCAAGGCCGCCGTCGACAAGATCCCGGTGCTGTCCATGGCCTATGGTCTCTCGGCCTCGGCCAAGGGCGACATCTTCCCGTGGATCTTCAACCCGCCGGCAACCTATTGGGACGGCTTCACCCAGATCCTGAAATACATCGCCGAGCAGGAAGGCGGCGGCATCGAGAAGCTGAAGGGCAAGAAGATCGGCTACATCTATCTCGACGCCAGCTTCGGGCGCGAGCCGCTGCCGCTGATCGACCAGCTTTCGAAGGAACTCGGCTTCGAGGCCAAGCTTTATCCGGTGGCCGCCGCCGACATGCAGAACCAGTCCTCGCAATGGCTGAGCGTGCGCCGCGACCGCCCGGACTACATGATCCTTTACGGCTGGGGCGCGCTGAACTCCACCGCCATCAAGGAAGCGGTGAAGACCAACTTCCCGATGGAGAAGTTCATCTCGATCTGGTGGCCGGGCGAGGATGACGCGCGTGGCGGCGGCGAGCGGGCCAAGGGCTTCAAGACCCTGAACTGGCATGCCGCCGGCGACGACTTCCCGCTGCTGGCCGACATCGAGAAATATGTCGTCGATGCCGGCAAGAGCCAGGTGTCGGACAAGTCCAAGGTCGGCCAGGTGCTCTACAACCGCGGCGTCTACAATTCCATGCTGATCGCCGAGGCCATCCGCACCGCGCAGGAACTCACCGGCAACAAGGTGGTGACCGGCGAGGACGTGCGGCGCGGGCTGGAGAACCTCGACATCGACGAGGCACGGCTGAAGGAGATCGGTCTGGAAGGCTTCACCCAGCCGGTCAAGCTCTCCTGCGCCGACCACAACGGCCACTTCTCGACCTTCGTGCAGAGCTGGAACGGAACCGCCTTCGAGAAGATCACCGACTACATCACGCCGATGAGCGACAAGGTCGGGCCGCTGCTCGACGAGGACGCCAAGGCCTATGCGGAGAAGAACGCGCCGTGGCCCGAGCGCACTGAGGCCTGCGACGCCTCGTAAGGCCCTCCCATGGCAAGCCTCCCTTCCCCGTCTTTCGGGGGAGGGACCCCAATCCGGAGCCCGCTTATGTCCGATCTTGCTTCCCCCCACCGCACCTCGCAGGCGCCTGAGCCGGCGCGGCCGATCCTGTCGGTCAACAACATCGAGGTCATCTACGATCATGTCATCCTGGTTCTGAAGGGTGTGTCGCTGACCGTGCCGCAAGGCGGCATCGTCGCGATTCTCGGTGCCAACGGGGCCGGCAAGACGACGACGCTCAAGGCGATCTCCAACCTGTTGCAGGCCGAGCGCGGCGAGGTCACCAAGGGCTCGATCGAGTTCGACGGCGCGCGCGTCGACAGGCTGAGCCCCAACGAGCTGGTGCGGCGCGGCTGCATCCAGGTGATGGAAGGCCGCCACTGCTTCGGCCATCTCAGCATCGAGGAAAACCTGTTGACCGGCGCCTTCACCCGTCGCGACGGGCGCGCTGCCATCCGCGACGATCTGGAGATGATCTACAATTATTTCCCGCGGCTGAAGCAGCGGCGCACCGCCATGGCCGGCTATACCTCCGGCGGCGAGCAGCAGATGTGCGCCATCGGCCGCGCCATGATGAGCCGGCCCAAGATGATCCTGCTCGACGAGCCTTCCATGGGCCTCGCGCCGCAGGTGGTCGACGAGATCTTCGAGATCGTCAGGGACCTCAACACCCGGCAGGGCGTGTCCTTCCTGGTGGCCGAGCAGAACACCAACATGGCGCTGAAATACGCCACCTACGGCTACATCCTCGAAACCGGGCGCATCGTCATGGACGGCGCCGCAGACGCGCTGCGCGACAACGAGGACGTCAAGGAATTCTACCTTGGCATCGGCGGCGAGGGCCGCAAGTCCTTCCGCAACGTGAAGAGCTACAAGCGCCGCAAGCGCTGGCTGAGCTGAGAGCCCGCCCGCCGCCCGGACGAAACCCCTCTACGGAAGCGATGTCACCCATGCCTGCACATTTCGATGCCGAGGAAACCCGGGCCCCCGAAATCCGGGAAAAAGCCCTGTTCGAGACGCTGCGCACCCTGCTTGCCGGCGTGGCGGAGACGACTCCGGCCGTGAAGCAGCAACTGGACGGCATCGCCATCGATGCGATTGCCGACCGGGCCGCGCTGCAACAGGTGCCGGTGATCCGCAAGGGCGACCTCGTCGCCTTGCAGGCCAAGGCGCCGCCCTTTGCCGGTCTCACCTCGGTCGCGGCCGGCAGGCTGAAGCGGCTGCTGGTTTCGCCGGGTCCCATCTTCGATCCGGAAGGCCACGGCAAGGACTGGTGGGGCTCGGCGCGCGCCCTGTTCGCGGCCGGCATGCGCGAGCACGACATCGTCCACAACGCCTTCAGCTATCACCTGACGCCGGGCGGCTACATCATGGAATCGGGCGCCCATGCGCTGGGCTGCGCCGTCATCCCGGCCGGGGTCGGCAACACCGAGCAGCAGGTGGAGGCGATCGCGGCTCTGCGCCCCTCCGGCTATCTCGGCACCCCGGATTTCCTGAAAATCCTGCTCGACAGGATCGCCGAGGCCGGCATCGACAATCCGTTCCGGCGGGCGCTGGTGTCGGGCGCGGCCTTCCCCCCGTCCCTGCAACAGGAGGTGGCGGGGCGTGGCGTCGATGCCTACCAGGCCTATGCCAGCGCCGAGCTTGGCGTCATCGCCTACGAGACGCCGGCGCGGTCGGGCCTCGTGGTCAATGAAGGCCTGATCGTCGAGATCGTGCACCCCGGCACCGGCGATGCGGTGGCCAACGGCGAGGTCGGCGAGGTTGTGGTGACGCGGCTGAGCCCGGAATATCCGCTGCTGCGCTTCGGCACCGGCGATCTGTCGCGCATCGTGCCGGGCGCGAGTGCCTGCGGGCGCACCAACCAGCGGCTGGCCGGCTGGATGGGGCGGGCCGACCAGCGCACCAAGGTCAAGGGCATGTTCGTCGACCCGGCCCAGATCGCGGCGATCGCGAAGAAGTTTCCCGAACTCGGCCGGCTGCGCCTTGTGGTGACGCGCGCCGACGAGCAGGACCAGATGGTGCTGAGGGCAGAGGCGGGCGCAACGGGCGGCGACCTGTCGGCGGCCCTGGAAACGGCCCTGCAAGCCTCGACCAAGATGAAGGGCAGGGTCGAGATCGTGCCGCCCGGCAGCCTGCCCAATGACGGCAAGGTCATCGCCGACGAACGCCCGGCCGGCGCTTGAGCGCATGATCCCGAAAATTGCAGACTTTCGGGACAGGATCATGTGCCAAAAACAAAGACTTCGGGCGCCCCCTTCCGGCTCGAGGCTCCGGGAGATGGAAGCTCAATGTTGAGCTGATTTGTCCACTTGATTGCGACGGCCGGCTGTCCGATGTTCAGGCAAACAGGCTGATCGCTCCGGTGCGCCTCGATGCGCATGGCGATGCGGGGCCGACCGCAGGACGCAACCGATGACACCACCCGTTGCTACCCACCCCACCGATGGGCGAGCCGTTTCCCAGTTTCCGGACGCGGGACGCGGGGCGGGCAAGGGTCCCGTGCCCGACAGCGGCGTCGAGCGGGAGCCGCCGATGGTGTCGGCGCCCCTGCGCGGCCTGTTCCTTGCGCTTGGCCTGTTCTTCGTGGTGCTCGGCTTCGTCGGAGCCTTCCTGCCGGTGCTGCCGACGACGCCGTTCCTCATCCTGGCGGCGGCCTGTTTCGCCAAATCCTCCCGGCGGCTGGAACTGTGGCTTCTGGACCACCCGCGTTTCGGACCTACCTTGCGCGACTGGCGCCTGCGCGGTGCCATACCGCGAAAGGCCAAGATGATGTCGCTGGCCGGGACCAGCCTCGGCTTCCTGCTGTTCTGGCTGGGAAGCAACCCCGGGCCGCTGATGATGGCGGCGGTAGGACTGCTGATGCTGGTGGGCGTCGCCTATGTGTTTTCGCGCCCGTCGTGAGCGGTATCAGGTCAGGCCCGACAGGCGCTTCGACAGGCCGATCTTCTCCAGCGGCACCTGCAGGATCGGATCTGCCCTGACGCCGCGCCACACCGGCTCATATCCGCGCGCAAGGTAAAGCTGCAGCGCGCGCTGGTTGTCGGCCGCGACTTGCAGCCGTGCATGGTCATGGCCGGCGCCGGCGATCTGGCGTTCCAGTTCGGCCAGAAGCGCCGAACCTGCGCCTTTGCCTTCCCATTGAGGTGCCACCCAGATGTCGGTGATCACGTCGTCGCGGTGCTCGCGGGCGCCCAGCCCCGCCGGCCTGCCGTCGATTTCAGCAACGAGGATGTTTTCGCCCTGCGCCTGGATGAACGGCCTGAACGGATTGTCCGCCCTTATGCGGTCAGCCACATGCGCGGGGACGAGCAGGCCGATGCCGCGTTGCCATGCCTGCAAGCCGATGCAAGCCAGCGCTTCGGCATCCGCCGGGGTGGCGGGGCGTACACGGACCATGGCCATTCTCCTTACCGGTTCGGAACGGCTCTAGGCCCCAAATGGCCGTTTGGGAAGCCGGGGTGGCTCCCCGGAACGGGCCGGTCGGCTGGGCTGCCGCAGCGGCAAACGGGAAAATCGGCAGGTGCGGCAATTTATTCTATAAAAATAGTAGACAAACACTTGAACCGCGGGCCGGGCGGGCCTATCTGGGCTGCGTGTCGGGTGTTCTCCTCCCATTGCGCCCGACACGTTCCCCTCTGGAAGGTTTAACTTCCATACTTGGCCGGGCCCTTGGGTCCGGCCTTTTTTCTTGCCGCACCCCTGCCAAACAAAAACGGCGCCGAAGCGCCGTTTCAGGAAAGCTGCGTCTGCTCGCGATCAGGCGCGGGCTTCGGCGAAATGACCGCACCAGTCGCTGGAGGTCACCACCGGCCACAGGCCGCGGGCGTTCGGCTCCGGCTGCGTCACCGGCGGGTTGAAGCGGCACAGGCCGGCATGCTCGGCGACCTTGGTGCTGTTGGCGACATGGTCTTCGTAATAGGCGCAGCTGTTGCACGAGACGGACTGGGACATGGGGTTTCTCCTTCTTTCAGAAATGGCTTTAAAGTTGAGCCCTGCAATCAAAATTTAGAATGATTCTAAACTAGAAAACGACCGGACCGCAAGCGCTGTTTTGTCGGGTGCGACAAGAAGGACGCCATCGGAAGCCGGATGGACCAAAAGCGGCTCGCCGGCATCGTCGCCGGCGGGGTCCGGAAATTCAGAAGGGAAGGAGAAGGGGCCGGAACGCGAAACCGGTCAGGAAGCCTTGCCGGGGCGTTTGCGCGTCTTCCTCGATGGCTTGACGTAGATTTCCAGCCTGTGGCTGACGATGTCGAAGCCGTGCCGGCGGGCGATCTCTTCCTGCAGCCGTTCGATCTCGTCGGAACGGAATTCGATCACGTCGCCGGTCTCGACATTGATGAGATGGTCGTGATGTTCCTGGTCGGCGCTTTCGAAGCGCGCGCGCCCGTCGCCGAAAGTGTGCTTTTCCAGCACGCCCTTTTCCTCCAGCAGAGCCAGCGTGCGATAGACGGTGGCGATGGCGACGCCCGGACTGATCTCGCTGACGCGCCGGTGCAGTTCCACCGCATCCGGATGATCCGACGATTCGGCCAGCACCTGCATGATGACCTTGCGCGGTTCGGTCAGGCGAAGCCCGTGCTCCTTGCACAGGGCGGCGATGTCCTTGCTGAATTTCATGTCTGCTCTTCGCGCTGCCTTCACTGGGGAAGAGGCCTTGCCGGCGCTCGCCATAGCCCTAACCCGGAAATGCAGAGGTTTCCAGTAAGGCGTTGCCGCAGCGGGCCGATGCAGGCCCCGGAAACGGCAAGGGCCCCGCAAGGGGGCCCTTCCATGTGGGTCCGCGGCGGCGCTATTCCGCCGGTTTCGGTTTCTTCCGGAACAAGGTTCCGAGATTGTCCCAAAGCTCGATCTTGACGCCCTGCCGCTTCATGATCACCGCCTGCTGGAGGATCGAGAGCAGGTTGTTCCAGGCCCAGTAGATGACCAGGCCGGCCGGGAACCCCGCCATCATGAAGGTGAAGATGACCGGCATCCAGTTGAAGATCATGGCCTGCGTCGGGTCCGGCGGGGCCGGGTTCATGCGCATCTGCAGGAACATGGTCACGCCCATCAGCAGCGGCCAGACGCCGATGTGGAGCATGGTCGGCACGGCGAAGGGCAGCAGGCCGAATAGGTTGAACAGCGAGGTCGGGTCGGGTGCCGCCAGATCGTGGATCCAGCCGAAGAACGGCGCGTGCCGCATCTCGATGGTGATGTAGAGCACCTTGTAGAGGGCGAAGAAGACGGGGATCTGGATCAGCACCGGCCAGCAGCCGGCGATCGGGTTGATCTTCTCCGTCTTGTACAGCTCCATCATCGCCTGCTGCTGCTTCATCCGGTCGTCCGCGTATTTCTCGCGGATTTCCATCATCTTCGGCTGCACCTTCTTCATGTTGGCCATCGAGGCATAGGACTTGTTGGCCAGCGGGAAGAAGACGAGTTTGACGACGACGGTGGTGGCGAGGATCGCCAGCCCGAAATTGCCGAGCATCTTGTAGAGCGTGTCGATCAGCCAGAACATCGGCTTGGTGATGAAATGGAACCATCCCCAGTCGATGAGCAGGTCGAAGCGGCGGATGTCCCGCTCCTGTTCATATGCATTGATGGTCGCGACTTCCTTGGCGCCGGCGAAGACCAGCGATTCCACCGTGGCCGACTGGCCGGCGGCGACCGGGATGGCGTCGCTGAGGAAGTCCGCCTGGTAGCGGGGGCGTCCGTCCTCGAAATAGGCGAAGCGTGGCTGGAACGCCTGCTTGGCCGTCGGTACCAGCGTCACCGCCCAGTACTTGTCGGTGATGCCGAGCCAGCCGTCGTTGGATTTGCCGGGCGTGTACTGCTTGTCCTCCTCGACCGCAGAATATTTGTGCTCCTGCAATCCCTCCTCGCCGGTCACGCCGATGAGGCCTTCGTGCAGGACGTAGATCGAGGCGGTGGTCGGCTTGTCGAAACGCGTCACGCGGCCGTAGCTGAACAGGGTGATGTCGCTGGGACCGGTGTTCTCGACCGTGTCGGACACGGTGAACATGTAGTTCGCGTCGATCGAGTAGGTGCGCTTGAAGATCACGCCCTTCTCGTTGGTGTAGGTGAGCGTGACCGGGGTGGACGGCGTCAGCGTCGCATTGCCCTCGATGGTCCATTCGGTCTGCGGGCCCGGCACCGTGCCGGTCGCCTCGCTGCCGACGAAGCCGATCTCGGCATAATAGCCGTTGGGCTGGGCGGCGGGATTGAGAAGCTCGATCTCGGGCGAGGTCTTGTCGACAGTCTCGCGGTAGTCCTTGAGCCTGAGGTCGTCGAGACGGCCGCCGACGAGGTTGATCGATCCCTGGACCCTCGGGGTGTCGATCTTCACGCGCGCCGTTCCGGCCAGCGCCTGCTCGCGGCTGGCTGGCGTATTCAATTCGCCGAGAATGCCGCCGCCGGGAACGGCGCCGTCGGCGGGGGCGCCCTGGCCCTGTGCCGTCTGGCCGGGCGCGGTCTGGCCGGGTGCCTGCACGTCGGCGCCCTGCTGCGTCTGCTGGCTCTCCTGGCGGGAGGCCTCGATCCGCGCCGCCTCGCGCTGCGCCTCGATGCGCGGGTTCATGTAGAAGACCTGCCAGAGCACCAGGATCAGCACCGACAGCGCAATGGTGATGAAGAAATTGCGATTGTTTTCCATACTGAACCCTATCGTGATCCGCGGATCCGCCGGGAAAGCTCGGCCTTGAGCTGGTCGAAGGAAGCGCCGAGCACATCCTCGCGCCCGACGATCACATAGTCATTGCCGGCCGCCATGTCATGTGCGGCATGGGTGCGCACGGCCTCTTTCAGCCGCCGCCGGACGCGGTTGCGCACAACCGCGTTGCCGACTTTCTTGGTGACGGTATAGCCGACGCGCGGCGCCTTGTCGTCGCCGCGGTCGAGAACCTCGACGAGGAAAAGCCGTCCACGGCGCTTCTCACCGCGCCGCACGGCCAGAAACTCCGCGCGTTTGAGAAGCCGCCCGGGCTGTGCTCCCGAAGGCTTGCCTGCGCCGGGCAACGAACTCGTTTCCGTCAGGCGCTCAGCCGCTTGCGGCCACGGTTGCGACGGGCTGCGACCACGGCGCGGCCGCCCTTGGTGGCCATGCGCGCACGGAAGCCGTGACGACGCTTGCGGACAAGCTTGGAGGGTTGGTAGGTACGCTTCATTTATTTAATACCGCGGTGTGCGGCCCTTCTTGATTCTGCCATCGATGCGACAGGAGCTATGCCCGGCCATTGCGGCGTGGCCAAAACCCGTGGCGCGACCGAAACCGCGCCGGGAGGGCAGGCCCGAGCGTGAGCGGGCTTATATGGATTGAGGCCGGCGAAGTCAATCGGCGCATGGCCTTCGAATGGCCCGCCATGGCAGACAGATGTCCGCGTTTGGTCTATCCTGCCGGCAAGCGCGATATGCCGTGGAAGACCGCAAGAGCATGACGGAAAAGGAACAGCACCCGCCTGAGACGCCGGAGCCGGCCGGGCCCACGGTTGCGCTGGCGCGCGGCCTGTCCACTAAGCTCCTGCTGCTCACCGTCATCTTCGTCCTTCTGGCCGAGACCTTCATCTTCCTGCCGTCGGTCGCCAGCTATCGCATAAGCTGGCTGCGCGACCGCCTGGCGACCGCCGCCGCCGTCTCCATAGTGCTGGTGCAGGGCGATCCCGGCGCCCTGTCGCGGGAGGCGCAGGACGAGGTGCTGATGGCCATCGGCGCCAAGGCGATCGCCGTCACCGATGGCGGCGTCTCGCGCCTGCTGGTGGTGGCCGACATGCCGCCGCAGGTCGACAAGCACATCGACATGGCCAATGTCGGCATGTTCGGCGAGATCATCGGCGCGCTCGACACGCTGCTTTACGGCGGCGGCAGGATGCTGCGCGTCTACGGGCCGGCCGGCGAGGACGGGCGCGAGTTCGAGCTCATCATGTCGGACAAGGGCCTGCGCGCCGCCATGCTCACCTATGCGCGCAACGTCGCCTTCCTGTCGCTGCTGATCTCGGTGTTCGCCGCCATGCTGGTCTATGCGGCCATGGACCGCGTCATGGTGCGGCCGATGCGCCGGCTCACCCGCTCCATGCTGGCCTTCTCGCAGGCGCCGGAAGACCCGACGCGCATCATCAGCCCCATCGAGCGCGCCGACGAGATCGGCTTTGCCGAGCGCGAACTTTCGCGCATGCAGGAAAGGCTGCAGAAGATGCTGGCCGAGCGCCGGCACCTGGCCGATCTCGGCCTCGCCGTTTCCAAGATCAACCACGACATGCGCAACATGCTGGCCTCGGCCCAGCTCATCTCGGATCGGCTCGCCATGTCGAAGGACCCCACCGTGCAGTCCTTCGCGCCCCGGCTGCTGCGCGCGCTGGACCGGGCCGTTTCCTATTCGGAAGGCGTGCTCGCCTATGGCCGCACCCAGGAGGCGCCGCCGGCGCGCAGGCTGGTGCGGCTCAATCCGCTGGTGGAGGATCTGCGCGACATCGCCGGCGCCGACAGCACCATCGACTTCGTCAATGCGGTGCCGCCTGAATTCGAGATCGACGCCGATCCGGACCAGCTCTTCCGCGTGCTGACCAACCTGACCCGCAATGCGGTGCAGGCCATGCTGGCGGAGCCGGACAAGGTGACCGTGCGGCGCTTCACGGTTTCGGCCGAACGGCAGGGAAGCGTGTGCCGCATCGTGGTGAGCGACACCGGCCCCGGCCTGCCGGCAAGGGCGCGGGAAAACCTGTTCTCGGCCTTCCGGGGCGCCGCGCGGCAGGGCGGCACCGGGCTTGGCCTCGCCATCGCGCAGGAACTGGTGCGCGCCCATGGCGGCACGCTGGAGCTGGTGGCCAGCGACAGCGGCAACACCACCTTCGCGGTGACCATCGCCGACCGGCCTCTGCCTTTCGGGCGCGCGTCGGACGGCCTGCGTCAGCACGGCTGACGGCCGGCGGCGACCGGGGTCCGGTGGACGGCGTGAAGAAACTTTCAAATGCCGGCTTGCATTTCCGGAATTCAGTCGCTAGTGAAGCGGCACGTTCGCGGCCGGCCCCGAAAGCCGGACGCCGGGCCGCCCAAAACGGCCCACTGCGCGCCCGTAGCTCAGCTGGATAGAGCACCAGACTACGAATCTGGGGGTCAGAGGTTCGAATCCTTTCGGGCGCGCCATTCAACTCCTTCAGACATCGTGATCGATCGGTTCGCCTTCGGGCTTGTTGCCCCGTCGTGCGCTGCCGAACGCATCCATCGGCGTGGTTTGCAACCGACGCAAAAGGCCTCCCTGGCCGCTTTGAAAGCGGTCCCGTCTGCTTTCCGGTTGCAAGAGGATATTGCCCCGGCCGGTATCTTCGGCCAAAGTCATGCATGGAACTTCAGGACAGGCTTGGGGGACGGGCTTGGTCCATGCGTGAACATCGCCATCCGCGCCAGATCGCGACCGTCGTTTCGGCCGATGCCGTCGGTTTTTCCAGGCTGATGCACATCGATGACGAGGCGGCGCTCAGGCTGCTCGACGAGCGGCGCGAGCTGATCGTCGCGACCGTCGAGCGCGCCGGCGGCAACATCTTCGGCACGGCCGGCGACTGCATCATGGCGGTGTTCGGCAATCCGATCGTCGCGCTCGGCGCGGTGCTGCGCTTCCAGGAGGCGATCGGCGAGGCGAACGCGGCCGCCGGGCCGGAGCGAGCCATGCCGTTCCGCACCGGCATCAGCGCCGGGCCGGTTATGATCCGCGACGATGGCGTTTTCGGCGACACGGTCAATATCGCGGCCCGGGTGCAGGAATTCTCGCCCTATGGCGGCGTGGCGCTGGCCGATACGGCCCATTCCCAGCTCAACCGGCAATTCGACCTGCATTTCACCGATCTCGGGCCGTTGCACCTCAAGAACATCGCCATGCCGGTGCGGGTCTTCGTGTCGGAGCCGGGTGGCCGCAACGTCGCCCCGCGCCCGCTGATGGACCTGCGCGCCGGGCGCGGACCGCCGCCCGCCTCGGGCAGCACCGACGAGCTGCCGGCGCTTGCCGTGCTGCCGTTCCAGAACCTGACCGGCGACCCGACGCTGGCCTATCTGTGCGACGGCATCGCCGACGACATCCTGCTGGGCGTCGCCAACACGCGCTCGGTCCCCGTCATCGCCAGGGATTCCAGCTTCCAGTTCCGCGATCCCGCGCTCACCACCGCTGCCATCGGTCTGCTTCTGGGGGCGCGCTACATCGTCTCCGGCTCGGTGTCGGGCGATGCCGAGCGGATCGCCCTCAGCGCGTCGCTGGCCGACAGTTCCAATTCGCGCGTCATCTGGGCGGGGCGCTACGAGCGCGGCCTCAAGGAGGTGCAGCGCCTGCAACGGGACCTGGGCGGCGAGATCGTCTCGCGGCTGGAGCGCGAGGTCGACCGGGTCGAGCAGGTTCGCACCTTCCAGGTTCCGCCGGAATCGCTGTCGACCTGGCAGTTGCTGCGGCGCGGCCGCTGGCACATGCAGCGGCGTTCCTCGGACGACACGGCGCGCGCCTTCGAATATTTCCGGCAGGCCTATGACGAGGACCCCAATTCGAGCGCCGTGCTCAACGAGCTGGCCTGGTGGCATCTGTGGAAGGCCTGGCTGAACTTCGCCGACCGCGACGAACTCAGGATCGTCGCCAATTATGCGCGGCGCTCATTGCTGATGGACAGTCTCGATGCACGCCCCTACTGCTATCTCGGTTTCGTCGAGATCCTGGAGGCCCGGCCGCAATCGGCCATCGACCTGTGCCGGCAGGCCATCGACATCAATCCCAGCTTCTCGCTGGCGCATACGGGGCTGGGCAGCGCCAGGGGGCTGCTGCTGGAGCCGGGCGAGGCCATCCGCCACCTGACCGAGGCGATCCGGCTCAGCCCCTTCGAGACCTATCTGTTCCACAATCTCGGGGAACTGGCGGCGGCCCACACCATCGCCCGCAACTGGCCGGCGGTGGTCGAGGCGGCCGACCGCTCGCTGTCGCTTGCCCCGAACTATTTCTATGCCAGCTATCTCAAGGCCGGTGCGCTGGCGCGCCTCGGGCGCCTTGCGGACGCGCGGCAGGAGGCGCGCCTGTTCCATGCCCGCCATCCCGACTTCGAGCGCAAATGGATCGAATGGATTCCCTTCCGCGACAAGGCGGTCAACGAAGGCATGATCGAGAATTTCCAGCTCGCCGACGCCTGAGCCGGCCAGCGCACAGCAAGGTGATGCCCTTTGTGTGAGGTGCTTCACAGAGACGACGTGACGAAAGGTTGATTGCTGGGACAGCGGCTCGAAGGGGCGGTCCATGGTGTTCAAGTGCAGCCCGAAATACTTCCACGGCCTGGCGAAGGCGCAGGCCGAGCTTCCCGTCGACGCCGGGGTTCCGCCCTTCGATATCCGGCGCCTGCGCTCGAAGGGCCTGATCGCGCGGGCGGTCGGCTATCTGTTCGAGCATCCCGACTGGTGGCTCGGCTTGTTCAGGACGTTTCTGCCGCGTTTCCGTTGCGGCCGCTTCGTGCTCCTGACGCGCAACGCCGACGTCCGCGAGGTGCTGGAGCGGCAGGCCGATTTCGAGACGCCCTACGGGCCGGAGATGGTCGAGTTCGCCGGCGGGACGAACTTCATCCTCGGCATGACGGACGGGGAAGAGTACCGGCGCCTGAAGTCTGTGGTGCTCGGCGCCTTTCCGCCCGGCGAGGTGGAGGAGCGCGTGCGGCCGATCGCGGCGCGGCGCGCCAGGGAGATTGTGGCGGCGGCGGACACGCAGCTCAATGCGGCCGGCGACCTGTTCCGCGTCGTCTCCTCGGCGATCTGCCGCGACTATTACGGCATCGAGGTCGATGACGAGGGCGAGTTCGCCGACTGGAACATCGCGCTCAGCACCCTGTTCTTCGGCGATGCGACGGCCAGCCGCCCGGTGCGGGAACTGGCCATCGCCGCCTCGCGCAACATGCGCGCCGCCATCGACCGGTCCATCGACGCGGTGCTCGGCGATGGCGCGCCGCGGGACAGGCCGCTCGACCGGCTGGTCGGCGCGATGCTGGAGGGGCGCATCGGGAGGGGCGATGTCCATGCGATCATGATGGGCATGATCACCGGCTTCGGGCCGACCACGCTGCTGGGCGGCGGCAACTGCCTCGACGTGGTGCTGTCGCGCCGCGAGATCTTCGACGAGGTGGCGGCGGCCGTCGCCGCCGGGGACGACGCGCGGCTCGACCGGGCGATCGTCGAGGCGATGCGCTTCAAGCCGATCTGGATCAGCCCGTGGCGCTATGCGCGGGAAGAGCGCCAGATCGGGGGCGGCCGGGGGAAACCCTACACGATCAGGGCCGATACGGTCATCTGGCCGGCGACGCGCTCGGCCATGTTCGACGCGCGCGCGGTGGAACAGCCGCACCGTTTCAGGCCGGAGCGGCCGGATCGCGAAACGCTGGTCTTCGGCCACGGCATCCACAAATGCATCGGTGCTGCGCTGGCCCGCGTGCAGACGGCCGAATGCTTCCGCGCCCTGTTCTCCCGGCAGGGCTTCCGCCGCGCTAACGGCAGGAAAGGCAAGCTCGTGCGGCTCGGTCCCTATCCCGACCTGCTGATGGTCCAGTTCGACCCGGTGGGCCTGCAATCCATGGTCACGGTGATGGTGCCGGTGAAGGCCGGGACGCCCAGGGAAACGGTCCAGGCGCGGTTCGATGCGCTGGGCAATCCGTCGACTGCCAAGGTGCGCAAGGCATTGGATGGCGTCGGCACCGTTCATTTCGCCTCGATGTCGGTCATCGAGACCGGCGCGACCGAGGATGGAATGCCTGCCAATCATCTGGTGCTGGAAATGTCGGGAGACGGAGACAGGCACGCGGTTCTCGCCGCCTTCGACAGGGCGCTGGGCGACCGGACCCGGCAGATATTCCTCGAATTCTCGGCCGATCCGGTCGGCAACGATCCGGTGGCGTTCATGGAGCGGCACGCGCCGGACGTGTCGCCCATATTCGGCAGCCTGAACGGGCTGGTTTTCGGCGGTACGCCCGGCCACAGCGTCGAGCGCATCCTGCGCGAGGACCAGCTGGCCAAGACGGCGATGCGGATGGTGGAGGAGCTTTCCGCCCGACCGGGCAACGATGCCGCTGCCGTGCTGCACGAGGTGCGAGCAAGGCTGCGGGCCGATCCATCGTTCCAGTGGGCATTCCTGCCCGCTCCCAGCATGCTGGACGATCCGCCCAAGGGCGCGTGGAGCGCCTTTCGGCGCACGCTTCTGGCCCGCCCCGTCTACCTCACGGTCGGCACGGTCTACGCGCTGTGCTGGGCGCTGACCTATTATCTGCTTTTCTATCCCACGCTGGCCTGGCCGCATTTCCTGCTGCGCGCGGGCACCGCCTTCGTGCTGTCCGGCCTCGGTATCCTGACGACGCTTTCTTTCGCCCTCGGCCTCATGCTGATCTGGCTGCGCCGCATCGAGCAGGCGTCGGTCGCCTCGACCCAATCCATTTCGCTGGATCGCCTGGTCGAATTGCAGCAGCGCGAGGATCGCGGTTTGCAGAACCACATGACGGCGGTGTCCACGCTGAAGCCCGGGGTGTTCCGGCGCATGCTGCTGCGGTTCACCTTCTATGTGATCTCCATTGCCGCGACCCACATCTTCCGGCCCGGCTTCCTGTCCAGCATCGGCACCATCCATTTCGCGCGCTGGGTCTGCATTCCGGGCACCGACAGGCTGGCATTCTTCAGCAATTACGGCGGCAGCTGGGAAAGCTATCTGGAGGACTTCATCACCAAGGCGTCCAAGGGCCTGACCGGCGTGTGGAGCAACACCGAAGGCTTTCCGCCGACGCGCTTCCTGTTCTTCCACGGCGCGCGCGACGGCGACCGCTTCAAGCGCTGGGCGCGCGCCCAGCAGGTGCCGACCGGCTTCTGGTACAGCGCCTATCCGCATCTCTCGACCACCCATATCCGCAAGAATGCGCTGATCCGGCAGGGCCTGTGCTCGGCGCGGCTGAGCGAGGCGCGCGACTGGATCAGCCTGTTCTCCTCCACCGAGCGCCAGCCCTGGACCCGGCTCAACCGGCTGCAACGCCTGCTGCTGCCCGACGCCGTGCCGGAGGAGATGCTGGAGCAGGGCGAGATCCAGTCGATCGTGTTCGGGCCGATGGGCCGCCTGTCGCACGGCCGGATGCTGGCGTTCCACATCCCGCCGGATACGGATGTCGCCGGGCGGCGGGAATGGCTCGGCCGCATCGTGGCGAAGCTCTCCTTCGGCGATGCGCCGCCGGCCCACAGCGCCATGATCGCGCTGTTCGGGCCGGACGGTCTCCGGCGTCTGGGGCTGGACGAAGCTGGCGGCAACGATCCGCTGGAAAGCTTTCCGCTCGCCTTCAGGCAGGGCATGTCGAGTCCCTATCGCAGCCGCGTGCTCGACGATGGCGGGCCGAACGATCCCGGCGAATGGCTCTGGGGCTCGCAGGGCAATCCGGTCGATGCCGTCGTCAATTGTTATGCCGAAAGCCCGCAAGTGCTGGACGGGATGGTCGCGATGCTGGAGGCGGCGTCCCGGGATACGGGCATCCCGATCGTGCACAGCCTCGACCTCACCGTCATCGGCGCCCGCGCCGAGGCGGCCGATGGCTGCAAGCGCAAGGCGCACGACCAGTTCGGTTTTGCGGACGGAATCTCGCAGCCGGTCATCCGGGGAACCGGCCGCGAGGCCTGTGTTCCGGTGCATTCCATGCACCTCGTCAATGCCGGCGAGTTCCTGTTCGGCTACCGGGACGAGCACGGCTTTTACCCGCCGAGCCCGACCGTGCCGGGCAGGGCCGATCCGCTCGGCATCCTGCGGGCGATCGGGACCGATGGCAGCATCACCGCAGGGAAGGCGCCGCTGCACGATTTCGGCCGCAACGGCAGCTTCATGGTCGTGCGCCAGCTCTGGCAGCATGTCGAGCGCTTCGAGGACTATTGCCGCCACGCGGCCGGAGACGTCTCGGACCTGACCGGCAAGCCGGTGACGCCGGACTGGGTGGCCGCCCGCATCGTCGGCCGCTGGAAGGACGGCTCCTCCCTGATCCAGAACCCGGAAAAGCCGGCAGGGCGCTCGCCCGACAACGACTTCACCTTCGGCGCCGAGGACCCGCAGGGCCTGAGATGCCCGCTCGGCGCGCATGTGCGCCGCTCCAATCCGCGCGCTTCGCTCAACACCGATCTCGACACGCAGATACGCATCACCAGGCGGCACCGCATCCTGCGCGTGGGGCGCACCTATTCGGCAGCGGCCGCAGATGCCGGGACCGAGAAGGGCCTGCTGTTCATGTGCGTCAACGCCTCGATCGAGCGCCAGTACGAGTTCATCCAGCAGACCTGGATGGCGGCCGGCAATTTCCATGGGCTGCGCGGCGAGAAGGACCCGCTGATCGGCAACCAGATGGTGGACGAGGCGGGCGATCCGGTCGGGCGCTTCGCCATCCCGACATGGGAAGGGGCGATTGCGCTGAACGGCATGCCGTCCTTCGTCACCACGCGCGGCGGCGGCTATTTCTTCCTGCCGAGCCGGTCCGCCCTGCGCTACATGCTGTCGAGACTGGATTGATTTCGGATCATTTTGCGGAGACGTCTCTCATCCCCTCTGCGGACCTGATCTGCTTCCGGCAAATACTTCATCGTCATTCCGGACAGCGGCTGATCGCCATCCGACCGGCATGGATCCCGGCTCGCGGTCGCCGACGTTCCCTTGGCCGGGATGACGACGTGACGGAAGCGACGTTGTTCTCCCCCTTGCGGGAGGGGTAAGGGGTGGGGTTATCAATTCGCCTAGAAAGTATCGTCGTCGTCGGCGGCGAGCTTGCGCAGGACGCGCGCATTGGTGACCTTGATGTGGCCGCGCCGCACGTCGATGAGCGAGCGGCTTCGCCAGCCTGTGAGGAGCTTGTTGACCGACTCGCGCGTGGCGCCGAGGAACTCGCCGATCTCGCTCTGCGAGATGGCGATCCAGCCGGCGGGGTCGGCCAGGATATGGTCGAGCAGCAGCAGCCGCTTGGCGAGCCGCGCCTCGATGTTCAGGAAGGCCTGGTCGCCCAGCGACTCGCTGACCCAGCGCACGCGCCGGCACACCAGGCGCAGCATCGAGCGCGCCAGCAGGGGGCTGTCCTCGATGCGGCGCAGCAATTGCTGCCGCTCCAGTGAGACGATGATGCAATCGGTGCGGCAGATCGCGGTCGCGGTGCGCAGGCCGCCGTCGAGCGCGCCGATCTCGCCGATGATGTTCGGCGCCGTTTCGACATTGGCCACCAGCTTCTGGCCGTCGATGGAATAGATGGAAATCTCGACCGAGCCGTCGATGAGGCCGAACACGCGGTCGGAGCGGTCCTCCTGCAGGAACAGGTGGCGGCCGGCCGGCATCTTTTCGGCGGTGCAATTGTGGAACAGGAGCTCGAAGAGATCGCGGTCGGAGAAGCTGCGGTCGACGGTGCCGGCCGCCGCAGCCGCGACGCCCTGCTTGGTGAGGCTCGCACGCTTGGAGGCCGGCCGGTGCGCATCCAGCCACACGATCTTGTCGGCGAAAAAACTCTTTCTGTCCATGACAGGCGCCGCCTTCCCCGCGCTCCGTCACATTGCCAGACAAAGGGCCATGGAGACAAGCCGCAGCGTTCGGCAATGAAACCGGCTGCGACCGGCCCTAGCCGGCGGAGGCGACATAGTTCATCGCGCCGGCTATGGCGGCGATTTCCTTTGCGGTCAGCACGATGTCGTAGCGATATTGCGACCGGTCCTGATAACGGGCCTTCTGATAGATCGGGCCGGCGGTGACGGAGATGATCACTTCCCTGCCGTTGGCCCCGTCGAAATCGCTGCTGGTCAGCTCGCTTTCGAAAATTCGTTTCGGCATGCCCTCCCGCTTTGCGGGCTTGACGGTAATTCGCATGTTCCACCTCGGTTTTCCCTGGACGCTCCCCGGCCCGGGACCGAGGAAGCGCCGGATCATCCGCCGGATACGGGCGCTGGAACTATGAAAAGCCTCACATTTGAGATTTTTATGACTGCCGCCCTCAAAATGTGCCCGGCCAGCCGCTGAAGGAAGCGGTCCTATTGAATCTCGTTGATATAGACGTCGTTTGCTGTTGTCGCCCGGTGGCTGTTCATCAAGATGGGCCGGGCCTGCTCGTCATAGGCCACTTCATTGATCACCAGGACCGCTGCAGGCGCGCTCAGGTCCAAGAACCGGCAGTCCTGTTCGGTGGCCAGTTCCGCCTCGATCATCTCGCGGATGGCTGAAATCTTGATCCCGTATCGGTGCCAGAACATCGGGTAGAGCCGTTCCGGTATTTTCTCTTTCTCCAGCGAAAAATCCGGGATCAGCACCGCCGGGATCACGACTTCCTCATGCATGACCGGGCGGCCTTCGACCTCGCGCACGCGGTGAATGTGGACGACGTCCTCCTCCGCGCCGATCCCCAGCGTCTGCGCCTCGTGCGAAGTGGCGGTGCGACGGGTCACGGCAAGGATGCGCGGAATCGAATTCTGCATTTCGCCGGTGCGCTTGTGCAGGCGAAAATAGTGGAAGTAGAAGCGCAGATTGTGCTTTGGCGAACGCCCGGTGACCACCGTGCCGGTCTTGCGCCGCCGCACCAGCGATCCTTCGGCGGTCAATTCTCCCAGGGCACGACGAACCGTTCCGACCGAAACACGGAATTCCTGCGCCAGCGCCGTTTCCGCAGGCAGCACCGTTCCCGCCGGCCAGGTGCCGGAAGCGATTCGGTCGGCAATCTGTGACGCAACTGCACGATAGATGGGCGAGTGCATTGAAAGATCAGACAAATACGGCCCCGCATGGTCGAAAAAATCGGTTCGAGTCTAGCCGTCCGGCGTCGGGCTGCCAATGGCGCTCAACAAAGCTGTTGCTATTTCTATATAGTTTATAGTTTAATATCGAGACAGTCGTTTTTGGGAGACCGACCTGTGACCCTCGAAGCCGGAGCGCGCCAGTTCGACGCCGTCCATTCGCAAGCGTTGGCGCAAGTCGACGCTGGACTCGACACGTCCGTGGCCGAGCTTGGCCGGATGATCGCCGTCGACACGACGTTCCCGCCGGGCGAGGGCTATGACGGCTTCGCCGCGCTCATGGAGGAGATGCTCGCTCCCCTGGGATTCGAGACCCGCCGCGTCGTCGTTCCCGAAGATCTCTGGAGGGTCGAAGGCGGGCCGGCCTCGGGGGCGCGCGTCAATCTCGTGGCGGATATGGCCGGAGAGAAGCCAGTCTGCTCGCTCTATTTCCATGTCGATACGGTCTGCGCCGCGCGCGGCTGGAAGCGGAACCCCTTTCGCCTGACCGAAGAAGACGGTGTTCTCTACGGACTTGGCGCCGCCGACATGAAGGGGGCGATCGCCGCAGCCATTCATGCCGTGCGCTGCGCCAGGCAGGCCGCGCTGGAACTGGCCTATCGCCCGCGGTTCCTGTTGTGCACCGACGAAGAAGGCGGCCTTTACCCCGGCATCCGCTATCTTGCCGAGCAGGGCGAGATCGGCGGACATCTGCTGAATTTCAATGGCTCGGCCACGCCACGTATCTGGGGCGGCTGCTTCGGCAGTTTCAATCTCCAGGTCACGGTGGAAGGACATGCCGTCCACGCCGCCGACGGCAACCGGGCCGGGCGCGGGGTCAACGCGATCGAGGCGGCGCTGCCGATGATGCAGGCGGTGCAGGATCTGCGCCCGGTGGTCTCGAGGCGGATTTCCGCCCTGCCTGCCGCTCCCGGGGCGGCGCCCCTCGCGGCACAGATATCGATCACCGTCGCCAATGGCGGCACCTGCGGCGGCCAGGTGCCCGATCGTTTCGTCTTCCAGGTGTCGCGGCGTTATGCGCCGGAGGAGGATTTCGTCCAGGTGCGGGCGGAAATCGAGAACGCCATCAAGGCGGCTGCGCCATCAGGCGCCGGGCTGCGCCTCGACCTTGTCGGCCACCTGACCCCGACCGCCGATCCGGAGGGGCCGCATTATCCTCGCTGGATCAGGGCGGTACAGGAAGGGTTCGGCTATGCCCCCGGCGACTTCAGCAAGTGGGGCGCGGCAAGCGCCTCGGATTCCGGCTATGTTCAGCAGGCCGGTGTGGCGCAGGAAATCATCCTAGGCGGTCTGATCCGCCCTTCGTCCAACGCCCACGGGGCCGAGGAGCATACCACCAGGAACGATCTGGCCGCCCTGGCGAAAACCATCCTGACCTATCTGTCGGCGGGCTTCGAACCAGAGCTGAACCCGGATCTCTGAGCACAAACCTAGGGAGAAACCAACTTGAGCCTCAACCGACGTACTTTCCTGCTTTCGACGGCCGCCGTGATGGCGCTGAACGCTTATGCGCCCGATATCGCACTGGCGCAGGCTGCTCCTGAAAGGGGCGGTACCCTACGTGTCGCAATCGACCAGGCCGTGAGTGTCCTTCATCCGCTGCTGAGCCGGGTGAACCCCGAATATCTGGCTGCCGAACTGCTCTATTCCGGCCTTACCCGTCTGAGCGTGAGCATGCAGGCCGAGCCCGACCTGGCCACGGAATGGGATGCCAACGAGACGCTGACCGAATGGACCTTCAAGCTGCGCGACAATCTCAAGTTCCATGACGGCGCGGCCTGCACGTCGGCTGACGTGGTGGCCAGCTTCGAGGCGATCCTGAACCCGGATTTCGCGTCGCCTGCCCGCAACAATGTCGGCCCGATCGAGAAGATCGAGGCAGTGGACCCACTGACGGTGAAATTCATCCTGTCGACACCCTATGCCGACCTTCCCGTTGCGCTGGCCTACAACAACGCCCGCATCGTGCCTGCTTCGGTCATCGCCAATAATTTCGAGAGCCTGCGCCTCGAGGCGAATGGCACGGGCCCCTTCAAGCTGGTGTCCTATGAGCCCGACCGTCTGGTCGTCGTCGAGCGCAACCCCGATTATTACGATTCCGCCCGCCCGCATGTGGACCGTGTCGAACTGCGCGTCTTCCCCGATCTCGGCGCGCAGGTGTCCTCGCTGATCGCCGGCGACATCGATCTCGTGGCGACGGTCGAGCCCAACGATTTCATGCGCCTTGAGGGAGAGGACGGCATTGATGCGTTGCGCGCGGCATCTGGCCAGTTCTGCAACGTGAACTTCGGGACGGATATCGCCCCGTTCAACGATGCGCGCGTGCGCCGTGCGCTGGCCCTGTGCATCGACCGCGACGCCATGGTCGATTTCATGACAGAGGGGTACGGCATCAAGGGCAACGACACGCCGCTCAATGAATCCTACGCCTTCTTCAAGGCCCTGCCGCAGCGCGAGGCCAATCTAGAAGAAGCCAAGCGCCTGCTGGCCGAGGCCGGCATGCCGGACGGCTTCGAGGCCGAACTGATCGCATCGGATCGCCCGGCGATCCGCACCCAGCTCGCCATCGCGCTGCGCGAAATGGCGAAGGAAATCGGGGTGACGATCAATGTCCGCACCATGCCCCATGCTACCTATCTGGACCAGGTATGGACCAAGGGTGCCTTCTACATCGGCTTCTACAACATGCAGCCGACGCCGGACGGTATCTTCAAGCTGCTGTTCACTTCGGATGCGGCGTGGAACGAGACGCGCTGGAACAACAAGCAGTTCGATGCCCTGATAGAGGAAGCCCGCGGCATTCTCGATGCGGACAAGCGCACCGAGATCTACACCAAGGCGCAGGAACTGATGTTCGAGGACGTGCCTTCGCTGATCCCCGCCTTCTTCGACGTGCTCGGCGCCAAGCGCGCATGGATGCATGACTATGCCATCCATCCCCGTGCCTCGGTCTTCCGCCTCGACTTTGCATGGCTGGATGCGAACTCGCCGACCCGGGCCTCCTGAACCTGCCGCCGCCCGGCCCTGCGGGGCCGGGCCCGCTGACGGGACAACCAACGGAACACTGCATTGCCCGCGAGTTACATTCTCAAGCGCGTCGCGCTGATCTTCTATACCTTGCTGGTGGTTTCGCTGCTGGTCTTCGGGATCACCCAGGTGCTCCCGGCCGACGCTGCGGTGATGATGCTGGGCGAAAACGCCACCGCCGACGCGCTCGAGGCGTTGCGCAACAGCATGGGCCTCAACGACCCGGTCTGGCTGCAATATCTGCGCTGGATTGGCGGCGTCCTCCAGGGCGACTTCGGAACCTCCCTGCGCACCGGCCAGCAGGTCGGGCCGGCGCTGTTCTCCGCCCTGGGGACGTCGCTCATGCTGGCTGTGTTCTCGCTGGCCTTCATGTTGGTGCTGGCCTTGCCGGCCGGCATCCTTGCCGCGATCCGGCGCGGAAAGCTGACCGATCTTTTGGTCAGCTTCCTGTCCTATATCGGCGTCGCGCTGCCGGAATTCGTGACGGCGACGCTGGCGGTCCTGTTCATCGCCGACTGGTGGGGCATCCTGCCGCCTGCGGGCTACGTCCCCTTGAGCCAGGATCTGGCCGGAGGCCTGCGCCACCTCGTCCTCCCGGTCGCCGTCGTCTCGATCATCATGATCGCCCACGTCTCGCGGATGGTGCGCTCGGAGCTCGTGGATGTCCTGCACACCGACTATATCCGCGCCGCCCATCTCAAGGGCCTCAGCCGCTCGCGTATCCTGTTTCGCCACGGCCTGCGCAATGCGCTGCTGCCGACGATCACCATCGTCGCGCTCGACGTGGGCTACCTGCTGGGCGGGGTCATCGTGGTCGAGGAGATATTTTCCATACCCGGCATCGGCCGTGCGCTGATGGCGGCGATCCAGGCGCGCGACCTGCCCGTCATCCAGGCCGGCGTGCTGATCATGGCGGCCACCTACTGCATCGTGAACTTCGCCGCCGACCTCATGTATGCGTGGCTCGATAAGAGGATCCAGTATGACTGATTTCCTTCGACGCCTGCTGATGACGCCGCAAGGACTGCTCGGCTCGATCATCGTCGTGCTCGTCCTCTTCGCCGCGGTGACCGGCGGCTGGTTCGCACCGCATGACCCGGACGCCATGGCCGCGCTTGCCCGCTATAAGCCGCCGGGCGGGGAGTATCTGCTGGGAACCGACCAGTATGGCCGTGATATTCTGAGCCGCATTCTTTCGGGTGCCCGCTCTACCGTCACGATGGCGCTGCTGGCGACCGTGCTCGGCACGCTGCTGGGAGCCGTGGTCGGCACCGCCTCGGCCTATCTGGGCGGGCGCTGGGATGAGTTCATCATGCGCACGATCGATGCCGTGATGGCGATCCCCTCACTGCTGCTGGCGCTGCTGGTGGTTTCGCTTCTTGGCGCCGGCGGGGCGAATGCGCTTCTGGCGGTCGCGGTCGCCTTCATGCCGGGCATGGCCCGCATCACCCGTGCCGTCGCGCTCACCGTGCGCAAGCAGGATTATGTCTCGGCCGCCATCGCGCGCGGCGAGGGCAGCGGCTACATCGTGCTGCGCGAAATGCTGCCCAATGTCGTCGCCCCCATCGTAGTCGAACTGACCATCCGGGTTTCCTTCGCCGTGATGCTGTTCGCGACGCTGAGCTTCCTCGGCCTCGGCGCGCAGCCGCCGGCCGCCGACTGGGGTCTGATGGTGTCGGAAGCCCGGCAATATCTGCATCGAAGCCCGTGGATCCTGATCTGGCCGAGCGCGATCATCGCCGTCACCGCCATCGGCTTCAATCTGCTTGGCGACGGGCTGCGCGACGCGCTCAACCCACGGACCTGAGAGACGAGCATGACCGAAAACCAGACACCCGTTCTTTCCGTCTGCGACTATTCGCTCGACTATCGCGTCGGCTCCGAGCGCCTGAGCGTGCTCAAGAACATCAACCTGACCATCGGGCGCGGCGAGATTCTCGGCCTCGTCGGCGAATCCGGTTCCGGCAAGAGTTCGATGGCCTCGGCGATCATGCGCTATCTGGCGCCGAACGCGGTCGAGAACGCCGGAACGATCCATCTCGGTTCCACCGACCTGCGTTCGCAATCCGCGCGCCAGCTTGCCGATCTGCGCGGCCGCCGTATCAGCATGGTCTTTCAGGACCCTTCGACCTCGCTGAATCCGACGCTGAAGCTCGGCGAGCAGCTTACCGAGGTGCTGATCCGCCATCAGGGGCTGAGCCGTGCGCAGGCCTGGAAGGCCGGCGAGGAAAGGCTGGCCCATGTCGGCCTGAAGTTCCCGGTGGAGATGATGCATCGCCTGCCGCACGAGGTTTCGGGCGGCGAAAAGCAGCGCGTCGTCATCGCCACGGCCTTCGCCTGCAACCCTGAACTCATCATCTTCGACGAGCCGACGACTGCGCTGGACGTCATCACCTCTCGTCAGATCCTCGACCTCTTCGCCCAGCTTCAGGCCGAAACCGGCGTGGCCTCGCTCTATATTTCGCACGATCTGGCCATCGTGGCACGCACCGCCGGCCGCGTGGCGGTGCTGCAGAAGGGGGAGATTGTCGAGGAAGGCGAAACCGAACCTCTCTTCCGCGCACCCAAGCACCCCTATACGCGCGCGCTGATCGGCGCTGTGCCGAGGCCTGACCGGCGGCTGCTGAAGGGCGATCCGCCGCAGGCCGAACCGTTGGTCAGGGTCCGCGACGTCAGCGTGAACTATGGCCGCAGATCGCTGCTCGACAGCCTGCTTCGCCGCGATTTCACGCCCGTGATCGGCAACCGTGCCGTAACGCTCGACATCAAGCCCGGCGAGGTGCTCGGCATCGTCGGCGAATCCGGCTCCGGCAAGTCGACGCTTGCCAAGGCGATGACCGGTCTCAACCGCTTCGACGGCTTGATCGAATTCGACGGCAGGCCCATACGCGGGCTTGGCGACATGGATCGCGCCTATCGCCGCGAAGTCCAGATCATTTTCCAGCATCCCGACGCCTCGCTCAATCCGCGCCAGCGCATCTCGGAAATTCTCGTGCGGCCGCTCAAGCTTTATGGAGGCCGGGAAGGGGTGCCGGTGCAGCGCCAGATCGAGGAGATGCTGGACCGCGTGCGGCTGCCGGCAAGCTACATCGATCGTTTCCCCCACCAGCTTTCGGGCGGCGAGAAACAACGCGTCGCGATTGCCCGCGCATTCCTTTCGAGCCCGCGGCTGGTGATCTGCGACGAGATCACCTCGGCCCTGGACGTCTCGGTGCAGGCATCGGTGATCGAGCTGTTGATGGATCTCCACCAGCAGACCGGCGTCGCCTACATCTTCATCACCCATGACATCAATCTGGTCCGGCAGATCGCCCACCGTATCGCGGTCATGTATCGCGGCGATCTGGTCGAGGTGGTGCCGACGCAGGCGATCACCTCTTCCGACAGGGCACCCTACACCCGCGAACTGGTGGCTGCCGTGACCCCTCCCGCTTCACTGACCCTGACCGCATGAGATCAAGGGGCCATGCGCCCCGCTTCCAGGAGACTGACATGGACCGAAAGGCGCTGCTTGCACGCGTGGATGAGAAGGCTTGCCTCGACATTGTGTCGATGATGGTGCGCCACAAAACCTATTCGGAGACCGAGGGCGAGGGTGTCCTCGTGCGCCGCATGGTCGAGGAGATGAAGGCGATCGGCATCGATGCCGAGCTTCGTCCCTTCGGCGACAAGGGTCGCGCCAACGCGGTCGGGACGTTCAAGGGGACCGGCGGCGGCAACAGCCTGATCTTCAACGGCCATCTCGACACCAATCCGGTGACCGAGGGCTGGACCGTGGATCCCTGGGGCGGACTCGTCGACGACAAGTTCATCTACGGCATCGGCGTCTCCAACATGAAGGCTTCCGACGCGGCCTATTTCTGCGCCGTCAAGACGCTCAAGGAAGCCGGCGTCAAGCTCAAGGGCGACGTCATCCTGACCTTCGTCGTTGGCGAATTGCAGGGCGGTGTCGGCACCGAGGCCCTGCTGCAGGAAGGCTTGAAAGCCGATTATTTCGTCAATTGCGAGCCGAGCGACCTGGCGGCCGTGACCATGCATGCGGCGGCGCTCACCTTCTCCATCGAGTTGACGGGCGACACCCGCCACCTGTCGAAGAAGGAGGAGGCCGTCGATGCGATCGGCGCCGCCTGCGTGCTCATTCCGCGGCTGAACGCCATGACCTTCTCGGGGGCTCTGAGCCCCGACCACGCCAATGTCAACCGCTGCCATGTCGGCGTCGTCCATGGCGCCCTCGGCCGTGACCTGGAAGAGTGGCGTCCGCCGCAAGTCGCGGATTTCGTGCGCCTGAAGGGGTCGGCCCGCTACGCGCCGGGCCAGACGCGCGAAGGCGTGCTGGCCGACATGCGCAAGGAACTCGATGCGCTCGAAGCCGCCTTCCCCGGCCTCAAGGCGGAACTGTCGACAGTAGACAGGAACGGCATCTCGCTGATGCCGCCCTTTGAAGTCAGCCGCGACAGCAGGATCGTCAAGGCGATCAACACGGCCTACAGGGAGGTTCGCGGCGAAGCCCAGCCGACCGGGGCCATCATGCCGACACGCTTCTACGGCTCGGACGCAGGCCATCTCTACGAACTGGGCGGCATGGAAGGCATCGTGTGCGGTTGCGGCGGCCGCTACAACACCATGCCCGACGAGCGCGTCGATATCGTCGACTACATCGACATGATCAAGGTGTACATGCTCACCATCCTCGAGATCTGCGGCGTGGACGACAATGCCTGACGCCATTCCCGGCGAATATGCTTGGCGGGTGGATCGCGCCCGCGCCTTGATGGCGCAGGAAGGCTGCGACCTGATGATCCTCGACAGTGGCGAAAGCCTCGCCTGGCTGTCGGGCTATACGGTGTCGGAGACCATGTACCGCGCCATCTTCCTGCCGCGCGACGGGGCCCCCTGGTTCGTCCTGCGCGCGCTGGACGAGGCGCCCTGCCGCGAGGGCGGCTGGATCGCCGACGTGGTGGGCTTCACCGACACCGCAAGGCCCGAGCGTGTTATGGCGGAAGAACTGGAGAGGCGTGGCTTCGGGGCCGCGCGCATAGGCTTGGATTTCAACTCGACAAGCTGGAACCCGGCCCGCGAACGGGAGTTCGCGGCCGCCCTGCCGAAGCTCCGTTTCGTGAACCTCATGGGCGCGACGGAATCCCTGCGCTGGGTGAAATCCGATCACGAGGTCGGCCTTATCGCCAAGGCTGCGGCCATAGCCGACAGCGCCATGGCCAAGGTGGCGGCTGCGGCGGTCGGTCCGGGTTTCACGACCGGGGAAGCTGCCGCCATCGCGGCTGCGGCCTTCCTGCGTGAAGGCGCCGATACCGGTGAAGCCGGGCCTGTCGTACGCGCGAGCGGCAGCCATGAATTCCTGCACGGCCTTTACCGCTCGGACGAGCTTCTTGCGGGCGATATCCTGCATGTCGAACTGATCCCCCGGGTCGCACATTACGGAGCCCGGATGATGCGCCCGATCCTGATCGGACAGCCTTCGGACCGCCAGCGGGAGGTCGCGCGGGAATTGATCCGGCTCCAGGATGCGCAGATCGCCGCGATGAAGCCCGGCGTTCCGGCTTCCGACGTCGACAGGATCGTGCGGCAGGGCGTGCTCGATGCCGGCCTCCGCGCCGAATACACCAATGTCAGCGCCTATACGCTGGGCCTCTACATCCGCACGCCGAGGAGCAGTGATTTCTCGCGTGTCTTCCTGCCCGACCAGCACTGGCCGCTGGAGGAAAACATGGTGTTCCACGTCTATACGACAGCCGAGGGGCTGGGCTTCTCGGAGACCGTAGTGGTCACCCGCGAGGGCGGGCGGCGCCTGACCAGGACGCCTCGCCGCCTGCTGGTTGCTGGGGAATAGCCTGCCAGCCGCTGAACGCCTTCAACCGCGGTCGCGCAGGAAGGCGCCGAGGATGGAGCGTTCGGATTTCAGCAGATAGGCGTCGAGCGCGGTGCTGGCGGCGGCTATGTCTCCCGCCTCCAGCAAGGCGACCAGTTCGGCGTTCAGCCGGATGTAGGGTTCGTGCAGGAAGGCCGAATCCTCCATCTGGCGAAACACCAGCCGCAATTCGGCAAGCAGGCGGGCGAAATAGGCGGAGAGCCGTGTGCTGTCGCACAGCCCGACCATGGCGCCATGGAAGGCCATGTTCTCGGTGCCCACCAATTGCCAGTCGCCTTGTTCGCGGGCCGCTTGCGCCCGCGCGACGCAGCCGCGCATCTGCGCCAGGGCCGGATGTCCGGGCGCCGAGGCCTGGACGGCGCCGCCCTGGATCACCCGCCGCACACGGTAGATATCGAGGATCGCCGCCTCGTCCGGGGACACGACGAAGACGCCGCGGTTGGGCACGTGTTCGAGCAGTCCCTCGCTCGTCACCAGGCGGAAAACCTCGCGCAGCGTGTTGCGGGAGATGTCGAAGCGCGTCGCGATCTGGTGCTCGGAAAGCTTCTCGCCGGGAGCGAAATCGCCGGCGATCAGCAGGTCGCGCATCTGCGTGGCCACCCGCATGGCCAGCGAGCGCTCCGAAGGGGCATCCCTGTTCAGGTCGGTGTCCATCTTTCTCCTCGTGCCGGCCCCTTTTCATGCAGCCTGTCGGGGTCAAAATCCAGTGTCATGCACCTCATTTAATATTGTTGAACAATCTATATTATGGTACTCAACAATACAGGGTGCTGACGAGGAGCGGCGAGAACATGGCGCATATCGACCTGAACAGCGATCTGGGCGAGAGCTTCGGCCCGTGGCGGATGGGCGACGACGCGGCGATGCTCGACATCGTCACCAGCGCCAACATCGCTTGCGGCTTCCATGCCGGCGACCCGGCCGGAATATTGGCCACCTTGCGCGCGGCCGCTGCGCGCGGTGTGAGCATCGGCGCGCATGTCGGCTACCGTGACCTCGTCGGCTTCGGCCGCCGCAACATGAACCCCTCCAGCGCTGAACTGGTCGGCGACACCATCTACCAGATCGGCGCGCTTCAGGCGCTGGCGCATGTGGCAGGCACGAAAGTGCGCTACGTGAAGCCGCATGGCGCGCTCTACAACACCATCGCCCATGACGCCCGGCAGGGCGCCGACGTGATCGAGGCCATCCGGGCCGTCGATCCCGGGCTGGTCGTGCTGGCGCTGGCCGGCGCGCCGTTCGTGGAACAGGCCCGCTCCGCAGGGCTGGCCGTGGTCTGCGAGGCCTTCGCCGACCGGGCCTACAATGCCGATGGGAGCCTGGTGGACCGCCGGCTGCCGGGCGCCGTTGTGCATGATCCGGCCGAGGTCGCGGCAAGGATGCTGAAGCTGGTGACGGACGGAACGATCGTTGCCGTGGACGGAAGCGAAATCGCCCTCGATGCGCAGTCGATCTGCATCCACGGCGATACGCCGGCCTCGGTCGAGATCGCCCGGGTGCTGCGCGCGAAGCTCGCTTCCCAGGGCGTGTCGCTGGTGCCGTTCGCAACTTCCCATGGTTGAGCGCCTGCGCATCCTGCCTTCGGGCAGCGACAGCATCCTGATCGAACTGCGCGGCCTCGAACCGACGCTGAGACTGCTCGATCATCTGCGCGCCCTCGAGCCGGAGGGTATCGTCGAGATCATTCCGGCGGCACGGACGTTGATGCTGCGCTTCGATCCGGCGGTGACCGACAGGAAGCGGCTGACCGCGCTTCTGGCGCGGACGAAGCTTCCCGCGCGGAGCGAACGGGCCGCCGAAAGCTTCGACATCCCCGTGCGATATGATGGCGAGGACCTGGGCGCGGTTGCCGAACATCTCGGCTGGAGCGTCGAGGAACTGATCCGCCGCCACAGCGAGGCGGATTACACGGTGGCCTTTGCCGGTTTCGCGCCGGGTTTCGCCTATCTGACGAGCGACGACCCGGACTTCGAGGTGCCGCGCCGCAAGAGCCCGCGGCTCCGCATTCCGGCAGGCTCTGTCGCCGTCGCCGGCAGGTTCAGCGGCGTCTATCCCGGCGACAGCCCCGGCGGGTGGCAGCTTCTGGGCATGACGTCGGTGAAGATGTGGGACACCTCGCGCCCCCGCGCGGCCCTGCTGGTGCCGGGCGACCGCGTCCGCTTCCGTAACGTGACCAAGGGGCCGGGGCTGGTTATTCCGGCACCGGCGCCGAAATCCGAACCCGTACGGCCACGCGAGGGCCTGTCGGTCACCCGTGCCGACCGGCCGGCGCTGTTCCAGGATATGGGCCGGCCCGGCTATGCGGATCAGGGGGTCGGCGAGGCGGGGCCGATGGATCGCGGGGCGGCGTTGGCGGTCAATCGCTGCCTCGGCAATCCGCGCGGCGCGGCTGTCGTGGAGGTTCTGTTCGGCGGCTTTGCCTTGCGGGCCGACAGGCCGGTCACGCTTGCCGTCACCGGCGCGCCGTGTCCCTTGACCATCCGCGCTAATGGCGGCTCCGAGACGCATGCTCCCTTTGCCCGGCCTTTCGCGCTCGATGCCGGTGACCGGCTCGAACTGGGCACGCCGGAGCGGGGCATGTACAGCTACCTGGGCCTGCGCGGCAGTTTCGATGCGCCGCTGACCCTCGGTTCCGCCGCCACGGATACGCTTTCGCACATCGGCCCCGCGCCTTTGCAGGCGGGTGACCGTCTGCCGCTGGCCAACCGTCCGGCGCGCGCCGTCGATCCCGATCCGCCTCTTCCTGTGCCCCTGCCTCGTGTCGGCGACGTGGTGACGGTGGATGTCGTGCCCGGCCCCCGGGCCGACTGGTTCACCGAGGCCGGGCTGGCCGCCCTGGCCACGCAGGATTGGCTGGTCACGCCCGAATCCAGCCGCATCGGCATACGCCTGTCCGCCGAGACCCCGATCCAGCGCCGCGACCAGGGCGAACTTGCCTCGGAAGCCACGGCCAAGGGCGCGATCCAGGTGCCGCACAGCGGCCAGCCGGTGCTGTTCCTGGCCGATCATCCGCTCACCGGCGGCTACCCCGTCATCGCCGTGGTTGCACGCCATCATCTCGACCTTGCCGCGCAGGTGCCGGTCGGTGCGCGCATCCGTTTCAATCCCGTCGCTGCCTTCGATCCGCAGGAGATCAAGGTCGCCGCCGCCGAAGGGAAGGCCTGAGCCGATGAAGAAACTCCTGATCGCCAATCGCGGCGAAATCGCCATCCGCATCATGCGCGCGGCGAAGGACTACGGCGTGGCGACAGTGGCCGTCTATTCCGATGCGGACGCCGCTTCACTCCATGCCGGGCTTGCCGACGAAGCCTATGGCCTCGGGCCCGGCCGGCCGGCCGCGACCTATCTGGACATCGAAAAGCTCCTCGATGTCGCCCGCCGTTCGGGAGCCGACGCCGTCCATCCCGGCTACGGCTTCCTGTCGGAGCGGGCGGAGTTCGCGCAGGCGGTTGTCGACGCGGGGCTGAGCTGGGTCGGGCCGCGCCCGCAGGTCATCACCATGCTGGGCGACAAGGTCGAGGCCCGCCGCATCGCCGAAAAGGTCGGCGCGCCGCTGGTCAAGGGCTCGGACGGGCCGCTGGAGTCGGCGGCGGAGGCCATGGCCTTCGCCCGCGAGGTGGGTCTGCCGGTGGCGATCAAGGCCGCTTTCGGAGGCGGAGGGCGCGGCCTGAAGGTCGCGCACCGCCTTGAGGAGGTGGGCGAGCTGTTCGAATCGGCCGTGCGCGAGGCGACCGAGGCTTTCGGCCGGGGCGAATGCTATGTCGAGCAGTTCCTGCAAAAGCCGCGCCATATCGAGGCGCAGATCATCGCCGACACCCACGGCAACATCGTCGTTCTGGGCACGCGCGACTGTTCGCTCCAGCGGCGTAACCAGAAGCTGGTCGAGGAGGCGCCCGCGCCCTTCCTCACCGGGGACCAGCGCCAGCGCATCCACGACGCCGCCCGGGCGATCTGCGCCGGCGCGGGATACACCAGCGCCGGCACGGTGGAGTTCCTGCTGTCGCAGGACGGGGTGATCTCCTTCCTCGAGGTCAACACCCGGCTTCAGGTCGAGCATCCCGTCACCGAGGAAACCACCGGCGTCGACATCGTGGTCGAGCAATTGCGCATCGCCGACGGCCTGCCCCTGTCGGTGGGCGAGACGCCGGCGCCGCGCGGTCATGCCTTCGAATTCCGCATCAACGCGGAAGACCCGGGCCGCGGCTTCCTGCCGACGCCGGGCCGCGTCACCCGCTTCCGGCCGCCGTCCGGGCCGGGGGTGCGCCTCGACAGCGGCGTCGAGGCAGGCTCCGAAATTCCCGCCATCTACGACAGCTTGATGGCCAAGCTCATCGTGTCCGGGCCGACGCGCGAACAGGCCCTTGTCCGCGCCCGGCGCGCCCTGGCCGAGTTCCGCATCGAAGGCGTGGCCTCGGTCCTGCCGTTCCACCGCGCCGTGGCGGAGCATCCGGCCTTTACCGCGCCGGATGGTTTTGGCGTGTTCACCAACTGGATCGAAACCGAGTTCGGCGAACTGCCGGCGGAAGCGCGGGTTGAACCGGTGGAGAGCGGCCTTGTCCGAAGCTTTGTCGAGATCGACGGCAAGCGATACCGCCTGGGCCTTCCCTCCGCGCTGCTGGCAAGCGTGAATGTGCCCGAAGCAGCGCCGGCGGCCCAGCCCCGCGCAAGGGCGGGCGCAATCACCGCCCCGGTCCCCGGCACGCTTCAGAAGTGGCTGGTCGCCGATGGCGACGAGGTCGCGGAGGGCGACGTGGTAGCCGTCCTCGAAGCGATGAAGATGGAAACCCGCATCAGCGCCCCGAAATCCGGCCGGATATCCTTGCAGGCGCAGCCCGGCGCCCTGGTCGAACTCGGGGCGGAACTGGCCGTCGTCGGGTAAGGTTCTAGAGCAATTCCGGTTCAGGTGGACTCGCCCCTCATCCCCCTGCCGGGACCTTCTCCCCGCAGGCGGGGAGAAGGAAGCCGTTTGCAACGCTGGTGACCCCCTCTCCCTGCTTGCGGGGGAGAGGGTAAGGGTGAGGGGCAGCTTCAAGGGTAAGGCGCCGTTTCCGGCAAAACCTGAAATGCTCTAGCCGCGCGGGCGCATGAGCTGGTCGATACGCCTGGCCGTGCGCGCCACGCCTTCCACGATGCGGTTGCTGGGGATCGATGAATAGCCCATGCGGAAGAAGCGGCACGGGCCGTCGAGATCGGGGAAGAAGGGCGAGCCGGTTTCGATCAGCACGCCGTCCTGCCGCAATTCGCTCATCAGCCGGTCGGCATCCATCCCCTCCGGCCCCCTGATCCAGAAGGCGGTGCCGCCGAAATCGGAGGCGCCGGCGATGTCGAAGCCCTCATGCGCCAGCGCGGCCGCCATCACCTCATGGCGCTTCTGGTATTCGATGCGCATGCGGCGGATGACCGCGTCGTAATGGCCGAGCGCCAGGAAATAGGACACCGTGCGCTGCAGATGGCCCGGCGGATGCCGCAGCATCAGGGCGCGCAGCGCGCGCGCCTCGCGGATCACCGGGGCAGGGGCGGCGAGATAGCCGAGCCTCAGGCCCGGGAACAGCGATTTGGAGAAGCTGCCCACATAGAGCACGCGCCCGTTGCGGTCGAGCGACTTCAGGGCGGGGGAGGGCGGCTTCAGGAAGCTCATTTCGAACTCGTAGTCGTCTTCCACGATGATGAAGTCGCGCCGCTCCGCCTCGGCCAGGAGGTCGAGCCGGCGCTGCATGGGCATGGTGGCGGCGGTGGGCGCGTGGTGGCTCGGCGTCACGAACACCACGTCGGTCTTTCCCGGCAGCCGGTTCGGCGGTAACCCGCCCTCGTCGACCTCGACGGCGGTGACCTGCGCGCCGCTCAGTTGCAGCGCGGCGCTGAGATCGGGGTGGCAGGGGTTCTCGCACACGGCGCTCGAACCCTGCTTGAGCATGAGCTGGATGATCAGCCACAGCGCGTTCTGCGCCCCCACGGTGACCAGTATCTCGTCGGGAGAGGCCTTGATGCCGCGGCTGGGCAGCGAGCGGGTGCAGATGTAGTTGACGAGCTGGATGTCGTCGGCGGCGGCGAAGTCGCCGGCCATCAGCTCGAAATCCTCGCGTGACAGCGCGCGCCGCGCGCAGTCGCGCCAGGCGGAAAGATCGAACAGCGTCGGGTCCATCTGGCCGTAGAGGAAGGGGAACGGGAAGCGGCTCCAGTCCAGCGGCTTGCGGATCGACTTGGCGATCGAGAAGCTGGCCTTGATCTTGTTTTGCCAGTTCACCTCGCTCCTGTCGTCCCGGTGCTCGCGGGCTGCGAAGTCCGTCTGCGGCGTGGTACCGGCGACGAGATAGGCGCTGCGCCCTTTGGCCTCCAGATAGCCCTGGGAGGCCAGTTCCTGATAGGCCAGCGTCACCGTGATGCGCGAGATGTTGAGGTAGTCGGCCAGCTTGCGCGTCGAAGGCAGCCGCGCGCCCGGCACCAGGCGGCCCGCCAGTATGGCCGACACCAGCGTCTCGCGAATCTGGCTTTGCAGGCCGGCGCGGTTCGCCCGGTCGACGAAAAAAATGGCCTCGGAAACGATTTGCTGGCTCACACATCATGCCTTTGCGTAACTGGACTCATTGAAGTTCCAGATTGGATATAAGGCAAGTCGCATTCCTCCCTTAGCGTCAGCTAATCCAGAAGAATGACCGCAGGAAGGTCGCGGCTGGGGGCGGATACGGGTTCCGCAGATTCCAATGGGAGAAAAACGATGAAATCATTTCAGGCACTGAAGAGATTTACACGCGTCGCCGCTTTTGCCGCCTCGGTATTCTATGCCGGAACGGCCCTCGCGCAGACGACGATCGTCGTCGGCTATCAGCAGATCGTGGGTCCGTTCGTCAGCGCCATCGCCGACGGCCGGTTCGATGCGGCGCTCAAGGACACCGGCTATACGGTCGACTGGAGGCAGTTCTCCTCCGCCGGCGACATTTCCACCGCGCTTGCCTCGGGCAACGTGCCGATCGGCGTCATCGGCTCGACGGGCGCGGCGGCTGCGGCCACCCGCGGCGTCGACATGCAGCTCTTCTGGATCCTCGACAATATCGGCAAGTCCGAGGCGCTCGTCGCGCGCGAGGGCTCCGGCATCGAGAAGCCCGAGGACCTCAAGGGCAAGAAGGTCGGCGTGCCGTTCGTGTCGACCTCGCACTTCCATCTTCTCGTCGGCATGGAGAAGGTCTGGAACATCGATCCGCGCGAGGTCAACATCCTCAACATGAAGCCGCCGCAGATCGTCGCCGCCTGGCAGCGTGGTGACATCGACGCCGCCTATGTCTGGCCGCCGGCGCTGTCGGAAATCCTCAAGAGCGGCAAGGTCATCTCCGACTCCGAGGTCATCGGCAAGGAGAGCGTCCCGACCTTCGACGGCATCGTCGTGGACAAGAAGTTCGCGGCCGACAATCCCGAATTCATGAACGCCTTCACCAAGGTTCTGGCCGACGCCTATGCCGACTATGCCAAGAACGGTGCCAACTGGACGGCGGATTCGCCCGAGGTGCAGGGCATGGTGAAGATGATCGGCGGCTCGCCCGAGGATGTGGTCGAGGCGCTGCAATTGCTGGCCTTCCCGACCGTCGAGGAGCAGGCGTCCAATGTCTGGCTCGGCGGCGGCGGCGAAAGCGGAGCGGTGCGTGCTTTCACGGAAAGTGCTAAATTCCTGGTCGAACAGAAGCAGATCGACCATGCGCTGGAAGACTACAGCGGCTTCGTGAATGCGGATTTCGCGACGGCGGCTGCGAAGTAACAGTTGAAATGCCGGCCGGCGGCATTTGATCGAGCATCGGAACATCCCGAAAACCGGTTCCACTTTTCGGTCCGATGCTCAAGCCGCCGGTGCTCTCCGAACAGGCTCGCAGGGGCCTGTAACCCCGGCGCATGTCCGACGGACAGGACGCGAGAAGGCAAGATATGGAAACTCTCAACGTCAGCAATGTGAACCTGACCTATCCGGGTCTGCATTCGGATGAGGCGGTGATCGCGCTGAAGGGCGTCAACCTGACGATCAACAGCGGCGACTTCGTGGTGGCGCTCGGCGCTTCCGGATGCGGCAAGACCACGCTGCTCAACCTGATGGCGGGCTTCATGGCGCCCACCGCCGGCGAGATCACGCTGGGCGGACGCCGCGTCACCGGCCCGGGCGCCGACCGTGGCGTGGTGTTCCAGAAGCATGCGCTGCTGCCCTGGCTAAACGTCATCGACAACACCGAATTCGGCCTGAAGCTGCAGGGCGTGCCGAAGGAGCAGAGGCGCGAACGCGCCGTGCGCAACCTGGAACTGGTCGGGCTGCAGGATTTCCACCGGCACATGATCTACCAGCTCTCGGGCGGCATGCAGCAGCGCGTCGGCATCGCCAGGGCGCTGACCTGCGACCCGGCCATGCTGTTGATGGACGAGCCGATGGCCGCGCTCGATGCGCTGACGCGCGAGACCATCCAGGAACTGCTGCTGCGCGTGTGGCAGCACACCCACAAGATGTTCTTCTTCATCACCCACAGTGTGGAGGAGGCGCTGTTCCTGGGCTCGCGGCTGATCGTGATGTCGCCGCGCCCCGGCCGCATCACCCACACCTACGAACTCGATTTCAACCGCCGTTTCCTCGAAAGCGGGGATGCGCGCGCAATCAAGTCCAGTCCCGACTTCATCGAGATGCGGGAAACCATACTGGGGATCATCTATGGCGATGAGCGAGCATCAGGAAACCCGGAGCTGGTCCATGCTTGAGCGGCTGTCCAGGGCGAAATCCGCCGAACCGGGCAAGGTCTATGGCGCGCCCGGCGAGGGATACAGCGGCCACATCAGCCTCATCACCGCGCTGGTGCTGATCGCGCTGTGGTTCTTCGTGACGTCGATGGGCTGGGTCAGGCCCCTGTTCCTGCCCTCGCCGATCGCCGTCTACAACAAGTTCATCCTGGCGATGACGGACGGCGTGGCCAACTCCACGCTGATCCAGCACACGCTGGCCAGCCTTGGCCGCGTCTTCGGCGCCTTCGCGCTGGCCTGCGTCACCGCCATCCCGATCGGCATATTGATGGGCGTCAACCGCTTCGTGCGCGGCCTGCTCGATCCGATCATCGAGTTCTATCGCCCGCTGCCGCCGCTGGCCTATCTGCCGCTGGTCATCATCTGGCTGGGCATCGGCGAGTTCCCGAAGGTCTTCCTGATCTTCCTGGCGATCTTCGCGCCGATGGCGATCGCCGCCCGCGCCGGCGTCCGTTCGGTGTCGACCGAGCAGATCCACGCCGCCTACGCCATGGGCGCCAGCCGCATGCAGGTGATCTCTCAGGTCATCATGAAGGCGGCGCTGCCGGAAATCTTCACCGGCATGCGCATCGGCATCGGCGTTGGCTGGACCACGCTGGTCGCGGCCGAAATGGTCGCCGCCAGCCGCGGCCTCGGCTTCATGGTCCTTAACGCCGCCGAATATCTGGCCAGCGACACCGTCATCATGGGCATCATCGTGATCGGCGTGTTCGCCTTCGCCTTCGACCTGCTCATCCGCTACCTCGAGAAGGTCTTCATTCCCTGGAAGGGACGCGTGTGATGGTACGGCTTATACGACCTTTCACTCCGCCGCCGCCCTAGACGGCACACGGACGGCATCCCCAACGACCATTGAAGCGCGGGCGTACTGCTGCGCCCGAACCCTGGCGTGCACCCTGCCGCGCGCCGAGCAGAAGGAAAGACCTGGACATGACGACATCGCAACTCACCGCAGCCGATCTTGCAGCATTGTTCGATGCCTTCAACCGGCACGACATCGATGGGGTGATGGCCTGGTTCGCACCCGACTGCGTGTTCAACACCATCGGCGGCTCCGAAGCCTGGGGCACCCGCATCGAGGGCACGCAGGCCATTGCCGCGGCATTCTCGGGCGTCTGGGGCGCCATGAAGGACGCCCGCTGGGACCATCACAGCCACTTCGTGCATGGCGACAGGGCGGTTTCGGAATGGACGTTCGCCGGCACCAACGCCGACGGCACCCGCGTCGAGGCGGAGGGCTGTGACCTGTTCACGCTCCGCGACGGCAAGATCGTCAGGAAGCAGGCCTTCCGCAAGAACCGGCCTCTGATCGAGGCGTGACAATGACCGTCCGTGACGGACGGAGGAACCGAGCCATGGAACATCAGGCAATCGAACGCAATCGGGCCCGCAAGCCCTACGATCCGAACTATGATCCGGTGGTGGCGCCCGATCCGGGCCACGGACGCGACTACGCGCCGACCTACTGGATCGGCACTGCCGGCGAGCCGCCTGCCGACGATGGGCCCGTGAAGGCCGACATGGATGTCGACGTCGTCGTCGTCGGCTCCGGCTATACGGGCCTGTCCTGCGCCATTCATCTGGCGCGCGAGCACGGCATCAAGGCCACGGTTCTGGAGGCCAACGGCGTGGCCTGGGGCTGCTCGACCCGCAATGGCGGGCAGGCGCAGATTTCCGCCGGCCGGCTGAAGCGTTCGCAATGGATCGAGCGCTGGGGCGTCGAGGTGGCGAAGAAGCTGCACAAGGAAATCGCCGAGGGCTTCGACCTGTTCCGCTCGCTGATCGCCGAGCCCGAGATCGACTGCCTGCCGCAGGATGGCGGCCACCTCTACATCGCCCATCGCGACAAGATGATGCCGGCGCTGGAGAAGGAATCGAAGCTGCTCAACGAGGTGTTCGGCTATCCGACCCGCATTCTCGGCCGCGACGAGATCCACCGCGACTTCGTCCGCGACGAGGAGGCGAAGGGCGCCATGCTGGAGCCGGACGGCATCGGCGTCCATGCCGGCAGGCTGGCCTTCGGCTATCTGAGGCTGGCGCGCAAGCTCGGCGCCAAGGTCCACACCGACAGCCCGGTGATCGGCTACACCCATCGCAACGGCGTGCACTATCTGGCGACGCCGGGCGGCACGGTGCGGGCGCGGGCCGTGGCCTTTGCCACCGCCGGCTACACATCGCCCGGCCTGCATCCGCTGACCAAGCACAGGCTGATGCCGGTGCTGTCGAACTCCATCGTCACCCGGCCGCTGAGCGATTCCGAGGTCGCGGCGCTGAACTTCAAGGCGAAGATCCCGCTGACCGACACCCGCACCTTGCGCCACTACTACCGGCTGATGCCCGACAACCGCTTCCAGATCGGCTCGCGCAGCGCCATCACCGGCGCGGACGCGGCCAACCAGAAGCATCTCGACCTGCTGCTTGCCGGCATGCACCGCAAGTTCCCGTCGTTGAAGGGCGTGCAGATCGACTATTCCTGGTGGGGCTGGGTCGACGTCAGCCACGACATGATGCCGCGCATCGCGCAGCCCGATCCGGCGCAGAGCGTCTTCTACGCCATGGGCTATGGCGGCAACGGCGTGATGTATTCGGCCCAGGCCGGCCGCCGCCTGGCGCAGATGATCGCCGGCAAGGGCGGCGGGCTCGACCTGCCGATCTTCACCTCGGCGCTGCCGCACCACGGCCTTCTGACGCCATTCCGGCGCATCGGCCAGCGCGCCATGTACCGCTGGTATTACCTCAGGGACGAATTGTTGTGATCGCCGGATCCCGGTGCTTCACCCAGTAAAAGGAAAGGAACGACGACGATGAAGATGACGACGGAAGAAGCGTTTGTTAAGGTCTTGCAGATGCATGGGATCGAGCATGCGTTCGGGATCATCGGTTCAGCGATGATGCCGGTTTCGGACCTGTTTCCGAAGGCGGGGATCACGTTCTGGGACTGCGCGCACGAGACCAATGCGGGTCTGATCGCGGACGGCTATGCGCGCGCGACGGGCAAGATGTCGATGGCGATCGCCCAGAACGGGCCGGGCGTGACCGGCTTCGTCACCGCGATCAAGACGGCCTACTGGAACCACACGCCGATGGTGCTGGTGACGCCGCAGGCGGCCAACCGCACCATGGGCCAGGGCGGCTTCCAGGAGGTGCCGCAGATGGCGGTGTTCGAGGACATGGTGTGCTACCAGGAGGAGGTGCGCGATCCCGCGCGCATTCCCGAGGTGCTCAACCGGGTGATCGAGAAGGCCTGGCGGGCGAGCGCGCCGGCCCAGATCAACATCCCGCGCGACTACTGGACCCATGTCATCGACGTGGAGCTGCCGCAGATCGTGCGGCTGGAGCGGCCGGCCGGCGGCAGCGAGGCGATCGCGGCGGCGGCGAAGCTTCTGTCGGAGGCGAAGTTCCCGGTCATCCTCAACGGCGCGGGCGTGGTCATCGGCGGGGCGATCGCGGATTCCGCCGCCCTTGCCGAGCGGCTCGACGCGCCGGTGTGCTGCGGCTACCAGCACAATGACGCCTTCCCCGGCGAGCATCGCCTTGCGGTCGGCCCGCTCGGCTACAACGGCTCGAAGGCGGCCATGGAGCTGATCGCGAAGGCCGACGTGGTGCTGGCGCTCGGCACCCGCCTCAACCCGTTCTCGACACTGCCCGGCTACGGCATCGACTACTGGCCGAAGGAAGCGAAG
>NZ_JBEPML010000007.1:0-250273 GCF_040545735.1 Aquamicrobium terrae
GACAACACCCTGTTCTACAAGGACGGAACCATGATGCTCCTCGGCGACGCAAAGAAAATGACCGAGGAAATCGTCAAGGCTATGGATCACTGAGGCACGCAACCATGAAGGGAGGAATACATGGACCTGAGCTGTTTCTGGACCGCCGGCGGGCTGGCTCTGGGGGCGCCCATTCTGGGCCAGCCATTCGATGAGGATCCGGCCAGTCGCGGGCCTGATGAAGAGCATGCCGAAAGTCTGACCGGCTTCCGCGACCGGAACCGCATCGAAGAGGTGGCCGATCACCCGCCGGCAGCCGTTCGCGAGTGATCTCTTCCGGCAACCGCATCGCATATGCGCATTCGAGAATTGCTTGCCGTGCTGCCGCTCCTTGCCTAGGCATGGTTGGGGTCCCTCTTCTGGTCTTTGAACAAGGGGGGCCGGGCTGGCTGGCGAACGGATATACAGATGAATGTCGATGCGCTGACGCAGGAAAACCACGAGATATTCGTCCATATCCGTATCATCGTCGGCATGATACTGGGCCTCAGCGTCGCCCGCCTGGTGACCGGCGTGACCCGCTTCATCCAGCATCCTGGCAAGGAGAAGATCTATCCCGTCCATCTTGGCTGGGTGGTATTCGTCTTCCTGTTCATCATCCATTTCTGGTGGTTCGAATTCGCGCTTTCCCAGATCAAGGCGTGGACCTTTTCCCTCTATTTCCTGCTGATCTCCTATTCGATCGTCTTCGTCATGCTGGCGGCGATGCTGTTTCCGGACCAAATCGGCGAATACAAGGGGTTCAGGGACTACTTCCGGCAGCGCCGGAAATGGTTCTATGCGCTTTTGCTGCTGCTGTTCCTCGTGGACGTCGTCGACACGCTGACCAAGGGCCAGAGCTACTACCACCACCTTTACGGCTGGGCCTATCCGGTGCGGCAGTCCCTGCTCATCGGCGGCGCAGGCGGCGCGCTCCTCTTCGGGTCGGAGCGCTATGACGCCGGCTTCGTGGTTTTCGCGCTTCTGTTCCAGATCGTCTGGATCGCCAGCCTGTTCGACGTGCTGGCCTGAACGGCCCGTCGCGGCATGGCGGGGCCGCGACGGCTCGGGTGCCTGCGGCTTCAGCCGGTGACGGCGCCCTTGTCGGCGGGGCGGGCGAGGGCCGCGAATTTCGACAGCACGCCGCGCTTGTAGCGCGGTTCGGGCTGTGTCCAGGCCGCCCGCCGGCGCGCGATCTCGGCCTCGTCCACCTCCAGCTGCAGGAGCAGCCTGTGGGCGTCGATGGTGATCGTATCGCCTTCCTCGACCAGGGCGATGGTGCCGCCGACATAGGCTTCCGGCGCGACATGGCCGACCACCATGCCCCAGGTGCCGCCCGAGAAGCGGCCGTCGGTGATGAGGCCGACGCTTTCGCCGAGCCCGCGGCCGACCAGCGCCGACGTGGGCGCCAGCATTTCCGGCATGCCCGGCCCGCCCTTCGGCCCCAGATAGCGCAGCACCACCACGTCGCCCGGCCTGATCTGGTCGGACAGGATCGCCTCCATGGCCGACTGCTCGTCGTCGAACACGCGGGCCGGGCCGGAAATGACCGGGCTTTTCAGGCCGGTGATCTTGGCCACCGCGCCGTCCTCGGCCAGGTTGCCCTTGAGGATGGCGAGATGGCCCTCGCGATAGAGCGCCTTTTCGATGGGCATGATGACGTCCTGATCGGCGCGCGGTTCGTCCGGCACGGCGGCCAGTTCCTCGGCCAGCGTCCTGCCGGTGACGGTCAGGCAATCGCCGTGGATGAGGCCGGCATTGAGCAGGATCTTCAGCACCTGCGGGATGCCACCGGCCTGGTGCAGGTCGACCGCCATGTATTTTCCCGAAGGCTTGAGGTCGCATAGCACCGGAACCTTGCGGCGCACGCGCTCGAAATCGTCCAGCGTCCAGTCGATCTCGGCCGCGTGGGCGATGGCGAGATAGTGCAGCACCGCGTTGGTGGAGCCGCCGATCGCCATGATCAGCGCCACCGCGTTCTCGATCGAATTGCGCGTGATGATGTCGCGCGGGCGAATGTTCTTCTTCACCGCCTCGACCAGCACGCGGCCGGATTCGGCGGCGCTGTCGAGCTTCTCGCGGTCAGGACTGGCCATGGTCGAGGAATAGAGCAGCGACATGCCGAGCGCCTCGAAGGAGGAGCTCATGGTGTTGGCCGTGTACATGCCGCCGCAGGAGCCGGTGGAGGGGCAGGCATGGCGTTCGATGCCCTCGAAGTCCTCCTCGCTCATGGTGCCGGCCATGAACGAGCCGACCGCTTCGAAGGCCGAGACGATGGACAGGTCCTCGCCCTTCCAGCGGCCGGGCTTGATGGTGCCGCCATAGACGTAGATCGCCGGGGCGTTGGCGCGCAGGATGCCGATCATGCCGCCAGGCATGTTCTTGTCGCAGCCGCCCAGCACCAGCACCCCGTCCATCCACTGGCCCTGCACCGAGGTTTCGACGCAGTCCGCGATCACCTCGCGCGACACCAGCGAATATTTCATGCCTTCGGTGCCCATCGACATGCCGTCCGAGATGGTGGGCGTGCCGAACATCTGCGGATTGGCGCCGGCGGCCTTGATGGCGAAGGCGGCGGCATCGGCCAGAGGCTGCAGGCCGGCATTGCAGGGCGTGATGGTGGAATGGCCGTTGGCAATGCCGACCATCGGCTTGTCGAAATCGGATTTCTCATAACCCAGCGCATAATACATGGCCCGGTTCGGCGAGCGCGCGACGCCCTGGGTGATGTGTTTCGAACGTTCGTTGAAGGGCATTGGAAAACCTCGATCTGGCCGGCATCGCCAAACGGCGAAGCAAGGCGGCGACGGCCTGCAAGCCAGGCCCGCCTCCGCCCAAGCTTACCCTAGTATGGCGTGCCTGCAACAAGGGCCGTCGCCGGAGGCAGGAAACCGTTTCCGCCTCAGGTGCGCCAGTAATCGTTCGCCGCCGCCACGGTCTGGAAATGAATGGCGATCACCTGCGAGGAGGCGATGAGCTGGCCGGCGTCGTGATCGTAGGCGGCGCGCAGCTTGTCGCGGATTTCGGCCGAGGGCTGGGTCACCTTCACTCCGATGCGGGCCAGCTTGGTGGCGAGTTCGAAGCCCTCCTGGGGCGTTGCGGTGCGCAGGGAGGGAAGCCAGGTTTCAGCCATGATGTGCTCCTTTCAATGGATGGGTGCTGGTCGATGGAGGGGTGAAATTCATTCGGCGCCGGGCTTGCTGCTGAAATGCGGAAGCTTTCCGGGCACTCCGTTCCAGTCGTCGGCATCGGCGGGCGGCGTCTTCTTGTGGATGATGTTCGGCCATGCCGAGGCGTGCTCGTAGTTGAGCTCCAGCCAGGCCGGCGTCGCCGCCGGGTCGGTGTCGGGAAAGATCGCTTCGGCGGGGCATTCCGGAACGCAGACGCCGCAGTCGATGCATTCGTCGGGATGAATGACGAGCATGTTCTCGCCCTCGTAGAAGCAGTCCACGGGGCAGACCTCGACGCAGTCCATATATTTGCATTTGATGCAATTGTCGGTGACGACATAGGTCATCGGTCCTGCCCCCGGGGCGTGCCGGCCCCTCGCATTTCAGCCGGGCGGTTCGCTTAAAAATACATTCCAAATATATCTTTTTGGCCGGAAGGCGCAAGGCCAAACGGCTTGGGCGCGCCGAAACGATCCGGGACGGCGAAGCGGTGGGAAAATGAGGGAGGCTAGCTGGCCGGATAGGTGATCCGCAGCCCTTCGACATGCGCGAACGGGGTGAGCTTATGCGGCCGCCAGCTCGTTGCCGACAATATGTCGATCACCGTGATGCCGCGCAGGGTCAGCGCATCGGCGATCAGCGACCGGTGGCAGCGCCATGGCACGGCTTCCGCGCACATGATCGCCACCCGCTTGTCGTGGCCGAGGCGGACGAGCGCGTCGACCGCCTCGGCGAAGGCAGCGGTCTGCATGTAGTCGGCATAGCCGCGGAAGCTCTCGTTGCGCCAGCCGGCATTGGGCGAATCCTTGCGGGGGTGCCGAAGGCCGCCGAGCGCCGGCATGGCGACATAGGCGATGCCGCTTTGCGCCAGCGCCGGGCCGAGCGCATCGGCATTGAACTGCGGATTGTGGCGGGAGCGCGGGACGGTGCGGACATCTGCGAGGCGTTCGACCCCGTATGTCCGCAACAGGTCGACGAATTGCCCGATCGGCAGCACGGAATGGCCGACGGTGAAGACCGTGCCCGCATCCCAGTGGGGAGGAGGTTCTTCGGAACGGTTTGCGTCCATGGCCAGAGACCTCGCGGAAGCGGCTGTCGGCAGATCGCGCAGCACAGCCCGTATCGGGGGAAATGTCCATGCCCTGCGGTGCGGCAAGCGCTATCCGAGCTCAGCGATGCGGCCCCGGTCCCGCTGAAACCTCATGCCGGCATGGCCGGTTGCGCGCCGGCCTTGCCATGGGCATAGCCGTCCACGAGTCGTCCCGGCAGGTCGAGGCACGAAAGCAGGAAGCGGGCGCCATCCGCGTCCTGGGTGCCGTCGAGCAGGGAGCGGTAGATGTGCGCCACCTCCACCATGTTGCAGTCATGTGGCGACAGCCTGAGCCGCCTTATGCCGTGGCGCAGGAGCGTCGCCGGCTCGAACAGCGCAGCATGCACCTCGGTCGACAGCGTCTGCACGCCGTTGATGGCCAGGAAGGACTGGTCGTCGAGCGTGTCGACAGCCAGCCCGTCGGGATCCTGCTCGCAGGTGAACTGGCACGAATCCTTGTGCAGCCCGTGGAGCCGTGCGTGGTAGCAGCGTCCGGACAGCGCCAGCGGCAGGCGGCCGAAGGCGAACAGCTCGAACTCGGCCTCGGGGCAGGCGCCGGCGATAGTGCCCACCGTGTTGAGCGACAATTCCACCGGCGGGCAGATGGTGATGGCGCCGTGGCGCATGAGGAAACGCGCCGTCGCCTCGTTGTAGACGTTGAGGAACGGGCCGGTGACGAAGGGCCTGCCGCTGCGGGCGGGCAGGGCGGTGATGTCGTTGATCTCGACGACACGCCCGTCCGCGCACAATTCGGCGATGGCCTTGCGTTCGCGCACCGTGGCCGGTGCCGCCAGCGTGGAAAGCACCACCTCCTTGCCGCCGCGCTCCAGCCTTTCGATGATCTCGGGCCAGACGGGATCGGAAAACGGCATGCGCTTGCCGCAGACGACCTCGCCGACATGAATGCGCTCCAGCGCCGTTTCGTCGGCGATGCGGAAATAGAAGTTGCGCAGCCGCTCGGCCGGCCAGTGGAAGAACAGCGGTCCGAGCGTCAGGGCGATCCGTGCCATGGCTATCTCCAGATCTTGCGGTAGGCGCCGGTGGTCTGGCGTCCGCCTTCGGACAGGCCGGCGAGGATGTTGTCGATCTCGGTCGCGTCATGGCCCTGCTCGGCGGCATCGACCGCTTTCCTGAAAGCGCGCACCACCTCGGTGACGTAGCCCTTGCCCCGCTGGCGCCCCTCGATCTTCAGGGCGGTGACGCCGGCGGCCTTGAACGCCACGATCATGCTGCCGGCGTTGAGGCTGACCGGATCCTCGAACAGATAGCCGGCCTTGTCCCCCGCCTTGAACCTGCCCTTGCACAGCGTCGGATAGCCGGCCGGCTCGCCGGGCGCGTAGCGGTCGATGGTGAAGCCGGCGAGCCGCGCGGCGGTGCCTTCGCGATCCTCGTCATAGCTCACCATCTCGGGCGGCGAGCAGACGCCGTTGAGATTGGGCGAGCGTCCGGCGGCGTAGGAGGAGAGGTAGCAGCGGCCCTCGATCATCACGCACAGCCCGCCGAACACGAAGGCCTCGGTCTCGACCTTGATGAGGCGGTTGAGAGCGGCGATCTCCTGCACCGACAGCACGCGCGGCAGCACCACGCGGCGCACATTGAAGGCGTCGGCATAGAAGCCGATCGATTCCGGCGTCGCCGCCGCCGCCTGCACGGACAGGTGCAGGCGGGTGCCGGGATGCTGTGTGGCCATGTGGTCGAGCACGGCGATGTCGGCGGCGATCACCGCATCGGCCCCGCAGGCTGCGGCCGTGTCGGCGGCCCTGCGCCACGGATCGGTATCGCCGGCGCGGGCGAAGGTGTTGATGGCGACCAGCACCTTGCTGCCATGGGCATGGGCGAAGCGGATGCCTTCGGCCATCTCCTGCGGCGAGAAATTGAGGCCGGGGAAATTGCGCGCATTGGTCTCGTCGCGGAAACCGCAATAGATCGAATCCGCTCCCGCCTGCACGGCGGCCCGTAGCGCCGAAGGCGTGCCGGCGGGGCAGACGAGCTCCATCCTGCCGCTTGTCGTCATGGTTGCGTCCTTTCACGCCGATGGGCGCCGGTGGCGATCTGGCGGGCGAACGACAGCCCGCCCAATATGCCCGAATCGGCGAGCCGGGCGGCCGCGCCGCTGAGGCCGAGCAGGTCGGAGGGCCGCAATTCGGCGTCCTCTATGGCGTTGCGCAGCGCCACCACCGCTTCGGTGCGGCCGCTGACGGAGATGGCGCGGTGGAAGAACAGCGCGTCGCCGTCCAGCGTGCCGTCGAGGATGCCGAGCAAGAGCAGGATCGGGCCGCGGATGACCACGTCGGAGGGAGCCGTGCCGCTCTTGCCGGTGGCGCGCACCAGCGCGGCGCGGCCGTCCGGCACGACATGGAAGGCAAAGGGCAGGTCGGTCGGATCGATGAGGAAACGCGCCTTGCCGAATTCGCCGAGCCGCTCGAAGGCCTCCGGCCGCCGCCGGGCGAGGGAACGCAGCGCCTGGGTCAGCAACGGGCCGAGCGGCTGGCCGGAAAAGGCCGGCAGGAAGCGCCGGATCGGCTCGGGAAGGCTGACATCTTCGTTGGGGTTGAGCGCCATCGGCTCCTCCGGAGTACGGTGGGTTGGGCCGAACATAGGAAGGCGCCCGGCAAAGAAGTTTGCGCTGCATCAAACAGAAACGACTTTGGAGAGGTTTTTTCGCGGTTGCGGCCAAGCGGCACATCCCCCTGCGGCAGGTTGCGGTTTACACTTGCCCGCAAAATGTTCGATCCGGCGCAGGGAGGCAGTCATGTGTTCCGATGCACAGCGCTGGCCGCAGACGGACAGGGTCTGGCGCCAGTTCGATCTGTTCGATCTCGTCATGGAACGCACGCAGGTCGATCCCGTCCGGGCGGCCCGCAAGGAATCGGGCAAGGCCATTGCCCAGGCGCGCAATACCTGCCTCGCCTGCCTGTGCCAGAAGCGGTGCCGGACCCTTCTCGAGCATGACGAGCCGGGCGCCGTCATGGCCTTCTGTCCCAATGCCCGCTTTTTCGCCCAATGCCGGCGGAACCGGAAGCGCGCCGGGTAGGCTTCGGGGTTCGCGATGTGCTTCGGGCCGTCTTTGCGCGAGCGCAACGATGGACCGGACCCGGCATGGCATCAGCGGTGCGGGCCGCTGATGGCGGGCCCGGGACAATTGCATGCACCAGCGTAGCCTTCCTCACTTTCCGACCCTTGGCGCCTTCCTCGCCTATCTGGAGGAGCGGGACGACCTCGAAACCGTCACCGCCCCCGTTTCCATGCATCTGGAGGTCACCGAACTGCATCGCAGGGTGATCGCCGCCGGCGGGCCGGCCCTGCGGCTCATCGGCGCTCGGGACCGGGACGGTCACATGGCCAGGCTGCCGGTGGTGACCAACCTGTTCGGCACCACCCGGCGTGTCGCCTGGGGGCTGGGAACGGAGCCCGGGAACCTTGTCGAACTGGGCGAATTGCTGGCCTGGCTGCGGTCGCCGCAGCCGCCGCGCAACCTTGGCCAGGCGCGCCACCTCCTGCCCGCCGCCCGCAGCGCCTTGCAGGCGCGGCCGAAGACGGTTTCCAGGCCACGGGAATGGCGCGAGACGGATGCGGATTTCTCGCTGCTGCCGGTCCAGACCTGCTGGCCGGGCGATGCCGGGCCGCTGATCACCTGGCCGGTGGTGGTGACCCGCCCGCCCGGCAAGGACGATCCCGCCGCCTACAATCTAGGCATCTACCGCATGCAGGTCATCGGCCGCGACCGCGCCATCATGCGCTGGCTGCCGATGCGCGGAGGCGCCGCCCATCACCGGCTGTGGCAGGCACGGGGCGAGGCGATGCCGGTGGCGGTGGTGATCGGGGCGGATCCCGCAACGCTGCTCGCCGCCGTCATGCCGGCGCCCGAAGGCGTGTCGGAACTGGCGCTTGCCGGCATGATCGGCGACAGGCGCGCCAGCCTGGCGCCTTGCAAGGACATAGGACTGCATGTGCCGGCGAGCGCCGAGATCGTGCTGGAGGGCACGGTTTCGCCAACCGAGACGGCGCTCGAAGGGCCATTCGGGGATCATACCGGCTATTACAATGCGGCCGAGCGCTATCCGGTGTTCACGCTGTCGCGCCTCCACATGCGCGACGACGCAAGCTATCTCACCACCTTCACCGGCCGCGCGCCGGACGAGCCGGCCGTGCTTGGGGAAGCCATGCTCGATGTCTTCAAGCCGCTGCTTCGCCAGCAGCTTCCGGAGATCGTGGACGTGTGGCTGCCGCCGGAGGCCTGCTCCTACAGGATGGCGGTGATCGCCATTGCCAAATCCTATCCGGGGCAGGCGCGGCGCGTCATGATGGGGTTCTGGTCTCTGTTGCCGCAATTCTCGATGACCAAGACCATCATCGTGGTCGATGACGACATCGACATCCGCTCCTGGCCGGACGTGATGTGGGCGCTGGCCACGCGCATGGACCCCTCGCGCGATCTTCTGGTGGCGGAGCGCACGCCGATCGACCAGCTCGATTTCGCCTCGCCGCTGGAAGGGCTGGGCGGCAAGATGGGGCTCGACGCCACCCGCAAGATCGGCGCCGAAACCAGCCGCGACTGGGGCGTGAAGCTGGAAATGGATGCGGAGGTCGCCCGGCGGGTCGCGGAACGCTGGCAGGAATTCTTTCCGGCAGGACAGGGGAGCGCGCCATGGCGGCACGGCTGATCGTCGGCGTTACCGGTGCCTCGGGCTCCGCGCTGGCGCTGGAGACGCTGCGCCAGCTCGGCGCGGCCGGTGTCGAGACGCATCTCGTGGTGACACCCGGCGCGCGCCTGACCGTCGCCCATGAGCTGGGCAGTGACGGCCTTGCCCGGCTGGGCGACGCGGCCGCGCATGTCCATTCGCCGCGCAATCTCGCCGCGCCCATCGCCAGCGGCTCGTTCCGCACTGCAGGCATGATCGTGGTGCCGTGCTCGATGCGCAGCCTGGCCGCCATGGCCCACGGGCTGGGCGACAATTTGCTGACGAGGGCGGCCGACGTGGTGCTGAAGGAGAAGCGCCGGCTGGTGGTGGCGCCGCGCGAGGCGCCGCTGCATGAAGGTCATCTCGAGGCCATGCTGAAGCTGGCTCGGCTGGGCGCTGTCATCGCCCCGCCGGTGCCGCCCTTCTATGCCCGCCCCGCCACCATGGACGATCTGGTGCGCGAGATCGCGGCCCGGCTGGTGCAATGGGCCGGCATCGATCCCGGCGATGAGATGACGCGCTGGGGCGACGGCGACATCGCCCCACGTGCCCCCGATGCAGAGGTTCCTAGTGGCTGCGGGTCGCCCCGCCGTCGACCCGGATCATCGATCCCGTGACATAGCTGGCCTGTTGCGAGCACAGGAACGCCACCACCGCGCCGAATTCCTCGGGCCGGCCGTAGCGGCCGGCCGGAATGGTCGCGCGGGCTTCGGCTTCGACCGCCGCCATGTCCTGTCCCGAATTTCGCGCCCTGATCGCGTCCAGTTGGGCCAGCCGGTCGGTGGCGATGCGGCCCGGCAGCACCATGTTGACGGTGACCGAATGGGCGGCGACTTCCGCCGCCAGGGTCTTGGACCAGCCGGCGATGGCGCCGCGCACCCCGTTGGACAGCACAAGGCCGGGGATCGGCACCTCGATGCCGGACGAGCCGATGGTGACGATGCGGCCCCAGCCTGCGGCGACCATGCCGTCAAGCGCGGCATCGGTCAGCGCGAACATCGGCATCGCCATCGACTCGAAGGCCTTGCGCCAGGCTTCCCGGGTTTGGCCGCGGGCGGGCCCGGCAGGCGGGCCGCCGCAATTGTTGACCAGTATCTGCACCGGATCGGCGCGGATTTCGTCGCAGAAAGCAGCGACGGCGGCTTCGTCCGCGAGATCGAGGGCGCGGGCGCTCATCCGCGCCGCCACCTCGGGCGCTAGCCCGTCCGGCAGCGTGCCCGAGCGCGACAGGGCGATCACTTCGGCCCCCTCCATCGCAAGGGCGACGGCACTCGCGCCGCCCAGTCCCTTGCTGGCGCCCACCACCACCGCGCGTTTGCCGGTAAGTCCAAAATCCATCGGTTCAACTCCTTCAGGCGGCATCGAGGCCGCGATATGTGGTCGGCCCCAGGGCATATCGCCCGAAAGTGGGACCCGGTTTCGGGCGACATGCGTAAAAACGACAGCCTAAAGCGCAAGGAGCGAATCCGGAAGATCGCGACGAGCTTTAGGTGAAACGGCCGCCGATCAGCCGGCTCCATTCTTCTCCGGCCAGCCCGTTCAGGAAAGCTTGCCCGCTGGCCATCGCCCCGACAAGCCCGGCATCGCGCGAATGGACGATGGTCGTCGTGGCGGGAAGGAAGGCGATGCGCCGGGTCAGCATCGCGGCCAGGAGCGCCGGCTGCGTGCGGCCCCGCAGGGCGGCGACGCCGTGTGCTGCGGCATGCCCGATGAGGCAGTCGATGACCGCGCCTTCCTGACCTGGACGGGCAAGCACCTGCAGCACGCGCGCGATGCCGTGCGGCCTGGCATGGTAGGCGAAGGCCCCGACCGGGGACCCGCCCGACGTCGTCACGCCGGCCAGCACGAATTCCCCGAGGTCGGGTTTTTGTCCGCCGTCGGCCAGCATTTGCTCAAGCGGGAGATCCGCCCAGCGCGGCCGCAGCGGAAAATGCGCCGTCAGCGGTTCCAGCATCTGCGCGAAGCCGGCATGATCGACCTCGTCGACGCGCAGGGCCGGCGGCGCAATTCCGCTCGATGCGGCGGCCGCCCAGCGCGTCTCCCCCGGCTTCAGCCTTTTGCGGTAGAGACGGTCGAAAGCGGAGGCCAGCGGCGTGAACAGGCGTGCCGGCCGGCAGTGCTGGCCGGCCATGCCGAGCGCAAAGGCGGCCGGCCGGATGACCCGGATCCAGTCGAGGCTGTATTGCGGCAGGATGGTGCCGCGCAGGCGCGTCCACATCTGGGTGGAGGTGCGGTTGGCCGTTTCGCTGAAGGACAGATCCTGCGGGCCCTCCAGAAAGGCCTTCATGAGCCGGGCGCCGGCCATCGGGTCGCGATTGCCCTTCTCGACCATGAACGAGCTGCATATGGCGGCTCGCAATCGCCGCTCGCCATGGATCATCGGCAACCCGTGCACGCCGATGAAGCCGGACACCTCGCCGGCATCGTCGGTGTGGACGAGCGAGGTGATGCCGTCGCCATGGGCGTCCAGGTAGAACTGCCCCAGATAGGCGGTGAGCGAGGTCGGTGCCGGTGCCTTTTCCTTGCGCAGGACGCGCTGGAGCATGTTGGCGATGACCGGAAGATCACGCTGCTCGAGAGGGCGGATGGCGCTCACCTTTTTGCCTCCGGTGCGGCACGCCAAGCGAAAGCCCTTGGCTGTGGGACGCTGGGACGGGAACCGGCCCGCCCAGATGCTCTCAACTACAAATGGAGCTATCAAGATCGGGTAAACGCGACCCCTCCACTTCGAACCAATTGCCGTTCCCATTTCGGCGGACTTTCCCCTCGCCCGCCAAGAGGCTATGCAGGCAGCAACGATACATAAAGGAGAGAGCAGCGGCATGGCAGTGCTTGTGACGGGAGGCGCCGGCTACATCGGCAGCCACATGGTGTGGGAACTGCTGGATGCGGGGGAGAAGGTCGTCGTCATCGACAATCTGTCGAAGGGGTTCGACTGGGCGGTGGCGCCGGAAGCCACGCTGGTCGAGGGCGACATCGCCGATACGGCGCTGATCGGCGGCCTCATCCGCGAGCACGGCATCGAGGCGATCATCCATTTCGCCGGTTCGATCGTGGTGCCGGAATCGGTCGCCGATCCGCTCGCCTACTATCAGAACAACACCTGCAAGACGCGCAGCCTGATCGAGGCGGCGGTGGAAGGCAAGGTCCGCCATTTCATCTTTTCCTCCACCGCCGCCGTCTATGGCGGGGCCGGCATCGAGCCGGTGCAGGAGAATGCGCGCCTGGAGCCGGAATCGCCCTATGGCCGCTCCAAGCTGATGAGCGAATGGATGCTGCGCGATGCCGCCGCCGCCCACGACCTGCGCTACACGGCGCTGCGCTACTTCAACGTGGCGGGAGCCGATCCCGGCGGCCGCACCGGCCAGTCGACGCCGGGCGCCACCCATCTCATCAAGGTGGCCTGCGAGACGGCGCTCGGCAAACGGCCCTTCATGCAGGTCTATGGCTCCGACTACCCGACCGCGGACGGCACCTGCGTGCGCGACTACATCCATGTCTCCGATCTGGCGCGCGCCCACCGGCTGGCCCTGCAGCGGCTGCGGGCGGGCGGCGACAGCCTGATCGCCAATTGCGGCTACGGCCACGGTTATTCGGTGCTGGAGGTGATCGAGGCGGTGCGCCGGGTGTTCGGCGGCGATTTCGACGTGCGCAGCGGGCCGCGCCGCGCCGGCGACGCGGCTTCCGTGGTGGCCAACTCCAACCTTGCCCGCAGCGAGCTGGGCTGGGCGCCGCAGCGTGACGACCTCGACCTCATCGTCGCCGACGCGCTTGGCTGGGAGCGGCGCTTGCAGACCATGAATTCCGCGCGCGGATGATCGGGGGCCGCCTTGTTGGGGCCATGACGATGGCTGATGGAGGATGCGCCGGCTTAACCTCATTTTAAGGCTGTTTGCGCATCACTTGTTTACCATCCGGCAAAGTGCCGGCATCGCCCCTGGGAGCCCGCGCGCATGGCTATTCTTTCAGGCAACCGGCCTGACCGCAAACCGGCGCCCGGCCGCCAGATCGATTCCACCATCGATCTCTATGGTCTTGGCGAGACGCTGCTGCGTCGTCGCTGGACCATCCTGTTCTGCATCCTCGCCTTCGCCGGGCTGGCCTATTTCGCCCTGTCGACGATCGCGCCGCGCTACAGCGCGACGTCGCGCATCCTCATCGACCCGCGCGAGCAGCGCATCGTCCAGAACGAGATCGTCCAGCAGGGGCTGGGCGGCGACATGGCGCTGGTCGACAGCCAGATCGAGGTGATCACCTCCGAGACCGTGCTCGGCCGTGTCGTGAAGGAAACCGACCTCGCTTCGGATCCGGAATTCGTGAAGAACGCGGGCGGCGCGCGCAGCGCGGCCGATGTCGCGCTGGAGGGTCTGGCCCGTGCCACCGAAGTGACGCGCCGGGAAAACACCTATGTGATCGAGATCACCGTCACCACGAGGGAGGCCGCCAAGTCCGCCCGGCTGGCCAACGCCGTTGCCGCCGCCTATGTCGCCGACCAGATTTCATCGTCCGCCAAGTCCGTCCGCGACGTCAGTTCTGCCATACGCGGCCGCCTTGCCGAATTGCAGGCCCAGTTGAATGACGCCGAGGAACGCGTCGAGACGTTCAAGCGCGAGCACAATATATCGCAGACCGACGGACAGTTGCTCGGCGACCGCAGGCTGACCGACCTGAGCGCCCGCCAGTCGGAGGCGCTGGCCCGCGTCAACGAAACCGCCGCCCGGCTGCAGGTTCTGGAGGAAGGCCTGCGCACGCGCGGCTATGTCGGCGCCACCGTCGCCGATGCCGGCAGCGCCATGGGCGCCCTGCGCACGCGATTGGCCGATGCCAGGCAGCGGCTGGCCGACCTCCAGAACGTGCTGGGGCCGCGCCATCCGCGCGTCACCGCCGCCATTCAGGAAGTGGCGCAGGCCGAAACGGCGATCCGCGAGGAAAGCGGCAGGCTGGTGGCCGCCGCGCGCGACGACAACAGGATCGCCGTCGATGCGCTGAACCAGATCAATCAGGCCTTGCAGCAGGCCAAGGACGCGTCCTTCTCCACCAACCAGGACCTGATCCGGCTGCGCGAGCTGGAGCGCGAGGCGCAGTCGATCCGGCTGGTCTATGAATCCTTCCTGGTGCGGGCGCAGGAGACGGCGCAGCAGGAAGGCATCACCGCGCGCACGGCGCGCGTCATCGCCGAGGCGGCGGTGCCCGCCTCCCCGTCGTTCCCGCCGCGCCTGCCGCTGCTGGTCGCGGCCACGCTGCTTGGCCTGTTCGTCGGCATCCTCGCGGCGATCCTCATCGATTTCTTCGCCGGCCTGCTCGGCCGCCGGCCGCAGTCCGCGCCGCTGGTTCCGAAGGCCGGCGCCGACACCGTGGTCGACGGCCTCGTCCTGGTGACGACGCTGGGCGACCCCAGAATGGCGCGGCGCGGCGCGCTGGATCTGGCGCAGGGCGCCCTGTCGCGCGGCCGCAGCGCGATCTTCGTCGATCTGGCTTCGGATGCGCCGAAATCCGACCCCGGCCTTGCCGAGATCGCGTTGGGCGAAGTCTCGGCCTTCGGTGCCGTCCACGCGGATCACGACAGCGGCCTGCACAGGCTCAATGCCGGCCGCTCCCCGGCCATCTCAAGGCTGTCGCGCCGCGCAGTCTGCAACGTGCTCGAGGCGGTCAGCGCCGAATATGACGACGTGGTGGTCAATATCGGCGAGCTCGAGACCGAGCACGACCTGCCGGCCCGCACGGTGGCGGAACTGACGCGCAACGCCGCGCTGGTGGTCAGGCACGGCCAGGCCGACCTGCGCGAGCAGCGCATGGCGCAGGCGCTCTCCAACGATGGCGCGGTGGCGGTGTCGCTCGTCGCGGCCGATCCCGACCAGCGCCTCGACGAGGTGGCGTGACCCGGCGTCATCGTCCGGTTTCGACATCGGCTTAAGCATGGCATCCGTCCCGTGCGGGAGGGGCGATGAACGGGCAGAAGCAACCTTATTCTTCTGCCGCGCCATGTCTCGATGACGAGGACCGGACAAACGTGGACGACCTATTCCTCGCCGCTCAACCCGCACTTCCTCATCGGCTTTCTGGCCAGGATCGTCATCAAGCTTGCCGGTATATCCGCCGCTGGCGCCGGGATTGGCCTGCCCTGCTGGTCTTCACAGGTGCGGCCGGCTGAAGACGACGGGCAGGCAAACTTGCTTGGCTGTTGCCGGGCTGGCCCTTTATTTGCTGCCGGCTGCCTGGGCGGCCATGGCCTTGCCCGGTTTCCGCTTGCCGCTCAGGGCGCGCAGCATCGGTTTCTCGATCAGGCCGTGGATCAGCAGGCTGGCAATGCACGCGGCCACGATGCTGGCCATGGCAATCAGGATCACCGTGAGCGCGCCTTCGGAACCGATGATGCGTCTCGCCAGAAACACCACGACGCCGATGACGAAGATGTGGGACAGGTAAAGCGAATAGGACGCGTCGCCAAGCTGTTCGAGCAGGCGCCAGTGCTTGAGCTTCGGTTCCAGGATGAGGCCGAGAAGAAGCAGGCCGGCTGCCCAGACGACTTGCCCGGCGAAGCTGATCTGCACCAGCAGCAGTGTTCCGTCATCGACGAATGCAAGCACGGCGCCCGCCAAGGCGGCGAAGCCGAGGATCCGGGCACGTCGCGCATCATATGTGAGACGGCCGTTCAGGTGGAGCCAGCCTATCCACATGCCGACGACGAAAGCCAGCGGATTGGCGCCCAGATAGAATTGCAGCACCGGATCGGCGGGAGCGGTCAGCAACCCTGCCACCCACATCGCCACAAAGAACACGGTCAGCACCAACGCGCGCGAGGTGACGGCGAGAAAGGCGGCCAGCGCGAACAGGATATAGAAATAGACCTCGTAGTTGAGTGTCCAGCCGAGGGAGAGAAGCGGACTGGCTCCGCCTTTTTCCGGGGCTTCATGAACGATGAAGAAAAGCGACTGGAAAAAGTGCGACCAGGTGAAGACGGTTGTCTGGAAAAGGTTTGGCATCAGCGCTGCGGCCAGCGCGGCCATGCTTGTGAACAGCCAGTAGAGGGGAACGATGCGGATTGCCCGTCGCTTGAGGAAGGTGGGGGCGTGAAATGGCCCTTTCCCTGAAATATAGACCATTATGAAGCCGCTGATGATGAAGAACAGCACGACGCCGGCGTGGCCCGAAATCGGAATGATCAGCCTGTCGGTGCCGATCTGGTAGGAAAAGGAGTGCGCAACCAGCACCAGCAAGGCCGCGCAGGCCCGGAGATACTGGACGGAGTAGAGCTTCTTCACGTTCGTCTTCCGCGGTTGCAGGCGAATGGATCGCCGATTTTCGCCTTGCGCCGGGCCGGCAAGGGGCCTGGGAGCTGGTCGAGGTCCTTCCTGACTATCGGGCTGAAGACGACGGACATGCAAGATCGCCCGGGCGGGAGCTGGGGTGGTGCTTTGCGAAAGTCCATTTTTCTGTCCCGCCAACCCGTTGGACTGTCCGCTGGATAGCAGGCAATTGCAAAGAACTTGTAAGGAAACTTCAGATTGAAGCGCTTTCGGTGCGCTTCGGGAGCAGAGGCCCCATCCGCGGAGGCCTGCTGCCTGAAAGCCGAACTCGACTTGAGGTTTCCTGCCTGCAAGCCGCGTTAAGCCTTGGACCGGGCCACCAGTTCCCAATAGGTGCCGTTGTGCTGGAACTCCGCCGATCCCGACCAGCGCCTCGACGAGGTGGCGTGACCCCGGTTTCGACATCGGCATAAGCATGGTATCCGTCCTGGGCTGGAGGTTGCAGGGCCTTCCGAGGCCGTTGCGGGAGTGGGGGACGATGAGCGGGCAGAAGCAACTCTATTCGTTGCAGCAGGCGCGGGGCCTTGCGGCGATTGCTGTCGTCGCCTTCCATCTTTCGATCATGATGACCCTGCCGCGCTATCTTGGGCAGGAACTGTTCATGGACTACACCCGGCGCGGCAATCTCGGCGTCGACTTCTTCTTCGTTCTTTCGGGTTTCATCATCATCTTCGCCCATAGCCGTGACATCGATCACCCTGAACGGCTACGCAACTATCTAGCCCGCCGGTTCGTGCGTCTTTTTCCGGTGTATTGGCTTTACGTGGGCATATTCTGTGCCTTGGTGGCGATGGGTTTCGGCACGTCGGCGACCATACCGGACACTTTCGGCGGCTGGATTTCCACAATAGCGCTGGTCCGTCTGGACCGGTTCACCTTCCCCATCGCGCCGGCGTGGACGCTGGTTCACGAGTTGGCCTTCTATCTCGTTTTCGCGCTTCTCATCGTCGGAAAACGTCTGGGCATGGCGGTGTTCGGGCTGTGGATGGCAGCCTGCCTGCTGCTGCGCCCCTATCCCGATTACGATGACTGGACGTCGTGGACGACCTATTTCTCGCCGCTCAATCTCAATTTCCTCGTCGGCATGCTGGCCTTCTACGGCTGGAGGCACGGCCGGCCGGCAATCGTCAAGAGCATGTTTCCGGCCGGCCTGCTGCTTCTGGCCGCCGTCTATGTGCTCGAAAGCGGGGGGATGCCCTACAGCCAGTTGCAGATTGCCTACGCCGTCTCGTTCGGCCTGCTGATCGCCGGCGCGGCCGCGCTGGAAAGCGCCGGTCAGTGGCCCTCCAGGCTGCGGCTCCTCAATCTGATAGGTGATGCTTCCTATTCGATCTATCTCACCCATCTGGCGGTCATGGGACTACTGGGAAAAATCGCCATTAAAATTGCCGAATACCTGCCCATATCGCAGGAGCTGATTTTCCTGCTGGTGTTCGTCGGGACGATTGTCGGCGGTTGCCTGGCGCACCTGATTGTCGAGCGCCCTCTGATCACGGCGTGCCGCCGACGTGTTTCCTCCAAAAAACCAGCGCTCGCAACTTAGAGCGCTGGCTGCTTCTTCTGGTGGTTTCCGCTTGGGGTCAGACCGAGGACTGGGCGATCAGAACCCAATTGGTGCCGTTGTGCATGAACTCCGCAGATGCCGCGCGCGTAGGTGCGGCCAGCGTGGTGGAGCCTCCGCCGTATGCGATCGTCACGTTGAACGCACCCGTTGCGCCTGACGTGCGCGTGACCAGCACCCGATCACCTTTTCGACCCAATGCAGGCAGGGTCACAGCCCGGTTCGCTGTGATCGGTGAACTGTAGATGACCTGCTGGTCGGAGGCGACACGCAAGGTCACTGCGGTGTTGGCCGGCGTGGTGATGACGGGCACCATGTTCTTGAGCATACCGACGCCATAGACATGCCATGGCACGGTGAGGTCGGGCGGATAGATGGTGTCGATGCCGCCGGGCGTGCGGGACTTCCAGCGAACCCCGCCGATATAGTCGCCGTCGTCCGTAACACCCGCGGGATCGGGCGCCAGGATCGGTACATCCGCATAGGCGTTGTAAACTCCGGCAGCGGTGCCTCTGTAAAATCGTGTCATCCCTTGCACTGGCCCGACGCCGGCGGACCGTGGTGACGAGTAATCAGCGAGACTGACTGTCGATGAGGTATTGGATACGTTGATGCTTTTTTCCCCGTTCACGCTGGCGATGCCGATCTGATTGGTGGTGTCGTACATCCGGACCGAGTTGTAGTAGTAGGTGCCGGTAGCGATCCGCCACGCATTGGCCGTGGACGTGTTTCGCTGGGCAGACCAGATGCCCTGATAGACTGCAGTCGCAGAGGGGATGGCGTGGTCTAGTACCACGTTGTATCCGGGGAGGATCTGCCCGTTCCGGCTCAACAGATCCGCGTAGGGCTCCCAACCGGGCACCGGGGTGACTTTATCTTCTTGGGCGACGCGGATGCCGGTGTTCACCGTTACTGAGTTGACCCCGTTCACGATGCGCCGACAGTTTTTAATGGCGACATTGGCTTCAAAGTATACCGACAAGTCGAAGTCGCACGAGGAATAGAATTGGCCAATTCCGGACCACCGGAACGCCACGTTGTTCAGTTCGAGGAAACTGGAATTTCCAAATTCCATGCTGTCCACCATCTGGATCGGCGGCTCGGTGAGAAGGGTGTCCTCACCGATGTTGGAATTGACTACCATGACGTGAGCAGTCACCCCGACTTTCAGAGTGGAGTTTTCGGCGTGCCAATTCTCGATGGTGATGTTATAGCCGTCTATATACATTGAACCGTTGATGCACTGGCGGATCACACCGCCAAATGCACCACCGTACGTGAAAGGGCCGATTTCAATGGCTCTCGACTGGTCCGGCGGGAAATTCCCGCACTCGATTATGAGACCGTCACCACCACCGGCAATTGCGAACTGAGCGACTTCGGGATCGGTAGAGTTGCTATAGTACGGATTGATGATGCGCAGGTTATCGCTGTAGGCGCTTTCTGCGCGGTTCAGCACCTGAAGCATGAAGCGTCCGCCCACATTCTTGAATTCGAGATTGTTGCCAAAGGCGATAATGCCCTTCGCGTTGCCTAGTCCTGCTTCATCAAGGAAGCACACATTATCCATGCCGCCCCCATAGTAAAATCCTCCATCACCCTCAGTGGAATTATCTGTGGTGTTGAACCCCATCATGAAGCCATTGGCATAGGAGGCCCCTGTGATCGTAATAAATCGAGTGCTTGGCCGAGTCAGGTCATAGCTGCTTGACTGCCCGTGCAGCATGATTCCGTAGGGGATGAACACAGAGGATCCCAGGCCGATTGCTTGCGGCGGCAGATAGACGTCGCGGATGTTTTGGCTAAAGGCCCAGTCCACCATCGCTTGAAGAGCGGCGCTGTCGTCCGACCAGTGGTCCGCCTTCATCCCGAAGATCCAAGGCAACTGCATCATATCAAACATTTGCGCCTTCAGCCTGTGGCCTGCGCTGTCGACCCGGACGGTTCCGCCATTATCAGAGGTCGAGGTGTCCGATGCGTCGAAGCAGAAGACGCAACCCCCGCCATCGTTCGGGCTCGTCCTGCCGGCACAGCGCCAGGATGCACCATCTGCAAGGCCATAGGTTGAGGTCGCGGCAAGCAGCGCCGTCACCGTTTCGAATACATTGCTCGGCGAGAGTTTCCAGCCGGAAGCCTATTGCAGCATAAGCTGCCCGACCATCAGTTGCTGGCCGCTCGCCGGCGCGCCGGAATCCACCCAGGCCCCGGCGGTGCATTCGGCGACCTGATTTTCCTTTCCGGCAAAGGCGCCGCTGGTGCCGGACGGTGCAATCAGATAGCGGTCGCCATTGGTGGGTGAAGCCGGCGGCGAAGAAATCACGGAAATTACCGGATTCGCAAATGCAGCTGTTGCCATGATGAGCCCCTTGAAATTAATCCATATATAAGGGCTAGCATCGTGTTTGCATTGGATCAATTTGGCATTGTTGTTTCAGTTACATATTAGTGTTGGTCCAAGGATAATAAAAATATTGGAATTTCTATATCTGTAAAGAGAGAATTCATAGTAAAACTGTCATTTTTCATCAAGGGCTGCATGGGTGTCATACCAACCCGGAAGCCCGATATTCAGGCGTCTGCCGAAGTGCCAGAGCATCCGATGCAGACCGGGAATGCGAAGGAGGGCCGATCCGCTGCCAAGCCATCGGTACTTTCTGAAAATAGAGCGATATTCATCCAGAACCGCTTCATGGCTAACCCAACTCTGCCGGATTTCATCGCCGAACGGGCCAGAAGAGTCGGCCGGGAAAGTGTATGAAAACGGCGTACCATCCATGCGTTGGAACTGGTCGCGCATGCCGGGGATATATTCCTGTTGGACCGCTTTAAAGCGGTTGTAACCCAGCCCGCGCAAGCGATCGCACTCAGATACAACGTCCTGATAATCATCCTTCGACGATTCGATTGAGATGTACTTCGGCTTTTCCGGGAATTTGGCCAGCACCTCCAGAACATGCTGATCGGCTCCTTCGATGTCGATCTTCATGTAGAAGGGCATGCCGAACTTCTGGATCGTATCGGCAACATCGATGCGTTGCGCAGTGATCTTTTTTGATGAAGCCCCAGCCTTTTCGTTGCGTTCGACCCAATCTTTGTCAATCGTACCCCAAACCGAGCGCTCATTGACAAAGAACGTCACCGTATCTCCTGCGGAGGGAGGCGCCACCGCACCTTCCATGATGGTAAGCAATCCCGCTTCGATCTCCGCAGCAAATCTTGCACGGCAGGCATTGGCAAGTTCGGGGTTCGCCTCGAAGGCGACGACCTGAAAACCTTTGGCCAGATAGAAAGCTGTATCTTCGCCCTTGTGCAGGCCGAAATCGAAAATCAGGTTACGCTTCACGGCCTTCTCCATCATATCCATACGAAAACTGTAAGATCGCTTCTCACGAGTTTCTCTCCCAGATCGCGCTGCGGTTGTCTGTGTTCTTGGCGTCGGGGTCCAGAGGCACTTTTTCTTGGGGCAGTCTCGGAATCAGAACTGCCGCAAAGACGACATAGGCAACGAGTGCGATCAACCAGGCTATCGTTCGCGCTGCCACGATGCCCAGCGCGCCATGGTCCTGCAAAAGCCAGGTGCCGATGATGAAGGTGGCCGCCCAGCCGCCGGTGATGGTCAGCCCGGTCCACATATGGCCCGACGACACCGGCACCTGTCCGAGCGGCAAGGCGCCGGCGATCACCGCGGCGGCGAACACCACGATCATGAACACCGGCCAGTCCCGCGCCGGGTCGAGCTTGAACAGCAGCAGGAACCAGTTGCCGAACAGCATCATCACCACGACGAAGCCGATGGCGATGGTGATGTTGGTGCCGATGCCCATGGCCAGTATGTTGCGCACCCGGCGCCGGTCCCGCTCGCCGAAACCGGTCGACAGCATCGGGATCAGCACCTGCACCACGATCTGCGGCGCGAACAGCAGCAGCGTCTCCAGTTGCATGGCGATGAAGTAAAGGCCGACCTGCTCCAGCCCGTCCGGCTTGTTGACGATGATGGTCGTGCAGACCCAGTTCACCGGCTCGTAGAGAATGCTGGCCAGCAGCGCCGGTATGGCGTAGCGCGTGATCATCGGCCATTGCGACAGCGCCCCCCGGAAGGTGAACCGGATGCCGCGTCTGCCGAGGCCGCGCATCATCGCCGGCGCGGCGATCAGGCTGCCTGCCAGATAGCCGAGGCCGAGCGCGACGAAGCCGCCCGTCAGGCCGTGGAAATAGAGCCCGGTCGGCACCGAGATGATCATCAGCAGGCCCATGATCATGTCGAGCCGCGCGGTCGTTCTGAACTCCTGGAGCCCTCTCAGCACGGCCGACAGCACGTTGTTGAGGGCGCTGACGACGATGATCGGGGCGATGACGCGCAGGTAGAAGCCGAGTTCCGGCTGCTTCAGGACCCGCGTGGCGATGTCGTCCGCGAACATGTAGATCGCCACGGCCAGCGCCGTGCCGGAAGCGCCGACCAGAAGCACGGCCATGCCGGCCAGCCGCCCGGCCGTGGCGGGATCGGTGCCGGCATAGGCGGCGATGTTGCGCGTCGCCATCAGGCTGACGCCGCTGGTGGCCAGCAGGCTGGCGGAAACCAGCGTGCCATAGGTGACGGCGAACTTGCCGATGGATTCGATGCCGAACCAGTGGGAGATCAGGATGGTGGTGATCATCGGCGTCAGCCGCAGCACCACCGTGCCGAGCGTCGACCAGATCAGCCCGAAGCCGAACGTCCTGATATCGGCCGACTGGCTGATCAGTTTCCTCAGTGGCCGCATCGATCCCCGTTCCTGCCCGCAGCGTGGTCTTCTCCGAAAAGTCCGCAACTTTTCGGGATCATGCTTTAGCACCAATATATGAGGCAGCGGTTAGCGTGTCCTTCATCGACTGGAAAGGTTAACGGCGCTAGAAGAGGGGCTGGACCCGGGCAGGCGGAGCGGAAATGACGGCGAGGTGGACCATCGGCGAAAGGGCGCTGGACCGTTCGCGGCCGGCCGTTCCGCAGCCGGCCACCCTTCAGCCTGGAAGCCGCGGCATCGTTGACCTGCTGTTCTTCCTTGGCGTGGTGGCGTTGCTGTCGCTGTCGGACTTCGCCCTGGAATTCTTCGGGCTGCCCTACAATTCTCCCGGCGGCTCGATCATCGTGAAGATCCATCCGGCCACCTATCTGTTTTCGGTGGCGCTCGGCCTGGCGGTGATCGCCAATCCCAATCCGGTCGGCTATCTGGCCAGCCTGCTGCTGCGGTGCATGGGCTCCACCTTTCTCCTGCTGGCCTGTATCCTGCTTTGGATATTCATCTCGCGCTACAAGGGCGACCAGCCGGCCTCGTTCCTCATCGATGCGATCATCGTGGCGGCCATCATCTACATGCTGTTTGCCGATGTGGGAGAAAGGGCCCATCTCGCCATCGCGCGGGCCGTCCATGTTCTGATGATCACCAATTGCTGCCTGGCGATGATCGAAGGCGCGTCCGGATGGCGGCTTTTCCCCTTCGTGATGAGCGATACCGAACAGGTCTGGGAGTATCGTGCAACGGCGCTGCTGGGACATCCGCTGGGCGGTGCGCTGGCCACCGGCGTCTACGCCATCGTCCTGATGACGGTGAAGGACGTGCGCGGATTGAGCGAGCGCTGGCGGCTGCCGATCATTCTGCTGTGCATGGCGACCATGCCGTTCATCGGTTCGCGGGTCTCGTTCACGGTCGTCTACATGACGGCGGCGGCTGTTCTCGGGCTGCGGCTCCTGCACTTCCTGCGGGGAGGGGCGGTGAGCCTGCGGGCTCTGGTGGCCGTTCTGGTGTTGTTGCCGCTTGTCGCCCTCGTCATCTTCGCCCTTTACCAGATGGGCGTGTTCGACAATTTCATCAATCGCTTCATCAACGACAAGGGCAGCGCCAACAGCCGCCTGAGGCTGTTTGAACTGTTCGACGGCATCGGCTTGATCAATATGCTGCTGGGTTACCGCATGGCCAGCCTGGAAACACAGGTGCGGCTGACCGGCCTTGCCGAAGGCATCGAGAATTCATGGGCTGGCCACGCGGTGCGCTACGGCGTCGTGATCACCGGCGTGCTGTGGTTCGGCATCGCCGCCTGGTTCGTCGACATGCTGCGCTCGGCTGGCCGCGGTGCGATCCTGCCCCTTGCCTATATATTCCTCATTCTTTCCACCACCGTGGGCATCAGCGGCAAGACCACCATGATGAGCGTTCCCGCCGTGATCATACTGGCGTTGTCCGGCAGGAGCAGGAACGCGGCGCTCTTGCGGCTGCCCGCCGATGCCGGCAACGACGTGCTGTCGCGCATCGGGCGCGGCGTGCCGCTACCCGGCTCGGGCGGGGTTCGCCTTTCCTGACAAATTCGGCCCTTGGCTTGGTGTTGCATTAATGTTGGTGTGCTATGGCCAAAATTCTGTTGGCAGGAAAACCTTCCTGGGTTTGGACATGATTGTGAAATGACGCCAGCTTTCCAGACGATCCCGTCATTGAACGGAATTCGTGCCGCATCGGTGCTGCTCGTGATGCTGTCGCATGCCGGCTTCGGAGAGATCGTACCGGGAGGGTTCGGTGTCACGGTGTTCTTCTTCCTGAGCGGCTATCTGATCACCACCTTGCTGGTGAATGAGTTCGGGCATACGGCAACGATTGACGTCAGGAATTTCTACATCCGGCGTTTCTTCCGGCTGTTTCCGCCTCTCGTGGTCACTCTGGCGATCGCGTATTCCCTCGTCGCTTCCGGTTTCCTGCCAGGCGGCATAACCTTGTACGGTGTCCTTTCCCAGCTTTTCTACTTCGCCAATTACTACGCGATGAATGCCGATATCGGTAAGGTAATGCCGGGGGGGACGGTTATCCTGTGGTCTCTGGCGATCGAGGAGCATTTCTACATCGTCTATCCTCTGGTGATGCTCGGGCTCCTGTCCAGGGGCGTCAGCGTGCGCCGCATCGGCCAGCTGTTCGTCGTCATCTGCGCCGTCGTGCTGTTGTGGAGGCTTTACCTTGCCTCGCAGCCGGGATTCCTGTCGGCACGCACTTATTTTGGAACGGATACGCGCATCGACTCCATATTGTTCGGAACCTTGCTTGCGCTGTGGCACAACCCCATGGCCAGGATCGCCGAAAAGGAGCGCATGTCCGTGGCCCAATGGGCCATCGTGGCCGCGGCGCTTGGTCTGTTGTTCGCCACGTTCCTTTTCCGGAGCGAATTTTTCCGGCAGACCACCCGCTATACCTTGCAAGGAATAGCTCTTTACCCGCTCTTCTATTTTGCGGTTCGGTATCACGACAATTTTGTGTTTCGTCATCTGAACTGGCAGTGGATCAGCAAGATTGGCATTTGGTCCTACGCCATCTATCTCATCCACTACGTCGCCATAATCTTCGTCGAGACACATTGGAGCGGGGCGGCCGGCCATCCGGTCATGGTGTTCCTGGTCGCCGCCGTTATCTCCATCTGCTATGCGATGTTCATCGACAAGTGGATCGATCCCTATTTCCGCTGGCGCGCCCGGCCTCGTCCGGCAGGGGGGCGTGGAAAAGACGCTTCGTCGGTTGCCGCGCAAACGGGGCATTGATTGCGGCGGCCTGTTGGTGATCCCGCCGAGTTCGGCACGCGAGCGTCCTTTAAGTCGAACTTAGCATTTCCCGCCCATTACTGGGGCCAGACGTGCCCTGCCAAGGTATCCGAGGCGGGCCCCAGGGGCTGGTGGCAAATGGTTTTCCCATGAGTGTGATCGACGTTCTGGTGCCGCAGGATACGGTGCGGCGGCTCCATGTCGTGGTGGCCGAGCGGCTCGCCCGGCTGGGCCATGACGTGGCGCTGGTGGGCGTCGATGCACCGGGCATGGCGCCGGTTCTGGAGAACATCCTGCGCTTCGAGCGCACGGCGCTGCGCGTGCGGCTGAACAGCCTCCTCGATGCCGTGCCCGAACCGAAATTGTCGCCGGGGCGGACGGATGCCGCCTTGCGCCTCGACCTGACCGGCGGCGGCGGGCCCTTCGCCTCGCCGGTGCTTGCGCCGCGCTTCGCCGGCTCTCCCTCGCTTTCCGAGGCGGCGCGCCTGCTGATGAACGGGCATCTGCCTGATGTCGACATCGTGCTCGACGGCGACAGGTCCATCGCCCATGCCGCACCCATGGTCGACAGCCGGCTTTCCATCCTGCGCGGGCTCGACGATGTGTTGGCGCGCGTGGCCACCTTGCTGGTCGATACCGCCCATCGCTACCTCGCGGGTCAGGCGGACGGGCGCGCCGGCGTCAGGCCGCCGGCCGCCAACGGCCCGACGGCCGGCGAGATGCTGCGTGCCTATGCGCTCTCCACCGTGCCGCGCCAGGTTGCGGGTGCGGTGAAACGGGCCGTCTGCAACCTGCATCGCTGGGATGTCAGCTACCGTTTCCACAAGGGCCGGCGGGTCGCCGATAGCGGCCTGCTGGCCGGCGAACCGTGGATCACCCTGCCCGACGACGGCAATCGCTTCTATGCCGATCCGTTCCCCTTCGAATGGCAGGGGCGGCATTTCATCTTCGTGGAGGATTTTCCCTACGGTGACGGCAAGGCGCTCATCTCGGTCGCCGAAGTGTTCGAGAACGGCACCGCGACCGTGCCGCGCCGCGTGCTGGAGGAGCCCTATCACCTGTCCTATCCGCAGGTGTTCGCCCATGACGGCGAGGTCTGGATGCTGCCCGAGGGTGGCGCCGGCGGCAACCTTGTCCTCTACCGGGCGGAATCCTTCCCGGACCGGTGGGTCCGGCATTCGGTGCTGATCCCGGAGCGGGAACTGTTCGACGCCACCTTGCTGGACCATGGCGGCCGCCTGTGGCTGTTCGCCACCGAGCGGGACGGCCATGGCAGCGCCTCCGACACGCTGGTGGTGTTCCATGCCCCCGGCCTGCATGGACCGTGGACGCCGCATGCGGCCAATCCGGTGACCATCGACCGGGCAGCGGCCCGGCCCGGCGGCCGCTTCACGCGCGTCGGCGAGCGCATCGTGCTGCCCTTGCAGGACGGCACCGACGAATATGGCGGCGCGCTCGGCCTCGCCGACCTTGTCGAACTGGACGAGGACAAGGTGCGGCTGACCGTTCCGGTTCCGATCCTGTCGCCGGAAAAGTCGACCTATCCGAAGATACACACCCTCAACAGCACCGGGCGGCTCGAGGCGATCGATTGCATCGCTCCGGTGCGGCGGGGAAGGCGGCGCAGGTCCGGATGACCGCGCCCCGGCCTCTCCGCGTCCTGTGCATCGTTCCGCGCGGCCTGAAAGGGCGCGGCGGCATCGAGACGCTGTTTTCCCACGTCGACGAGGCGTTGCGGGGGCATCCCGAACTCGGCATCGACATGGAATTCCTCGCCTCGCGCGGCGACGCTTCGGGACCGGGGTGGGTGCTGCACTTCCCGTTCGCCTTTGCGCGCTATCTCGGGCTGCTGGCGACGCGGCGCTACGACATCGTCCATCTCAACGGCGCGACCAATGCCTCGGCCTGGCGCAAATGGCTGATGCAGTCCGCGGCACGGCTGTTCGGCGCCGCCACCGTCGTGCATTTCCATGGCTCGGCCTTTCCGAAGGCGGGCGAAAGACGGCCGGCCTGGGTGCCGGTTCTGCGCCGTGTCCTTGAGCGCGCCGATGCGATCGTCGTGCTCGGTGCGTACTGGCGCGATTTCGTTGCCGGCTTCTACGGCATGGAGCCGGAGCGGTTCGACGTGGTGGCCAACGGCGTCGCCGATTTCGCCCCCGACGCGCCGCAGGGCCGACCGGCGGGTGCGCCCGTACGGCTGCTGTTCGCCGGCAATCTGACCGATGCGAAAGGGGCGGGCGCATTGCTGCGCGCCCTGTCGCTCCTGCCGGCGAACCTGCCGGACTGGCGCGCGACCTTTGCCGGTACGGGGGATGTTCCCGGCTTTCGCGAAGAGGCGAACAGGCTCGGCCTGTCGGGACGTGTCGAGTTCACCGGTTGGGTGGCGCGCGAGGCCATTCTGCCGCTCTACCGGCAGGCGGACATCGTCGTGCTGCCGTCGCGCAACGAGGTGCTGCCGGTCTGCCTGCTGGAAGGCGCATGCGCCGGCGCGGCGCTCGTGGCCACCCCGGTCGGCTCCGTGCCGGACGTGCTGCACGAAGCCGGAAACGGTTTGACCATCAGGCCCGACGATGCCGAAGGCATTGCCGATGCACTGGCCCAGCTAATCGATGACGACAAGCGCAGAGAGGCGTTTCGTGCCGTTTCGCGCCGGATCTACCTTGATCGTTTCGGGCTCGAAACGATGATTTCCGGCTTGCGCGACGTCTACCGCAAGGCGCTGTCGGCAAGGCGATAGCCGGCCTCGCTTTGTGGCGCCGCATCGCCGATGGTCGGGCGGAAGATGCGGAAGAACTGCTCCAGATTGGCCAGCGCCCACAGCAGCTTCTCATGGTTCTGGCGGCCTTCCAGATGCTCGCCCATCAGCCGGTCGATTTCGCCCGCGTTGCAGACCTGCCGCACGGTGGCATCGCCGGACTGGAGAAGGTCGCGCATCCGGTCGGCCATGCCGATCCGGAACCATTGCTCCACCGGCACGCGGAACCCGACCTTCTTGCGGGTGACGATGGCCTGCGGCAGCATATGGGCGGCCAACGTGCGCAGCACGCGCTTGCCCTTCGGCGCGCCGGTGAGGAAGGCGTCGGGGAAACGGGCGACGAGTTCGGCAAGCCCCACATCCATGAACGGCATGCGGCCCTCGAGGGAGCCGGCCATCATCATGCGGTCGCCGCGTTCCAGCAGATTGTCGGGGAGCCACGAGGTCTGGTCGAAATGCAGCATGCGCTTCAGCGCGCTGGCGGCTCCGTCCGCGGTGAAGGGCAGGGGATCGAGCGCGCGGGAAGCGGGCGGGCCCGCATAAAGCGCTCTGGCGAGTTCTGCGTCGCCGCCGCCGAACCAGGCGGCCATGCGGGCCTGGTGGTCGCGGATGCCGGCGACACCGGCCACCGTCTTCACGCGCCGGAGCGCATAGGGCAGGGCGCGCGCGCCGGGCGCCATGACGGCGTCATGCAGGACGCCCGGCATCAATCGCTGGTAGAGCGCCACCCACGGTTCGGCGCGGTGCTTGGGATAGCCGCCCAGCAGCTCGTCGGCGCCCTCGCCGGTCAGCACCATCTTGACGCTGCGGCTGGCCATTTTCGACAGCAGCAGCACCGGCAGGTCGGAGGGCTCGGCCACCGGCGCGCCGCGCCGCAGCACCGCTTCCTCCCATACGGAGGTGAATTCGCCCATGCCCACGGCAAGTTCGTGATGGTCGGTGCCGAAGGTATCCGCCACCTGCCTGGCATAGGGCAGTTCGGAGGAGCCCGGCACGTCGAACCCGACCGAGAAGGTGGAGACCGGCTTGCCCATGTGCCGGCTCATCAGCGCCACGATCATCGAGGAATCGAGCCCGCCCGACAGATAGGCGCCGAACGGCGCGTCGGAGCGCAGCCGCAATTGCACCGCCGCGTCAAGCTTGTCGGAGAACAGGCGCAGCGCCTCGTCGAAATCGGTGATGTCGGGCGTGGTTCGCGAGAACGGTGTGGTGAAATAGCGGGTTGTGGAAACCCTGTCGCCGTCGAGCACCATGAAGGTGCCGGGCGGCACTTTCGCGATGCCCTTGAAGAAGGTGGCCGGCCCCGGCACGTAGCGGTAGGCCAGATATTCGCGCAGCGAATCCTGGTCGAGCCGGTCGTCGATGCCGGGAAACTTGCGCAGCGGCTCGATCTCCGAGGCGAAGGCGTGCACGCCTTCGGCCTCGGCGACGAACAGCGGCTTCTTGCCGAACGGATCGCGCGCCGCGATCAGGCGGCCGGTCCGGTTGTCCCACAAAAGGAAGGCGAACATGCCGTTGAAGCGGGACAGGCAGTCCTCGCCCCAGGCGCGCCATGCCTCGATCAGCACTTCGGTGTCGCCCTGCGTGACGAAGCGATGGCCGCGCTCGACCAGTTCGGCGCGCAGCTCGATATAGTTGTAGATCTCGCCGTTGTAGACGACCGTGTAGCGGCCGTCGTGCGAATGCATCGGCTGCGGGCTGCCTTCGATGTCGAGGATCGACAGGCGGCGATGGCCTAGCCCGACCTGCCATTCGCCATCGGGGCTGCGGGCGGCGAAGGTGCCGCGCCCGTCCGGCCCGCGGTGGGCGAGCAGGTCCGTGGCGGCGTCGAGCTCGGCGGCCAGCGACAGGCGCGATCTGGCGTGGAATCCGAAGATGCCGCACATGGCGCGCTGCCCCTATTGCTCCCCGCCGCGCGGGGCGGCTTCGGTCAAAGTGCTGTGCGACTGCATGCCCTTCCTGCCCGTAAACAGCGCCTCATATGCGGCCAGCAGCTTCGGCGCTTCGTAGTTCCAGGCCAGTTCGTTGCGCACCCGTTCGCGTCCGAAGGCGCCCATCGCCGCGCGACGTTCGGGATCGTCCAGCAATTCGGCGATCTTGTCACCGAAATCGGCCGGATCGGTGCATCTGGCATAGAGCGAGGCCTCGCGCGCCGAGAAGCGGCCTTCGCGCAGATCGTACTGCACGATCGGTTTGCCCAGCGCCATATATTCCATGATCTTGTTCATGGTCGACTTGTCGTTCATCGCCGTCGGCCGGTCGGGATTGACGCACGCATCCGATGTGGAAAGGGCGGAGAACAGCGTCTCGTCCGGGCAGCGGCCCGTGAAGGTCACGTAGTCGGCAAGGCCCATCGTGGTGCTTTCGGCCTTGATCGCCTCCAGCTCCGGGCCGCCGCCGCAGATGACGAACTGGATGTCGTCACGCTTGCGCACATTGACCAGATGGCTGACCGATTCCAGCAGAAGATCCAGCCCCTCCTGCTTGCCGATGACGCCGACATAGCCGACGACGAAGCGGCGACCGTTGCGCCATTTCGGGTCCGGCTCCACCTCGCGCACCCGGTCCAGATTGGGGCCGGAGCGCACGATATGCACCTTGCCCGGGTCCATGCCGCCGCGCGTGATGGCGATCTCGCGATAGCTCTCATTGGTGGCGATCGAGCGGTGGGCGGTGCGGAACGACAGGCGTTCCAGCCACACCATCAGCTTCCAGCCGAAATCGCGGCGGCCGAACTTGGCCTCGTAGAGTTCCGGATTGATGTCGTGGTGGTCGAACAGGAACTTCTTGCCGAACAGCCGGTAGAAGCCGCCGATCAGGAAGATGGTGTCGGGCGGATTGCAGGCGTGGATGACGTCGAAGCCGCGCTGCCACGCGACCTTGAGCGACAGCAGGAATTCCCAGAACAGGGCGGCGCTGTATTCGAGCGCATAGCCGAGGGCGCCCTCGGCATCGAGCGGCAGCGAATGGCGGTAGATATGCACGCCGTCGATCACCTCGTAGGAGGCGGTCGAGCCCTTGCCCTTCGGGCAGATCACCGAAACCTGATAGCCGGCCTTGACCAGCGTGGTGGCCTCCGACCAGACGCGCCGGTCGAAGGGAACCGGCAGGTTCTCGACGATGATGAGGACGCGCCTACCAGTTGATGCCGTCATAGGTCCCCGCAATCCGGTCCGTGTTGGGCAGACGGGCCATGTCGAGCAGCACCTGCCCCGGCCTCATCTTCTCCACCACCGCCTCATATTCGGGCGAACGGCTGGTGGCCACAAGTACATCGGCATGCTTCACGACATCGTCGACCGACGGCACCATCAACTGGGTGACGTGGGGGATGGCGTTCATCAGATAGACCTTGTTGGCGCCGACCAGCTTGGCCAGCGACACGTTCTGGTCGAAGATGCGAATGTCGCAGCCCTTGCCGAGCAGGCGCTCGATCAGCTCCAGATAAGGGCTTTCGCGCAGGTCGTCGGTGCCGGCCTTGAAGGAGAAACCGAGGAAGCCGACATTGCGCTTGCCGTAGCCGAGCACCCATTGCAGGGCGCGCTCGATCTGCTGCCTGTTGGACGGCATCAGCGATCTCAGCAGCGGCGTCTCCACGTCATGCTGCACCGCATAGGCGTTGATGGCGCGCACGTCCTTGGGCAGGCAGGAGCCGCCGAAGGCGAAGCCCGGCAGCAGATAGGCGTTGGAGATGTTGAGCTTGGTGTCGGCAAAGAACACCTTCATCAGCTCGTGGCTGTCGACGCCCGCCGCCTTGCACACATTGCCGATCTCGTTGCCGAACGCCACCTTCAGCGCGTGCCAGGTGTTGTCGGTGTACTTCACCAGTTCCGCCAGACGCGGCTCGGTCAGGATCGTCTGGCCGGGCAGGCCGGCATAGAGTTCCAGCAGGCGCGCGCGGGTCACGTCATCGTCGGTGCCGATCACCGTCTTGGCGGGATTGTTGAAGTCGGCGACGGCCGAGCCCTCGCGCATGAATTCCGGATTGGAGGCGACGCCGAAGGCAACGCCCAGCTTCTTTCCCGAAGCCTGCTCCAGCGCCGGCACGGCGATGTCGGCCAGCGTGCCGGGAAGAACGGTCGAGCGGATGACGACCGAATGATAGCTGTCCTTGCTGGCGAGCACCGCGCCGATCTGGCGCGCCACCGCTTCGACAGCCGAAAGGTCGAGCGAGCCGTTGGCGCGCGAGGGCGTGCCCACGCACAGCAGCGACAGGTCACTGTTCATGATCGCCTCTTCGGTCGAAACGGTCGCCCGCAGGCTGCCCGAGGCCACCTTGGCCGCGACGAGCTCGCCGATGTCCTTTTCGATGATCGGGCTCTGCCCGGCGTTGATCAGGTCGACCTTCGCCTCGCTGACGTCGCAGCCGATCACCTCGTGGCCGCGCTCGGCGAGGCAGGCCGCACACACGGTGCCCACATACCCCAGTCCGAAAATGGATATTTTCATGGTTGCCTGACCGCTTTGCCTTGTTGTTGTCACGCCGACGGTGGTCGGACCGATCCCTGTGGAACCGGTCTACCCCTGACAGGTAAAGGTCACGTTACGGGGTTGAGCAGGATGGAACTGCGCCAGTTCATGGCTTTTGCAGGTCCACGGAACAACACCGTCGCGGCCGCCTGCAAAACGCCGAAGCCGGGTGAATGGAAGCCGCGCCCCGAGGCTTCGTCGGCGTGTATGACTTCGATGGATGTGCCTTCGGGGGCGACGAGCGTGATTTCCGGCCGCCCGTTCCGGCTTGCCGTCACGCGGCCGGCATCGCCCGTCACGTCGAGTTCCGGGGCCAGCAGGAAGGCGATCTCGATAGCGCCGGCGGGCGGCGTACCGGTCAGCCGGTCGGTGATCTCGAAGCTGGTAGCGGTTTCGAGGATGTCCCGGTGATGGATGACGCCGAAGCGTTTTTGATAGCCGTCATGCGAGGCCGACACGTTGAGCGGCACGGTGTCCGCACCCTTGTCCAGCCGCGCCCGCGCGCGGCGCGGCATCCAGTTGAACGGGCCGGAGGGCTCGCTCTGGCTGGCGCCGCCGATGGTCAGGGTGTTGTGCACCGGCGTCACGCGGAAGCGGCGGCGGTTCTCACCTTCCGAATGGTAGAGATAGGTGCCGGCATCGACCAGAACCGGGTGGCCATCGAGCGACAACCACACCGAAAGGGCATCGGCATGGCCGTGTGCGGCGAGCGCGCCGAACCCCAGCGGACCGTGGTCGAAGGTGAAATGCACACGCCGCCCGGCGATCTCGCCACGCCGGATCGTATAGCCGCCCTGCGGGAAGGTCGTCGTGCCGTCGGTCGGCGCGGGGCCGGGTGGCGGTGCGGCGAATACGATGTCGCGCCAATGTGGGTCGCTCATAGCAGGAGCAAGCTCCGGGCGCTGGAGAAATCCGGCAATCGCGGCGGCAATGGAGGCGGCGTAGCGCGGCTCCTCGCTGCCATAGGCCATGAGCACACGGCTCTGGTCGTCGTCGCCGATCAGCGGGACATGGCCACCGTCATCGAGGGAAGCGTTCAGCGCTGTGGCCGCCTTGCCCAGCCGCTCGCGGGCAGCCGGGGAGGGCGCATCTGCACCAATGGCGCCAAAGCCGGCCAGAAGCATTTCCAGCGTGAAGGCCGCGTAGGCCGGTGACTGTTCCTGCCCGACACCATCCTGATGAAACAGGGCAAGCGTCCTGTCTTCCAGATGCGCCCGGCCCTGCGCCAGCCAGTCCGCCGCTTGCGGATGCGCGGGCAGCAGGCGCGCGGCCACGGCCAGCCCCATCGCCTCGGCGACCAGATGATTGTTGGCCGACGAAAACAGCGACGGAAAGCGCGCCAGCCATGTGCCGTGCGCGGCGACGAAAGACGCGAGTTTCTCGCCGCTGGCGCTGTCGATCCATGGATCGAGCGCCGTGGCGATACAGGCGAGCGAAACAAGTCTGTAGCCGGCTTCTATGCCCGAGTACCAGTTGACGCCGCGGCCGGGCGGATTGGCCTCCATCCACGAAAGCACGGAGCCGAGGATGGCTCCCGCAAGGCTGGCGTCCTGCGTGCGGCGGGCATGGATGGCGGGCGCCGCCAGGAAATGCAGCCGGTTGGCCTCGGCGACATATTTGATGTCGCGATTGCCCCCCTCGAAGCGGAAATCGATGTCGAAGGCCGACACCTCCGCGCCCGGCCATTTCGTGCCGTTGACCGGGTCGAGCGTCCAGATTTGCGGGGCGATGCGGCCGCTCTCGTCGAGGACCGTTTCCGGCCAGTCGCGATTGAGCAGCCTGAGTTTCCCCGAACGGAACGCTTCGGCAGCAACGGCCAGTTGCGCCGCGACCGGAGCGGGGAGATCGCCTGTGAACAGGGACGCGAAAAGCGGCAGCGGCTTCGGCCGTGCGCCGGGCAGCGCAAACGTGGCCCAGCCGCCATTCTGGCGCCGCGCGGCGCGTCTTTCCGTCTGTTCGCGAATTCGATGGCGGATCTCGCCGCGTTCCATGACGGCGAGGCGTCGCGCATACCAGCCCAACCGTCTCAACATAAGTGTGCCTTAGCAAACCACGGTTGCATTAGCATTAATGCAAACGCGCGCTAACCTTTGCGGCAATCTTGTCCGCCGGGCTCTCGCCTTGGGGGATCGGCTGCTCTACCCTTGCCTGCACCGTCGCGCCTGTGCAGGAGCCTTGCCCATGAGCTTCACCCGCCGCCAGTTCCTGTCCGTGTCCGCAGGGGCGCTTGCTGTGCTGCCTCATGGTGCTGCGGCGCAGGCGACGGCCAAGCGTGCCTTCCACCGCGGCGCGGGAATCCACAATATGATGAACTGGGGCATCCTGCAGGAAGGAAGCAGCACCCGCTATGTTCCGCGCCCGTTCGAGACGCCGCGCAACGCGTTTCCGGAAGCTCTGGCGCGTGAGTTTGCCGGTGCGGGGTTCGACTTCATCCGCTTGTCGCTGGATGTCGGGCCGTTCATGCAGTTGCAAGGGGCCGACAGGGATGCGCTGGAGCGGAAGCTGCTCTCCACTATCGAGCGCCTGCATGGCCTCGGCCTCGATGTTCTGGTCGACTGCCATCCGGTCGAGCAGGTGCCGCTCTACTCGCCCCAGTCCATACTTGAGGACCTGGAAGGTCCGGTGTTTGCCGAGTACAGGGCAATGATCGTCCGTCTGGCTGCGTTGCTCGCCAATGTGCGGGGCGGGCGCGTGGCGCTGGAACTGATGAATGAACCGCTGATGGACAATGCCAGCCATCGCACGCAGGTGATGGTGTGGGGCGCGGCGCAACTGGCGCTGCACGATGCGGCAAGGCGGGCCGCATCCGAGCTGCCGCTTCTGCTGACCGGCGCGAATTATGGCGGCATCAGCGGCCTGAACGACCTCGACCCGTCACCCTATGCGGACAGCAATGTGCTGTATTCCTATCACTACTATCTGCCGATCAGCTTTACCCATCAGGGCGTGGACTTCGGCACCCCGGATGCGCCGACCTCGCCCTATGTATCGGACCTTCCCTATCCCAACGATACGGTTCCGGCGAAAGAGATCGAGGCCGCGCTGGAGGCACGCATTGCCGCCGCCCCGATAGATGAGGCCGCGAAGACGGCGGCAAGGAAGCACGCGCAGTCCATCCTGAAGCACTTCCTGGCCGATACCTGGAACCGTCAACGCATAGAGGACGATTTCGCCACTGTGGCGAAATGGACGGATCGCAACGGCATCGGCCACGACCGCATCATCATGGGTGAGTTCGGCGTGACGCGGCGGTCTGAGCGGCTTTCTGGTGCGGCGGAGGTCTATCGGCGGCGGTGGATGTCCGATGTGACGCATGTGGCTGCATCCCACGGCTTCGGCTGGTCGATATGGGACCTCAATTCATATCAGATGGGTATCAGCCGCCCGGATGACGACAGCCGGCTGGATCGCGATCTGGTCGCCGCCCTGGCAATGTCGGACTAGCGCCAGGCTGAAAACCGAGGGTTCCGCTTCGAGGTTCGGTCATTTTGCAGGAGCTGGCCTGCGTCAGCAGCAAATGCCTGGATGTGACATATCTTATTGTTTTGGAAATGAATTTTCCGGAATCCGGATTGCCTTTCCGGTTCGAGGCCGCGGCATTCGTGGTTAATCGACAGGGTTAAGCCCGTTTTAACGTTTGCCAATCATTATTCATGTTGCGGTTTTTGAGTGTCGGTGCGCAGGCGGCGGCCGGATTAGGGGTGAACTCATGTCCAACCTTTTTAGGAACGCGGCTTTGGCCGCTATCATTGCCGGCGGTGTTTCCCCGGTACTGGCGGCTGACCTTGAAGCCCCGATCGTGATCGAGGAGCCTCAGCCCGTCGAGCGTTATGAAGTCAGCGACTTCGGCGGCTGGTATATCCGCGGCGATCTGGATTACCACAAGTCGAAGATCCGCGGCACCGAATACATCACCTATGGCGTTGAACCATGCCCCGGCTGCGGCGATGGTTTCCAGGGTGTCGGCGGCACCAAGAGCTTCGACACTGCCAAGCTCAAGAGCTCCTTCTCAATAGGCGCCGGCGTCGGTTACCAGATCAGCCGGCATTTCCGCACCGACCTGACCCTCGATTACTGGTTCAAGACCAAGTTCAGGGGCAGCACGTCCGATGACGGTAGCTCCGGCTGTGGCGGTCCTGGCGTCCCCTGCGAGTCCGTCGACCGTACCAAGATGTCGGCGCTGCTTCTCCTGGCCAACGCCTATGTCGATCTCGGCACCTGGAACGGCATCACGCCCTATGTCGGCGCCGGCATCGGCGGCGCCCACGTCAAGTGGGAAGATCTGGAGAACGACGCCAATGTCGGCTTCGCCACGCACAAGGGCACCAAGAGCTGGCGCTTTGCCTATGCGCTGATGGCCGGCGCCTCCTACTGCCTGACCGACAGGATGGTGCTTGACGCCGGTTACCGGTTCAGCCGCATCGAGGGCGGGCGCATGTTCGAGCGCAATGGTGCCGGCCCCGGCTTCGACAAGGGCTTCAACACCCATGAGGTCCGCGCCGGCCTGCGCTACAGCTTCGGCGGCAGCGCCAATGGCTGCTACCAGCCCGAGACGGTGGCCTACGAGCCGCCGGAGCCGATCTACACCAAGTAATTTCCATGATCGCGCGAAGGTCGGGGAGCGCCGCTTCCCGGCCTTTGCCGTTTCCGGGTTTTCGATCCCGCGAATGACGGTGTTCTCCGTGGGTCGGCCGCTGGCATGCGGCTTTGTCTCGACTCTCCGGGCGTTTCGTGCCAAGTCCCCGCCATGGCACTCGACATCAAGATTTGCGGGCTGAAGACGGAGGCGGCGCTGGCATCGGCCATCGACGGCGGCGCCAGCCATGTCGGCTTCATCTTCTTCCCCAAAAGCCCGCGCTACGTCACCCCGCAGGAAGCGGGAGTGCTGCGCGCGCGGGCCAGCGGCAAGGCGAAGGCCGTTGCCGTCATCGTCGATGCCGACGACGCTTTCCTCGATGCCATCGTCGCTGCGATGGAGCCGGACATGCTCCAGCTTCACGGCGCGGAAAGCCCCGAACGCGTGGCAGTTGTCAAGGCGCGTTACGGCCTGCCGGTGATGAAGGCGTTGGCCGTCCAGGAAGCCGCCGATCTTGCCCGCGTCGCGCCCTATCGCGGCATCGCCGACCGCTTCCTGTTCGACGCCAGGCCGCCGGCCGGTTCGGAGCTTCCGGGCGGCAATGGCGTGCGTTTCGACTGGACCATCCTTGCCGGGCTTGACGCTGGCGTCGATTACATGCTTTCGGGCGGGCTCGACGCCGCCAATATCGGCGATGCGCTGCGGCTTGCGAACCCGCCGGGCATCGACATATCGTCCGGGGTCGAGAGCGCGCCCGGCGTCAAGGACGCGGCGCTCATCGAAGCTTTTTTCAAGGCGGTTGCAGCGGCGCGCAACGACCGAGCAGCCTGAATCACAGCCCTTTGCCCGAGGAGATCGGCGATGAACAAGCCGGCCATGCCCAATTCCTTCCGCACCGGCCCCGACGAACAGGGGATGTTCGGCATTTTCGGCGGCCGTTTCGTGGCCGAGACGCTGATGCCGCTGATCCTCGACCTGGAGGAGAAGTGGAACGAGGCCAAGACCGATCCGGCCTTCAAGGCCGAGCTTCAGGCGCTGTCGACCTTCTATGCCGGCCGGCCCTCCAAGCTCTATTTCGCCGAAGGCCTGACGAAGCATCTCGGGGGCGCGAAGGTCTATTTCAAGCGCGAGGACCTGAACCACACCGGCTCGCACAAGATCAACAACTGCCTCGGCCAGATCCTGCTCGCCAGGCGCATGGGCAAGACGCGCATCATCGCCGAGACCGGCGCCGGCCAGCACGGCGTCGCCTCGGCCACCGTGGCGGCGCGCTTCGGCCTGCCTTGCGTGGTCTACATGGGCGCGACCGACGTGGCGCGGCAAAGCCCCAACGTCTTCCGCATGAAGCTGCTGGGCGCCGAGGTGAAGCCGGTCAGCGCCGGCCACGGCACGCTCAAGGATGCCATGAACGAGGCCCTGCGTGACTGGGTCACCAATGTCGAGGACACCTATTACCTGATCGGCACGGCGGCGGGCCCGCATCCCTATCCGGAAATGGTGCGCGAGTTCCAGTCGGCCATCGGCACCGAGGCGCGCGCCCAGATCCTCGAGCAGGAGGGCCGCCTGCCGGACGTGATCATCGCGGCCGTCGGCGGCGGCTCCAATGCCATCGGCCTGTTCCATCCCTTCCTCGACGACAAGGACGTCAGGATCATCGGCATCGAGGCCGGCGGCCGTGGCCTCGACGGCATCGAGCATTGCGCCTCCATGAATGCCGGCCGGCCGGGCGTGCTGCACGGCAACCGCACCTATCTCCTGCAGAACGAGGACGGCCAGATCCTCGACGGCCATTCGATTTCGGCCGGTCTCGATTATCCGGGCGTCGGCCCCGAGCATAGCTGGCTGCGTGATACCGGCCGAGTCGAGTATGTGCCTATCCTCGACGACGAGGCGCTGGAGGCCTTCCAGCTCTGCACGCGCACCGAAGGCATCATCCCGGCGCTGGAATCGGCCCACGCCATCGCCCATGCGGTCAAGATCGCGCCGGCGATGGACAAGGACCAGATCGTCATCGTCAACCTTTCGGGACGTGGCGACAAGGACGTGCACACCGTGGCCTCGCTGATGGGCATGGAGATCTGAAATGACCGACACCCGCATCGACCGCCGCATGGCCAAGCTGAAGGCCGAGGGCCGCCCGGCGCTCGTCACCTATTTCATGGGCGGTGACCCGGACTATGACACCTCGCTGTCGATCATGCAGGCGCTTGGCCGCTCCGGCGCCGACGTCATCGAACTCGGCATGCCGTTCTCCGACCCGATGGCCGACGGTCCGGCCATCCAGGCGGCCGGCCTGCGCGCGCTGAAGGGCGGCCAGACGCTCGCCCGCACGTTGCAGATGGCGGCCGATTTCCGCAAGACCGACGACGAGACGCCGATCGTGCTGATGGGCTACTACAATCCCATCTATATTTATGGTGTCGAGCGCTTCCTCACCGACGCGAAGGCTTCCGGCATCGACGGCCTGATCGTCGTCGACCTGCCGCCGGAAATGGACGAGGAATTGTGTGTGCCGGCGCTCAAGGCAGGCGTCAACTTCATCCGCCTCGCCACGCCGACCACCGACGACAGGCGCCTGCCCAAGGTGCTGCAGAACACCTCGGGCTTCGTCTATTATGTATCGATGACCGGTATCACCGGCTCGGCGCTGGCCGATACCGGCAAGGTGGCCGAGGCGGTGCGGCGCATCAAGCAGCATACGGACCTGCCGGTCTGTGTCGGCTTCGGCGTCAAGACGGCGGAGCAGGCCCGCACCATCGGCGCCTCGGCCGATGGCGTGGTGGTCGGCACGGCCATCGTCAATGCGGTCGCCAATGTGCTGGGTCCCGACGGCAAGCGCACCGCCGACCCGGCCGAAGCGGTGGCGACGCTGGTGTCCGGACTGGCGCAGGGCGTGCGCCAGGCCCGCCTTGCTGCCGCCGAATAGTTGGCCTAACCCAAACCGAATCAAGTCGCGGTCAGGAGCCGAACGATGAACTGGATCACCAACTACGTCCGTCCGAAGATCAATTCGATGCTCGGCCGGCGCGAGATGCCCGAGAACCTCTGGATCAAGGATCCGGAGACGGGCGAGATGGTCTTCCACAAGGATCTGGAAGAGAACCAGTTCGTCATCCCGTCCTCCGGCTATCACATGAAGATCGCCGCCAGGGAGCGGCTGCGGTTCTTCTTTGACGGCGGCAAGTACGAGGTCCTGGAGAACCCCAAGGTGGTGCAGGACCCGCTGAAGTTCCGCGACGAGAAGCGCTATGTGGACCGCCTCAAGGACGCCCGCGCCAAGACCGGCATGGACGATGCCATCGTCAACGCGACCGGCGAGATCGACGGCCTGCCCGTCGTCGTCACCGTGCAGGACTTCACCTTCATGGGCGGTTCGCTCGGCCTTGCCGCCGGCGAAGCGATCATCCGTGCCTTCGACACGGCGCGCCAGCGCCGCCAGCCGCTGGTGCTGTTCGCCGCCTCGGGCGGCGCGCGCATGCAGGAAGGCATCCTGTCGCTGATGCAGCTTGCCCGCACCACCGTGGCGGTCGATCGCCTCAAGGAGGCGGGGCTGCCCTATATCGTGGTGCTGACCAACCCGACCACCGGCGGCGTTACCGCCTCCTATGCCATGCTGGGCGACGTGCACATCGCCGAGCCCGGCGCGCTGATCGGCTTCGCCGGGCCGCGCGTCATCGAGCAGACCATCCGCGAGAAGCTGCCCGAGGGCTTCCAGCGCGCCGAATATCTGATGGAGCACGGCATGGTGGACATGGTCGTCTCGCGCCTCGAGATGAAGAAGACGGTCGCCAACCTGCTCAAGCTCCTGCTCAAGGTGCCGGAGGCGAAGGAGGAGGAAGTGGAGGTTGAAATCCTGCCGCCACCTGTTGACGCCGCCCCCGAAGCCCGGCCGCAGGCCTGATAGCGCAGCCAGCATGACCACGCTCACCGCCGACCGCGAAATCGAACATCTGATGACGCTGCATCCGAAAGGTTTCGACCTTTCGCTGGAGCGCGTGTCGCGCCTGCTGGACCGGCTCGGCAACCCGCAGGATCATATGCCGCCGGTGATCCATATCGCCGGCACCAACGGCAAGGGCTCCTGCGCCGCCTTCACCCGCGCCATACTGGAGGCGCAGGGCCTGCTGGTCCACACCCACACCTCGCCGCATCTGGTCAACTGGCACGAGCGCTACCGTCTCGCCGCCGATGGCGGTGGCCGGCTGGTCGACGATGCGACGCTGGCGGAGGCCGTCTCGCGCGTGGCCAAGGCCAATGGCGGGGAAAAGATCACCGTCTTCGAAATCCTCACCGCTGTCGGCTTCGTGCTGTTTGCCGAGCATCCGGCCGATGTCGTGGTCATGGAAGTCGGCCTTGGCGGGCGTTTCGACGCCACCAATGTCATCGCCAAGCCGGCCGCATCGGTGATCATGCCGGTTTCGCTGGACCATGAGGCCTATCTCGGCGACCGGGTCGAGCTGATCGCCGCCGAGAAGGCCGGCATCATCAAGCAGGGTTGCCCGGTGGTGATTGGATCGCAGCCCTACGAGGCGGCGCTGGAGGTGCTGGTCGATACCGCCGACCGGCTCGGCTGCCCGACCCATGTCTACAGCCAGGATTTCCTCGCCTTCGAGGAGCACGGCCGCATGGTCTATCAGGACCAGCACGGCTTGCTGGACCTGTCGCTGCCGCGCCTGTCCGGCCGCCACCAGATCGCCAATGCGGCGGCGGCCATCGCCGCCGTCAAGGCGGCCGGCTTCGAACCGCGCGAACTGGCCATCGACCGCGCCATGGCGACGGCGGCCTGGCCGGGGCGTATGCAGAAGCTGCCGCACGGAAAGCTGATCGAGCTTGCGCCGCCCGGTGCGGAGATCTGGCTCGACGGCGGCCACAACCCCGGTGCCGGCATCGTCATCGCCGAGGCGCTGGCCGAGCAGGAGCAAAGGGACCCGCGGCCGCTGTTTTTGATCGCTGGCATGATCAACACCAAGGACCAGAGCGGCTATTTCAAGGCGTTCAAGGGACTGGTGAAGCACGTCTACACCGTGCCGGTCGCTTTCAGCGATGCCGGCGTCGGCAACGATGAGCTGGCGGTGCGGGCCGAGGCCGCCGGCCTCTCCGCCGAGCCGGTCAGCTCGGTCGCCAACGCGCTGATGCTGCTGCGCGACACCTGGCAGGATGCCGACGTGCCACCGCGCATCCTCATCGGCGGCTCGCTCTACCTGGCCGGTGCGGTGCTGGCCGAGAACGGCACCCCGCCCACCTGAAGTCGGGACCGGCTATTTCAGCTCGATCTCCAGGAAGGCGTATTCGCCCTCGCTGGCGTTGATCACATCGTGCTCGACGCCCTCGCTGCGGAAATAGGGCACGCCCTTCTTCATCTCGGCCGTGCTTTCGCCGTCACCGGTGACCAGCTTCAGCTTCCCGTCCATAAGCGGGACGATGACGTAGTCGTGGCCATGGCGATGCCATCCGGTGCTGGCGCCGGGTGAGAAACGCCATTCCGTGACGATCACACGCTCATTGTCGATGAATACCGTGGATTTGGCCGGTTCCGTCATGCTTGCTGCTCCTGTCCGGTGAAAGCACATGAAACGCGCATATGAGCTGACCGGCAAGCGTGAAGGCGCCGTCCAATAGGAAAAGCCCGGCGCGGTGGCCGGGCTTTTGTCTGGGAATCTTGCTTGCCGATCAGGCGACGGCGCCGTTGATCCAGTGCGACAGGGCGGTCTTGGGCGCTGCGCCCACCTTGGTATCGGCCACCTGTCCGTCCTTGAAGATCATCAGCGTGGGGATGGAGCGCACGCCGAACTGGGCGGCCAGCTCCGGGTTCTCGTCGATGTTCAGCTTCGCGATCTTGACCTTGCCGCCGAGCTCGTTGGAAATCTCTTCCAGCGACGGGCCGATCATCTTGCAGGGGCCGCACCATTCCGCCCAGAAATCCACCACGACCGGTTCCTTGGCGTCGAGCACGTCGGCCTGGAAGTTGTCCTTGTCGACCTTGACGGTAGCCATGCGAAAGTCCTTTCGGTTGTTCAAGTCTACAATATGTGGCGGTGGGGCCGGCCCAATTCAAGCAGGTCTTGTGTCACGATAGGGTGAGTCGGGCAAGGGCGGCGTCCATCACTTCCGCCGGCAGCTCGATCAGGAGCGGGGCTTCGGTGAACAGCAGGGCCGCCGCGATCTCGCGCCCCGTATAGAGCGGCGCCAGCAGTTCGCGGTAGAGCGCGAGCTGGAGGATGTAGGCCTCAGGCACCCGCTCGAGCGTGGCCGGCGGGGGACGGTTGGTCTTGTAGTCGACGATCAGGATCCTGTCAGGCGTCACCGCCAGCCGGTCGATCTTGCCCGAGACCGAACGTTTCTTTCCCTTCACCTTCAGGCTGCCCATGAGCGCCACTTCGGCGCGCGAGCCTGCCGCGAAGATTGGCGCGAAGCGGGCGTCGTCCAGCACCGCCGTCACGGCGGAGAGCAGGCGTTCGCGCTCGCCCTCGCTCCAGCCGGCGCAGGCTCGCGCCAGATAGAGGCCGGCTGCCGTCCGGCGTTGTTCGGGGACCATGCCCGGCAGCATCTGCAACAGCTTGTGGGCGGCCAGGCCCCGCTGGATGGCCAGCGAGGGTTCTTCGTCGTCCGCCTCCAGAACGGGGGAGCGCAGATCGGGCACCGGCTCGATGCCGTCCTCCTCGATCAGCGCCGAGGCGCCGGAGGGCGAGAGCGGGCGTGGCAGCTCTTCGTCGTCCGCCAGCGAGTCGAACAGCATGGCGGGCAGTGGCGCGAAGCTGGTGTCGGTGCGTTCCGTATCGGTTTGGGCCTGTGTCAGGGGCGGCAGGCCGGTGGCGTGGAAGCGATGCACTGTCTCGCCGCTGACGGGGTGCACGAGTTCCCGCGTTTCCGGCGCGGCCGCCAGCGCGCGGCTGACGATCCGGTGCCAGGTCCTGTCGCCGGGTTCGCGCTTGCCGTGATAGCCGGCGACGATCAGCCGGTCCTCGGCGCGCGTCATGGCGACATAGAGCAGGCGGCGATATTCGTCGTCGGCGAGTTCGCGGGCCTTTTCCGCCGCCCCGCGCGAGACGGCATTGGCCACTTCGGCATCGGAGCGCCACAGATAGCCGCGGCCGCGCCAGTGCCGGCCGGAGCTTTCGAACGGCATCAGGCGCGGCAGGTGCTGGTCGCTGAAGGCGCGCGTGCCGCCGTCGACAAGGAACACCACCGGCGCTTCGAGGCCCTTGGAGGCGTGCACCGTCATGATGCGCACCTCGTCGCGGGTCTGGTCCATTTCCCGCTTCACCTCGGGTCCGGCATTTTCCAGCGTGGAGAGGAAGGAATCGAGGCCGGGCAGGCCGGTGCGCTCCTCGGCGAGGCAGAAGTTCAGGAACTCGTCCAGTATGTCGCCGGCTTCCGGCCCGAGCCGCGCGATCATCTTCCGGCGTACGCCGTCGCGTGCCAGGAGGGTGGCATAGAACTCGAATACCGGCTTGAAGGCGGCCTCGCTCGCCCAGCGTTCGAGCGTTTCGGCGATGCCGGCCAGTTGCGCGTCCGCTGCGGCGTGGCGGCGCAGCGACTGGATCAGCGGCTGGCTGCGCTCGCGCTCCGCCGCGAGGTCGAACAGGCGTTCCTCGGGCAGGTCGAAGATCGGCGAGCGCAGCACGGCGGCGAGCGAAAGATCGTCCTGCGGCTGGACGAGGAAGCGGCCGAGCGCGGCAAGGTCCTTCACCGCGATGTGGCCGGGCAGGCTGAGGCGATCCGCGCCGGCCACCGGCACGCCCTTTTCCTTCAGGCTCTTCGACAGGGCGTGGATGAACCGGTCGCGCTTGCGCACCAGCACCAGCACGTCGCCGGCGCGCAGCGGCCGTCCCTTGCCTTCGAGGATTTCGCCGCTGTCCAGCCAGTTCTTGATGGTGGCGGCGACATGCTCGGCCACCCGTACGGCCGGTGCGCTGGCGTGGTTGACCGGCAGCGTCCAGTCGTCCGGTTCGTCCACCTGATCCGCGCCCAGCGTCGGCCAGACTTCCACATAGCCGGGCGCGTCGTTGCGGATCGCCTTGTGGTCGAGCGGGTCGGGATCGTGGCTGATGCCGCGCCGCACCTCCGCGTCGGCAAACACACGGTCCACCGCGCGCAGCACATCCTCGCTGGAGCGGAAGGAGAAGGTGAGCTTGAGGTCGGCGAATTCGCGGCTGGCGGCGCGCACGCGGCCGGCGAACTCGACCTTGCTTTCGGCGAAGGAGTCCGGCGCGGCCCCCTGGAAGGAGTAGATGGACTGCTTTTCGTCGCCCACTGCGAAGATGGTGCGCAGGATATTGTCGCGCGCGCTCTCGCCGGAGAAGAACTCCTCGGCCAGCTTCTTCACCACGTCCCATTGCTCGGGGCTGGTGTCCTGCGCCTCATCGAGCAGGATGTGGTCGATGCCCTGATCGAGCTTGTATTGCACCCACGCGCCGGCATCGGGGCGCCTGAGCAGGTTGACGGTGCGGGTGATGAGGTCGTTGAAGTCGAGCAGCCCGCGCGCCCGCTTCAGCTCCTCGTAGCGGCGGATCAGCCAGTCGGCGACGGTGAGCGCCGAGGTCGTGCCCTTCACCATGCGGTAGAGCGCCAGCCGGTCGCAGGCGGCGGCGATGGCCTCGGTGGCGGCGAGGTAGCGTTCAGGCAGATCCGGCATGGCGGCGATCAGCGCCTTGGAAAACAGCCAGTCCGGCTTGTAGGCTTCGCCCTTGCCGCTGAGGAAGGATTTTTGCAGGCCGCCAAGCCGGCGCACCGGGTCTTTTTCCGCGAAGGCCGCCAGCGCCTCGTCCACCAGCGATGTGCGGGCCCGGTTGGCGCCGAGCTTTGTCGCGGCGGTATCCAGTGCGGCGAGATAGCCGGCCTCGAAGCTGGGCAGCGGCCAGGCCGCCTCGGCGATACCGGCCTCGCTGTCTGTCGAATCGAAGCCGAATTCCTCGAAAAGCGGTTCGAATCCGGTCGCCGTCCCGCCGATCTTGCCCAGAAACTCGCGCAGCGCCTCGCGCTTTCCCACGATCTCGGAAAGCAGCGCGTCGAGCCCGGTTTCGCCGCCGCGCGCAAGCACGGTGGCGAAGGCCTCGGTCAGTTCCGTGCCGGCCCCGCCCACCGCGCCGGCGATCATGTCGCGGCGCGCGGCGGCGACCAGCGCCCGCTCCATCTGCGTGTCGACCATCTGGAAATGGGCGACGATGTTCGCCTCCAGCGGGAACTGGTGCAGCACCGCCTCGCAAAAGGCGTGGATGGTCTGGATCTTCAGCCCGCCCGGCGTCTCCAGCGCCTCGGCGAACAGGCGACGCGCCCGCTGCAAGGTCTCGGCGTCAGGCCGCCGCCCATCCATGGTCTCGATGCGCTTCGCAAGCTCGGCTTCGTCCAGCGCCGTCCATTCCGACAGCGTGGAAAAGACGCGGTTCGACATGTTGGCCGCCGCCGCGCGCGTATAGGTCAGGCACAGGATTTTCGACGGCTCGGTGCCGCGCAGCAGAAGGCGGATGACGCGCTGGGCCAGCACATGCGTCTTGCCCGAGCCGGCATTGGCCGACACCCATGCCGAATTGGCCGGATCGGAGGCGCGCGCCTGTGCAAGTGCCGTGTCGGTGGGGATCGGATATTTCATTCCTCTCCCCCTTCGCCGGCACCGTCGCCGCCGGCCGACCATTCCAGCACGCGCGCCAGATGGTCGTAATCGCCATCCGTCTCGCCCTCGCGGAAGGGCAGAGCGCGCGACAGATAGCCGGTGGCCGGATTGGCGTAATGGTAGAGCAGCTTTTCCAGCCGCGCCCACGCATCCTCGCCAAGCTCCGTGCCGGAGCGGGTCGCCTTGCCGTGCCTGAGGATGGATTCCTGTTCCACCTCGCCATTGGCGCGCAGGCGGATGAAGGCGAGGTCCGCCGGCTCGCGGCTACCCAGATCGCGGAAGCTGCCACGCCTCAGCAGTGCGGCTTCCAGGGCGAGTTGCGGTGCAAGCAGCGTGTGCGCCTGCACCTTGGAGGGCGAGGAACCCGTCTTGTAGTCGAGAATGTCGGCCATGTTGCCGGTGAGAAGATCAACACGGTCGGCATAGCCGGACAGCGTGACGCCGGTGCCGCCGACAACCGTCTTTTCCGCCCGCGCCTCGGCATGGCGCGAGAGCACGTCGAAGCGGTCACGCTCCCATGCGATGACGTTCGCCGCCATCGTCTCGAAACGCGGCCACCACACCGCCTCGACATCCTGGGGCAGTTCGGCTTCGGCGAAACAGTCGCGGCCGGCCTGCACCAGCTTTTCGAGTGCATCCGGAGCGGCAGGATCAGCCTCAGTAGAAAAGCGGTGCAGGATGGCGTGGAACAGCGTGCCGCGCTCGGCCGCGCCCGGATCGCGGATCACCGGATCGAGCGCATGAAGGCCGAGGATGCGGCGCGCATAGACGGCGTAGGGATCGCGCCGCAACGTCTCGATTTCCGTGACTGAGAAATGCTTCGGGCGCACGTCCACGGGCGGCACGGGGCAGGGGCGCGGGGCGAAATCCACGCGCGGCGCTTCATCCAGCGTGCGCGCCCATGAAAGCAGTTGCTCGCCGCGCCGGCGCATGACGGCGGCATGGTCCTTGCCCGTGAAGGTGAGCAGACGTTGCAGCCAGCGTGATGGCACGGCCGGCGCGTCGCCCGAGCGCAACGCCCGCGCCAGCATCACCTTTGGCGCGCCCATCGCCATCTGGAAATCATGGGCGGCAAGGCCGATTCGCCGCTCCGGCGGCTCGAGGTCGAGCCCGCCCTTCATCATCCGCGACATGAAACGGTCGCTCTCCGGCTTGCGCGGCCACACCCCTTCGTTGAGGCCGCCGACCACCAGCGTGTCGACATGCTGGAGCCGCGCCTCCAGCGCGCCCCATATGGCAATAGTGCGGTCGGTGCCCTGCCGCGGCTTTACCGTTTCGGGGGCGAGCAGAGCGTCGAGCACGTCCGGCCATTCGTCCGCGCCGAAGGCGAAGGGCGATTGCGCCGCCACCAGATCGCGCAGCACCTGCGCCAGCTTCTGGCCGGCATCGCCGGCATAAAGGGCGGTGACGCTGCCGTCGGCATGGCGGCCCAGCGCTTCCAGCGCCTTCGTGCTCGCCTCTGCGAACTGGGGCACACCGAGATCGGAGCGTCCGCGCAGTTCGAGCAGCGGGCCGAGCGCCTCGACAAGCCGCTGGACGATGGCGATCGCCTCCGCGATGCGCCGCGCTGGAAAGCGCGTGAACCAGAACGGCTCGCGCCCGCCGTCGCCGGGATCGGCCAGACGCCGCTCGAACAGGTCGGCCAAGGTGGCGATGTCAGGGCGCCCTGTGCCGCCGCGCAAGGCGGCAAGCTCGATCAGTTCGGCCGCCTGGCGCACGGGCGCGCGCTCCAGCCCCAGCGAAAGCAGCGGGTGCTTGACCAGCGCCAGCAGCGGCAGCGGATCGCCGGGGCGGAAGGCGGCCTGTACCGCAAGGCGCAGCAGGGCGGCGGGCGGCGTGTTGGCGAGCGGCGTGCCGCCGGAATCGTCGGCCGTGATGCCGAAGCGCAGCAGTTCGGCAGAGACGCGCCGGGCCAGCGCCCGGTCGCCTGTGACCAGCGCGGCGCGCTTGCCGGGAACGCTCACGGCATGGCGCAGTGCCACGGCAATCGCGGTGGCCTCGTCGCGCTCGTTCGGCGCTTCCAGCACGGTCACGCCTTCGAGCGCGGCCGCCATGTCGCTGTCGCTGAAGCGTCCGCGCGTCTGCGGCCACAGCTCCGTCGTGTCGGCCGGGCGCAGTGCCTCGCTGACGATCCGGTTGCGGAGATCAAGCGCCGGCACGGGCGCGCCGAGCGGCGCGATCTCGTCGCGGGCGACGCCGATCTTGCCCGCCAGCTTGACGAGGCCGTATTGCGGATGGCCGAGCAACGCCGGCCGCGCCTCCGGGGCGGAGATGGCGACCAGCGAGGCCGCGTCGAGCGCAGCATCGAAGCCCGGCAGCACCACCGCGCCGTTGGGCAGGCGGGAAATCACCTTGAGCAGTTCAGCAGTGGCGGGGATCGAGCCGGTCGAGCCGGCGGCGATGACCGGGCCGGCGGGTGGGTTGCGCAGCAGGCGTTCGGCCTCGGAGCGGATCAGCGCGCTGCGATGGGCGGCGGGGTTGGAACGGTCGCGCTCGGCAAGGATGAGCGGCCAGTGCTGGCTGGCGATGCCGAGGAAATCCAGCGTCACCTGCCACCAGCCGGCAAGGTTGCCGGTGACGAGATCGGCAAGCTTCGCCCAGTCGGAGCCTTCCGTCTCCACCTCGTCCATCAGTTCGGCCAGGTCCCGCGCCAGCCAGATGGCATCGGCGGCCGAGGCCGGCACCATGATTTCTTCCGCGAAGCGCGCCGCGACTTCGGCCGGCAGCCGCTGCTTCCACGCTCGCACCAGAACGGCGAGCAGCAGCAGCCTTTCCGTCGAGGCGATGGGCGGGGCAAGGTCGAGCGCGGCCGCGCTTTCCGGCGCATCGGTCTCGAACAGCGCCTCGTCCTCGTCGAACTCGCCGAGCGGTCGCACCGTGGGCAGGATGGCGGCCCGCCCGCCCATCAGCTCCATGAACTCGGTGCGCAGCGCGCGCGCCGCGCGCCGCGTCGGCACATAGATGGTGACGTCGGCCAGCGCCAGCGGGTCGCCGTCGAAGCGGAAATCGGGAACCAGCGTGCCCGAAAGCAGCGCCTCGGCCAGTGTCGGCAGGAAAGGCGCTCCGGGCGGGATCGAGAAGACGCGTGGCGCGCTTCTCATGCCGCCCCGGCCGGGAATTTCCGGATGGCCGCTTCGGCCGGTGCGATGGCATCCGGCGTGCCGACCGTGATCCAGTGGCCGTTCATCGCCATGCCGAACAGGCGGCCGGCGGTAATAGTGCGGTCGAAATAGAGGTTGAGCGAATGCGGCTCCGCTTCCGCGTCGGCGAAGATACGCGGATGGATGATGCCCGCGCCGCCATAGATCAGGCCTGCGGGGTCGCCCTTGGCGCGGACAAGACGGCCGTCTTCACCGAGCAGGAAATCGGTGCTGCCGCTGTGACCGGTGACGTTCGCCGGATCGGCGAGCATGAGCAATATGTCCATGCGCCCATCGTCCCACGTCGCGGCCAGACGCTCAAGCTCGGGCGTGCCGCGCTCGATCCAGAAGGTATCGGCATTGAGGATGTAGAACGGGTCGGGTTCCAGTTCCGGCAGCGCCTTGACGATGCCGCCGGCGGAATCGAGCAGCCTGTCGCTTTCGTCGGAAATGACGATGCGCGGGCTGGTGCGTCCTGCGACGTGCGCCGCGATCATATGGCCGAGATGGTGCACATTCACCACTGCCTTTTCCACACCGGCATCGGCCAGCGCATCCAGTCCCCTGTCGAGCAGGGTGCGGCCGGCGATCTCCACCAGCGGCTTCGGCAGCGTGTCGGTGATCGGGCGCATGCGCGTGCCGAGCCCGGCGGCGAGCACCATCGCATTTGTCGGACCCGTCACAGTTCGCGCTCCTCCAGAAAGCCCTGTTCTTCATAGAAGGCGCGCAGGGAAGCCAGCGCCGGATGGGCGAGCGCGCGGCGCAGATAGTCGCGGATGCGGGGCAGGTGCTTGAGATAGCCGGGCTTGCCGTCGCGGCGGTGCAGGCGCACGAAAATGCCGAGGATCTTGGAGTTTCGTTGCGCCGCCATCAGGGCGTAGGCTTCGAGGAAAGCAGCTTCGTCGAAGGGGCCGGCGGCGCGCCGGGCGGCGAGATAGGCGTCCACGGTCGCCTGCTCGACATCGCGCGGCACGGTGGCGCGGGCATCCATGGCGAGCGAGGCGAGGTCGTAGGCGGTGGGGCCGATCAGCGCGTCCTGAAAATCGATGACGCCCAGCCGGTCATGCCCGCTGCGTTCCGCCCGCCAGATCAGGTTCGGCGAATGATAGTCGCGCTGCATCAGCGTGGGTTCAAAATCGTCGATGCGGTCGAGCGTATCGTTCCACTCCTGCCGGTAGCGGGCGCGCAGGCTGTCATCGGCCGGCTGGCCGGTCACGGCCGGCACATACCAGTCGACCAGCAGGTCGACCTCGATCAGCATGGCTTCGCGGTCGAAGGGCGGCACCTCGTGGATCACGCCGGGCGCGGCCTCGATGCGGGAAGGCCATTGCCGGCCGTGCATGTCGGCCAGCAGTTCGGCGGCCGCGAGATAGCGCTCCCGTATCGGATTGCGCGCATCGTCCAGCACGCCGGTGCTGCCCAGATGCTCGATGAGCAGGAAGCCGTTGTCGAGGTCCTGCGCGTAAATTTCCGGGGCGCAGATGCCGGCTTCGCGCAATGCCCGGTCGATGGCGACGAAAGCGGAAATGGTCTTCGAGGTATGGGCGATCTCGGCATAGGGCTTGCCGTCGCGCACCGGCGGGCCCATCACCAGCGGCGGCGAGTTCATCACGATGCGCTTGGGCTCGCCCTCCAGCCGCACCGTTTCGTAGGAGCGGGCCGAGGCGTCGCCCGTGAGATGGCGGCGCTGGGCGTTGCCCCAGCCAGCGCTTGCGAGAAAGGCGCGCATGGCGAGCGACCGCCCGACCCGCGCCAGCGCCTCGCCGCTGCCGGAAATGCGCGCGCGCCGGCCTTCGCCTTCGTGGACAAGCTCGACCGAAAGGGCTGTGCCGGGCAGGCGGCTGCCGGCGCGTTCGGGCCATTCCACCAGCGCCACGCCTTCGGCGATTGCTTCCTCGAAGCCGAGTTCGTCCAGTTCGTCTTCCGCGCCGAGGCGATAGAGGTCGAAGTGATGGACCGGAAATCGCGTCTCGTAGCTCTGCACCAGAGTGAAGGTGGGGCTTGGCACTTCCAGCGCTTCATCGTCGGCAAGGGCGCGGATCAGGGCGCGCGCCAGCGTGGATTTTCCGGCGCCAAGGTCGCCTTGCAGGGCCAGTACGTCGCCCGGCCGCACAGCCATGGCGAGGTCTTCGCCGAAGCGCCGTGTCGCGGCCTCGTCCTCAAGCACCACCTCGAAAGCGGAGGCTTCCATGAACCGGCCTACTCCGCGGCCTGGCGCACGCCCGCCGGAGTGTCGGGGAAGGTGCAGACGACGGTGGTGCCCCGGCCGGCGCCGGTTTCGATGCGCACAGTGCCGCCATGCAGCTCCACGAAGCTCTTGACGATCGACAGGCCGAGGCCCGCGCCGCGCCGACGCCCGCCATTGACCCGCGATTCGAAGCGGTGGAACACGAGGTCGAGCACGTCGGGCGGCATGCCGGGCCCGTCGTCATGCACGGCGAACTCGACGCTGTCGGCCAACTGCCGGCATGTCAGCCGCACTGCGCTGCCTTCCGGCGCGTAGTTCGCGGCATTGGTCAGCAAATTGTAGAGGATCTGGCGGATGCGCACCTCGTCGCCATTGAAGCTCCTGGGTGCGGCCGACGCATCGACCTCCAGCTTGATGGCGTGTTCCTGCAGGCGCTCGGAAACCAGCTCGGCGGCGGCCGCGATGGCGTTGCCGACGTCGACCTCGGTGATCTCGAGCTGCATGATGCCGGCGTCGACCGTGGCGAGGTCGAGGATATCGTTGACGATGGTGAGCAGCACCGATGACGACGAACCGATATGCTCCACATATTCGCGCTGGCGCGGCGACAGCGGCCCGGTGGCCGGCAGCGACAGCAGTTCGGTGAAGCCGATGATGTTGGTGAGCGGCGAGCGCAGCTCGTAGGAGACGTGCTGCACGAAGTCGTTCTTGATCTGGTCGGACTTCAGCAGCGCCTCGTTCTTCTCCTTCAGCGCCCGCTCGACATTGACGCTGTCGGTCACGTCGACGAAGGTGGTCATCACCTGGCCGTTGGGCAGGTGGATGACGGCATAACGCAGCACGCTGCCGGAATTCAGCTCGACCAGCCCGTGCCAGTTGCGCCGCTCCTCGTCGAAGCCGGTGATGGCGGCAACGAAGCCGCCCCATGGGCTGTCCGTGGCGCGGCTGTCGCAGACCGCCCGGATCGAGGCGACATGCACGTTCGGCTGGACGATGGCGTGGTCCAGTTCCCACAGCGCGGCGAAGGCGGGATTGGAGAGGCGCAGGCGGCCGTCGGGCCCGAACACTGCCACGCCCTCGGCCAGGTTGTCGAGCGTCTCGCCCTGCACGCGCACGGCGGTCTGGTAGCGGCTTTCGAGATCGATCTTCTCGGTCAGGTTCTCGAACAGCCAGGTGACGCCGCCCTTGGGCTGCGGATTGGCGACGACGCGGATCGTCTTGCCGTCCGGCAGGTGCCACCAGTGCTCCTGCGTCTCGACGGCGCGATAGGCGCCGAGCAGGTTCTCCTTCCAGCGCCGCCATTCCGGCTGCTCGGCGATCTTGCCTTCGCTGCGCAGCCTGTCGAGCAGCAGGGCGTTGTCGGGCGCGCTGTTGAGGAAGGGGATGTCCAGCATCCACAATTTCTGGAACGCCTGGTTGAAGAAGCGCAGCTTCTGTTCGGTGTCGAAGATCGCCACAGCCGTGTTGAGCTGGTCGAGCGTGTCGGCATGGCTGCGCGCGGCGCGTTCATATTCCTCGCGCACGGCTTCCACCGCGCTGACGTCGCAGGCCAGTCCGGCCGAGCCCTTCGCCCCGTTGTAGTCGGTCACGGCGAACTGGCGGCGGTCACCTTCGATGACGGTGGAAAGCGTCTGCGCGAACACCGGATGGCTGCGATGCTGCTCGGCGATCGCCGAACGCGCCCGGTCGCCGAGGAATTCCTTGCCCTCGCGGATCGCGTCCTCGCCCGTCGGCGCCTCGACGGCATCGGCATAGGCGCGGTTGATCCATTTCAGGCGGCCGTCCTCGCTGCGCAGCCACACCGGCATGTTCAGGGCGTCGAGCAGGCCGACAATGGTTTCATGGTCGGCGGCCAGCCGCTCGTTCTCCAGCTTGAGGCGGGCATGGGCCCGCTGGGTGTCCGACAGCGACAGGAAGCGCACCAGCGTATGCGTCGCCCCTTTCCGGCCCTGGACCTCGAGCGGCGCGCCGGCATGGGTCTCGGCGATGAGGTCGAAGGACGTGCCCTTCTCGCGCAGCGCCGCCATGCCGCGCTCCAGCGCGGCGGCGGAGCGGGGCGCCAGCCAGCGTCCGAAGGCGAGGAAAGCGGCCCGCTCCTCCGGTGCGCCCGTGGTGAGCGGCAGGGCGCCGATCAGCTCGGGCTTCTGGTTGTCTCCGGCCCAGACGATGACGCGCTGGTCGCGCAGGTTGAGGATCGCTTCCGAGCGCTGGAGGGCGGCGTTGACGTCGGCGATGCGGGCGCGAAGCTGCACATTCTCGGCCGCCGTGCGCTGGCGTTCGCGGATGAGCACGATCGCCGAAATCAGGGCAGCGCCCATGACGCCGACCGACAGGGCGAGCTGGATGACCTCGGAGGTGCCGATGGGCAGGGCGGCCCGCGCCGCCGTCTGTGCCGCGGCGTTCAGGGTGGAGAGGGGGAGGGCAAGCGCCGAGGAGGCCAGCAGCCAGCCAAGCCGCCGCCCGGCCGGCGTGCGCCAACCGAAGGACGGGACAATCCCGCCGCTGGAATCGCTATGGCCGCCGGAAACGGCCTTTCCCGCTCGAAGCGGGTTTTCCCCCGGCATGTCGTGATCCTCTCCGCCGCCGTCTGCAAGGACGCTCAGCCGGAAAACCCGGCCACCAGCCCACCCCTTTGGACCCGAACCCATGACCGGCTGAAGCGTCGCGAATCACCTCACAATACCGCCTCGCCGAATCTGCGTGAAGCAGGCCGGCCCGCAAAAATAGGGCCGGACGGAAAGTCAACCGCCCGGCCCTATATGTGGTAGTATTTCCAAGCTTGGTTAATAGCGGTAGTGTTCCGGCTTGAACGGTCCCTGCGGCGTCACGCCGATATAGGAGGCCTGTTCGTCCGAGAGCGTGGTCAGCCTGGCGCCGAGCTTGTCGAGATGCAGCCGCGCCACCTTCTCGTCGAGATGCTTGGGCAGCACGTAGACCTCGTTCTTGTACTCGCCGCCCTTGGTGAACAGCTCGATCTGGGCCAGCACCTGATTGGTGAAGGACGCCGACATGACGAAGCTCGGATGGCCGGTGGCGTTGCCGAGATTGAGCAGGCGGCCTTCCGACAGAAGGATCAGGCGCTTGCCGTCCGGGAAGGAGATCATGTCGACCTGCGGCTTGACGTTGGTCCATTTCAGGTTGCGCAGCGCCGCCACCTGGATCTCGTTGTCGAAGTGGCCGATATTGCCGACGATCACCATGTCCTTCATGGCCCGCATATGGTCGAGACGGATGACGTCCTTGTTGCCGGTGGTGGTGATGACGATGTCGGCGGTCGGCGCCGCGTCTTCCAGCGTGACGACCTCATAGCCGTCCATCGCCGCCTGCAGGGCGCAGATCGGATCCACCTCGGTGACCTTGACGCGCGCGCCGGCGCCGGCCAGCGAGGCGGCCGAACCCTTGCCGACGTCGCCATAGCCGCAGACCACGGCGACCTTGCCGGCCATCATCACGTCGGTGCCGCGGCGGATGCCGTCGACCAGCGATTCCTTGCAGCCATATTTGTTGTCGAACTTGGACTTGGTGACCGAGTCGTTGACGTTGATGGCCGGGAAGGGCAGCAGGCCTTTCTTCTGGAGCTGGTAGAGGCGGTTGACGCCGGTGGTCGTCTCCTCGGTGACGCCGCGGATCGCCTCGCGCTGCTTCGTGAAGAAGCCGGGCGTCGCCGCCATGCGCTTCCTGATCTGGGCGAAGAGGATTTCCTCTTCCTCGCTGCCGGGGTTGGACAGCACGTCCTCGCCGGCCTCGGCGCGGGCGCCGAGCAGGATATACATGGTGGCGTCGCCGCCGTCGTCGAGGATCATGTTGGAAGGCTCGCCGTCCGCCCACTGGAAGATGCGGTCGGTGTAGGTCCAGTAGTCCTCCAGCGTCTCGCCCTTGACCGCGAACACCGGGATGCCGGCATCGGCAATCGCCGCGGCGGCATGGTCCTGGGTGGAGAAGATGTTGCAGGAGGCCCAGCGCAGCTCGGCGCCCAGCGCCTTCAGCGTCTCGATCAGCACCGCGGTCTGGATGGTCATGTGCAGCGAGCCGGTGATGCGCGCTCCCTTCAGCGGCTGGGCCTTGCCGAACTCCTCGCGGCAGGCCATCAGGCCCGGCATTTCCGTCTCGGCGATCTCGATCTCCTTGCGGCCCCACTCGGCAAGCGAGATGTCGGCGACCACATAGTCCTTGTTAGCTGTCATGATGGCACTCCAGTGGAATCTGTCGGCGGGCTGCCGTGCCGCGGACGCGGCCGATGGCGCGAAGCTGCCCGCTGACTAGCAGATCGCGTCGAAAACGACAACGGGATATAAAGAAATCTTTATCTCTGCATGCTTATTCTGGCATGCGGCACGGGGCCGGCCATCGGCTCCCCCGCCCGAAGCGGCGAGGGGCAGGCGCCATGCCCGAAGGTCGGTCAGGCGGCGCTCTGCTGCGCCGTGTTCCCGGCCAGCATGCGGCGCGCCTCGTCCATCGAAAGGCTGAGGTCGGCGATGGCTTCGTCGAGCAGGGCGCGCTGCTTTTGCAGGCGGGCCATCTGCTTCTCCGATTTCTCCAGCGCCACCTTGAGCTGGCGGGCGTTGGAGCCGGAGGGATCGTAGAGATCCATCATCTGCTTCACGTCGCGCAGCGAGAAGCCGACCTTGCGGCCGAGCAGGATGAGCTTCAGCCGTGCCTTGTCGCGATGGGTATAGAGGCGCGTGCTGCCGTCGCGCTGCGGGTTGATGAGGCCCTTGTCCTCATAGAAGCGCAGCGTGCGCAAGGTGACGCCGAAAAGCTTGGCCATTTCGCCGATGCGCGTCAGCTCTTCGGTCTCGTGGGGTTTGCCGGTGGCGGCGGCCGCATGATCGGCCATCAGGTTGTCGGTCTTCATTCGGGGTTCCGGATCGTGAGGTGTTGCCTGACGGACAAGGCCGATATGCAAGCGTTTCGAGGCCCTGCCCATTACGTTTACGTAAGGTGTGATTAGCGGGAAACGCCCTCCGGTTCAAGTATCGTGGGCGGAGACGGGCGGAACGGACGTTTTCCGGCGTCAGGTTGCGACTTCTTAACCACAGTTAACGCCTTGTTTACCACGTTCGGCGAATTGTGCGCTTGTCGGTTCTCCGTGCTTATCCAGTAGCGAAGTTTTCACGGTTTTCGGCAGGCGCCGGGTACAACGCCGGACGAAGCCTTCCGTTCCGACCGCATTGAAGGGGAAGCCGGTCATCGGGGCCGGCGCTGTGAGGAAACGGGCGTCGCGATGAGCAACAGAAGGTCCTATCTCGACACGCTGAATGCGGGCCGGCCGCGCAAGCCGAACTCGACCCTTGAACAGATCAACGAGTCGCTTGCGGCTCTGGAAGAGCGTTTGCAGCTCGGCCGCACCGACCAGCGCCCGCGCCCGGACAGCCTGATGCGCGGCGCCGAGCACGGCTTTGCCGAGGAACGGGACTGGACCGCGCGCCGCGGCGGCTTCGAGCAGGGCGCGCGCCATTCCGCGCCGCTCCACGTTTCCGGCTATCAGGCGATGGCGCGTGACATGGACCGCATTCGCGGCCAGGGGGACGAGCTTGCCAAGGCCGGCAGGATTGCCGGCGAGTTGCAGGAGCTGCGCGACGAATTGCGCCAGCAGATGGCCGCCGACCTGCATCGCGAATTCGAGGTCCTGCGCCGCGACATCGACAAGGCCGGCCGGTCCGGCGCCGGCGCCGGCGACGGCGTCCGTTTCGGCCGTGAACTGGAGCGCCTTTCCGAATCCGTTCGGGAACTGGCCCACAGGAACGACGATCGCAGCGTCAATCTGCTTCGGCTGGAGCTGGAACAGCTCAAGGCCCAGGTCGAGACGCTGGCGCGCGAGGAAAGCGTGCGGGCCGTCGATCGGCGCTGGGAGGATTTCGACCGCCGCTGGACGGCCTTCGAGGGCCGTTTCGAGGCCGGCGCCGACCATCGTGTCGTCGACGCCGGCTTTGCCGTGCTCGGCCAGCGGCTGGAAGAGATCGCGCGTGCGGTCGACACGCTGCCGCAGTCGCTGTCGCTCGGCTCGCTGGAAGAGAAGCTGCACACGCTTGCCGTGGCGGTCGACCAGTTCATGACCCAGCCGTCGGCCGCTCCCGACACGCTCGGCCTGATCGACGAGCGGCTGGATGAAATCTCGCGCGCCATCGTCGCCTCGACCGTGGCGGCGCAGGCCAGCAGTTTCGACCCCGCCTCGCTGGAGCGGATCGAGAACCGCATCGCCGCGCTGGCCGAGCAGATCGAGGAAGTGGCGCAGGACCGCCCCTCGCTGGAGATCATCGAGCGGCTGAACATGCTGTCGCGCCGGGTCGACGAACTGGCCGCGGAAAGCCGCCTGCCCGAAGACATGATGGAACGCTTCGCCGACCAGATCGCCATCATCGCCGAACGGCTCGGCCAGGCGCCGGCCATGCCCGACCTCGACCATCTCATGGAAGGGCTGGAGCAGCGCTTCGACCTGTTCGCCGCTTCGCTGGATCGCCGGCAGAGCGATGCCGTCGAGCAGGGCAACATCATCTTCCGCGACCTTGAGCGGCGGCTGGACGAGGTTGCCGAGAGGCTGGACCGGCGCGAGATCGCGCCCGCCTTCGACGGAGCGGAGGTGATCGAGGCGATCGACGCCCGCTTCGACGCCCTGGCCCGCGAGATAGAAAGCCGCGAGCCGGCCGGACAGGAAGCCATCCGGGGCCTGGAAGTGCGCCTTGCCGAAATCTCCCGGCAGATCGACGGTTCCGCCGAGCGCTTCGGCGCCCTCGACCAGCAATTGATCCGCAGCCTCGAGGCGCAGGTGGCCGGGCTGTCGGCGCATCTCGCGCAACCGGGCACGCCGCTGCCGGAATTCGAGGACATCAGCCCGCGCCTGAGCCAGATCGAGCAGTCGCTTGCCGGCACGCGCGAAACCATCGTTGAGGCCGCGCGCGAGGCGGCCGAACGGGCCGTGCAGTCCATGGGCGGCACCGGCGGCATCGAGCAGGTCGCCGTCGCCGGCCTTGCGCAGGACCTCAAGACGCTGGAGGGGCTGACGCGCCGTTCCGACGACCGCAATGCCCGGACCTTCGAGGCCATCCACGACACGCTGCTGAAAATCGTCGAGCGTCTGGGCTCGCTGGAGGCTCCGGGCGCCGAGGCCGATATGGCCGCGCGGCCGGGGGCCAAGATCGCGGTAACCGGGGCGCCGAGCCTCGACATGGAAGCGCCGGCCGCCCTGGCTGCCGAGGGCGAGACCTTTCTGGTCGATGCCATGGACGGCGAAATGCAGATACGCACTCCGGCGCAGGCCGCCTCCGAGGCGGCGAAGGCCGCGCTCGGCGAAACGGCCGGGCAGGAATCCGCGCGCAAGACGTCGCTGCTCGGCAACCTCACCCGCGCCTTCCGCAAGGATGCCGCCGCCGCCAGGCCGGCCGAGCCGGTCGCGGTTGCCGAACCGGCCGAAATCGGCCTCGATGAACCGCTGGAGCCGGCGCTGATCAACCGCCCGCTCGAGCCCGGTTCGGGCGCGCCCGATCTCAACGCCATCCTGAAGCGGGTACGCGACGAGCGCAGCCAGTCCGCCGCCCGCCCGGCCGCCGACACGGCGAAGTCCGACTTCATCGCCGCCGCCCGCCGCGCGGCCCAGGCCGCGGCCGCCGAAGCCGAAACGCTGAAGCGCCAGTCGAGCCTGGGCGGCCAGACCAAGGGACTGCGCATCGGCGAGCTGTTCAAGGCCCGCCGCAAGCCGATCCTGATGGCGGTCGGCGCGGTGATCCTGGCGCTGGCCGGCCTGCAGTTCGGCAAGGCGTTCCTGGCCGACCAGCAGCAGGCCGCCCGCATCGAGACGGCGCCGGCCGTCGTCGAGCAAACCGTGACGCCCGAACAGCCGGAGCGTGAGGCGGAGGCGGCGCGCATGGTCGAGCCGGTGCGTCCGGAAGACGAGATGGCTGCTGCCGAGGCGGATATGCGGCAACAGGCCGCCGCGCCGGTTCCCGATGCTGTTTCGACGCCGGCTCCGGTGGCCGGAACGCCTGCAGAGGCCGTGCCGGAAGCGCAGGCCAGCGGGACCGAAGAGGTTACGACCGATCCCGTTTCCCCCGATCCCGTTTCCCCGGATCCCGTTTCCATCGACCCCGTTTCCACAGACACCGTCTCGACCGGTGCCGTGCCGCCGGTTGCCGCCACGCCGATCGACGTGCCCGCCAATCTCGGCACGCCGGCCTTGCGCGATGCCGCCGCATCGGGCGACGCCAAGGCGCTGTTTGAGATCGGCGCGCGCTATGCCGAGGGCCGCGGGGTGCAGGAAGACATGGCCGCCGCCGCCAAATGGTATGAAAGCGCCGCCGATAAGGGCCTGGCGCCGGCGCAGTACCGCATCGGCAATTTCTACGAAAAGGGCATCGGCGTCGAACGTGACACCGACAAGGCCAGGAGATGGTACGAGATGGCGGCCGGGCAGGGCAATGCCAGCGCCATGCACAATCTCGCCGTGCTGCTGGCCATGGGTCCCGATGGCGCCGCCGACAACGAGGGTGCGGTGCGCTGGTTCAAGGCCGCCGCCGATTTCGGCGTCAAGGACAGCCAGTTCAATCTCGGCATCCTCGCCGCCAAGGGCGTCGGCATGACGCAGAACCTCGAGGATTCCTACAAGTGGTTCGCGCTGGTTGCCAAAACCGGGGACAAGGACGCCGCCACCAAGCGTGACGAGATCGCCAAGGTGCTGCGTCCCGAGCAACTCGAAAAGGCGCGCCAGACGGCGGAGCTGTGGCAGGCGAGGGAACTCGACATGGATGCCAACGGCGTCACCATTCCCGACGCTTGGCTGGATGAGCCCGTCACCACTGCCTCCGTCGACATGAAGAAGGCGGTGCAGAACATCCAGGCCATCCTCAACAAGAACGGCTATTCGGCCGGCGCGGTCGACGGCGTCATGGGCGGCAAGACCAAGGACGCCATCATCGCCTTCCAGACCGACAACGGGCTGTCGCCGACCGGTGAGGTCGACGAGAAGCTGGTGGAGGCCCTTCTGGCGCGTAGGTAACCCGCGACGCCGCAGGCGCGCAAAGCGGTAACCGCGACGCCGCAGGCGCGCAAAGCGGCAACCGCGACGCCGCAGGCGCGCAGGCAGATGATCCCTCGCCGCAGGCACACAAAGCGGACAGTTGCGCCCGCTTTCGGCGAGCCGCTGGGCGCTGGGTTCGCTGTGGCGCGCAAATAGAACGCAAATAAAAGTGGACAGCGTCGTTTATACGATGCCTTGCCACATATTTGCCTGTTAACTGATTGACATGGTTCTGGTTTCAAGGCTGCGGCGGACGAAAGTCCGTCCGCGGTTCCCGTGCAAGAACAGGTTAGCTTTTCGGCGCTATGATGCGGTCCGGAAACGACGGTCGATTGGAATAGACGGGTGGGCATTTATCTCCCGATTGCGGAAATTTCCGTCAATGTCTTCGTGCTGCTGGCCATGGGCGCGGCGGTGGGGTTCCTCTCGGGTCTGTTCGGGGTGGGTGGCGGTTTCCTGATCACGCCGCTGCTGATCTTCTACAACATCCCGCCTGCCATCGCCGTCGCCACCGGCGCCAACCAGGTCATCGGCTCGTCCTTCTCCGGCGCCATGTCGCACATGAAGCGCGGCACGCTGGACTTCAAGCTCGGCTTCATGCTGCTGGCCGGCGGTATCGTGGGTTCGACGGCGGGCGTCTATGTGTTCTCGCTGTTGCGCAGCCTCGGCCAGCTCGACCTGTTCATCTCGCTGCTCTACGTCGTGCTGCTGGGCAGCGTCGGGGCGCTGATGCTGGTGGAAAGCGTGCGGTCGTTGCGGGCCTCGCGCGGCGGGGCGCCGACGGGATTGAAGAAACCCGGCCAGCACAACTGGATTCACCGCCTGCCGCTGAAGATGCGGTTCCGCACCTCCAAATTGTTCGTCAGCGTCATCCCCGTGCTCGTCATCGGCGCGATCATCGGCTTCCTGTCGTCGATCATGGGCGTGGGCGGCGGCTTCATCATGGTGCCGGCGCTGATCTATCTGCTGCGTGTGCCCACCAATGTCGTCGTCGGCACCTCGCTGTTCCAGATCATCTTCACCTCGGCCTATACGACGCTGGTGCACGCCTCGACGAACTACACCGTCGATATCGTGCTGGCCATGCTGTTGATGGTGGGCGGCGTGGCCGGAGCGCAGTATGGCGTCAAGGCGGGACAGAAGCTGCGGGGCGAGCAATTGCGGGCGCTGCTGGCCCTTCTGGTGCTGGCCGTTGCGCTGCGCCTGGCCGTCGATCTCTTCATCCGGCCGGACAATGTCTATTCGCTCAGCATTCCGGGGCTGGGCTGATGACGGTCCGCGCGACGCCCGTCCTGTGCCTGCTGCTGCCGCTTCTGGCGCTGGTCGCCATGTCGATTCCGGCGGCGGCGCAGAATCCCAATCCCGAAGGCATCCAGATCGGGCTGTCGACCGAGCATATCTCGATCACCGCCGGGTTCTCGGGCGCGGACCTCACCATTTTCGGGGCGCTCGAAAATGTCGATCCCGAAGTGGCCCGGCAGGGGCGCTACGATGTGATCGTGGTGCTCGAGGGGCCGGCGCGGCGCATCGTCGTGCGCCGCAAGGACCGGGTGCTGGGCGTGTGGATCAACCTCCAGTCGGAGGAGTTCGAGAACGTTCCGGTTTCCTATTCGGTCGCCACCACGCGTCCGTTCCAGGACATCACCGAGCCGGTCAGCTACCGCCAGCTTTCGCTCGGCACCAACAACATCTACCTGCAACCGGCCGATCCCGAAGGCAACCCGCTCACCATTGCCGAATTCACCAAGGCGCTGCGCAACCGCAAGGTCGCCGCCGGGCTCTACAGCGAGAATGTCGGCGGGGTGCGCTTTCTGTCGCAGAACCTGTTCCGCGCCACGGTGCGGCTGGCGCCCGACGCGCCGGTCGGCACCCACAAGGCGCGCGCCTTCCTGTTCAAGAACGGCATGTTCGTGAAGGAAAGCTCGGCCCAGCTCGAAATCCGCAAGGCCGGCTTCGAGCAGGCGGTATTCCGCCTCGCCCACAATCACGGCCTCTTCTACGGCGCGCTGTCGGTGGCCTTCGCCATGGCCGTGGGCTGGCTGGGCAGCATCGTCTTCCGCAGGGATTGAGGCATTTCATCCGGAAGCGGATGGTGGAGCGCTTCGGGATCCATTCCGTGGCCTGTCCAGGGTTCAGGCATGGATCCCGGCTCGCGGTCGCTGACGCTCCCTTGGCCGGGATGACGAGCGCTTCAAATCCACCGGTCAAATCTGGGCGCTGCCCCATGAACGGGCAAGGGGCCGTTTTTCCGGATGACTCGGCAGCCGTTCAGCCGGGTCGCAGCATGGAGCCGGCGATCGCGAAGACGCGGTCGCGGCCCATCATGTAGGCCATCAGGCTGTCGCGGCGGAACAGGCCGGCATAGGCGCGGTCGAGCACGTTGAGCGAGCCCGTATAGGCTCCGAAGGCCGGCATCACCATGCGCGCGCCGTCGCTGGCGAAGCAGCGCCGCCTGACCGAGCGGCCGCGCTGGACGATGCGCGCGCAAGGGTGCAGATGGCCGGCGATCTCGCCTTCGACCGGGGTTCGCGACGGCTCGTGCCGGAACAGCAGCGCGCCGATGGCAAGCTCCCGCACGGTGTCGCCCGGCAGATCCGCCGGCGCGTCCGGATCGTGGTTGCCGGCGATCCAGAACCAGTCGCGCCCCGCCATCATCGCCTCCAGCCGCTCGCGGAAGGCGGGATGCAGGCGTGCAGCCCCTTCGCCGTCATGGAAGGAATCGCCGAGGCTGACGACGATACGCGGCCGGTAGAGATCGAGCGCCTCCTGCAGCCGCGCCAGCGTGGCGATGGTGTCATAGGGCGGCAGCAGCGCCCCGCGCCGGGCCAGCGAAGAACCCTTTTCCAGATGCAAATCCGATACGGCCAGCACGTCCGTTTCAGGAAAATAGAGGACGCCGCGCATATCGCAGACGGCCCGCTCGCCGGCGATGGCGACCAGTTCGGCATCGGGCATCATGGTGGCCGGCGAAAGATTCATCCGCGTCCCATCGCTTCCTCGACCAGTTCGGCCGCCTCCATCAGCAGGCTCTCATTGGCGCCGCCATTGACCGATTCCTTGCCGATCTCCAGCATGACCGGCACGGCCAGCGGCGAAATCTGCTCCAGCGGCTTATGCACGATTCGCCCGCGCACGCGCGAGAGCATGTCGGCAAGCCTGCTGACATCGAGCAGGCCGGCGCCGGCATCGGCCCGCGTCGCCTGCAGCAGGATATGGTCGGGCTCGTGGCCGCGCAGCACATCGTAGATCAGGTCGGCCGAGACCGTCACCTGCCTGCCGGTCTTTTCCTGCCCCGGAAAGCGCTTCTCGATCAGCCCGGAGATCACCGCGCAGGTGCGGAACATGCGTTTCAGCATCCAGCTGTCGTTGAGCCAGGCTTCGAGGTCGTCGCCCAGCATGTCCTCGTCGAACAGCTCCGCCAATGACGGCTTCTTCGCCCTGAACAGCGCGCCCATGTCGTCCAGCGCCCAGATGGCCAGCGAATAGTCGGTGGCGACGAAGCCGAGCGGGCGGGCGTTGGCGCGCTCCAGCCGGCGTGTCAGCAGCATGCCGAGCGTCTGGTGCGCCAGCCGCCCCTCGAACGGATAGCACACCATGTAGTGCCGGTCGCCGCGCGGAAAGGTCTCGACCAGCAGATCGCCGCGCTTCGGCAGCATGGATTTCTGCTTTTGCAGCCGCAGCCAGTCGGATACCTGTTCGGGCAGCGTCGACCATCTGTCCGGATCGGCCAGCATGGCGCGCACCTGATCGGCCAGATAGGTGGAAAGCGGGAACTTGCCGCCGGCATAGCTCGGCACGATGATGTTGGCGCCGGAGCCGGCCGACACCACGCATTCGTTCTCGCGGATGCCTTCGAAGCGCAGGATCTTGCCGGCGAACAGGAAATTGTCGCCGGGCCGTAGCGTTTCGGCGAAATATTCCTCCACCTTGCCCAGCACCCGCCCTCCATGGCCGGCCAGTCCACGGCTCACGCGCACATAGCGCACGTTTAGTTCCGGCATCTCGACGATGGTGCCGACATTGAGCCGGTATTGCTGGGCGATGCGCGGATGGGTGATGCGCCACAGCCCTTCCTTCGTCTTGCGGATGCGGGCATAGCGCTCGTAGTTCCGCAGCGCATAGCCGCCGGTGGCGACGAAATCGACCACGCGGTCGAAGGTCACGCGGTCGAGCGCCGCATAGGGCGCGGCGGATCGCACCTCCTCATAAAGCGCATCGGCATCGAAGGGGGCGGCACAGGCCGTGCCAAGCACATGCTGGGCCAGCACGTCGAGCGCACCGGCCAGCAAGGGCGGGGTATCCTGCGCGCCGAGATAGTTGGCGTCGAGCGCCGCCCGGCATTCCAGCACCTCGAAGCGGTTGGCGGGGATGAGGATCGCCTTCGACGGCTCGTCCATGCGGTGGTTGGCGCGGCCGATGCGCTGGGCAAGCCGGCTGGCGCCTTTCGGCGCGCCGACATGGATGACGAGATCGACATCGCCCCAGTCGATGCCGAGGTCGAGCGTCGAGGTGGCGACGATGGCCCGCAGCGCATTGTCGGCCATGGCCTTTTCCACCCGCCGCCGCTGGCCGACATCGAGCGAGCCGTGATGCAGCGCGATGGGCAGCGCATCCTCATTGGCGCGCCAAAGCTCCTGGAACAGCATTTCCGCCTGGCTGCGGGTGTTGACGAACAAAAGCGTCGTCCTGTGCCGCCGGATCGCCTCGTAGATTTCCGGAATGGCGTAGCGCGCCGAATGGCCCGCCCATGGCACCCGTTCCTGCGAGTCGAGGATGGAGATGTCGGGCTTGGCTCCACCTTCTACGGTGACAAGCCCGGCCAGCTCGTCGGGCGCATTCTGCGACACCAGCCAGCGGCGCAGATCGTCCGGCTCGGCCACGGTCGCGGAAAGCCCGATGGTCTGGAGCCCCGGCACGATGGCGCGCAGCCGCGCGAGCCCCAGCGAAAGCAGATGGCCGCGCTTCGAGGTCACCAGCGAGTGCAACTCGTCGAAGACCACGAAGCGCAGATCCTCGAAGAAGCGCCTGGCGTCGGCACTTGCGATCAGCAAGGCAAGCTGCTCGGGCGTGGTCAGCAATATGTCGGGCGGAGCGAGTTTCTGGCGCTGGCGCTTGTGGGCCGGCGTGTCGCCGGTGCGCGTCTCGATGTCGATGGAAAGGCCGATTTCCGCGACCGGCTTGCCGAGATTGCGCTCGATGTCCACCGCCAGCGCCTTGAGCGGCGAGATGTAGAGCGTGTGGATGCCGCGCCGGGCCTGGCCGGGCTTGCGCTTCGGCCGCACCGCCAGTTCGGTCAGCGACGGCAGGAAGCCGGCCAGCGTCTTGCCGGCGCCCGTGGGCGCGATCAGCAGCGTGGATTGCCCGGCCTGCGCGCGGGCGAGCAGCTCGAGCTGATGGGCGCGCGGCATCCAGCCCTTGCCGGCGAACCATTTCAGGAACGGCTCGGGCAGGTGGGCAACGGCCGTTTCCTGCAATGGCGCGGGCTTCGCTGTCACGCTCCCACAGGTAGCGCGGGCCGGACGGATCGCCAAGCAAAAAGAACAAAACAGGATCATTTGCTTGCGCGGGCGGCAGGTCGAAGGCACAGTGCGTCTTTCCGTGCCTTCGAAACGACCTATCTGTCAGCCATGCGCGCCAGCGACCTGCTCCAGCCTCGCCCCGAAGGGCTCTATTGCCCGCCCGGCGATTTCTTCATCGATCCGGTGCGGCCGGTGGCCCGTGCCCTGATCACCCACGGCCATTCGGACCATGCGCGCGCCGGCCATGCCAAGGTGCTGGCCACGCGCCAGACGCTCGACATCATGGCGCTGCGCTATGGCGAGGATTTTGCCGGGGCCACGCAGGTGGTCGGCTTTGGCGAGACGATCGATATTGCCGGCGTTTCCGTCACCTTCCATCCGGCCGGCCATGTGCTGGGTTCGGCGCAGATCGCGGTGGAGAAGGGGGGCCTGCGCATCGTGGCCTCCGGCGATTACAAGCGCATGCCGGATGCGACCTGCACGCCCTTCGAGCTCGTGCCCTGCGACGTGTTCATCACCGAGGCGACCTTCGCGCTGCCCGTCTTCCGCCATCCGCCGCCGCAGGAGGAAATCGCCCGGCTGTTGAAATCCGTGGCGCAGTTTCCCGAGCGCACCCATCTGGTCGGCGCCTATGCGCTGGGCAAGGCGCAGCGCGTGATGAAGCTGCTGCGGCAGGCGGGTTACGACCGACCGATCCATATCCATGGCGCGCTGGCCAGGCTCAGCGCCTATTATCAGAATGAGGGCATCGACCTCGGCGCGCTGGAGCCGGCGACGGTGGAGGCGGGCCGCAAGGGCGATTTTGCCGGGGCCGTGGTCATCGGCCCGCCATCGGCCTTCGCCGATCGCTGGGCGCGACGCTTTCCCGATCCCGTCTCCTGCTTCGCCTCGGGCTGGATGCGCATTCGCCAGCGCGCCCGCCAGCGCGGCGTCGAACTGCCGCTGATCATCTCCGACCACTGCGACTGGGACGAGCTTTGCGAAACCATCACCGAGACCGGCGCCGGCGAGGTGTGGGTCACGCATGGCCGCGAGGAGGCGCTGGTGCGCTGGTGCGAATTGCAGGGCATCAGTGCCCGCCCGCTGCATCTCGTTGGCTATGAGGACGAGGGGGACTGATGCCCGACGTTTCAGGGATAGGCCTTGCGTGCCTTCGCTTCTCCGAGCTTCTTGCCCTTGGCATCGAGCGCGGTCGCCGTCCACTGATAGGTATGACGCCCATTTGGCGGGCATGGGCTGCGATATTTGAAGGCGCCCGGTGCTACGGTCGATTCGCCCTTATATGCGACCTTGCCCCCACCATGCGGATAGCGCGGCACGGCAAGATCAACCATGTGGAAGCGAATAGATGCCGTCCCTGCAGGCACGCCTCGCAGCGTAAATTTGGGATTCACAACGGTGTTTGGATTTCCACTGGTGCACTTCTTTATGTTTCCCCAGTCGAATCCGATCGAAAAATCCGCCGCGGATGCTGACGGAACAGCAACCGCAAATGGCAGCAACGAGATGTACAGTATTTTGAAGTTCATGAATTGTAGCCCCTACCCCTTGAACAGGGCGGATAGTTCTTTCCGGGCACGGGGACTGTCAAGCGCCTTCACAAGCAGATGAACCGTTTTGCCGAACTTCTCGACCGGCTGGTGCTGACGCCGTCGCGCAACGGCAAGCTCAAGCTGCTGACGGATTATTTCCGCGAGACGGAGGACCCGGATCGCGGGCTGGCGCTGGCGGCGATGACCGGCGACCTGTCCATCGCAGCGGTGAAGCCGGCCATGCTGCGCACGCTGGTCACCGAGCGCATCGATCCGGTGCTGTTCGGCTATTCCTACGACTATGTCGGCGATCTGGCCGAGACCGTCTCGCTGGTATGGCCGAGTGAGCGGGACATGGCCCCCACCGACCCCTCCCCACAAGGGGGAGGGGAGGACGCCCGCGCGGCGGCCGTCTTGTCTGTCACCGATACGGATCAACCAAGCGAAAGCGCATCAGGCACTGCGTCCCCCTCCTCCTTGCGGGGAGGGGGCACGGGTGGGGGTGCTTCCTCTCCCCATCACATGACGCTTTCCGAAGTCATCGCCAAATTGCAGGCCGCCAGCCGCTCCGACGGGCCGAAGGTGCTGGCCGGCCTGCTCGACCAGTCCGATATTCCCGCCCGCTTCGCCATCATCAAGCTGGTCACCGGCGGGTTGCGCATCGGCATCTCGGCTCGTCTCGCCAAGCAGGCCGTGGCCGATCTCGGCCCGGTGGACGTGGCTGAGATCGAGGAATTGTGGCACGGGCTGGAGCCGCCCTATACGGAACTGTTCGCCTGGCTGGAAGGGCGCGCGCCCAAGCCCGAACGCGCCGCGCGCGCCCTGTTCCGTCCGGTCATGCTGGCCAATCCGGTGGGTGAAGGGGACCTCCACAGGCTCGACCCGGCCGACTATGCCGCCGAATGGAAATGGGACGGCATCCGCGTGCAGGTGTCGTCCGAAGGCGGCGTCCAGCGGCTTTATTCGCGCACCGGCGACGACGTGTCCCGCGCCTTTCCCGACCTCGCCGACGCCATCGACTTCGAGGCCGTCATCGACGGCGAATTGCTGGTCGGCTCGCCCGCCGCCACCGGCACGTTCTCCGACCTTCAGCAGCGGCTGAACCGCAAGACGGTTTCGCCGAAGATCATGCAGAATTATCCGGCCTTCGTGCGCTGCTACGATCTCCTGCAATGGAGCGGGGAGGATTTGCGCGCACTGCCTTTTCGCCACCGGCGCGACCGGCTGGAGGCAATCGTCGCCACGCTCGATCCTGCCCGCTTCGACCTTTCGCCGCTGGTCACCTTCGAAGGCTGGGAAGCGCTGGAGGATCTTCGCATCGCGCCGCCGCATCCGATCATCGAGGGGGTGATGCTGAAGCGGTGGGATTCGCCCTATCTCGCCGGGCGGCCCAAGGGGCCGTGGTTCAAGTGGAAGCGCGATCCGCATGTTATCGATGCCGTGCTGATGTATGCCCAGCGCGGCCACGGCAAGCGCTCCTCCTTCTATTCCGACTATACGTTCGGCGTCTGGTCGGGTGCGGAGGGCGAGGAGGAACTGGTGCCGGTCGGCAAGGCCTATTTCGGTTTCACCGACGAGGAACTGCGCCAGATCGATAAATATGTGCGCGACAACACGGTCGAGCGTTTCGGACCGGTGCGCGCCGTGCGTGCCGACCGGCAGAGCGGGCTGGTGCTGGAGGTGGCGTTCGAGGGCCTGAACCGTTCGACACGCCACAAGTCCGGCGTGGCCATGCGGTTTCCGCGCATTTCGCGCCTGCGCTGGGACAAGCCCTCGGCTGAGGCGGACCGCATCGAGACGCTGAAGGAGCTTCTGGATTAGCGCATGTCGCCCGCAAGTGGGGCCCGGTTGCGGGACACCGACAGGCGTAAAAACAACGGCTTACTGGTTGGGCGAAACCCTGATCTCGTAGATGTCGATGGCCTTGCCCTGGTTCTCGACATCGGAATTGATGGCGATGGTGCCGGCCGCTCCGGCGCGCTTGTCGGGCAACTGCACGTCGAACAGATATTCGCTGCGCTCGCGCCCGACCTCGTAGCGCTTGCGCCCGCAATCGCCGAGCTCGCCGAAATTGCAGTCGATGGATATCTGCGTTTCCTTGCCGTCCTCGGCGCGGGCCACCAGCACGAAGACCGCCCGCGTGCCCGCCACCTCGTCGAGTATGCCCTGGCCGACGTCGAAAGAGACGGCGGAGCCGGAGCCGCCCGAGCGCACCCGCAGGAAAGAGCCGCTGTCGTCCTCCATCACTTCGGCGCTGGCATCCGAGGGCGTGGAAACCGTCGTCGGGTCGAGCGGCGTGAAGACGGTGATCCATTCGCCGGAGAATTCCGCCTGCCCGGTCTGCAGCGGCGCAGTCGAGCCTGAGGGCGAGAAATCCTCGTCCTCCACGCTGGCCGGCGGCACAGGCACCTCGCCGCGCTCTTCCGGCGAGCGCAGCGCGCCCGATTGCAGCAGCCACCAGGCGCCGAGGCCGATGATGACCAGCAGCGTCAGGCCGGTGAACAGGGCGGGGAGGCCGCGCTTGCGTGGGCGCCGCCGCCGCGGGGCCCGGTCGGGCTGCGGCTCGGCCGCCGTGCGCGGCAGCGGCGCATCTGGCATGATGTCCGGCACTTCCGGCAGCACATGCCCGTTGGAAGGCGCATCGGTATGACCGGTGGGCGTGTCGAGCGTCGGTTCGCTGCGCGGCCCGCGCGGGGCAGGACCGGCCGCTGCGGCCTGGACTGGCGCGTCCACGCTTGGTGCCGGCACGCTGTCTTCATCCGCCATTGCGGAACCGGCGGCCGAGGGCGCCGGCAGGAATTCCGCCTCGATCTCCGCGATCTTCGCCTGCATGGCCTTGCGGCGGTTGATGGCCGTCTCGACCGTTACGTTCGGATTGGCCTGCAAGGCGCGATCGAGCGCGGAGAAGGCCGAACGGTACACCTTCTCGCGGAAGGCCCGGTCCCCGGCGTTGCCTTTTTCCAGGGCGTTCCGAATCGCTTTTTCGATCGGGTCCAAGCCGGAATCCTTTGAAAGCCGCTTACGATGTGCTGATGGTTACCCGCAGAAAGCCGATCAATCAACGCTGTTGGCGAACTGCGAACAGGACCTTCCCGTACAGCATGCCGCTTTGCCGGCCATATCCGGCCGGGAATGCATCGCCGTCGACAATCCATGCTGAATTTACGCGGGCCATCTTGAATTTGCCCGGGCTTGCGGGTATCACGCCCGCACTTTCGGAGGTTCGCCCTCCGGGGCCGCTGTAGCTCAGTTGGTAGAGCACGTCATTCGTAATGATGGGGTCGGGGGTTCGAGTCCCTTCAGCGGCACCAGTTTCCTTGCAAGTTCCGTCTTTCTCCGCCCGCTGTGGGTTTGGTGCGCCCGGCAGCCATTCGCGATGGCGCGCGCCGTACAGGGGGCATTGCGGGGAAGTTCTTTCCTGCGTCAATTCCTGCCCGCTTTTGCCGTCCAGTTATCGTGAACAGACTGGTCAATCTTGAACATCTACTGACTGTCTTTCGAGGCGCCTATATCCGGAGGGTCAAAGCAATGGATCGAAATTGCTTTGTAATTATAAATGCTTAGAAGGATTGAAAAGATGACCAGGATTCTCGCTTCGCTTGCCGCGCTCGCCCTGCTTTCGGGCTCCGCCATGGCGGCCAGCACCATCAGCGGCACCGTCCGGTCCTATGACAGCCAGGCGCGCACCATCGTTCTTGAAGATGGTTCCACCGTCTCGGTTCCCCTGCATGTGGGGGTCCCTGCCAATTTGGGCGCTGGTTCCTACGCCAAGGTCCAGTTCGACGGCGAAACGGGTGATGCCACGACGGTGTTCAGCGGCAGCCTTGCCGGCAACTGAAAATCGACCCGAAAATTTATCTGCCCGCCGCCACAAATGTTGACGGCGGGCAGACTGGCGTCCATCGGCCAGTCGCCCGGCAGGCCACTTTTCTTTGCGCCGCCGCAAAGTCCATGTTCCCGCAATCGGCTACCGGTTTTTGAAAACTGGCCCGAACAGGGGAACTCCGATGAACTACGTGCTTGTGCTCGCCGCTATGTCGCTGCTTCTGGTGGCCGTTGTCTCCTCCCTTGGATTTACGTGACCGCAGGCGGCCGTCGCGCCGCAGCGCTCCGTTCCCGCTGCGCTGGAAACGTCCAGCAATGGTCTCTTCAGGCAGGCTGACATGAACCAGAAAGTGCGCCTTACACTGTCGATCGAGGTGAGCGTCGACGATGAGTTCTCGCCGGGCGACCATGCGCAGGACATCGTGGCCATTGCCCGCAAGATGTTCGGCGCGGCCCATATCGATCTCGTCGACATCGGCATCGTGCCGCCGCCGGAGTGCCGGATGCAGCAGGCCGATCGGCCATAGCTGGAGCATCGGACCGAAAAGCGTACGCGGTTTTCGGATTATTCCGATGCTCCAGGCTATATGCCGTGCCGGCTCACCCCATCCGCTGGGCGTGCCACTTCAGATGGTCGTCCATGAAGGTGGAGATGAAGTTGTAGGAATGGTCGTAGCCGTCCTGCATGCGCAGCGTCAGCTCCATGCCGGCCGCGCGGCAGGCCTCGTCCAGCAGCCACGGGCGCAGGCCTTCGTCGAGAAAGCCGTCGGCCGTGCCCTGGTCGACCAGCAGTTCGGGGAAGCGGTGGCCGTCCGCGATCAGCAGCGTGGCGTCACAGCCGCGCCAGCTCGCCTCGTCCGGCCCCAGATATTTCTCCAGCGCCGGCCGCGACCATCCCGCCGTGCTCGGCTGGACGATCGGCGCGAAGGCCGAGCAGCTTGCGAACCGGTCGGGGTTCCTCAGCGCGATGGTCAGCGCGCCATGGCCCCCCATCGAGTGGCCGAAAATGCCCTGCCGGCCCATGTCGGCGGGGAAATGGGCGGCGACCAGCGCCGGCAGCTCCCCGGTGACATAGGAATACATGCGATAGTTCTTCGCATAGGGCGCCTCGGTGGCATCGACATAGAAGCCGGCGCCGGAACCGAACTGCCAGTTGTCCTTCTCGTCGGGAATCCCCTCGCCGCGCGGGCTGGTGTCGGGACACACGATCATCAGGCCGAGCTCGGCCGCCAGGCGCCGGTATTCGCCCTTGTCCATGACATTGGCATGGGTGCAGGTCAGCCCCGACAGGTACCACAGCACCGGCACCGGCCCCTCCTTGGCCTGCGGCGGCACGAACACCGCGAAGGTCATCTCGCAGGCGCATGTCTCCGAGGCATGCGCATAGACACCCTGGAGGCCGCCATGCGCCTTCGCGCTCGAAACTGTCTTCATCATCGCAGACCCTTCAGAGGAACGCCTTGGCAGGCGGCAGCCGAACCGCAGCTCATGCCTGCCATGGGAAAATGGTGTCGAAACGGCCGCAACTGAACCCACAATGCCCGAAAGGTCAAGGACGGCCGGCGTCGATTGTCCCGGCTCCGCGTGTCCGTCAGAAGCGAAGCACCAGCCGCGCGCCGGCATTCTCGAAACCGTCATTGGCCCCGGCAAGTTCCGCATTCGAGAAATGGTTGAAATAGACCTGAAACGCGGTGCTTTCGGTAACATCCACGCCCGCGCTGGCCTGAAGATGGAAGAGGACGTTCGATCCGAGGTCGCGCGGGCCTATGTGTCTGCCGGTGTTGACCGATCCGCCGGCACTGAAGCCGACATAAAGCCCTTCCGTCAGCCGGGCTTCCCAGTTGAGGCCGGCGTAAAGGAAGTGCACGGGGTCGGAGGACAGCGCCACATCGGCGCCGACATAGGGTCGCGGCGAGCCCAGCCATGCCAGAAAGCCGGGTGACGGCGCCAGGATCTCTCCATTGAGGGTGCCGCCGTTGAAGTCATGCGGCACGAAGACCCCCGCGTCGTATATTCCCCCGCCAATCCGTGCTTCCCAGCGCTCGGCGTGCGGCGCGATCCGTCCGCTTGCCTCGCCGGCCTGCACCGCGGAGGCCACAAACACACCCAGCCCCACCGCCACGGCGGCGGAGACCACGCTCGATATCTTCACGACTCACCTCTCTCGGCCCGTCGAGAATAAGGAGCGTGATTTGGCCGCGGCTGTAAAGCCCCGTCGCGCTTCATCGAGGCATGGAAATCGTGGCGCGGCCGCTGGTGAGGTCGGCGACCATCGCCAGCGTGGCTTCGAGTTCCGGGCGGTGGATCGATACGGTGAACGCCCCGCCGGTGGCGGTGTAGTTCTGTGCCGTTATGCGTGCGGCCGGCAGACCGGCCAATCGGGCCTCCACCAGCGCCAGATCGGCAAAGCCGCAGGTGATCGTCACCTCGGCCGTTTCGATGAGCGGGATCTTGGCCGCCGCCCGCAGGCAGGCGGCGGCCGTGCCGCCATAGGCCCTTATCAGCCCGCCGCTGCCCAGAAGCACCCCGCCGAACCAGCGGGTGACGACCACCGCCACGCGATCCAGCGACTGGCCGTCTATGGCTTGCAGGATCGGTTTTCCGGCGGTTCCGCCGGGTTCGCCGTCGTCGCTGAAGCGATAGGCCGGGCCCACCCGCCAGGCCCAGCAATTGTGATTGGCCGAGGCGTCGGAGTGCGCGGCGATGAACGCCTTTGCCGCCGCTTCCGAGTCCACAGGTCCGGCGATGGCCAGAAAGCGGCTTTTCCTGATGTCCTGTCGAGCGCTCTCGACGGCGGCGAGGGTGTGGAGTGTGGCCATTCGTCCTCTCATAGAGCCGGAAAGGCGTTCAGGCCAATCGCCGATATTTCCGCCTACCGGTTTGCGGGCGTTGCTGCATCGCCTGTTGATGGATGCGCCCGGATCGTCTACCGGGCGCGCAAAGAGAAGCGGGCGGAAGCATTCGATGCGGCGTGAAACATTCGACACTGTCATTCTCGGGGCGGGCGCCGCGGGCATGATGTGCGCCATCCACGCCGCCGCGCGCGGCGGCCGGGTGCTCATCTTCGATCACGCCCGAAATCCGGGCGAGAAGATCCGCATTTCCGGCGGCGGCCGGTGCAACTTCACCAATATCGGGGCCACCGCCCGCACCTTCCTGTCCGGCAACCCGCATTTCGCCAAATCCGCGCTCGGCCGCTACACGGCGCAGCATTTCATTGCGCTGGTCGAGAAACACGGCATCGCCTATCACGAAAAGACCCTGGGGCAGCTCTTCTGCGACCGCTCGGCCAGGGATATTATCGCCATGCTGTTGCAGGAGATGGCGGGCGCCGGCTGCGAGTTGCGGCTCTCCACCACGCTGGAAAGGATCGAGCGCAGCGAGGCGGGCTTTACGGTCACGCTGGGCGGCGAGCGCCCGGCGATTGTCGATTGCCGCCACTTCGTGGTCGCCTGCGGCGGAAAGTCGATCCCCAAGATGGGGGCCACCGGCCTCGGCTATCAGCTTGCCCGGCAGTTCGGGCTGGCGGTGACCGAAACCCGCCCCGCGCTGGTGCCGCTCACCTTCGGCGAGGATGTGCTGGCGGGGTTTCGCGAGATCGCCGGCGTGGCGGTGGACGTGCGCGTCTCCTGCGGCAAGACCGCATTCGAGGAGGCGCTGCTGTTCACCCATCGCGGCCTGTCCGGCCCGGCGATCCTGCAGATTTCCTCCTATTGGCGCGAGACGCAGCCGATCCGGATCGCGCTGCTGCCCCCCACCGACATGTTCGCGCTGCTGTGCGCGGCCAAGCGCGAGAATGGCCGCAGGAGCATTTCGACGGCGCTCGGCGAAATCCTGCCGAAGCGGCTGGCGGCCCGTCTCGCCCAGGTGCAGGGCTGGTCGGGCACGCTCGGCGAGGCGACCGACAGGAAGCTCGCGACGATCGCCGCCACGCTGCACGGTTGGGAGCTTCACCCCATTGGAACCGAGGGTTATCGAACCGCCGAAGTGACGCTGGGCGGTGTCGACACGGGCGGCCTCGATTCGCGCACCATGGAGGCGAGGGCGGTAGCCGGGCTCTACTTCATCGGCGAGGTGGTGGACGTGACCGGCTGGCTGGGCGGCTACAATTTCCAGTGGGCATGGTCGTCGGGCTGGGCCGCCGGAACCGCGATCGCCGAACGCGCCGCCTGACCGCCGCTCGTGGAGCGGGCCTTGCGGGACGGAAATGACGAGCGGGGCGGGGCTTGTCGGGGAATTTGTGCGTTCGGCCACTTGCTGGATAGGGATAAACGCCGCTTTCGCAATCTCTGCCGTTGATGGACGCCTGCGGATCGTCTAAGAGGTTGCACGCCTTGCTATGCACCCGTAGCTCAGCTGGATAGAGTGTCGCCCTCCGAAGGCGAAGGTCACAGGTTCGAATCCTGTCGGGTGCGCCATAAGCGTTAGAATATCGGCAGCACTAGGACTCCTGCGTACTTTTGGAGCAAAGGTAGGCCTGAGCGAGTTCCCTTAGGCGCGGCTCTCCAAAGCTAACCCCATGACCGCCATGAGTCACATGAACTTCGAGGTGCAGCAGGCGCTCCATGGTCGCCTTATAGATCTCGATGTCACAGCCCGGCAGGTCGTCCACGAGCTTCCCCTCATAGATCGCGTCGCCGCTGAAAAACGTGCCCGCCTTCTCATCGAGAAGGCCGATGGAACCGGGGGAGTGGCCGGGAAGGTGTAACACCGTGTAACGGACCTCGCCGATGTCGATGATGTCGTTTTCCCTGAGGGTCGTGGTCAGCGGCGCGGGCGAAATCGTATAGGTCTCCGGCCTCGCGCCCGGAGACGGCACCTGCGCGAGGGCGCCCGGTTGCGTGCGAAAATAGGGGGCCAGCGTGTCGGCGTCGTGCATGTGCGCGAAGGCAGCGGCTTCGGCTTCGTGTCCCAGCCGGTTCTCGAACTCATGGAACGAACCGACATGGTCGATATGGGCATGGGTTGCGACCGCCAAGACGGGCTTGCCGGCCGGAATGTTCAACGCGCGCTCGAGGCTGCAGAAACCCATGCCGAAGTCGATGACGAGGTCGGCGTCCCGACCGACGATGTGAAACATGTTGGCCCGGAAAAAGCTGTGTACATGCGGCTCGTAAAGCCGGGTCAGCCCCTCCGAGAGCATCTCCTTCGAAAACCAGTCCGTATCGCTCACCCTCTCCTTCCTCAATGCAGAAGTTTGCCGAGGAAGCGTTTCGTGCGCTCGTGCACTGGCGCGGAGAACAGGATGTCGGGCGTGTTGCGCTCGATGACTTGGCCGCCATCCATGAAGACCACCTCGCTCGCCACCTCGCGCGCGAAATTCATCTCGTGCGTGACGCAGACCATCGTCATGCCGTCGGACGCGAGAGAGATCATCGTGTCCAGCACCTCCTTGACCATTTCGGGATCGAGCGCCGAGGTCGGTTCGTCAAACAGCATGATGCTCGGGTTCATGCACAGCGCCCGGGCGATGGCGACGCGCTGCTGCTGGCCGCCGGAGAGCTGGCCGGGATATTTGTCCGCCTTCTCCGGAATATGGACGCGCTCCAGATATCGCATGGCGATCTGGGTCGCCTCCTTCTTCGGCAGCTTGCGCACCCAGCGCTGGGCCACCGTGCAGTTTTCCAGGACCGTCAGATGTGGGAACAGGTTGAAGTGCTGGAAGACCATGCCGACATCGCTTCGAACGCGGTCGATGCGCTTGAGCTGGTTGGTGAGCTCGATGCCATTGACGATGATCGAACCTTCCTGATGCACCTCGAGGCGGTTCATGCAGCGGATGAGCGTCGACTTTCCGGAGCCGGATGGGCCGCAGATCACGATGCGCTCGCCCTTGTTCACCGTAAGATCGATGTCCTTCAGCACCTGGAAAGCGCCATACCATTTGTTGACGCCCGCCACCTGGATTGCGGGCTCGTGGGCAGGAGCGATGGTCGGTTGGGTCATGTCCGTATCCAGCTCGGGAAGAAGGAAGGGATTAGCGGTAGCCGCGTGAAAGCACATGCTCGATACGGTTCTGCGCGAGTGTCAGCACCGAGACGATGACGAGATAGTAGACGAGGGCGGCGCCATACCATTCGAGGAAGCGGAAGCTTGTCGCGATGGCGAACTGCGAGACGGTCATCAGCTCCTTGAGTGAGATCACGGTTGCAAGCGACGTGGTCTTCAGGAGCGAGATGAATTCGTTCATCAGCGCGGGAACCGCGATCCGGAGCGCCTGCGGCATGGTGATGACCAGAAAGATCTGCCAACGATGCATGCCAAGGGCCGCGGCTCCCTCCCGCTGGCCATGGCCGACGGCGGCAAAGGCGCTGCGCAGGATTTCCGCCAGGTAAGCGATCTGGATGAGAGACAGCGCCAGGAATGCCGCGACGAAGGGTGTGAACCAGCCGGCGCGAAAAATCTCCGAGATCTGCGGCAGGCCATTCCAGACGAAGAGCAACACGAGCAGGGCCGGGGCACCGCGGAATAACCAGACATAGAGCGTCACCAGCCACCGGAGCGCCGGTCGGGGGGAACCCGCCATGGAGCCGAGCCCCATGCCGAGCACCAGAGACACGGCCATCACACAGAGGGAAAGGCCGATTGTCAGGAGCGCCCCCTTGAAGAGGGGGGCGCTGAAAATCGCGTGCAGGAAGAGGTCGAGTTGGAACAACGATGAACCGTCCTGTCGTCAGTTGACGTCGTGGGAAACGTCGGTCGCCGTCTCCGGCAGGTTCCATTTCTGAAGAAATGCCTTCATCTCGCCGCTTGCCTGGAGGGCCTGGATCGCCTCTTTCAGCAGCTGGCGGTCGCTGTCGCTCTTTCGCAGATAGATGCCGTAGTTTTCACTCTGATCGTAGGTGTAGGGTATGGCCAGGCGACCCGGAATCTGGAGCATGCGATAGGCGGCCGTTGTATCCTGCGTGATGGTCGCCGTCGCGCGACCCACCAGAATCTGCTCGATTACCCCGGAGGCGGAGGGATAGGTCTGCACTTGGGTCGGGGCCTTGCCTTCCGCTTCAAGCTCCGCATTCAGGTCGGCGGCCATCTTCTCATAAGACGTGCCGGCCTCGATCGCCATGATCTTGCCGCTGACGTCGGCGGGGACCTTCGTCTCCGTATCTTTCGCCGCGGTGACCATCACGACATGAGAGCTGAAATAGGGGATGCCATCGTATTTTTCGAGGCGGGCGGGCGTGATCAGGATGCCGCTTGCAACGAGATCGCAACGCTTCGAATCGAGCGAGGGCAGCAGCCCCTTGAAGTCGCCGATGACATATTCGGCCTCTACGCCCCAGCGCTTGGCGATCGCGTTCATGACGTCGATTTCAAAGCCGATGAGGTCCTTATCGCCCGGATTTTCGTAGTACTCCATCGGCGGAAACTCGCCGCCGGTGCAGACCTTCAAGACACCCCCCGATACGAAATCAGGCTTTTCGTCGGCGGCAAGGCCGTTGCCGGCGCCGAAGAGCAAGGCAAGCACGGCGCCTGCCAGAAGAGACGGTTTTACACCCGATATCGTGGTCCCCATTGTCATGTTCCCTTTTTTAGCTTCTTGGATCGAAGTTTTTAGAAGTCGTATACGAGCGGCCTTTTCAAACAAGCTAAATGTTTTCTCTAGGAAATCTCAGAAAAACTAAACTGTTTTGCTAGCTCACCACATCAAGGATCTGGCCGTATATCTTGGTGTCGAAGGCCGGCAGGATGAGAGGCTCCACATGTCCGTCGCGACGCGCGGTAAGGACGTATTGCATCATCGCCTCATTGCTCGGCATTTCGAAAACCTGCGCGAAATCGTAGGGGCCAAGCAGCGCATAGAAGGCGATCGAACGACCGCCGAGTGCTGCCACGCGGTCCTCGCTGACCTTCCGGCGCTTTGCGCTATCGGTGAGTTCGGCAAGCCCCTTCTGTGTCAGGCGCATCAGCGACAGGTATTTCTGGTTCGCGCGCACTTCGCTCATTTCGCAGCTTTTCCGAGCTTCTTCAGGCCAGCGACGGCTGCTGCTGTATCGGTAAGGGCTCCAAAAATGCCATTCTCGACAGTGACCATGTGAAGCGCCGCCTCGTGGGCGTACTGGTCGCCGCTGGCGCAGGCGTCAGAAATCGTCAGGCACTGGAAGTTCCGGTCACAGGCTTCCCGGAGTGTCGTGTGCACGCAGACATCCGTGGTGCAGCCCGTAAACAGGAGATGCGTGATCCCCTGCGCGCGAAGAACATGCTCGAAATCCGTATAGGTGAAGGCGCTGTTGCAGGTCTTGTCTATGATGACGTCTTCCGGGCGCACGTCGAGTTCGGAGACGATCTGGAAGCCGGGGCTGGACCGCAGCAGAGCCGTGGTTTCGTCGAGGCCGGAGCGCTGCCGGCGCCATTTTTCGTAAGGGGTCATGTCGGCGAGATCGGCGCGATAGCCCTGCCGCGTATGGATGATCAGGATGCCCGCATCCCGGCAGGCCGCGATGAGCTGGTTGACCGCTGGAAGGATCGCGCGGAGCGGTGCGGGATCATAGCCCTGGCGCGCGAAGTAACCCGTCGTCGAGAGGAAATCCTCCTGCAGATCGATGACGACGAGCGCAGTCTTCCGCACTTCCAGATTGCCATCATAGGGATAGTCGAATGGTTTTGCCGAGATCATGAGCATTCTCCTCTGTGTCCTTGGAATAGCACCCTTAACAGTTTGGAAAAATCAATTTATAATCGCCGATATCGTTCTATTATATCAAACTATTGGTCGACCCCTCCGATGAGCCGCCTTGCCCCATACCTGCAATATCTGCCGGCCTTCGAGGCAACGGCACGTCTCGGAGGGGTCCGGCATGCGGCCGAGGAACTGAACCTCAGCCCCAGCGCGATTTCCCTGCAATTGAAGAAGCTCAGCGAAGCGACGGGTATCGTGCTGTTTCAGAAAGCGGGCAGGAATGTTGCGCTGACCCAGGCGGGTAAGGATTTTTCGCAGGCTGTTGCCATATCGCTCGGCCAACTCGACACGGCGACGCGCGCCTCGCGAAGAATCACCGTTGGCGACCAGCCCGCCGCACTATCGGTCTCCGTGCCGACCGCGCTAGGCATTGCCTGGCTGACCGCAGCGATCGTCGATTTCGCCCAGTTGAACGGCATTACCAGCTTGACGATCAACGAGGCAATCACCGCCGCGGATGTGGACTGGGACAAGAACGACCTCGCCATCGTCTACGACAACCCGCCGTTTACCGGAAAATATTGGCGTTCGCTCAGCGAAGTCAGGCTCTGCGCCGTTTGCTCGCCGACGCTGTTTCCCCGCCTCGACCTGCGCAACCGCGACAGGAAACTGAGTTCGGTCGCCCTCCTGCACGAGGACGACGGCGGCGAATGGGCCAAGTGGTCCATCGCCGCGCGGATCGGCTTGGAGGGCAACACGCGGGTGCGGGTGAACTCGGTGGCGCAGGCGATCGCGTCTGCCGTCCAAGGCCGCGGTGTGGCGCTGGTCTCGGACGTACTGACGCGGAACTTTCTGAGCGAAGGCCGGCTCATCCAGCCGTTCTCGACGACGATCAACGCCGCGCGCGAATATTACATCGTCTGTCCTGTGGACCGGGCGGACGATCCGGTTCTGCGCGCGCTCGCCGATCGCGTGATCAAGCAATTGCGCCCCGGACGCGACCAGAATGCCTGACCGTCAAGCCCCCGACCGAGGAAAGAAGTCGATGGCGCTGCCTCCCCTTCATGCATTTCGCGTCTTCGAAAGCGTCGCGCGGCTCGGCAATGTCAGCGCGGCGGCGGCCGAGCTGCACGTAACGCCGGGCGCCGTCAGCCAGCAGATTCGCGCATTACAGGCGGCGCTCGGGGTCGACCTGTTCCAAAAGCGCGGCCGCCAACTGGCCCTGACCCGGAGCGGGAGCCAGCTCCAGCGCTCGGTGGCAAGCGCGATGGATGCGATCCAGACCGGCGTCCGCCAGGTTTCGGCGCAAAGATATGGTGAAGCGAGCAGGCGGACCCTGACCATTTCCATCCCCCAAGTGCACGGCGTCGCGTGGCTCGCCACCCGGCTTTTCACCTTCATGGCCGACAGCCCGAATTTCCAGTTGAAAGTCGTCACATCGAGCCACTTTCCCGGCGTCGACTGGCGCAAGACCGATGTTGCGATTGTCTATGGGACACCGCCGTGGCCGGGTTTCTGGTGGCGCCTGCTGCACGGCATCCACATGACGCCGGTTTGCAGCCCGCAGCTCCTGCGTGGACCGCAGGCCATCCGCCAGCCCTCCGACCTCGCCTATCATCGGCTGCTTCATGAGGACGACGGATCGCAATGGCGTCGCTGGCAGGCGGAGGCGGGCATTGCCTATGCCGGCGAAGCGGACGTCTATTTCGACGACTTCGGCATCGTCCTTCAGGCCGCACGTGATGGTTTCGGTGTCGCGCTCAGCGATGAAGTTGTTTCCGCCCGCGATCTTGACGAAGGCCGACTGGTCCAACCGCTGCAACTCAGCGTACCCGCTCTACACAATTATTATTGTATCTGCCCGGAAGCAAAACGGGAGACTGCCGAGGTGGGCTCTTTCATCAACTGGTTAATCGAGGAGGCGGCAATGTCATGAAAGCTTTTGACGGGACCGCAAAGCTGGTTCGTAGACGCTGTCCATTTAACCTCACTGGCGACATTCAGGATTTGTCCTGCTTTCGGGCCGGGGCCGATCGACCTCTGCGGCATGCACACGGGCGACAGGCTCGTTGTTTCGCTCGTGCATAGGCCGCCGAAGATCGCGAGTGGATGGCGCCGACATGGTCTGCCCATCAGGGAAGGACCGCCGCCCGACATAGGACAGCCAGATTCCCCGGCCAAACTGAAACATTCCCGTCGAAACGTGGTGCCGTCAGACTGGAACGTCATAGGCGCCAAGCGCAGGCACTAGTTCGGAATCCTCATAGCCAAAGTGCGAGCGGATTGCCTTGTCGAGGAGCTTAAATGCGGAAACACATCTTCCGAAGACAAAGGGATCCCCCGTTTTCGCCAGATGTGCGGCCTCTCGCCGCAAATCGTCGATCAGCGTGTGAATCACCTCGTGCTCAGCATGCAACCGATCAAGGAGCGGTCGGACCCGTTCGTCACCGCGGTGAGCCAGTTCCGGGAATATGTACGCCTCTTCGATGTCGTGATGCCCCTGCAAGGCACGGCATTGGCTGCCGCACAGCGTACCGAAACGTTCCATGTTGCGCGTCAGAGGCAGCTTGGCGAGAGCTGGAGCGAGACTGGAAGGGTCGGCAACCGCGTTGCGGATATCTTCCATCAATCCCGCTACCGCATCGACGTCGCGTAGATGCATCGCATGGATCAGCGAGAGCCTTCTGGCCGCCTGTTGTTGAGAAGGTGTCAGCTGAGGAAGCGCGGGCGCTTTGGGACGCGCGGCGTCATCGTCGAGCGTTTCCGGGGAAAGTTTCATCCGGCGGCCTTTCTGATCGCGCTGCGACACGGAAGCCGGTGGCGAGCGGGAGCTATTGCCGCACTCATCGCGAGCTTGCAGATCATCTTTCTTGTTCGCCGCCGATCTAGGTACAGAAACAAAGCAATACAAGATCGTCGCCAAATCGCGGTCCGGCAGAGGAGGGCGGCTTGCTTTCGGTGCGGCCTATGAAGCTATGTTCGGCGTCGGGCGGCAGCCGCAAACAATGTCCTTGTGCCGTCGGCCTTGTTCTGGCTCCTGGTCAGTTCGACAGCGAGGATTTCATCGCCTGATCGCGCAAGTTTGCGATCAACCATCGCCCTGCCGGCCCGGGCGGAAAATCGCGGCGATGTAGGGCAGACATCCTGATCTGGTCTCCTTCTTCCCAGACACCGCGTTCGGTATCAAGCTCGATGAGATTGCCATTGGCCAGGTCGGCCCGGACCATTGGCAAGGGCATGCTGCCCCAGCCCAGACCCGCCTTCAGAAAAGCGTGCTTCATTCCCAGGTCCGTGAGCCGCCAGACCTTTGATGCGATTACCCCGAACTGCTGTCCCTGAGAGAGCTCGGACTTGTCTGCCAGGACGAGTTGAACATGCCCCGACAATTGTCTCATCGAGATCGGAGCGGACGTCATCGCCAGCGGGTGGCCGGGTGAAGCCACGAGCGTCAGCCTGGTGGACAGAAGCAAGGTCGTCTCCAGTTCCGGCGAAAAGAGCTGGGCTGCGGCGGCGACCGCAATCGAGCACCGCTTGTCGAGCACGGGTTGGATCACCGCCCCGAGACCTTCGACCTGGACCCTGAGCAGCGTGTCCGGGAAATTGGCCGAAAAATCGGCGATTGCCGCAGTCAGGATTTCAACCGGGAACATCTCGTCAATTGCGATCGACACCTCCGGCTCGATTCCACTCGCAAGATCCCGGGCGCGGGCCCTGAACTGGCCCGCTTGTCGCAACACTGTCCGCCCTTCCTGGGCCAGAACCCTGCCGGCCTCGGTCGGTACCGGGTAGCGCCCTTCGCGGTTGAACAGCCTCAACTTGAGCTGGGTCTCAAGACCGGCGATCGTCTGGCTGACGACGGATTGCGCCCGGCCGATCTTGCGACCTGCCGCCGAGAAGCTGCCTTCATCGACGGCTGCGACCAGGGTGCGCATCTGGTCGAGGGTAATCGCTTCTATCATCCATCTCTCCGATCGATACATTGTATCGATATATATAGGCTATTAGGATAGTTCTGCCACGTCCTATATCTCTGCAACCCAACGGAGCGCGTCTGCGACACGCTCAATAACGGAGTGTACAAAGCAGGGTTTCGCAACGACACAAGCAGCCTATGACGAGGCCTGTTCCAAATTCTGGACTGGCTGGAAGAACGTCTTTCCGGGCGGAACGGGTTGATCGAAGATCAGCTCACTGAGGCCGACATCCGTTTGTTCACGACGCTCATACGCTTCGACGGTGTCTATGTCGGACACTTCAACACAAACTTGCGGAGGATCGCCGACCACCTGGCGGTCGATTTCGAACACATCAGGACCCCCCTATTGTCAAAGCCATAGGACGACAAATTTATGCGGGATTATCCCGGCGGGCCCTGTCTTGACCTGCGGGATTCCCGCGCCAAGTGAGCGAGGCAAGCCAGGAATTGTCGGACGCAACCTCATGAACGGGAGATATCGATGAGCACCACCAAACCGATAGCCGCCATCATCGGCGTTGGTCCCGGCAACGGCACCGCGCTGGCCCGCCAGTTTTCGGCGGCGGGCTATGCCGTGGCGCTTCTTGCCAGAAGCCTCGACCATACCGGGCCGCTGGCCAAGGAATTGGGCGATGCGGTGGCGATCGTATGCGATGCCAGTGTCCCCGATTCCGTCGCCGCTGCCTTCACGCAGATCAAGACCGAGCTGGGTGACACAGATACCTTGATCTATAATGCGGGACCAGGAACCTGGGCCACGATCGAAGAGGCAAGTGCCCAGGATTTCGAGCGAAATTGGCAGGTAAATGCGTTGGGTCTCTTTGTTGCGACGCAGCAGGTGCTTGCGGGCATGAAACAACGCGGGGGTGGCAACATCCTGATCGTTGGCGCGACCGCATCACGGCGCGGCAATGCGCGCACCGTCGCGTTTGCGCCGGCCAAGGCGGCGCAGCGCAGCCTGGCCGAGGGTCTGGCGCGGCATCTGTGGCCGTCCGGCATCCATGTCGCGTTAGTCATCATCGATGGCGTGGTCGACCTGCCCAGATCGCGCAAGAACATGCCGGACAAGCCGGACAGCTTCTTCGTCAAGCCTGAGGCACTGGCGAAGAACGTGTTGTGGCTGGCGCAGCAGGACCGTTCGGCATGGACGTTCGAGATGGAAGCTCGACCGTTCGGTGAAAACTGGTAGGCTATCAAAAGGAGCGGCCGGGTGATTTCCGATAGCACCGATGCACCTATCCAGGACCCGGCCGAGATTGCGCAACAATTTGCCGATGCCTGGAACGCGCGCGACGCGGCGACGCTGGCCGAACTCTTCGCGGAAGATGCTGATTTCGTCAACGTCGTCGGCCTTTGGTGGTGCAAGCGTCGCGATATCCGCAAGGCCCATGACTATGGCCTGTCCACGTTCTTCCGGGCTGCGCATTTGATTGTCGAGGAACGTCGGGTGCGTCCCATGGGCGACACGGTGATCGTGCACGCACGCTATCGTATCGAGGGCCAACTCACTCCGGAAGGCAGCGCCGCCGACCCGCGGCATTCGATCCTGGTCTTCGTCGTTCGGCGACAGGGTTCGGGATGGATTGCAGTAGCCGCGCAGAACACTGAGGTCATTCCCAATACGGAAACGTTCCTGGCAGTGACAGGGTCGCGCAACGCTGTCGACTACCGCAAGGCACGCTGAGAAGCGCTGGGCGCACTGGCGTTCTCCAGGGCCGCTCCGCCGGCGAATCCACCGCTCGTGTGGGATCGCATCCCAGATCCCTGCCCTGGCCGGGGTCTGCTGGCAGGATCTTGGTCACCCGGAAATTGCAAGGCAGTCATGTTGAATTGGGTATACGCTTTCCACAATTTGATACGATATCGTATCAAATATAATTTCGGTTCGCTTGATACGAGGCCCTCATGACCCTTTCACCCAAGATGGCGGCTGCCGTGGCAACGATACTGTGGGGTTTGACCTATATCGTTACCACGGAGATGCTGCCGCAGAATCCCATGTTCATTGCCGCCGTGCGGGCCATAGGCGGTGGCCTGCCGCTGCTACTGTTGGCGCGCGAGTTCCCGCCGCGCGACTGGTGGGGCAAGATCGTTGTTCTGGGAACACTGAACAGCGGGCTCTTCTTCGCACTTCTGTTCATCGCGGCGGTGCGGTTGCCAGGCGGTGTCGCGGCAACCTTTCAGGCGCTTGGGCCGCTATTCATGGTGCTGCTCGCACGACCTGTGTTGGGAGCGGTTCCCTCGTCCGGCAAGCTGGCAGCGGTCGTTCTAGGCGCTCTGGGTGTCGCGATGGTCGTGTTGAAGGGCGATGCCGGGCTGGACGCGATCGGCGTCGCCGCGGCTCTGGGTGCAGCCGGTTCGGTTGCCTTGGGCAGCACGTTCCTGCATCATTGGGGACGGCCTGCGTCGCTCATCGGACTGACGGCATGGCAATTGATCGTGGCGGGAGTCGAATTGTCCATTGTCGCTGTAATCTTTGGCGATATTCCTGCCAGCCTGACCGGCGAAAATGCAATCGGGCTGATCGTCATGGCGCTGGTTATCACCGCACTGGCCTTCGTGCTTTGGTTCGGTGCGGTCCAGAAGGCAGGGCCATCGGCTGTCGCGCCGCTGATGTTGCTGACGCCGCTGACAGCTTTCGCGCTGGATGCCGTTTTCCGTGGCTTTGTTCCGACGCCGATACAGTCGGTTGGCGTGGCCATCGTTGTCGCCAGTCTGCTTTATGCTCAGCATGTTGATCGCCGCGCCTTCCGGGTCGCCCATCATGACAAGCCTTCGATGGCGCAATCGGCTGCAAACCAAGGAAAATGAGTGACCGTCGTGACATGCCCCGGCTGAATGCCCGGGGGCTCGCCCGACACGAGATGATCATCAAGACTGCCACCGAGCTGTTCCTCGCCCGCGGCTTCGACGCCGTCAGTCTCGATGAAGTCATCCGTGCGACGGGCGGATCAAAGACAAATGTTTACAAACAGTTCGGCGGCAAAGAAGGGCTGTTCGCCGAGATTGTTCGCCGCTTGGCCGCCGACTTTCTGTCGCCTCTGACGACTCTTGATCTGCGCACGGCGTCGCGGGAAACCGGCCTCGCGATTCTCGGTAGGACGTTGATGCAGCAACTGATGCAGCCACGCCATATCGCCTTTCAGCGTATGATTATGGGGGTCTCTGACAAGTTTCCGGAACTGATGGCTGAATGGTATCGGGTCGGTCCGCAAAAGAGCCAATCCGTCATTGCCGCCTTCCTGGGTGATGAACCCGACGGCAAGCGACTCGCAATCTTCTTTCACGATATGATCGTGACCGATGCGATAAATCACGCGCTGATGGGTGACGCCCCCACCTGGTCCGAGGTTGAAGCACGGATTTCGGCTGCTTCTGCGCTGTTGGCCCGGCCTTCCGGCTGATGTTTTCTCCGGCTTGATCGCCGCCCGGCCGATCTTGCGACCTGCTGCCGAGAAGCTGCCTTCGTCAACGGCTGCGGTCCCCATCTGGTCGAGGATGGTCGCTTCCATCATCCATCTTTCCAGTCGATACATTGTATCGATATATATAGGCTATTGGGATGGCTCCGCGACCTCCTATTGTCTCTGCAACCCACCCGTTGGCGGTTGAGCCGATCGACAGGCGGGCGATGCCATCATCTGGCGGAACTTCATCCCGTCGAGCAAGGAGCGCATCGAGCAGACCAAGGAAGACCGGAAACAACGGCGCTTTGGCCACGTTCCCGATGAGAGCGAGGTCACGCCGCTTCCGGACACCTAGGGTAATGAAGGTATGAAATGGCGGCTAGCTCTTCAGCGAGCATGGCGCGCAAACACAGAAGTTATCTGTCGGAAATCCGCAGTACTGCGGAACTCGCACGGCCACCATCGGAGTAAAGAGCTTGATAATGCGACATCAACAGCCATCCCCCCACTCCCTCGGCACAACAGGCCTCAGCAGGCGGAAATTCCTGTCAGGGTCGGCTTGCTTCATTCTGGCTACCGCCGTTCTCTCCTCACTGCGTTCTGTGTCGTCAGCGTTTGCGCAATCGACAGGGATGCCCGCGCAGACCGGGGCCAGCGCAACCCGCTATGTTCTGCGCAATGCCGTCGTTCTGTCCATGGACCCAGAGGTCGGCAACTTTCCGATCGCGGACGTCCTGATCGAAGGCACCAAGATTGCAGCGATCGGTCCCGATCTGGATGTTGGGGACGCACAGGTAATCGACGCCACCGGTAAGATCCTGATGCCCGGCTTTGTCGATACGCACCATCACCAGTTTGAAACGGCGCTGAGAAGCACTCTGCCCGAGGCGTTGTTGTTCCCCACGAACGACACCGCCGGCAAGCTGAACTACATGGATTTCATCATTCAAAAAATGTCGCCGCTCTACAGGCCGGAGGATGCGTATTCTTCCATCTACCTTTCCGGCCTGAGCCAACTCGACGCGGGCGTTACGACGGTTGTCGACACGTCGCAAATCAATCACAGCCCGGATCACAGCGAGTCATCGATAGCCGCTTTGAAGGATGTGCGCCGGCGTGCGGTCAAGGCCTATTCCGAGGGATATGGACCGGAGACAAAACACCCCGCCGGCATCCGGGATTTGGTCAAGCGGCATTTCTCGTCGGCGGACCAACTCCTCACGATTGCCATGGGAACCGAATATGTCAGCCCAACTTTTGCCGAGAGCATGACGCTGGTTCGAGAACTGGACCTCCCGATCGTATCGCATTTGATTGGGAACCTGATGAAGGGTGATGAGTACGTCGACTATCTCGCGCAGGAAAAGCTGCTGGGATCGAAGGTGGAATTCATTCACGCGACCAATCTGCGTGACGAAACCTGGAAGAAAATAGCCGACTCTGGCGCCGGCGTCTCGATCGCCGCTCCTATCGAGATGACCATGCGCCATGGCAGCCCGCCCGTACAGACAGCGCTGGACAACAATGTTCAACCGTCGCTTAGCACCGACGTTGAAACGACGATGACCGCGGATATGTTCACACAGATGCGCTCTGTCTACGTCTTGCAACGAAATGAGGCGAACCAGAAAGCGCTTGCAGGCGCAACGGAAAATCCGACTTTGCTCACTCCGGCCGATGTCATTCGGTTTGCGACTGTTGAAGGAGCGCGCGTTGCGCAACTGGCGGACAAGATCGGGTCGGTGAGCGTTGGAAAAGATGCGGATATCATCTTGCTTGACGCCCGGGCTCTCAACACGGCGCCCTTGAACAATGTTCCAGGCGCTGTCGTCACGCTTATGGAGCGCAGCAACGTGGACACCGTCATTGTTGCCGGCGCGATCAGAAAATGGGCCGGCGAGCTGGTGGATGTCGATGTCACAAAGGCGATCCGTGACGTTGAGGCTTCCCGAGATTTTCTGCTGTCGGCAGCAGACGTGAAACTCAACCAGTTCGAGTAGACCAACTTACGCTCGGCCGCGGGGCGCACGGTCGCCCCGCGAACCGTAGCGACGGATTCCACGGCCATGACTTCCCCGGTGGGACGCGCCACTTTTCGCCGGTTGTTGCTGGAACCACACTCGCGGACAGATCGGGAAGGGCCGATGGGCTTATCGCTGCCAGAAGGGCAGCCTGGCGATTTCCTCCTCGGCCTGCCGTCGCGTCAGGCCGATATCGTCGATCAGATAAGGATCGTCCTCCAGCTTTTGCTTGAGTTCCCGGCGAAAGCGCGTCCGTTCGCGCCAGGCCGAAACCATGTTTCGTAAGGCCGCGAGGCTGTAGCGCCGGGGTGCCGCTTTCACGGCGATTGTCGGCCGGGCGGCTCGATCCGGTGCCGGTGCAGATGTGTCGTTCATGGCAGCCTCCATCAGGGTTTGAAGCTTCGTGAGCCTTCGGCCTGGAAGAGGCTGGATTCTGCGGGATGCGAGCGGCGGCGTAATTAAGCGCTGCCAAAAAGTTCTCAAAACTTCCAAACCGGCTATAGATGTGCCGTATGCAGGGATCGCGCTTTGCCTTCGGTCCGTTCGTGCTTGATCCGGGTGCGGGAACGCTCCTTCGGGATGGCGTGCCCGTCGCCGTCGGCTATCCCGGGCTGAAGCTGCTCGCGGCACTTGTCGAGCGGCCCGGCGAAATCCTGAACAAGGCGGCGTTGATGGATGCGGCATGGCCGGGCGCCGCCGTCGAGGAAGGCAATCTCACCGTCCAGATCTCGCAGCTCAGGAAGCTGCTGGGCCCGGCCGGCAACGGCAGTGAATGGATCGCCACGGTTCCCCGCGTCGGCTACCGTTTCACGGGCGCCGTCGAACAGATCGGTGGTTCGAGGCGACGGCCTTTGCCGCTGCCCGACAAGCCTTCGATCGCCGTGCTGCCCTTCGTGAGTCCCGGCAACGATCCCGAGCAGAACTCCTTCGCGGATGGGCTGACCGAAGACCTGATCACCGATCTTTCCCGGCATTCCGGCCTGTTCGTCATCGCCCGCAACTCGGTCTTCGCCTACAAGGGAAAGGCGATGGACGTGCGCGCGATCGCCGAGGACCTTGGCGTGCGCTACCTTCTGGAAGGCAGCGCACGGCGCGCCGCCAGGCGCGTGCGCGTCAACGCCCAACTGGTCGACGCGGCGAGCGGCGAGCATTTGTGGGCGGAACGCTTCGATCGCGGCCTCGAAGACATCTTTGCCGTCCAGGATGAGGTGACGGCCAGGATCGTGGAGGCGCTGCTTGGGCGGCTGAGCGTATTGCCGCCGCGCCATCGGGCAAGGAACATCGAAGCCTACGACCTGTGCGTGCGGGCGCGCAAGCTGATGGATGATGCGCCGCAGGCGGCGCAGGAAGCGCACCTCATGCTGACGCGCGCGGTTGCGCTCGATCCGGACTATGCCGAAGCCTATCGCTGGCTTGCCATGAACCACTGGATGGGATGGGTGCATGCCGGCGGGCCGACCGAAGCTTCCCGCAGCGCGGCGCTGGAACTGGCGCGCAAGGCGGTGGCCATCGATCCCAACGATGCCGGCTGCCGCTGGGTGCTGGCCTATCTGTTGGCCTATGAGCGCAGCTTCGCCGAGGCGGATGCGGAGTTCGAGCGCGCGATCAGGCTCGATCCGAACGAGGCCGATGCATGGGCGGCACTGTCCGACATCGCGGTCCTGGCCGGCCGGGTCGGGAAGGGGCTTGAACACATCCGCAAGGCGTTGCGGCTGAACCCGTTTCCGGCGAGCTGGTACTATCTGGTGCTCGGCCAGGCGCAATATGCTTCCGCGGACTACGAGGCCGCCGTCGAGACGCTGCGCCGGGACGAGACGTACCGGACAAGCTCGCGCCGCTTCCTTGCGGCGAGCCTTGCGCAGCTCGGCCGGCTCGATGAGGCGCGTGCGGAAGCCGAGCTGTTCCTCGTCGCCAACCCGCGCTTCACGATCCGCCATTGGGCGGCGACGGAGCCGTTCCGTGACGCCGCAACACTTCAACATTTCGTCGACGGTTACCGCAAGGCGGGATTTCCGGAATGAGGCGCCGCTCGCCCGGCCGGTCGGGCGTCCTAACGCGCGTCGCGATCTTTCAGATTCGCTCCTTGCGCTTTACGTTGTTGTTTTTTCGTATGTCGTTATCCCGAAACCGGTTCCCACTTTCGGGCGACATGCTTTATTCCTCGTAACGGCTGGTGGCGTCGCGATCCCGCTCGTAGCGGTTCGCGAGCGGGAAGGGCGGCAACCACGCCTCGCGGCGCACGGTCCACAGTTCGTAGGTTGGTTTTAGCTGATCCGGGGCATCCAGCGACCCCAGGTTCACTTCGATTTCGTCGGCGGTGCGTGCGAATACGGGCGAGCCGCAGCGGGGGCAGAAGAACCGGCCGGCATAGTCGCGTGTTTCACCTTCGATCGTCACCGCGTCTTCGGGAAAGATCGCGGACGCGTGAAAAAGGGCTCCATGGTGCTTGCGGCAGTCGAGACAGTGGCAAAGGCCGACCCGGTAGGGCCGACCCGACGCCACGAAACGGACATCGCCGCACAGGCAACCGCCGGTAAACCGGTCCATGCTGCGTCTCCTCCAACAATGAGCGGTCGGGAATGGCTACAACGAGCCGTGCCGCCGTGGCAATCGCCTGGGCCGTTTACAGGGGGAAGCCGTGACGGCGGGCCAGCGCCCATATCTCGCGGTTGGTCTCCGCCAGCCGGTTGATCGACTGGGTGATGTTGGAGATCTCGTCGGCGTCGATGGCATCCATCTTGCCGTATCTGAGCTGTTCGCCGGATTCCGAAACCCGCATCAGCAGGGTGGAGACGTTGTTGCCGCTGTCGTCGAAGGAATAGATGCAATGGTTGTATTTGTTGCGCAGCTTCGCCTCCGCCATCATCTTGCGGGTGACGTCCAGGATGTCCTTGCGCACCGGTGCCGGCGTGCGCGCCATCTTGGCCAGCCGCTCGACAAGGTCGACGCGCGCGCGCGTCGTGTTGAGGGTCAGGAAGATGATGGTGGCGGTTTCCTTGTCCACCCCGGCGAGCCCCGCGATCAGGTGGATAAGCAGGCTCTCGGTGTTGGTCCACGTATAGTTGAGCTGGCCCAGAAGGGTCAGCACGTCCCTGAAAGGCGGCACCGATCGGTTCATCGCGAGGCTGCTTGCTTGCCCAAGACGCCGCGATCCTAGCACCGCCGGCAAGCGGCGTCTAATCCTCGCGGAAGGCGCGGTTCATGCTGTCGCGGATCGGTTTCGACAGATAGTCGAAGAAGGTGCGCTCCGCCGTCTGGATCAGCACTTCGGCCGGCATGCCGGGCGTCGGCATGAAGCCGCGCACCCGGGCCAGTTCGCTGGGCGGCAGGCGCACGCGGGCAAGATAGATTTCGCGCACTTCCTGCACGGACTGCTCGCGCAGCGCGTCGGCCGACACATAGAACACCTCGCCCGTCAGCACCGGCGTGGTGCGCTGGTTGAGGGCTGTGAGCCGCACCGTCGCCTCCTGGCCGGTGCGCACGGAATCGATCTTGGTGCGTGGTATCTGCGCCTCGATGATCAGCGGCACGTCGGATGGCAGGATTTCGGCGATGCTCTTGCCGCTTTCGATGACGCCGCCGGAGGTGTGGTAGTAGAGCCGCACCACGGTGCCGCTGACCGGCGCGTTGATGGTCGCCCGGCGCAGCACGTTCTCGGCGGCGCGGGACTGCTCACGCACCGTGTCCAGTTCCGCCTCGACGCTCTGCAACTCGTCGAGTGCTGCCTGCCGGTAGGCGGCAAGCGTCTGCTGGACCTGCTGTCGGTAGCGTTCCATCTGCGCGCCGATCTCGTCGATCTCGCCCGTCAGCCGCCCGTTCTGCCCGTCGGCCTCGGCCATGGCGCGCTGGATGGCCGAAATCTCCGGTTTGCGCAGCAGCCCCTGATCGTAGAGCTTCTGCTTGCCGGTATATTCGTCGCGGAGGAACTGGATCTGGCGCGCCAGCGCCTCCTGCTGCGCCTTGTAGCCGCCGGCGCGGAATTCGAGCGCCGCGATGTTGTTGTTCAGCAATTCGATCTCGCTGTTGAGCTTGCGCTGCGAGGCCTCGAAATTGAGCCGCTGGCTGGCTAGGATTTCCGCGATTTCCGGATCGACGGTGCTGCCGGTCAGTTCGGCCGGGAATTCGATGCGCTTCTTTTCCTCGTACTGGGCGTTCAGGCGCGCCACGATGGCGTCGAGCCGCGCGCGCCGCAGGAAGAACTGGCGCTCATTGGCGAGCGCCGAGGTTTCGTCCAGTTGCACCAGGGGCTGGCCCTCGGTCACATGGTCGCCCTCGGAAACGAGGATTTCCTTGATGACGCCGCCTTCCAGATGCTGGACGATCTTGTTCTGGCCGGTGGCCACGAAACTGCCCTGGGCGATGACGGCTGCGGCGAGCGGCGCGAAGCCGGCCCACACGCCGAAGCCGCCGAAGCACAGGATCATCAGCAGCACGCCGGCGATGCTCTGCTTGCGGATGGAGCGGGGAACCTCGGCATACCAGGTGAGGTCCTGGAGCTTGGCGACTTCGGTGCTCATGCTGCACCTGCCTGAGCCGTACCGGCCTGGGGAAGCCGCTCGCCGAACGGGCTGCCGTGCAACTGGCCGGCATTGTGGGCGGCCAGCGCGCGCAGCACCTCGTCGCGGCGGCCGAACATGGAGATGGTGCCGTTGGTCATCAGCAGGATCTTGTCGACATGGCGCAGCAGCGACGGCCGCTGGGTGATGACGATCACCGTGATGCGGTTTTCCTTGGCGTGGCGCAGCGCCCGTGCCAGTGCCGAATCGCCGGCGGCGTCGAGGTTGGAGTTCGGCTCGTCGAGCACGATCATGCGCGGGTCGCCGAAGAAGGCGCGAGCCAGCGCGATGCGCTGCTTCTGCCCGCCCGACAGCGGCGAGCCGTCGGCCGCGACCTGCGTCTCGTAGCCCTGCGGGAAGGTGGCGATCATCTCGTGCACGTCGGCCAGGATCGCGGCCCGGTAGATTTCAGCGTCGTCCACATCGTCGCGCATGCGCGCGATGTTGGCCTTGATGGAACCGGGGAAGAGCTGAACGTCCTGCGGCAGGTAGCCGATATTGTCGCCGAACTGGCGCTGGTCCCAGTTGCGCAGGTCCATCAGGTCGAGGCGCACGGCGCCGGAGGTGGGCAGGATGGAGCCGACCAGCATCTTGCCGAGGGTGGTCTTGCCCGCGCCCGAATTGCCGATGACGGCCAGCGAATCGCCCGGCTGGAGGGAGAAGTTGATGCCGTTCAGCACCACGCGCTTGGTGCCCTGCGGCACATAGAGCACGCGCTCCACGTCGAGCCGACCTTCCGGATTGGGCAGCACCAGCCGTTCGAGGTTCAGCGGCGAGGACCGCAGCAGCGCGCTGATGCGGCCATAGGCGCCGCGCGACAGGATGAACTGGTTCCAGCCCTCGATCGAGCCTTCGATGGGAGCGAGCGCCCGGCCGGCGATGATCGAGGCGGCGATGACCATGCCGCCGGTGATCTCGCCCTCGATGGCGAGGAACGCGCCCCAGCCAAGCAGCGCCACCTGCGTCAGCAGGCGGATGGCGCGGGAGGTGGCGGCAGACACGATATTGCGGTCCTGCGCCTTGACCTGCGCCTTCAGCGAGCCGGCCGTGTCCTGCCCCCAGATCTTCACCGCCTCGGGGATCATCGCCAGCGCGTTGATGATCTGCGAGTTGCGGGCCATGGAATCGAGATGCAGGTTGGCGCGGCTCTGGAAGACATTGGCCTCGCCGAACGGAGCGGCGGTTATGCGCTGGTTGACGAAGGCGACGATCAACAGCAGCACGCCGGACAGTATGATGATGCTGCCGAGATGCGGATGCACCAGATAAACGGCCAGTATGAAGAGCGGCGCGAAAGGAATGTCCAGGAAGGACAGCAAGGTTCCGGATACGAGGAAGGAGCGCAATTGCTGGAGGTCGCCCAGCGTCTGGTATTCGCGGCCCGAACCGTGCAGGGAGGCGCGTGCGGCGGCACTCAGGATCGGCGCGCCGAGCTGGGCCGCGACCTCCACGGCGGTGCGCATCAGGATGAAGCGGCGGATCGCATCGAAGGTCGCTTGCAGGAGCACAGCGCCGACGATGACGATGGTCAGCATCACCAGCGTGTCGGTGGAGCGGCTGGTCAGCACCCGGTCGGAAATCTGGAACAGATAGACGGGGATGGCCAGCACGAGGATGTTGCTGGCATTGGTGAATAGCAGCACCATCAACAGGTTCTTGCGCACCGCGCCGAGGCCGGCGCCGAGGCTCTTCGACAGGTCGACCGGTCCCAGCCGCCGGTGGAAGGTGCCGGAACCGCCCTTGCCCTTGCCGCCCTTGTCGTCGGTCACCGAATAGCGGCCGGGCGCCGAAGGCTGCTGGCCGTCGGCCGGCGGCTGCGGCCGCGCCTGGAGTGGCCCGGTCTCGCCTTCGAGAATGACCGTCGCCCCCGGCCTTGCCGCTTCGGGTCCGGATTGTTGCGGTTGTCGCATGCTTGTCTCCGGTTCGGGGCCGCCGGGCGCCATTTCGGGCGCCTCCTGGCGGTCCCCCTGTTCGTGTGTGTCACGGCCTTCCGCGAGATCCGGGGCCGGTCCTTCGGTGCGATGCTCCGACACGGCGTCCTCGACCGAGATTTCGATCTCGCGCTCGAGCGCGGCCAGCATCTGCGTCAATGGTTCCGTGTCGGGCTCGCAAAAACCGGTGTTGCCTGCCGCGGCACGCGGTGCCGCCATTGCCTCAAACCTCTCCATGAAGACGCGCTCCTGTCCCCCTGTCAGTCGGGTGTCTCGGTCTGGCTTGTTTCAACTCAACATGGTCTGCATGACGTCGGCCGATCCGATGCCGTGCGCCGCGCCGTCGTGGATCGGCGGCCCGTCGTCGGCATCCGGGGCCAGCATGTCGTCGCTCAGGAACACCACCGCCTCGTTCACCAGTGCGTTGGCGTCCTGCGTATAGAGGCCGGTGTCGTTCGAGATCAGTTCGGCCTGGATGAGCAGTTCGTCCGAATAGACATTGCCGCCCGCATAGACGGTGGAATCGACGCCGCCGTCGACGATGTGGGCATAGTTGACGAGGGCGTTGGTGCCGGTGGAGATGTTCCAGTCGGCATCGGCATAGGCGCCCGCCTGGTCCATCGCCAGCGCCACCTGGTCGGCGTCGCCCAGAATGTTGGTCTGGCTGATATATTGAAGGTCGATCACATCGCCGGAGATGTAGAGCACCTTCAGGCCGGCCAGCCCGCTGAAGGCCTGGTGGTTGAGCAGACCGGCCGGCGCGTCCGTCGGGCCGGCAGCGAGCTTGTCGGCCGCCTCCTGGAAGGAGGAGGGCAGTTGCTCGAAGCTCATCGTGCCGTATTGGGTGATCGAAGCCTGGTTCCACAAGAGGTTGCCGCCGGTCGACAGCGAGGCCTGGCCCGAGGTCTGGAAATCGCCGAGGGTTCCCACCAGGTCGTCGTCCAGCAGGATGTTGGTCTGGCTGATGATGTTGCCGTGATAGATGCTGCCGCCGACGATGATGAGGTCGTAGTAGATGCCGAGCTCGGCCAGCGAGGTGATGTTGAGCGTCGTGTTGTCGCCGAGCGTGATCGTGGTGCCGCCGCCGCAGGCCGACATCACGGTAACATCGTTGTCCTGCACGAAGCTGATCTGCTTGATCCAGTTGGCGAGGATCAGGTCGCCGTCGATCCGCGCCACCTGCCAGTAGGACGGGAAGCCCGACCCGTCGGCGGTCTGGCCGCCATAGGCCGGGTTGGCGATGGTCTCGATGGTGGCGACGTTGAAGGCCTGCGTCGGCGTGTTCGTCAGCGTCTGCCAGCCGCCCAGCGCACTGGATACGGCATCGCAGTCGCTCCAGACATTGGTCTGGCTGATGGCGTTGACATGAGCATAGTCGCCGACCGCCGCGACCACGGGCGCGCCGTACCAGTTGTTGACCAGCACCGCCTCGTTGAGCAGGAAATTGCCCCCGGCTTCCATGTCGATCTTGGAGGTGAGCGAGTAGTCGACGCCGCTCGGCGCCGGTGCCTCGTCATCCGTGTCTTCCGGCGGCGGCAGGAACTTGGCCGGCAGATAGGCGTCCAGAACCGGCGCTTCCTCGGCGCTTTCGCCGTTGACATGGATGCCGGCGGAGGCTTCGCCCTGCGCCACGAACAGGCTGCCGCCGGCGGGAGCTGCATCCGGCAGCATGTCGACCGCATCGGCGGCGTGGAGAAGGAAGTCGCTCGCATCGCCTGGGGAGTGGAGGCCATCCAGGTCGGCCAGCGGCTGGAGCTGCGATGAGGCATCCATCAGCCGCGCCAGCGCGGCGACCGGATCGCCCACCATGTGCATGCCGAGCCCGTGATTGCCGATCGTCAGAACGTCATTGTCGACGAGCTGCGCTTCCTGGCGCAGATAGAGCGCGAGCGAGCCGATCGGCACATATTCGGGGATCACCCTTTCCGACATGCCCGGGGCGTCGTGGTGGCGGGTGGAGCCGAACACCTTCGTCATGTCGCCGCGCGGGATGTGCACGGGGATCGGCTGGTACGGAACCGAGGTGCCGACGCTGGTCGCCACCATGTCGAACGGCGGCGGCGAATAGCTCACCTTCGGCGCGAATTGCCCCAGCGTATAGGGGCTGGAAATGTTGATCTTGACGTTGAGGAGTTCGGGATTTTCCGGCGGCGCCTCCTGCTGGGCGGTGAACTCGGCATAGTCCAGCCGCAGCCGCACATCCTCGACGGTCTGGGAGAAAACTCCGATGAAATGGGCGATGATCTCGGTGGTCGAGTCCATATGCATGGTGCACTACCTCGCCGGCTTTCCAGCGGAACCGCTTGTCCGGGCCGCCCGTCCCTGAACCGCGCCATTCCGTTAACGGCACCGGGCGTGAGCCCGGATCTGCTTCCCCCTCTTTGCGTGGCTTGAAGGAAAAGTGGGGAGCTGTGCACGGGGACCATGCACAGCTCCAGAACCCGGCGCCCTTGGGGGGAGAGGGCGCCGGACCCGTGGACGGCTTGTTATCCGTCGTCTTCCCCGACCACTGTGCTGATCAGGTCGCCGCCGACCACAGTCATGTCGACCGTATTGCCAAGGACGTTCGCGCCCATGACGATCTGCTGGTTGAAGGCGCTGGTGTCGACCACGGCGTCGGACGTGGCTTGCGACAGGCCGTTGACATAGCCGTCATCGCCATTGTTCGAACCCCATGTGCCGCCTGCGCCGCCGGCACCGCCGGCACCATTGGTGGCGATGCCGCCCATGCCGCCGAAGCCGCCATTGCCGCCGGAAATCGGCCCGCCAAAGGCCGAACCGCCATCGCCGCCGGCCGAAAGGGCCCAGCCGCCAAGGCCTGCGCCGCCGTCACCGCCGGCACCGCCGATACCGCCGCCGAGGCCGAGGCCGATGCCCTGGCCGGCGCCGAAGCCGAGGCCGCCGCCGCCATCGGCGTCACCGCCCATGCCGCCTGCCGCGCCGGTTCCGCCGCCGCCGCCGGCACCGCCGGCACCGCCGCCGCCGAGACCGCCGAAGCCGTCACCGCCGAGGCCGCCATTGCCGACACCGCCTGTGCCGCCCATGCCGCCGGCGCCACCTGCGCCGCCTGCGCCGCCTGCTGCCGCCGCAGCGTCAGCCGCCGCCGCCGCATCGGCCACGCCGAGGGCCGCCGCCGCATCGGCCGCACCGGCTGCCGCCGCCGCGCCATTGCCGCCGCTGCCGCCTGCGGCGCCGCTGCCGGCCGTTCCGCCGGAGCCGCCCGTGCCGCTGCCGCCGGAGCCGCCGCTGCCCGAACCGCCGGGACCGCCAGCGCCCGTGCCGCCGGCACCACCGGCGCCGCCGCCGCCGCCAGCGCCACCGGCACCGCCGGCACCGCCGTCACCGCCGGCGCCAATGCCGACGCCGAGGCCGCCAAGGCCGAGCCCGGTGCCCGTGCCGGCCGCGCCTGCGCCGCCATCGGCACCGGTGCCGTCGCCGGCGGTTGCGCCGGAGTGGCCGCCGAAGCCGCCGAAGGCATCCGCGCCATAGGCCGAGCCGCGACCGCCTGCGCCGCCATCGGCGTCGGCCTTGCCGCCGCCGCCGCCGCCGCCGCCGCCGGTATCGATGCCGTCACCGGTGGTCGAGGTTCCGCCCCAGGCGCTGCCCTGCTGCTGGAAGTTCGAGTTGTTGTGGACCTGCGGGTCCTTCAACGTATCGTTGTCGACCAGGTCGTTGACCTGATTGGACACGAAGGCGTTGTTGCCGGATCCGTTCAGCGAGCCGTTGAGAATATCCGAGAAGGACACGTCGTCGCCCGGATCGTAGGAGATCACGCCGTCGCGGTTGATGAACAGCTGGTCGACCTTGGCGCCGCCATAGATATCGACGTCGGCAAAGTCGTTGTCGCTGGGGATGATGCCGTCAAGGCCGACATTCACGGATGTCGACACCGAGGTCGCAACATTGGTGGCGACGTTGGTCGCGTTCGTCGCGACGTTCTCGGCCGTGTTGCTGGCGGCGTTCCCGGCCGCGTTGCTGGCTGCATTGTTGGCAGCGTTGCTGGCCGCATTGCCGGCCGTGTTCGAGGCGCCGTTCTGGGCCGCGTTCCCGGCTGCGTTGTTGGCGGAATTCGCTGCGTTGTTGCCGGCATTGTTTGCGGCATTGTTACCGGCGTTGTTGCCGGCATTGTTTGCGGCCTCATTGTTCGCCGTGTTCGACGCAGTCTGCTCCTGGCCTTGGTTCTGCCAGGAATCCTGCCCCTGGTTTTGATCCTGCCCCTGTCCTTGGTCCTGATCCTGTTCCTGATATTGGTCCTGATTGCCCAGCGGCCAGCCGGGCAGATAGGGGCCAAATCCACCGAATCCGTTTTTAGCCATGATCGTGTCCTCGATTAAAGAACCGTGCGACACGATCACCCGTCATCTGTCAGGCGATATGGTGCCGGCACGGTTCCAGTGGTTCGACGACCGGAACGGTCGCCGTCTGCATGCAGTGCATCCCCCCACGAAGATGGTTTATGCACTCCTTGTTGGCCGGCTGGCCTTGCTTTCCGGAAACGCGGGACCCCCCTTGCAAAAGACCCCATGATCCCATTCCGGAAAATTCGGCTCGTCCAGCCCTTGGACTGTCGCCCCGGACCGCTGCATTGAACAGTTGCACCTGCGTCGTAACTCCTTGCGCAATGGGGCGACGGAAGTTCATCCGTTCAACCGTGAGGAGGCAGGTCAGGGGAGGGGAGTAGGACGATCCGACAATGGATTTACGCCCTTTGGATGGGAGGTCGCGCAGGCGAAACCGCGTCGAATCCTGCCGGCTGCGTCCGCCGTCAGGAAACCTCGGGGGCCGGCGTCCCGCTTGCGGGCCAGTGGCTTCTGTCATAGCCCGCTTCGGTGCTGATGAGGTGGCCCGGCTGGCAGGCCACCCGCACGGTGGTGATCGGCCCGCGGTCGTTCCAGGTGGTACGGTGCAGGATCAGCAGGGCCTGCCCCACTTGCGTCTGCAGCAGTCGCGCCTCCCGCCGGTCGGCATTGGCTGCCGAGAAGGCCAGTTCGGCCCGCAGATAGGGCGCGTTTCGGACCAGCCATTCATTGGCGTTGAGCTGCCAGAAATCGACCTCTTCGAGCCCCGGGGCCGTGGGCGGGTTGATCCAGCGGTCCTCGAGCTGGAAGGGGCGGCCGTCGCCATAGTGCACGGCGCGCATGTGGACCAGCATCTTGCCTTCGGGCAGGCCGAGCCGGGCGGCGATGTCGGCGGGGATCGGGCTGCGCCGCTTGGCCACGACGCGATAGCTGTAGGCCAGGCCCGCTTGCTCCACCTGTTCGCGCACGATGGAAATCGACACCGTCGCCTTGCGGATCGGATCGACGGTCACGCGCGTGCCGGCCCGGCGGCGGCGGTCCAGCAGGCCCTCGTCGGCCAGCAGTTGCAGCGCCTTGTTGACCGTTGCCCGCGCGGCGTCGAACTCGATGGCGAGGTCGGCCTCGTCAGGGATGCGGTCGCCCTGCCGCCATTCGCGCTCGATGATGCGCCGGCGCACCTCGTTGGCGATGTTCTGCGCTTTCGGCGATGTCGGGCCGGTCCGCCTGTCGGTCATATCCGCCTCCCTCACCTTCACGATCGGGCGTCGCCGCCTTGTGTTGCCGCGCTCCCCATGCCGTCGCATGGTGCGGTCGGCGAAATTCTCCGTCAATAAGTTTATACATAGACGCAAATTAAGTCTATACATAGAGAATGAACTGTGGTTAGGTTCGGCTAGGGTGAGGAGATCGATCGCGGCGCCGGTCAGGCGTTACGGCATGTCCGAGCCTGACCGAGCTTTACCGCCGCATCGGGTTCGCCCCCTGCGCGCCGCGGCATCTGGAGGAGGCTGGCAATGCCCGAACCTGTCCTGGCTGATCTCGAACGGGCCGACTTTGGACGGATCGCCGCGTTCGTGCCGGAGGCCTGCGCCGGAGGCCGCGCATGAGCCGGCCGTTGAGGGGGGTGAGGGTTCTCGACCTTTCGCGCGTTCTGGCCGGTCCGTATTGCACCGCGCTGCTGGCCGACCTCGGGGCCGAGATCATCAAGCTGGAGCCGCCGGCCGGCGACGACTACCGCCATATCGGCCCGTTCAAGGATGGCGAAAGCGCGCTGTTCACGCTGAACAATCGCGGCAAGAAAAGCATCGCCCTCGACCTCAAGAAGCCGGCCGACCTGAAGCTGGCGCAGGAACTCGCCGCCCGCGTCGACGTGGTGGTCGAGAATTTCCGCCCCGGGGTCGCCGCCCGGCTGGGACTGGGCGCCGAAGCGCTGCGCGCCGCAAATCCGCGCCTGATCTATTGCTCGATCTCGGGCTTCGGACAGGACGGTCCGTTCACGGACCTGCCGGCCTACGATCTGGTCGTGCAGGCCATGTCCGGCCTGATGGCGGCGACCGGCGAGGACGGCGGCGCACCCTTGAAGACGGGTGAAAGCGTGGCCGACCTGATCGCCGGCCTGTTCGCAAGCTGGTCGATCATGGCCGCGCTGGTGCAGCGCAACGCGACCGGGCAGGGAGCGACCCTCGACGTCGCCATGTACGACGCCCTGTTCTCCATGCTGACGACCAGCCATGCCCAGTATTTCTACGATGGCGTGATGCCGGGCCGGGTGGGCAACCGCCATCCGCTCTCCACCCCCTTCGGCTGCTTCGGGACCAGTGACGGGCAGGTGGTGATCGCGGTGCTGAACGGCGGCCAGTTCCAGCGTCTGGCGGCGCTGATCGGCAAGCCGGAGATTGCCGATGATCCGCGTTTTTCAAGCGACAGCAGCCGCACCGGCAACGAGCCGGCGCTGCGGGCGCTGATCGAGGAATGGTCGGGCGCGCTGACGACGGAGGAAGCCGTCGCCGCCCTTTCGGCGCAGGGGCTGCCCACCGCGCCGATCTGGGACATCGCACAGGCCGCGAACAATGAGCACGCCGCTCATCGCTCTCTGGTGAGCGAGCTGCCGCATCCCGTTCTCGGCCGTGCGCCGGTGGTCGGCCAGCCGGTGCGCTTCGACGGCGTGAAGCCGGTGGCGGCGTCATCGGCACCCCGCCTCGGCGGCGACATCGAGGCGGTTCTGAAGGAATTGGGACTGGAGGCCCTGCATCATGCAGATTGACGACCCCTGGCACATGCTTGCGGAAGAGGAGCGCATGTTCTGCGAGGTGCTGGAGCGCATCTGCGCCGACAGGATCGCGCCGCTGGCCGCCGAAACCGACGAGACCTCGCGCTTCGTGCATGAGCAGCTCGCCACGCTCGGCGAGGCGGGCATGATGGGCGCCAACCTGCCGGAAGCCTATGGCGGCGGCGGCATCTCCGCGCTTGCGCTGCTGCGCGCCGTCTCCATCGTCGCCGGTGCTTGCGGCTCGACCGCCTCGGCGCTCACCGCACATTATCTGGCGACCGATTCGATCCTGATCGGCGGCACCGAGGAACAGAGACAGGAGTGGCTGCCGAAGGCCGCTTCCGGCGCGGCGCTGGGGGCCTTCGCGCTCACCGAGCCCACCGCCGGCTCCGATCCCGCCGACATGAAGACCCGCGCCCGCCGCACCGACAGCGGCTGGCATCTCAAGGGCAGCAAGTGCTTCATCTCCAATGGCGGTGTGGCCGATTTCCTCGTCGTCTATGCCGTGACCGATCCGGACAAGGCGCATCGCGGCATCTCGGCCTTCATCCTGCCCAAGGGCACGCCCGGCCTCGAAGCCGGCCCGGCGGAGAAGACCATGGGCCTCAAGGGCGGCCATGTCTTCACCCTCAGCCTCGACTGCGCGTTGCCCGAAAGTGCCCTGCTGGGCGAAGAGGGCAAGGGCTTCCGCACCGCCATGCAGGTGCTGGACAATGGCCGCATCGAGGTGGCCGCGCAGTGCCTGGGCATGGCCGGCGCGGCGATGGAGGCGGCGATCGCCTATGCCAGGGAACGCATCATCGGCGGCATCGCCCTGTCCGAACGCCAGGGCATCCGCTGGATGATCGCCGACATGGGCCTCGCCTACAAGTCGGCGCTGCTCCTGTCGCAGGAGGCGGCACGCCAGCGCGGGCTGGCGCACGAGCATGGCGGGCGCTTCTCGCTGGTCTCGTCCATGGCCAAGCTCGGCGCTTCGGAAGCCGCCGGCAGGATCGCCGACACCGCGCTGCAATTGCATGGCGGCTATGGCTATACGCGCGACTTCCCGGTCGAACGCATCAACCGGGATCTTCGCATCATGCGCATCTATGAGGGATCGAGCGAGATCCAGCGTATCATCATCTCGGGCAACATGCTGGCCTGAGCGGTGGGCAATACTTTGGTAGGCTTCGCGCCGCGGTCACTGGTGGCGCGTTGAAAAATGAACAATAACGAGGTCCCGGACTCACGGACATGAGCGCAATGGCAACCGGCCGGTGACGGCACCAGAAGGCAAGCATCGGTCCGGCGTCCGCAAAACGCGGCCATTCCGCTCAAGCCCGTGAATTCACGACATGAACCTGTCCAGCAAGGAGAACGAAATGAAACTTTCCGGATTTCTGAAGTCGGCTCTCGCCGGCATCGCGCTGATGGCCCTCGCGGCTCCCGCCAGCGCCGACCAGCTCGATGACATTAAGGCCGCGGGCAAGATCGTCACCGCCACCGACATGCACTACGCTCCGTTCGACATGCTCATCGACGGCGTCTACCAGGGCATGACCAAGGACCTGTTCGACGAGGTCGCCAAGGAAATCGGCGTCGAGCCGGTCTATCAGGACATTCCGTGGACCGCCGAACTGCCGGGCCTCGAGGTCAAGAAGTTCGACATCGTCATCGCCCCGGTCACCATCACGCCGGAGCGCCTCGAGCGCTACACCTTCACCCTGCCGATCGCCGACGCCACCGTCTCGCTGGTGCGCGCCGCCAACAACACCGAGCTGAAGAAGCCCGAGGACATCAAGGGCAAGACCGTGGGCGTCCAGCAGGGCACCGCGCAGTTCCGCCAGCTCGAGGCCTACGGCAAGGAGCTGGGCGGCGTGAACGTCAAGGAGTACGGCACCACCGACGAAGCCTATGCCGACCTTGCCGCCGGCCGTCTCGACGCCGTTGCCGGCTCGCTCCCGAACCTGACCTATCTGGTGAAGAACCGCGGCGAGACCTTCGCCCTGTTCGAGCCGGCCTCCTTCGGCCAGCCGACCTATTTCGCCTGGGTTCTGCGCAAGGAAGCCGACACCGAGAGCTTCGCCAAGGCCATCAACGACGCCATGCTGAAGATGACCGACGACGGCCGCGTCAAGGCCATCCAGGAGAAGTGGCTGGGCTCCTACACCGAGCTGCCGCGCGAAGTGCCGGCCAAGTAATCCTGTGCCGCGGGCGGGGTAATCCCGCCCGCGCCTTTCCCGGATCGCCGGGAGGACAAGCGGAGGCGCGATGTTCTCGATCCCGACCTTTCTCGACAGTTTCGGGCCGCTCTTCTGGGCGGCACGCTACACGCTGCTGATCTCCGTGCTGGGCATCAGCCTTGGGCTCGTCATCGGCGCGCTGGTCTGTGCCGCCGCACTCTCGCCCGTGGCCTGGCTGCGCCGGATCGCGGGCCTGTGGGTCTCCTTCCTGCGCGGTGTTCCGCTGCTCGTCCAGCTCCTGCTGTTCTACTATCTGCTGCCTGTCATCGGCATCGACGTCCCGGCGATGTTCGCGGCCGTGGTCACGGTCGGCATCTGCGCCAGCGCCTATATTTCGGAAATCTGGCGCGGCGCCATCAACGCCCTGCCCAAGGGGCAGACCGAGGCCGCGACTGCCATCGGCATGTCGCCCCGCGATATCTGGGGCCGGATCGTGCTGCCGCAGGCGGTCACGCTGTCGCTGCCGGCGCTGATCAATGAGCTGATCCTGCTGGTCAAGGCATCCTCGCTGGTTTCGGTCGTCGGCATCCTGGAGCTGACCCGCGCCAGCCAGGCGCAGGCCGCGACCACCTTCCGGCCGCTTGAAGTCTATCTCGCCGCAGCCTGTATCTACCTCATCATCAATCTGTGCCTGGCGGCTTTCGGTCGTTACCTCGAACACAGGATGGCTGTCTGATGGAATGGGGCATCCTGCAACAATACGGGCCCATGCTGCTGCGCGGCTTCGGCCTCACCATCCTGTGCTGGCTGCTGGGCACCATCCTCGGCATGGTGCTGGGGCTGGTCATCGCGCTTGTGCAGCGCTATGCGCCGCGCCCCGTCGGCTGGCTGGTGCAGGCCTATATCGAGGTCATCCGCGGCACCCCCTTTCTGGTGCAGCTTTTCGTGCTCTACTATGGCGGCCCGCTGATCGGGCTTCGGCTTGACGCGCTGCCGGCCGGCATTCTCGGCCTGACCATCTACGGCAGCCCCTATTTCGCGGAAATCTTCCGCTCGGGCTTCGGCGCCGTTCCCCATGGCCAGATCGAGGCCGCCCGCGCCATCGGCATGTCCGAGCCGGCCATCGTGCGCCGCATCCTGCTGCCGCTCGGCCTGGTTTCGGCGCTGCCGGCGCTCGTCAACTTCTCGATCATCCTCACCAAGGAAACGGTGATCCTGTCGATCATCACCGTGCCCGAGCTGATGTATCAGGTGCAGCGCATGTCCACCGAGACCTTCCGCTATCTGGAGGCGAACCTCGTTCTGGCGCTGTTCTTCTGGGCGCTGGTCGAAACCATCTCGCGCTTCGGCCGCCGGCTGGAAAAGCGCATCACCGGTTATCTCATCGAAAGGACGTAAGATGCTCGCCGCGTCATCCGTCGAAATCCAAAAGGTCAACAAATACTACGCCAAGTTCCAGGCACTGAAGGATGTCGACCTCTCCATCCCGCCGGGCAAGGTCACATGCCTGATCGGCCCTTCCGGCTCGGGCAAGTCGACCCTGCTGCGCTGCATCAACTTCCTCGAGGAATATGATTCCGGCGAGGTGCGGATCGACGGCAAGCTGATCGGCTACGAGGCGCCGGGCGGGCGCAAGATGGCCGGGCGCAAGCTGCGCGACATGCGCCGCTCCATCGGCATGGTGTTCCAGCAGTTCAACCTGTGGCCGCACATGACCGCGCTGCAGAACGTGGCCGAGGGCCTGATCCGCGTGCGCGGCATGAAGAAGGCCGAGGCCGAGGCCCGCGCCGCCGACGCGCTGAAGAAGGTCGGGCTGGCCGACAAGATGGCGAACCACCCCTCGCGCCTGTCGGGCGGCCAGCAGCAGCGCGTGGCGATCGCCCGCGCCATCGCCATGGAACCGCGCCTGATGCTGTTCGACGAGCCGACCTCGGCGCTCGACCCCGAACTGGTCGGCGAGGTGCTGAACGTCATGAAGGCGCTGGCTTCCGAGGGCATCACCATGGTCGTCGTCACCCATGAGATGGGCTTCGCCGCCCATGTCGCCGATCAGGTGGCGTTCATGGAAAAGGGCGAGCTGGTCGGCGTCGATGCGCCGAACCGCATCCTGCACCAGCCCGAGGACCCGCGCATCCAGGCGTTCTTGCGCACCTATCACGAGCGCAACAGCTTCTGACCCAGCGGAGCTGTCCCTGCACATTAATTGTGCGGATCGAAGCACATAATCTGTGATCATCCGCACAGTGCGGCTAAGCTCGCGCCATGAAGCCGCTTGCCGATTCGCTGCGCAATTTCGATCCGGTCCTTGCCATGCCGGAGGCCGTCCCGCGCCTGCCGGGCTGGGTTTCCGCGCGCCGTGACGTTGCCGATCCCTGTTCCGCCGCCTTCGCCGCCGGCGCGGCCCTCCATGCGCTCGACAGCCTCGTGCGCGCCGAGCCGATCTGGGCCGGCGCGTGGCGCCAGCGGCTGGCGCTCGAATGCGCCGAGCGCGCCTGCCGCATGGCCGGCCGCACCGAGACGCAAGCGGCCCTGCGCGATGCCTGGTATCTGTGCCCGAGAGGGTCCGATCCTGGGCCGGGCGGCAATCTTTTCGGCGCCTGGCGCAGGCTTGCCGTGCAGCGGCCGCATGTCGATGCCGAAGCGCTGGCCGGCCTTGCCGAACTGATGGGCCTGCCGGGCGACATGGACTGGGAGGCTCTGGCGGGCGCCGTCGAACAGGCGGCGACGTCCGGCCTGCCTGCGCCGACTGCCGCCGCCTCGGCCGCCGGCCGGGTGATGGCGCTGGAACCGCGCGCCGAACTGCTGTGCTGGTGGCTGGTCGATCTGGTTCTGGCGCGCAGTCTCGGCTGGCAGCACGCGGTGCCGCTGGCCATGGCGCTGGCCTTCGATCCCGTGTTCCGCGCCGAAGGCGAGCGTTCGAAGCGCATCAGGCCGGCCGATCCCGCATTCGAGCAGGCGCTGTGCCGGGCCTATGTCGAAGCCACGGCCTCCGCCTTGCGCGAGGCCGGGGTTCTCGCCCGCCGCACGGCACGCCTGCTGGAGGTGGCGCCGAAGCTCAGGGCCAAGGGCGCGCCGGATGCGCTCGACCTGCTGCTTGGCGACGATGCGGTGGCCGGCACGCTGGCCACCCGCAAGCTGTCGCGCTTTGCCTCGCGCCGGTTGTTCGCGCGGTTGGAGCAGTTCGAGGCGGTGCGCGAACTGACCGGCCGTCCCGGATTCAGGATCTACGGGCTGTGACCATGGCCGCGGACCAGATAGAGCACGACGACGACAGGACGCGCCCGGCCGACCAGCCGCCGCTGCTCGACACCGAGCTTGAGCACCTGCCGCCCGAACTGCGCTGGCGCGAATGGATGGGTCGCGTCGAGGCCGTCATTTTCGCCTCGTCCGATCCGGTGCCGCGCGAGGTTCTGGCCAAGGTGGTCGGCCGCAACTGCAACATCGACCTCATCATCGACGATATCCGGGAGGACCTGCGCGGCAGGCCTTACGAACTGGTGAAGGTGGCCGGCGGCTTCCAGCACCGCACCCGCCCGGCCTTTGCCGAAGCGATCCGCGTCGCCTCGGGTCAGAAGATGGACAAGGCCAGCCGGCCCCTGTCGCAGACCGAGGCGCTGGTGCTGATGACCATCGCCTATTTCCAGCCCATCACCCGCGCCGAACTGTCGTCCTTCTTCGCCAAGGAGATCAGCCGCGACCTGATCGCCGTGCTGCGGGGGCAGGATTTCATCGCCTCGGGACCGCGCAGCCCGACGCCCGGCGCACCCTACACTTATGTGACGACCAAGACCTTCCTCTCGCATTTCGGGCTCGACACGCTGCGCGACCTGCCCGATTTCGAGGCGCTGGAAGATGCCGGCCTGCTTTCCAAGCACAAGCTGCTGGCCGGCGAAATCCCGATGGCGCTGGCCACCGGCGGCGGTGAAGGCGAGGGGGAGGAATAGCTCCGCCTCACGCGCGCCGTCAGGCTTCCGCTGTCTTCTCCCGCACTGGCTCCTCCCGCGCCGGCTCCTTCACCCGGTGCCATGCGATGTAGAGCGCGGGCAGGAACAGCAGGGTGATCGCCGTGCCGGCGATGATGCCGCCCATCATGGCGAAGGCCATGGGCCCCCAGAATACCTCGCGCGAGATCGGGATCAGCGCCAGGCTGGCGGCTGCGGCCGTCAGCGCGATGGGGCGCATGCGGTGGGTGGACGCCTCCACCACCGCATCCCACGGATGCTGGCCTTCGCGGATATGGTCCTCGACCTGCACGATCAGGATCACCGAGTTGCGGATCAGGATGCCGATCAGCGCCAGCACGCCCAATATGGCCACGAAGCCGAGCGGCTTGTTGCTGAGCAGCATGGCGACCGACACACCGATGATGCCGAGCGGTGCCACCGCCACCACCAGAAACAGGCTCTGGAAGCTCTGCAACTGCAGCATCAATATGGTCGCCATCACGAACAGCATCAGCGGCACGACCGCGGCGATCGGCCCCTGGCTCTTGGCGCTTTCCTCCACCGTGCCGGCGGTCGCGACGTGATAGCCGGCCGGCAGGCCGGCGGCGAATTCGTCGATCCGGGGCGACAGGTCGGTGACGATGGTGTCGGCCATGGTCTTGTCGTTGATGCCGGCCGAGACGGTGATGGTGGGGATGCGTCCGCGCCGCCACACCACGGGCTGTTCCAGCTCGTAGCGGAAGTCGGCGATGGCCGCCAGCGGCACGGAGCTGCCCGTCCCGGTGGCGATCTGGAGATTTTGCAGCGTCTCGATGGAGTTGCGCTCGGCCTCGCGCGCCCGCACCACGACATTGACCAGATAGGTGGCGTCGCGCACCTGGGTGATGGCGATGCCGCCGACCACGCCGTTCAGGGTGGTGGCGATGTCCTTGGACGAGATGCCGAGCTTGCGCGCCTTGTCCTGCAGCACGTCGACGCGCACCACGCGGCCGGGCTCGTTCCAGTCATAGGCCACCACGCCAAGGCGCTCGTCGGCGTCGAGGATGCCGGCGAGCTGCTGGGCGTGGCCGCGCAGCGTCTGGATGTCCGGTCCCGACACGCGATACTGGATGGGGCGGCCGACCGGCGGGCCCAGTTCCAGATATTTGACGAAGACGTCGGTGCCGACGAAGTCGCGCCGCAGCACCTCGTTGAACTGCTGGCGCAGCCTGTCGCGCGCCTCGATGTCGTTGGCGACGATCACCATCTGCCCGTAATAGGGGTTGGAAAGCTGCACGTCGAAGGCCAGCACGAAGCGCACAGCGCCCTGGCCGATATAGCTGCTCCAGTGGTCGATGTCGGGATTGCCCTCCAGCACCGCTTCCTCGAAGCGCACCATCTGGGCGCGGGTTTCGGCGATGGAGCTGTTTTCCGGCAGCCGCCAGTCGATCACCAGTTCGGGCCGGTCGGATTCGGGGAAGAACTGGCGCTCGACGAAGGTCATGCCGTAGAGTGCGACCGCGAACAGGACGACGGTGGTGACGATCGTGACCCAGCGGTGCCGCATGGCGGCGAGCAGGGCGCGTCCGAAGGCGCGCATCACCGGGCCGGGCTCCTCGCTCGTGTGCTTCATGGTCGCGGGCAGCAATGTCACGCCGAGCAGCGGGGCGAACAGCACCGCCACGATCCACGACACCAGCAGCGATACACCGATGACCACGAACAGCGTGTAGGTATATTCGCCGGCCTGGCTGGAATTGAGCCCGATGGGGATGAAGCCGGCGATGGTCACCAGCGTTCCGGTCAGCATCGGGAAGGCTGTGTGGGAATAGACATAGGTCGCCGCCTTGTTCAGCGGGTCGCCCTTTTCCAGCCGCGCCACCATCATCTCCACCGCGATCATGGCGTCGTCGACCAACAGGCCGAGCGCGATGATGAGCGCACCCAGCGACACGCGCTGCAACGAGATGCCCATTAAGGACATGGTGAGGAAGGTGATGGCCAGCACCAGCGGAATGGACAGCGACACCACCAGACCGGCGCGCACGCCGAGGCTGACGAAGCTCACCGCCAGCACGATGACCACCGCCTCGAACAGCGCCCTGGTGAAGCCGGACACCGCGTGATCGACGACCTCGGGCTGGTCGGCCACCTTGGTGACGCCGATGCCGACCGGCAGGTCGTTCAGGGTCTTCTGCATCAAGGCTTCCAGCGCCTCGCCGAACTCCAGCAGATTGCCGTTCGGCTTCATGCCGATGGCGAGCCCGATGGCCGGCTCGCCGTTGACCCTGAACAGGGACTTCGGCGGATCGGCATAGCCGCGGGTGATGGTGGCGACGTCGGAGAGGCGGAAGAAGCGGTCGTTGACGCGCAGGTTCACCGCGCGCAGGTCCTCTTCCGAAGTGAACTGGCCGCTCACCTGCACGCTGATGCGTTCCGGGCCGGCCTGCACGACGCCGGAAGGGGTGATGGCGTTCTGCGCCTGCAGGCTTTCCAGGATCGCCTGCTGGTCGAGGCCGAGCGCCGCCACCTGCCGCGTGGAGAATTCCAGATAGATCGCCTCGTCCTGCGCGCCGATCAGTTCCACCTTGCCGGCATTGGGGAGGGTGAGGATGCGCGAGCGCACGTCCTCGACATGGTCGCGCAACTGCCGCATCGACAGCCCGTCGGAAGTGAAGGCGTAGATATTGCCGAACACGTCCCCGAAGCGGTCGTTGAAGAAGGGACCGTGGACGCCCTCGGGCAGCGAGGAGCGGATGTCCTCCAGCATGTTGCGCACCCGCACCCAGCTCGGCTCGACGTCCCGCGCCTTCACGGTCGACTTGAGGTTGACGAACACGACCGACTGGCCGGCGGTGGTGACGGATCGGGTGAAGTCCAGCCCGTCCAGCTCCTCGAGCTTCTTCTCGATGCGGTCGGTGACCTGGTTGAGCGTTTCCTCGACCGAGGCGCCGGGCCAGTTGGCCTGCACGACCATGGTCTTGATGGTGAAATGCGGGTCCTCCTCGCGGCCGAGCTTCACATAGGAAGCGACGCCGGCGATCAGGAACACCGCCATGAAGTACCAGACCAGGGAACGGTGGTTCAAAGCCCAGTCGGAAAGATTGAAGCCCTTCAATTGTGCTTTCCCTCGCCCTCGAGCCGCACCTTCTGGCCTTCGGCCAATTCATGCACGCCGGCGCTCACCACATAGCTGCCGACCGGCACGTCCTCGGTCACGAACCCGTCGTCCAGCCTCTGCACGACCTTGACCGGCCTGCTCTTCACCACAAGGCTTTGCGGATCGACCAGCCACACCGAGGTGGCCCCTTCCATATCGAGCAGGGCGCTGGCCGGCAGCACCACCGGCGGGGTGCCCGCGCTGCGGTGCGCCACGCGCACGGTGGCGCCGAGCCGGAAGCCGGGCGCCGGATCGTCGAGGGCGATGCGCAGGCGGCGCAGCCGCGTCTGCGGGTCGGCCTGCGGCGCCACCTCGCGCACCGTGCCCCTGCCGGTCACGGAGGGATCGGCCTGCAACTGCACCTCGAACCCGGCGCCGGGTGTCAGGAGCCCGTCGAGACGGTCCGGCACGTCGACCACCACCTCGCGGATGTCGGGGCGGGCCACGGTCAGCACCGGCTGGCCGGCCGCCACCGTCTCGCCGACCTCGGCATGGACCGCCGAGACGACGCCGTCGAAATCCGGGCGAAGCTGGGCATAGCCGCGCTGGTCCTCGGCCCTGTTGAGGCCGGCACGGGCCTTCTCCAGCCCGGCGGCGGCGCTGTCGCGGGCCTGGCGGGCCGCGTCGTAGACCGCCTGCGAGACGCTGTTGGAGGCGAGCAGCGCGCGCTGGCGCTCCTCGCTGGCCGAGGCGCTGGCGAACTGCGCTTCGGCGCTCGCAAGGTCCGCCCTGGCCGACTGCACGGCAAGATCGAGCGCCGAGGGGTCGATGGTGGCGACGGTGTCGCCCTTTTTCACGAGGTCGCCGACATTCACCGGGCGGCTGGTCAGCCGGCCGAGCACGCGGAAGGCAAGCCCCGTGCTGTAGCGGGGCTCGACGGTGCCGGTGAAGCCGGCCTCGGCGATCGCATGGGGCTCGACCACCGTGTAGATCACCGGGCGTGGCAGGGGCTCCGGCCTCGGTTCCTCGGCCTCGCCGCAGCCCGCGATCAGCAGGAACGGCCCAGCGGCGGCCAGCAGGCGCAAGGATCGCATCATGCTCATTGCCCCTTGCTCGTGCCGGCGTCGGCGTTCACGATGTCGGCCACCTGCCCGGGATGCAGCATGTGCCCGCCCTTGACCACAACGGTGGCGCCTTCCTCCAGCCCGGCGCGCAGGATCAGACGCTCGCGCTCATAGGCAAGCACCTCGACCGGGACGAGACTGACGACGCCCGTGTCGGGGGCGATGCTCCACACCGCCGGGCGGCCCCTGTCGGAAGTGAGCGCGCTCCACGGCAGCACCGCCACCTTCTGCTGCGGCAGGTGGACGGTGCCCGTCACCACGGCGCCGAGCGCCATCTGCGGCGGCGGGTCGATGATCTCCACCTTCACCCGGACGGTGCCGGTGCGCGCATCGACCACCGGGGAAACCTCGCGGATCCGTCCCTGCGCGGTGACAGCGGGGTCCGACAGCAAAGTGAGGGTGACGGCGGTGCCTGGCGGGCCATGGTTCACCAGCGTTTCCTGCACGTCGAAGACGGCATCGCGCCCGCCGTCCACGGCCAGGGAGAAGGCCGCCTGCGCAGCCTGCACCACCTGTCCGGCCTCGACGTTGCGGGCGGTGACGATGCCGGCCGAGGGCGCGCGCAGCTCGGTATAGGAAAGCTCGTCGCGGGCGTTTTCCAGCGCGCTCTCGGCGCTGGTCAGCGTGTTCTTCGTCGTCAGCCATTGCTGCTCGGCCTGATCGAACCGGCTTCTCGTGGTGAAGCCCTGGTCCAGCAACTGCCGCTGGCGCTGGTAGGCGGCCTCCGCCTCGACCAGCAACGCTTTGGCCGCGTCGCGCGAGGCCTGCGCGGCGCGCAGGTTGGTCTGCTGCTCGGCATCGTCCAGCCGCGCCAGCAGGTCGCCCGGCTCGACATGCGTGCCGACATCGGCGCTGCGTTCCACGATCTGGCCGCTGACCCGGAAGGAGAGATCGACATTGAGGCGGGCGTGGATGTCGCCCGACAGTTCGAGCGGCTGGGCATAGTCTTCATAGCCGACCTTCTGCACCGCCACCGGCAGGTTTTGGGCATGGGCGGCAAGCGGTCCGCAAAAGGCAAGGGCCGCAAGCAGCAGAAAGCTCGACCCACGAGACAATGACCCTGACCCCATGCTTGATCCTGCCTCCTCAGGCGCGCCTTCCGGCCCCGTGCCGGCTGATACCACCCGCCGGAGCCCAGGGCAATTCCGGCACTTCAAGACCAAGGCTTGCGCGATTCCGGCCGTCAGCGGCCCATGCGCCGTGCGGCAAGGCGCTCGAGCGCCGAGAGCCCGTCATAGATCAGCACGGCTATGGCCGCCACGATCAGCCCGCCTTGCAGCACGAAGGCGAGGTTGTTGGAAAGCAGCCCGGCGATGATGACTTCGCCCAGCGTCCGGGCGGCGACGGTGGAGCCGATGGTCGCCGTGGCTAGGCTGATGACCACCGACAGGCGGATGCCGGCGAGGATGACCGGCAGGCTGAGCGGCAGCTCGACCCTGAGCAGCCGTTGGGCGGGCGTCATGCCGGCGCCGCGCGCCGCCTCCACGACATGGGCGGGCAAGGTGGTGAGCCCGGTCAGCGCATTCTCGAAGATCGGCAGGAGCCCGTAGAGGAACAGCGCGATCAATGTGGGTTTTTCCCCGAAGCCGACCGCCGGGACGGCCAGCGCCAGCACCGCGACCGGCGGGAAGGTCTGGCCGATATTGACCAGGCTGCGCGACAGCGGCAGGAACTCCGTCCCGAACGGCCGCGTGACCAGTATGGCGAGCCCCACCGCCACGACGATTGCGCCAAGCGTGGCGATGGCCACCGTGCGCAGGTGCAGGAGCGTCAGCGTCAAGAGGTTGCCCTGATTGTAGATCGCCGGGGCGTTGTTCTCGGTCAGCGGCTTCAGCAGCGGCTCGAACCAGCCGGGGTTGGTTATGAAGGCGACCAGAAAGGCCAGCAGCGCCAGCCGGGCAAGGGTGGGCAGCCACTTCATGCCAGTTTCCTCATGCGGGCCGCGCCGCCAGCCGCACCAGGCCGTCCACCGTCACCTTTCCGATCAGCCTTCCGTCGGCGCCGCGCACCGGCAGGGCCGGCCGGCCCGACCACAGGAGTTCGGCCAGCGCATCGCGCTGGCTGGCCTCGGCGGGGATGGGCTCGCCTTCGGCAACGCCCTGTTCCACCGCCTCGCCGACTCGGCCGAGCGACAACAGCCGGAACGGCTTTTCGCTGGCGCCGACCAGTGTCTCGACGAAATCGCTGGCGGGGCGGGCAAGGATGCGCTCCGGCGTGTCGTACTGCAGCAGCCTGCCGGCATCCATCACCGCGATCCGGTCGCCCATGTGCACGGCCTCCTCCATGTCGTGGGTGACCAGCACGATGGTGGTGCCGAGCCGCTTCTGGATCGCCAGAAGGTCCTCCTGCGCCTTGGTGCGGATGATGGGGTCGAGCGCGCCGAACGGCTCGTCCATCAAAAGCACGTTCGGCCCGGCCGCAAGCGCGCGGGCGACGCCGACGCGCTGCTGCTGGCCGCCGGACAGCTCATGCGGATAGCGGTGGGCGAATTCGGCCGGATCGAGCTGGAACAGGCTCATCAGTTCCTCGACGCGCGTCGCGATGCGGCCTGCGTCCCAGCCGAGCAGCACGGGCACGGTGGCGATGTTCTCGGCCACGGTGCGGTGCGGGAACAGGCCGTGCCCCTGGATGACGTAGCCGATGGAGCGGCGCAGTTCGTAGCCCGGCACCGTGCGGTTGTCGGTGCCGTCGAGCCGGATCGCGCCGGAGGTCGGTTCGACCAGCCGGTTGATCATGCGCAGCAGCGTGGTCTTGCCCGAGCCCGACGTGCCGACGATGACGGCGATGCTGTGCGGTTCGATCGCCATCGACACGTCGTCGACCACGGCGGTGTCGCCATAGCGCTTGGTGATGCCTTCGATCTCGATCACGACGGGCCTCCGTTTTTCTGGACGCAGGTGAGTTCCACCACGGCATCGAGCACGATGGCGGCGGCGAAGGCCAGCATCACGGTGGGCAGCGCGCCCAGCAGCACCAGGTCCATCGCCGTCTGGCCGATGCCTTGGAAGACGAACACGCCGAAGCCGCCGCCGCCGATCAGCGCGGCAATGGTGGCGAGGCCGATGTTCTGCACCAGGACGATGCGGATGCCGGTGAGGATCACCGGGACGGCGAGCGGCAATTCCACGCGAAACAGCCGCTGGCGTCCGGTCATGCCCATGCCGCGCGCCGCTTCGTTGGCCGTGCGCGGAACGCCGGCGAGCCCCACCACCGTGTTGGCCACCACCGGCAGCAGTGAATAGAGGAACAGCGCCAGGAAAGCGGGTGCCGTGCCGATACCGCGAATGCCCAGCGCCGTCGCGCCCGGCACATTGGCTGCAATCCAACCGAGCGGCGCGATCAGCAGGCCGAACAGGGCGATGGACGGGATCGTCTGGATGATGTTGAGCACATTGAGCACGCTTGCCCGCAGCGGCGCCACGCGGTGGCACAGGATGCCGAGCGGCAGGCCCACGATGGCCGCCGCCGCCAGCGAGCCGAGGGCGAGGGTGAGATGCTTGCCGCCCTCGGTCCAGAAGCTGTCGGCGCGGTTGGCGTATTCCTTGAGGATCGACAGGCTGTCCCAGCTCCCGGACGCCAGCAGCAGGCCAAGCAGGGCGGCGGCCGCCAGCAGCGCAAGGATGCGCGCCCATGGCGACAGGGCCAGCCGCGTCAGCACATCGGCCAGCAGCAGCATGAAGGCGAAGAGGAGCAGCCAGAACCCGTGGGCTGGCGAGACGCGGGCATAGTTGTTGTCCTCCGGCGTGAGGAAGCTGCCTGCCACGCCGATCAGAACCGCAATGGCTATGAGCGCAACGAGGCTCGCCCCAAGGCGAAGCAGGAGCGGCGTGCGCAAAAGGGCGATCAGCGCGGCGATGACGATGACCGCCGCCAGCGCCCCGCCGGCGATGGGCGGCAGCGCCTCCAGCAGCGAGCGCGCCTCGCCCGGCACGATGCGGTTGGCGCGGAACGTGGCGAAGGGCGCCGCCAGGCAGGCGTAAAACGCAATCGCGGCGATCACCACGCCAAGCTTGTCGAACCGGATGCCCACCACGCCGTCTGTCGCCTCGCCCCCGAAAGACTATCCGGGGACTATTTCAGGAAGCCGTTCTTCTTCAGGAAGTCCTCGGCCACGGCTTTGACCGGCTCGCCGCCGACCTGCACGCGGCCGTTGAGGTCCTGAAGCGTCACGAGGTCGAGCTTCTCGAACACCGGCTTCAGCAGTTCCTCGATCTGCGGGTTCTGCTTCAGCACCTCTTCGCGGATCACCGGGGCCGGCTGGTAGACCGGCTGCACATGCTTGTCGTCTTCCAGCACGACGAGCCCGGAGGGCGCGATGCCGCCGTCGGTGCCGTAGACCATCGCCGCATTGGTGCCGTTGGTCTGGTTGGCGGCCGCCGCGATCGTCGCGGCCGTGTCGCCGCCCGACAGGGTGATGAGCTGGTCAGGGTTGAGCTTGAAGCCGTAGGTGGTCTGGAAAGCGGGCAGGGCGGCGGCGGAATTGACGAACTCGGCCGAGGCGGCGAGCACCACCTTGCCGCCATCGGTGACATATTTGCCGAAGTCCGACAGGGTGGCGAGGTTGTTCGCCTCGGCGACGTCCTTGCGCAGTGCGATCGCCCAGGTGTTGTTGGCGGGCGAGGGGCTCAGCCACACGATCTTGTTGGCGTCGTAGTCGAGCTTCCTGGCTTCCTCGTAGGCCTGCTTGGGGTCCTTCCACAGCGGCTCGTCCGCTTTCTCGAAGAAGAAGGCGGCATTGCCGGTATATTCGGGATAGATGTCGATCTCGCCGGCCAGGATCGCCTTGCGCACCACGGGCGTGCCGCCAAGCTGGATGCGGTCGCTGGTCTGGATGTCGTTGGCGTTCAGCACGAGCTGGATGATGTTGCCCAGCACGCCGCCCTCGGTGTCGATCTTCGACGACACCACCACCTGCGCGCTTGCGGAAACGGCGGAAAGGCCGAGCGACAGGGCGACGGCTAAGGACCTGATCGGAAACATTGCGAGAAAACCCCTCTTTCAAGCGGGCGCGGCCGCGCCGGATCGGAGAAGGTTAACGCGTAATGCTCGCGAGGGTTTCATGAAAAACGCATCGGCGCCTTTTCTCCTGACAAATCCTCATCGTGGCCGTCATCCGTCATGGCCTGCCGGGCCGGAAGGCCAGCAGGCGCATGGCGTTCAGGGTCACCAGCACGGTGGCGCCGGTGTCGGCCAGCACCGCGATCCACAGGCCGGAGAGGCCGGTGACGGTGGTGATGAGGAACACCGCCTTGAGGCCGAGGGCGATGGCGACGTTCTGGCGGATGTTGCGCATGGTGGCGCGCGCCAGCCGGATCATGCCGGCCACATCGTTGATGCGGCTGCCCATCAGGGCGGCGTCCGCGGTCTCCATCGCAACGTCGGTGCCCGAGCCGATGGCGACCCCGACACTGGCGGCGGCGAGCGCCGGGGCGTCGTTGATGCCGTCGCCGATCATCACCACCTGACGGCCGGCGGCGAGCTTGCGGATTTCGCCGACCTTGTCCTGCGGCAGCAATTCGGCGCGCACCTGCATGCCGAGTTGTCTGGCGATGGCGGTGCCGGTGCGGGCGTTGTCGCCGGTGAGCATCACGCTGTCGACGCCGAGCTGCCGCAGCCGGCCGATCCCCTCGGCCGCGTCGGGGCGCGGCTCGTCGCGCATGGCGACAAGGCCGATGGCGTTGCCGTCGGCGATCACCACCGCCACCGTCTTGCCGTCGCTTTCCAGCGCGGTTGCGGAACGGATCAGGTCGTCGGAGACGGTTCCGGCCTCGCCGGCAAAGCGCGGCGCGCCGATGAAGATGGCCTGACCGCCGACGCGCCCTTCCATGCCCCGGCCGGCGATCGCGCGGATGTCCCCGCCGGCAAGGGCAGGCGCGGCGCTTTCCGCCGCATGGTCGACGATTGCCGTGGCCAGCGGGTGGCTTGATTCGCGCTCCACCGCGGCCGCGATGGCGATGAGCCGCGCCGCGTCGCCGTCGGCGGCCACCACGTCGGTGACCTTCGGCTTGCCGAGCGTCAGCGTGCCGGTCTTGTCGAAGGCGACGGTCTGCGCGCCGGCCAGCGTCTCGATCACCGCGCCGCCCTTGATCAGCATGCCCTGCCGGGCGCCGGCCGAAAGGCCGGAGGCGATGGCGGCCGGAACCGAGATGACCAGCGCGCAGGGGCAGCCGATGAGCAGCAGGGCGAGCCCGCGATAGATCCATTCGTCCCAGCTGCCGAAGCCCGCCAGAGGCGGCACCACCGCCACCAGCACCGACAGCGCCACGATAACCGGCATGTAGACGCGCGAGAAGCGGTCGATGAAGCGCTCGGTCGGGGCCTTCGCCTCCTGCGCGTCCTCGACCAGCGCGATGATGCGGGCGATGGTGTTGTCGGAGGCGGCGCGCTCGACGCGGATGCGCAGCGAGCCGTCATGGTTGATCGAGCCGGCGAAGACCGCGCTGCCCTCCTGCTTGGCGACCGGCACGCTCTCGCCGGTCATCGGCGATTCATCGACGCTCGACATGCCGGCCACGACGGTGCCGTCGGCGGGAATGCGGTCGCCCGGCCGGCACACCACAGTCTGGCCGACGGCCAGCTGGTCGGTCGGCACCTCGCGCAGGCTGCCGCCTTCCTCGACCATGGCGGTGCGCGGAATGAGGGAGCCCAGCGCCTTGATGCCCGAGCGGGCCCTTGCCGCCGCCAGCCCTTCCAGCACCTCGCCGACCAGGAACAGCAGCACCACCACGGCCGCCTCCTCGACCGCGCCGATGATCAGCGCGCCGATGGCGGCGACGCTCATCAGCATCTGGATGGTGAAGGGCGCGCCCATGCGCGCCGCCGCCAGCGCACGCCGCGCAATCGGCGCGACGAGGACCAGCGTCGTGAAGGAGAACACGTAGCGGCTGCTTCGCGGCCAGAAGAATTCGGCCGCGAAGGACAGCGCGATCAGCACCAGCCCGATGGCCGCATGGCGGGACTTCACGCTCTGCCACCAGGGCTTTTGGGCCTTGGCCGGAGCTGCTGGCGCCTCATGGCCGTGATCGTGGCGGCAGGCGTGGCCATGGTCATGGTCGCGGTGGTTGTGACCATGATCGTGATCGTGCGCAGGGGCTGACCGGCCGGCCTTTGCCTTCGCATCCAGCAGGGTGGGGACGAACCCCAGCTTGCGCACCGCCTTCTCGATGGCGTCGACGGGCGTTTGCGCGGCGTCGAGCGACAGCGCCATGGTCTCGCGCGTCACCGAGACGCTAACCTCGGACACGCCGGGCAGGTGGCCGAGCGCGGTGGTGATGGTGCCGGCGCAACTGGCGCAATCCATGCCTTCGACGCGGAAGACGAATGCTTCCGCCTTGCTGACGCCTGCAGTTCCGGGCTGGGTCATGATGCAAGTCCTTCTTCCAGTCCGGTGGTTGTAGTTTCTCTAGCGGCTAGAGGTTCAAGGGGTATTTTGCGAAATTTTTCAAAGCAGCTTGAAGAAGCATGTGCGGCGGACGATAGTGCGCAGCCTCGACTCGGGGATGGCTTCCCGGGAAGCCGCGGCTTCGCCCTGCTGGGTAGGTGCGAAAAGGCCGGCGGCAGAGGAAAAATCGACAGGCACCGCCATCCCGTCGCCATGGGTGCGATGCGGATCGGGCGAGACCCGGCTCAATCAACGCCAGCGCGAGGATGGATGCGGCGATGACCGATATGGCACTGCGGACTGCCGACCAGTCGCCCGGCAAGCGCGACCTGCTCAGGCGCTTTGCCGCCTATTACCGGCCGCACCGGCGGCTGTTTGCGCTGGATTTCGGCAGCGCGGTGGCGGCCGGCCTGCTGGAGCTCGCCTTTCCGATGGCGGTGACGCTGTTCATCGACAAGCTGTTGCCGACCGGCAACCTCGGCCTGATCGCGCTGGCGGCGCTGGGCCTCCTCCTCGTCTATGCGGTCAGCGCCGGCCTGCACGTCATCGTCACCTATTGGGGCCACATGCTCGGCATCCGCATCGAGACCGAGATGCGCCGCAAGGCCTTCGATCATCTGCAGAAGCTGTCCTTCGGCTTCTTCGACAACGTCAAGACCGGCCATCTGGTGGCCCGCCTGACCAAGGATCTGGAGGAGATCGGCGAGGTCGCCCACCATGGCCCGGAGGACGTGTTCATCGCCATCATGACGCTGATCGGCGCCTTCCTGCTGATGCTGTGGGTGCATGTGCCGCTGGCGCTGATCACCGCCATCATCCTGCCGGCCTCGGCCTTCATCACCATGTATTACGGCGGCCGCATGACCCGCACCTGGCGGGCGATCTACGGGCGCGTGGCCGAATTCAACGCCCGCATCGAGGAGAATGTCGGCGGCATCCGCGTGGTGCAGGCCTTCGCCAACGAGGACCATGAGCGGCGGCTGTTCGCCGAGAACAATCGCAACTATTTCACCACCAAGCTGGAGGCCTACAAGGTCATGGCAGCCTCGATGTCGCTGTCCTACCTGTCCATGCGCTTCGTGCAGGTGGTGGTGATGCTGGTGGGCGCCTGGTTCGTGCTGCGCGGCGAGCTCACCCCCGGCGGCTTCGTCGGTTTCCTGCTGCTGGTCAATGTGTTTTTCCAGCCGCTGCAACTGATCAATTCGGTGATCGAGATGTATCCGAAGGGCATCGCCGGATTCCAGCACTACACCCGCTTCCTCGACACAAGGCCCGACATTGCCGACCGCCCCGGCGCCATCGAGGCCAGCGGCTTGAAGGGCGACATCGAGTACCGCCATGTGCGCTTCGGCTACGGCGCCGGCCGGCCGGTGTTCGAAGACCTCAGCCTCAAGGTCGAGGCCGGCGAGACGATTGCCTTCGTCGGCTCCTCGGGGGCCGGCAAGACGACGATCTGCTCGCTGCTGCCGCGCTTTTACGAGGTCGAGGCCGGGGCGATCCTGGTCGACGGCGTCGACATCCGCGACATGACGCTGAGGTCGCTGCGCTCCCATATAGGCATCGTGCAGCAGGACGTGTTCCTGTTCGCCGGCACCATCCGCGAGAACATCGCCTACGGACGGCTGGGGGCCAGCGAGGCCGAAATCGTCGAGGCGGCACGCCGGGCCCGGCTCGACCAGGTGATCGCCGCGCTGCCAGCCGGGCTTGACACGATCATCGGCGAGCGCGGCGTAAAGCTGTCGGGCGGCCAGAAGCAGCGCCTCGCCATTGCCCGCATCTTCCTGAAGAACCCGCCGATCCTGATCCTGGACGAGGCGACCTCGGCGCTGGACACCGAGACCGAGCGGGCGATCCAGCAGTCGCTGGCCGATCTCTCGGAAGGCCGCACCACGCTGGTCATCGCCCACCGCCTCGCCACCATCGCCAATGCCGATCGCATTCTGGTGGTGGAGAACGGCCGCATCGTCGAACAGGGAAGTCATGCCGAACTGCTGGCCCGCCCGGACGGCCGTTATCGCACCTTGCACGCAGCCCAGGCCGCGGCGCGATAGGTTCTATCGAACCAGTATCCGGCCCAGCATCTGCTCCAGCATTCCGCACAGCGGTGCGGGATCCAGTTGCCCGGCCGCGATGGCGTCGTCCACGACGCCGTGCATGCCGTCGAACAGCACCAGCGCGGCGGCACGCGCATTGGGCAGGTTCCACGCGCCGGCTTCCTGCCCGGCTTCCAGCAGGGCGGCAAGCTGGCCGATGACCATGTCCTTCTCCCGCGAGCGGCGGCGGTCGTGGGTGAAGTCGTGGAACACGACGTCGTGGAGCCGGAAATTGGCGAGATAGGTGCTGACGGCGGCGCGCAGCCAGGCATTGAAGCGGGCAGGGTGATCGGTGTCCGGCACGGCCTCGATGGCGGCGGCGGCCCGGGCCGCGAAATCCTGCGAGAAGCGTTCGCGCAGCGCCACAAGCACATCCGCCTTGGTGGCGAAATAGTGGTAGAAGGTGCCCTTGGCGACACCGGCCCGGGCAACGATGTCGTCGACGGTCGTCGCCTCCAGCCCCTGTGCGATGAACAGGTCGGCTGCGGCCGAGATCAGATGATCCGTCCGCACCTCGGCCGGCAGCACCCGGCGCGCGCGTGGCGCCCGCGCTTCGGCCGGCGCTGCGCCCGGGCGTGTCGCTGCGGCCATTTCCCAACTCCTCCATCGCGTTTCGACCTGCTGCCGGCCTATCGCATATCCGGCGGGCTTCGCAAGCAATCCTGCTATTGACCGACGGTCGGTCGATAATTTATTGATGAGTGAATCGCTCAAGAAATATGGCCCCACCCATGGTCCGCTCCCGCAAAAGAATGGCTGTCGCCGCCGTTTATCTCGGCACCTTCATGGCCACGCTCGCCATCAGCATCGTCACCGTTGCGCTGCCGGCCATCCAGGCCGGCCTCGGCACCGATCTTTCCGGCCTGCAATGGGTGGTCGGCTCCTATGCGCTGTGCCTTTCGGCCTTCATGCTGTCGGCCGGGCCGGTGGGCGACCGCTACGGCCGCAAGCGCGCCTGGCTGGCCGGCGTCGCGCTGTTCGTGGCCGGGTCGGCGATCTGCGCTTCGGCGTCCACCTTGGCCATGCTCATCGCCGGCTGCGCGCTGCAGGGCATCGCCGGCGCCTTCGTCATTCCCGGTGCGCTGTCGATCCTGACGCAGACCTTCCCCGATCCGGTCGCCCGTGCCCACGTCATCGGCGGCTGGTCGTCCTTCAGCGGCATCTCGCTGATCATCGGCCCGATGCTCGGCGGCATTCTGGTCGACAATATCGGCTGGCAGAGCATCTTCCTCATCAACCTGCCGGTCGGCGCGGCTGCTCTGCTGCTCGGGTTCGGCGGCATCGACGAAAGCGCCGACCCGGACCACGCCGCGCTCGATCCGGCGGGGCAGGTGCTCAGCGTGATCTTCCTCGGCGCGCTCACCTATACGCTGATCAGCGCCGGCAATGCCGGCTGGAGCGCGCCGGCGGTGCTTGTCGCGCTGGCGGTTGCAGCAGGCGCGCTGGCGCTGTTCGTCGGGGTCGAGATGCGCACGGCCCGGCCGGTGCTGCCGGTGGACCTGTTCCGCGAGCCGGCCTTCGCCTCGGTCAATTTCGCCTCCTTCGTGCTCGGCTTCGCCGGTTACAGCAGCCTGTTCCTGTTCTCGCTGTTCCTGCAGCAGGCGCAGGGCTGGTCGGCCACCCAGGCCGGCTGGCGCATGGCGCCGGTGTTCGCCGCCATGGCGCTGGTCGCCTCGGCGTTCGGCCAACTGGCGCGGAGCTACGGCATGCGCCGGCTGATGGTGCTGGGCTATGTGCTGCTTGGCCTTTCCATGCTGGCCATGGCCTCGTTCACCCCGGACACCTCCTATCTCGTGGTTGCGCCGCTCTTCGCCCTGCTGGGCATCGGCATGGGACTGGCGGTGCCCTCGACCGGGGCAGCGGCGATGGAGGCGGCGCCGCGCGAGCGCACCGGCACGGCCTCGGCCACCATGAATGCCCTGCGCCAGGGCGGCATGACCATCGGCATTGCCTTGCTCGGCACGCTGATGGGCGCGCGCGCCGTCGCGTCGCTGACAACCGCTTTCGGCAAGGCCGAGGTCGCGGATGCGGCTGCCCTTGCCGGCAGCGCCGTGCGCCGCCACGCCATGCCCGCCGGGCTCGACATGGCGCCCGATGCCTTTCGCGATCTGCTGGCGTCATCCTTCGCGAACGGGTTCGCGGTCGCGGCCGCTATTGCCGGCCTTTGCGGCCTGATCGCCGCCGCCATTCTCGCCGTCGCCACGCGCCGCAATGCGGCCCGGCGTGCCGTGACCGTCATCGATGAAGCCTGATCTATCAAGGAGACCTGAAATGAAATTCTTCCGCGAACTGGAGCCGGACGTCTATCTGGGCGTCGGCAAGCTCGAAACCGAACAGGACGGTCATGGCTGGACCGGTGAATATGATGCGCTTCTGGCGCGCGGCCGGCTTATGGCGATCATCGTCACGGACGGCGACCGGCCGCTGCCGCCGGCCGGCAAGCCGATGATCCTGTGGATGAAGACGCGCAAGGCGGAGCTTGCCCGGCTGGTGGCCGGCACCGTCCATGTCATCGAGGACGAGGAAGAACGCGGGTCGATGGAGCGTGCTCTGCCCGGCCGTGCCAAGGCCTCTCCCTATCCGGTGGCGATCGCGGCAACCGAGGCCGAAGCCCTTGAAAAGGCACGCGTCATTCTGGATCATGCCGTGGCGGAGGCTTGTGCTGCCGTGAAGTAACGGCCTCAATCTTGTCCTGTTCTGTTTTCCATCGCACTATGGAAAAAGGAGAGGATACCTACGATGAACAAGACAAGGAAAGCTGGACCGGGCATGCTTGGTGCCCGACCACTTACGACTTCAGCAACGCATTCGGCGCGGGACCGGGCGAAACGGCGCATGCCGGCCCGGCTCCTCGCCATCATGGCGGCGCTGCTTTCGATCATGCTCTGGTCGCCGACCCTGGCCCAGACCCACAATCACGGCGCGGGCGCGGGAACCGCGCAGGCGGATACCGCGCAGCCCCAGCCTGCCCAGTCGGAGCCGGCACCGGCCCAGACCACGCCCGCACCGGATGCCGATGCGTCGTCCGGCGGTTCGAGCGCCGCTCCGGTGGTCAGCTACCACAGTCCGACGATTTTCACGCTCAGGACCGGCATCGCCGGCGGGCGCATGGTCTATCTCGGCGTCGGCGGCGACATCGACGGCGAGATCAACCCCACCCTCATGGTGCATGAGGGCGAACTGGTGCAGATCAACCTCATCAACGGCGAGGGTGCCGAGCACGACGTGGTGATCGACCAGTATGCGGCGCGATCCTCCATCGTCGTCGGCAAGAACGCCTCGTCCACCTTCTCCTTCATCGCCACCAAGGTGGGAGAGTTCGCCTATTTCTGCTCCATCGCCGGCCACCGGGAAGCGGGCATGGAAGGGCTGGTCCACGTCATGCCCGGCCCGCGCAGCGAAATGGACACGAATGCCGCCGACATCGTGCGCGATCCCGCCGACCTGCCCGGCCCCATCGGCCAGCGTGCGCCGCAGGTGGTGCGCGTCGACCTGGAGACGGTGGAACTGACGGGCCGCCTCGACGACGGCACCACCTATGTCTACTGGACCTTCAACAGCAAGGTGCCGGGGCCGTTCCTCAGGGTGCGGGTCGGCGATACGGTCGAGGTCCACATCAAGAACGCCGCCGACAGCGTCATGCCCCATTCGGTGGATTTCCATGCCGCGACCGGTCCGGGCGGCGGTGCCGACTTCACCCAGATCGCGCCCGGCGAGGAGGCGGTGGTGACCTTCCAGGCCTTGAAGCCCGGCATCTTTGTCTATCACTGCGCGACGCCCAGCGTCGCCCACCACATCACCAGCGGCATGTATGGGTTGATCCTCGTCGAGCCGGAAGGCGGGCTGCCGCAGGTCGACCGCGAGTTCTACGTCATGCAGGGCGAGATCTACACGGTCGAACCGTTCGGCACCAAGGGCGAGATGGAGATGGACTATGACAAGCTGCTGTCCGAGCAGCCGGAATATTTCCTCTTCAACGGTTCGGTCGGCGCGCTCACCAAGACCCATCCGCTCTATGCCAGCGCGGGCGAGACGGTGCGCATCTACTTCGGTGTCGGCGGGCCGAACTTTACCTCGTCCTTCCATGTGATCGGCGAGATCTTCGACCATGTCTACACGCTGGGCAGCGTCACCTCGCCGCCGCTCACCGGCGTCCAGACGGTGACCGTTCCGCCGGGCGGCGCCACCATCGTCGACTTCAAGATCGACCGCGGCGGGCACTATGTGCTGGTCGATCATGCCCTGTCGCGGGCCGAGCGCGGGCTGGCGGGCTACCTGATCGTCGACGGACCGGAGAATGACGAGATCATGCATTCCGGCCCGGCGGGCTCGATCCCGGCCCCGGACAGCGCCGAATAGGAAGGGCCGCGCTGGACGGAACTGAAAAAGGAAGCAAGGGGCGCTTCCGGGGAAGCGCCCCTTGCCTTGTCATTCGGCCGGTTCGAAGGCGAATGGCTCGGCTGCCACGAACGCGCCCGAGACCTCGCCGCTGAAAATGTGGCGCTGGTCCGGGCCGAGATCCAGCTTGCGGACCTCGCTTGCCTCGCCGAAATCGAGCTTCTTGACGTCGACCCAGAAAACGTTCGGCGAATAGACGGACTCGAAATAGTAGAGCTTGTCCTTGTGGTCGGCCACGGTGCGCCAGCGCGTGGTGGACAGGTTGGGCTGATTGTCGATCGAGATGCCCCATGGCGCCGAGGCATTGCGGATGACGCTGAACACGGCGGCGGCCGCCTCGCGCGTATCGTCGGTCTTGGGAATGGCGTTGATGAGGAAGCTCGCGCGGGCGAAGCGATCCTCGGCGCGGCTGGTGCCCGGCAGGAACACGTTGCCGGGGATCTTGCCCCAATAGCGGGTGATGGCGAGCTGGTCCTCGAAACGCGGCTCGTTGGTCATCACCTGATAGTCGCGGCTGTGATGGATATCCAGCCGGCCGTCGATCCATTCGAAAATGGCGCTGTCGCCGGTCGCGTCCGAGAGCGACAGATGCAGCGTGGTCAGCTTGCCGGGCTGGCCGGGCACTTCGCCCGTCGCAGGATGCAGCGGCGTGGTCCGCGCATGTTCGACCGCCTCGGCGACGGTCGCGAACTGGTCGAGGAAATATTGCGCCCAGATCGACAGGGAGATGCGTGGTGTCTTGCCATCGTCCTCGGGATATTGGGCATTGACCAGCCACAGCATATTGGCGACCAGCCCGGCCTCGTTCATGCCGTCCGTGGTCGAGATGTCGTAGCCCGACACGATCACGCTGCCATAGCGCGAGGACCATTGCGCTGAATTGGGACCGGCCGCGCCGTTGCGCTCCATGCCGCGCGGAAGCACCCACAGATTGGAGATCATCTTGTCGCGCCAGTCCATGGAGCGGCCGGTCAGGTAGCGGCCGTCGGGGCCGTGATAGACCACGCGCGTGCAGGCTTCGGCGATGTTTGCCGCAAGCAGGGAAGCAGCGAGCATTGTGCTGGCGACGAGTTTGGCTTTCATCTTTCGATCTCCTGACACGGTGTGGGAAGCGCCTCCATGGGAAGCTTCGCTGCTCATTCTAGAACGAGGATAGCGGATCGGCGACGCGATTTGCCACGGCAGTACAATGCCAGGCCGTGGATGAGGCGGGTCCGCCTTCCGCATTCGCGGCGTCTCGCCATGACCGGCCGGATTCGGCCATCGGACCCGTTTCCACTTTCCCGGCTCATGCTCTAGGTTCTTGCCAGTGCAGGGTTGCGGAGTCGCTTTGCCCATGTGGGACCTCTTGCTGGCCTATTGGCCGCATATTCTTGCCGTCATCTCGGTGCTGGTCGCCGCCGTTGCCGGCGTGCATGCGGCCATGACCAAGGACGAGGTGCGCTCGGCCATCGGCTGGGTCGGCGTCATCATCCTGTCGCCCATCGTCGGCGCACTGATCTATGCGGTGGCCGGCATCAACCGCATCCGGCGCGACACGCTCGCCGCCGAACGCTCGGCGGCCGGGCACGAGAAGCCGGTGCACCCGGGCGCGGACGTGACCGATGAAATGATCGCCGACCGCTACGGGCGGCGTTTCGCGGCCCTGAAGAGCGTGGGCGACCGGCTCACGCACCACAGCATGACCGCCGGCAACTCCATCGACATGCTGAAAAGCGGCGACGAAGCCTATTCGGCCATGATCGGGGCGATTGCCGGCGCGCGCCGCAGCGTCATCCTCGAAACCTATATCTTCGACCGTGACCCCATCGGATTGCGCTTCGCCGATGCGCTGATCGCGGCGGTCAAGCGTGGCGTCGTCGTGCGCGTGCTGATCGATGCGGTGGGCGCCCGCTATTCGGTGCCCAGCATCGTCAGCTATCTGCGCGATGGCGGCGTTCCAGCCGACGTTTTCAACGGCCGCATCATCGTCGGCCTGCGCCTGCCTTACGCCAATCTGCGCACCCACAGGAAGATCGTTGTGGTGGATGGCGCGGTCGCCTTTGCCGGCGGCATGAACATCAGGCAGGGCTTCACCGCCGAGTTCGCCGGCACGGCCAGCGCCAGGGACACGCATTTCTGCATAAGGGGTCCGGTGGTCGCCGACATCTTCGCCATCGCGGCCGAGGACTGGTTCTTCGCGACGGACGAGCGGCTGGCCGGCGAGGCCTGGCAGATCGAGCCTGCGGCGGTGGAGCCCGGCGCGCCCGTCTTCATGCGCGCCTTGCCTTCGGGGCCGGATGCGAGCCTGGAAACCAACCACAAGATGTTGATGGGAGCCTTTTCGGTCGCGCGGCGCTCCATCCGCATCATGTCGCCCTATTTCCTGCCCGACCGCGAGCTGATCAGCGCGTTGACCACCGCGGCGCGGCGCGGCGTCGACATCGACATCGTCGTGCCGGCCGCCAACAATCTGGTGCTCGTCGACCGGGCGATGACGGCCCAGTTCGACCAGGTTCTGCGCAGCTACTGCCGGGTCTGGCGGGCCGAGGGCCCGTTCGACCACTCCAAGCTTTTGGCCATCGACGGCACCTGGGCCTTTGTCGGCTCCTCCAATCTCGATCCGCGTTCGCTCAGGCTGAATTTCGAGATCGACCTGGAGGTGCTCGACGCCCGCGTCGCCGGTGAGATCGACGCGCGCATCGCCGCCATCGTCGAAAAGGCAACGCCGGTGACGCTGGCCGGCCTGCGCGCCCGCTCGTTCCCCGTACGGCTGGTGGATCGCATCCTGTGGCTCGGTTCGCCCTATCTTTGAAGCGCCGGGGTGCCGAAGGTCATATCTTTGACAGGAAAGACTTTAAGCTGTTTGGGCGTTGCGTCGTGATTCGCGCTTCCCTAACTTAGGGAAAAGTCCCGACTCGCACCCGCAGCTCCAGCCTGCGCAGTCCACAGGGAGACGGCAAGGAACATGCAGAAGCTTGGCAGCGGACTTCCCGCCAGCATCCTGGAGCGGATTCGCATGCGCCGGAACCATGCGGGGCATGTGCCGGCGGTGGAGCATGGCGGCCAGTCCGGCCTTGTCGTGGCTTCCTACAATGTCCACAAATGCGTCGGCACCGACGGGCGCTTCGATCCGGAGCGCACCAGCCGGGTCATCCATGAGATCGGGGCGGACGTCATCGCCCTGCAGGAGGCCGACAAGCGCTTCGGCAACCGGGAAGGGCTGCTCGACCTGACGCGGCTGGAGCGCGAAGCGGGGCTGACGCTGGTGCCCGTCTTCGGCAAGGCCAAGGCGCATGGCTGGCATGGCAATGTGGTGCTGTTCCGGCGTGGCGCGGTGCGCGACGTGCACCAGTTCAAGCTGCCGGGGCTGGAGCCGCGCGGCGCCATCATGACCGAGATCGATCTGGAGGCCGGCGGCAGCATCAGGATCGTGGCCGCCCATTTCGGCCTTCTGCGCCATTCGCGCACCCTTCAGGCCCGCATGATCCTCGACATCATGAATGCCAGCGCCGAGACACCGACCCTGTTGATGGGCGACCTCAACGAATGGCGCCTCAACGATCGTTCGGCGCTCGCCATGTTCGAGGCGGCCTTCGGGCCGTTGCCGCCTGCGGTGCCGAGCTTCCCATCGCGCCTGCCGCTGCTGGCGCTGGACCGCATCATCGCCAACCGCACGGATATCGTCTCGCCGGTGATGGCGCACGACACGCCGCTGGCGCGGGTCGCGTCGGACCATCTGCCGATCAAGGCCTTCGTCAAGCTGGCGGCCGATGGCGAGGACGCGCAAGGCGAGCGCCGGGCGGCGTAAGGCGCCACAGGGCGTCAACCCTGTTCGTCATACCCGTGGCTAAGCCTTCCGTCGGTCCCATAACACCTTCTGGCAATCGTTAACCTGGATTAATCGGGCGCGTCTGCGACATCGCCTATGGTCCGGTCTTGGGGCCGGTTCGCATCCTCTCGAACAGGGCAGGTCGGTGTCTGTGCACGGGCCGACGGATGCCGCTTTCGGGGACAAGCCGGGTATCGGGCGGTTGCGAATGCTCAATCGAAAGGGACGGATAAACGGGGGTGGCTGATCATGGCCGAGCGCATTTCGTGTTTCGTGATGAGTGGCGGGGTCGGGTCGCGTTTGTGGCCGCTTTCGCGGGAAGACAATCCCAAGCAATTCCACGATCTGTCCGGCGACGGCTCCATGCTGGTGAAGACGGTGCGCCGCCTGAAGGCGCGTGAAGAGGGGCAGACCCCGGTCCACATCATCGCCGCCGAACGCAACGCCGAGCGCATCCGCACCGACCTTGCCGGTTTCGACTATAGCGGCGGCGGCGCAATCTTCGAGCCCGTCGGGCGCAACACCGCGGCGGCTGTGGCGATCGCCGCCCTGCACACCCTCAACAGCCACGGCGACGGCATCGTGCTCATCGTGCCGTCCGACCATGCCATCACCACCGACCGCCAGTTCTGGGACAGCGTGGAGGCCGGCGTGCCGGCGGCGAAAGCCGGACAGGTGGTAGTGTTCGGCATGAAGCCCACGCGCCCCGAAACCGGCTATGGCTACATCGAGGCGGGCGACGACCTGGCCGAACAGGACCAGCAGGGGGCGGGCGTGCGCCGCGTGGTCCGCTTCGTCGAGAAGCCCGATGCCGAAACGGCAAGCCGTTACCTCGCGACGTCCGATTTCTTCTGGAACACCGGCATCTTCCTGTTTCGGGCGGCGGTCATCCGCGCGGCCTTCCTCAACCATCATCGCGACATCTGGCTTCAGGCTGAGCGGGCGCTCGACACTGCCGCGCGCGACCTGTCCGGCATCTACCTGCCGCTTGATTCCTATGCGTCGATCCCCTCGATCTCGGTCGACTATGCGATCATGGAGCATCTGTGCAACATCGCCATGGTGCCGGCGCGCTTCCGCTGGAGCGACCTGGGGTCATGGCAATCGCTGCTCGAGGCCAGCCGCACCGACGAGCGCGGTAATGTGGTGATCGGCGACGTCGTCGCCATCGATTGCGAGCGCTCCTATCTGCGCAGCGGCGGCCGGCTGCTGTCGGTCGTGGGCCTCAAGGACGTGGCGGTGGTGGCCACCGACGACGCCACCTTCGTGGCCCCGGTGGCCGAGAGCCAGAACGTCAAGCATGTCGTGGAGCAGCTCGAGAAATGGGGCCGGCTGGAGGTCAAGTTCACGCCCGCCCATGACCGCGTGGTGCTGCCCGGCGCCTGGCGCCAGCGCGTGGCGCACTGGCTGTTCGAAGAGACGCTGCCGCGCTGGTCGACGGCCGGGGTCGACGAGCGCCATGGCGGCTTCCACGAAGCCTTCGCCTTCGACGGCACGCCGCTTTGCAAGCCGAAGCGCATGCGCACCATGGCGCGGCAGGTCTATGCCTATTCGATCGCCAAGCTGCGCGGGTGGGACGGGCCGGCCGACGACCTGATCGCCCATGGCATCGCCTTCATGGAAAAAGGCCGCACCAAGCGCGGCGGCTGGGCGCGCACCCTCAATGTCGACGGCTCCATCGCCGATCCGTGCGAGGATGCCTATGACCATGCCTGCGTGCTTCTGGCGCTCGCCTATGCCCACCGCGCCGGCAATCCCGATGCGCTGGCGCGGGGCGAGGAGGCCATGGCCTTCGTCGAAACCTGGCTCGAGGACGAGCGGCTGACCGGCTTCCTCGAAACCTGCGACGGCACCGAATTGCGGCGCTCCAATCCGCACATGCATCTGCTGGAGGCATTCCTGGCCTGGCACGAGGTCACCGGCGAGCGCAGCTATCTGCGCCGCGCGGCCCGCATCGTCGACCTGTTCAGGACGCATTTCTTCGATCCCGAAAGCTGGACGCTCGGCGAATATTTCGACAATGAATGGAAACCGGCACCGGGCGGGCAGGGTGTGTGGACGGAACCCGGCCATCATTTCGAGTGGGCTTCGCTGCTCGTCGAGTTCGCCGCCCGCAGCAAGCAGTCCGACCTCATTCCGTTCGCGCGCAAGCTCTATTCCTCGGCGGTGGCCAATGGGCTGAACCGCGCCACGGGTCTCGCCTATGGCGCGGTGTCGCGGGACGGCCTGCCGCTCGACCTGATCTCCAGAAGCTGGCCGCAGGCGGAGGCGATCAAGGCGGCGATCGCGCTCGACCGTCCGGAAGGCCCCGACCTCAAGCCGGAGATCGAGGCGCGCGTCGGCCGGCTGTTCCGCTGGCACATCGACCCGGCGCCCACCGGCTTCTGGATCGACCGCATCGACGAGCGGGGCAAGGCCGTGGCGGGCGAAGTGCCGGCCAGCATCTTCTACCATCTGGTGACGGCGCTGATGCAGTATCTCGACAAGACCGAAGGCGCGGTCGTCCATTCGCTGGCCGTTCCGAACATGGCTGCCGTCGCGGAGGCGGCCGAGCCTGCCCGTCCGGCGCTGCGCGATATCGCCTGAAACAGGCGTGTGGCCATGTCCTGGTGGGCAGCCGCTTTTGCCCGCCGCCTACCTCGATTGGTCGTGTTTTCGCGCCGGTGGGGGAGCGCTACTCTGACAGGCAGGGCAGGCACAGCAGGGGGCAATTCTTGCAACGCCATGTATGTCGTTTTCGATGGAATCCGGCCTTCGCGATTCTTGCTGGTCGGTAGCTGGAGATTGCAGCCATGCTAGAGCGCCAGTGGGCAGCGGCGGCGGCACGACCCGATTGGCGTGGTTCCGGCGCCTCTGCGGAATTCATCAACCTGTCGGATATCCTGGCCTTCTTCAGCCGGTACGTCGTTTCGATCCTGCTGTGGGCGCTGGTCGGCATCGTTGGCGCGAGCCTCTATCTTGCGACCTCGGACCGGATTTTCACGGCGCGCACCCAGATCCTGATCGAGCCCAAGCTGCCGCAGTTCATGCAGCAGCAGATGGTCGAGGTGAGCCTGTCGCTGGATACGGCCCAGATCGAAAGCCAGCTCGCGCTGCTGCGCTCGCAGAAGATTGCCATGATGGTGGTCGAGGAACTCGGCCTGGCCCACGATGAGGCCTTCAGGGATACGGGCGGGCCCGGGCTCGGCGAGAGGGTTGCGCGGCTCCGGGCGCTGCTTTCCGGAAAGCCATATGTGCCGGCCTCGGTCGAGGAGGCGGATGCGAACCAGACGGAAGCGGCCCTGAAGCAACGGGCGGCCGACATCTTTTCCCGGAGCCTCGACGTCCAGCGCGTCGGCGTTTCCTACGCCATCGATATCTTTTTCAAGTCGCAGGACCCGGCATTGGCCGCGCGCATCGCCAACGCCACGGCCGATGCCTTCGTGCGCGAGCAGATGGAAACCCGGGCGGTCGCGGCGCGGGAAGGCGTCGTCTGGCTGGAAAAGCGCATCGACGAAGCCGGCGCCCAGATGAACAAGGCGACCCAGATCGCCCAGGAATTCCGCGCCACTTACGACTACCGCATCGACAAGCCGGACGATACCGCCGCTGCCGCCGGCAAGCATGCCGACGGGCCGACGCTGGAACAGCTCGAGGTGCAGGCCGAAACCTATCGCAAGATGTATGAGAGCCTGCTTTCGGCCTATACCGGCGCGGTCAACCAGCAGCCGTTCCTGATCGCCAATTCGCGCGTCATCACCACGGCCGTGCAGCCGAACGTGCAAAGCCAGCCCCGCAAGCGGCTGACGTTGGTCTTCGGCGCCTTCGCCGGGCTGATGCTGGGCGTCGGCCTTGCCTTTGTCCGCCACAGCCTGGACCGCACCCTGCGCACGCCGCGTCAGATCGGCGAGCAACTGGGGCTGGTCTGCATCGGCGAATTGCCGCCGGCCGTCTCCCGCAAGGGCCCCGGCGTCTATGACGAGGTGGTCAGGGACCCGCACTCGCCGTTCAGCGCCAACCTCCGCAGCGCAAGGGCTGTCATCAGCCTTGCCGATGCCGGAAAATCCAGGCTGTGCATCGGCATCACCTCCGCGCCTGCGGGCGGGAACAAGAGCGCGGTGGCCAGCAACCTGGCCGCCCTCTATGCCGCCTCGGGCGTGCAGACCCTGCTCGTCGACATAGACCCCCGTTTCACATTGACCCATGCGTTCAGGGAAAGGTTTACCCGCGCCGAAACGGGCGATGGTCTCCATGAACCCGGCTCCGCCGCCTGCGGGATCGGGACCGTCGCGCCGGCGCTGTTCGATTTCCTGCCCAACGCGGAACGCGGGCCGGCCACCCTTGCCTTGCCCGCCAACATGCAGGTTCTGCTCAAGAAACTGGATGGCTACAAGGTCGTGATATTCGACCTTCCGGCCTATGAGTTCGGGGCCGATGGCCTGCTGGTCTGTTCGCTTCTGGACGGGGTGGTGGTCGTCGCCGAGGGAGATCGCACCCCGCTCGATTCTCTGGCCGATCTTGCCCGCACCCTGCGCATCGCCAATGCGCCGCTGCTGGGCGTTCTGTTGATGCATGCGCGCCGCCTGCCCCGGCTGCCCATTCGCAGCATGCTGCGCCGTTTCGCGTGATGGCGCACGCGGCGCGGCACTGGGCGATCAACGGTCGCTTCCTGGCCCAGCCGGTCACCGGCGTGCAGCGCTACGCGCGTGAGGTGGTGCAGGCGCTGGACGCCCTGATCGCCGCGGGCGGTCCTCTCGCTCATGCCCTGAGGGTCGAGCTTCTGATGCCACCGGAGGCAAAGGACGATCTCGCTCTTGTGGCGATCCGCAGCCGCTCGGTCGGCAATTTCGGTGGGCATGGCTGGGAACAGACCGTGCTTCCGGCGCATGTCAGGGGCGGCCTCGCCAGCCTCTGCAACAGCGGCCCGCTGGCGGTGAGGAAGCAGATCCTGTGCGTCCACGACCTCAACACGCGCGCTTATCCGCAAAGCTATTCGCTGCCGTTCCGGCTCCTCTACCGCACCCTGATCCCGGCGCTCGGCCGGACGGTGCGGCATGTCGCCACCGTGTCGGATCATTCCGCGGCGGAGTTGGTGCGCTACGGCCTGTGCGGGGCGGGCAAGATCACCGTCGCCCCGGACGGCTACGAGCATGCGCTGCGCTGGACGCCGCGCCACTCGCCGCGCACGCGGGCCGTCGCCGGCCCCCGCACCGTCGTGCTTCTGGGCAGCCGTGCCCCGCACAAGAACATCGGCCTGATCCTCTCCATGAGCGACCGGCTCGCCGCCGCTGGCCTGCGGGTGGCCGTGGCCGGGCTCTCCGATGGGCGGGTCTTCGGCGCGGTGGAGGAGCGGGCGGCATCGAATGTCGAGTGGCTGGGCAGGATTTCGGACGACGAGCTTGCCGCCCTGCTTGAGGACAGCCTGTGCCTTGCCTTTCCTTCCTTCGTCGAAGGGTTCGGCCTGCCGATGCTGGAGGCCATGGTCCGCGGCTGCCCGGTGGTGGCGTCCGACCGCGCCAGCCTGCCCGAGATCGGCGGCGATGCCGTGCTCTACGCGCCGCCGGACCGGGCTGACATCTGGTTCGACCATTTCATGCGCCTGGCGGGCGATGCGCGGTTGCGCGACACCATGGTCGCGCGTGGCCGCGTGCAGGCCAAGCGGTTCTCCTGGGCAGACTCGGCCCGGCGCTATCTGGAACTCATGGCAAGGGCGGATGGGCTGGCGACGAATGTTTCGGCGGCGCCGGCAAGCCCCGATCTCGTTTCGGCCACCACATGCTCGAAGCTGTAGGCCCGCGCATAGCGCAGCGCCTCCACCTGGGCCGCCGCCAGCGCCCTGGAGTCGCCGAGGACGGCGGCGACGCTTTCCCGGGTCAGGGGAAAGACGCAGTCTTCGTAGCCGGGCAACAGGCCGGTGAAGGCGCCCGGCGCGGCGAACACCGGCCGGCCGGCCGACAGTGCCTCGATGATCTTGATCTTGGTGCCCGTCCCCTCGACGGGGCAGATCACCGCCCGGGTGCTGGCATAGAGAAGGTTCAGGTCATCGACGAAGCCGAGCAGTTCGGCCCCGCTTGCCGCGGCAACCCGCTTGTCGCGGCAGACGCTGCCGGCAATGGCGATTTTCAGCGGCAGCCCCCAGCCGGCGTAGGAATTCAGGAAGCCGCTGATCGCGCTCGGGTTCCATCTGTTGTTGGAGCCCACGAAAACCAGGTCATATGTGGGCGCGACGCCGGCGGGCCGGGGGTCGCTCCAGCCCTGCAAGGCAGGCGGCACGATGCGCACGCGATCGCGTTCGAGCAGCGATTTCAGGAACAGGCCTTCGCTGTAGGAGGTCGACCATATCTCGTCGACCTCGCCGAGGTAGAAAAGCTCGCGCTTGAGGGTGAGGATCGATCTTGGCCCGGGCCGGCCGGGAGGGTCGTCCTGTATCCGTTCCAGTGCGGCCAGATCATGGGTGTCGACGATGATGTGCGGACCGGGAGAGCCGTTGAGATGGGACATGCCCCACGGATAGCTGACCAGCGCCAGCTTCAGATCGGGATCGCGCAGCAGCCGGTCGAACTCCGGCGTCAGCCCCGGCAGATGGGTGCGCAGGGCACGGGCCGCGGGCCTGCCGCCGAGATAGGAGATCAGGCCCTTGAACTTCTGGACGATGGCGAGCTTCCGGCTCCAGTCGTCGAGCACCAGCTCGGCGCCCGGAAAGCGGGTGCGGAACGCTTCGATGCCTTTCGGGTTCCAGGGCCATTGGTGATGGTTGCGATAGGAATAGACGACCACCCGCCAGCCCAGGGCAAGCAACATTTCCACGCCCTGGCAGGCGCGCACATGGCAGCCGTCGGTCACGGCGCTGAAACAGCCCGCGAAGAAGAAGATGGCCAGGCTCCGCTTCTCCACCCTTGCCTCCCGCTGCTTCCAGCCCCTGAACGGTGTCCGGCAAATTCTCAATCCGAAATCATTGACGAGTCAAACGCATCATGAGGCAATGGCCTACCGTTTCTGGATGAGGCCGGGATGGTGCGCGCAACCATTGGGGGACTGTGGGATGGGCAAGGACGACAAACCGGGCAAGGTCTATGTCAACGGCCGCTTCCTGCGCGGGCCGATCACCGGAACCTCGCGCGTGGCCGAGGAGGTTCTGGCCGCATGGGACGCGGCGATCCGCGCCGGCGACGCGAGGTTTGCGGGTGCGTCGATCGAGGTGCTGTGCCCGAGCGACGCCACGCGCTCGCTGCCGCTCGAGGCGATCCGCATCCGCCGCCGCAATCTCCTCGGCGGCAAGTTCTGGGAGCCGGTCGACCTGGGATTGCTGGCATGGACGGGAACGCTGGTCAATTTCGCCAATGTCGCACCCCTGTATCATCCGCGCGCGCTCACCTATGTGCACGACGCGCAGATGTTTCTCTATCCGGAATCCTACCCGTCCGGCGAATTGTTCACGCACCGGCCCCTGATGCGCGTGGCCGGGTGCATGTCGCGCCGCGTCGTCACCGTCTCCGAGTTCTCGAGCCAGATGCTCCAGCGCTTCGGCATCGCCCCGGCCTCGAAGATTGCGGTCATTCACAACGGCGCCGACCATATAGTGCGGGTCGCGCCGGATGCTTCGGTTCTCGCACGTTTCGGCCTGTCGCCGCAGGGCTATGTGCTGATGCTCGGCAGCGCATTCCCCTACAAGAATGTCGAGGTCATCTACCGGGCCTTCGCGCGCATGGGGGAAAGCCGGCTCAAGCTCGCGGTCATTGCAAGGGCCGACCTGCGCAAGGCCGTCGGTGCGGTGCAGGAAGTCGGAGACAGGCTGGTGGTCGTCTCGGGCGTGAGTGACGCGGATCTGCGCGCGCTCTACCAGAATGCCCTCGTCTTCGTTCAGCCGGCGCGAACGGAGGGCTTCGCCATGACCCAGCTCGAGGCGCTGAATTCCGGCGCCCCGGTCATCACCTGTGCATTGGGCAGCATGCCGGAGGTGCTGGGCGACGACGTGGTTTATGCCGACGCGGACTCTCCCGGTGACTGGGCCGAAGCCATTTTGCGCTTCGAGCGCGATCCCCGGTTGCGGGAAGAGATGGTGGCGCGCGGACAGGCCATGGCGGCGCGCTACACCTGGAGGCGGACAGCCGATGCCCTGTGGCGCGAAGTCGAACGGCTGGCCTCGCGCGGCTGAAAATCCCTGACCGTCGTCGTTCCGGATGTCTTCCGGCTCAGGATGCCAGTCCGTCGGGAACACGCTCGGGGCGTTTCCGCGCCGCGGCCTCGATCAAGGCGGGCGACGGCGCCTGGGCGCACCAGGGGGTGATGTCCCGGATGAGTCCGAGTTCGACAAGCTGTTCCGCGCCTTTGAATTCGGTGCTGCGCTCATAGCTCAGGTCGAGATGGCCGCGCCGGCGGATGGTGTCGGCATAGAGGATATATTCCGTCCCCCGCCGATAGTGCTCCTTTCGCGCGGCTTCCTCATTCACCCGTCTGGCGAAATCGGCGAGGAACTTGAAGTGGCAAAGAACCATGTTCTCGCCGTGCAGGTGGCCGCCCGTGCCGCCATGTGCATTCGTATATCTGAATCCCGATCCCGTCAGGACGAGCGGAACCTTGGACAGGCACGGCATCTGGCGCGGCATGCTGCGCACGACCGTGGCCACGAGGCTGTCGGGCACATGGGGCAATATCCGATCCATCTGGCCGCAAAGCCAATAGTCGACCCATGTGCTGCGGGCCTCCTTCTCGAAGGACGAAAGGATCCGCACCCGTGGCCCGCCGACGATCTCCAGCGCCGCCCCGGTTTTCCCCCACGGCTTTTGCGGGCGGAACCGGAAGATATAGTCGAGGTCGAAGCAGGGCGAGACCTGGAAAATATCGGAATCTTCCTCCAGCCATGCCGTTTCCAGCGGGCCGCGAGGATACATGTCGAGCATGAAGGCGTAGATGGCGTTGCGGTTCTGCCGGCGCACCTTGTCCAGAACCGCCGACAACGGCGATTGCGGCCAGCCCCGGTAGACCAGCAATTCGTCGCAGTCCGCGAACAGCACCCAGGTGCCGGGTGAAATCCTGTCGTGAAATTCATGGGCCCAGTCGACACCGAAATTGGACTGGGCGTAGCCGCCGTCGATCCGGGTGAAGACGACGTCATCCTGCGCGGCCAATATATCCCACGTGGCGTCCGTCGAGCCGTTGTCGACGATAGCGAATTGCCTGACGCCGATGTCCCGATAGTGGCGCAGCCAGGCATGCAGCCGCAGCGACTCGTTTCGCATGACCGCGAAAATGACGAGGTCTTGCTGCGCGCGGTTCACCTTTTCGATGAAAATGTCGGGAAGAACGTTCACGCCGGGCCTCCGGTCCATCTGTCGATTGCATGGTCGCCGGCAGTCGCACGACGCTGCCGGCAGCCAGCATGTCCGAGAAAGTGGATCGGCGCACGCCACACAAAGGGGGCAGTCCATATACGCCAAAAGATGAAAGGCGCCGGGCGTGCGGCCTTGCGAGGCTTCGGGCACAGCTTGCGGAGCCGAAGGATTCCGGCCGGCACGCGATCGCTTCCTGCAACCGCCTACGTGACCTCGCCTCACGCCGCCCGAAGCCGGCAACTCACGGGGACAATAACATTTTGGGCGTAATCCCGTGGCGGGGCGTGCCACCGGTTACCACTATTGATCCACTTGCGATTGCACATGTGTCTTCGACATTCTGGCATCTGACAAGCGACAACCATACGTGGCGGCAAGGGGCGTCTTTGGCATGTCGACCAGGACGAGATCATATGCCAGAAGCGGCGCGCTTCTGGGGCGGGAACGATCATTGACGAACCGCAGGCACTTCCCGCATCTGGGGTTCGTGCCATCGCCCCCGGATGACGGGGCGGACGGTTTTCTTTCAATGCCGGCGGCAGCCGGCGCCGGCGATTTCTCGACCACCCATTCCCGGCCGCTCGGTGGTCGCGCCAAGCGGCTGATGGATATCGGCATTGCGGTGACGGCGCTTGTCCTGGCCATGCCGCTGATGCTCGCGGTGGCCCTGCTCATCAAGCTCGTCTGCGGCGGGCCGGTGCTGTTCTCCCACCGCCGGATCGGCTTCAACGGCAGCGCGTTCCGCTGCTACAAGTTCCGTACCATGGCCGTTGATGCGGAGCAGCGGCTCCAGGCCTATCTGGCCTGCAATCCGCAGGCCGCCGAGGAGTGGCGGCAATCCCGCAAACTGAAGCGCGATCCGCGCCTCACGGTTCTGGGCAACATGTTGCGCAAGTCGAGCATCGATGAGCTGCCGCAGCTCTTCAACGTGCTGCGCGGCGAGATGAGCTGCGTCGGCCCGCGGCCGATCGTTGCGGACGAACTGCGGCGTTACGGCTCGGTGGCGCGGGACTATTTGCGGACGAGGCCCGGCCTCACCGGGCTCTGGCAGGTCACCGGCCGGGATTCGGTCGATTATGCCGGCCGGGTTTCGCTGGATGCCGAATATGTACGCAACTGGTCGATCGGCGCGGATCTGCTGATCCTCGTCCGCACGGTCGGCGCGGTCATGAAATTCGATCAGGCTTCCTGAGGCCGGCCGGGCGTTTCAGGAGCCGGTTCGTGGTGAGCGGAGCGTCGTCCTGTGCCGGGCCCGGCCGCTTCCTGCGATGGCGCAATGCCGCAAGGCCGAGGCCGGCAAGGTAGCCGCCTTGCAGCACGAGAATGAGGTACAGGGTTCGAAGCAGGATGAGCTTGAACGGCAATCCCAACATGAGGCCGCCCGCCATGGCAGCCACCGCCACCAGCAGCGTGGCGGCGAGGATTGCGGGTGCAAGAAAGCGGGCGCCGATGAACAGGCCCATCAGGCCGACCGCAACGAGTGCCAGGGTCACGACGATCTCCACCCTTCTGCCGTTCTCCAGTCATCCACCCGCATGGGAAAAAAGCAGAGTCTGTCAAATCTGTGAAGTGGGTTTGCGTTCGAGACGAACCGACCTTCGCCAGCGCCTTGCGGCCGCGCCGGGATTGAGACGATGCAGCCATCCATAGCTGGCATGCTCGTATGCGCCGGAATTCTGGTCTTCGTCCGCTTCATGGGCTGGTCGATGATCGTCGCCTTCATGGCCTCGCTGGCCTTCGGAACCACCGCGATCGGCACCTTGAGCGCGGTGGGCGGTTCGTCGCCGCAGATCTACACCGTCTTCGCCGCGCTGTTGCTGGTGACCGCCGTGGCGCGCAAGGGCATCTGGCGCGAGCTGGTGACCATTTTCAGGCGCATCGGGGTCGCTTCCGTGGTCGTGGTCCTGATGGCTTACGCGATAATCGGGGCCGTCCTGTTCCCGAGATTCTTTGCCGGGCAGACCAGTGTCTTCGTCGCGTCCCGCACCAGTCGCGGTGTCTACGAAACGGCGCTGGGGCCCACTTCGGCCAACATCACCCAGACAGCCTATTTCACCCTGAGCATCCTGGTGTTCCTTGGCGTTTGCCTGCTTTTGCGCCGCCGCGAGGCGCTGGTCGACGTGAAGCGGGGCTTCTTCCTGTGGTTCGGGCTGCATACCGCCATGGGCATCATCGACCTTGCCGGCAAGATGGCCGGGGCGGGAGACGTGCTGGGGCCGATCCGCACTGCCAACTATGCCATGCTGACGCTGACCATGGAGGAAGGGTTCTGGCGCATCGCCGGCGCCCAGTCCGAAGCTTCGGCTTTTGGCTCCGTCTCGCTGGCCGGATTGGCCTTCAGCTATACTTACTGGCGCAGGACCGGCTCCCGCTTTGCGGCGGCGATCGCCGCCGTGCTGTTCCTCCTGCTCCTCTTGTCCACTTCGACGACCGCCTATGTCGGCCTTTGCCTGCTTGGCATCCCGGTCGCGTTTTCCCTGGCACGATCCTTCCTTGCAGGCCGGTTGAGCCTGCAGGAGCTGTTGCTGGTGGTGCTGATGGTCCTGCTGGGCTTCGTGGTGCTGGCTGTCAGCCTCTACAATGCGAAGTTCTTCGACCCGATGTTGCGCCTGATCGACCATGTCGTCACCAACAAGCTGTCATCGGCGTCCGGCCAGGAACGCAGCTACTGGAACTACAAGAGCATGCAGGCCTTCTTCGACACCAGCGGTCTGGGCATCGGCCTTGGCAGTTCGCGGGCGTCGAGCTGGGCGATTGCCGTGTTGTCGCAACTGGGCATGGTCGGCTCGATCCTCATCGCCACCTTGCTGGCGGCGCTGGTCTGGACGCCCGCCCGGTCGCGCCGGGTCATGGAGCCCGAGCTGGATGCGATCGTGTCGAGCGCCCGCGCGGGCGCGCTGGCCGCGCTGCTGGCGCTGTCGATCGTCGGTGGGCTCGCCGACCCCGGCATGGGCTTTTTCGTGCCGCTGGCCGTTGTCATGGCCTGTGGCGCGCGAATCTGGGATGACGCCGATGCGCAGGATCAGGTCTATGGGCGAACCGCCGGTCCGCTACCCGTCGCCAGATAGGCCGCCTGGCGGGCTCGCCAGCCCGTGCCCCAGGTCGCTGTCCCTGAGCCCGGCGTCCCTATTTCGCTTCGCTGGCGTTGCCGGCGAGTTCGGCGGGATCGATATCGAGGCTGGCGGGGTTGGCGCGTGTGCCGGCGGCGGCTGCGGGCGTGCCGAATTCCTTCAGATACTCCGGCGGCAACGGAATCTCGACCTTGACCGTGTCCCCCGGCAGCACCGGGCTCGACATCGTGCCTGTCATTTCCGTGACGGTTCCATCGGCCCCCGGCCTGTAGATCGTATAGAGCGGTTCCGCCTGCTCCATGCGGGCCCGCTGTGCCAGCAACCGGGGAGCCGCCAGTTCCGACTCGTAGATCAGCCGCGCGGTGGTTTCCGCCTTGCGGTCGAGCGTATCGAGTTCGGCCTGCGTGTCGCGCAATGCGGCGGTGATCTCGTTGCGGCGCGTGTCCTGCAACTCGATGATCTGGATGTCGGTGCGGCTGATTTCCTGCCGGCTGCGCAGCAGGCCGGTTTCGGCCGCAAGCCGCTCGCTCTGCACCTGCGCCAGAGCGCGCTCCAGCGACAGTTCGCGCGGCGCGGCTGCAAGCCCCTTGTTCACCAGTGCGGAGACGCTGCCCAGTTCCTTCTGCACCAGCTCTATCTGCTTGTCGAGGAAGGTCAGTTGCGCGCCGAGCGACGTGACTTCCTTTTCCAGGAAATCGCGCAGATTGTTCAAGGCGCGCACCTGCGTCTCGAGCCCTTCGCGGCGGGCCTGGAAGATGGCCTGCTCCTGCTGCATCAGGATGGCGACGTCGCTGTTGTCCCGGTAGGCGGTAAGCTCGGGGGGAAAGGCGATGCTTTCCGATTGCGCCAGCTCCGCTTCGAGGCGTGCCTTGCGTGCCAGCAGGTTGACCTTGCTCAGGCCGATCAACTTCGCCTCGCCCTGGCCCTGGATGATCTCGCGCTCGTAGCGGTCCATGCGTTCCTCGCGTGTCCGCAACCCGCCGGCGATGCCCACGGCCTGCAACACGGTCAAGCCCGGCCGGTAGGCGAACTCGCCGGACTGCGCGACCTGACCCAGAATGTAGAACGGCCGGTATTGCACCACTTCCACGGCGGTGTCGGGCCTGCGGCCGAGACCCATATTGTGCACCAGGGCGTCGCCTATGATGCCGGCCAGTTCGGAGGTAGTGCGCCCGGCCGCCTCGATCTCGCCCGCCAGCTGCAGCGAAAGCGAGCCCGCCGAGTTCACGACGAACATGTCGTTGAGCGCCGTCCACTCGAAGACCGCATCGCGCGAGGCGCGCCACTCATAGACCTTGATGCGGATCTTGTCCTGCGCGCCAAGGCGATAGTCGTCGCTGTGGGCCGGGCCCAGGGCAAGCAGCAGGCTGGCCGAGGCGGCGCAAATCGTCAGCACCGTGCCGGTGCCGGCCGATTTCTTGCCGTGGGATGGCCCGCGGCGCTCGATGCTACGGGATGACAGGAGCCGGTGGATGAACATGATCGTGTTCCAGCATTAGATTTCGAGGATGTATTCCGGTTCGATGCGCCCTCGCAGCAGGTGCCCGAGGGCGATAAGGTTGCCGCGCAGGCGGCCGCGCCTGTCGACATAGAATTCCGGCCGGATGCTGCGGACGATATTGGCGATGATCGTTCGGGCCATGAGCTTGAACGCGAAATCGCCCGGCATGGTGCCCTTGCGGAACAGATAGACCGGGTTGGCGACCTGGGAATAGCCGAAGCGCACCCCGCTGACGCGGCCGCTCTTGACGCCGAGATGGACGCTGCGGATCGACGGCAGGGACACCACCCGCCCGCGTCGTCCCAGTTGATAGGTGAAGTCGATGTCCTCCTGCCAGCCATAGAGGACCAGGCGCTCATCGAAGCGCAGGTCGCCGATCACGGAGGAGCGCATCGACATGTTGTTGCCCTGGGCGCCGACCATGTCGAACACGCGCATGTCGACCTCGCCGCCGGCTTCCGCCTCGCGGATGATGGCGATGCCTTCTTCCCACGAAATGCCTTTCGTCGACGCGCCGTCGCGGACGATGCCGCCCATGACCACGGCCCAGTCGGGATTGTCCTCCAGCGCCCGCGCGACGCGTTCCATATAATCGGTCGCCGGGATCAGGTCGTCGTCGAGAAAGGCGATGATGTCGAAGCGGCCGAGGGCATAGTCGAGCGCGCGGTTGCGCTGTGCCGTGAGGCTGGGGGGGCCGTAGAGCCTGCGCACCGGGAAACGCGTCTCGACGTCGGGAACATGCGTCTCGTCGGGAGCCGAGATGATGACCTCGTGCGGCAAACGCGTCTGGTGCCCGAGCCATCTCAGCAGGCGCTCCAGCACCTCCTTGCGCCCATATGTGGGAATGATGACCGCCAGGCTGAGCGACATGAACGAACCCCCGTCACAGTTGCGACCCCATGCCGTTCGTCCGTGACGGACGGCAATCATGATCCTAAGTGCCGGGCGGGCAGGAAACAGCCTGCAAATAAGGCGTCGGTTCGCGCAAATATAGCTCCATCGGCGTAGCGGCCTTACGCCTTTGGAGTGTGTTCGGGCCGCCGCTTAGCCCCCTTCACCCCATTAGATCAGCTTGTCCGCCGGCCTCGGCCCATACGAAACTTGACCCATGCCCTTCGACAGAAAGGGCGACCGCACAACTGGGGTGGGTTTCCGATATGCATCAGGCACGCCAAACCGACTGGGCGAGCGTCGCGCGCCTTGATGAAGAATGGAGCCGGCGTGCCGTTGGCGAGGTCGCGGTGCCGGAAGTGGATCGCAACGCCCGTATCGCCGTGGTCCATGACTGGTGCCCGAATTTCCGCGGCGGCGAACGGGTGCTGGCCCGCATATGCAGCATATTCCCGAACGCCGAGGTCTTCACCCTGTTCGATTTCCTTCCGCCTGCGGTGAAGGAAGAGTATTTCCGCGACGTGACCTTCCACACGTCGGCGGCCAACCGCCTGCCCTGGGTGCGCAAATATCACCGCGCCCTGTTTTTCCTCTGCCCGATCCTGATCGAGCAGTTCGACGTCACCGGCTACGATGCCGTCATCTCGTCCTCGGCCGCCTTCGCCCGCGGGGTGCTGACGCGGCCCGACCAGCCGCATCTGTGCTATGTGCACAGCCCCATCCGCTATGCTTGGGACGAGCAGTTTTCCTATCTGCAACAGGGTCGCATGGGCTATGGGCCGAAGGGGCTCGCCTTCCGCTACCTGCTGCACAAGCTGCGCATGTGGGACATGCGCACCGCCCACGGGCCGGACCTGATGCTCGCCAATTCGAGCTATGTCCGCTCCCGCATAAAGCGCATCTACGGGCGTGAGGCGATGGTGGTGCATCCGCCCGTCGCCACGGCGGAGCTCGACTATGTTCCGGTCAAGGAGGACTATTACGTCACCGCCGCCTTCCATGCGCCCTACAAGCGGCTGGACCTGGTGGTCGACGCCTTCGGCAAGATGCCGTCCCGGCGCCTCGTCGTGGTGGGGGATGAGGCGCAGTCGAAGCATCTGCGCGCGCGGGCGGCTTCCAACATCACCTTCACCGGCCACCTGCCGCGCAAGGACTATGTCGCCCGCGTCGCGCGGGCCCGCGCCATGGTGTTTGCCGGGTGCGAGGATTTCGGCATCACGCTGGCCGAGGCCCAGTTCTGCGGCACGCCGCTGATCGCCTTCGGCCGTGGCGGGGCCGCCGATATCGTCCGGCCGCTGGGTCGGTCCGGCAAGCCGACGGGCGTGCTGTTCGCGCGCCAAAATACGGCGAGCCTGATCGAGGCGGTCGAGCAGTTCGAGGCCAATGCGGCGACCGTGACGCCGCTGGCCTGCCACCTCAATGCCGAGCGCTTTTCCGAGGAGCGGTTCGACCGCGAGATTCTGGAGGCGGTAGCCACATTGCTGGCCATGCAGCCGTCAGGGGACCGGAACCTGCGCGAAGAGGAAGGAATGGAGGGAACGGAATTCCTGTGAGCCGACCGCTTCCAGGGCCAGTTCCTCACGGGTCATCTGGTTGCCGTCCAGCCGTGAAAGATAGTCGGACAGGCCCCTGCCGTCCGGCTCGCGGCCAAGCAGCCTTCGGTAGATGGCGGCAATATAGGCTGCATTCGTCGCTTCCTCGCGCCCATTCACCTTGCTGAATTCCGGTGTTTCCAGAACCGAGGCCATCATCTCGGCCACCGTGCGGCCCTGCTTCATGGCCAGGGCCTGGCGCCACTGCTCGGTGGGGTTCGGCAGGCGGTTCAGGGCGAGGCAATAGAAATAGGCCACCTGGTTGGCATGGTTGACGACGGCCGTGTTCAGGGAGCCCGTATCGCAGCCCGCCGCGGGCGGGACGGGATCTGCGGAGGCGGGCTGCGAGGTCTGTGCCGGAGATTGCGGGACCGCCACGCTGCTGCCGCCGGCGGCAATGAAGGCCTTGGCCACGCCATAGGCCAGCTTGACGCCGTCCGGCGTCCACGCGCCCTTGTCCGTCTTCCGCAGCCGCACCAGGCCCATGACGGCCTCGAAGCTCGGCGCCCAATAGGGCTCGTCGAGCAGTTCATAGATGTGGGCGGCCTCGATGGGATAGTCCTGCCGGTAGCCGCGCAGCAGCGTCATCATTTCCAGCAATCCGTCCGCCTGGGCCTGCTCGCCTTTCTCGCTCGAATGGTTGAACTCGGTCACCCAGATCGGCTTGCCGAGCGTCTTGAGATAGTCGAGCGGCTGTTTGAGATCGGCCCCATAGTGGTGCCACACCGAGATGTCCCAGTCGATGCCGTCGGCGATCATGCGCTCGAAAGCCCCGGTATGCCCCCAGCCGGCGGTTCCGATGGCCTTGCGGATGGTCGGATCGACCGACGCGGTGCCGTCCGAAAGGCCGCGCAGCACCGCGCTCACCTGCTTCCAGCGCGGGGTGAAATAATGGCCCGGCCCATCGCCGCCCGCCGGCCCCCAGGAGCAATCGTACTGGATGCCGTCGTCACGCATTTCGCATGCCGTCAGGATCGCGTAGTTCTCCAGTTCGTTGCCGAGTTCCCACACGCGGATGTCGTCCTTGAAACGCGACACCATGGCCACCGCCATCGCGTAGGACTTGGCGTAGAGATCGCCGGCGGTCTCGGCGTCGAGATCGAGGTCCGGGGTGATGACCGGCAAGATGTCGATGTCACGCGCCCTGGCCTGTTCGACCAGAGCCGCCAGTTCGGGAATGTCGTCGGCGGTGGAGATGTTCACGCGATAGGATTTCATGCCGAGGTCGCGGACAAAGTCGAGCTGCCGCGCGAACGAGATGCCGGGATAGGCGGTGAAGGGATGGCCGTTCACGCCCCACATCAGGTCGGCGCCCCATGCCGCCGTTGCGCCGAGCAGGGCGGCCAGCGCCACACATAACCGCGCGATCATTGCGCCTCGTTAGCTCCCTCCGGCCTCAAGCACGCCCGCGAAGATACCGGCGATGCGCTCGACCATCCCGCCATCCACCTTTCGCGAGGTCGGCAGATTGACGCCGCAGGCCGAAAGCCGCGCGCTTGCCGGGCATTTCCTGGCATAGTGCCGATAGGCCGGCATGGAGGACAGGCCGTGGAAGAAGGGCCGCAGGTCGATGTTCGCCTGCTTGCAGGCCTGGATGAGCTTCGGCCTCGCCTCCGCCGGCACCAGCGCACAGGAGAACCATGTCACCGGCTCATGCCGGGGCGGCATCGGCGGGGGAAAATCGACGCCCGGCAGGCCGCCCAGCGCCGCCTCATAGGCCTCGTGCACCTTGCGGCGCATGTCCAGGAAGGCGTCCATGCGTTCGAGCTGGGCGCATCCGATCGATGCCTGCAGATTGGTCATGCGGAAATTGTAGCCGGCTTCCTCATGCCAGTAGCGGCGTTCCGGGCGCATGCCGTGGTCGCGCAGCATCCGCATGCGCAGGGCGAGGTCGGGGTTGCGGGTGACGCAGATGCCGCCCTCGCCGGTGGTGATGATCTTGTTGGCGAAGAAGGAGAAGCTGGCGACGTCCGAGAACGAGCCGACCGGCTGTCCGTCATATTGTGCGCCATGGGCCTCGGCGCAATCCTCTACTACGTACAGTCCGTGCCGCAGCGCCAGATCGCGGATTTCGGCCATCGGCGCCGGGCGGCCGAACACATGCACCGGCATCACCGCCCGCGTGCGGGGCGTGACGGCGCGCTCGATCGCCTCGGGTGTGATGCACCATGTTTGCGGATCGACATCGACCAGGACCGGGGTGGCGCCGAGATGGATGACCACATTGGCCGAGGCGGCGAAGGTCAGGTCGGGCACGATCACCTCGTCGCCGGGGCCGATGCCGAGCGCGGCGAGCGCAAGGTGCAGCGAAACCGTGCCGTTCGAGGTGGCGACGCCATGGCTCATGCCGGTGCGGGCGGCAAAGCCCGATTCGAACCGCGTGATGTAGTCGCCCGTGGACGATATCCATGTGGAAAGGAACGCATCCAGCAGGTTGCGCAGCTCCGCATGGGAAAGGTCGGGCTCGGCCACCGGCAGGAGGGCAGCGCCTTGCCGCTTCTCGATGCCCACGATGTGCCGGCGCGCGTCCAGTATCGGGGCCACCGGAGAAGCCGGGTCGTCGAGATCGCCCGGTCTGGCGATGTCGCCGAGCGTGGCGTGGCCGAGATGCACACCGGCGCGAATGGCCTCGCGCAGTTCCTGAAGGGTCAGGCGCGCGACCGCCTCGCCGCTGCTGCCGGTGACGAAGACGAGCCCGTATCCGTTGTCGAGCGCGCGTTCGATGGCCGTCCACATGCTGTCTGTGGCGCGGCAGACGAAGCCGGCGATCCCGGCTTCCGCCTCGATGCTTGCGACATGAAGGTTCACGGCTATGACACCCTTGCGGACGAAGTCAGGTAGTTCGATGTCAGGTCGGGGTTGTAGAGCACCACCGACGTGCCGTCGTGCTCCATCCTGAACGGGACGAAGGTGAGGGCGCCGAGCGCGGCAAGCACCGAGGCGCGTGCGGCCGGCGGCACGAACATCAGAAGGAAGCCGCCGCCGCCGGCGCCGAGCAGCTTGCCGCCCAGCGCGCCGGCCTTGCGCGCCGCTTCGTAATAGCCGTCGATCGCCGGATTGGACACGGAGCTGTCGAGCTTGCGCTTCTCCATCCATGCGTGGTGCAGCAGCCTTCCGAATTCTGTCAGGGAACAGTTCGGGTCGGTCAGGATGCGCTCGCCCTCGGCCACCATCTCGTACATGGCGCGCAGTTCGCGGGTGCGGTCGCCGAAGCGGGCGACCTTCTTCTTCTCGATGGCGTCGGCGGAGCGGGTGAAGCCGGTGAAGAACATCATCAGCGAGTCCTCCAGCTGGGCGCGCCGTGTCGGCGTGATGTTGACCGGGCGTATCCTGTGGTCGCCGTCGGGGTTGAAATCGATGCGGTTGAGTCCGCCATGGGCGGCCGCGATCTGGTCCTGGCAGCCGACGGTTTCCTTCAGCAGTTCCTGTTCGACGAAGATCGCCTCGCGGGCCAGAACATGCTTCGGGCTCAGCCGGCCGAGATTGCCGAAATAGGCGTGGAGCAGGGAAACGGTGAAGGCGGAGGAGGAGCCGAGGCCCGTCTGCGAGGGCAGGTCGGCATTGTAGATCACCTCATAGCCGCTGTCGTCGGCCGAGCCGTAGTGCTTCAGCACCTCGCGCACCACCGGATGGCGGATCTCGTTCATGCAGCGCACTTCCTCCAGCATGCCCCAGGCCACGCGGTAGTTGAAGTCGAACACCGCCGGCAGGCGCCGGAGTTGGACGTAGATGTATTTGTTGATGGTGGTGGAGAGCACGGCCCCCGGCTCCGGCCGGTTGAACCAGGACGGATGGTCGGTCCCGCCGCCGAAGAAGGATACCCGCAAGGGACTTCTGACGATGATCATGGATGCATGCCCCCAAGCTTGAAGATTTCCGCGATCGGCCAGGCAGGCGATTGTCGTCGGGCCGCAGTTAGTATTTCCAAGGGCGTTTTGCCGCGCAAACCGGGCGTTCGGTGGTCGAGCTACCCTCTTTGGTGGAGCGTCCAGCTTTCAGGCGTATCCGCTGGCTATTGTTTCGACGCAAAAGTGCGGGAAATTGCCTTACACATTCGCGTAGCGGGAGTTGCGGATCATCCTGTAGCCGCGAATGAGTTCCCCGATGCCGTCATCCAGGCCCCAGTCCGGCGCCCAGCCGGTACGCTCCAGCTTCTCGTTGGAGACGATGTAGTCCCGCTTGTCGGGGTCCTCGCCGATCGGTGCCTCGAGATAGACGAACTGCGGCACATGCGCCTGGATGCGCTGGCACAGTTCGAGCTTGGAGAGGTTGGCGCTGGAAAGCCCCAGATTATAGGGCTGGCCGCGCATGGCGTCGAAATTGGCCAGGGCATGCTCGAAACCCTTCACCACGTCGCGCACATGGATATAGTTGCGCTTGAAATGGCCCTCGAAGATGACCACGGCGCGGTCGGTGACGGCCCGCCAGGTGAAGTCGTTGACCAGAAGGTCGATGCGCATGCGCGGCGACATGCCGAACACCGTCGCCAGCCGCAGCGTCACGCCCCGGGCCGTATCCAGCACGGCTGCCTCGGCCTCGACCTTGGTGATGCCGTAGAGCGAGATCGGCTTGAGCGGCGTCTCCTCCGTGCAGAAGATGCCCTGTTCGCCGATGCCGTAGCCGGAATTGGTGGTGGGGTAGACGATCATCTGCGCCGGCGAGGCGCGCCGGGTCAGCGCCACCACGGCGTCGCGGTTGAGGGTCCTGGCGGTGATCGGGTCCTGGTTGCACAACGGCGCGCCGACCAGCGCGGCCAGCGGGATCACCGCGTCCACCCTCGGCACCAGTTCGTCCAGAATGCGCTCGTCTCGGGCATCGCCGCGAACCGGCTCGAAACCGGCATGGCGGCAGCAGGGCGCAAGCTCGGTGGTGCCCCGCGCGAAAGTGTCGAGCACCGTGACCTTGTGGCCTTTCTCCAGAAGCGTGGGGACCAGAACCGAACCGATATAGCCGGCCCCGCCAGTGACCAATATGTGCATCGTCATCCTCGAAAATCATGGAGAAGAAAAAGGCCCGGCAGGAGCGCGGCCGCCTCATCCGGGAAAGGCATCGTCCACCTCCGGAGCGATCCTGAGCATCTCGGCAAAGGCGATCATCAGGTGGTAGAGGGTGGACGCGGGCACGTGGTCTGTCATCGGCCGCCGGTCGGCGTCGATGCGGTCCATCCATGTCCCGGCCAGCCGCCGGTCCAGGAAGTGGTCGAACAGCACCCGCGTGCTGCTGGCGAAGACCGGGCGCGGGTCCATGCCGAACAGCTCGAACATCGCCACGGCCGCCTGGATGCGCTCGGTGTTGGGCCACACGCGCGAGCCGGCATCGAGGACGACGCCGTCGTCGCGAACCGCGTTCAGGGCCAGCCATTCGCCGTGCTCCACGCCATGGGTCTCGGCAAACCATGTCAGCCCCTCGACGAAGGGCCTCATGTCGCGGCCGGTGAGGCGCTGGTAGCGCGCCAGTATCCACGCCCATTCGAACTGGTGGCCGGGCTCGATGGCGCGCCCGTCCCGGTTGCGCAGCCGGTGCCAGCGCTCGTCGAACTGTTCGCCCAGCGTCGAGGTCCGGGGGTCGAAGAAGCGGGTCGTGAAAAGCTCCACGATCCCGTCGGCGAAGCGCCGGAAGCGTTCGTCGCCGCTGACTTCCAGATTGACCAGCGCGGCTTCCAGAAGATGCATGTGCGGGTTCTGGAGGCGCGCGCCGGAAGCCGGTTTCTCCACCAGATAGCCCTGACCGCCGGGATGGCGCATGTGGGTCTCGACGAAGTCGAGGGTGCGCAGCGCCCATTGATGGGCGGTCTCGTCGCCCGTGGCGCGCTGGAACCAGCCGAAGGCATAGAGGATGAAGGCGAGGTCGTAGAGGTCCGGTGTCGGGTCCTTGACCTCGCCGTCGGGGGTGAGCAGCCGCGCCCAGCCGCCATCCGGCCCCAGCCAGGCGTTGCGGGTGAGGAAGTCGTAGCCAAAGCGGGCGCAGTCGAGCACGTCGTCGCGGCCCAGCAGCGCTGCGTGGCTGAAGACGTAGATCTGGCGGCCGATGACGCGCGTGCGCTTGAAGTCGACGGGCCGGGCGCTGCCGTCGAAGGCCATCTGCTCGACATAGCCGCCGCGCTGCCAGTCGACGCCGCGCTCGGCCCAGAACGGCACGGCGCAGTCGAGCATCCATTGGCCCGCGCGGTAGATGGCGGTATCGGCCTGCCATCCGTGATCGAGGACGAATTGCCGGCGAGTGGCTGTGAGATGGGGCATGGTCAACCTGCCTGCATGGCTGGAGTGTCGAGAAGTATCGGCGCGGGTGGCGGCACGCTTGGGGCCGGGCGCACGGCGGCGAGCGCCTGCCGCACCGTCGCCAGCAGGCTGCCGCCCTCGTAGCGCAGGCCCGGTATGCCGGCGCGGATCGCGGCTTCGATGTCGCTTTCGCGGTCGCCGATCAGGAAGCTGCCCCGGTCGCTGACGCGCCATTCGCGCCGCGCCTTCAGAAGCATGCCGGGATTGGGCTTGCGGTCGGGATGCGAGGGATGCCGGTAGCGACGCACCGTCGCGTCCGGATGGAAGGGACAGTGGTAGAAGGCATCGACATGGGCGCCGATGTCGGCCAGTTCCGCCTGCATGCGGGCATGGAAGGCGTGCACGTCCGCCTCGTGGTAGAAGCCGTGCGCGACCCCTGCCTGGTTGGTGACCACGAACACCAGATAACCGGCCTCGTTGAGGGCGAGCACCGCCTCGCGGGCATCCTCCGTCCAGTAGAGCTGTTCGGGCCGGTAGGTGTAGCCTCGGTCGATGTTGAGGACGCCGTCCCGGTCGAGGAAGGCGGCGGGCCGCGCCAGCAGGGCGGGGAACTCGCGGCGTCCCTGCGCCAGCGTTTCCGGCAGGCCGATGTCGAGGAAATAGTTGTCGAACACCTGGCCCTCGACACCGCCGCGCCTGACCAGGGCCGGAAAGACGTCGCGCTCGATGGAGCAGGGGCCGGGGACATGGTCCAGCACCGCGCGATTGAGCAGGTAGATGCCGCCGTTGATGAGGCCGGGTCCCGCTGCCGTGGCCTTCTTTTCGACGAAGGCGGTGATGCGCTTTCCGTGCAGTTCGACCGAGCCGTAGCGCGCGCAGTCGTCGATTCGGCGCAGGGCGATGCGGGCAAGGCCGTTGCGCGGCGGCGCGACCGCGAAGGCGCACAGATTGATGTCGAACCAGGAATCGCCGTTGGCCAGCAGGAACCATGGGTCGAGCAGCTCGGCCGCGTGGCGCAGCGCGCCGCCGGTGCCGGCCGGTTCCGGCTCGCGCACCACGCGGATCGTCGCCCCCCTGATGCGCCGGCCATGGTAGAGGAGCTCGACCCGGTCGCCGAGATGGCCGGCCAGAAGCACGATGTCGGTGAAGCCGTGACGTGCGGCATTCTCGATCAGCAGATCGAGCACCAGCATGTCCGGCGCGATCGGAAGCAAAGGCTTTGGCGTGGTGGCCGTAAGGGCGCCGAGACGGGTCCCCTTGCCGCCAACGAGGAAGACTGCCTGCCGGACAGCCATGCCACGTACCCCCCGTGGTTTGCCGGCAGCGGCGGTTCGCGGCCGGCCCTTACTGGTCTTGCAGCAAGAGCTTCCGCGTCTCGTCGCCAAGCATCAACGCAACAATAAGGGGTAGCCCCCTCGCCATCCTGTTGACTTGCTACGCCGGGTGATCGCTTGCTTTCGTCCTGCCGCCGGTCGCATGCTGCCGATGCTTGGGAAAGCTTGATCAAAGGGGGCGCCGGCCCCGGCCTGCCGTCGCAGGCGGGCCCTGAAGTTCCCCGTGGAGATGGGCATTTGGCTGCGGGCATTCAGACATCGACTGCGCATGGCGACGGGAACTGGCCGCGATGGTGCTGAAGCAGCAGGCGAGGCTCGGCGCCTATTGGCTGATCGGCTCGCAGATCATCAACATGGGGACGGTCTTCTTCGTCGCCGTCTTCCTCGCCCGCCTGCTGGAAATCTACCAGTTCGGCCTGATGACGCTGTCGACGGTCATCTTCCTCCTCGGGTCCCTCCTGACCACCGGAGCCTTCCGCGAGACGCTGATCGTGCGCCAGAACCTGAAGCCGGAAACCATCTCGGGTTTGTTCTGGCTGAACCTGGCGCTGTCGCTGGGCGTCGGGCTGGTTTGTCTGGCCGCCGCCGCTCCGGTCGCACGCTTCCTCGATGCTGCGGAATTCGAACCCCTGATGTGGGTGGTGGCCGGCTCCATCGTCGCCAACGGCATCGGCACCATTCCCGGCGCCATCCGTGTGGTCAAGCGGGATTTCGCCCGCATCGGCTCGCAGACGGCGATCATAACCATTGCGCTCGCCCCGGTCGCCATTCTCATGGCGCTTTACGGTTTCGGCGCGATGAGCGCGGTGATGACCACGTTCATCTATCACCTCCTCACCTGCGTGCTGAACTGGTACTACGCCGGCTGGAAGCCGCAATCGCGATTTTCCATGCGCGCCGTCGAGCCGGCGCGCCCGACCTTGCTGGTGATGCTGGGCCAGCAAACCCTCGACGTGGCCAATTCGCAGTTCGACCGCGGCATCATCGGCAGCCTGCTCGGCCCCCATGCGCTCGGCCTGTATTCTATAGGACGGCGCCTGAACGACCTGATGACCGATGCCATCATCGCGCCCGCCAACAGCGTCACCATGCCCCTGGTCGCCTCCATACAGGGCAATATCGAGCGGCTGCGCTCCGCCTATGTCCAGACGCTGTCGCTCACCATGATCCTCGCCGTGCCGGCCAATCTCGGCCTGCTGGCGGTGGGGGACCTCGCCATCCATGTGCTGTTCGGCGAGAAATGGCTGGAAGCGACGCCAGTGCTGCGTGCCTTCGTGTTCCTCGGGCTTCTGGGGGCGATCAGCAGCGTACAGCGCTCGATCGTGCAGGGCGGCGGCAGGCCGGATATCTGGCTGCGCATACAGGTGGCCCAGACCCTCGCCAATCTGGCGGCGGTCGTGGCTGCCTCGTCCTTCGGCATCACCGCCATTGCCGGTGCCATGGTGGTGCGGGCTATTCTGCTCAGCCCGCTGGCCTTCATCGCCGCCGGCAAGATGACCGATGTCGGCCCGCGCGCCTATGCCGGCGTCATGCTGAAGCCGATACAGGCCGGCATCGTGATGCTGCTGACGGTTCTGCTGGCAAGGACGCTGCTGCCGGCCGGCATGCAGCCGGTGGCGGCCCTTGCCATTCTGGTGAGCGTGGGCGCCGCGACCTATTTCGCCGCGCTCGGCCTGCTGGCGCGCAGCCAGTTGACCCATGCGCTGTCGCTGGTCATGCCGAAGCGGTTCGTATTCCGCTCCTAAAGCCTTGCCTTGACGCTCCGGGGCGTGGCGAGCAGCAGGCTGGTCTCGGAATTGGTGATGCCGGGGATCAACCGGATGCGCCGCAGCACCTGATCGAACGCGATCAGGTCGGAGGTGCCGAGTTCCACCACAAGATCCCATTTGCCGTTGGTGGTGTGGATGGCGCTCACCTCGGAGAAGCCGTTCAGCGCCTTGATGACGGCATCGGCGCTGTGGCCGCCGATCTCGATCATCATGATGCCGCGCACCGGCAGGTCGATGGCGTCGGAGCGCAGGATGACGGTGAAGCCGATGATCTCGCCGCTGTTCTTCAGCCGCTCCAGCCGCGCGCGCACGGTGGCGCGCGTCAGGCCCAGCTCGGCGGCGAGGTCGGAGAGGCTGCGCCGCCCGTCATGGCGCAATATGGTGATGAGGCGCTGGTCGGTTGCGTCCATGTCATGCCCGATCCGGTCAATTGACCTTACCATTATGGTAAGTCGTGCCGCCGGATTAGGCAATCTGGCTGCTTCCATGTGCCGGGGAAATGGGTTCTTCTGGGCCGAACGATCAAGGGGTGGCCATGAAGTGCAAGCTGATTTCCGTACCGGTCGAGCAGGGGCAGCCCGTCCCCGGCTGCGCGCTGGGGCCGGAGGTGCTGAAGGATGCCGGATTGGTCGCCGCATTGCGCGACCTCGGTCATGAAGTCGTCGATCTCGGTGCCGTGCCGACGCCGCAGCCACGCGCCGTTCCCGCCCATGCCAACCGCCTGAAATTCCTGCCCGAGGTCAGTGCCTGGGTCGAGGCGACCGCCGGCATGGCCTATGAGGCGAGCGCCGACGGCTTCCCCATCTTCCTCGGCGGCGATCACAGCATCTCGGCGGGGTCGGTGTCCGGGCTGGCGCGCCGCGCCGCCGAAGAGGGGCGGCCGCTCTTCGTGCTGTGGATGGACGCCCATTCCGATTTTCACACGCTGGACAGCACCACCAGCGGCAATCTGCATGGCGTGCCGCTGGCCTATCTGTGCGGCCTGCCGGGCTTCGAGGGCTATTTCCCGCCGCTTGCCGCGCCGTTGTCGCCACAGCATGTCTGCATCCTCGGCCTGCGCAGCGTCGACGCGGCCGAGCGCGAGGCGCTGGCGGAAACGGCCATGCGCGTCCATGACATGAGCGCCATCGACCGCAAGGGCATCGCCGCGCTGCTGGACTCCTTCCTGAACGAAGTGCGCGCGGCGAACGGATTGCTGCACGTCTCCTTCGATGTGGATTTCCTCGATCCGCCGCTGGCCCCCGGCGTCGGTACGCCGGTGCAGGGCGGCGCCACCTTCCGCGAGGCGCATCTGGCCATGGAACTGCTTTACGAAAGTAGGCTCGTCACCAGCCTCGACGTGGTCGAGCTCAATCCCGTGCTCGACGAGCGGGGCCGCACGGCCGGGCTTGCCGTCGAACTGGTGGGCAGCCTGCTTGGCAAGACGATAACGGGCAAGAGAAGGGCGGCCTGAATGGACAAGCAACTCAACGTGGTGCCGTTCGTCAGCGTCGACCGCATGATGCGCCTGGTCCATTCGGTGGGCATCGAGCGCTTCCTCGGCGAACTCGCCGGCTATATCGAGGAGGATTTCCGCCGCTGGCCGAGCTTCGACAAGACGCCGCGCATCGCCTCGCACAGCGTCGATGGCGTCATCGAGCTGATGCCGACCAGCGACGGCACGCTCTACGGCTTCAAATATGTCAACGGCCATCCGAAGAACACGCGCGACGGCCTCCAGACCGTCACCGCCTTCGGCCTGCTGTCGCATGTCTCGACCGGCTATCCCGTGCTGCTGTCGGAGATGACGATGCTGACCGCCTTGCGCACGGCCGCCATGTCGGCCGTTGCGGCCAAATATCTCGCGCCGAAGGGTGCCAGCACCATGGCCGTCATCGGCAACGGCGCCCAGTCCGAGTTCCAGGCGCTGGCCTTCAAGTCGCTGCTCGGCGTCGACCGGCTGCGCCTCTATGACATCGACCCGGCCGCCTCGCGCAAATGCGCCGGCAATCTCGCCCGGCAGGGCTTTGCCTCGATCGAGATCTGCGGTGCGGCCGCCGAAGCGGTCGAGGGCGCGTCGATCATCACCACGGCCACCGCCGACAAGCAATATGCCACGATCCTGACCGACAACATGGTCGGGCCCGGCGTCCACATCAACGCCGTGGGCGGCGACTGCCCCGGCAAGACCGAGATTCACAAGGACATCCTGCTGCGCTCCGACATCTTCGTGGAGTTTCCTCCGCAGACCCGCATCGAAGGGGAAATCCAGCAGCTTGCCGCCGATTATCCGGTCACCGAACTGTGGGACGTGATTGCCGGCCATGCGGCCGGACGGCGGGACGAGCGTCAGATCACCCTGTTCGATTCGGTCGGCTTCGCCATCGAGGACTTTTCGGCGCTGCGCTATGTCTACGATTTGACGGTCGGCGGCGATGCGCTGGAGTTCCTCGACCTGATCGCCGATCCCGACGATCCGCGCGACCTGTTCGGCATGCTGATGCGCTCGCCGGCCGCCCCGGCGCACTGAACTCAGACGCGCTGCAAGGCCGCTTCCAGCACCTGATAAATGCGCGCATCGTCCGATTGGGCGACGTTGAAGCGCATGAAGCCGTGCGCGGTCTGCGACAGGCTGAAGGCATTTCCGGGCGCCAGCACGATGCCTTCGGCCAGCGCATGGCGCGCCACCTTGCCGGCATCGGCGCCGTCCGGCAGGCGGCACCACAGGAACATGCCGGCTTGCGGCATCAGCCACGGTACGATGCCGACAGCCTCCAGCCGCGCGGCCGTCCCGGCCAGGGTGCGCGCCAACCTGGTGCGCAGAGCTTCCAGATGTTTGCGATAGCTGCCGTCGGTCAGCAGCGCCAGCACGAGAGCCTCGGCGAAATGGCTGCCGCCGAAGCTGGTGGCGATCTTGAGGTCGACGAGCCCCTCCAGCCATTCCGGCCTTGCCGCCACATAGCCGCAGCGCACCGAGGCCGACAGGGTCTTGGAAAAGCTGCCGATGGCGATCACCCGCTCCAGCCCGTCGAAGGCGGCCAGACGGGGCGCCGGCGTCAGCTCGAAATCGGCGAAGATGTCGTCCTCGACGATGACGAGGTCATGCTGGTCGGCCAGTTTCAGAAGCCGATGCGCGGTCACCGGCGAAAGGCTGGCGCCGGTCGGGTTGTGGATGCCGCTGTTGGTGAGGTAAAGGCGCGGCCGGTGCTCCTCCAATGCCGCGGCGAAACGCTCGATGTCCGGCCCGTCCGGCCGGTAGGGCACCGAAACCACCCTGGCCCGATGCGCGCGCAGCAGCGCATGGAAATTGAAATAGCAGGGATCGTCGACCAGCACCGTGTCGCCCGCGTCCAGCAGGTAGCGGCAGATCAGGTCGATGGCCTGGGTGCCGGATTCGGTCAGCATGACCTGTTCCGGCGCGGCGACGATGCCGTGTCCGCCCATGCGCCGCACCATAAGTTCGCGCAGCGGCCGCAGGCCGAGAGGCGTGCCGTAGTCGGCCAGCGTGGCATCGGCGGTGCGCGACAGCGTGCGCAGGCCGCGCCGCATCGCCTCCTGCGGCATCCACGAGGCCGGCAGCCAGCCGCAGCCCGGCTTCAGCATGGTGTCGCCGGCATCGAGCGACTGGCGCGAAATCCACAGGGGATCGACCTCGCGGTCGAGCCTCGGGCCGATATCGGCCAGCGACAGCGGCGCCATCGGCGCGGCCACGAAATAGCCCGAGCCTGGACGGGACCGGATGGCGCCCTCGGCCGCCAGCCGCTCATAGGCTTCGACCACCGTCGATTTGGAAACCTGCATGGCGGCTGCCAGGGCGCGGATCGAGGGCAGACGGGCGCCCGGCGTCAGGCTGCGCGACGCGATGCGGCGGCGGATCGTCGCCATCAGCGTCCCGATCAGCGTATCGGCGGGATCCGCCGTTTCGCGCGCAAGCTGCCTTTCCATCCGTAATGCCTTTCGGACCAGTACAGTTCGATAAAATCGTACTGCATTGTATCTGGAAAACCCATGCCTCTCTACCCCATAGGAGAAGCAGAAATGGCCGGGCAGGTGGCCGAAACGGGTGAAAACCATGGACAAGACGACGACAGGCTGGCTCAACGGGTTCCTCGGCGTGCTGATCTTTTCGGGCTCGCTGCCGGCCACGCGCGTGGCGGTGGCCGATTTCGCGCCGGTGTTCCTGACTGCGTCGCGGGCCGCGATCGCCGGCCTCATCGGTCTGGCGCTGCTGGTGGCGCTGCGCGAACGCCGGCCGGAGCGGGACGACCTCGTCTCGCTCGCCGTCGTCGCGCTGGGCGTCGTGGTCGGCTTCCCGCTGCTCACGGCCATCGCCTTGCAGCACATCACCTCCGCGCATTCGATCGTCTTCATCGGCCTGCTGCCGCTTGCCACCGCCATCTTCGGCGTCCTGCGCGGCGGTGAGCGTCCCCGCCCGGCCTTCTGGGCATTTTCCCTGCTGGGCAGCCTGCTGGTCGTCGGCTTTGCCGTCTCGCAGGGCATCTCGGCCGCGCCGGTGGGCGATCTTCTGATGCTGGCTGCGGTCGTGGTCTGCGGTCTGGGCTATGCGGAGGGCGGCCGGCTGTCGCGCAAGCTCGGCGGCTGGCAGGTGATCTGCTGGGCGCTGGTGCTGTCGCTGCCGATCATGCTGGTCATCGCCATGATGACCAGCCCCGGCACGCTGGCCGGCATCGGCGGCCCGGCATGGGCGGGGCTTGCCTATGTCTCTCTGTTCTCGATGCTGATCGGCTTCGTGTTCTGGTATCGCGGCCTTGCGCAGGGCGGCATCGCCGCGGTCGGCCAGCTTCAGCTTCTCCAGCCCTTCTTCGGCCTCGCCCTGGCGGCCATGCTGCTGCATGAGGAGGTCAACCCGGCGATGATCGGAGTCACCGTCGCCATCGTCGTCTGCGTGGCCGGGGCGAAGAAGTTCGCGAAATAGCCCCTGCGCCGGCTGCCCGGTGGCGCCGGCCTCATCCAAAAGGATGGCGGGGGCGCCGCCAGACCTCCCAAAGAGGCAGCCACGTGTCCTGACTGTCGCGCATCCCTCTCCCTTGAACGATCGGTCTTTCCGCCTATTGCCGCGTCGCCGTGCCCGATTGCTGCCGTTATCGTCGTAAGCAGACGAAATCGGTTTCGTCGGGCCGGGCAGTCGCAACGATGTCGCCCGGCCCTGTCGGTTTGTCGAAGGCGTGGCACGGGGGGAGCCGCATTGACCGATCCGCAACATAGGGCCACCGGGCCGGGGGTTCCGGAGGAGGTGGGACCGCCGCGCAGGACAATGCTGCTCATCGCCATGCCGGGAACCGTGTCGGCGAACCTGATACGGGCCGTGGAGATCGAATTTCCCTCGGTGACGGTCGAGCAGCGCCTCGAGGCTTCGGCGGCCCGCATGTCCTATCCCGATCCCGTGGCGCTCATCCTGTTCGAGCCATATATGTTCGCCTCCATCGAAGTGGCGTCGGCCGATATCCTGCGCCTGCACCCCTTGGCGAGCGCGGCCGTCATCGAACATGGAGACCGTGAGCCGTCCTGCCGGCTGAGCGATCTGCTTGGATCGCGGCTGGTGCGAGGCGTGTTGCCGATGGACCTGAAGCTGGATGTCTGGCTGTCGGTGCTGCGGCTGATGCTGCATGGCGGCGAATATTTTCCGGCGCGCCTGTTCTTCAGGCAGATCGCCGGCGAGGGCGCCGTTCCGTCCGCCGGCGTAGCGGGCGGGTCCTTCATGGGCGCGGTCGACAATGATCTGGCGACGCTGACGGCGCGCGAACTCCAGATCCTGGAGATGGTGGCGCGCGGCCTGCAGAACAAAATCATCGCCGCCGAGTTTTCCTTGTCCGAGCACACGGTCAAGGTTCATCTCCACAACATCATCGGCAAGCTGGGCGTCCAGAACCGGTCGGAGGCTGCGGCCCGCTTTCGCGAAGGCATCAGCGCGCGTGCGGATGGCATGTTCCGGGTGTAAGGCCGGGAAGAGGTGACAGCGTGGCGGCGGAAGTCGCGAGCATCCTCAGGAACGCGCCCCCGCTGTTCCGGCTTGCTTTTCTGGGGACGCGTTTGTGCCGGGCGTTTCCGTCCGGCCGCAGAAAATGCTCAGCTCTCGGGCGACTGGTCGAGATAGGTGAGTTCGAAACCGGTGATGTCGGCGGCCCGTTTCATGTCCTGGAATTCGACCATGCCGTCGCGGAACACGACGATCCGGGCCTCGCGCAACTGGCGCAGCACCCGGTTGATGTGGATTGCGGTCATGCCCAGCGCATCGGCCAGGATCGACTGCGAGATCGGGCAGGGATAGGCGCTGCCGTTGCCGATGCCGACCAGTTTCAGCCGTTCGCCGAGTTCGAGCAGGAAATGCGCGGTGCGCTCGAAGGCGCCGCGCCGGCCGATGCTGACCAGATGCTCCACCACCGTGGCCTCGTCGCGCGAGGCCGCCCACATGAGCGCCACGGCCAGCCGCGGCGTGCGGCGGAACACCTCCAGCATGCGGTGCCTGTCGAGCCGGGCCACCTCGACATCGGTAATGGTGAGGAAGCTGTGGTCGGAGGCCCGCAAGAGCAGGCTGCGCAGCCCCAGAAAATCGCCGGGGACCTGAATGTCGATGATCTGGCGGCTGCCGTCGCGCAGCCGCTTGTACGAGCAGGCCCATCCCTGCCGCAGGATATAGGCCGTATGCGAATGTTGGCCTTCGTAGACAACCTCCTTGCCGGCCGGGATCTGCGAGCGGAGCCTTTGCAGATCCTGGAGCATGGCCATGTCTTCAGGGCCGAGGCCCTTGAAGGCTTGAAGCTTTCGGGTGAGCGCATCTCGCGTGTCGTTCATCCGACACCCCCCTTCTCCAGACCGTCCTCCTCAATATCTTCGTTGCGAAGCCCGCTTCCCCAACCAGCGGCTTCACCCCGGCGTGATAAAATACCTTATCAAAGGTTGTCTCAGGTTAACTTAAATTCGCAGAATATAAAATCCCCCAATTGGGATGAGTGCTTATTGCGAATCGAAAAAAGGAAATTCCAAAGCCGGTCTGGCAGGTTGGAATCCGGTCAGTACTGTGAAGAAGACGGATACGGGGGCATTCGTCATTTGTCGGCTGAAGGCTATATTTTCAGATAATGTTGCGGAAAGCGGAGTTCGACATCGAACGGGTGGCCGCTATCATAGCCGCAATGCTCATTTTTTGGCCGGATGGATTCCGCCTCTCCTTCAAACTGAGGACGGAGAGGTTTACATCCATAAGATGTACTCCCCGATTTAGTTTGATTAACACGCAGTTAATCTGGGTTAATTTGATGGGCCACAAAAAAAGTTATGGTTGCATTCGGCTTCGGGGGGGAGGTCCCGGCCAGAATACCACAACGGTCGGGGTTTAATCGTCGCGAATTACCACTCAGAGCCGACACCAGACCTACAGTGTCAAAGGGGAATAAACCTATGAGTATGGGTATCGCTTCCAATGGCGCCAATGCGTCACTATCCAAAACGCCTATCGGTTCTCCACTCTCACCACATGGCTTGCATGATCCGGGCGCTGAACCCCCCGGAAGCGAGGCGCTGGCGCAAGCCGACCGCACGCTTGTCATCGTCGACAATCGCGCGCTCGAGCGGGAATGCTTTGCCCAGAGCCTGGTTGCGCGGGGACTCGGGCTGACGGTGCTGCCCGTGGGCAGGATCGAGGACTACATGGCCAAGCGCGAGCAGGTTCCGCCCGTATGCGCGATCCTGCTGAATATCGGGGGCAGGCGGATCGGCGATCCGCAGGTCGGCGAGGATATCCGGCGCCTGTCGGCGGAGTTCGCCAAGATCCCGCTGATCCTGCTGGCCGACACCGATGAACTGCCGCAGATCCTGCAGGCGCTCGAATATGGCGTACGCGGCTTCATCCCGACCTCCGTCGGCATCGATGTCTGCATCGAGGCCATCGGGCTGGCCATGGCGGGCGGCGTGTTCGTTCCCGCAAGCAGCGTCATGGCGATGCGTCGGCTGGTCGAGACCGGTTCCGATTCCAGGCCGCTGTCGGGCATGTTCACCTTGCGCCAGGCCGAAGTGGTCGAGGCGTTGCGGCGCGGCAAGGCCAACAAGATCATCGCCTATGAGCTGAACCTGCGCGAGAGCACCGTCAAGGTGCATATCCGCAACATCATGCGTAAGCTGAAAGCAACCAACCGCACCGAAGTGGCATTCAAGATCAATCACATGTTTCCCGGTTACACACCGGTCGGGGGATCGCAGGCGACTCATCCGCGCTAGCGTATCAAGCGTCCCGTTGGACGCGCTTGTGGGGGCGTCGATCCATTCAAACTCTGCTGCATGATGCCACGGAAGTTTCCGTGGGGCGCCGATCGCGTCCGGAATTCCGGCATCTGCAAAGGGTCGTCTGCACAAGAAGAAAAGACGACGAGATCGCCATCCATTTGCCTGGATGTGCGGACCGCTGTCTGAGCGGACACATGACCGGTCCGGCCGTGGGCGTAAGGCCGGACGGCGCGGCGATGCTGCGCACGCCATGGCGTTGCCCGGGGCAGGTGACACGCGAAGTCAGCAGTGCCCCTGAGGACCGTTCGATCCGGAATTGAAACGGCCCGCACGCACAGCCGCGCGCGGGCCAGCACTCGTCAGGAGCCGGCTTCGATCTCGGCGAAGATCTTTTCCGCCGTCTTCTTGGCCTTGCCCGGATATTTCAGGCCCTTGACCGCTTCCAGGTTGGTCGGCTGGCCGACGACGACGGCGCCGATCATGCCCATGCCCAGATGCGGCGTGCACTGGTACATGTAGACGCCTTCGGCCGGCACGGTGACCGTGATCTGCTCGTTTGTCTTGCCCTTCCATGCTTCGGCGCCTTCCGGGAGACCGCCCTTCATGCTGGCCGAATTGTGGCTCTTGTCGGTCGGCACGAAGGTGATGGTGTCGCCGGGCGCTGCCTTCACCACCAAGGGCTCGAACACCATCGCGGTGCCGTCCGATCCCTTGTTGAGCATCTTCACCTCGTGGTCGGCCGCGAATGCGGACACGGGAAGCGCAAGGCCGATGGTGAGCGCGGCGGCATAGAACGTCTTCAAGATCTTTCCTCCAGGAGAAACAGGGATTCAAAGCGCGCCGGGGCGTAACCTTCAGGCGCGTACATTCCAATAATCCAATGTGTGGTCAAGCCGCGCGGCATCAAAGTCCGTCGGCGGCCTGGCCGACGATTTCGGCAAGCAGCTTGTTGACCTCGTCGCGGCCGGGGCCGGCCGGCAGTTCTCGGAAGCCCACGGTGACCTCGCCGGGCTTGGTTTCGGGCTCGTAGGCGAAGATCACATAGGGGCAGTAGGCGATGTTGCCAATGTCGGCCTCCATGGCGTTGCGCGACACGACGGCTGAGCAGAATTGCAGGAACTCGGCATTGCGGTAGAGCTTGCCGCCGCCGACATCGGCGGCAGTGCGCTCGAGCATGTCGCCGATATGGCCGTGGTAGTCGACCACATAGCCGCGGTTGACGATGGCGTCCTCCAGATCGCTCATCACCTGTTCGAAGGGGCTGTCGGAGGTGACGGTGTGAACCCCGTCCTGCGCCAGCGCGGGAAGGCTGGTGATGGCGCAACTCAGGCCGATTGCGACCAGAGCCCCGCAAACGGGTTTCAGCTTGAGCATGGCGTCCTCCTCCACAGGTGTTTGTTGGCCGTTGCCTAAAACGGCATTTCGCTCGCCAAGGCTAGCCTGCTTTGCTGGAATATGCAAAAAACAAAATGTTTGCATGGAAGGAGGGAGGCCGATGTCGACCATGTTGCGAAACGGGGGGCTTTTGAGCCGCAGGACATTCCTGGCCGGAACGGCTGCCGCGCTCGGCGGGGCGGCGTTCGCGCCCGTCCGGACGGCACGGGCGCAGACGCTGTCGACCGGCAGCGCCGAGCTCACCGTGGTCAGCGACGGCATGATGACGCTGCCGCTCAATTTCACCTTTCCCGATGCGCCGCAGGACGAACTCGTCAGGCTGCTGGAGGAGGCAGGCCAGCCGACCGATGCGATGCGGCCGGACTGCAACGTGACGCTGGTTCGCTCAGGCGACAGGCTGGTCATCTTCGATGTCGGCGCGGGCCCGAATTTCATGTCGAGCACCGGCAAGCTGATGAAGTCGCTGGAAGCGGCCGGCGTCGATCCCGGCGAGGTGACCGACGTGGTCATCACCCACGCCCATCCGGACCATCTGTGGGGGCTGACCGATGATTTCGACGAACTGGTGTTTGCCGACGCAGATTATCATATCGGCCGGACGGAATGGGATTTCTGGTCGTCGTCCGATGCCATGTCGCAGATGCCGGAGGACCGCCAGACCTTCGTGGTCGGCGCCCGGAACCGCTTTGCGGCGCTGGATGGCAGGGTGAATTTCATCAAGGGCGGCGACGAGGTGCTGCCCGGCATCGAGGCGGTGGACACGCCCGGCCATACGCCGGGCCATTTGTCCTTCATGGTGCATGGAGCCGAGCCGGTGCTGATCGTCGGCGACGCCATTTCCAATGCGACGGTGTCCTTCGCGCGGCCCGGCTGGCCGACGGCCAGCGATCAGGACCCGCAGCAGGGGGCGGGCACGCGGCTCGCCCTGCTCGACCGTCTGGCGACGGACAAGGCCCGCGCCATCGGCTTCCATTTCCCGCATCCGGGGGCGGGCATGGTGGAGCGGCGCGGCAACGGTTTCGTCTACGTGCCGGCATAGGGCGGCAATCCCCGGATGCCTATTCCGCGGGCTGCCGGTCCAGCGCGCGGAAGGCGCCGAGCGGCGAGCCCTCGATCAGATAGGCAAGGCCGAGCCTCGCGCCGAGGAAGATCGAGGCCAGCACCAGCGGCGCCGATATGGCGAGCGCCGAGATGCCGGTGATGCCCTGGCCGATGGTGCAGCCCATGGCGAAGACCCCGCCGATGCCCATCAGCGCGCCGCCGGCCAGATGCCGGCCCAACTCGCGCGCGTCGTCGCAGGCTTCCCAGCGCACGTCGCGTTTCCATGCCGCGCAGGCGGCAGCCCCGACGATCACGCCCAGAACCAGCCCGACGCCGTAGTCCGGCACCACGCCGGTGAAGGTGATGGCGTGCAGCATGGTGTCGGCGACCGGCACGACGAAGGAGCCGGCCTCGATCTGCACCACCTCGAAGGAATGCTCGGTCGCGTAGCTGGTCGCCCACCAGCCGAAGGTGACGATCAGGCCGATGGCGATCCCCGTCAGGATGGACCCTCTTTGCCCGCGATAGCGGCGGTCGCGGAACACCCAGCCGAGCAGGCCGAGGCCCGCGACGAGGGCGACGGCCAGCGAAAGGTCATGGTCGCTCCAGAACGAGGCCAAAGCGCCGAGCGACTGGCCGCCCTTGTCCGACAGGTCGATGGCATGGTTGTCCGAAAGCGCCACGCGCGCCTGCGCGATCAGGCCCTTCTGTGCCGACATGGCGGCCAGGCCGAGGATGACCAGCACGATCAGCGAGCGCAGGCTGCCGCCGCCGAGCCGCACCAGCGCGCCAAAGCTGCACGTGCCCACCAACGCCATGCCGAAGCCGAAGGCAAGGCCGCCGGCGATGGCGCCGACCCAGGCGAAGCTGGAATGGATGTAGAAACTCGAGGCCGTATCGACCATGCCGGCCGCCTGCAGCGACTGGGTGGCGATGAGGGCGGTCGCGGCGGCCAGCATCCAGGTGCGCACGCCACGGCTGTCGTTGGCGTACCACATGCGCTCCAGCGCCGACATGGTGCAGAAATGATTGGCGCGGGCCACGAAGCCGAGCAGCACGCCGGCGCCGAGGCCGGCAAGGGCCAGGAACCATGGATGGGTGGCGATGTTCATGCTTCCTCCCTCTGGCTGAAGGCCGGTGGCTCCGCCCGGCGGCGGTTCCGGCCCGTGGCTGGCGTGGCGGGCTGGCATCGGCGGGTTGGCATCGGCCTGGCCGCGCTCCCCCTCCGGCGGCCGCTCCCGGCTAATCCCTGCGGGGGCGCCGCACCGGCGCGCAGAAGAGATTGTAGAGCGTTTCGATCACCGAGGACACTTCCTTGCTGGCGATGGAATAGTAGATCACCCGGCCCTCGCGGCGCGTGGTGACCAGCCGGTCGAAGCGCAGCCGGGCAAGCTGCTGCGAAACCGCCGCCTGCGGCAGGCGCATGGCCTCTTCCAGCTCCGAAACCGACTTCTCGCCTTCGGCAAGGAGGCACAGGATCAGCAGCCGTCCTTCATGGGCGAGCGCCTTCAGCAATTCGCTGGCCATGCGGGCCTGTTCGAGAAGCTGGTTGAAGTCTTCCGGCGTCTGGGCGTCTTGGATCTTCGGTAAGCTCATGTCGTGACTGACGATCCTGAAATAAAAATTGGCACCGACCCTGGTCCTGGGCAGCCCTGCTACTGCGTCGACTGTTCCTTGGGCAACAGCGCGATCATCTCTCCGATACGATACCAGAAAAACTCGTCGCCGACATAGCCCCGGATGCGACCGATTTCCTTGCCGTCCTCCATCAGCACGAAAGTCGGCGTGAACCGCTCCCGGGCCACGTGCTTCAGGTCGTCCGGCCAGGGTTCGGTGATGTCGACGCGCCTGAGCGGCGCGCGGCGTCCTTCCTCGGTCTTCGGCCAGGCCGGGGCGATCTCGGCGTTGAAGCGGGCGCACCAGGCGCAGCCCGGCTGTTCCAGCATCAGCAATTCCGCGGCACCGGCGGCCGGAACCGCCGCGACCAGGACAAGGAACGCCAGTACCGCCGTCTTCAAACTGGTCATCGCCGACCCTCGCACAACTTCAGCCCTTGTTTAATATAGAAATATAGCATTGTATGCATTCAATAGGCCAGACCGGCGCAAGGCCGAATCTGCAAGCGGGGAGAGGAAATGCTGGATGTAAGCCTGGGCGGGGCGCTTCTTGCGGGATTGCTGTCATTCGTGTCTCCCTGCGTCCTGCCGATCGTGCCGCCCTATCTCGCCTGGCTCGCCGGCGTCAGCTTCGACGAACTGAAGACCGAAACGCCCGGTGCCGCGCAGCGCCGCCGGGTGGTCGTGGCGGCCATCGCCTTCGTGCTCGGCTTTGCGACCGTGTTCATCGCGCTCGGCGCCACGGCAAGCGTCATCGGCAAGACCATCGCCCAGTATTTCGATACGCTGGCGATCATAGCAGGCATCCTCATCATCGCCATGGGCCTGCATTTCCTCGGCGTCTTCCGCATCGGCATGCTCTATCGCGAGGCGCGCGTGCAGGTGGACCGCAAGCCCGCCGGCCCGCTCGGTGCCTATGTCATCGGGCTGGCCTTCGCCTTCGGCTGGACGCCCTGCGTCGGGCCGGTTCTGGCGGCCATCCTGTTCATCGCCGGCAGCGAGGGCACGGCCCTGCGCGGCGCCAGCCTGCTCGGCGCCTATTCGCTCGGCATCGGCATTCCGTTCATTCTGGCGGCCCTGTTCGCCAGCCGCTTCCTCGGCTGGGCGGCGCGCTTCAAGAAGCACATGCACAAGGTCGAGATGGCCATGGGCGGCCTGCTGGTGGTCACCGGCATCCTGTTCATCACCGGCCAGATGTCGGCCATCTCGTACTGGCTCCTGGAAACCTTCCCGGCCTTCCAGAGCATCGGTTAGGAGGAGAGACCATGCACAAGCTGCTGGCACGCGCATTCACCCTGTTGATGGCCCTCGCCTTCGCCCAGACGCTCGCCGCGGCGGAACTGGGCGAGGACGGCCTGCACAAGGAAGAATGGTTCGCCATGACCTTCCGCGACATCGCCGAGGATATCGCCCAGGCGAAGGGCGAGGGCAAGCGCCTCGCCATCACCTTCGAGCAGCGCGGCTGCATCTACTGCAAGGAGATGCACGAGAATATCCTCTCCGACCCGGAGGTGCGCGACTACATCCGCGAGAACTTCATGGTGGTGCAGTACAACATGTTCGGCGACGAGGAGGTCACCGACCTCGACGGCGAGGCGCTGACCGAAAAGACCGCCGCGCGCAAATGGGGCTATGTCTTCACGCCCACCATCGTGTTCCTGCCGGAGGAGGCGCCAGAGGGCAAGACGGTGGCCGAGGCGGCCGTCGCCACCATGCCGGGCGCCTTCGGCAAATGGACCTTCCTCAACATGTTCCGCTGGGTGAAGGAGAAGGGCTACGAGCGCGAGGAGCATTTTCAGCAATACCATGCCCGCATCATCAACGAGCTGAGGGCGGCCGGCCGGCTGGGGGATGGCGAGTGATATATTCACGAATTCATATTTTTTGATTGATTGCCCGATTGGGGCGGACTATCGTTGACTGAGAGGAGCGGATCGCCCGTGCGGCCCGCTGGTTGGAGGAGGGCCGAATGGGGCGGACGCTCACCGCTATCGTTGCTATTGCCGCATGTGCCGGGGCCGGGCTTGCCCAGGCCGCAGAGGTGGCTCCGGCCGACGTCCGGATCGAGGACATGGCCGTCAAGGAATCCCTGACCGGGGTTCCCGGCAATCCGGAAGAGGGCGCCAAGACGCTCGCCAATCGCAGCCTCGGCAATTGCCTTGCCTGCCATGCGGTGACGGCGCTCTCCCAGGAACAGTTTCACGGCGATGTCGCGCCCTCGCTCGACGGCGCGGCCGATCGCTGGAGCGAGGAAGAACTGCGCGCCATAGTCGTGGACGCCAAGCAGGCGTTCAGCGACGAGACCATGATGCCGGGCTTCTACAGCCTCAATGTCGGCATCAATGTCCGCAAGGACCTCGTCGGCAAGACAATTCTGACCGCGCAGCAGGTCGAGGATGTTGTCGCCTATCTGGCGACGCTCAAGGAATAGAACGAGAAGGAGACAAGCATGGCACTCAACAGGCGTCATGTACTCGCGCTGGCCGCAGGTGCGGCCGTCGTCCCGGCATTGCAGATGCTGCCCGGCCGCGCCATGGCCGCGCCCGAGGAGGCGAGCAAGCTGATTTCGGATTTCGCCGGCGGCAAGGAGGTGCAGAGCGGCAAGATCACCCTCACCGCGCCCGAGATCGCCGAGAACGGCAATACCGTGCCGATCTCCGTCGAGGTCGAGAGCGCCATGGAGGGCGACGACATGGTCGCGCAGGTTCTGATCCTTGCCGATGGCAATCCGAGCCCGGATGTGGCGACGTTCAACTTCACCGCGCTGAGCGGTTCGGCTGCCGCCACCACCCGCATGCGCCTGGCCAAGACCCAGAACGTCATCGCCGTCGCCAAGATGGCGGACGGCTCGGTCTACATGGACAAGAAGGAAGTCAAGGTGACGATCGGCGGCTGCGGCGGCTGATCCGTCCCTCCATCCGGTCCGGCTCTAAATTTGAAGGAAGTGAAATGTCTGCAGCTCCCAAGCCCCGCGTGAAGATCCCGAAGAAGGCCAAGGCCGGCGAGGTTGTCGTGCTCAAGACCCTGATCAGCCACGAGATGGAGTCGGGTCAGCGCAAGGACAAGGACGGCAAGCCTATCCCGCGCAAGATCATCAACAAGTTCTCGTGCGAGTTCAACGGGCAGCCGGTGTTCTCGTGCGACATCGATCCGGCGATCTCGGCCAACCCCTATTTCGAGTTCAGCGCCAAGGTCAACGAAAGCGGCACCTTCAAGCTGACCTGGGTCGATGACGACGGGTCCGTCTACACCGACGAACAGAAAATCGAAGTGGCCTGAGCCAGATTGAGCCAGATGCGCGGCTGACATGCCGCGCGCCAGCGGGGGAGGACAGGGTGAGCAGACGTTCCATCGCGGCATTGTCCGCTCTTTGTGCAGGTGTCGCGGCGCTGACGGTGAGCGTCTCGTTCGCCGATCCGGTCGACGAGGCGCTCGAGATCGACGGCGTGGAGATGATCACCCGCGCGCCGGCGCCGGAAGGCCATCCGTTCGACGAGGTGCTGTCGGGCTGGCTGTTCCGCGAGGCCGAGACCCGCGCCACGCAGGCCGACTCCTTCGAGAACCCCGGCATGCTCTCGGTCGAGCGCGGCGCCGATGTGTGGGAGACGGTGGATGGCACCATGGGCAAGTCCTGCGCCTCCTGCCACGACGACGCGGCCGAAACGATGAAGGGCGTGGGTGCCCGCTTCCCGAAATGGGATGCGGATTCGGGCAAGCCGATCAATGTCGAGCTGCAGATCGACAAGTGCCGGGTCGAGAACATGGGGGCGGAAGCTTACAAGTTCGACGATCCCGACCAGGTGGCGCTCACCGCCTACATCAAGCACCAGTCGCTGGGCACGCCGGTCAAGCTCGACCTTTCCGAGGGCGAGATGCAGAGCTGGTGGGAGAAGGGCAAGCAATCCTACTACACCCGCACCGGCCAGCTCAATCTCGCCTGCGCTTCGTGCCACGAGGCGTCGATGGGCAAATATATCCGCGCCGACCATCTCAGCCAGGGGCAGGCCAACGGCTTCCCCACCTATCGCTTCAACACGGCCGGCATGGTTTCGCTGCACAACCGTTTCCGCGGCTGCGTGCGCGACACGCGTGCGGAAATGCCGAAGGCCTTCTCCGACGAGCTGATGGCGCTGGAGGTCTATGTGACCTGGCGTGGCACCGGCCTGTCGGTGGAGACGCCCGCCGTCAGGCAATAGGGCATTTTGCAGTCAAGTGGAATCACTTGATGTCGCATAAGTGCTGCGAAAACAAACGGATAGAGGGCATCCCGAATTTGTTCGGGCGCCCGCCGCCCTAGCGAAAGCGGCGATCTGGCAATGAGCACCGGCCGTGCAGGCGGCCGGAAGGGACAGACGTTCCGGGCGGAGACGCCCTGAAGAGGCAAGCATGACTTATACCCGTCGGGATTTTCTGCAATTCGCGGCCAATGCCGGCATGGCGCTGGGCGCGGCCGGTTATCTTTCGAACCCCACCCGCGCGCTGGCGCAGCAGAAACTCACCCAGGACGACCTGCTCGGTTTCGATTCCAAGGGGCAGGTGACGCTGCTGCATTTCACCGACGTGCATGCCCAGCTCATGCCGCTCTATTTCCGGCCGCCGGACACCAATATCGGCGTCGGCGCCTATGCCGGCATTCCGCCGCATCTGGTGGGCGAGGCTTTCCTGAAGGAGTTCGGCATCGAGGCCGGCAGTCCGCTTGCCTATGCCCACACCTTCCTCGACTATGTCGATCTCGCCCGCGCCTATGGCCGCATGGGCGGGCTCGACCGCACCGCCACGCTGGTCAAGGCCATCCGCGCCGAGCGCGGCGAGGACAAGGTGCTGCTCCTCGACGGCGGCGACACCTGGCAGGGCTCCTACACCTCGCTCAAGACCAACGGCCAGGACATGGTCGAGTGCATGAAGCTGCTGAAGCCCGACGCCATGACCGGCCATTGGGAGTTCACCTTCGGCGAGGAGCGCTTCCTCGAGATCGTCGAGAGCATGGGATATCCCTTCCTTGCCTCCAACATCTTCGATGCGGAGTGGGACGAGCCGGCCTTCGACAACACGGCCATGTTCGAGAAGGGCGGCGTGCAGGTGGCGGTGATCGGCCAGGCCATGCCCTACACGCCGATCGCCAACCCGCGCTGGATGTTCCCCAAATGGTCGTTCGGCATCCGCCCGGATGTATTGCAGGCCAATGTCGATGCCGCCCGCGAGGCGGGCGCGGAGATCGTGGTGCTGATCTCGCACAACGGCTTCGACGTCGACCGCAAGCTGTGCAGCGTGGTCAAGGGCATCGACGTGATCCTCACCGGCCACACCCATGACGCGGTGCCGGTGGCGTTGCAGGTGGAGGACACGCTCGTCATGTCGTCCGGCTCGCACGGCAAGTATCTCGGCCGCATCGACCTGGAAGTGTCCGGGGGCAAGGTTACGGGCTACAGCTCGAAGCTGATCCCTGTCTTCTCCGACGTGATCGCGCCCGACGCCGAGATGGCGGCGAAGATCGAGGAAGTGCGCGCGCCCTACAAGGACGAGCTGGCGCGCGTCATCGGCAAGACCGAGACGCTGCTCTACCGGCGCGGTAATTTCAACGGCACCTGGGACGACCTCATCTGCCGTGGCATCATGGAGGAGCGCGACACCCAGATCGCGCTCTCGCCCGGCTTCCGCTGGGGCACGACGCTGCTGCCTGGCCAGGACATCACCATCGAGGACCTCTACACCGAGACCTCGATGAACTACCCCGCCGTCTACCGCAACGAGATGACCGGTGCCCAGCTCAAGGAAGTGCTGGAGGATGTCTGCGACAACCTCTTCAACCCCGATCCGTTTTTGCAGCAGGGCGGCGACATGGTCCGCGTCGGGGGCATGACCTACACCTGCACGGTGAACGAGACGATCGGCAACCGCATCTCCGACATGAAGCTGGTCGCGACCGGCGAGCCCATCGATCCGGCGGGCACCTATGTCGTCGGCGGCTGGGCGTCGGTCAACGAGGGCACCGAAGGCCCGGCCATCTACGACCTGATGGAAAGCTACATCACCGGCAAGGGCACGGTTTCCGTGCCGGACGAGAGGACGGTCAAGGTCGTCGCCTGACCGCGCATGTGGAAAAGCGGCCGGCTTTACGCCGGCTGTTTTGCTGCCGTATACATAGAAAAATTCATATGTTAGAATTGATGAAACACCTATCTGGAGGACATCATGGCTGAGCGGCAGGACACGCTGTCTCCCTCCCGGCGCGGCTTCCTTACCGGCGGGCTGATGGGCGCCGCCGCTCTGGCCGCCACCGGCATGGCCCGCGCGGGCGAGAGCGAGGAGGTCATCACCGAGATCCAGGACTGGAACCGCTACCCCGGCGACGGCGTCGACGCGCGCCCCTATGGCCAGCCGTCCCAGTTCGAGGCCCATGTGGTGCGCAAGAACGTGCCGTGGCTGACCTCCGATTCCATCTCGTCGGTGAACTTCACGCCGCTGCATGAGCTGGACGGCATCATCACGCCGAACGGCCTGTGCTTCGAGCGTCACCATGGCGGCATCGCCGAGATCGACCCGGCCGCCCACCGGCTGATGATCAACGGTCTGGTCGAGCGGCCTCTGGTCTTCACCATGGCCGATCTCAAGCGCTTCCCGCGCGAAAACCGCATCTACTTCCTCGAATGCGCCGCCAATTCCGGCATGGAATGGCGCGGCTCCCAGCTCAATGGCTGCCAGTTCACCCATGGCATGGTCCATTGCGTGGCCTACACCGGCGTGCGCCTGAAGCACCTGCTTGAGGAAGCGGGTGTGAAGACGGAAGGCAAGTGGCTGCTGGCCGAAGGCGCCGACGCTTCCGCCATGACCCGCTCGATCCCGATGGAAAAGGCGCTGGACGACTGCATGGTGGCTTTTGCCATGAATGGCGAGGCGCTGCGCCCGGAACAGGGCTACCCGATCCGCCTCGTCGTTCCGGGCTGGGAAGGCAATATGTGGATCAAATGGCTGCGCCGCCTCGAAGTGGGTGATCAGCCGTGGGAACAGCGCGAGGAAACCTCGAAATACACGGACCTGCTCGCCAACGGCAAGGCACGGCGCTTCACCTGGGTGATGGACGTGAAGTCGGTCATCACCAATCCGAGCCCGCAGGCGCCGGTCACCCATGGCAAGGGGCCGATGGTGCTGTCGGGCCTCGCCTGGTCGGGCAACGGGGCGATCAGCCGGGTCGACGTGTCGGTCGACGGCGGCCGCAACTGGCACACGGCGCGCATCGACGGGCCGAGCCTGCCCATGGCGCTGCACCGCTTCTACCACGAATTCGACTGGGACGGCTCCGAGCTGTTCCTCCAGTCGCGCGCCATTGACGACAAGGGCTTCGTGCAGCCGACCAAGGAACAGTTGCGCGCCGTGCGCGGCCCCAACTCCATCTATCACAACAATGGCATCCAGACCTGGCATGTCGGCACCGACGGAGTGATCGAGAATGTCGAGATTTCTTAAACTCGGTTTCGCCGCCAGCCTGCTTCTGGGAACGGCTGCCGCCGCCATCGGCGGGCAGGCTGCCGCCGAGGCGCCTGCCGGCGGCAAGCTCGGTATCGGCCGCCTCGCCACGCCGGAGGAGGTCGCCGCCTGGGACATCGATGTGCGCCCCGACGGGCAGGGCCTGCCGGAAGGGCGCGGCACCGCTGCGGAAGGCATGGCGGTCTATGACGAGAACTGCGCTTCCTGCCATGGCGATTTCGGCGAGGCCATTGACCGCTGGCCGGTGCTGGCGGGCGGGCAGGGCACGCTGGAGGACGAGCGCCCGGAAAAGACCATCGGCTCCTACTGGCCCTATCTGTCGACCGTCTACGACTATGTGCGCCGCGCCATGCCCTTCGGCAATGCGCGCTCGCTGTCGGACGACGACGTCTATGCGCTGACCGCCTATCTGCTCTACCTCAACGACATCGTCGACGACGAGGATTTCGAGCTGTCGAAGGAGAATTTCACCTCGATCAAGCTGCCCAACGTGGACAACTTCATCGATGACGACCGCGAGAGCGAGCCGCATTATGCCGACAAGTCCGAGCCCTGCATGAGCGATTGCAAGCCGGGCAAGGCCGAGATCACCATGCATGCGGCGGTTCTGGACGTGACGCCCGAGAACGCCGACGACAAGGACGCCCCGCAAGGGGGCATCGACTGACGCCATCGCAGGCCGGCGGTGTCGCAACGGGCCGCCCTCCACCTTGGGGATGATGTTGCCCGTGCCGACAATGAGCTAGGACCATGGGGTCGCGGCAGATGCTGCGGCCCTTTTCCTTTGCCCTAGCTGTCGAGGCGAGCCATGACCGTGCACACTCATCCCGCTTTCCCCATCGATCAGGTGCGGAGCCGTTTTCCGGCCCTGTCGAAGCTGGAGAACCCGCCGATCTATTTCGACAATCCGGCCGGCACGCTGGTTCCGCAGCAGGTGATCGATGCCGTCGCCGATGCCATGGCGACCGCCACCCACAATCTCGGCGGCTTCTTCGACGGTTCGAAGCGGGCGGAGAGGCTGTGGCTCGACGGCCATCAGGCGATGGCCGACATGCTGGGCGCGGCTTCGCATCGCGAGATCGTCATCGCCCAGTCGATGACGGCGCTGACGCTGCATCTGTCGCGCTCCATCGGTCGCCTGTTCAAGCCGGGCGACGAGATCATCCTCACCCAGATGGACCATGAGGGCAACGTCTCGCCCTGGCTGCTTCTGGCCCGCGACCTTGGCCTGACGGTGAAATGGCTGCCCTTCAACCGCAAGAGCTGGCGCATCGAGCCGGCCGATCTGGAACCGCTGCTGAGCGAGCGCACGAAGCTGCTGGCGCTCAACGCGTCCAGCAACATGACCGGCTCGGTCAACGACGTCGCCACGCTTGCGGCGCTGGCGAAGAAGGCCGGCGCGCTCATCTATGTCGATGCCGTGCAACTGGTGCCGCACCGCCTGCCGGACGTAGAGGCGCTCGGCTGCGATGTCCTCGTCTGCTCGTCCTACAAGTTCTTCGGCCCGCATCTGGGCGTGCTGTGGGGGCGCGAGGAACTGCTGGCCATGCTGGAGCCCTACAAGGTGCGCTGCGCCACGGAGGAACTGCCCGGCCGCTTCGAGGCGGGCACGCCGCAGACCGAGCTTCTGGCCGGCCTTGCCGCCACCGCTTCCTATCTGGAATGGCTGGGCGAGGCGACCGGCCATGCAGGGTCGCGCCGCCGGAAGATCGAGGGCGCCTATCGCAGCTTCGCCGCCTATGAAGACGTGCTGACAAGCCGTCTCATCGAAGGGCTGCTGGCCTTGCCGGGCGTCACCGTTCAGGGCATCACCGATCCGGCGGCGTTGCGCCATCGCGTGCCCACCGTGTCCTTCACCTATGCCGGCATATCCACCCATGCCATCGCCGAGGGGCTGGCGAAGCGCGGCATCTGGGCCTGGTCGGGCCACAACTATGCGCTGGAGCCATCCCGTCTCCTGGAACTCGACGAGAGCGAAGGCGTGGTGCGGCTGGGGCTCGCCCACTACAACACCATGGACGAGGTCGAGCGCACGCTCGCTGCCCTGAGTGAACTGGTCGGGGGCGAGCTTGTTGGGCGCGATGCGGCCGTGCTAGCCTGACGGCCAAGGGCCTGTTGTCCGGCCCGTCAGGGAACAGGCTCCATTGACTGCGGAATTCGGGAACGGCGCGGCATCGGCATTCAGCGCTCATGCCGCGCGGGCACTTGATCATTGCGAACGTGCCGAGGCCCCGCAGATGCTGCTGGATGCCATCGGCAGCGTCGTGCCCTATGCGTTCGCCATGTCCGTCGTCTACCACCGGGACGGCCCGCCCGACCATGTCGTCGATACCTTCACCGGCCGCGCCGCCAAGCAGGCGATGCAGCTCTATCTGGAAGGCACCTATATCCTCAACCCGGTCTACAATGCCTATCTGGCCGGTCTGAGGGCGGGCGTCCATCGCCTGCGCGAACTGGCGCCGGACAATTATTTCTCGTCCGACCACTATCGCCAGTTCAAGGTCCGTCGCCAGGACGACGAGGAGCTGGGCTATCTCACCCATGGCTGGCCGGCCGGCATGGAGGAGGTGGTGATCGCCATCGAACTGCCGCAGGGGGACCTGGGCGAAATCAGCCTCTATCGGCAGGCGAGCCGGGGCGGTTTCGCCGAGACGGATTGCGCTTTGCTGCAAGCCGTCGAGCCGTTGGTCGGTGCCGTCTACAGGCGCATCTGGCAGCACCGTCCGCGCCGGGCGCGGCAGGGCGGGCGGGCTTCGCCGCTCGACCATCTGCTGGAGGATTTCGGCAAGGGCAAGCTAAGCCCGCGCGAATGCGAGGTGGCGCACATGATCCTCAAGGGCCATTCGGGCGAATCGATCGCCCGCAATCTCGGCATCTCCATCACCACGGTGAAGACCCACCGCCAGAACCTCTACGCCAAGCTCGGCCTCGCCACCCAGCAGGAGCTATTTTCGCTGCTCATCCGCTCGTTGCAGGAAAAGGATGCGTTGCTCCCCGAGCGCAGATAGGCGCATGTCGCCCAAAAGTGGGAATCGGTTTCGGGATAACGACATGCGTAAAAGCAACAGCTTGAAGCGCAAGGAGCGAATCTGAAGGATCGCGACGCGCTTTAGGCGCATGTCCTCCTTTGGGTGGATAACATCGCGGGTCTGGGCTGAAGTAGGAGCAGGCCGGGAAATGCAGGAGCGTGATTATGGACGGGCAGGCTATGAGGCATGATTGGCTGCTGGCGGTGCTGAAGCCGCTCGGCATCGGCGGTCCGCTCCGGCAGCTCGGCGGCGAGCATGACCTGAACTTCCGCGCCGCCACCGCTGAAGGCGATGTCATCGTCAAGGCGATGCGCCAGCGCGGCGAGCCTGCGCTGGTCGAACGCCAATGCGCCGCGCTCGCCCATGCAAGCGCCGCCGATCCGGGCCTGCCGCTGCCGCAGGTTCTTGCCTTCCCGGATGGATTGCCGTGGCAGGCCGTGCGGGACGACGAGGGGCAATCGCGGATCGTCTGGGTGCAGCGGTCGCTCGACGGCATCGCCATGGGCGAGGCCGGGCCGCAACAGCCGGCGGTGCTGGCCGAACTGGGCGCGCTGGCGGCGCGGCTCGACCGCGCCCTGGAGGGGTTTGCGCTGCAACCTACCACCGAAGCGGCCAAGTGGGATCTTTTGCGGGCTGGCTGGATCAGAGACCGTCTCGACGTTCTGGACGGCGAGCGCCGGCAATTGGTCGCCGCCATCCTGGCCGATTACGACCGGATTTTCCCGCGCCTTGCGGCGCTGCCGGCGCAGGCGCTCCACAACGACCTCAACGACTACAACATCCTTGTCGTGCCCGGTCTCACCGTGCCGGCGCGGATCAGCGGCCTCATCGATTTCGGCGACATGACGGTCGGCCCGCGCATCTGCGGCCTCGCCATCGCCGCCGCCTATGCGATCCTCGACCATGAGACGCCGGAGGCGGCCCTTGCCGCGCTTATTGCCGGCTATCATGCCGTTGCGCCGCTTGCCTCCGAGGACATCGAGCTGATCTGGCCGCTGCTGCGCATGCGGCTGGCGGTCAGCGTGGTCAATTCGGCCATCGAAGCCGTGGACCGCCCCGACGATCCCTATGTGACCATATCGCAGGCGCCGGCCTGGCGGCTGCTGGAGAACAAGGCAATCGACGGCGCGCTGATCGGCGCCCGGCTGCGCGCGGCCTGCGGCCTGCCGGTGACGGACAACGCCGAGCGGATTCTGGCATGGCTCGACGCCAATCGCGGCGACTTCGCGCCGGTGCTGGGTGTCGATCTGGACGATGCCGAGGTGGTCAGCCTTGCCGTCGAAGACAGCATCCTGCCGGAGAACCCCTTCGACCTGCGCGCGGATGAGGCGCGTCGCCTGACCGGTGCCGTGGATGATCGCATCCGCCTCGGCCGCTATGGCGAACCGCGGCTGGTCTACACCGACCGGGCCTTCCGCAAGGGACCGTGGAAGGCATCGAACCGACGCACCGTGCACATGGCGGTCGATATCTTCGCGCCGGCCGGACAGGCCGTGCATGCGCCGCTGGCCGGCAAGGTGGCGATGGTGGAATACCGTGCCAATCCGCTCGACTATGGCGGCGTCGTCATAATGGAGCATCGCACCGGCGCAGGCGAAGTCTTCTATGCGCTCTACGGCCACCTCGACCCGGCCGTGTGTGACAGCCTGAAAGTTGGAGATGAGGTCGCGGCCGGCGCCGTGTTCGCGAAGCTCGGCGCGCCGCAAGGCAATGGCGGCTGGGAACCGCATCTGCACTTCCAGCTCGCGCTGACGCTGGACGGCATGGGGCACGACTGGCCGGGCGTCGCGGATCCCGACGACTGGGTGCTGTGGCGGGCGCTGTGCCCCAATCCTGCGGCCCTGCTCAACCTGCCCGAGGAGAGGGTCGCCTGCACGCCCGTCGATACCGCCGAACTGCTTGCCGAACGCAGGGCGCGCTTCGGCTCCAACCTCAAGCTCAGCTACCGGCGGCCGGTCACCTTCCTGCGCGGCTGGCGGCATCATCTCTTCGACGAGATGGGCCGGCCCTATCTCGATGCCTACAACAATGTGCCGCATGTCGGCCATGCGCATCCGCGTATCCGGGCCGTGGCCTGCGACCAGCTGGCCCGCATGAATTCCAACACCCGCTACCTGCATCCCGCCCAGACGGCGCTGGCCGAGCGCCTGACCGCTAGGCTGCCGCAGGAGCTGGAAATCTGCTTCTTCGTCAACTCCGGTTCGGAGGCCAACGAGCTGGCGCTGCGGCTGGCGCGTGCCGCCAGCGGCGGCTACGACATCGTGACGCCCGATCACGGCTATCACGGCAACACCACCGGCGCGATCGACATCTCCGCCTACAAGTTCAACAAGCCGGGCATGCATGGCCGCCGGCCATGGGTGCACCTCGTCGATGTGGCCGACGACTATCGCGGCCGTTTCCGCCGCGACGATCCGGACCGCGCCCGCCGCTATGCCGGGCAGGTGGACGCGGCACTTGCCGAAATCGAACAGGGCGGCGGCCGGCTGGCCGGCTTCATCGCCGAGACCTTCCCCAGTGTCGGCGGCCAGATCATCCCTCCGCAAGGCTATCTCGCCGAAGTCTACCGGCGAATCCGCGCCGCCGGCGGCATCTGCATTGCCGACGAGGTGCAGACCGGGCTCGGGCGGCTGGGCGATTTCTACTTCGGCTTCGAGCAGCAGAAGGTGCGGCCCGATATCGTCGTGCTGGGCAAGCCGCTCGGCAACGGCCATCCGGTCGGTGCCGTCATCACCACGCGCGCGATCGCCGAACGCTTTGCCGAAGGGCCGGAATATTTCTCCACCTTCGGCGGCTCCAACCTGTCCTGCCGCATCGCCGCCGAAGTGCTCGACATCGTCGACGACGAGGACTTGCAGGGGAATGCGCGGCGCATGGGCGAACGGCTGCTTTCCGGCATGCGCGAGCTGGGCGGGCGCCACGAGGTGGTGGGGGATGTGCGCGGCATCGGCCTGTTCACCGGGCTCGACCTGGTCACCGACCGCGAAAGCCGCAATCCCGCGACGGACGTGGCCGACTATGTGACGAACCGGCTGCGCGACCTACGTATCCTCGTCGGCCGCGAAGGGCCGGCCGACAACATTCTGAAGATCCGGCCGCCGCTGACGATCGGGGCCGACGATGTCGACATGCTGCTCGACCGGCTCGACTTGTGCCTGAAGGAGGCCGGCACGGCATTGCGCGCCACAAAGCCCTGAGAGCCGGCCATCCATGCCCGTCGCCGGCTGGAACCGCCATGTGCTTCCGGCCGGATCAGACTTTCGTCGCATGACCTTGCGCGTTTCGGGCGTTGGCGCGGGAAGCTTGCGCCTCTTCTGTTGACCGGTACGACCACGCAAGTCATAGGTTTCAGCCCACAGGCGCGCCGAGAAGATTCGGGAGAACAGGCGCGGCCGCATCAGGGAGGACTTGCATGGAAGCGCTTCTCGCGCTGTCGCGGATGATTGACCGCGTCAACGAAGCCATCGGCAAATGGGTGTCGTGGCTGATCCTGGCGTCGATCCTGGTCAGTTCCATCAACGCGGTCGTGCGCAAGACGTTCAACATGTCGTCGAACGCCTGGCTGGAACTGCAATGGTATCTGTTCGGCGCCGCCTTCCTGCTGGCCGCCGCCTATACGCTCAAGCAGAACGAGCACATCCGCATCGATGTCGTCTACGGCCTGTGGTCGCGGCGCGTGCAGCACTGGATCGACCTTCTGGGCCATATCTTCTTCCTGATGCCGTTCACGCTGCTGATGGTCTACTACCTCGTGCCCTATGCGCTGCGCTCCTTCCGCAGCGGCGAGATGTCGACCAATGCCGGCGGCCTGATCATCTGGCCGGCCAAGGCGCTTTTGCTGGTCGGCTTCTTCCTGCTCGCCGTGCAGGGCATTTCCGAGATCATCAAGAAGATCGCCATCATGCGCGGCAGGATGGACGATCCCAACCCCTTCGTGTCGGCGCATGAACAGGCGGAGATCGAGGCCAAGACGCTGGCCGACGAGGTCCGTTCATGATCGAATTCATTGCGCAGAACATGGCGCCGATCATGTTCGTCTCGCTGATCTTCTTACTGTTGATCGGCTACCCCGTCGCTTTCGCCCTTGCCGCCAACGGGCTTTTGTTCTTCTTCGTCGGCGTCGAGCTGGCCCCGCTGTCGGGCGGCTCGATCAACCTGTCCTGGCCATTGCTCTATGCGCTGCCCGAACGCTTCTACGGCGGCGTCATGGCAAACGAGACGCTGCTGGCTATTCCCTTCTTCACCTTCATGGGCATCGTGCTGGAGCGCTCGGGCATGGCCGAGGACCTGCTCGACACGATCGGCCAGCTTTTCGGGCCGATCCGCGGCGGGCTTGCCTATGCGGTCATCCTGGTCGGTGCGCTCCTGGCGGCGACCACCGGCGTGGTGGCCGCCTCGGTCATCGCCATGGGCCTCATCTCGCTGCCGATCATGCTGCGCTACGGCTACGACCGGCGCATCGCGTCGGGTGTCATCGCCGCCTCGGGCACGCTGGCCCAGATCATCCCGCCCTCGCTGGTGCTGATCGTGCTGGCCGACCAGCTCGGCCGCTCGGTCGGCGACATGTACAAGGGCGCGCTCATTCCCGGTCTGGTGCTGACCGGCCTCTACATGCTCTACGTGCTGGTCATGTCGATCATCCGGCCGAACTCCATGCCGGCCCTGCCGCCTGAAGCGCGCACCCTCGGCCACGGCATCACGTCGCTGGTCGTGGCGCTGCTGTTCGCCGGTGCCGTCGGCTGGGGCGCCTATCACTATCTGGAGCCCGCCCACGGCACCAATGCCGACATATTGGGCGCCACGGTGGGCGTCGTCGCCATCTATCTGGTGGCGATCGCCGACAAGGGCCTCAACATCAATATGATGTCGAAGCTCGCCCAGCAGGTGGTGATCGTGCTGATCCCGCCGCTGGCGCTGATCTTCCTTGTGCTCGGCACCATCTTCCTCGGCATCGCCACGCCGACCGAGGGCGGCGCCATGGGCGCGGTGGGGGCACTGGTGATGGCCGCCGCCAAGGGCCGGCTCTCGCTCGACCTGATCCGGCAGGCGCTGGCCTCGACCACGCGGCTGTCGTCCTTCGTGCTGTTCATCCTGATCGGCGCGCGCGTCTTCTCGCTCACCTTCTACGGCGTCAACGGCCATCTGTGGGTGGAGCACCTGCTGGTCTCGCTGCCGGGCGGCGAACTGGGCTTCCTCATCGTCGTCTCGATCCTGGTCTTCCTGCTGGCCTTCTTCCTCGATTTCTTCGAGCTGGCCTTCATCATCGTGCCGCTGCTGGCTCCGGCTGCCGAACGGCTCGGCATCGACCTGATCTGGTTCGGCGTGATCCTGGGCGTCAACATGCAGACCAGCTTCATGCACCCGCCCTTCGGCTTCGCCCTGTTCTATCTGCGCTCGGTGGCCGCGCGCGTGCCCTATATCGACAAGATCACAGGCAAGAAGATCGCGCCGGTCACAACCGGCCAGATCTACTGGGGCGCGGTGCCCTTCGTCGGCATCCAGATCCTCATGATCGCGCTGACCATCGCCTTCCCCGCAATGGTCATGCACTACAAGGGCAAGGTCGTCGATCCGGCCACGATCGAATTCAAGATGCCGGAGCTTCCCGGCCTTGGCGGCGGTTTCGGCCTGCCGCCGCTGGGCGGCGCGCCGGCCCCCGCGCCGGGAACGCCTGCGCCGGCTCCATCGACGCCCGCCCCGGCGACCCCGGCACCCCCCGACCTTTCGCAGCCGCCCAGCTTCAACTGAGCCTTGGGCAGGCGAATCGAAAAAAACAAGAACCCCGGAGCATCGCCCCGGGGTTTTTCGCTGTTCGGCGAGGCTGCGATGACTACAGCTTGTTGCTGCGCTGCTGGATCATCATGAAGGTATCGAAATTGTACTCGGCCACCTGCGCCCACAGATAGTGGTCCTTGCGGAAGGCGACGATGGAATCCCAGATCTTCTTGAAGTCCGCGTTGGATGCCGTCATCTCGGCATAAACCTCGTTGGCCGCGTCGAAGCAGGCCGACAGGATTTCCTGGCTGAACGGCCGCAGTTGCGCCCCGTTGGCCACCAGCGACTTCACCGCCGTCGGGTTCAGGTGGTCGTATTTCTGGAGCATGTTGGCGTCGGCCGCCTGACAGGCCGTCCGCAGCAGCGACTTGTAGGTCGCCGGCAGTTCCTCATGCTTTGCCTTGTTGAACATGAAGTGGACGGTCGGGCCGCCTTCCCACCAGCCGGGATAGTAGTAGTAGGGCGCGACCTTCTGGAAGCCGAGCTTCTCGTCGTCATAGGGGCCGACCCATTCGGCGGCGTCGATGGTGCCCTTTTCCAGCGCCGGATAGATGTCGCCGCCGGCGAGCTGCTGTGGCACCACGCCCAGCTTCTCCACCACCTTGCCGGCGAAGCCGCCGATGCGCATCTTCAGGCCCTTCATGTCCTCCAGCGTGTTGATCTCCTTGCGGAACCAGCCGCCCATCTGGGTGCCGGTGTTGCCGCCCGGCAGGCCGAACAGGCCCTGCTTGTCGAGGAACTCGTTGAACAGGTCGATGCCGCCGCCATGATATTGCCAGGCGTTGCGTCCGCGCGCGTTGAGGGCGAAGGGAACGTCGGCGCCGAGCGCCCAGGTCGGGTCCTTGCCCCAGTAATAGTAACCCACCGTATGGGCGGCCTCGACGGTGCCGGCGCTCGTCGCGTCGGCGGCCTGCAGGCCCGGCACCAGTTCGCCGGCGGCAAAGACCTGGATCTGGAAATTGCCGTCCGTCGCCTCCGACAGCATCTTCGACAGCACTTCGGCGCCGCCATAGATGGTGTCGAGCGACTTGGGGAAGGACGACGCCATGCGCCAGGTGATCTTCGGGTTGGTCTGCGCGATTGCCGGGGTGGCAAGCGCCGCGCTTGCCGCTACGGCACCCGCGCCGGTCGTGCCGGCCTTCCTGATGAATGAACGGCGATCCATGAAGTTCCTCCCTTTTCGGATCTCGATGTCGGCCGTCCAGGCAGGGACATTCAACTGGAAGTCCTTGATTTCTCACGGCGGCCGCCGGCGCAAACAATACACGCCGCCAATGTCGTGTCCAGCGTTACCGCGCCGTATCGGGAACGTGGCGGCAGGCTCTGCAACTATAGTCTAAGGCCGGGCAGCGAGCATGCCCGCCATCCGGCCTGGGCGCGCGCGGTGTGCCGGTTCAGCGGATGCGCGGCAGCGAGCTGAACTGGTGGTGCGGCGGCGGCGAGGACAGGGTCCATTCCAGCGTGGTCGCGCCGTCGCCCCACGGGTTCGCCGACGCCGCGCGCTTGCGGGCGAAGGCTTCCGCCACGGCGATGAAGAACACCACCAGCCCGGCGGCCGAGATGTAGGAGCCGATCGAGGAGATGAAGTTCCAGCCGGCCATCGCGTCGGGATAGTCGGCATAGCGGCGCGGCATGCCGGACAGGCCGAGGAAATGCTGCGGGAAGAAGACGAGGTTGACGCCCACGAACATCAGCCAGAAATGCAGCCGGCCGAGCGTCTCGCTCATCATGTAGCCGGTCATCTTCGGGAACCAGTAGTAGAACCCGGCGAAGATGGCGAAGGCCGCTCCCAGCGACAGCACGTAGTGGAAATGCGCCACGACGTAATAGGTATCCTGGAACAGGCGGTCGACGCCGGGGTTGGCGAGCTGGACGCCGGTCACGCCGCCGATGGTGAACAAGAGCACGAAACCGGCCGCCCACAGCATCGGCACCTTGAAGGTGATCGATCCGCCCCACATCGTCGCCAGCCACGAGAACACCTTGATGCCTGTGGGCACCGCGATGACCATCGAGGCGAAGGCGAAATAGCGCTGCGATTCGATCGAGAGGCCGACCGTGAACATATGGTGCGCCCACACCACGAAGCCGATCACGCCGATGGCGACCATGGCATAGGCCATGCCCAGATAGCCGAAGATCGGCTTCCTGGAGAAGGTCGAGATGACGTGGCTGATGATGCCGAAGCCCGGCAGGATCATGATGTAGACTTCCGGATGCCCGAAGAACCAGAACAGGTGCTGGTAGAGGATCGGGTCGCCGCCGCCGGAGGGCACGAAGAAGGTGGTGCCGAAATTGCGGTCGGTGAGCATCATGGTGATCGCCCCCGCCAGCACCGGCAGCGACAGAAGCAGCATGAAGGCGGTGACCAGCATGGCCCAGGCGAACAGCGGCATGCGGTGCAGCGTCATGCCGGGCGCGCGCATGTTGAAGATGGTGGTGATGAAGTTGATGGCGCCGAGGATCGAGGAGGCACCCGACAGGTGGATGGACAGGATGACGAGATCGACCGCCGGCCCCGGCTGCCCGGTGGAGCTGGAGAAGGGCGGATACATCGTCCAGCCGCCGCCATGGCCGGAGGCGCCCGGCGCGCCCGGCACGAACATCGACATGATGAACAGGACGAGCGAGGCCACCAGTAGCCAGAACGAGATGTTGTTCATGCGCGGGAAGGCCATGTCCGGCGCGCCGATCATGATCGGGACGAACCAGTTGCCGAAGCCGCCGATCATCGCTGGCATGATGACGAAGAAGATCATCACCAGCCCGTGGGCGGTGACGACGACGTTGTAGAGGCTGGGATCGAGGAAAATCTGCAGTCCCGGTTCCTGAAGCTCCATGCGCAGGGCGACGGAAAGGCCGGTGCCGAGAATGCCGCACAGCATCGACAGGATCAGGTAGAGCGTGCCGATGTCCTTGTGGTTGGTGGAAAACAGCCATCGGGTGACGAAGCCCTGGCCGGGCGCGGTTTCGTCATGGGTGGTGTCCGACATGCTCACTTCCTTCCTTTCTGCCGTCCCGCCTTGCGCAGGGGCTGTCTCGGAAGGGGCGGCTTGAGCCGTCGCGGTCGGGAACAGGCGCCTTGCCTGCGCAATGCGCGATCAGTCGGTGACGATCATGTCCATCGGGATGTCGTGCGGCTGCGGATAGATCGTCCTTATCCTGGCCGGCGTGTAGCCGACGCCGATGGTCAGCGGCTTGCGCGGCATGGCGGCCAGCGTCCGGTCGAAGAAGCCGCCGCCATAGCCGAGGCGATAGCGCGCCTCGTCGAAGCCGACGACGGGGGCGATGACGATGTCCGGCAGCACGGCAGGGCCGCGCGACGGCACCAGGATGTTCCACACGCCGCGCTCCAGCGGGTCGCCCGGCGCCCATAGCCGGTATTCCAGCGGCCAGCCCTTCTGGATGACGACCGGTAGCGCCAGCCTGCCGCCGCGTTCGATGATGCCGATGCCCCAGTTGCGCAGATCCGGCTCGCCGCGGAACGGCCAATAGGTGCCGACGATGCGCCCCGCGGCCTTGCCGACGGCGGCGTCGAGCGCCTTGGCGATGCGGATGGAGCGGGCATGGCGCTGCTCCGGCTCCAGGGCCATGCGTTCGGCTATCAGGCGTTCGCGTTCGGCCTTGCGCCAGCGCATGACGTCGCTCCAGGCGTCGGAACGGCTTGGCATGGCGTGAAATTCCGGATCGAGCTCATGCATGAAGCAGGGCGGCGAAGCGTATTCCGCAGGTTCGCTTTCTGCAATTTCGCTCTGGGGATCGTCGGCCATCGTCAGCAATCCAGCTAGGGCATGATCCCGAAAAGTTGCAGGCTTTCCGGACAAGATCATGCGTCAAGAACAAGACCTGGGGCGAAATGGGTCTGCAGGGACAATCATCCCGCTCCGATTGTGTCAGCCGAGCGTGCGCGCCATTAATGCAGAAGGCAAACGGAATTAAATGCAGTATGAGTGCAAGATTATTGCACTGAAATGGAGCGCGCCATGGATATCGACCGGGCCCGGACGTTTCTGGAGATCATCCATTGCGGCAGCTTCCAGGGCGCGGCGGACCGTCTGAACGTCACCCAGACCACGGTCAGCGCCCGCATCCGCACGCTGGAGGCCGAGGTCGGCCGGCCGCTTTTCGTGCGCAACCGCACCGGCGCCAAGCTGACGCCGGCCGGCCGCGAATTCGAGCGCTATGCGCAGTCCATGGTGCAGATCTGGGAGCGGGCGCGCCACCAGCTCGCCGTTCCGGAAGGCAAGACCGGGGTCGTCGCCCTCGGCGGCGAGCTCAGCCTGTGGAACCCGCTGCTGCTGGACTGGCTGGTGTGGATGCGCAAGACATGGCGCCAGACCGGCATCCGCGCCCATGTCGGCATGCCGGACCAGTTGATCGAGCAGTTGCGCACCGGCGTGCTGGACATCGCCGTGCTCTATGCGCCCCGGCTGCTGCCGGGCTTCACCGTGCGCCTGTTGCAGGAAGAGCAGCTCGTGATGGTGCGCAGCACCGCGGGCGGCGCCGAAGACGGCGATCCTCCGGATTACGTCCATGTCGACTGGGGGCCGCAATTCGCCAGCGGCAGCGGCCAGCCGGCCGGCGCCCATGGCGAGCCGGGGCTGATGGTGGGGCTCGGGCCGCTCGGTCTCAGCTACATATTGCGGACCGGCGGCAGCGGTTATTTCCGCCGGGGCGCGGCCCTGCCCCATATCGAATCGGGCGAACTGGAGCTGGTCGAGGGCGCGCCGGAGTTCACCTATCCGGTCTATGCCGTCTATGCCGATGCGGGCGACGAGCGCGAGGAGATGCGGGGCGCCTTGCAGGGGCTGGCGGCGGTGGTCAGGTGATGTCCTGCCTTTCCCCGCGCGCATCGTGCCCCTCGCGGGCGTGGAGCAGCGCCTCGATCACCAGTTCGCGGCCCGCGCGGCTGATGCCGATGCCCTGCGGCCGTTCCGTGGCGAGGCCGAACTCCAGCAGCCGCGCAAGCAATGCCGGGTCGAGATCCGGGTAGGGGCCGCGGTTCATGCGTTTCAGCGCAGACTGCTCGACGGCCGACAGATCGGCCCAGCCGACATGCGCCGTCGGCGCCGGTTGCGGCTCGGTCCGCCGGTTGCCGCCGGGGGTGCGATGGCCGCCGGTTGCGCGCCCGCGCCTCATGGTGCGACCCTCTGGCCGGTCTCGCGTTGAAGTGGCAATGTCGTTGAAAAGGTTGTAGTCTTCATCCTGCGACCATATCGCACATTTGTTGTCGGGGCAGTTTGAGCGAAAAGAGGTATCACGTATACCTCTTTTATGCGGAGCCTGGATACCGCGCGGGGGGGGCTGATGCCATCCGTTTCCAATTGCAATCCGTTGCCGTTTTCGAAACCTTGTCCCGTCAGTGCTTTCCTGTTCGCTCACAAGGGCACGATTCGATGCGGATGACGTTGCATACCGACTACGCGCTGCGCATGCTGACCTATGTCGCCACACGCCCCGATTGTGCCTGCACGGTGAACGACGTGGCCGAGGCCTATGGGCTGTCGCGCAACCATCTGCTGAAGGTGGCACAGACGCTGCGCGAACACGGCTTCATCGAGACGATCCGTGGCCGCTCCGGCGGCATCAGGCTGGAAAGAACGGCCGAAAGCATCGGCATCGGCGCGCTGGTCCGGCTGATCGAGGAAGATTTTTCGGTGGTGGAATGCTTGCAGGCCCGGGGCGGGGGCTGCGTGATCTCGCCGTGCTGCACGCTCAAGGGCATGTTCTCGGAGGCGCTTGGCGCCTATCTGAGCGTGCTCGACAAATACACGCTCGCCGATGTCGTGCGCAACAGGGCCCAGCTGGGTTTCCTGTTGGGCATAGACGACGTCGCGGCCTAGCCGGAATCCAGCAAGGGATTTAGCCAGATGGTTTCAGGATTGACAGTCGCCGAACGCCAGCTCTCCCTGGCCGTGCTGATCGCGCTTTCGCTCTGCGGGCTGGCCATGGCGGCCGGTGGGCGGGGCGACCCGCTGGGCATCCACGGCTTCATCGTGATGGCCGCCAGCCTCGGCCTGACCTTCCTGGTGATTTCGCGCTACTACGATCCCGAGCCGCCGGCCGAGCGGCTGTCGCACTATTACGACGACCCGACCAAGGTCGGCATCGTGCTGACCATGATCTGGGCCGTGATCGGCATGTTCGTCGGCGTCTGGGTGGCCGCGCTGCTGGCGTGGCCGGATTTGACCTTCGATGCCGGCTGGGCCAGCTTCGGCCGCCTGCGCCCGGTGCACACCTCCGGCGTGATCTTCGGCTTCGGCGGCAACGCCCTGATCGCCACCTCCTTCCACGTCCTGCAGCGAACCACGCGGGCGCGGCTGCCCGACCAGTTCAGCCCCTGGTTCGTGCTGATCGGCTACAACCTGTTCTGCGTGGTGGCGGCCAGCGGCTACCTGATGGGCCTTACCCAGTCGAAGGAATATGCCGAGCCCGAATGGTATGCCGACATCTGGCTGGTGATCGTGTGGGTGGTCTACTTCCTCATCTACATCCGCACCCTGCAGCGGCGGAAGGAGCCGCATATCTACGTCGCCAACTGGTACTACATGGCCTTCATCCTGGTCGTGGCGATATTGCACATCGTCAACAACCTCGCCGTGCCGGTCTCCTTCGGCCATGCCAAGAGCTATTCGCTGTTCTCCGGCGTGCAGGACGCGATGACGCAATGGTGGTACGGCCACAACGCCGTCGCCTTCTTCCTCACCTCCGGCTTCCTCGGCATGATGTATTACTACCTGCCCAAGCGCGCCGGACGGCCGATCTTTTCCTACCGGCTCTCCATCGTCAGCTTCTGGGGCATCACCTTCATGTATATGTGGGCGGGCTCGCACCACCTGCACTATACCGCCCTGCCGCAATGGGTGCAGACGCTGGGCATGACCTTCTCGCTGGTGCTGCTGGTGCCGTCCTGGGCCTCGGCCGGCAACGCGTTGGCCACGCTCAACGGCGCCTGGGACAAGGTGCGCACCGACGCCACGCTGCGCTTCATGATGGTGGCCGCGGTGTTCTACGGCCTGTCGACCTTCGAAGGTTCCTTCATGGCCATCCGCGCCGTGAACTCCCTGTCGCACTACACCGACTGGACCGTCGGCCATGTCCATGCCGGCGCGCTCGGCTGGGTGGCGATGATCACCTTCGGCTCGCTCTATGCGCTGGTGCCGTGGATGTGGAAGCAGGACCGCATGTATTCGCCGAAGCTGGTCGAGGTGCACTTCTGGCTCGCCCTGTCGGGCACCATCATCTACGTCTTCGCGATGTGGAACTCGGGCATCATCCAGGGCCTGATGTGGCGCACCTATAACGACAGCGGCACGCTGGCCTATCCCTTCATCGACAGCGTCGTCGCCATGCATCCCTACTACATCGCGCGCACCGTCGGCGGCCTGTTCTTCCTCACCGGCGCGATCGTGGCGTCCTACAATATCTGGATGACGATCCGCATGGCGCGCATCAGCCGGATCGCGGAGGCCGGCGCGGACGTGCCGCTCTATGGGAAGGCCGGCGCCGTGCAGGCAGGAGAATAACGATGAAGGAATTCTTCCACCGCAAGATCGAACGCAACGCCATCGGCTTCGTCCTGGCGATCGTCGGCGTCGCCTCGATCGGCGGCCTCGTGGAAATCGCGCCGCTGTTCACCATCAGCGAGACGGTCGAGGAGGCGCCCGACATGCGCGTCTACACGCCGCTCGAGCTGGCCGGGCGCAACATCTACATCCGCGAGGGCTGCTATGCCTGCCATTCGCAGATGATCCGCACGCTGCGCGACGAGGTCGAGCGCTACGGCCCGTTCTCGCTGGCGGTCGAATCCCAGTACGACCACCCCATGCTGTGGGGCTCGAAGCGCACCGGGCCGGATCTCGCCCGCCTCGGTGACAAATATTCCGACGCCTGGCATGTCGCCCACCTCATCAACCCGCGCGACGTGGTGCCGGAATCGGTGATGCCCAAATATGGCTGGCTGATGCGCAACGAGCTGAAATATGACGATCTCGGCCAGCATCTGGCGGCCCAGCGCAAGGTCGGCGTGCCCTATACCGACGACATGATCGCCAACGCCCGATGGGACGCCTATGGCCAGGCCAATCCCGACAGCACCTATGCCCAAGGCGTGGCCGAGCGCTACGGCGATGCCACCAACATCCGGCTGTTCGACGGCGATCCCGGCCGCATCACCGAAATGGATGCGCTGGTCGCCTATCTGCAGATACTCGGCGGGCTGACCGACGCCGCCCACAAGACTGCGGCGGCACAGGAGTGAGGCGATGGATCACGAGACACTCGTTGGCTTCTCCAAGAGCTGGGGACTCTTCTACCTCATAATCTTCGCCATCGGCGTGCTGGTCTACGCGTTCTGGCCTTCCAACAGGAAGCGTTTCGACCGCGCCAAGAAAAGCATTCTCGACAAGGACGACCGGCCGGACGAGGGGGAATAGGCACATGGCAACCGAAAGACATGACCCCGTGACCGGACGGGTGACCACCGGGCACGAGTGGAACGGCATCGAGGAACTGGAAACGCCGATCCCGCGCGTGGTGTTCTTCTTCCTGATCGTCGGCACCCTGTTCGCCATCGGCTACTGGCTGCTGATGCCGGCCTGGCCGGTGGGCTGGACCTACACCAAGGGCCTGCTCGGCATCGACCAGCGCAATGTGGTGACGCAACAGGTCGAGGAGGCTGCGGTGTCGCGCGCCGTCTGGACCGACCGCGTCGGCTCGGAGGATTTTGCCGCGATCGCTGCCGACGGCGACCTGATGCGCCATGTGCGCGACACCGGCCGCACCCTGTTCGTCGACAATTGTGCCGTCTGCCATGGCGTGCGCGGCACCGGCGGTCCCGGCTTCCCCGACCTTGCCGCCGGCTCCTGGCTGTGGGGCGGCGACCCCGAGACGATCGCCGAAACCATCAGCGTCGGCATCAACTCCACCAATGACGACACGCGCGTCTCGCAGATGATGGCTTTCGGCCGCGACGGCGTGCTTGAATCCGACCAGATCAGGTCGGTGGCCGCCTATGTGCGCTCGCTGTCGGGCCAGGAGCTCAGCGAGGCCGACCAGGCCCGGGTGCCGGCCGGTCAGGAGGTATTCGCCGAGAACTGCGCCTCCTGCCACGGCGAGGATGGCAAGGGCATGGTGGAGGTCGGCGCGCCCGATCTGACCGACCAGCACTGGATCTATGGCGGCGACGCGCAGACCGTGTACACGACCATCTATTCCGGCCGGCAGGGCCACATGCCGCACTGGCAGGACAGGCTTTCGCCCACCGACATCAGGATCCTCGCCCTTTATGTCGGCGCGCTGGCAACGGACGGAGGCCCGCAATGAGCGCCGCAAGTCCCCAAACGGGCGCCACCCGGCTCAACTGGCGCCTGATCTCGGCGCTGATCGTCACCGCGGGCGTGCTTCTGTTCGTCGGCGCCAATGCCCATCTCGTCTATGTGGCGCTGGGGTCCCAGCCCGATTGCGTGCCGCATGAGAAGGCGGGCACCGTCGAAGGCACCTACAGCGCCGCCAAGTCGGCCTGCTGAGAGAGGAGGAAGATCATGGGACACACCGAGACCACGCCTCTTCCGCTTGCCGAACAGCGGCGCCGCCATCTGCCGGCAACCGCCGCCCTCGGCTGGCTGGCGGCAGGGTGGCGCGACCTGTGGCGCACGCCGCTGCCAAGCCTCGCCTACGGGGTGGTGGTGTTCGTGCTGTCGCTGGCGGTCGTCATCTGCCTGTTCAGGCTCGAGCTGGATTACATATTGTTCCCGGCGCTGGCCGGCTTCATGGTCGTCGGCCCGCTCGTCGCTATCGGCCTCTACCAGAAAAGCCGGGACCTTGAGGAGGGCAGGCCGGTGAGCCTTGCCCGCATGATCTTCGTCAAGGCGGAATCGGGCGCCCAGGTCTGGTTCACCGGGGCGATCCTGTGCCTGCTGATGCTGGTGTGGATGCGCGCCGCCGTCATCATCTATGCGCTGTTCTTCGGCCTCCGACCGTTCCCCGGCATCGACCACATCGTGCCGATGCTGTTCACCACGCCGGTGGGTCTGGGCATGCTGGCGGTCGGCACCGTTGTGGGCGGGCTGTTCGCGGCCTTCTCCTTTGCCATCAGCACCTTCTCCATCCCCATGCTGCTGGCCGAGAAGATCGACGCCTTCACGGCGATGGGCACGTCCATCTCCATGGTGTTCAGGAACCTGCCGGTCATGCTGATGTGGGGCGCCATCGTGCTGGTGCTGTTCCTGATCAGCGTCGTCACCGGCCTCCTCGGCCTGATCATCATCTTCCCGCTGCTCGGTCATGCGACCTGGCACAGCTACAGGGCGATCAGATGAGTTGCTGCCCGCCCGCAGATCTGGCTGTCGAAGCCGGCCGGAACGCGGCGCGGGAAGAGTTGCGGCTGGCAAGCCGCGACCTGGGCGGGGGGCTCCACCAGGTCGACATTGCCGTGCCGGGCGTCCATTGCGCATCCTGCATCCGCACCGTCGAGCACGGCTTGCGGCAGGTGCCGAGCGTCGAACATGTGCGCGTCAACCTCTCGACCCGCCGCGTCAGCGTCAACTGGCGTGGCGCGGAGGCGCCGGCGCTTCTGCCGGCGCTCGACGCGCTGGGCTTCCCCGGCCATCTGTTCGAGCCGGACGACGGCGTGCGCGACCCCGAGCTTGGCAGGCTGATCCGGGCGCTGGCCGTCGCCGGCTTCTGCGCCATGAACATCATGCTCTTGTCGGTCTCGGTCTGGTCGGGGGCGGATGCCGAAACGCGCTTCGCCTTCCACTGGATCTCGGCCGCGCTGGCGCTGCCTTGCATGCTCTATTCCGGCCGCATCTTCTATGCCTCGGCCTGGTCGGCGCTCAGGAACGGCCGCACCAACATGGATGTGCCGATCTCCATCGGCATCAGCCTCGCCTTCGGCCTCAGCCTCTACGACACCATCCACAATGGCCGCCATGCCTATTTCGATGCCGCGACCTCGCTGATCTTCTTCCTGCTGATCGGCCGCACGCTCGACCATCTCATGCGCGAGAAGGCGCGCGCCGCCGTGCGCGGGCTGGTGCGCCTGGCGCCACGCGGCGCCACGGTGCTGCGCGGGGACGGCGGCCGCGACTACCTGCCCATCGCCGAGGTGGAGCCGGGCATGCGCATCGCGCTGGCCGCGGGCGACCGGGTGCCCGTCGACGGCGTGATCGAGGAGGGCGTTTCCGATCTCGATTGCGCCATCGCCACCGGCGAGAGCGCGCCGCAGCGGGCGGAGCCGGGCTCGGCCGTGCGCGCCGGGACGCTCAACCTGTCCGGTCCGCTGACATTGCGAGTCTCGGTCAAGGCGGAACAGTCCTTCCTGGCCGAGATGGTGCGGCTGATGGAGGCGGCGGAAGGCGGCCGAGCCCGCTACCGCCGGCTGGCCGACCGTGCCGCGCGGCTCTATTCGCCGGTGGTCCACGCCACCGCCTTCCTCACCTTCCTCGGCTGGATGGCCGCGACCGGCGACTGGCACCGCGCCATCACCGTCGCCATCGCCGTGCTGATCATCACCTGCCCCTGCGCGCTCGGGCTTGCCGTGCCCATCGTGCAGGTGGTGGCGGCGCGCCGCCTGTTCGAGAACCGCATCATGGTCAAGGACGGCTCGGCGCTGGAGCGCATGGCCGAGATCGACACCGCCGTCTTCGACAAGACCGGCACGCTGACGCTCGGCCGGCCGCGCCTGATCGGCAAGGACGGGATCGCTCCCGACGCTTTCGCCGTCGCCGGGCTGATCGCCGGCCGCTCCAACCATCCGCTGTCGCGGACGATTGCCGCCGATGCGCCCGCTTCGGAGTTTTCGCTTTCCGATGTCGTGGAACGGCCGGGGCTCGGCATCGAGGCGTGTGTCGGCGGCAAGCTCTACCGTCTCGGCCGGGCCGGCTGGGCGACGGATGAGGCCGTGCGGGAAGGTGGCACCGTGCTTGCCCGCGACGGCGAGGTGCTGGCGCGCTTCCGCTTCGAGGATGCGCTGCGGCCCGGCGCGCGGGCTGCGGTCGAGACGATGCGGCGCAAGGGCCTGCGGCTTGCCGTGCTGTCGGGCGACACCCGTGGCGCCGTGGCAGCGGTCGCGCAGGCGCTCGGCATCGCCGAAGCCGCTTCCGGGCTGCTGCCGGCCGAAAAGGTCGAAAGGCTGCAGGCGCTCGCCCGCGACGGCCGCAAGGCGCTGATGATCGGCGACGGGCTCAACGACGCTCCGGCCCTTGCCGCCGCCCATGTCTCGATGGCGCCGGCCAGCGCCGCCGACATCGGCCGCAACGCCGCCGACTTCGTGTTCCTGCGCGACGAACTCGATGCGGTGCCGCTGGCGCATGAGGTGTCGCGCGCCGCCGGGCGTCTGGTGCGCCAGAACTTCGCGCTGGCGGTGATCTACAATGCCATTGCGCTGCCCATCGCCATTGCCGGCTATGTGACGCCGCTGATCGCCGCGCTCGCCATGTCCTTCTCCTCGATCCTGGTCGTCGCAAATGCCTTGCGCCTGCGAGCCGCAAAGCCGGCTGTGCAGGCGAGCGGGGAGGCGGCAAAGGAAACGGCCGGCCCGGTGCACAGGCTGGAGGCGGCAGAATGAGCAGCCTCATCTATCTCGTGCCGCTGGCGCTGGTTCTGGGCGGGGCCGCGCTTGCGGCCTTCTTCTGGTCGTTGAGGAGCGGCCAGTATGACGACCTCGACGGCGCGGCGGAACGCATTTTTATCGATGAAGACGGCGACAAGGCCGGGGGCGGGGAGGGCTCTGCGGGAAATGATGCCGGCAAAACGCCCAAGGAGAAGACCAGATGAAAGGACGGCCCGCGCCGCAGCGCACCATCGTGGTGGACGGCAAGCCGTTGCCGGAAGTGCTGGACGAGGAGATGATCGCCTCCGTCGTCCATGGCTTCTACGACGAAATCCGCAAGGACGACCTGCTCGGCCCGATCTTCAACGGGGCCATCGCCCCGCAGGACTGGCCGCACCATCTCGACAAGATGTGCGCCTTCTGGTCGGCCACGCTTTTGCGCAGCGGCCGCTATGACGGGCGGCCGCTGCCGCCGCATCTGGCGCTGCCGGAACTGGGCGAGGAGCATTTTCGCCGCTGGCTCGCCCTGTTCAGGGCCACGGTGCATGAACTGTGTCCGCCCGACGTTGCCGTGCTGTTCATGGACCGTGCCATGCGCATTGCCCATTCCTTCCGGCTGGCCATCGCCTTCAACCGCGGCGAGGACACCGTGCTGGTCCGCCCCATCGTCGAGGAGACGCTGTGATGAGTGCCGACGCGAGACATCTGCCGGCGGGTGCGCAAGGCAGGCGGGGCGGCGACTGGCCCGCCGTGCTTTCCTACGGCTTCCGGCCGTTCTTCCTGCTCGGCGCGCTCTATGCAGGGCTGATCGTGCTGGCCTGGCTGCCCATCCTCAGCGGCACGCTGGAGACCTTCAGCACCTTCGCGCCGGTCGACTGGCATGTGCATGAAACCATGTTCGGCTATGTGGCGGCGGTCATCACCGGTTTCCTGCTCACCGCCATCCCGAACTGGACCGGCCGCCTGCCGGTCCAGGGCGCGCCGCTTCTGGTGCTGGTGCTCCTGTGGCTGGCGGGACGCTTCGCCGTGTTCTTCTCCGCCGAGATCGGCTGGGTCGCCGCCGCCGTCATAGACTGCGCGTTCCTCGGTGCCGTCGCCGCCTCGGCCGCCAAGGAGATCATCGCCGGGCGCAACTGGCGCAACCTCATGGTCGTCGTGCCCGTCACCGTGTTCCTGCTCTCCAACGTGCTCTTCCATGTCGAGGCCGGGCTTTTTGGCGGCAGCGACTATGCCCGCCGCCTGGCCATCGCCGCCGCCGTGGTGCTGATCGTCATCATCGGCGGCCGCATCATTCCCTCCTTCACCCGCAACTGGATGGTGCGCGAGAATCCGGGCCGGCTGCCGATCCCCTTCAACGGCTTCGACCGCATCGTGCTGCTCGTCTCCGTCCTCGCCCTGCTCGGCTGGACGGTTCTGCCCGAGGGGCTGGTGTCCGGCGTGCTGCTGTGCGCGGCCGGCCTGCTCAACCTTGCGCGGCTGACGCGCTGGGCGGGCGACCGGGCCGGGCGTGACCGGCTCGTGCTGATCCTGCATGTCGCCTATCTGTTCGTGCCGGCCGGTCTGCTGCTGGCCGGGCTGGCGGCGCTCGACCTTGCCGACGTCCCGGCCGTGGCCGCCCTGCATGCCTTCGGCGTCGGCGCCATCGGCACCATGACGCTGGCGGTGATGACGCGGGCCACGCTCGGCCACACCGGCCGCGACCTCAAGGCCGATGTGGCGACGCAACTGATCTATGCCGCCATCGTGCTTGCGGCGCTGGTCCGCATCGTCGCGGCCTTCATGCCCGAACAGATCGGCCTGCTGCATCTTTCGGCCGGGCTGTGGACGCTCGCCTTCCTCGGCTTCTGCCTGCGCTATGGCGGCCTGCTGCTGCGGCCCAAGCTGAAGCCCAAGCGGGTGTCGCAGCCGCCGGGGAGGCCGGCATGACCGCCTTCGTGCAACGGCCGGTGCTGGCGCGCGACGCAGCCGGCGCCTTCATGCTCGACGCCGACATGCTGGCCGGGCATTTCGGCTGGCCGGCGGACACGCTGCGCGGTTTCATGCGGCGCGGCATGGTGACAAGCACCGTCGAGCGCGGCGAAGGCGACGACGAAGGCAAATGGCGGCTCAGCGTGCGCTGCGGCAACCGCCGCTGGCAGGCCATCGTGGAGCCGGACGGCACGGTTGCGGCCGAGCATGTCGAGTTCGTGCCGCTGAGGCAGGGAAGATGACGGGCTCCTGACAGGACGGGACCGGGGACACAGGCAGCACCGGCGCGACCGAATCGGCGCAAAGCTGCAAGCCCGCGTCGCGCATGGGAGAGTGCGTGGAAATCCGCCCTCATTTGCTCTAGCCGTTTGTTTCCGAAGCATAATTTCAATAGAAATTTCCTATTATGTCATTAGGTCAGCCTGCTTGACGCATGCTCGGAAAGCGCGTTTTAGGGGGCATGGCTACGACATTCATCGGCAAAAAATCGGCTGCCGCCGGCGGCTGGGGCGCGCTCAAGAGCTGCGGCAGGAAGCTGCTGGCCAGCGGTTCGCCGCTGACCGGCGCGCGCACCATGCTCAAGGCCAATCAGCCGGACGGCTTCGACTGCCCCGGCTGCGCCTGGGGCGATCCCGCGCATGGTTCTTCCTTCGAGTTCTGCGAGAACGGCGTCAAGGCGGTCGCCTGGGAGGCGACCGAAAAGCGCGCCACGCCGGAATTCTTCGCCGCCCACACGGTGACGGAACTGCGCGCGCTCTCCGACTACGAGCTGGAACTGAACGGTCGGCTCACCCATCCCATGCGCTACGATGCGGCAAGCGACCGCTACCTGCCGGTCGACTGGGAGCAGGCCTTCGCCGAGATCGGCACCATCCTGCGCGGGCTGGACAGTCCCGACCGCGCCGAGTTCTACACGTCCGGCCGGGCGAGCAACGAGGCGGCGTACCTCTACCAGCTCTTCGTGCGCATGTACGGCACCAACAACTTCCCCGACTGCTCCAACATGTGCCATGAGGCCAGCGGCGTGGGCCTGAAACAGGCCATCGGCATCGGCAAGGGCACCGTGCTTCTGGAAGACTTCGAGGAGGCCGACGCCATCTTCGTGATCGGCCAGAACCCCGGTACCAACCATCCGCGCATGCTGGGCGATCTGCGGCGGGCGGCCATGCGCGGCGCGCGCATCGTCGTCCTCAATCCGATCCGCGAGCGCGGGCTGGAGCGCTTTTCCGACCCGCAGGACAAGATCGAGATGATCCGCGGCGGCTCCACCGACATCGCCAGCCACTATTTCCAGCCGGCGCTGGGCGGCGACATGGCCGCCGTGCGCGGCATGGCCAAGGCCGTGCTGGCGGCGGAAGACGCGGCGGTGGCGGCCGGCAGGCCCTCCATCCTCGACCATGCCTTCCTGGCCGAGCATTGCGCGGGCTTCGAGGACTATCGCCGCGCCGTCGAGGCGACCGGCTGGGGCGAGATCGAGGACCAGTCCGGCCTGACGCGCGCCGAGATCGAGCAGGCGGCCGAGGTCTACATGAAGGCCGAGCGCGTCATCTGCACCTGGGCCATGGGCGTCACCCAGCATCTGCATTCGGTGGCCACCATCCGCGAGATCGCCAGCTTCATGTTCCTGCGCGGTAATATCGGCAGACCGGGAGCGGGCCTGTGCCCCGTGCGCGGCCATTCCAACGTGCAGGGCGACCGCACCGTCGGCATCAACGAGAAGCCGCCGGCAGCCTTCCTCGATGCGCTGGAGAAGGAGTTCGGCTTCACCGCACCGCGCAGGGACGGGCACAATGTGCTGGCCGCCATCGGCGCCATGCTGGACGGCAGCGCGCAGGCCTTCATCGGCCTTGGCGGCAATTTCGCCCGCGCCACGCCCGACAGCGCGCTGGTCTCGAAGGCGCTCGGCCGGCAGAAGCTGACCGTCAACATCGCCACCAAGCCCAACCATTCGCACCTGATGCCGGGCGAGGTGAGCTTCATCCTTCCCTGCCTCGGCCGCACCGAGATCGACCTGAATTCGCAGGGTGAATCGCAGCTCGTCAGCGTCGAGGATTCCATGAGCATGGTGCACGGCTCGGGCGGCATCAACCGGCCGGCCTCGCGCCAACTGCGCTCGGAAGTGGCGATCATCGCCGGCATCGCCGCCGCCACGGTGGGCTGCGACAAGGTCGACTGGATGGCGCTGGCGGAGGACTACGACCGCATCCGCGACCATATCGCGGCGACGGTTCCGGGCTTCGAGGACTACAACAAGCGCCTGCGCAAGCCGCGTGGCTTCCACCTGCGCAACCCTGCGGCGCACCGCGACTGGAACACGCCGGCCGGCAAGGCGACCTTCTCCAGCGGGCCGTTGCCGCAGGAAACCGTGCACCAGCGGGCGCGGCGCCAGAACAACCGCTTCGCGCTCCAGACCTTCCGGTCGCATGATCAGTACAACACCACCGTCTACGGTCTCGACGACCGCTATCGCGGCGTCTATGGCGAGCGGCAGGTGGTCTTCATCAACCCGCAGGATTTGCGCGAACTGGGTGCCGAGGCGGGCGATCGCATCGACGTGGTCGGCGTGCATGACGACGGCATCGAGCGCGTGGCGCCGAACTTCCGCTTCGTGCCCTACGACATCCCGCGCGGCAGCATCGCCGGCTACTATCCCGAGCTCAACGTGCTGGTGCCGCTGGGCAGCGCCGGCGAGGAAAGCGACACGCCGACCTCGAAGTCGATCATGGTCACCTTCCGCAATCGCGAGGCGGCATGAAGGGCGCGGCGCCGGACGCCGGCGCCTTCCTCGACGCCGCCGAGCGGCTGGCGGGCCTCGATGCTTGCCTCAGCCCGCTGCAGGCCGGGCTGCTGGCGGCGTCGCATCTCGGCATCGCCGGCGACAGTCGCAGCTTCTCGCGTCTTCTCGGCATCGAGCATGCGCTGGTGCTGCGCGAACTCGCCGGGCTTGCCGAGGATGGCGACCTCTTGCGCATAACCGGGCGCGATCCCCGCACCATGAGGACCCATTATGTGCCGGGTGCGGAGGGCGCGCGCCTGCTTGCCGCGCTCGATCCGCCCGTTCCGCTTTCCCTGGCCGGTTGATCCGCTCCCGGTTGGCGTTCCCGTCGCCTTCGGCTAATCATTGCCGGACAGGTGCGGGGATTGCGCCGGGAGGAAGTGAATGGAGGCGCAATCGTCGCGCAAGGTGAGGGAAAGCCCGAGCGATCCCGAATTCGGACCCTGGCTGGCGCAGGCCTCGATCCTGGTTGTCGATGACGAGCCGGGCATGCGCAATTTCCTGATGCGCACGCTGGGGCCGCGCTGCAAGCTGATCGAGGAGGCGGCCGATACGGAAGAGGCGTCGCGCAAGCTCGACCAGCAGCATTTCGACGTCGTCATCCTCGACAACATCATGCCGGGCAAGACCGGCGTCGAATGGCTGGCGGAGCAGCGCGCCATCGGCTTCTTCGCCGATGCGATCCTGATGACCGCCTATGCCGACCTCGACACCGCCATCCAGGCGCTGCGTGCCGGCGCGGTGGATTTCGTGCTGAAGCCGTTCCGGTCGAACCAGCTCCTCAACGCCGTGGCGCGTTGCCTCGACCGCATGCGGCTGCGGCGCGAGAACTATGTGCTGCGCTACGAACTCAAATCCACGTCCGACCATGTGCTGCTGCGCGACCGGCTGATCGGCGCCTCGACGGCGATCCGCGACGTGCGCGACACCATCGCCCGCGTCGCGCCGCTGCCGACCTCGGTACTGCTGACCGGCCAGTCCGGCACCGGCAAGGAGGTGGCGGCGCGCCTGCTGCACTCGCTTTCGGACCGGGCGCAGAAACCGTTCGTGCCGGTCAACTGCGCGGCGATTCCGCCCGAAATGATCGAGAGCGAACTGTTCGGCCATCTCAAGGGGGCCTTCACCGGGGCGGAGGCCGGCCGCGAGGGTCTGTTCATGTATGCGCAGGGCGGCACGCTGTTCCTTGACGAGATCGGCGAGTTGCCGCCGGCCGTGCAGAGCAAGCTGCTGCGCGTGCTGGAGGACCGGCGGGTGCGCCCGGTGGGCTCGGAACGCGAAATCCCGGTCGATTTGCGCTTCATCTTCGCCACCAATGCCGACCTTGAGCAGGATGTCGAGCAGGGCCGCTTCCGCCGCGACCTGTTCTACCGGCTGAACGTGGTGCGCATCCATCTGCCGCCGCTGAAGGACCGGGACGACGACGTGCAGGAGCTGGCCGACCAGTTCATGCACAAGCTTTCGCTGCAACTCGGCATGCCGCCGGTGCCGATCGACGATTCCCTGCGCACCGCCTTCAGCCGCTATGACTGGCCGGGCAACGTGCGCGAGCTGCGCAACCTGATCGAGCGGGCGCTGATCCTCGGCAAGTTCTCGCATGATTTCGGCGACGGACCGCGCGCCGAGGAGGGATCGGCGACGGACAGCCTTGCCGACATCGAGCGCCGCCACATCCTTGGCGCCCTGAAGGAGGCCGGAGGCGACAAGGAACTGGCCGCCCGCAGGCTCGGCATCTCGCGCAAGACCATCGACCGCAAGCTGGCCGCCTGGAATGGCTGAACGGGACGGCATCGAGGCAGGGGAGACCACCGGACCCGTCATAATGCCGTCAGGGGCGCAGCCTGCCCGGACGAAGCCGTGGCATTCGGTTCGCTTCCGGCTTCTGGCCATCGCCCTGTTGCCGACGCTGGTGATCCTGCCGCTGCTGCTCGGCGTGACCATGGCGCGCTGGAACGCCAAGTTCGACACCATGCTGATCTCCAAGGTGAACGGGGATCTCACCATCGCCCATCAATATCTGGCCCGCATCCTGGAAACGACCAATGCCCAGGTGCTCGCGCTGGGAGGCGCCGCGCGCTTCCGCGACACGGTGGACGCGGGCAGCGGCGCCGAGCTTGCCGCCCTGCTGGAGGAGAACCGGAGCGCGCTCGGTCTCGATTTTCTCTATCTTGCCGACGGGACCGGCACGGTCGAGGTTTCCGCGCCGGAGTTCCGGGCCGCGACGCTGCGGTCCGACTGGCCGATCATCGCCTCGGCCCGGCGCGGGGAGGCGGCGACGGCCCTCGACATCTTCTCCAACGATGAACTGGCCGCGATTGCCGAGCCGCTTGCCGGTCGCGCCCGGCTGGCGCTGGTGCCGACGCCCAACGCCACGCCTGTCGAGCGCGATGTCGAGACGCGCGGCATGGTCGTCCATTCGGCCAGCCCGGTCACGCTGGCGGGCGGGCGCGCCGGGGTTCTGGTCGGCGGCATCGTGCTCAACCAGAATCTGGATTTCATCGATACGATCAATGCCCTCGTCTATCGCGAGGCGAGCCTGCCAGAGGGCAGCCAGGGCACGGCGACGCTGTTTCTGGACGATGTGCGCATCAGCACCAATGTGCGCCTGTTCGAGGGGCGGCGCGCGCTGGGCACGCGGGTTTCGGCGGAGGTGCGATCCGCCGTTCTGGACGAGGGGCGGACCTGGCTGGACAGCGCCTTCGTGGTGAACGACCGCTACATTTCCGCCTATGAGCCGATCGTCGACAGCTACGGCAAGCGCGTCGGCATGCTCTATGTCGGTTTCCTCGAGGCGCCGTTCACGCAGGCGAAGCGCCAGACGCTGCTGCTCATCGTCCTCACCTTCCTTGCCGTGACGGCGCTGACCGTGCCGCTCTTCCTGCGCTGGGCCGGCTCGATCTTCCGGCCGCTGGAGCGCATGACCGGCACCATTGTCCGGGTCGAGGGCGGCGACCTCGGCGCACGCAGCGGCGTTGCCGCGGCAAGGGACGAGATCGGCCGCGTGGCGCTGCATCTCGATCACCTGCTGGACCTGTTGCAGGAGCGGGACCGCCAGTTGCGCGAATGGAACGAGGAACTGAACGCGCGCGTGGAGGAGCGCACGCGCGAGCTGCGGCTGGCCAACCAGCAGCTCGAGGCGACCACCAGGCAGCTCATCATGTCGGAGAAGCTTGCCGCCATCGGCGAGATCACGGCCGGCGTTGCGCATGAGATCAACAATCCCATCGCCGTCATGCAGGGCAACCTGGAGGTGATCCGCAACGCCATGGGCCGGAAGGCCGAGCTGGCGAAAACGGAATTCCGCCTGCTGGACGAGCAGATCATGCGCATCAGCCAGATCGTCACCAAGCTGTTGCAGTTCGCCAAGCCGGAGGAATATGCCGGCTATGTGGAGCGCCATTCCCCCGATGACGTGATCGGCGACTGCCTGCCGCTGGTCCAGCATCTGCTCAACAAGGCGCGCATCGCCGTGATCCGGGAAAGCGCCGCCACCCGCCTGGTGGCGATGAACCGCACCGAGCTTCAGCAGGTGCTGGTCAACCTGCTGGTCAACGCCATCCAGGCAATGCCCGACGGCGGGCAGGTGACGCTCGGCACCCGCGACGAGGACAGGGACGGAAGCCGCGGCATCGCGGTGACGGTGGCCGACACCGGCCTCGGCATGAGCGAGGAGGTGATGGCGCGGGTGTTCGATCCCTTCTTCACCACCAAGCGGCGGGAAGGCACGGGCCTCGGCCTGTCCATCAGCCAGAAGCTGGTCACCCGCCAGGGCGGCAAGATCAGCGCGGTCAGTGAAGCCGGCAAGGGCACGGTCTTCACCGTCTGGCTGCCCGAGGCGGAATAGGCGGCCCGCGCCAGCCGGACATTTTGTCCGGGCGCCCGGACAAAATGTCCATAGACGTCTCCTTTCGGCCGATAAGCCCATGAAATCGTGCGCCGGTGCAAATGGCACGCGAGTTGCTTGGCGGCTTGCGCAATCCATTGGAGGGAGGCGCATGAGGTTTTCGCAAGGCGGATAACGGATTTCCCGGACGGTTGGGTCCTTGAGAGGAAGGGGCCGCCGTATCCGAACAATCACCCAGCATGAAGAAGCACGCCGGCGGGGTCCTGGCGGAGCGGAGGAGGATTTATGTCTACAGCAAGTGACGTCATAGCGGGAGGATTCGGCAATGCCGGCATCCTCGACAAGGAACGCATCGTGGCCCGGCCGGGCTTCAACCGCTGGCTGGTGCCGCCGGCGGCCCTGTGCATCCACCTGTGCATCGGCATGGCCTACGGCTTCAGCGTCTTCTGGCTGCCGCTGTCGCGCGCCATCGGCATAGACCAGCCGGCGGCCTGCCCGGACATGAGCCTGGCGACGGCCCTGTTCACCACCACTTGCGACTGGCGCGTGTCCGACCTCGGCTGGATGTACACGCTGTTCTTCGTGCTGCTGGGATGCTCGGCCGCCACCTGGGGCGGCTGGCTGGAGCGCGTGGGACCGCGCAAGGCCGGCGTCGTCTCGGCGCTGTGCTGGTGCGGCGGCATGGCGCTGGCTGCGATCGGCGTCATGATCCATCAACTGTGGCTGATGTGGCTCGGCGCCGGCATCATCGGCGGCATCGGCCTCGGCATCGGCTACATCTCGCCGGTCTCGACCCTCATCAAGTGGTTTCCGGATCGGCGCGGCATGGCGACGGGCATGGCCATCATGGGCTTCGGCGGCGGCGCCATGATCGGCGCGCCGCTGGCCGACCTGCTGATGAACCATTTCCGCACCGGGACGTCGATGGGCGTGTGGCAGACCTTCCTCGTCATGGCCGCCATCTATGCCGTCTCCATGCTGTCGGGCGCATTCGGCTACCGCATCCCGCCCGCCGGCTGGCGGCCGGAAGGCTGGACGCCGCCCGCATCCTCGAAGCAGAGCATGATCACCACCCGTCACGTCCATCTGCGCGACGCGCACAAGACCAGGCAGTTCTGGCTGATGTGGACGCTCCTGACCATGAACGTCTCGGCCGGCATCGGCGTCATCGGCATGGCCTCGCCCATGTTGCAGGAGATTTTCGGCGGCCGGCTGATCGGCCTTCCCGAACTGTCCTTCACCGATCTTTCGAACGAGCAGAAGGCGGCGATCGCCGCCATCGCGGCCGGCTTTGCCGGGCTGATCTCGCTGTTCAACATCGGTGGCCGCTTCGTGTGGGCCTCGCTGTCGGACAAGATCGGCCGCAAGAACACCTATTATGTGTTCTTCATCCTCGGCATCGTGCTCTACGCGCTGGCGCCGACGGCGGCGGGCATGGGCAGCCAGGTGCTGTTCGTCTCCATCTTCTGCATCATCCTGTCCATGTATGGCGGCGGGTTCTCGACCATTCCGGCCTATCTCGCCGACATATTCGGCACCCAGTTCGTCGGTGCGATCCATGGCCGCCTGCTGACCGCATGGGCCACGGCCGGCATCCTCGGCCCGGTGGTGGTGAACTATATCCGCGAGTTCCAGATCGCGGCCGGCATCCCGCGCGAGCAGGTCTACGACTTCACCATGTACATCCTCGTGGGCTTCCTGATCGTCGGCCTGATCGCCAACGCGCTGGTCAAGCCGGTCGATCCCAAGCTCTACATGAGCGACGAGGAGGTCGCCGCGATCCAGGCACGGACGGCGGCGGCGTCCGACGAGGGGCGCATCGGCTCCTTCGGCATCGGCAAGGGCGGGCTCGACCTGAAGGCCGCGCTTGCCTGGACGGCGGTCGGCATCCCGATCCTGTGGGGCGTGTGGATCACGCTGCAGAACACCGCGGCACTCTTCGGGTGACCCAGGAAAGAAAACGGCGGGACCATCCCCGCCGTTTTGCTTTGTTATCGCCCCTTATTTCACGTTCAGGCCGCGCTCGATCAGCCGCGCCAGCCGTTGCGAGAAGGCCTTGGCGTCGAGGGGGCGGTCGCCGTCGAGCACGCGCGCCTCGTCATAGAGCATGTGGGCGACGTCGCCGCGGAACTCCGGTTCCGCCTCGCCCAATTTGGCCAGCGCCGCGATGCGCGGATGGCTGGGATTGACTTCAAGGATCGGCTTCGACGCCGTGTCCAGCCTGCCGGCGGCGCTGAGCAGCCGCTCGAACTGGCGGTCGAGCGCGTCTTCGGGTGCGACGAGGCAGACGGCGCTTTCGGTGAGGCGGTCGGAAGCGCGCACGTCCGACACGTCGTCGCCCAGCGTTTCCTTGACGAAGGCGAGGAAGCCCTCGACCTCGGCCGGGGTTTGCGGCTTGTCCTTCGCTTCCGCGTCGGACAGCGAAATGTCGGCCAGCTCCGCCCCGCCCTGCGTCACCGACTTGAACGGCTTGCCTTCGAACTCCGGCGCGTTGGCGGTCCAGAAGGCATCGATCGGATCGGTCAGCAGCAGCACCTCGACGCCGCGCGCCTTGAAGCCTTCGAGCTGCGGCGAGCTTTCCAGTCGCGCGCGCTCGTCGCCGGTCATGAAGTAGATGGCCTTCTGGCCCTCTTTCATCGCCGCCACATAGTCGGCAAGGCTGCGCGGCTTGTCGCTGGCCGTCGTGGAGGTGAAACGGATCAGCTTCAGCAACTGCTCGCGGCGCTCGAAGTCCTCGTAGAGGCCTTCCTTGATCACCGCGCCGAAATTCTCCCAGATCTTGCCATAGGCTTCCGCATCGTTCTCGGCCATTTTGGTAAGATCGTTGAGCACCCGGCTGGTGACGCCCTTGCGGATGGCGGCCAGAAGCGGGTTCTGCTGGATCATCTCGCGCGAGATGTTGAGCGGCAGGTCGGCGGAATCGACGATGCCGCGCACGAAACGCAGATAGCGCGGCACAAGCTCGGCATCGTCGGTGATGAAGACGCGGCGCACATAGAGCTTCATGTGGCCGCTGCGGTCCGGGTCGAACAGGTCGAAGGGCCGGGAGCCCGGAATGAAGGCCAGCACATTGTATTCCTGCCGCCCCTCGGCGCGGAAATGGATGGTGGCGGCCGGATCGTCATACTGGCCGGCGACGCTGCGGTAGAAGTCGGTGTATTCTTCCGGCTTGATCTCGCTCTTCGGCTTGACCCATAGCGCGGTGCCGTCGGCGATGTCGCGCGGCTCCGCGCCGGGCTTTTCCACCAGCTTGATCGGCACCGGCACATGGCCGGAATGCGACCTGACCAGTCGTTCGAGCCGGTAGGGCTCGGTGCAGGAGGCGGCATCCTCCATGAGGTGCAGCACCACGCGGGTGCCGCGCTGCGGCGCATCCTCGGGCGCGGCCGGGCCGACCGAATAGGAGCCCTTGCCATCGGACGACCAGCGCCATGCCTCGTCCGAGCCGGCGGGGCGCGAGATCACCTCGACCTTTTCGGCGACCATGAAGGCGGAATAGAAGCCGACGCCGAACTGGCCGACCAGCTCCGCCTTCTCACCGCCCTTGGCGGCTTCCAGCCGCTCCATAAAGGCGCGGGTGCCGGAGCGGGCGATGGTGCCGAGCGCCTCGGTCATCTCCTCGCCGCTCATGCCGATGCCGTTGTCCTCGACGCTGAGCTGTCTGGCCTCGGCATCGGCGAGGATGGTGATGCGCGGCTTCGGGTCGTCGCCCAGCAGTTCGGGACGTGCGATCGCCTCGTAGCGCAGCTTCTCGCAGGCGTCGGCGGCGTTGGAAATCAGCTCGCGCAGGAACACGTCGCGGTCGGAATAGACCGAATGCACCATCATGTGCAGAAGCCGGGCGACATCGGCCTCGAAGCTCCTGGTTTCCATCGTGGTTGTCGTCATGTCGGATTGCCCCTGAATTCTTCGGTCCCCAGATGGCGGCACCGTGGAAGTTTTTCAAGACTTGAATCGAGGGGCTGCGGCCCCATGCAAAAGGGCAGGCGAAAGTGTTTCGCCCGCCCTTCCGTCATCCGTCGACCGGCTTTTACAATGCGCGGTCGTCGTCGCCTTCCTTGACGCGGGTCGGCAAGCCGATCTTGCCCAGCAGGTCGAGGAACGGGCGCGGCGGCAGTTCCTCGATATTGGCCATCTTCTTCACGTCCCATTCGCCGGTGGCGACCAGAAGTGCCGCGGCTGCTGCCGGCACGCCGGCCGTGTAGGAAATGCCCTGCGAGCCGACTTCCTCGAAAGCTTCCTTGTGATCGGCCACGTTGTAGATGAAGACCTCGCGCTCCTTGCCGTCCTTCACGCCCTTCACCAGATCGCCGATGCAGGTCTTGCCGGTGTAGTCGGGAGCCAGCGAGCCCGGATCGGGCAGCACTGCCTTGACCACCTTGAGTGGCACCACTTCGAGCCCTTCCGCCGTTTTCACCGGCTTCTCGGAGAGCAGGCCGAGGTTCTTCAGCACGGTGAACACGTTGATGTAGTGGTCGCCGAAGCCCATCCAGAAGCGGACATTCGGAACCTTGAGGATCTGCGAGAGCGAATGCACCTCGTCATGGCCGGTCATGTAGGCCTTCTGCTTGCCGACGACGGGCAGGTCCCACTCCTTGCCGATCTCGAACATCTTGTTCTCGGTCCACTTGTTGTCCTGCCAGGACCACACGCGGCCGGTGAACTCGCGGAAGTTGATCTCGGGATCGAAATTGGTCGCGAAATAGCGGCCATGGCTACCGGCATTGATGTCGATGATGTCGATCGAATCGATGCGGTCGAAATAGTCGTCATAGGCGAGCTTGGCATAGGCGTTGACCACGCCGGGATCGAAGCCGGCGCCGAGGATGGCGGTGACGCCGGCCTTCTCGGCCTCCTCGCGGCGCTTCCACTCGTAATTGGCGTACCATGGCGGCGTCTCGCACACCTTCGCCGGGTCCTCGTGGATGGCGGTGTCGATATAGGCCGCACCCGTCTCGATGCAGGCCGACATGACCGACATGTTGAGGAAGGCCGAGCCGACATTGATGACGATCTGGGCGTTCGTCTTCCTGATGAGCGCCTTGGTCGCCTCGACGTCCATGGCGTCGAGCCGGTGGGCCTCGATCACGCCCTCTGTCTTGAAGGCCTTCTTTTCCCGGACGGAGTCCACGATGGACTGGCACTTCGCAAGGGTGCGCGAGGCGATATGGATATCGCCGAGCACATCGTTGTTCTGCGCGCACTTATGCGCCACGACCTGCGCCACGCCGCCGGCGCCGATGATGAGCACGTTTTTCTTCATTCCGGGGGATGTTTCCTTCTGGGCTGGAGTTGAAAGACGGGCCTGCTTCTACGACAGGCTTTGCTCGTAGTCCGCGAAGCCGAATTCGCGCACCACCCTGACCGATCCGTCCAGTTCGCGGATCGCGATTGCCGGCATGTTGACGCCGTTGAACCAGTTCTTCTTGACCATGGTGTAGCCGGCCGCGTCCTGGACGGAAATGCGGTCACCGATCTTCAGTTCGGCCGGGAAGTCGAACTCGCCGAACACGTCGCCCGCCAGGCACGACTTGCCGCACACCATGTAGCGGTGCGGCCCTTCGTTGGGCGCCACCTTGGCGCTTTCGCGGTAGATCAGAAGGTCCAGCATATGGGCCTCGATGGAGGAATCCACGATGGCGAGCTGCTTGCCGTTGAACAGCGTGTCGAGCACGGTCACTTCCAGCGTCGTGCTTTTGGTGATCGAGGCTTCGCCCGGTTCCAGATAGACCTGCACGCCGAAGCGGTCGGCGAACGTCTTGAGCCGCTCGCAGAAGGCGTCGAGCGGATAGCCCTCGCCGGTGAAGTGAATGCCGCCGCCGAGGCTGACCCATTCGGCCTGGCCGAGCAGGGCGCCGAACTTCTCCTCGATCTGGAACAGCATGCGGTCGAACAGCGTAAAATCCGCGTTCTCGCAATTGTTGTGGATCATGAAGCCGCTGATGCGGTCCATGACGTTTGCCACCTTGTCCGCATCCCATTCGCCCAGCCGGCTGAACGGGCGCGCCGGATCCGCAAGGTCGAAGGACGACGATGAGACGCCCGGATTGAGGCGCAGGCCGCGCGCGATGCCGCCGGCCCGGTCCCCGAAGCGCTCCAGCTGGCCGATCGAGTTGAAGATGATCTTGTCGGCGTGGGAGACGACCGCGTCGATCTCATAGTCGGCATAGGCCACCGAATAGGCATGGGTCTCGCCGCCGAATTTCTCGCGGCCGAGCCGGACTTCGTAGAGCGAGGAGGAGGTGGTGCCGTCCATGTACTGGCGCATGAAGTCGAACACCGACCAGGTGGCGAAGCATTTCAACGCCAGCAGCGCCTTGGCCCCCGACTTCTCGCGGACATAGGCGATCTTCTCCATGTTCCGCAGGAGGCGCGCCTTGTCGATGAGATAGTAGGGGGTCTGGATGGTCATTCGGCCTGCTCGCGGAAATCACTGCCTCGAAGGCAAGTTCCTTGTCTGGAAATGTCGGGGTCGGGAAAAGCTGGTTGGAACCTGCTCCGCCGCTCCAAGCGGATTGTTCCCGATGCGATTGAATGGAAAATGACGACCCGGTCGCGCTCGTTTCTGCGTCCGGGCAACCAGCCCGCTTACCTCGCGGGCTCCTGTCTGGGTCTCAGGGTCGTCTTCATGGCGCGGAAGTTAATGGACCCCCCCTCGAAGTTCAAGTGACATCTTCGCGACAGCGCCCTGCTTGACAAACGGCCAATATGCTCCAACCTAATGTGCATGAGCACTTCGTGGGCCCACATCATGTTTCGGAGCCATCCCTTGATGGGAGGCTGACCCGGCTCGGGCCTGTCCCCCCGAGACCGGGGGATTTCCATCCTGACTTTTCCGCGGTGCCGGGCAGCACCATTCTCCAAACCGCAAGGCCTGAGGCGGTAAACCTTCGGGCGCCACATGAACCTCCCCAAGCGGGCGGCAGAGCGAAGACAGAAGACGCCATGCGCAAACCGAGCATCATCATCAGCAAGGCCGATCACGAGCGGCTGACCACCCTGGCCAACGGCCTTCTGGAAAAGAAGCCGGAAATGGCCGACGCGCTGCTCAACGAGCTCGAGCGCGCCAAGGTGGCGTCCGCTTCCGGCGCGCTGCAGGGCACGGTCCAGATGGGCGCCACCGTCGACTACGAGTCCGACGACGGCAACAAGCGCCGCGTCACGCTGGTCTATCCGGCCGACGCCGACATCGCGCAGGGCAAGATCTCCATCCTCACCCCGATCGGCACGGCGCTGCTCGGCCTCAAGGCCGGCCAGTCCATCGACTGGACCGCCAATGACGGACGCACGCACCGCCTGACCATCATGTCCGTGGACGACGTCGTCGAAGCGTCCTGAGGCGGATGTGCCGGCGCGCGCTGCATGGTTTGAGCCGAAAGCAACGAAGGTGCGCGAGCATCTGCTTTGCGGCGCGCCGCACCGTTTCTTCCATCATGCGGGGTCCCTGATCGCAGGCTCCTGACCCCTGGTGCGGCAAGCCCGCATCAGGGGAATGATCCAGAAAGCCATAACGGACTGGCGTCGGAACGGGCTCGACCGTTCCTGCGGGAGATTTGCCATGGTGACGGACCCTCATTTCCAATTGACGACCCGGGATCACGCGATCCTTCAGGCCATGCTGGAACGGCACAGCGGGCCTTACGATGCCTGGGCGACGCTTCTTGAGCGCAAGGTGCGCGAAAGCACGCTCTATTTCCGTGACGATATCCCTCCCGGCGTGGTCACGCTGGGCACAAAACTGACCTATCTGGCCGATGGCGCGGTCATCGGCCCGCATGTGGTGGTGCAGGACGCGGAAGGGAATCTGCCCGGTTCGCTGCCGCTTCGAACGCTGCGCGGGCTGGCCCTGCTGGGACTGGCCGAACGCGCCGCCCTGCGCATCGAAACCGGGGCGGGCGGCGCCGAAACCATCCAGGTGCACGAGGTTCTGTCGCAGCCCGAGGCCGAAGCGCGCGCCGCCGCGCAGCCGGTGCACAACGTGGTCAGCTTCCGGCCACGGCGTGGCGGGCCGGCCATCGGTTTCGATCCCGATGACGACCCCGGCCCGAGCGCGGCCTGACAGCGTAACCGGCCGTCGTCAGGAGCGGCATTCGGCGGCGGCCGCCGCCTCGATGTGCTCCATGCCGCCGACGCGGTCGGCGAAGCTCTCCCACACCTTGCGCGCCGGCGCTTCCCATGCCGCGCGATCCGCGACGTCGTGGAAGACCGCGCCGCCTTGCCCGGCCACCTCAACGGATGCGTCCTCGTCCGCCGCCATCAGCGTGTTGAAATGGCCGGCGCCCTCAATGGCCGCCTTTTGCAGCACGTTGCGGGCTTCCTCGTCCAGCCCCGACCAGAAGGAGCCGGAGAAGATCACCGCGCCGGCGGCATGGATATGACCGGTCAGCGTCACATGCGGCACCACTTCGTAGAGCCGGAAGCCGGCATAGGCCGACTTGGTGAGGTCCATGGCATCGACATGGCCCGTCGACAGCGCATTGTAGGTCTCGGTGATCGGCAGCGCGATCGGGTGCGCGCCGAAGCTTTCCCACAATTGCGCGTGCAGCGGGCTCTGGATGACGCGGATGCGCTTTCCCTTCACGTCGTCCGGCGCCAGCAGCGGCTCGCGCGCCAGCAGGTGACGGGCGCCGTAATTGATGAAGGCGGGGGCGGCGATGCCTTCCGTTGCAAGCTTTTCGCCGAGTTCCTGCCCGCAGGCGCCCGCCAGCGAGGCGTTGAGATGGGCGGCGTCGCGGAACAGGAAGGGCAGGTCGAAAAGCTGCGTCCCAGGCACCCATGTGGACAGGTTGGAGAGCGTCGACAGGCTCGCCTGTATGGAGCCGAGGCGGATGCCTTCCGCCACCTCCTTCTCGCCGCCGAGCGCCGCGTTCGGCACGATGTTGAAGGCGAAGCGGCCGGGCAGCTCGCGTTCGACCCTGTCGCGGATATGGATCCAGACCAGCGTTTCGGGTTTGTCGTCTCCCAGCAGCGAGGCGGCGACGATGGGCGTTGCCGCGTGGGCCCGCCTCAAGGCGGGCATGGCGAGAGGCAGTGCGGCAAGTCCGGTAAGGAAGGTGCGGCGGTCGGTTCGCATGGGGCTGGTCCTTTCAGGAGTGGAGGAGAGCGGCCTGGGCGGCGATGCCCATGCCGATGCACAGCAGCGCCAGAAGCAGCGCGGCGAGGTAGGGCCGGGTGGCGGCGAACAGGCGCGCCGCCGGCACGCCCCCGGCGGCGCTGGTGACCTGCACCAGTATGCCGACCGGCGGCGTCAGCCCGCCGATCATCAGGTTGACGACGACCACCACGCCGAAGGCCACCGGATCGATGCCGACGGCGGCGGCGACCGGCAGCAGGATCGGTGAAAACAGCAATATGGCGGCGCCGATGTCGAGCACGAGGCCGACGCCGAGCAGGATGAGATTGGCGGCCAGCATGACCATGAACGGGTTTTCGCCGAGCGCCAGCGCAAGGCTGGTCGCCCATGCGCCGATGCCGTCGATCGCCAGCAGGAAGGCGAGGGGCGTGGCCGCGCCGATCAGCATGGTGATGGCGGCGGTCTCGACCCCGGCCTGTTGCAAGGCGGCGAAGATGCCGCCGCGGCTGTCGCCGCCCCACAGCGCCAGCAGGAACGTGTAGGCGGCGGCAAGGGCCGCGGCTTCGGTGGGGCTGACGATGCCGAGGCGGATGCCGGCCACCACGATCAGCCCGAGCCCGAAGACGGGCACGGCCCGCAGCGCCAGCCGCCAGCGCGATGTGCCCGCCTCCGTTGCCGGCTGGCCTTCCATGTCTGCCTTGCAGTGGATGGCGATGGCCAGAGCTGCCGCGAGCACGAGGCCGGCGAACAGCCCGCCCGTCAGCAAGGGGCCGACCGGCAGATTGGTGGCGGCGGCGAGGATGAAGAAGGCGATGGAGGGCGGGATGATGTTGTCCAGAACGGCGGTGGAGGCGATGATCGCGCCGGCGCGTTCCGGCGTGTAGCCGGCTGCGGTGAGCGGCTTCATGAAGGTCTTGGAACTGAACGCCGCATTGGCGATGGACGAGCCCGATACACCCGAAAACAGGAGGCTGGTGAGAAGCACCGTCTGCCCGAGCCCGGCGCGGCGCCTGCCGACCATGGCGGCCGCGAAGCGCACCAGATCGCCGGCCGCGCCCGAGATGGTCAGCAGCCCGCCGGCGAGCAGGAAGAAGGGGATGGCGAGCAAAAGATAGCGGCCGATACCGCTGAGCAGCGACAGGGCCAGTGCCGGCTCGACCAGCGGGCTGCCGAAGGCAAGCGCGATATAACCGGCCAGCACGAAGGCGTGCACCAGCGGCGCGCCCACCACGATGCCGATGGCGATCACGGCAAGCGCGGCGAGGCTGGGAGGCATGATCGTGGCCGACAGCCCGGCGGCGACCGGCGCCAGCAGAATGAGCGCAAGCCCCGCCCCGGCCGGCAGCAGCCCTGTGCGCCGGCGGGCGAGGAGAACCAGAACCCGCATTGCCAGCCCGGCCACACCCGCAGCGCCAAGGGCGGCCGGGCGCATCCATTCGCCTAGGCCGAGCAGGGCGGAATGCCCGCCCACCTGAAGCGCGGCCTTGATGCCTGCCAGCACCAGCACGACGCAGGCAGCAAGCGTGAACGCCTCCGCCGTCACCTCCCGCAACAATGACCACAAGCCTTGCCGCTCGCGTGCAAACAGCTCGATGCGCATCGCCAGCGCGCCGTCCGCGACCATCGGGAAACCGAGGCAGGCGAGGAGCAGGAGCAGCCACACCATGGCCTCCTCGATGCCGAGGAAGCCCGAGCCCAGCAAATAGCGTTGCAGGGTGGTTGCCGTCACCGCCGCCAGCATGAGGGCAAGCACCAGCCCGCAGGCGCGCCCCAGCGCACGCTGCAGGAAGGTTGCCCAATGGCCTGCCCGCTCCATCCTATCTCCACCAGCGGTGGAAGTGATGCACCGGCCCGCTGCCCTTGCCGATGGCGAGCGCGGCGCCGGCCAGCAAGGCTCCGTGCAGATAGTCCCTTGCCTGCGCCACGGCTTCGGCAAGCGGCAGGCCGCGCGCAAGGCCGGCGGCGATGGCCGCCGACAGCGTGCAGCCGGTGCCATGCGTGTTCGGCGTGTCGATGCGCGGGCGCGAAAGCCGGGTCAGCGAATTGCCGTCGAGCAGCAGGTCCGTGCTTTCCGGCCCCTTGCCGTGGCCGCCCTTGACCAGAACGGCCCCCGCACCGGCTTTGAGCAGCATCTCGGCCTGCGCGATCATCTGCGCCTCGTCCTCAGCGACCGGCATGCCGCTGAGCAGCGCGGCCTCGGGCAGGTTGGGCGTCACGATCGCGGCAAGCGGCAGCAATTCCCCGCGCAGCGCATCGATGGCGTCGGGCTGCAACAGGCGGTCGCCCGAGGTGGCGACCATCACCGGGTCGAGCACCGGCCGCACCTTATGGCGGCGCAGGCCGGCGGCGATGACGGCGATGGTGTCGATGCGCGAGACCATGCCGATCTTGGCGGCGCCGATCTCCATATCGTCAAAGAGGGCATCGATCTGGGCCGCGACCATGCCGGGGCTGATGTCCTCGACACCACGCACCCCTTGCGTGTTCTGGGCGGTGATGGCGGTGATGACGCTGGTGCCGAACACGCCGAGCGCCGAGAAGGTCTTCAGGTCGGCCTGGATGCCGGCCCCGCCGCCGCTGTCCGAGCCGGCGATGGTGAGTGCGATTGCCGTCATGGCCGATCTCCGGCGTTATCCACGGCTGCACGCATTTCGCGGGCGGCGCCTGCGATGTCGGCGGCGCGGAAGATGGCGGAGATCACCGCCACGCCCGATGCGCCCGCCTGCATCACCTCGCCAGCACGCGCGGTGTCGATGCCGGCAATGGCGCCGACCGGCAGTTCGGGTTTCGCTGCGCGGATGCGCGCGCGCAACACGCGAAAACCTTCGAGCCCGACCGGCGGATCGGGGTTCTTCTTGGACAGCGTCTCGAACACGCCGCCGATGCAGGCGTAGTCGATGGGGGCGGCGATGGCCGCGTCGGCGTCCGCCTCGTTCTTCACCGTCAGGCCGATGATCGCAGCGGGGCCGAGCAGATGGCGCGCGGTTGCGGCATCCATGTCGTCGCGGCCGATGTGGACGCCGTCCGCCCCGGCGGCCAGCGCGACGTCCACGCGGTCGTTCACCACCAGCGGCACGCCGGTGCCGGCAAGGGCGGCGCGGATGGCCTCGGCCTCGGCGATCATCTGCCGCGTCGAGGCTTCCTTGTCGCGATACTGGATGATGGTCGCGCCATTGCGTGCCGCAATCCCGGCCAGTTCGGCCAGCTTGCCGATCGAACGCAGCGCGCCGTCGATGATGGCATTCAGCCTATAGTCAACCCTGTTCATTGTCTGCCTTTGCGAACTGAAGAATGTGCGTGCCCTCAAGACTGGCCAGCGCGTCGAGCAGGGCCGGCTCGAAGCTGCCCGGCCCGGTTGCCGTCTTGCCAGCCATTTCCGCCGCGATGCCGAAGACGAGCATGGCGGCGCTCGCCGCCAGGAACGGATCGGCTTCGACGGCGAGGAAGGCGGCGATGACGGCGCCGGACAGGCATCCGGTGCCTGTCACCAGCGCCGTCAGCGGATGGCCGTTTTCGACGTGCAGCACCGCACCATTCCACGCGATGCGGTCCGCCTTGCCGGTCCGCACCGCCACCACGTCGGCGGGCACGGCAAGCAGGTCGTATTCGGCCGCGTTGGCGCGCAGCACCGCCGGGCCGCGTGCCAGCAACTCCTGCGCGAAGGCCGCGCGGGGCGGCGAGTAGTCGCAATGGGCGGGATCGAGCGCCCACGGCCGGCCCTTCTCATCGGCGACATCCACCGCGATGCCGATGGCCTCGCGGCGCTGCGCGTCCAGCGTGCCGAGATTGACCAGCAGGGCATCCGCCTTGGCGACGAAATGGCCGACCTCCTCCGGCGAAGAGGTCATGGAGGGGATCGCGCCAAGGGCGGAAAGCCCGTCGGCCACGAATTTGGGAACCACGCTGTTCATCAGGCAATGGATGCGCGGCCGCCGCCGACGCACCTCGCCCAGCAGCTCGACCGCACGTTCGGGAATAGCGCCGCTCATTGCAGTTCCACCGCGATGTCCTCGATGGCGGGGGCTTTCCTGATCAGCCCGCTTTCCTCGAGGAATGCGCCGAAGCGGGCGTAGCGTGCGCGGTCGAGCGCCGCGGGGCGCTTGGCGAAGCGCGGCAGCGTGTCGATCCAGGCCTGCCGGTTCAGCTCGTTGTCGAGGTCCGGATGGGCCTTCACGAACAGCTTCCAGCCCTCCTCTGGATGGTTGGTGAGGTGGATCGCGCCCTTTTCGACGGCTGCGAGGAAGCGCTTGAGGCGGTCGTCCTCGACCAGGTCCGGCCGGGTGACGAACACCAGCTCGTCATAGACCGGAATGCCGTGTTCCTCGGGGAAGAAGGCGCGGCCTTCATGGCCTTCGAGCTTCATCTGGGTCAGCTCGAAATTGCGGTAGCCGCCGATGGTGGCGTCCACCTGGCCGCTGATCAGCGACGGTGACAGGGCGAAATTGACGTTGACCAGCTCGATCTTGTCCTTGTCGACGCCGGCGCTTCCCAGCATGCGGGAAATGATGGCGTCCTCGAAGCCGGAGACCGAGAAGCCGATCTTCTTGCCTTCGAGGTCCTTCAGCTCCTTGATCGGCCCGTCGGCCAGAACCGTCAGCGTGTTGAGCGGGGTCTCGACCAGCGTTCCGATGCGCACCAGCGACACGCCCGCGTCATGGTCGAGATAGAGGTTCGGCTGGTAGTGGATGCCGATCTCCGCCTTGCCGGAAGCAACGGCGCGCGGCACGATCGAGGGGTCGGCCGGCGGCACCAGTTCCACATCCAGCCCGGCCTCCTCGAACAGGCCGAGTTCCTTCGCCACCACCAGCGGTGCGTGGTCGGGATTGACGAACCATTCCAGCATCACGGTGAGCTTGTCGGCGGCATGGGCCGCCCCGGCCGTGGCGACGGACAGCAGGAGCGCGAGCGCGCAGGATCGAATCATGTTGGCTTCCTTTGCTTGGGAGTGGAGGAAAAATCGCCTTCGCGCGCCCAGGGCGTGAGAAGGGGGGCAAGGAGGTCGACGGCCCGCCGCAGCGCCAGCGCCAGCACGGCGATGACGGCCATGGCCGCGAACATGGTGTCGGTCTGCATGCGGGCGTTGGCCTGCACCATGACGAAGCCGAGCCCGGCCGAGGCGCCCACCCATTCGCCGATGACCGCGCCCAGCGGGGCAAGGGGTGCTGCGACCCGCAGGCCCGAAATCAGGGCGGGCAGGGCAAGCGGTACGCGCAGCAGGAACAGCGTCTGCCGGTGACTGGCCGGGGTGAGGGCGGCGGCATCGACGATTTCGTGCGGCGTGCGGCGCAGCCCGTCGGCAAAGGCGGACGCCACTGGAAAGAAGATGATGAGCGTGGTCATCACCACCTTGGAGGTCATCCCGAAGCCGAACCACAGCACCAGCAGCGGCGCGATGACGAAGACCGGGAAGGCTTGCAGCACCAGCACTATCGGCCACACGGCGCGCCCGAGTCGCGGGAAGGCGGCGATGGCAAGCGCGGTGGCGATGCCGGCCGCCATGCCGGCCGCGAAACCGGCGGCGATCTCGGCCAGGGTCACCAGCGCGTTGTCGAGAAGATAAAGCGGCTGCCGCCGGAAAGCGGCCGCGACCTCGAGCGGCGTGGGCAATATGTAGCGCGGCGGGGCGAAGGCGATGACGATCGCCTGCCATGAAGCCACCAGCACAAGGGCGGTGCGCAGCGCTGCCGAGACAGCCGACATGGACGCCGGGCCCCTAGAAGGGAAGCCGTGTCGGTGGGCGAGGCTCGTATTTCGAATGCATGGCGATCTCCCGACTTGTCATCATGGAGATCCAGGTGTGCGAAGAATTGGCAGGATTGCCCGAAGGCCCTCGTTCCGTTCCTACGCCGGCATAACCCGGATCAGGTTCAAGGGTCCGGCTCTTCGCCATCTCAGCGCCGTGCGGCGCCCCCCTCGGAATGGCGCCATCTATGTTGCAAGCCGGCTGTGCTGTCAAGCGAGGTCAATGGAACCGGAGCGGCTTTGTCATCGGCCTGTCTCAAAGCCGTCATCGCGCTGTAATGTGCCGGCCCTAGCAAGCGGGTCTCTTTCGACGTTCACGGAGAACACGACAATGCGCAGCCTGCTCGCCATCCTGACCGCAACGACCGTACTGGTGCCGGCCGTTGCCGGCGCGGCCACGGTCTACCCGCTCGACCGGGCGACAATCCTCAGCGCGTCGCCCTTCGACCTGAAGGTGGAGTTCGACGGCGTCGTCGCCGGCTCCGATGTCAGCGTCACCATCAACGGCAAGCCGGCTCCCGAAGTGTTCGGCAAGGAAGCCACCTTCATCGAGAAGGAAGACGGTGTCGAGGCTTCCGCCGTGCGCCTTGAAGGCGTGACGATTGCCGAGCCCGGCACCTACACGGTTGTCGCCAAAGCCGGCGACGAGGAAAAGACCGTGACCTGGGAGGTTTACGGCACCCCCGCCGAGCCCAGGGCGAAGAACGTTATCTTCCTGATCGCCGACGGTCTTTCGGTGGCGCATCGCACCGCCGCGCGCATCATGTCCAGGGGCATGACCGAGGGCAAGGCCAACGGCCGTCTCAACATGGACGACCTCGACCGCATGGCTTTCATCGGCACCTCGTCCACCGAGGCCGTCGCCACCGACAGCGCCAACACCATGTCGGCCTACATGACCGGCCACAAGAGCGCCGTGAACGCGCTGGGCGTCTATGCCGACCGCACCGCCGATCCGTTCGACGATCCGAAGGTCGAGACGCTGGTCGAGGCGCTGCGCCGCCAGACGTCCAAGTCGGTGGGCATCGTCACCACATCCGAGCTACAGGATGCGACGCCTGCCGCGCTCTTCGCCCACACCCGCCGCCGCGCCGAGAAGGCCGCCATCAACACCCAGATCTTCGATCTGAAGCCCGAGGTCATTCTCGGTGGTGGTTCGGCCTATTTCCTGCCGCAGTCGGTCCCGGGCTCGAAGCGCAAGGACGACATCGATCATATCGAGGGCTTCAAGGAAGCCGGCTATGCGCTGGCCACCACCAGGAGCGAGCTTGAGGCTGCCGCCGGCTCCAACACCGGCAAGGTGCTCGGCCTCTTCCACACCGGCAACATGGACACCACGCTCGACCGCGAGTTCCTGAAGAAGGGCACCGTCGAGAAATTCCCCGAGCAGCCCGGTCTGGTCGATATGACCAAAGTCGCCCTCGGCCAACTCTCGAAGAACGCGGAAGGCTTCGTGCTGGTCGTCGAGGCCGCCAATGTCGACAAGATGTCCCATCCGCTCGACTGGGACCGTGCCGTGGTCGACACCATCGAGTTCGACAAGGCGATCGGCGCCGCCCGCGAATTCGCCGAGCAGAACCCCGATACGCTGATCGTCGTCACCGGCGACCACACCCACGGCGTTTCGATCATCGGCACGGTCGATGACGGGAAGCCGGGCGACGAGATGCGCGAGAAGGTCGGCACCTATGCCGATGCCGGCTTCCCGAACTACGAGGACAAGGACGGCGACGGCTATCCCGACAGCGTCGATGTCTCGCGCCGCCTGTTCCTGGCCGCCAACAACGGCCCCGACCATTACGAGACTTTCCGTCCGAAGCTCGACGGTCCGTTCGTGCCGGCCATCCAGGACGAGAACAAGAAGTACGTCGCCAACGAAGCTTACAAGGACGTTCCCGGCGCCGTGCTGGTGCAGGGCAACATCCCGCGCGACGGAGACACCGGCGTGCATTCGGTGGACGACGTGGTGCTTCAGGCGACCGGCCCCGGCTCGGAGAACTTCAAGGGCTACATGGAGCAGAGCGACGTCTATCGCGTCCTGGCCGAGGCGCTGGCGCTGGGCGCCAGGCAGACGCAGTAACGCATCGCACGGCCGGGCAGGTCTGGAATTCCGGGCCTGCCCGTTTGCGACGGAGGCCGACATGACCGCCACCAGACTGGACCGCCGGCGCGCTCTTGCCGCGATGGGCGGGGCCGCGCTTTCGCTGGCCGCATGGCCGGCCGGTGCCGCCACGGACACGATCTCCTTCGACGAGCTCTACGGCAAGGTCAGCGTGCTGGGGCTCAGTTTCTCGGACAAGGTGAAGGCGCTGGAAGGCAAGCCCGTCGCCATGCGCGGCTTCATGGCCCCGCCGCTGAAGGCCGAGGCCAATTTCTTCGTGCTCACCGAAATGCCGATGGCGCTCTGCCCCTTCTGCTCCTCGGATGCGGACTGGCCCGACGACATCATCGTCGTCTATCTCGACCAAAGCCAGACCTTCGAGCAGGCCAACGGCATCATCGAGGTCTCCGGCAAGCTGGAGGTCGGTTCCTGGACCGATCCCGAGACAGGCTTCGTCAGCCTGTTGCGCATTGTCGGCGCCGATTTCCGAAAGGTCTGAGCGTGCTGGCGCTTTCCGTCGAGGGTTTGCAGGTGCGCTATCCGGGGCTGCCGGTGCCGGCCCTGGACCTGCCGTCGCTCAGTCTTCCGGCCGGGGAGAAGGCGGCGCTCGTCGGTCCGTCCGGTTCTGGCAAGACCACCTTCATCAACATCGTGACGGGCATGGACCGCGCCGGCGCCGGACGTGTCGCCTGGAACGACCGCAACATCGCCGCGCTGCCCGAAGGCGGCCGCGACCGCTGGCGGGCCCGCAATGTCGGCCTCGTCATGCAGGATTTTCACCTGTTCGCCGGCCTTTCAGCCGAGGCGAACGTGCTGTTGCCGCAGCGTCTGTCGCACCTGCGCCTTCCCTCCGGAACGCGGGCATGGGCGCGCGAACTGCTGGCACGGGTCGGCATAGAGCGTCCGGACCAGCGCGTCGGCACCATGTCGCGCGGCCAGATGCAGCGCGTCGCCGTCGCCCGCGCGCTGGTCGGCAGGCCCGGCCTGATCGTGGCCGACGAGCCCACCGCCAGCCTCGACGCGGAGGCCGGCGCGGCCGTGGCCGACCTGCTGGTGGAACTGGCCGGGGAAGCGGGCTCCACGCTGATCGTCGCCAGCCACGACGCCCGTCTGGTCGAGCGCATGGGTTGTACCCTGCGGCTGGAGAACGGGCGGCTGGCGGAATGAGGGCATAGATGTTCCATTTCATTCTTGCCGATTTGCGCCGCAACTGGATCGGCGCGCTGATCCTTGTCCTGCTGATCGCATTGGCGACCGCGCTCGGCGTGTCCGTCACCTTGCAGGAGCGGGCCTTGCGGCTGGGCAGCGCGCGTGCTGCCGCTGCATTCGACCTCGTGGTGGGCGCGGCCGGTTCGGAAACGCAGCTCATCCTGTCGTCTATTTTCCTCCAGCCGGCGCCGCTGCCACTTCTGCCGCCCGAGACGATGGGAGCGCTGCGGGCCGATGCGCGCGTGGACAATGCGGTTCCCGTCGGCTTCGGCGATTTCGTCGCCGGTTACCCGATCGTCGGCACGACCGCCGACGCGGTTCGCATGCTTGGCGGATTGGCCGAAGGCGAGGGTTTCAGCCATATGGGCGACGCCGTTGTCGGCGCGCAGGTGGCGCGTTCGATCGGCGACAGCTTCCATCCCTTCCACGGCACGGTGGGCGAGGCCGGCGAGGTGCATTCGCATGTGGAATACAGGGTTGTCGGCCGCATGGCGCCGACGGGAACGCCGTGGGACCGGGCGATCCTCGTGCCGATCCAGTCTGTCTGGGAAACCCATGCCGATCACGACCATAGCCATGGACCCGTTGAAAGCGCGGGATTGGCCGCTGTTGCCAGCGTCCCCCATGCCGACGACCACGATCACGGCTCAGGTTTCGCCGGCCAGACGGTCGACGAGTCTGAACTGCTGCACGCCGACAATCCCGGCGTGCCCGCGATCCTCGTGAAGCCGAAGAGCATTGCCGACGCCTACAACCTGCGCCAGCAATACCGCACGGAAACGACGCTGGCCGTCTTCCCCGGCGAAGTGCTGACGCGGCTCTACGGCACGCTGGGCGATGCCCGCCGCGTGCTCGGCTTCGTGGCGATGGGCGCGCAGGCGCTGGTCGGCGCGGCGATCCTGATGGTGGTGGCCGTGCATGTGCTGCAACGCCGCCGCCAGATCGGCGCGCTGCGGGCCTTCGGCGCGTCGCGGCCCGTGGTCATGGGCATGGTGTGGATGGAGGTTTTTGTCCTCGTCGCCGCCGGCGTGATCTGCGGGTTCGCCATCGGTTACGCCATCGTCCGCGCCATATCAGGCCATCTCGCCGAAAGCAGCGGCGTCGCCATGCCGGTCGAGTTCCAGGCTGGCGACCTGTGGACGCTCGCCGGCCTGCTCGCCGCCTGCGCGGTGGCGACCTTTCTGCCGGCACTGATCGCCTATCGCCAGAGCCCGGCGCAGGCCCTGCGTGCCTAGCATGCTTGCATCGCGCAAACTAAAATAACGATATAAAGATTTCTTTATGTCATATTGACATTGAGATGTGAAAGGTGGAGATTGCGTGCGTCGTGGTTCTTCGGGGCATCTCGTGTCTCGAAGCTAAGAGGGAAGCCGGTGCCTTTTGAAAAGGGAAATCCGGCGCTGCCCCCGCAACTGTAGGCGGAGAGCCTTGCGTCCATCCATGTCACTGGGGTGAAAGCTTCGGGAAGACGGACGCAGGCGGTGACCCGCGAGCCAGGAGACCTGCCATGACGAACAACGTCCACGGGCGGGGTGTCCCGACGGCCGCGATGCGCCTGCCTGTGCAGGCGATGACGGCTATTCCGATCACCACGCCCCAACCATCGGGGTTTATGGAATGGCTATCTCGACAGTTCCCGTCGCAGCGCTTGGCGTGCCGCGCATCGGCCGCCGCCGCGAACTGAAATTCGCGCTTGAAAACTACTGGTCCGGCAAGGATACGGCCGAATCCCTGCATGAAACGGCGAAGCGCCTGCGCGCCGAGAACTGGCGCCTTCAGCGCGACAAGGGCGTGACGCGCATCCCCTCCAACGATTTCTCCCTCTACGATCATGTGCTCGACACGGCCGTCATGGTCGGCGCGATCCCGCAGCGCTATGGCTGGGCCGGCGGCGAGGTGCCGCTCGATACCTATTTCGCCATGGCGCGCGGCAGCCAGGAAGAAGCGGGCTGCGGCCATCCGGGCCATGTCCACAGCACGTCGGCTTTGGAAATGACCAAGTGGTTCGACACCAATTACCACTACATGGTGCCGGAACTCGCGCCCGATCAGCAGTTCGTGCTGACCACCATCAAGCCGGTCGATCATTTCCTGGAAGCCAGGGAACTCGGCATCCACACCCGCCCGGTCATCCTCGGGCCCGTCACCTTCCTCAAGCTGGCGAAATCCGGCGGCGAGGAATTCGATCCGCTGTCGCTGCTGCCGAGGCTCCTGCCGGTCTATGCAGAGCTGCTGAACCGTCTGCTGGAAGCCGGTGCGGACTGGGTGCAGATCGACGAGCCTTGCCTTGTGCTCGACCTCGACGCCCGCGAGCAGGCAGCGCTGGAAGCGGCCTACCGTCATTTCGCGGAGGAGGCGCCGGCGCTCGGCATCATGCTCGCCACCTATTTCGGCGCGCTCGGCGACAATCTGGATCTCGCCCTGTCGCTGCCGGTCTCCGGCCTGCATGTCGATCTGGTGCGTGCGCCCCATCAGCTCGAGCAGATTGCCCGGCTGGCGCCCAGGCACATGGTGCTGTCGCTCGGCCTGATCGACGGCCGCAATGTCTGGCGGGCCGACCTCACCGCCGTCCTCGACTGGCTGAAGCCGCTGGTCGGCGGCTGGCCGCTCGACCGCATCGAGATCGCGCCCTCCTGCTCGCTTCTGCATGTGCCGGTCGATCTGGATCTCGAAACCGCGCTCGATGCGGAACAGAAATCATGGCTGGCCTTCGCCAACCAGAAGATCGGCGAACTGACGGTGCTCGGCCGTGCGCTGTCGCAGGGCAGGGGTGAGGTCGCCGATGAATTGCAGGCTTGCGCCGATGCTGTCGCGTCGCGTCGCAAATCGCTGCGCGTCCACGATCCGCTGGTCGAGGGCAGGCTGGCCGCCGTCGATGACGCGATGGCGCGCCGCAAGAGCCCCTTCGCCGAACGCCGCCGCAAGCAGGGCGAGAAGCTCGACCTGCCGAGCTTCCCCACCACCACCATCGGCTCCTTCCCGCAGACGGCCGAGGTGCGCAAGGCGCGCTCCGCCCATGCCCGGGGAGAGCTCAGCTATGCCGATTATGAAGCCTTCCTGCGCGGGCAGACCGAGGCCGCCATTCGCTGGCAGGAGGATATCGGCCTCGACGTGCTGGTGCATGGCGAGTTCGAGCGCAACGACATGGTGCAGTATTTCGGCGAGCAGCTTTCGGGCTTCGCCTTCACGCAAGCCGGCTGGGTGCAGAGTTACGGCTCGCGCTATGTGCGCCCGCCGATCATCTACGGCGACGTCTCGCGGCCCAATCCGATGACCGTGCGCTGGTGGCAATATGCGCAGTCGCTGACCGACAGGCCGGTCAAGGGCATGCTCACCGGGCCGGTGACGATCCTCAACTGGTCCTTCGTGCGCGACGACATCCCGCGCGCGCAAACCTGCCGCCAGATCGCGCTCGCCATCCGCGACGAGGTGGTCGATCTGGAAAGGGCGGGCGCGGTCATGATCCAGATCGACGAGGCGGCCCTGCGCGAGGGCCTGCCGCTGCGCAAGGCGGAGTGGAAGGCCTATCTCGACTGGGCGGTCGGCAGCTTCCGGCTGGCGTCGTCGGGCGTGGAGGATTCGACCCAGATCCACACCCATATGTGCTACTCGGAGTTCAACGACATCATCGACGCCATCGCCGCGATGGATGCCGACGTCATCTCCATCGAGACCTCGCGCTCGCGCATGGAACTGCTCGATGCGTTCCGGAACTACAAATATCCGAACGAGATCGGGCCGGGCGTCTACGACATCCATTCGCCGCGCGTGCCACACGCCGGCGAGATGACCGACCTCATCAAGCTGGCGCGCAAGCGGCTGGCCGACAGCCAGATCTGGATCAATCCCGATTGCGGCCTCAAGACCCGCAAATGGGAAGAGGTCAGGCCGGCTCTGGTCAACATGGTGGCGGCCGCGCGCGAGTTGCGGTCGCTGGCCGGCTGACGAAAATGCCTGCCGCCGGATTACCGGCGGCAGGCAACCTGTCGATCAAAGGCTGGCGGCAGGCTTCGGCCAGCTTCCCTTGCCTGCCACGGCGACCAGCAGCGCACGCAGGCAGCGCACGTCCGGATGCAGCGTCGGGCGGCTGTCGATCAGCTCGATCTGGCGGCGTGCCTCGTCCTCGAGGCAGGCATCCGGCGGCACCGACATCAGCCAGTCGACGAACACCTCCTCCGGCGGCGGCAGCGGCGAGATTTTCGCCGCCGCCTGCCGGTCGAGCGGTCTTGGGAGGGCGACGGCCGCATCGTCTTTTTTCATGATCAGGCTTCTATCTCGAGGTCGCACAGGGGTTTGGAGCAGCAGGCCAGGATGAAGCCGTCGGCGATCTCGTCGTCGAGAATGCCGCCATTGTGGTTCATCTCGACCTCGCCGGAGAGTTTCTTCACCTTGCAGGTGCCGCACAGGCCGAACTCGCAGGCGGCTGAAATCCGCACGCCGCTGGCGCGCGCCGCCTGAAGGACGGTCTGGCCGGGAAGGCATTCGCCGTCCACCTCGGAGAGGCTGAACCGCACCGCGACGGTCGCCTCGGCAGGGGTCGCGTCCGCATCGGATGGCAGTTCGGAAAAGGGCGCCGGCACCGGCTCGACCGGCGGTGCGCCGAAGCTTTCCTGATGATAGAAGGCCATGTCGAAGCCGGTGCCTTGCAGCATCTCGCGCACGGCGCGCATGAACGGCTCGGGGCCGCAGCAGAACACTTCGCGCTCGCGGAAATCCGGCGACAGCAGCGGCAGGCGCACGGCATCGATGCGGCCCATATGGCCGAACCAGCTTTCGCGCGCCGAGCGCTCCTCGATCAGGAACGACAGCGACAGGCCGGGCATGCGCGTGCCCAGCAATTCCAGTTCCTTGCGGAAGATGATCTCTTCCGGCCGCCTTGCGCAGTTGACGAAGACGACATTGGTGCCCGGCGAACAGTCGTTCAGCCAGCGCAGCATCGACATCATCGGGGTGATGCCGGAGCCGGCCGAGATGAACAGATATTTGGCGGCCGGATGGTTGTGATGGGTGAAGTCGCCGCCCGGCCCGAACGCCTTCAAGCGCGCCCCGATGCCCAGATTGTCGAACATCCAGCGCGTGCCGACGCTGCCCGGCTGCACCTTCACCGTCACCGCGATGGAGAAGGGGCGCGACGGCGATGACGACAGCGTGTAGGTGCGCATGATCGGCCCGTCTTCCAGCGGCAGTTCGAGCGTGATGAACTGGCCCGGCTTGTAGCGGAACCATGTCTGCGCATCGGAGCGGAAGGTGAAGGTCTTCACCTCGGGCGCCTCGTCCGTGATGCCGATCACCTCCAGCACCTGGAGGCGGTCGTTCCATGGCGCCATCTCGTCGAGATGGCGGTAGAGGCCGGGATCGGTCATGGCGTTCACCGGCTCCTCCCTCAGGCGACGTTCTTGAAGCGGGGCTTCTCGCCCTCGGCCAGCCGCGGCTCCATGAAGTGCGCGTACCACTCCACGAACTGGATCACGCCGCCCTCGTGCAACTCTGAATAGGGGCCGGGCTCATAGGCGGGCGAACGGATGCCGAAGGCGTTCTCCTCGACGATGCGGCGGTCCTGGTCGTTGGTCTCCGTCCACACATGGATGAGTTCCTGAAGATCGTAGTCGACGCCCTCGACCGCATCCTTGTTGACCAGCCATTTGGTGGTGACGGCCGTTTCCTCCGCGCTCAGCGGAATGACCCGGAAGGTCACCGCATGGTCGATCAGCACATGGTTCCATGTCGCCGGGTTGTGGTAGAGCATCAGCGTGCCGATGCGGTCGGCATGGACCCGGTCGGAGAGGTTGCGACTCACCGAGGGCTTGCCGGTCATGGTGTAGCTCACCGCATCGCGCAGCAGCGGCGCGCGGGTGGCGCGGAACTGGCCGGCTTCGTCGATGCGGAAGCGCGCCGGCAGGCCCGCCGCCTCGCATTTTTGCCAATGCGCCACCATTTCGGGGTCGCTTTCGGCGCCGTTGATGCCGGTGACGCTGGGTGCTTCCGGAAAGGTCTTGCACAGTTCCGGATGGTTGCCGGCGCAATGGTAGCACTCGCGGTTGTTCTCCCACACCAGCTTCCAGTTGCCCTTCTCGATGATGGTCGATTCATAGGCGACCTTCGCCTCGGCAAGCTTGTGCGGCGCGAAATAGGGCTCCATCAGGGTGCGGAACGGCTGGAAATCGGCCGGTTCGTCGGCGAGGCAGATGAAGACGTAGCCGGCCACGCTCTCGCAGGCGACGGGCTTGAGCGAATGGGCGGACGGGTCGAAATCCTCGGCCATCTGGCGGGCGAACAGCAGCTTGCCGTCGAGGTCGTAGGTCCACTGGTGGTAAGGACAGACGAGCCGCGCCGAGGTTCCCTTGCTGGCCGTGCACACGCGGCTGCCGCGATGGCGGCAGGAGTTGTGGAACGCCCTGATCCTGCCCTCGCGATCGCGCACCACCACCACAGGATAGGTGCCCACCTGCACGGTGAAGAAGCTGCCGGGTTTCGCCACCTCGCAATCATGGCCGACGAACAGCCAGTCGCGATACCAGATCAGCTCCATGTCGAGCTTGAAGAAATCGGGATCGGTGTAGAAGGGCTGCTCCAGCGACCAGCCTTGCCGGCGGGCGCGCATCAGCCTGAGCATTTCATTACGGGCGTCCATGTCCTGTCCTCGCCAAAGGACTGAACTTGGTGGTGATTTGGGGAAGGAACGGCACCCGCTCGCGCCCGGAAACCGGGTCGCATGCCATTCGCTCCTTGACCGCCCACCGCGATCAGTCGAGACCTATGCGCCCAAGGCTGGTTTCCGGGCTCCGGAGCCGTCCCTTTCGGGACCGCCTCGACACCTTCCCGGGGAAGTCTCCCCAGTGGTTCACCGTCGAGGTTTGGGCTCCGCTACCGTTGCGGGGGCAGCGCCGGATTTCCTTTTCTCAAGGGCACCGGCTTCCCAATTCTCCCTTCCGCGCGAAGCGGTCAGGCACCTTAAGCAAGCTGATCTAAACACCATTCGCGCCGGCAAGGGGCATGAGAAAACGACATCGCCTCGGCGCAAAGACGACAGGCGATGTCCTTCATCCTAGGCCCCGCCCGCCGTCAGTCCCAGGCCAGTGCGCCGCCGTTCTGGTATTCGATGACGCGGGTCTCGAAGAAGTTCTTCTCCTTCTTCAGGTCCATCGCCTCGCTCATCCACGGGAACGGGTTTTCGGCCTCGGCGAACACCGGGGCGAGGCCGAGCTGGGCGCAGCGCCGGTTGGCGATGAAGTGCATATATTGTTCGCAAAGCCCCGCGTTGAGGCCGAGGAAGCCGCGCGGCATCGTATCGCGGCCGTAGGCGGCTTCCAGCTCGGCGGCGTCGAGGATCATGCCGCGCACCTCGTCCTGGAACGCCCTGGTCCACAGATGCGGGTTCTCCAGCTTGATCTGGTTGATGACGTCGATGCCGAAATTCAGATGGATCGATTCGTCGCGCAATATGTACTGGTACTGCTCGGCGATGCCGACCATCTTGTTGCGGCGGCCGAGCGACAGGATCTGCGCGAAGCCGGTGTAGAACCACATGCCCTCGAAGATGACGTAGAAGGCCACGAGGTCGCGCAGGAACGACTGGTCGGCTTGCGGAGTGCCGGTCTTGAAATCGGGGTCGTCGAGGTTCTGCGTGTGCTTCAGCGCCCAGGCCGCCTTTTCGGTGATCGACGGCACCTCGCGGTACATGTTGAACAGCTCGCCCTCGTCCAGCGACAGGCTTTCCACGATATACTGGAAGGTGTGGGTGTGGATCGCCTCCTCGAAGGCTTGGCGCAGCAGGTACTGGCGGCATTCGGGGTTGGTCAGGTGGCGGTAGATGGCCAGCACGATGTTGTTCGCCACCAGCGATTCGGACGCGGCGAAGAAACCGAGATTGCGCTTGATCATGCGCCGCTCGTCGTCGGTCAGCCCGTCGGCGGACTTCCACAGCGCGATGTCGGCCTGCATGGAAACCTCGGTCGGCATCCAGTGGTTGTTGCAGCCCGACAGGTACTTTTCCCAGGCCCAGCGATATTTCAGCGGCAAGAGCTGGTTCACGTCGGCGCGGGCGTTGATCATGCGCTTTTCATCGACGGTGACGCGCGCGGCCCCCCGCTCGATCTCGCCGAGGCCGGTGGCATCGCCCGCGGGCGCAGCCGAGCCGGGAAGCGGGATTGCAGGGTTGGTTTTGGGTTCGGACCAGTCGAGCATCGGTAATGTCCTTGTGAATTGAAAGAGAATTGAGCTTCATCCCGGAAGCCGCAGCGCAGCGGAGGCTGTCCGGGATCCATTCCGGAACGGTTGCGGAATGGATTCCGGCTCGCGGTCGCTGCGCTCCCTTGACCGGGACGACGCGGGATGCGTTGCCTTACTGGCAGGCCTCGCACTCGGGATCGTCGATGGCGCAGGCCTTGCCCCATCCGGCATTGGGATCGACCACGATGGGCACCGCGGATTCCGCTGCCGCAACCACTGCGGGCGACACGGCGTTCAGCTTGCCGTCGGTGCCCTTGAGCGTCGACTTCTCGACATGGGTGGCCGAGCGCGAGCGCAGGTAATAGGTCGTCTTCAACCCCTTGCGCCATGCCAGCCGGTAAAGCTCGTCGAGCTTCTTGCCGCTCGGATTGGCGATGTAGAGGTTGAGCGACTGCGCCTGGTCGATCCACTTCTGGCGGCGCGACGCGGCCTCGATCAGCCAAGAGGAATCGATCTCGAAGGCGGTGGCATAGAGCGCCTTGAGGTCGTCGGGGATGCGGTCGACCTGGCCCACCGAACCGTCGAAATATTTCAGGTCCGAGACCATCACCTCGTCCCACAGGCCGCGGGACTTCAGGTCGTGGACCAGCGCCGCGTTCACCACGGTGAAGTCGCCCGACATGTTCGATTTGACGAACAGGTTCTGATAGGCCGGCTCGATCGACTGCGCCACGCCGCAGATGTTGGAGATGGTCGCCGTCGGCGCGATCGCCATGGTGTTGGAATTGCGCATGCCGGTCTTCTTCACCCGCTTGCGCAGGCTGTCCCAGTCGAGCGTGGAACCGGAATCCATCTCCACGCCGGGGCGTGCTTCCTCCAGCAGGCGGATGGAGTCGATCGGCAGGATGCCCTTCGACCACAGCGAGCCCTCGAAGCTCGGATAGCGCCCGCGCTCGGCGGCGAGATCCACCGAAGCCGAGATGGCATGGTAGCTGATCGCTTCCATCGACCGGTCGGCGAACGCAACGGCGTCGTCGGAGGCGTAGGGAATGCGCAGCGCCTGCAACGCATCCTGGAAGCCCATCAGGCCGAGGCCGACCGGGCGGTGGCGCAGGTTCGAGGCACGCGCTTCCGGGATGGTGTAGAAGTTGATGTCGATGACGTTGTCGAGCATGCGCATCGCCGTGCCCACCGTCCTCGCCAGCCGGTCGAGGTCGAGGCCCTTTTCCGATACGTGATTGGCAAGGTTGACGGAGCCGAGATTGCACACGGCCACCTCGTCCTTCGACGTGTTGAGGGTGATCTCGGTGCACAGATTGGACGAATGCACCACACCGGCATGGCCCTGCGGCGAGCGGATGTTGCAGGGGTCCTTGAAGGTGATCCACGGATGGCCGGTCTCGAACAGCATGGTCAGCATCTTGCGCCACAGGTCGAGCGCCCGCACCTTGCGGAACACCCGGATGCCGCCGGCCGCCGCCTTTTCCTCATAGGCTTGGTAGGCGGTGCGGAACGCGGTGCCGTAGAGGTCATGCAGGTCCGCCACCTCGTCAGGCGAGAACAGCGTCCATTCGCCGTCGGCGGCGACGCGCTCCATGAACAGGTCCGGCACCCAGTTGGCGGTGTTCATGTCGTGGGTGCGGCGGCGGTCGTCGCCGGTGTTCTTGCGCAGGTCGAGGAATTCCTCGATGTCGACGTGCCATGTTTCCAGATAGGCGCAGACCGCGCCCTTGCGCTTGCCGCCCTGGTTGACGGCGATCGCCGTGTCGTTGGCCACCTTCAGAAACGGCACCACGCCTTGGCTCTCGCCGTTGGTGCCTTTGATATGGGCGCCGAGGCCGCGCACCGGGGTCCAGTCATTGCCGAGGCCGCCGGAATATTTGGCGAGCAGCGCATTGTCCTTGACGCCCTTGAAGATGGCGTCGAGGTCGTCGCCGATGGTGGTGAGGAAGCAGGACGAAAGCTGCGGCCTCAGCGTGCCCGAATTGAACAGGGTCGGCGTCGAGCACATGAAGTCGAAGGACGACAAAAGGTTGTAGAACTCGATGGCGCGCGCCTCGCGGTCGATCTCGCGCACGGCAAGCCCCATGGCGACGCGCATGAAGAAGGCCTGCGGCAGCTCGAAGCGCTTGCCCTTGGTGTGCAGGAAATAGCGGTCGTAGAGGGTTTGCAGGCCCAGATACTGGAAATTCAGGTCGCGATCGGCCTTGAGCGCCGCGCCGATGCGCTTGAGGTCGAAGCGGGCGAGTTCGGGATCGATAAGCTCGGCCTCGATGCCGGTCCTGATGAACTCGGGGAAATAGCTGGCATAGCGCCCGGCCATGTCGGCCTGCGTCGCCTGCTCGGGGCGGCCGGTGACGAAGCTCAGCGCCTCGCGGCGCAGCCGGTCGAGCAACAGGCGGGCGGAAACGAAGCTGTAGTTCGGTTCGGTCTCGACCAGCGTGCGCGCGGCAAGGATCGGCGCCAGCGACAGTTCGTCCTCGGTGATGCCGTCATAGAGGTTGCGCAGCGCTTCGGTCAGGACCGGCTGCGGCGACACGGCCTCCAGTCCCTCGCAGGCTTCCTCGACGATGCGGCGGAAGCGAGCTTCGTCCAGCGGCGCCTTTTCGCCGGTGGCGAGGGTGACGTGGAGCGAAGGTGCCGCCGTCTCGGCAACGGCTGCCTTGGCTGCCGCGCGCTCGCGCGCCCGTTCTTCACGATACAGCACATAGGCGCGGGCGACCTTGTGGTGCTCCGAGCGCATCAACGCGAGCTCGACCTGGTCCTGCACGTCCTCGATGTGGAAGGTGCGGCCCTCGCCGATGCGGCGCATGAGGTTCGACACGACCTGCTCGGTCAGGTCCTTGACCACGTCATGCACGCGGCGCGAGCCGGCCGCCACCGAACCCTCCACGGCCAGGAACGCCTTGGTCAGCGCGACGGTGATCTTGGTCGGATCGAACGGCGTGACCGACCCGTTGCGGCGGATGATGCGATAGCCCGGCTCGGCCGGGGTGAAAGCATCGGTTTCGATGGAAGGGGGGGCCTTGTCGGCCCCGTTCGTCTGGAGTGCAGTGGTCGCCGGCATCTTGTCCCCGTGGCGCTGTGGACGGGGAAGCTTGGGGCAACGCATGCCGGAAGACGCGGTTCAGGCCGCGCTGGCAGGCGCACCTCCGGGACACCCCGCCCGAGTTTCGTGCAACGTCACGGCAGGTCTCCTGGCTCACGGATCGTCGTCGCTGTCAGGCCTTCCCGGCGCCTTGACGCCAGTGACACGAAAGAGACAGCGACTCACCGTTTACAGTTGCGGGGGCAGCGCCGGAATTCCCCGAAAGGGCACCGGCTTCCCTCTTAGCCTTTCCGAACCGCGAGGATTCTGAAAGGAACCATGACAACTACATTTAGTATCAGGGTGTATTTTCATGTCAATCACTGGTGCGGAAATTATGCGGGCAATGCAAATTTATCCACGCTATCCAAAGGCTGCCTGTGCATGAACACTGCGCCCGAATGCGCGTGCCGGCATCGGGCGCAGTATGTCTCTACGTGCCTAGACCGCTTCCAGATAGGTCTCGAACTCGAAATTGTTGACCCTGAGCGCGAAGGTTTCGAGTTCCTGCTTCTTGCAGGCGACGAGCGAGCCGCGCAGCGCATCCGGGAAGATCTCGGCGACGAGGCTTCCGCTCTCGAAGCTGGCGATGGCCGAGGCCCAGTCCGGCGGCAGCTTGGGCAGGTTGCGTTCGTAGACGTCGGTCGTCGCCGGCTCGCCGGGGTTCAGGTTCTTCTCGATGCCGATGAGCGCCGCACCCAGAATGGCGGCCAGCACCAGATAGGGGTTGGCGTCGGCCCCGGCGACGCGATGCTCGATGCGGCGCGCTGAAGAGGGGCCGCCCGGAATCCGGATCGCCACCATGCGGTTCTCGTAGCCCCAGGCGACGGCGGTCGGAGCATGGGAATTCGGCCGCAGGCGGCGGAACGAGTTGAAGTGCGGTGCGAACACCAGCGTGCTTTCGGCCATCGCGGCCAGCAGGCCGCCCACGGCATGGCGCAATGTATCGGAGCCTCGTGCGGTGCCGTCGTCGAAGACGTTGTTGCCGTCCTTGTCGATCAGGCTGAAATGGACATGCAGCCCGCTGCCCGAGCGCTTGCCGTAGGGCTTGGCCATGAAGGAGGCGATGAAGCCGTGCTTGCGGGCGATGCCCTTCACCGTGCGCTTGAACAGGATGGCGTCGTCGGCTGCGCGCAGCGCATCGTCGACATGGTTGAGGTTGATCTCGAACTGGCCGACGCCGTTTTCGGCGATGGCCGAATCCACGGGAATGTCCTGCGCCCGGCAGGCGGCGTAGACTTCGTGCATGAAGCCTTCGAAATCGTCGATCTCGTCGATGGAAAGTGCCGCGTCGGAATCGAGCCGCCGGCCGGTGATCGGCGAGACGGGGCCGCGCGGGCGCGCGGGCTTGGGATCGACGAGGTAGAATTCCAGCTCGGTGGCGACCACCGGCGTCAGGTCCAGCGCCTTGTAGCGGTCGAGGATGCGGGCGAGCACCTGGCGCGGATCGCCGAGGAAGGGCGCGCCGCTCTCGTCGGTGAGCCAGAGCGGGATGAGGGCGGTGGGGTGAGCGGTCCATTCCATCGGCAGGATGCCGCGGCCGGTCCACTGGCAGATGCCGTCGGCATCGCCGGTGGAGAACACCAGCTTGTTGCCGACGATGTCTTCCCCCCAGACATCGACGCCGCACACCGAAAACGGCATGCGCAACTTGCCTTCCAGTGCCTTGACCGCCTGATCGACGGGAATGCGCTTGCCCCGCATGATGCCGTTCAGGTCGCAGACCGCGGCCCTCAGGCTCTGGATGTCCGGCCGGCTCTCGAGCCAGTCCAGCACCTCCCTGATCGCTTCACTCAATTGATACCTCCGGGTTGGTTGAACATAGGGGCGGGGACGCGGCGGGCTCGCAGGGAGCCGCACGCGCCGGGGCCGTGCAAAGGCGCGGCCGGGGTCACGATGCCAGGGGAGTAAGAAGTGCCAGGGGAGTAGAAGGAACGGCGCTGCCTGTGCGCGCTGTTTCCGGTCAGGGGGCCGCTGGACCCGAATGTCCTGTTCCCAGGAATTTTTCTTACCCTCGTTGAAGCCTGCGAGAGGCTTTCCGAGAGCAAGCAAAAAATTGTGCAATCCCCCAGCGCCACCCTGCGGCTCGCATGGATCGAACCGACTTCGGACATCACAATATCCGGCAGCCGTCGACTTGCCAAGCCGGGGCCGGCCGGGCCGCCGGCGTCAGCTCTTCTTGCGGGCCCGGTTGGCGAAGGGATTGTCCGAGGTGCGCAGTGCGATCCGGATCGGCACGCCGGGCATGTCGAAGGCCTCGCGCAGATTGTTGACCAGATAGCGCACATAGGATTGCGGCATGGCTTCCGGCCGCGAGCAGGAGACGACGAAGCCCGGCGGGCGCGTCTTGGCCTGGGTGATGTATTTGACCTTCAGCCGGCGTCCGGCCACGGCCGGCGGCGGATGATGGGCGAGGATGCCCTCCAGCCAGCGGTTCAGCCGGCCGGTGGAAACACGGCTGTTCCACACCTTGTGAGTACGCACCACCGCATCCATCAGCTTGTCGAGCCCGCGCCCCGTCTCGGCCGAGACCGGCACCGCCTGGATGCCGCGCACCTGCGGCAAAAGCCGCTCGGTCTTCTCGCGCAGTTCGGCCAGCACTTGCTGCGGGTTGTCGATCAGGTCCCATTTGTTGAAGGCGATGACCGGCGCGCGTCCCTCGCGGATGATGAGGTCGGCGATCTGCAGATCCTGCTTCTCGAAGGGGATGGTGGCGTCGAGCACGATGACCACGATCTCGGCGAAGCGGATGGCGCGCAGGCCGTCGGCCACGGAGAGCTTCTCCAGCTTCTCCTGCACCTTGGACTTGCGGCGCATGCCGGCTGTGTCGAACAGCTTCATCTGCCGTCCGCGCCAGTCCCAGTCGACGGAGATCGAATCGCGGGTGATGCCGGCTTCCGGCCCGGTCAGCAGCCGCTCCTCGCCGATCAGCGCGTTGATGAGGGTGGACTTGCCGGCATTGGGGCGGCCGACCACAGCGATGCGCAGCGGCTTGGTCTCGTCATAGGCCGGCGCCTCGGCTTCCGGATCGGCGATGTCCTCGCCGATCAGCACTTCGCTGGCTGCAAGCGTTTCGTCGTCGTCCTCGTCGTCCTTGCCGAGCGTGCGCTCCTCGCCCAGGGCCCCGACCACGGCGTCGCGAAGATCAGGCATGCCGACGCCATGCTCGGCCGAGACCGGCACCGGCTCCCCGAGCCCCAGTTCCCACGCTTCCAGCAAGCCGCCCTGCGCGCCGCGTGCCTCGGCCTTGTTGGCAACCAGCACCACCGGCTTGCCAGAGCGGCGCACGATGTCGGCGAAGGTGCGGTCGTCGGGCATCAGCCCGGCCTTGGCGTCGACCACGAAGAAGATGACGTCGGCCTCGTCGATGGCGATCTCGGTCTGGGCGCGCATGCGTCCGGGTAGAGTGGCGGCCGGCGCATCCTCGAAGCCGGCGGTGTCGATCACCTCGAAGGCGAGGTCGTAGAGCTTGGCGGCATGGACGCGGCGGTCGCGGGTCACCCCCGGCGTGTCGTCGACCAGCGCCAGCTTGCGCCCGACGAGGCGGTTGAAGAGCGTGGATTTGCCGACGTTAGGCCGGCCGATGATGGCGGCTTTGAAGCTCATGTGTCACGACGCATCGCCCGAACCGCGGATCAGTTCGGACATCAGGGAGGCGCGCTGGCGAATGTTCTGCGGCGCCTGGTCGTCTTCCACGATCTGGTCGAACAGCTTGAGCGCATCGCCCGCCTTGCCTTCCTTCCAGGCGGCGAGCCCCAGCGCCTCGCGGGCGGAATGGCGCAGCGCATTGCCATCCACGGCCATCGCCTCGACGCGGGAGGACACGTCGGCATAGCTGCCGGTATCGACCAGAAGCAGCGCGGCGCGCAGCCTGGCCATGTCGCGCAAACCCTGCGGGATGGCACTGTCGGCGGCGACGGCATCGAGCTCGGTCACGGCCGCCGCCACATCGCCGCTGTCGGCCTTGAAGGTGGCGGCACGCAGGCGCGCCAGCACCGGATAGGCGCCGTAGCCGTCCTTCTGCAGCTCGGCGAGCGCCGTCAGCGCCTCGTCGCGCTTGCCTTCGTTGGCAAGGGTCAGCGCCTGCGAAAAGGCATCGCCCGAACGGTTGGCGCGGCTTTCGTCCCATTGGCGATAGCCGACATAGGCCGCGGTGGCGAGCACGACCAGAACGGCGATGCCGATCATCAGCGGGCCGAAACGGTTCCACACCGCCTTGGCCTGCTCCTTGCGCAATTCTTCGTTCACTTCGCGGATAAAGCTGTCGTCGGCCATTCACTCAAAACCGTTTCTGTGCCGCAATGGCGGTCTGTTCGCCCGCGTTTTAGCTGAAATTCGCCGGCATGGAAGGGGCGGGGGCGGAAATTCGCCCCGGCCGCCCTGCATCGCGGGATGCGGGGTCATCCTGCTTCAGCGGCGATCGCGTTCAGGCATGCTCCTCCACGCCGCCCGCCTCGATGAAATCCTGATCGAGCTTCGGCAGTTCCTCGCCCGACAGCGTCGCCTCGAACGCGTGCAGGCGCTTGTAGACCGACAGAAGCTCCACGATCGTCGACCATGAGTTGACGAGGAACTGGAACGAGCTGGTCACCTGCGAGAAAGCATAGCTGATCTGGTTCATCAGGCCCAGCGTCAGTCTCTGGGCGACGATCGACGGCACCATGACCAGCAGGGAGAACATGTTGTTGGCCTGCAGGTAGGTGTAGCGCACGACGTTGAAATAGACGTAGTGGAAATAGAGCCTGAAATAGTTGCGGCGCACATTGGCGAACAGTTCGGCAAGGGTGGCCGGCTGGGCGCGGTCCTCGTGGTCCTCGCCATAGACGAGTTCCTTGCGATAGGCGGCCTCGACCCGCTGGTTGCGGAATTGCAGGCCCGGCAGCTTGAAGCCGGCCAGCGCCAGCGCCACCGTGCCGAACACCGACCAGGCGATGGCCGCCAGGACCAGCGGCTGCCCGACCTCGCCGACGATGGGCAGGGCGCTGATATGTTGCGAGAGGTTGATCAGCACCGGCGTGAAGGCGATCAGCGTCATGATGGAATCGACGAAGGAGACGCCGAGGCTTTCCATGATCTGGGAAAAGCGCATCGTATCTTCCTGGACACGCTGCGAGGCGCCTTCGATGTGGCGCAGCCTTTCCCAGTGGGCGACATAATAGTCGTTCATGGCGGTGCGCCAGCGGAAGATCCAGTGGCTGACGAAGAAGGCGTTGAGCACGGCGACATTCATGCCGACGAGCGCGAGGCCGGCGAAGCTGCCGATCTCACCATAGAGCTGGGCCTGCGTTGCGGTCTGGCTCTTGGACAGGATCGCCTGGATGAGATCGTAGAACGGGCCGTACCAGGCGTTGACCGCCACCGACACCTGCACCTGGAAATAGACCACGAACAGGATGAGCGCCGAGCCGAGGATCGACCAGCGCAGCCACGGATTGGGCGAATACCAGCGCCAGAACCCATAGAAGATCATCACGCCGATGAAGAAATAAATGTAGAACCACAGGAACGGCGGCGACCAGAATATCGATACGCCGATGATCGGCGGCGCACCGGGCGCGGCCGGCGGCAGGCCGAACACGGCCCCGAGCCGGTCTCCGCCAAGGAACCAGCCGGCCACCAGCACGGCGCTCCACAGCACCACCGAAATGAAGAACAGTTTCGGCTTGGGAAAGAAGGATACGAACACGTGGCGGGTCCTCGTTGGGCGCGCGAAGCGGCGCTATGACCGGGTGGCGGGCATAAGGTCATATTTCATCTTGCGCGAGCAAGATCAAAATCATGGCGATTTTGGCGCGGCCGACCAGGCGATGGCGGCGGAAAGCACCAGGATGGCGGCCGCCAGCAGGGAAGCGGAGACATAGTTGCCCGACCATTCGACCAGCAGGCCGGCTATCAGCGGGCCTATGATCTGGCCGAGGCCGAAGGAGGCGGTCATGATGGCGAACACGCGCCGCGTCGCCAGCGGCGCGAGCTGCCGGGCCGCCTGTATGCCCAGCGCCGTCGGCGCCATGAAGGTCGCGCCGAGCAGCAGCCCGCCGGCAAGTGGGCCCGTGCGCCCCGCCACCATGACGCTCGCCGCCACGCCGACGGCCTCGACCAGGCAGGCGGCGGCATAGGCATGGTTGACGCTGCTGCGGTTCGCCACCTTCTGCCACAGGAACAATGACGGGACCGCCGCGGCGCCCGTGGCCAGCCACACCAGCGCTTCGAACAGGCGGGTTTCGCCGTTCTGGCGCACGATGGCGACGAGGAAGGTCGCGGTGATGACATAGCCGAAGCCGAACAGCCCGTAGGAGAGGATGATCCTGCGCAGTGCCGGATCTTTCGGCAGAGGCGGTTCCCGCCCGGAGCCCGCGCCGTTGGCCACGCCCTCGTCGGCAAGCAGGGCGACGAGGCCGAGCCCGGCCAGCGACAGGGCGCCGGACCAGTACCAGCCGGCGATCCAGTCGGCATGAATGCCGGCCAGCCCCGCCATCAAAAGCGAGGAAACGACGATGCCGAGGCCAACGCCGCCGAAATGCAAAGCCTGAAGGTCTGTGCGCCGGGCAAGGATCAGGTGGCTGAAGACGATGCTGGTCATGAACACCATGGTGAATGCGCTGGCTGCCCCGGCGAGGAAGCGGATCGCCAGGAAGGGCACCATGCCGGAAAAGACGCCCATGGCGGCGGCAAGGATGGCGCTGGCCGCCAGGCTGGCGAGCGCGATCTGCCGCTCGCGTCCATGCGCCCATCCGCCTGCGGCCGCCAGCGCGCCGGCGAGGTAGCCGAGATAGTTGGCCGAGGCGATCAGCCCCGCGTCGGAGGCCGAAAGGCCGAGCCCCTCCATCATGCCGGGCAGGATGGGCGTGTAGACGAAGCGGCCGATGCCCATGGCGACGGCAAGCGAGGCCATTCCGGCCACGGCGAAGCGCAGGGGCGCGAAACGGAAGGAGGAAGCGGGCGGGGCGTTCATCATGCGCACAATATGTGCGTCCGCGGTCGAAACAATGCGACTTCCGTTGGGCCAGAGGCCGCAAGGGCCGATCGGATGGCGCATAAGGCTGGAAAGAGGGCCGGCACGGGTCTATCTAGAAAGTTTGGCACACACATTCACAGGCTTTTCTCCCATGACGGCACACGCCCCTTCGATCACCCCCGCCACCGATCTATCCGCCGTCATCGATCCGGTGAAGCTCGACCGGCTGGCGGAAGTGGCGATCAAGGTCGGCCTCCAGCTCCAGCCCGGCCAGGATCTGGTGCTGACCTCCTCCATCGCCGCCCTGCCGCTGACCCGCAGGATCGTGGAGCAGGCCTACAAGGCCGGGGCCGGGCTGGTGACGCCGATCTTCTCCGACGACGAGATCACGCTTGCCCGCTTCCGTTACGGCGCCGATGCCAGCTTCGACCGCGCCGCCGGCTGGCTGCATGAGGGCATGGCGAAGGCATTCTCGCAGAATGCCGCGCGGCTGGCGGTGCGCGGCGACGACCCGTCGCTGCTGTCCGGGCAGGACCCGGCCAAGGTGGCGCGCGCCAACAAGGCCAATTCCATGGCCTATCAGCCGGCGCTGGAAAAGATCACCGGCTTCGACATCAACTGGACCATCCTCGCCTATCCCGAACTGGCATGGGCGCGGCAGGTGTTCCCGGGCGAGAGCGACGAGGCCGCGGTCAAGAAGCTCGCCGAGGCGATCTTCGCGGCAAGCCGCGTCGACAATGACGATCCGGTCGAGGCATGGGGCCGGCACAATGCGGCCCTGGCGAAGCGCACCGAATGGCTGAACGGCCACCGTTTCCACGCGCTGCATTTCAAGGGCCCCGGCACCGACCTGACGCTCGGCCTTGCCGACGACCACGAATGGATGGGCGGCGCCTCGACCGCCAAGAACGGCGTGACCTGCAACCCCAACATCCCGACCGAGGAGGTGTTCACCACCCCGCATCGCCTGCGCGTTTCCGGCCATGTGTCCTCGACCAAGCCGCTTTCCTACCAGGGCACGCTGATCGACGAGATTTCGGTGCGCTTCGAGGAAGGCCGCATCGTCGAGGCGACGGCGTCGAAGGGTGCCGATGTGCTGAACAAGGTGCTGGACACCGACGAGGGCGCGCGCCGGCTGGGCGAGGTGGCGCTGGTGCCGCATTCCTCGCCGATCTCGCAGAGCGGCATTCTCTTTTACAACACGCTGTTCGACGAGAACGCCTCGTGCCACATCGCGCTCGGCCAGTGCTATTCCAAGTGCTTCGTCGGCGGCGACAAGCTGAGCCCCGAGGACATCGCGGCGCGCGGCGGCAACAAGAGCCTTATCCACATCGACTGGATGATCGGCTCCGGCAAGGTCGACATCGACGGCGTCCGCGAGGATGGCAGCACCGTGCCGGTGATGCGCGCCGGCGAATGGGCCTGACATGTCCGGGCTGGTGGTCAAGCGCGTCTACGAACCCGCCGCCGACGGCGACGGGCAGCGCGTGCTGGTCGATCGGCTCTGGCCGCGCGGCGTGAAGAAGGAAGACGCGCGGCTCGACCTGTGGCTGAAGGACATCGCCCCCAGCGACGATCTGCGCAACTGGTTCGGCCACGATCCGGAGCGCTGGACGGAATTCCAGAAGCGCTACCGGGCCGAGCTGAAGGACAAGGACGAGGCCGTTGCCGAACTGCGCGGCCTCATGGCCAAGGGCAAGGTGACGCTTCTGTTCGCGGCCCATGACGAGCAGCACAACAACGCCGTGGCGCTGGCGGCTTACCTCGGGGAAGCGTGAAGCCTCTCTTCGGGTTTCCGGAATGAGTCCGGACAGCCTGTCATCGCTTCGTTGCAGGAATTTCCGGGATGAAGAATGTCAGTTCGGGATCATTGGCGAATTTATAGACGTTCCGGCATGGATTCCCGACACTCTCCATTCGCGGCGCTCATTGCGAGGTCGGGGATGACGTGGAATATCTCCGCGTCACCCCGGCAGAGGGAGCGATAGCGACCGCGAGCCGGGATCCATGCCGGACCCTCGCCGGTAAAAGCCACCCGGCGCTGCCGGCCTATGCCGTCACCTCTGCCGCATACATATCCGGCTTGAACCCCACCAGCACGCGCTCGTCCAGGTCCAGAACCGGGCGCTTGATCATGGTCGGGTGGGCAAGCAGCAACGCTTTTGCCTTTTCTTCGTCGATATCCTGCTTGTCCGCATCGGCGAGGCCGCGAAAAGTGGTGCTGGCCTTGTTGAGCAGCACCTGCCAGCCGACCTTGCCGATCCAGCCTTCCAGCGTGGCCTTGTCCAGCCCCTCGGCCCGGTAGTCATGGAAGGTGTAGGCGATGTCGTGGTCCTCCAGCCAGGTGCGCGCCTTCTTGATCGTGTCGCAATTGGGGATGCCGTACATGGTGATCGTCATGAGCCGTCCTCGTGCCGGGAAAGGGATAGACGGACTGAAAGCCGATTCGCTCCCGCTTGTCAGGTCGCGGGGTGCGATGAAAGCCGTCTCCGTTAACCGGCCATCAAGGTTAATGCATCATTTTTGTCTCCAGTGGGTTTCGTAGCGTTCTGGAGAGTTCCGTGCATCGACGTGTCGTGAAGCGGCTGGCCGCCGCCGCCGGTGGCAAGCAGCGTTCGTTCATTGCGCCTCTGGTCGTCGGGCTTGGCATATGGGTCGGCTCGCCGACCGTCACCGCCTTTCAGGATATGACCAGCCTGGTTTCCGGTTTGGATGCCAATGCACGGTGGAACGCCTATATCGAAAAGTCCGTCGCCGGCTCGACCCAGGCTGCCGAAATGCCGTTCCAGGCTTCCGCCGCCTCGGTGGCCTCGGCCGCCTCGCTGGCCGGCTCGGGCGTGGAGCTTCCCGGCGTCGGCACCGTGGCGTTCCGCTCCAAGAGCGGCATCATCGGCGAAACGCCGGACGAGGACCGGGTCATGCGCCATGGCAAGAGCGGCCGTCTGGTCAAGATCGCGCCGGTCGCGCCGCCGAAGAACTTCACCGCCGGCTCGATCTTCGAGCGCACGTCGTCGCTGATGCTGCGCAAAAGCCTCGATGGCAGCATGAAGATGGCCTTTGCCAAGCCGCAGATAAAAGGCAAGGAGGTGCAGATCGCCTCCGCCTTCCATATGCGCGAGGAGCCCCGGCCGGCGAAAGGCGCCGCAAGCATGCTGGCCAGCCTTATGAACAACGACAAGCCGGACATCCTGGCAACCGCCTATGCGCCGGCCGAAGTGGACTATGCCAAATCCTCGCCCTTCAAGGCGCTGTTGCAGGAAGAGCAGCCGAACGGCGGACGTTTCATTCCTCCGGTGGGCAAGGGCGATCACGCCTGGATGCGCAATCCGCTGCCGGCGACGGTGTTTTCCAAGGCCGAGCAGAAGTGCCTCGCCAATGCGGTCTACTTCGAGGCGCGCAGCGAATCCCTGCGCGGCCAGGCCGCCGTGGCGCAGGTGGTGCTGAACCGGGTGCGCAACCCCGCCTATCCGGCATCGATCTGCGGCGTCGTCTACCAGAACGACAACTGGCTGAACCGCTGCCAGTTCTCCTTTGCCTGCGACGGCCGCAAGAAGCGGGTGACCGAGCCGCGCCGCTACAAGATCGCCGAGGAGGTCGCCATGGCGGTGACGGCCGGCAAGATATTCCTGCCCGAGGTCGGATCGGCCACGCATTACTATGCGACCTACGTCAATCCGGGCTGGGCGCGGACCATGCACAAGATGACCAAGATCGGCCTGCATATCTTCTACCGCACCTATGGCGGCGGCTGGAGCTGAACCGAGCCGCCGCTGCCGCCGGATATGCCGGCAAGGGAGGGGATTCCATGCCCGCCCCCCGCCGGCTGGCGGCGGGCACTATGTCGCACCCGCGTAAAGTATTGATTTTACTTTGCTAATACTTTGCTTTTGAAAACCCCCGCGTGGCTTGACGGGCGGAGGGCCTGTAACTATGTTGCGCGCCAACTGGATGCAGACCGACGGCGGACTTTCGGCCGGGCAGGGAGGTTACGATGGCCGGTAAGAATGGGCCAGGCGGAACCGGAGAGACCGGCCCCCGGAATAACCGCGAAGGCGACATCCGCGACGACGAACTTGAGCGCCGTCGGCGTGAGCTTGGGGCATCTCTGGCAGCACGGCATCCGAAGGCGTTTGAGGGGGAAGACAACGCGCAAGCAGGCGGTTCGACTGGCTATGGCCAGGCGTTCAAGCTGTCCAGCGAGTTCATTGCCGGTGTGGTGGTGGGCATCGCGATAGGATGGGTGGTGGATCGCGTTGCCGGAACCTCGCCATGGGGTCTCATTGTCTTCCTGCTTGTCGGTTTTGCGGCTGGCGTGCTCAACGTTCTGCGCTCCGCAGGCTTGATGGCCGGGTTTGGGCAGGGTAGGCCCCGATCCGGTTCGAAGGACGAGTAAGCGCGCCCGAGGCGCGAAGGCAATTGAGGCAAGGCCGCAAGCGGCCATATGAGGACTGAACGTGGCAGCTGCTGACAAGGTCGACCCGATCCACCAGTTCCATATCAACAAGATCGTCCCGATCGAGATCGGGGGCTACGATCTTTCCTTCACCAATTCCTCGCTGTTCATGGTCGTGACCGTCGTCGTGGCCTCGGCCTTCCTCTACCTTGCCACTTCCGGCCGCCATCTGGTGCCGACCCGCTGGCAGTCCTCGGCCGAGCTGACCTACGAGTTCATCGCCAACATGCTCAAGGATTCGGCGGGCAGCCAGGGCATGCGCTTCTTCCCCTTCGTGTTCTCGCTGTTCATGTTCGTGCTGGTCGCGAATCTGCTCGGTCTGATCCCCTATTTCTTCACCGTCACCAGCCACATCATCGTCACCTTCGCGCTGTCGGTGCTGGTCATCGGCGTGGTGCTGGTCTACGGCCTCGCCAAGCACGGCTTCGGCTTCTTCAAGCTGTTCGCGCCGAGCGGCGTGCCGGCCATCCTCATCCCGCTGGTGGCGGTGATCGAGGTGGTGTCGTTCCTGTCGCGCCCGGTCAGCCTCTCCGTCCGTCTTTTCGCCAACATGCTGGCCGGCCACATCACGCTGAAGGTGTTCGCCGGCTTCATCGTGTCGCTGGGCGCCCTGGGTGGCGTGGGCATTGCCGGCGCCGTGCTGCCGCTGATCATGACGGTCGCGATCACCGGCCTCGAAGTGCTGGTCGCCGCGCTGCAGGCCTATGTGTTCGCCATCCTGACCTGCATGTACCTGAACGACGCCCTGCATCCGGGGCACTGACGAAATCGCTCGCAGACGGTCTGCGTCGACGAAACCTGAAAAGCCATTCCACAAGGAGTTGAAGAAATGGAAGCTGAAGCAGCAAAGTACATCGGTGCCGGTATCGCGTGCCTGGGCATGGGTGGCGCGGCCATCGGCCTCGGCAACATCTTCTCGAGCTATCTGGGCGGCGCGCTGCGCAACCCGTCCGCCGCTGACGGCCAGTTCGGCCGCCTGGTGTTCGGCTTCGCCGTGACCGAAGCTCTGGGCATCTTCTCGCTGCTCATCGCCCTTCTGGCGCTGTTCGGCTGATCTGCCTTAGACTGGGGCCGCGCCGCATGCCGGCCGGCCCGAATGACAGGGACGAAAGATGTTCGTGACATCAGCCTACGGGCAAGAAACGGCGCCTGCGGATCAGGGCGCGACCACGACGGACGTTCTGATCGGAACCGAGGTTCCGCATGAAGCCGCCGAGGAAGGTCTGTTTCCGCCCTTCAATCCCGAGACCTTCGCGTCGCAGATTGTCTGGCTGGCGATCACCTTCGGTCTTTTCTACCTGTTCCTGAAGCGGGTCGCGATGCCGCGCCTTGCCGGCATCGTCGAGACGCGCAGCGGCAAGATCGCCAGCGATCTCGACCAGGCCGCCCGCATGAAGGAGGAGGCGGACGCCGCGGTGGCCGCCTATGAGCAGGAACTGGCCCAGGCTCGCGCCGGTGCCATGGCCATCGGCCAGAAGGCCCGCGACGCGGCCGAAGCCGAGGCCGGCGCCGTCCGCAAGAAGATCGAAGCCGAACTCGACAAGAAGCTGGCCGAGTCCGAGGCGCACATCGCCTCGATCAAGTCCAACGCCATGAAGGATGTCGGCGCCATTGCCGAATCCACGGCCTCCGCCATCATCGAGCAGCTCGTCGGCAAGGCCGACAAGGCCGGTGTGGCTGCCGCCGTCAAATCCGTCGCCGGTTGAGGGCAGGGACATGGACGCAACATCTCTCGCCACAGTCTGGGCAACGATCGCGCTGGTGATCTTCATCGCCATCTGCATCTACATCAAGGTTCCGGGCATGGTGTCCAAGGCGCTCGACCAGCGCGCCGAACGCATCCGCAACGAGCTTGAGGAAGCCAGGCGTCTGCGCGAGGAAGCGCAGGCCCTGCTGGCCGAGTACCAGAAGAAGCGCAAGGCCGCCGAAGAGGAAGCGGCCGAGATCGTCGAGATCGCCAGGCGCGAGGCCGAGGCTCTGGCCGAAGAGGCCAAGCACAAGACCGAGGACTATGTGGCGCGCCGCACCGCCATGGCCGAGCAGAAGATCGCCCAGGCCGAGCGTGACGCCGTCAGCGAAGTGCGCGCCAGCGCCGTCGAGCTGGCCGTCGAGGCCGCCCGCAAGGTGCTGGGCGACAAGGTGGACGGCAAGGCCGACGCCGACCTGTTCAAGAAGTCGGTCGAGGAAGTCAAGGCCCGCCTGAACTGAGGCCGGCCCGGTTTACAAACGAATTGAAGCCGCTGGGGGAACCCGGCGGCTTTTTCGTTGTGCGGGGTTTGTGGCTCTTTCCGAATTGTGGATCATTTCAGTTTTGACGGAAACGAGCCCTCACGCGATCTCTTGCCGTTTGCGAGGAGAGGGATACGGCCACGTTGCAGACAACGTCCTTCAATTTAGCTTGCGGACCCGACTTGCCCTGGCAACCACTCCATCGTCATCAACTCTGATGGTTTTGATTGTCTCTGAGCCTTGCGTTGAGGGTTATGATGATCTTTCGCATGGTCGCTGCGATTGCGAGGATCGG